>JAHLLI010000008.1 GCA_020444245.1 Actinomycetales bacterium
GTGCCCGCCGACACCCAGGCCGCCGCCGCACCCGCCGCCGGTGCGCTGTCCGCGGTCGAGCGGAACGAGACGCGCGCCGAGGTCCCCACCCAGCGCGCCGCCGACCAGGTGCCGGGGGTGCTACCGGCCGCCGGGCAGGCCGCCGGACCGAGCACCGTGACGTCCGTGCCGGCTGCGGCCCAGTCCGCGGCGCCGCACGCGCCGGTCGCCGCCCCGCCGCTCGCCGAGCAGCTCGGCGTCCGGCTGGGCGCGCTGCGCACGGCGCCGCTCGGGGACCACGTGCTCACCCTGCGGGTCGAGCCGGACAGCATGGGCCCGGTCCGGGTGGTCGCGCACATCGCGACGGACGGCGTGCGCATCGAGCTGCTCGGCGGCACCGACCACGCTCGCGAGGCGCTGCGCGCGGCGTTGCCGGACCTGCGCCGCGACCTGGCCGCCACCGGGATGCGCGCCGACCTCGACCTGGGCGACCTGCCCGGCGGCGGCGCCGACCCGCGGGGCTTCGCCGCCCCGCGTCGCGCACCGGCCCCGGTCGCCACGGCGCCGGTGCCTGCCTCGACCGCCCCCGTCCACGCCGGTCGCTCGTCCAGCGGCCTCGACCTCGAGATCTAGGAGACGTCCATGATCGAGGGCACCACCGCCACCCAGACCACGGGTACGTCCCTGTACGCCGGGTCGACCGCGGCCGCGGCACCCAAGCAGCAGATGGACCAGGAGACCTTCCTCACCCTCCTGGTCGCCCAGCTGCGCAACCAGGACCCGTCGTCGCCGATGGACACCAACGAGATGATGGCGCAGTCCACCCAGCTGGCCTCGATGGAGCAGCTCACCGCGATGGCCGACACCACGCGGGAGAGCTTCGCGCTCCAGATGAGGATCGCGGCGGCCGGGCTCGTCGGCCAGCAGGTCAGCTACGTCGACGCCGACGGCGTGCGACAGACGGGCGTCGCCTCGGGTGTCTCCTTCGCCGACAGCACCCCGTTGGTCAACGTCGACGGGGTCACGGTGCCGCTCGACTCCGTGGCGGCCATCGGCACGGTCCCCGCCTCGACCACCGACGGCGACGGCTCTTCCTCGGACGCCTCGTCCGACTCCCAGACCTCCACCCCGGCCGCCTGACGCCGGCCACCACCGAAGGGAACTGTCATGCTCCGCTCGCTCTTCTCCGGCATCAGCGGCCTCCGGGCCCACCAGACCATGCTCGACGTGACCGGCAACAACATCGCGAACGTCAACACCACCGGGTACAAGTCGTCGCAGGCGCAGTTCTCCGACACGTTGTCCCAGCTGGTCAGCGCCGCGGGCGCACCGCAGAACGGCATCGGCGGCACCAACCCGGCACAGATCGGCCTGGGCGTGCGCACCGCCGGCATCTCGACCAACTTCCAGCAGGGCGCCGCGCAGCTGACCAACCGCTCGACGGACATCATGATCTCCGGCGACGGCTTCTTCGCGGTCCGCAGCGGCACCGAGACGCTCTACACCCGTGCGGGCTCGTTCAGCTTCGACGCGACCGGTCAGCTGGTCACCCCAGAGGGCGCCCTGGTGCAGGGCTGGGCCGCCGACGCGACCGGGGCGGTGGACACCAACGGTCCGCTGTCCGACCTGCGCCTGCCGATCGCCACGCTGATGGGCGCGGCGGCGAGCACGTCGGCCACCTTCGAGGGCAACCTGCCCGACGACGCGGCCGTCGGCACCGTGCTCAACCGCTCGATGGACACCTACGACGCGGCCGGCAACACCGTCCAGCTCAACATCGCCTTCACCCGCACCGCGGCGGGCTGGGACCTGTCCGGCGTCGCAGGCGCCGCGAACGGCACCGGCACGCTGACGTTCAACGCCGACGGGACGCTGGACACCACCGGCACCCCGGGGAACGACGGCACGCTCACCGTCGGCGGCATGACGGTGGACCTCACGGCACTGACCGGGTACGCCGGCATCACGTCGGTCGAGTCCGTGACCCAGGACGGCCGCGCCGCCGGGACGCTCCAGTCGTTCACCATCGGCGCCGACGGCACGCTGCTCGGCTCGTTCTCCAACGGCCTCAAGCAGGCGATCGGGCGGATCGCGCTGGCGTCGTTCTCCAACCCCGGCGGCCTGGAGAAGGCCGGCAGCTCGACCTACCGGACCACCGTGAACTCCGGCGCGGCCCAGGTCGGCGCCGCGGGCTCCAACGGTCGCGGCACCCTGACCGGCGGCGCGCTGGAGATGTCGAACGTCGACCTGTCCGCCGAGTTCACCAGCCTGATCATCGCCCAGCGTGGCTTCCAGGCGAACTCCCGCGTCATCACGACCTCCGACGAGGTCCTCCAGGAGCTCGTCAACCTCAAGCGCTGACCCCACGACGCCGGCCCGGCACCCGCACCCCGGGTGCCGGGCCGTGCCACGCCCGGGGTCGTGCGGACCCAGGCGGCCCGCAGGCCACCGGTCCACCGACGCCCGGCAGATCGTGGAACTTCCGACTCGAGCTGTGCGCCGGAAGTTCCACGATCTCCTCGCGGGCGCCGGGACCGGGCGGCGGGAGGGCCGGCGGGGCGGGGGCTGGGCGGCCCGGGGTGCCGGGCGCACCGCGGCGCTGGGCGGCGCGGCGGTCGGGATGGGACGGGGCCGGGCAAACCCTCAGACGTCGCCGGGCCCGGCCGATCAGCACCCTGAAGGGCTCATGGACGGGCCCGGATGCACACCAGGGATGGACTCATGATCGTCGTCACGCGCCTCAACGGACCGCGCTTCGCGGTCAACCCCGACCTGCTGCAACGTGTCGAGAGCACGCCGGACACGATCCTGACCCTCATCGACGGGACGAAGTACATCGTCGCCGAGTCGATGGAGGAGGTCACCGGTCTCGTCGTCGACTACCGCGCACGCGTCGTCGCCGCGACGATGGCCCTCGCCCGCGAGCCCGACGCCGAGCAGGTCGCCGCGGTCACCGAGCTGCGGCCCGTCGCCCGCCCGCTGAGCTCCGTGCCGGACGGTGACTGATGGACCCGGCAACGTTCGCAGGCATCGCCTTCGCCTTCGGGATGGTCATCCTCTCGATCTTCCTCGAGGGGTCGACCCCGATGTCCGTCGTGCTCTTCCCACCGATGATCCTGGTGATCGGCGGGACGATCGGCGCCGGTCTGGCCAGCGGCACGCTCAAGGACGTCCTCCGCACGCTCAAGAACCTCAACAGCTGGCTGATGTACAAGTTCCCCGACGGCGACGAGACTGTCGACGCGATCGTCAAGCTCGCCGACAAGGCCCGCCGTGAGGGCCTGCTCGCCCTCGAGGACGCGACCAAGGACGTCGATGACGACTTCCTGCGCGAGGGCCTGCAGTCCGCGATCGACGGCACCGACCCGGACGACCTGCGCGACATGCTCGAGGCCAAGATCCAGTCCAAGAAGTCCGCGGACAAGGTCAGCGCCAAGTTCTTCTCGAACATGGGCGGCTACGCACCGACGGTCGGCATCATCGGCACCGTCGTGTCGCTGGTGCACGTGCTGGAGAACCTGTCCAACCCGGAGGAGCTCGGCGCCATGATCGGCTCCGCGTTCGTCGCGACCCTGTGGGGCCTGCTCACCGCGAACCTCATCTGGCTGCCGATCTCCGCCCGCATCACGCGGGTCTCGGAGCTCGAGGTCGCGCACATGGAGATGGTCGTCGAGGGCCTGCTCGCGATCCAGGCCGGCGCCAACCCGCGGCTGGTCGGCCAGCGGCTGCGCAGCCTCATGCCGCCCGGGACGGTCAAGGAGGCCGCATGAGCTCCGGCCACGGTCACGGCAGCCACGGGCGCAGCCGCAAGAAGCACGAGGACCACGAGGAGCACGAGAACCACGAACGGTGGGCCGTGTCCTACGCGGACATGATGACCGTGCTCGTCGGCCTGTTCATCGTGCTGTTCGCGATGAGCCAGATCGACACCATCAAGTTCGAGCAGCTGCGCAGGTCGCTGGCGATCGGGTTCGGCCAGCAGGCCCCGTCGATGATGGCCGGCGGAGCCGGCGTGCTCAGCGGGCTGGACACCTACGAGATCTCGCCGGACTTCACCGCGAGCGTGGTCGACGCCCAGATCCAGGACCCGCCGACGCCGGACACCGACCTGAGCCAGGAGCAGAAGAACTACGACCTGGCGGTGACCGAGTACGAGCGGCTGGCCGACATCGTCGACAAGATCTCCGGCGCGCTGGACCAGGAGAACCTCTCCGACCGTGTCACGTTCCGGGTCAGCGACCGCGGCCTGATCATCGGCATGGTCGCCGACGACGTGTTCTTCTCACCCGACTCGGCGACGCTGACGCCCACGGCCGGCGTCGTGATCGACACGACCGGCTCGGTGCTCGCGACCCTCAAGGACCAGATCTCGGTCGAGGGGAACGCCAACACCCTGCCCAGCCAGCGGTACGAGACGAACTGGGAGCTCGCCGCCGACCGTGCCACGAAGGTCGCTCGCCGGCTCGTGGAACGCGGCTACGTGCCGGGCAACCGGATCGCGGCCGTGTCCTTCGGTGACCAGCGTCCGCTCGCCGACGACGGCGGCGACCCGTACTCCGCCAACCGTCGTGTCGACCTGGTCGTGCTGACCCCGGTCTCCGACGAGATCCGCAAGTACCTGCCCGACATCGCAGCTGAGAGAGGGTGACTCCGATGCCGACCGAGACACGGGTCGTCTCCGAGAAGAAGAAGATCGGCGCCAAGGGTGGGTCCTCCGGCGACGCCTCCGTCCAGGAGATCCCGGCGAAGAAGGGCTCGAAGAAGAAGCTCCTCGTCATCCTGCTCGTCGTGGTGCTGGTCGCGGCCGGCGCGGGGTACTGGTTCGTGCTCAAGCCCAAGGCCGCCGCGGCCGACGGCGCCGCCACCTCCCAGTCCGCCCCTGCCGAGCCCGAGCAGGAGCCCGGCACCGTGATGGCGATCGACTCGATCAGCATCAACCTGGCCGGGGGGCACTACCTGCGCCTCGGCATGGCCCTGCAGCTCACCGCCGACGTCAAGGAGGACCCCGACACCGCGCGGGCCCTGGACCTGGCGATCGCGCTGTTCTCCCAGCAGCCGCTCGAGGAGGTCAGCGACGAGGCCAAGCGCGAGGCGCTCAAGGCCGAGCTGCTCAGCGAGCTCGAGGAGGCCTACGAGGGGGAGGTGATGGGGCTCTACTTCACCGACTTCGTCACCCAGTGACGTCCGGGCCGGCGTGACCGGCCCACCCAGTCCCGGGCAGGAGGCCCGGGCCCGCTACCGGGCACGACGCCCGGGCCCGACCACCGGTCCCCGCGGACCGGGCCCGCACCGGCGGGGCACCCGAGAGGGTGATGTGGCGCTCTGCGCCGAACCGGTGTCCGACGACGCCTCATGCCCCGGCGCACCCGGCCGATGGGCAGCGCGTGACACCCGCCCCCGCCACGTCGCGCCGCCAGCGGTCGGCCGAGCCGGAGCCCTACGACTTCCGGCGGCCGATGACGCTCGCGCGCGAGCACTCGCGCGTCCTGGAGGTCGCGCTGGAGACCTTCGCGCGGCAGTGGGGGACGCTGCTGACCTCCCGCACCCGCGAGGTGGCCCAGATCGCGCTCGACCGCCTGGAGCTGCGCACCTACGACGAGTACGTCCGGCCGCTGCCGAGCACCAGCCTGATGATCCTGTGCTCGGTCGAGCCGGCGCGCACCACCGCGGTGCTCCAGATGCCGGTCGACGCCGGGATGGTCTGGGTCGACTACCTGCTCGGCGGGCCGGGCGCACCGCTCGGCGCGGAGGGCCGTGAGCTCACCGACATCGAGTGGCAGCTGCTGCGGGACCTGGTGCAGCACGGCCTGCACGAGCTGGCCTACGCGTTCGCCGCCGTCACCCCGCTGGAGCTGACCGCCAAGTCGGTGCAGTACGCCCCGCAGTTCGTCCAGGCCGCCGCGGCCCAGGAGACCGTGCTGGTCGCGAGCTTCACCATCGAGCTGGGCAACCGCTCGGACTCCGCGACCCTGATGCTGCCGGCCGACGCCGTGCTGGCGGCGCTGCGGGACAGCGAGGGTGTCGATGCGCGCACCGCCGACGAGCTGCGTGACCACGCCGTCGCGGCGCGTGCGCTGTCCGCGCGGGTGCGCGAGGTGCCGGTCGGCGTCTCGGTCCGGTTCCGACCGCTGACGGTCACCCCCGGCGAGATCGGCGAGCTCGAGGTCGGGGACGTCGTCGGTCTGCGTCACCGGTCCGACGCACCCCTGGACGTGGTCGTGGACGACGTCGTGATGGCGCACGCCGCGATCGGCAGCAACGGGAAGCGGCTGGCCTGCCTGGTCGTCGCCGCAGACCTCGAGGAGCACTGAGGAGCACCATGTCCGCTACCACCGACGTCGAGATCGCCCAGGCAGCGGCGGCCGCGTTCGCCACCGCGCTGCCCTCCCCGGTGCCGCTCGAGGTGGTCGACGCGGCGACGGCCGGCATGCCCGAGCCCGACGCCGCCTCGGTCCGGGTCGGCTTCGTCGGCGCGACGAGCGCCGACCTGGTCGCGGTGGCCGGCGAGGCCGTCGCCGAGGCGATCGCCGGCGCGGCGGGGCTGTCCCTGGCCGACGCCGTGCGCCCGGCCCTCGAGGCCGCCGGCGCCACGCTGGGCACCGGCGTGCTGGACGAGACCGTCGAGGCCCCGGTGGCCGACGCCCTGGCCGCGCAGGACGTGCGCACGTACGCGCTGGTCGACAGCCTGGGCACCGCCGTGGCGTGGTTCGGGCTGCGGGTCCGCGCCTCGGTGCCCGAGGTGCCCGCCCAGCGCGCGACGTCCCCGGCCGAGGCCGGCGCCGCGCCGCGCCGCTCGGAGTCCTACGGGATGCGCCTGCTGCACGACGTCGAGATGACCCTGACCGCCGAGATCGGCCGCACCCGGCTCCCGGTGCGCCAGGTGCTCGACCTGGTGCCCGGCACCATCCTCGAGCTCGACCGCGCGGCCGGTGCCCCGGCCGACGTCATGGTCAACGGGCGTCTGGTCGCCCGTGGCGAGGTCGTCGTGGTCGACGAGGACTACGGCATCCGGATCACCGAGATCGTCTCCGAGAGCGCCACTGCCTGATGGACACCTCGGCACTCGTCCTCGGCCTGCGCGTGGTCCTCGCGCTGGCGGTCGTGCTGGGCCTGCTGTGGTGGCTGGCCCGGCGGACCGGCGGCGGCCGGGCCCGCGCGAAGGTCACCACCGTGTCCGTCGTCGGCCGGCAGAGCCTGGGCCGGCACAGCGGCGTCGCGGTGGTCGAGGTCGAGGGCCGGCGCCTGCTGCTGGGTGTCACCGAACAGGGCGTCTCCCTGCTCACGGAGCTCGCCACCGCGCCGGCCGAGCCGGACGCCGTGCGCGTCGAGATCGACCCCGCCGACCTGGCGCGCATGGTCGGCGACCTCGACGGTCTCGACGACCTCGACACGACCGACATGACCGACACCACCGACGCCGTTCCTGGCGCCACCCCCGTCCCGGCGGACACCGTCCGCCGGACCGGCCCCGCCCACCCGTCGACCCCCGCGGCACGGACGCCCGCGGTCCCCACGCCCCGCAGCCCCCTCGAGGGATCGATCCTGGCGCCCAGCACGTGGCGTCAGGCGGTGGTTGCGGTGCAGGAACGGACCATCAGGCGTTGACTGCCCAGCCGGTCGCCCCCTCGGGGCGTCCCACCGCACGGCGGCGTCCGAGCGTGCTCTTCTCGCTCGGGCTCGCGGTGCTGATCGCGCTCGCGCTCGCGATGCTCGGTACCCAGGTCGCCTACGCGGCGGGCTCCCCGGTGGACCCGGCCGCGCCCACCGCCCCGGCCGACCCGACGAGCCCCGGCGACCCGGGTCCCACCGTCACGCTGGACATCAACGGCGTCGACGGGTCGCCCAGCAGCCCGGTCGTGGTGCTGCTGACGATCACGCTGCTGTCGGTCGCGCCGTCGCTGCTGCTGATGATGACCGGGTTCACCAAGATCTTCGTGGTCCTGGCGCTGACCCGGAACGCGCTGGGCCTGCAGGGCGTGCCGCCGAACCAGGTGATCGCGGGCCTCGCCCTGTTCCTGTCGCTGTTCGTCATGGCGCCCGTGGTCAGCCAGATCAACGACACGGCCGTGCAGCCGTACCTGCACGGCGAGATGACGTTCACCGAGGCCGTCGACGTGGGTCAGGGCCCGCTGCGTGAGTTCATGCTCGGTCAGACCCGCGAGTCGGACATCGCGCTGGTCACCCGGGCCGCCGACCGGCCGAACCCCGAGTCGCCCGAGAGCGTCGAGATGACGACGCTGATCCCGGCGTTCATGCTCTCCGAGCTGCGCTCGGCGTTCCTCATCGGGTTCGTGATCTTCGTGCCGTTCCTGGTGATCGACCTGGTGGTCTCGGCGTCCCTGATGAGCATGGGCATGATGATGCTGCCGCCGGTGATGGTCTCCCTGCCGTTCAAGCTGCTGCTGTTCGTGCTGGTCGACGGCTGGGGCCTGGTGGTCACGTCGCTGGTGGGGAGCTTCGGCTGATGGACACCACCGCCGTCCTCGACATCGGCCTGCAGGCACTGCTGCTGGCCGCCAAGCTCGCCGCGCCCATCCTCATCACCGCACTGGTGGTGGGGTTCGCGGTCTCGCTGCTCCAGTCGATCACGCAGGTCCAGGAGGTCACCCTCTCGTTCGTGCCCAAGGCCGTCGCCGTCGCGATCGCGCTGCTGATCGCCGGGCACTGGATGATCAGCGAGGCGCTCTCGTTCACCACCGAGATGTTCGCGCGGATCCCCGACCTGCTGGGGGGTTGAGCCGTGCAGCTGACCCTCCCGCTCGCCGCCGTCGAGGTGGTGATGCTCGCCGGGGTGCGGATCGCCGCCTTCCTGGTGATCGCGCCGCCGTTCTCGCACCGCGCCGTGCCCGGGACCGTCAAGGCGATGCTCGCGATGGGGCTCGGGCTCGCGGTCGCGCCGCGCGCCGCGCGTGCGGCAGCGGACGCGGGCACCCCGGCCGGCGGCTCGATCGCATCGGGGACCGGGGCCTTCCTCGGCGACGTGCTGCTCCAGGTGCTGGTGGGCGCCGCCCTCGGCTTCGTGGTCGTCCTGGTGTTCTCCGCCGTCCAGTCCGCCGGCGCGATGATCGACCTGTTCGGCGGCTTCCAGCTGGCCAGCGCCTTCGACCCGATGTCGCTGACCAACGGCGCGCAGTGGAGCAAGCTCTACCAGCTCACGACCCTCGTGCTGCTCTTCGCCTCGAACGCGTACCAGGTGATCATCGCCGGGCTGGCGCGCACGTTCGACGCGCTGCCGCTCGGCTCCGCGCCGGACCTGGCGACCCTGGGCCACACCCTCACCACCGGGCTGACGGACATGTTCGTCGCCGCGCTGCAGATCGCCGGGCCGCTGATCGCCGTGCTGTTCCTGGCCGACGTCGGCCTCGGCCTCCTGACCCGGGTGGCGCCCGCGCTGAACGCCTTCGCGCTGGGCTTCCCGCTCAAGATCCTGCTGACCCTGAGCCTCGGCGTCACCGCCTACCTCGCGCTGCCGCACGTGGTGGCCGCCCTCACCGACTCCTCGCTGTCCTCCCTGCTGGGGGTGACCCGATGAGCGACGGCCAGGACCGCAGCGAGAAGGCCACACCGAAGCGGATGAAGGAGGCCCGTCGCGACGGGTCGCTGCAGAAGTCCCAGGACCTGTCCGCGTGGCTCGGCGTCGGGGTCGGTGCCCTGGTGCTGCCCGTCGTGGTGTCCAGCGCGTCCAGGGCCGGGGCGGAGCAGATGGCGATGGTGCGCCGGGTGATCGCCGACCCCGACCCGGCGCTCGCGACCGCCGCGCTGGGCGGCGGCCTGGGATCGATCCTGGCCACCCTCGCGCCGCTGTTCGGGGCGGTCGTGCTCGCCGCGATCGTCGGCTCGGCGATGCAGGGCGGCGTGCACGTGTCCACGAAGAAGCTCAAGCCGAGGGTCGAGCAGTTCAACATCGCCAAGGGGCTCAAGCGGGTCTTCGGCATGCAGTCGCTGTGGCAGGGCGCCAAGGCGGCGCTCAAGACCGCGGCGATCGGCATGGTGCTGTGGTCCGTGGTCCAGGGTCTGGTCCCGATGATGCTCGGCTCCGGGACCCACTCGCTGAGCGCGATCCTCGCCGCCGCGGGTGACGGGGTGACCGGGCTGGTGCGCACCGCGGTGCTCGCCGGCCTCGTGCTGGCGGCCTTCGACGTCGCGGTGATCGTCAAGCGCAACCGCAAGAAGACCCGGATGTCGAAGAAGGAGATCAAGGACGAGCACAAGCAGTCCGAGGGCGACCCCCTGGTCAAGGGCCAGATCCGATCCCGCCAGCTCGCGATGAGCCGCAACCGGATGATCGCCTCGGTCGCCGACGCGGACGTCGTCCTGGTCAACCCGACGCACGTCGCGGTCGCGCTGCGGTACCAGCCGGGCAGCGGCGCGCCCAAGGTCGTGGCCAAGGGCGCCGGCCACATCGCCGCGCGGATCCGCAAGGAGGCCGCCGCCAAGCGCGTGCCGATGGTCGAGGACGTGCCGCTGGCCCGTGCCCTGCACGCGGCGTGCGAGATCGGCCACGAGATCCCGGCCCACCTGTACGTGGCCGTCGCCAAGGTGCTCGCCTTCGTCATGGCGCTGCGTCGCCGCGGTTCCGCGCAGGGCATCCACCGTGCCCCGGGCGGACCTTCGAACCTCGAGGCGGTGGCGGCATGACCGACCACCGCACGCCCCCCGCCACAGGAGGAACACGATGAAGCTCGTCAACCTCAGCCAGCTGGCCGTCCCGGCCGGTGTGGTCGGCATCGTGCTGCTGCTCGTGGTGCCGCTGCCCGCAGCGATGCTCGACGTGCTCATCGTGATGAACATCGCGCTGTCCCTCGTGGTGCTGCTGACCAGCATGTACGTGATGAAGCCGTTGGACTTCTCGGTGTTCCCCTCGCTGCTGCTGGTGCTCACCCTGTTCCGGCTCGGCCTCAACGTCGCCTCCACCCGCCTGGTGCTGCGCGACGGCTACGCCGGGCACGTCATCGATGCGTTCGGGCACTACGTGGTGGGCGGGTCCCTGGTGATCGGCCTGGTGATCTTCCTGATCCTGGTGGTCATCCAGTTCGCCGTGATCACCAACGGTGCGGGCCGGGTCGCCGAGGTGGGTGCGCGGTTCACCCTGGACGCGATGCCGGGCAAGCAGATGGCCATCGACGCCGACCTGAACTCGGGCCTGATCGACGAGGACGAGGCGCGCCGGCGCCGCAAGGAGGTCGCCGCGGAGGCCGACTTCTACGGCGCGATGGACGGTGGCTCGAAGTTCGTCAAGGGCGACGCGATCGCGGGCATCATCATCACCGTCATCAACCTGCTCGGCGGGTTCGCGGTCGGGATGCTGCAGATGGGCATGTCTGCGGGCGACGCGATCAACAGGTTCAGCCTGCTGACCGTCGGCGACGGTCTGGTGACCCAGATCCCCGCGCTGCTGATGTCGGTGTCCACCGGTCTGATCGTGACGAGGGCCACGGCCGAGGCGGACATGGGCACGGCCGCCAGCGAGCAGCTGACCCAGTCGCGCACCGCGCTGCTCATCGCGGGCAGCTCGGCGATCGGGCTGGCGCTGGTGCCGGGCATGCCCAAGCTGCCGTTCATGCTGGTGGGCAGCGTGCTGCTGATCGTCGCGCAGCGGATCAAGGCCTCGAAGTCCAAGGCGCTGGCCGTGGCCGAGCGGGCCGCGTCCGAGGTCACCGCGCCGCCGTCGTCCGACAGCCCCGAGGCGCTCATCGAGCAGATGCGGGTCCCCGCGCTGGAGATCCTGCTGGCCCCGGACCTGGTGGACCTGGTGGGCACCGGTGGCGACGCCGACCTCCTGGCCCGGGTGCGCGGCCTGCGCCGCAAGATCGCGCTCGACCTCGGTGTCGTGGTGCCCCCGGTGCGCACCCGCGACTCGGTGGACCTGCCGCGCTCGACGTACCTGGTCAAGATCTCCGGCGTCGAGGTCGGTCGCGGCGAGGCGCCCTCCGGGCGGCTGCTCGCGCTCGGCGACAACCTCGAGGGCCTGGCCGGCACCGCCGTGGTCGAGCCGGTGTTCGGCCTGGCCGGCAAGTGGATCCCGGCCGAGCTGCGGCACTCCGCGGAGCTGGTCGGCGCCACCGTGGTCGACCGCGTCTCGGTGCTCATCACCCACCTCGGTGCGATCATCGACGCGCATGCGCCGCGGCTGCTCTCCCGCGAGGACGTCCGGGTGCTCACCGAGGGCGTCAAGCAGGTCAACCCGTCGGTGGTCGACGAGCTCGTGCCGAGCCTGCTGACCCTGGGCGAGGTGCAGCGCGTCCTCCAGGGCCTGCTCGCCGAGCGGGTCCCGGTGCGCGACCTCGGCCGGATCTTCGAGGCGCTCACCCTGCGCGCCAAGATCTCCACCGACCCCGAGGGCCTGGTCGAGGCCGCCCGCGGCGGGCTGGGCCCGGCGCTCGCGGCGCCGTACGCGAGCGAGGGTGTGCTGCGCGTCATCACGCTCGACCCGTCGCTCGAGCACTCCCTGGTCGAGGCGATCCGGCCGGCCGAGGGCGGGGCCCAGCTGCTGCTCGAGCCCGCCCGGGTCGACGGGCTGCTGTCCTCGCTGCGCACCCAGGTCGCGCGCGCCGAGGCCGGTGGCCGTCAGGTGGTCCTCGTGTGTGCCCCCGCCCTGCGTGCCGCTCTGCGCCGTACCGTGGTCCTGTCGCTGCCGGCCCTGCCGGTGCTCTCCTACAGCGAGGTGACGGGTGCGGGGCTGCAGATCGAGACGGTGGGTGTGGTGACCGATGTCCACGCGATTGCTGCTTGACGGGCAGGATCTGCGTTCCCTCATGCTCCGGGTCCGCGAGGAGATGGGCCCCGACGCCAAGATCGTCCGCGCCGAGCGGGTCCGCACCGGTGGGATCGCCGGGTTCTTCGCACGCGAGCACTACGAGCTCACCGTCGAGGTGCCCGACGCGCCGCAGCGCCGGGTGCCGCGCTCGCGCCCGGCCCCGACCGACGACACCCGCCCGTCGGGCACGACGGCCGAGCCGGTGGGCCTGGACGCGTTGATGGCGGCGGCCGATGCCATCGAGTCGGCCCCTGAGGTCTCGACCGCGAGTCCGGCGTTCGCGGAGGTGCTCGCGTCCGTGCAGCGCATGACCGCCGAGCCTGCGCGCCCGGCGCCGTCGGAGGGCGACGCGACCCACGACGACGCGGGGGCCGCCGAGCCGGAGCCGCCGGCCTGGACCCCGGCCCCGGCCCCGCCCCGCCTGACCCGGGCAGGCACGGCCGCCCCGGGAGCCGCCGCCGGGACGGTCGAGGAGCCGGGCGCCGAGGTCGAGCCGGGCGCCGAGGTCGAGCCGGGCGCCGAGACCGCGCCCGTCGACGTCGCGCCCGCTGAGGACGCCGCACCTGACGAGGCCGTGGACGACGAGGCCGTGGACGACGAGCCGACCGCCGCCGGTCTCGCCGCGCACGCCGGCACCAGCGTGGCCGCGCTCCTCGAGCTGGGCATCCCGCTGCGGCTGCTCGCCGGGTTCGACGACCCCCACGCGTCGGTCCCGCTGTCGGTGCTGGTGCGGACGTTCGACCGTCCGCGTGGGGTGCGGCTGGCGCCCGGCGGGGTCGTCGTGGTGGCCGGGCCGGCCGAGCTCGCGGTCCGCACGGCCGTGGCGATGGCGCACCGTGCCGGGCTCGCCGCGCACGAGGTGGTGCTCGCCGGGGACGTCGACCCCCTGCCGGGTCATGGCCGCCGCGTCCAGACCACGTCGGCCGCGGCCCGGGTGCGCGAGCGGGTGCCCGACGACGCGCCGATGATCGTGGCGCTCGGGGTGGGCGGGACCGGCACGGCGGCCGAGCTGCTCGCGGCGTTCGAGCCGGACGAGGCCTGGGCCGCCCTGGACGCCCGGCTGCGTGCGGTGGAGCTGAGGCGCTGGCTGCGGGCCGTGGGGGCGCGCCGTCCGTTCGACGCGGTCGCGGCATCCCACACGTTCGAGGCCCAGGCGCCCGGCACCGTCCTCAACCTCGGGGTACCCGTGGGGTGGCTCGACGGGCTCCCGGCCTCCCCCGTGGTGTGGGCCGCCGTGCTCAGCGAGCGGCTCGACGACGACGCGCGGTGGGACTGAACCGCGGCCGGACCGGGACGCGCGCCACGTGAGCGGATAGTCTCGCGTGCATGCTGGTCCTCTCGCGCCGCGTCGGCGAGCGCCTGATCATCGGTGACGACATCGTCATCACCGTGATCGACGTGCGCAGCGACGGCGTGCGGATCGGGATCGACGCCCCGCGCTCGGTCCGGGTCAACCGGGCCGAGGTGCTCGAGGCCGTGAAGAAGGCCAACGAGGAGGCCGCCCGTTCGGGCGGAGACGACGCCGCCGTCGAGTCGCTGCGCGCCCTGCGCCCGCCGAGCCCCGAGGCCTGAGCCCTCCCGAAGCTACTGGTCAGTACGGAATTCCGCCCTGCCGTCGTGGGAGTGATGCCGTGCGCGACGCCTCACAACCGGCCACGCCCGTCCGATAGGCCCCCCGAACGACGGGACAGCCGTCAGCGGTACGAGCGTGGGAGGCCGACGTGGAGGACCTGGACGACATCGTCCACGAGTTCCTGGTGGAGAGCCACGAGAACCTCGACCAGCTCGACTCGGACCTGGTCGCGCTCGAGAGCACCCCCGGGTCCCGCGAGCTGCTGGGCAGCGTGTTCCGGACGATCCACACGATCAAGGGCACCAGCGGGTTCCTCGCGTTCGGCAAGCTCGAGAGCCTCACCCACGTGGGCGAGAACCTGCTCGTCGAGCTGCGTGACGGGCGTCGGTCGATGGACCAGCCGACCACCGACGTCCTGCTGCGCATGGTGGACGCGGTGCGCGAGGTGCTGGGCGAGATCGAGCGCTCGGGTTCCGAGGGCGACGTCGACGTCACGCCCGTGGTGAGTCATCTCGAGGCGGTGCTGGCCGGCGAGACCGAGGCCGTCGAGGCCGTCGCCGGCGAGGCCGCAGTCGCCGATCCGGAGCCGGCGCCCGAGCCGGCGGCCGAGACCGAGGAGGAGCAGGCAGCCATGACCACCGTGGAGCCCGCGGCCGAGGCCGCGGCACGGCCCGCGCCGAAGCGCACCGTCAAGCGGAGCGCGAAGCGCTCCACGTCCCGCGCGGCCACCGAGCCGCCGGCCGAGGCGCCCGGTGCGGTCGCCACGCTGACCGAGGCGGAGACGGTCCGTCCCGAGCCCGCCGCCCGCCCGCCCGCTCCCCGCGCCGAGGTGCCCCACCCGCACGAGCCGGCCGAGCCGATCACCGGCGAGGCCGAGCAGGTCTCGCGCAGCGCCGCGGCCGACACCTCCATCCGCGTCGACGTCGACCTGCTCGACGCCCTGATGCGCCAGGTGAGCGAGCTGGTGCTGGCGCGCAACGCGATCTCACGGCTGGCCAACGGCGGCGACATCGACCTGGCCAGGGCCTCCCAGCGGCTCAGCCTGATCGCGTCCGAGCTGCAGGAAGGCGTCATGAAGACGCGCATGCAGCCGATCGAGCACGTCTGGTCCAAGGTCCCGCGGATGGTCCGCGACCTCGCGGCGGCCTGCGGCAAGCAGGTCCGCCTGGAGATGGTCGGCGGCGACACCGAGCTGGACCGCAGCCTGCTCGAGGCGATCAAGGACCCGCTGACGCACCTGATCCGCAACGCCATCGACCACGGGGTCGAGGCGCCCGCCGACCGGACCGCAGGCGGCAAGCCCGCGCAGGGCGTGCTGTCGCTGCGGGCGTACCACGCCGGCGGCCAGGTGGTCGTCGAGGTGTCGGACGACGGCAAGGGCATCGACCCGGACGTGGTCGCGGCCAAGGCCGTCGAGAAGGGTCTGCGGACCCTCGCCGAGGCCGACCAGATGGCGCCGGCGGACCTGCTCCAGCTGCTGTTCCTGCCGGGCTTCTCCACCGCGGCGTCGGTCACCAACGTCTCCGGCCGCGGCGTCGGCATGGACGTGGTGCGCACCAAGATCGAGGCGATCGGCGGTGCCGTCGACGTCGAGTCCGCGTTGGGCCGCGGCACGACCTGGCGGCTGCGCATCCCGCTGACCCTGGCGATCATGCCGGCCGTCACCGTCGAGTGCGACAACCAGACCTACGCGATCCCGCAGGTCAGCCTGCTGGAGCTGGTGGCCCTGGACGTCGAGGCCGCCACTGGCGGCATCGAGTACGTGCGCTCCGCGCCGGTGTACCGGCTGCGCGGCGACCTGCTGCCCCTGGTCGACCTGCGCGAGGTGTTCGGACGGCCCGCTCGGGACGGCTCGCACGCCACGATCGCCGTCCTGCAGACCGACACCGTGCGGTTCGGGCTGCTCGTGGACCGCGTGCTCAACACCGAGGAGATCGTGGTCAAGCCGCTGTCCGGCCGGCTCAAGGCGATCGGGCTCTACGCCGGTGCGACCCTCATGGGCGACGGCCAGGTGGCTCTGATCCTGGACATCCAGGGTCTGGCCCGCCGCAGCCTCACCGTGGACAGCATCGAGCAGGCCCGTCGTTCCGGCGAGGACGAGCAGGGCGTGCGGGACGAGGTCGAGCAGGTCCTGGTCGCCGGCATCGGCGACGGGCGCCGGGTGGCGATCCCGCTGTCGGCCGTCACGCGGCTCGAGCGGCTGCCCGCCGACGTGCTCGAGCACGTCGGCAGCCGCGAGGTCGTCCAGTACCGCGGCTCGATCACCCCGGTGGTGCGGCTCGACCGCGTCCTGGGCTCGATGGCCGACGCCCGCGAGGAGATCGTCGTCGTGGTCTACAGCCGCGGCGAGCGGGCGGTCGCGATCGTGGTGGACGAGATCGTCGACATCGTGGACGACTCCCAGACGCTGCACAGCGAGCTGGGCGACCACGGGCTGGTCGGTTCGACGGTGCTCAAGGACCGCGTGACCGAGCTGCTCGACGTGAGGGCCGCGGTGGCCGCGGCCGACCCCAGGTTCTTCGACGACGAGGCGGCCGCCGTGCTCGACCTCGTGGAGGTGTGAGATGGGCCGACAGCTGGCGACCTTCGTGCTCGGCGGCGCGCACTACGGCGTCGACGTGCTCCTGGTCCAGGAGGCGTTGCGCTCGCAGGAGCGCACGCCCGTACCGCTCGCCCCTGCGGGGGTCGCGGGCCTGGTGAACCTGCGCGGGGAGGTCGTCCTCTCGGTCGACCTGCGTCACCGCCTGGGCCTGGCCCCGCTCGCCGAGGACGACGAGCCGATGATGGTCGTGGTCCAGGTCGACGGCGAGCCGATCTCGCTGCTGGTCGACGAGGTGGGCGACGTCGTCGACGTCGAGGACTCGCAGTTCGAGACCCCTCCGGACACCCTCGACCCCGCACTCCGTGAGCTGATCGTCGGCGCCTACAAGCTGCCCGATGGACTGCTCCTGGCGCTCGACGTCGAACGCGCCACCGCACAAGCCGCCTGAACCACCCCCCAACCCAGACCCCGGGCCCACCGGTCCCGGCACGCCCTCAGGGAGAGCTGATGTCTCGACGCCTGTCACCGCGGTACCTGCTCGCCGACCTCGCGATCCGGACGCAGGTGGTCCTGCTCCTGGCCGTGATCGTCGCGTCCTCGACGGTCGTCGGGTTCGTGACCTACCGCGCCGTCGACGTGCTGGCCGCGCACACCTCCGAGCTCGCCGCGTTCCAGGCCGACGTGCTCATGCCTGAGCAGCTGGTGCACCAGAACGAGCTCAAGGCCCGCATGCTCGTCGCCGAGCTGGCCGCGGCACCGGACGAGGCCGCCCTGCAGGCCGTGATCGCCGACCAGCAGGCGAACGACGCCGAGGTCGACGGCGACATCGCCGCGTTCGAGGCGGCCGTGCCGCCGGAGGCGCGGCCCGCCGAGTTCGACACGTTCCTGAGCGCCTGGGACCAGTGGAAGCAGGTCCGCGACACGGTCCTGGTCCCACTCGCGCAGGCCGGCGACCGCGAGGGCTTCGCGCAGGCGCAGAGCAGCCAGGCCGACCCGCTCAAGGGCCAGTTCGTCGACGCGCTCGACGCCACCGAGGCTCAGCTGACCGCCTACTCCGAGAGCGTCGCGGCCGACGCGTCGTCCGCTCGGTCCCAGGCCGTCCTGGTGCTGGTCGGCGGATTCCTCGCGGCGTTCGCGGTGACGATCTCCTGGGGGCTCGCCGTCGCCGGAGCCATCCGTGCGTCGCTCGACAAGGTTCGCCGGTCCCTCGTGGCGATGGCCGACGGTGACCTCACGGTGGCCGCGGACGTCGAGGGCGCCAACGAGGTCGGGCAGATGGCGTCGGCATTGACCACCGCGCAGACGTCGCTGCGCAGCGCGCTCGGCCAGGTCAGCGAGGTCAGCGAGAACCTGACCGGGACCTCCGAGCAGATGTCCTCCGCGCAGACGCAGGTGGCGGCGGGGTCGCAGCAGACGTCGGCGCAGGCGGGTGTGGTGGCGTCGGCGGCGTCGGAGGTCTCGCGCAACGTGGCTGCGGTGGCTGCCGGGGCCGAGCAGATGGGTGCCTCGATCCGCGAGATCGCCCAGAACGCCGGGGAGGCGGCCAAGGTCGCCGCACAGGCCACCGGGGTGGCCGAGTCGACCACGGCGTCGGTGGCCCGGTTGGGTGAGTCCTCCACGGAGATCGGCAACGTGGTCAAGGTGATCACGCAGATCGCCGAGCAGACCAACCTGCTGGCGTTGAACGCCACGATCGAGGCGGCTCGGGCCGGGGATGCGGGCAAGGGGTTCGCGGTGGTGGCCGGTGAGGTCAAGGACCTGGCCCAGGAGACGGCCAAGGCCACCGAGGACATCGCCCGGCGGGTCGAGGCCATCCAGGCCGACACCGCCGCGGCGGTGGGTGCGATCGAGGAGATCACCGCGATCATCGCCCAGGTCAACGACTACCAGCTGACCATCGCCTCGGCCGTCGAGGAGCAGACCGCGACGACCAACGAGATGTCCCGGTCGGTCGCCGAGGCCGCCACCGGCTCCGGTGAGATCGCCACCAACATCACCGGCGTCGCCCAGGCGTCCGGTGACGCCAGCAGGCTGCTCAACGACCTCGAGAAGTCGACGACTGCCCTCGCGGGCATGGCCTCGGACCTCCAGGCCCGCGTGTCGGCATTCCGGATCTGATCGAGAGCTCGCAGGGGACGACCATGTCAACGGTGACGGGCGCGGCGAGTCGGCTGCTCGGACGTGTGAGACGCCGGGTGCCGCGCCCGAGCACCGACGGCACCACCACCCGGCACCGTCCGGACCTGAGCCGGCTGCCCGGGCTCGGGTCGATCCAGGCGCGGATCCTCATGCTGGTCGCCGTGGTCGGCACGATCGCCGGGGTGGTCGGCATCACGACCGTGGTCTCGATGCGCGAGCAGGCGGCGCGCACCGAGGCGCTCGCGGAGCTGCAGAGCGGCGTCGCCGCGACCGTCGCCCAGATCCAGGTCGACCTGGCCACGACCGAGGGGATCGTCTCCCAGGTGGCGGCGACCCAGAGCGCGACGCTGAAGCAGCCATGGCTGACCCGCCTGGACACGATGGACACGAAGGTCGCCGACGAGATCACCGCGGCCGAGGCGGCCGGCGCGACCGGCCTGGACGGCTGGGCCGACTTCGTCGCTGCGCACGACGAGTGGCTCGACGTACGCGACACCTCGCTGCTGCCCCCGGCCGTGTCCAACGACCAGATCACCTACGGCACGGTCCTCGGCAGCGCGGCCGAGCCGCTGACCAGGAAGTACACCGACGCGATCGACCGGGCGCTGGCCGACGTCACCGCGCGGATGCAGGACGCGGCGAGCGCCGCGGCGGCGCAGTCCGCCGGCGCGCTGCGCCTGGTGCTCGCGCTGATCGTGCTCGGCGTCGCGATCCTGGGCGGCTTCGGGATGCTCACCGCCCGGTCGCTGCGCAGGTCCGTCGACGCGGTCAACCGGGCGTTGTCCGCGATGGCCGAGGGCGACCTGACCGTGGAACCGGGTGTCACCAGCCGCGACGAGCTGGGCCGGATGGCCGCGGCGCTCGCCACGGCGCAGTCCGCTCTGCGCGCCGCCCTCGGCGGGGTGCTGGGCCAGGCCTCCGAGCTCGCCGGGACCGCGCGCGACCTGGACGACGGGGCGGGGACCCTGGCTGCTCAGGCGCGGGACGCGACGTCCGGCACCGAGCTGGTCGCCGGTGCCGCCAACGAGGCGTCGACGACCGTCGAGCAGCTCTCCGCCCGCGCCGGGGAGATGGCCACGTCGATCGAGGAGATCCAGCGCTCGGCTGCCGAGGCCGCCTCCTTCGCGAGCCGCGCGGTCGAGGCGTCCCGGAACGCGGCCGGCACCGTCGACGCGCTCGGCGAGGGCGCGGCGGAGATCGGCGCGGTCGTCAGGGTGATCACGCAGATCGCGAAGCAGACCAACCTGCTGGCGCTCAACGCGACGATCGAGGCCGCCCGGGCGGGCGAGTCCGGGCGAGGGTTCGCGGTGGTCGCCGGCGAGGTGAAGGACCTCGCTGCGGAGTCGGCGCGCGCCGCGGAGGACATCACCCGTCGGATCGAGGCCAACCAGGAGCAGACCGCGTCCGCGGTCGCTGTCATCGAGGAGATCGCCGAGGTGGTCCGCCGGATCGACGAGTACCAGACCGCGATCGCGGCCGCCGTCGACCAGCAGAGCACCACGACCGGCGAGATGTCCCGGCGGATCAACGAGGCGGCCGCGAGCTTCCAGGCGATCGCCGGTGCGGTCGACGGCCTGGCGGTCGGCGCGGAGGAGTCCAGCGGTGTCTCGCAGCGCCTGCGCGACACGGCCACGGGCGTCGCCTCCATGTCTGACCGGCTGCGGGCGCACGTCGCCACGTTCCGCTTCTGACCTGCCCCCCGACCACTCAACTGCCGCCGACCGCGGACGATCGGATCCCTGCCGCGAACCCCCGCGGCCCACGAGGAGGCGTGCGTGTCCCCCATCACTGTGCTGGTCGTCGACGACTCGGTCGTCGTCCGCCGCCTGGTCACCGACGCCCTGACCTCCGATCCCGAGATCGAGGTCGTGGGGGTGGCCGCCAACGGGCAGATCGCGGTGAGCAAGGTCGCGCAGCTCGACCCCGACGTCGTGACGATGGACATCGAGATGCCCGTGATGTCCGGCATCGAGGCGGTCCGGGCGCTGCGCCGTGACGGCCGCCGGATGCCGATCATCATGTTCTCCACGCTCTCCGAGCGTGGCGCGGTGGCCACCCTGGACGCGCTCGCCGCGGGCGCGACGGACTACGTCACCAAGCCGGCGAACGTGGGCAGCGTCTCCGAGTCGCTGGCCCGGGTGGCCGACGACCTGATCCCGCGGATCAAGGGTCTGGCGCGCCGATCCGGCGGGGCCGCCCGGAAGGTGCGGTCGACCGGCACGACGGTGAGCGCCACGGCTGTCGCGCCGCGTTCCGCGCCCAAGCCGGTGGCGCTGCGCCCGGCACCGACCCGCACCCTGCGCCCGCGCGCGGTGGTGCTGGGTTCCTCCACCGGCGGGCCCGAGGCGCTGTCCACGGTGATCGCGGGCCTGACCCGGCCGCTGCCGGTGCCGCTGCTCGTGGTCCAGCACATGCCTCGGGTGTTCACCCGGCAGCTCGCCGCCCGGCTCGACCGGCTCGGCCCCAGCACGGTGGTCGAGGCGAGCGACGGTGTGGAGCTGCGCGCCGGCACCGTCTACATCGCACCCGGCGACGTGCACCTGGAGGTCCGGCGTTCCGCCGCCGGTGCGCGCACCCACCTGCACCAGGACGCACCGGTCAACTTCTGCCGGCCCGCCGTCGACGTGCTGTTCCGCTCGGCGGTCGCGGCCTTCGGCGGCGAGCTGCTCGGGGTCGTGCTGACCGGCATGGGCTCGGACGGCAAGGTCGGCGCGCAGGCGCTCGTCGACGCAGGCGGCACCGTGATCGTCCAGGACGAGCCGACCAGCGTCGTGTGGGGCATGCCGGGCTCGGTCGCCACCGCCGGGCTCGCGCACGCCGTGCTACCCGTCGCCGAGATCGCGCAGGCGGTCCAGCGGGCGGTCGGGTCGGGCGACGTCCAGCCCGTGGGGGTCGCACGATGACCCTGACCACCGACACGTTCACCTGGGTCTCGGGCCTGGTGCGCCAGCGCAGCGCGATCGTGCTCGAGACGGGCAAGGAGTACCTCGTCGAGAGCCGGCTGCTCCCGCTGGCGCGCGCCGCGGGCTCGACCGACGTGGACGCCTACGTGCGTGGCATCCGGCAGGCCGGGTCGCCGAGGGCGCTCGAGCAGGTCGTGGAGGCCCTGACCACCAACGAGACGTCCTGGTTCCGCGACGCCCTGCCGTTCACGACCCTGACCCGGCACATCGTGCCCCAGCTCGAGGCCGAGCGACCCGGTGGCGTGGTGAAGGTCTGGTCGGCGGCCTGCTCCAGCGGGCAGGAGGCGTACTCGATCGCCATGGCGCTGGAGCACCTGGTCGCCGCGCGGCGGCTGGAGATCCTCGGCACCGACCTCAACCAGCAGGTGGTCGAGCGGGCCAGAGCGGCGCGGTACAACCAGCTCGAGGTCAACCGCGGCCTGCCGGCGCCCATGCTGGTCAAGTACTTCACGCGCCACGGCTCGGACTGGGAGGTCTCCCCGACCTTGCGCAGCGTGACGACGTTCGCACGGCACAACCTGCTCGACGCGCCGCCGGGCGGCCCGTTCGACGTGGTGTTCCTGCGCAACGTGCTCATCTACTTCGACCTGCCGACCAAGCGCGACGTGCTGCGCCGGGTGCGCCAGGCGATCCGGCCGGGCGGCTACCTGCTGCTCGGCGCCGCTGAGACGACCATCGGGATCGATGACGGGTGGGAGCGAGTCAGCCACGACCGCGGCTCGGTCTACCGACCTGCCTCCGGGAGGGCAGCATGAGAGCACTGGTGATCGACGACTCGCGCACCATGCGCCGGATCGTCGTGGCGGCCCTGAGGTCGCTGGGCTTCGAGACGGTCGAGGCTCAGCACGGCCGCGAGGCGCTGGACGTGCTGGAGTCCGGCGAGGAGGTCGACCTCGCCTGCATCGACTGGAACATGCCGGTGATGACCGGCTACGACTTCGTCGTGGCCACCCGGGCGAACCCGGAGTGGCGCGACATCACCTTGATGATGGTGACCACCGAGAGCGAGCACGGCCAGATCGTCAAGGCCCTCGCCGCGGGGGCTCACGAGTACCTCATCAAGCCGTTCACCCCGGACGCGATCCGGGACAAGCTCCAGCTGCTCGGGCTGGTCGAGTACGAGGAGACGGCATGAGCGCGGCCATCGACATGGGGATCTTCGCGGAGACGGTCTTCGCCATCGCGGAGGAGGTGTTCACCGCGATGATCGACCCGGAACCGGGTGCCCTCCAGCCGGCCCTCGAGCCGACGGAGCTGTCCGAGGACGCCACCTGGGCCTGGGTCGACGTGCACGGCGAGCACCCCGGCAGGGTGATGCTCGGCACCGACCACGACACGGCGATGCTCCTCACCCGGGCGCTGCTCGCCGTGCCGGAGGACGAGGCGGTGTCCGAGGCGGACTTCGTCGACGCGGTGGGCGAGATCGCCAACGTGGTCGGCGGCAACATCAAGGCCCTCGTGCCCGACCCCGGACCCCTGACCCTTCCGCAGGTCGCACCGGTGCCACCCGGCGACGGTGCGACGCTGCTGCACCGCGCGCAGCTCGTCTGGCGCGGGCACCCCCTGGTGATCACGTTGTGGAGCCTGTCATGAGCCTGAGAGTGGTCGTCGCCGACGACAGCCGCGTGATGCGGCAGATCGTGATCCGTACCCTGCGTCAGGCGGGGTACCAGTGGGACATCACCGAGGCGTCCGACGGCGCCGAGTCGCTCCGGCTCGCCCAGGACCTGGACCCGGACCTGGTCCTGTCGGACTGGAACATGCCCGAGATGAGCGGCATCGAGATGCTGCGTGCGATGCAGGCCGAAGGCCTGGACATCCCGCTCGGCTTCATCACCTCGGAGAGCTCGCAGGAGATGCGCGAGCAGGCCGACGCGGCCGGCGCGCTCTTCCTCATCACCAAGCCCTTCACCGCGGAGACCTTCCGCGACACCATCGATCCCTTCCTGGCGTGAGACGACCATGACCACGATGACTGCCAAGTCCCCGCTCCCCACCGCCGTGATGGTGCGTGAGCTGTTCGAAGGTCTGCTGGGCCGCGAGATCGACTCCGTGATCGGTACCGGAGCGGTGAACGCCAACGAGGAGCCCGGTGCCGTCGTAGGCGTCTACATCGACGACCGGATGGAGCTGCGGGCGATCGTCGTGCTCGACATCGCCCTGGCGGCGCACACCGGAGCCTCGATCGCGCTGATCCCGGTGGTCCACGCGGAGGTCGCCGCGGACGACGGCATCCTGCCGGACAACCTCTACGAGAACGCCGCCGAGGTGCTCAACGTCGCGGCGTCGTTGTTCAACGGCGGCCCGAACGCACCGCACGTCAAGCTCCACCAGGCCTACCGACCGCAGGACCCGCTCCCGGCCGACGTCGCCAAGTGGATCATGGCCTTCGTCCGCCGGCTCGACATGGAGCTGTCCATCGCCGGGTACGGCGGGGGGCGGATCTCGGTCCTCGTGATCTGAGCCCGAACGTCCGGCGGGGGCTCAGCGGGTCGGCACGTACTCCCAGTGCCACGACTCGCGGGGGACGTTCGCGACGAACCCGTAGTCGCCGCCGTGCTCGCGCATCCAGGTCTGGGCGGCGGTGTCCAGGTCGAGGTCCAGTGCCATGCCCCAGCCGTGCCGGCTGGTGCCCGGGACCGCGGCGAGACCACCCTGGGAGTACAGGCCCTTGCGCGCGGCCACGTCCACCTGGGCGTCGTAGGACCGGTAGGAGTCGGTGACCCCGATCGTCACGCCGTCCGCCGCCGCGGCTGAGCGCATCGCCTCGAAGGACCGGGCGGCAGCCGGCCACATCCGGTGCGGCGTGCCTTCGATCGGGCTGAGCTCGGTGGACGGGATGCGGCCGTTGCCGTAGCCGACGTAGCTGAGAGGCACGTTGTCGGCGTCGACCAGCGTCTTGCCCGAGCCGGCCGCCGTCGTGGCCGCCACGGAGGTGGCGGTGCCGGTGACGCCGGGAGCCGCGGTGCCGGTCACGGTCCCGAGCACGGCGGCGAACGAGCCCCCGACGCTCACGACGTCGGACGGGGCGGCCTGCGGTTCCAGGTAGGCGATGCGGCCCTGGATCTCGGCGATCCGCTGGTTGATCGCGCTGACGGCGTCCACACGTCTCCTCTCGGCTACCCCGGTCCCATCGGCCGCCCCCGACGCGTGCTGAGGGATCGCTGCCGCCGGGTGGCTGGGCCGCGTGGGTGACGCACGCAGCGCGTCGAGGGTGAAAACCGTGGGCCGATCGGGTGGCCGGGTGTCCGCGGCCGCCAGGAGCGGCGGCCCGCCCGCCTACTCTGATGAGGTCAGCGAGAAGGGCAAACCCGTCGTGAGGCGGGGACGCAAAGCCACGGGACCCCCCCCAGGGTCAGCCGGGCTACCGAACGAGAGGCACCACGATGCCGGAGTACGGACAGACCGGGATGCAGCGCTCCTTCGAGGAGACCACCTCAGGGCTCGAGGCCCCCGTCGCCCCGCCCGCCACCCTCGCCCGCTGGGCAGCCATCGCAGGCCAGCTCGCGACCGTCGGGCACGTTCCCGCGCAGGTGCCCGCAGCCTGAGGCGCGCCGCACGCACGTCACCCCGCTGCCTCGACGGCAGCCCAGCACGCCGGCCGGCGCCCACGGGCGCCGGCCGGACCAGTGCGTCCCGCAGCACGGTCGGCCGCGCGCGGCCGGCTACTGGTAGGTCACCAGCACGGGCGGTGGCTTGACCTGGTACGTCTGCTCGGGCGTGAGCACGGGGTGGTCCTCGTCGATGAAGTTCTTCCAGCCCCACAGCACGCCGGCCGGGGCGTCCCGCTGCAGCGCCTTCCAGGTCCCGGCCTTGGCCGGTTGGCTGCCCTGACCGTCCACGTGCAGCACGATCTGGAGCTCGGCGCGGGAGGTGTCCAGCGCTCCGCGGTCGCGGATCATCGACAGCGAGAACTGGTGGAGCACCAGGACCTTCTGCGGCAGGTGCTCGCGGCGGGTGAGGTCGGCGAGCCAGGTCACCACCTGGTTGACCTCCGCGATGTCGACCGAACCGATCTGGCGCAGGTGCACCTGGTCGGGCTTCAGCCGCCACTCCGGGTCCAGCGCGAGGCCGACGTTGGGGTGGGCGAGCAGGGTCTCGTACTGCTTGGCCTGCGTGAGGAAGTCGGTGCGGCCGGGCTGCAGGTCGAGGATGACGAACAGCCCTTCCTGCTCCGCCGCCTCCACCCACGGCAGCAGGTCGGCCGCCGCGCGTTCGTCGGAGTAGTTGCCGTCGTCCCCGGCGCCGCGGGAGGCGACGGTGGCGATGATCTCCAGGCTCGGCTCGACCGTGTCGTCGGTCAGCGCCTGGTACGTGCTCGCGAGGTCCTTGGCCCGGGTGATCGTCGCCGGCAGGTCCTGCTCGCCGAGCACGCCGAGCCCCGGCACCCCGGGCGAGCCGTACAGCGCGACCAGCCTGCGGTGGGCGAACACCAGCTGCCCGCCGCCGGGGAGCTGGACGCCGGTCGCCGCGGCGCGCACCCGCCAGTCGACCTCGGCCGGTCCGCCGAACGCCGCGAACGCCGGTCCGACCGCCAGCACGTGCGTCTCCTGGTCGGTCACGTGGGCCACGGCCGTGACGGTCGCGGCGGTCGCCCGCGGGTCGCCGCCGGGGACGACGACGGCCGGCAGGCCCGCGGCGCGTGCGGTGGCGACCGCGGCGACCGTGCCGGGGTCCCCGTCGGTCAGCAGCACGCCGTCGCCGGGGGCGGGAGCCGGGCGGGTGTCGGGCAGCCCGCCGTTCGCCTGGGGTGAGGGGACCGGGCCCGTCGTGGCCGCGTCGCTCGCCACCGGCGAGCCGGCCGGGGCGGTACCCGACGGCGCCGCGGAGGTGCTGGTGCCCCGGGTCGCGGTCGCGTCGGCGGCACCCGTGGCGGTCGTCCCGTCGCCGGTGGGCTCGGGCGACGCCGGGCCGAGCAGCGTCGGGTGGTCTCGATCGAGCCCCGCGACGGCGGTGACCGCGTCCGCCGCGTCGACGGCGGTCGGCGGGCCGCTGAGTCCGGCGAGGCCCACGAGGCCATCGGCCGGCGCGACGGTGACCGTCGGCACCTGCGGCACCCGGAGGTCCACGAGTCGCCCGTCCGCGCCGGTGACGACCAGCACGGCCGTGGGGTGCAGGCGGTGGACCTCGGCGAGCCACGGCGGGTCCTCGGCGGGGGAGCTCGTCGCGCTCGGTCCGGGGGTCGTGGTCGCGTCCGGCGCGTCGGTGGCCGGGGCGTCGGTGGCGTCCGCAGCGGTGGCCGGCCCATCCGGTGGCACGAGCAGCAGCGGCCCGCCGACCGCGACCGCCGCGGACGCCGCCGCGACCTGGGCCTCGACGTCGTCGGACGGCGCGAGCACCACCACCGGCGCGTCGACGAACAGCGCACGGCTCGCCGCCACGTCCGACGTGGCGTCCAGCACCGTGGTCGGCTCGTCCGGCAGCCGCAACCGGGCGACCTCGGGCTCCGGCGGGGCGGAGGTCGTCGGGCTCGACGTGCCGGTCGGTGGCGGCGACGTCGGGGTGCACGCCGCCGCGCCGCAGCCCAGCGCCGTGACCGCGAGGGCTGCGGCGAGCACCCGCCGGGCCGACTGCCGCATCACCAGATGACCCTACGGGAGTCCGGATGCCCCGTAGCCTGGGTCGGGTACCCCCGGAGGTTCCGATGACGGATGCCGAGACCGTGCGCTGGGCCGGTGTGGCGGTCGGCGCGCTGCTGGTGGCCGCCGCCGTCGCGCTGGCGCTGGTGATGTCGGCGGCTGCGGACGGGCGGCTGGGTCCGAACCGCTGGGCGGGCATGCGGACCAAGGTGACGATGTCCGGCCCGCGCCAGTGGCGCGCGGCGCACGAGGCGGCGCTCGGCCCCTCGATGGTCGCCGCCATCGGCCTGGGCCTGGCCGGGCTGCTCGCGATCATCGTGCCCGACCCGTTCGTGATGATCGGCGTGGTCCTGGCCGGTGCGGTGTGGACCGTCGTGTGGGCCATGGTCGGGCTGGCCAGGGGCGAGCAGGCCGCACGGGACGTCAGCCGTCGGCGCCGCGTGGACTAACCCCTTGGCACGGAGCCCCGGTCCGACGTACCGTCGCCGCACACGGGAAAGGAGGTGGTCCAGAAGTGCAGTCTTCCAGGACGCGTGAGGTGGCTGTCCGCTAGTCGCCGCCAGCAACGGACGGACCGGCTCCGGGTTGCCGCACAGGCGGCAGCGAGTTCCCGGCAGTCACCGCAGCCCGTGGGCGCCGCGCCTCGTCCAGCGCGGCATGTCGGTCTTCGACCGGCGGCCCACGGGCTGTTCCATGCCCGGGTGCGGGCGGCGCCCGGGCACAATGGCCCGGTGAGCCCGTACCGCGTGATGATGGTGTGCACCGGCAACATCTGCCGCTCGCCGATGGCCGAGGTAGTGCTCCGTGAGCGCCTCGAGCAGGCCGGCCTCGACGGTCGGGTCCAGGTCGACTCGACAGGCGTGAGCGACGAGGAGCGCGGCAACCCGATCGATCCCAGGGCCAGGGCGGCGCTCGCCGCCCACGGGTACCCGGTCCCCGCCCACCGTGCCCGGCGGGTGACCAGCGGCGAGCTCGCCGAGCGGGACCTGGTCCTGGCGATGACCGCCGGCCACGTGCGGGCGCTGCGGCGGATCGGGGGCGACGTGGCCGACATCCGGATGCTCCGCTCGTTCGACCCGCAGGCACCGGCGGGCGGCGCGGACCACCTGCTCGACGTCGACGACCCGTGGTACGGCCCGCAGAACGCGTTCGAGCGCACCCTCGCGGAGATCGAGGCCGCGGTCGACGGCGTCGTGGACCACATCCGCGCCGAGCTCGACGGCTGACGCGCCCCTTCCCTCCACGATCGGTCGCACGCCAGACTTGCGGCGGACCCCGGCAATGGCGCCGGCGGCCGGACGCAGTGGAGGACCACCGTGAAGTTCACCATCTACCGGGACAAGGCCGGCGAGTTCCGGTTCCGCCTCGTGGCCACCAACGGCAACATCCTCGCGGCGAGCGAGGGCTACAAGGCCAAGGCGTCGGCGATGAAAGCCATTGAGCGGATCAAGTCCGATGCCGCAGGAGCCGACGTCATCGACGAGAGCTCCTGAGCCCCGGGCCTCGGGCTGACGCCACGTCCGGGGCCCACGGGCGGGTCGGAGGCGTGATGCGTGGCGAGCGGCGGGTACGGATCGCGCTGCGTACCTTCGTCATGCTCGCTGCCCTCGCCGCCGCTGCGTACCTGGCGCGTGTGCTCCTGGCGCCCCTGGACGAGGTCCCTGGTGAGGCCGCGGTCTACGGCGCGACGTTCATCCTGCTCGCCGTGGTCGGCTCGCTCCGGGCCGTGCGGGCGGGCGCGAACGTGGGCGACGTCGTGCTCTCGGTCGGGATCTGGCTGGACGCGCTCGGCTGGTTGTACTGGTCGCTGGTGCTCAGCGGTCTCGAGGGCCCCCCGTACCCGTCGATCGCCGACGCGCTGTGGATGGGGCTGTACCCGCTGGCGTTCGTCGCCCTGGCCTGGCAGGTGGGTCCGGGGGTCGTGGCGCGTCGGGCCCTGACCCTCGACATCCTGATCGGGACGGCCGGGGTCACCGCCGCCGTCGCCGGGTTCGTCGTGCCCGCGCTCGCCGGCGCCGCGCGCGACGCCTCGGTGGTCAACGTGAACGCGATCTACCTCGGGGCCAACGTCGCGCACGTCGTCCTCCTGGTCGGTGTGATGGCCACCCGGGGGTTCCGCGTCCCCGGCACCCTGTGGCGGCGTCTGGCCGGGGCGGCGGTGCTCGCCACGATCGACGCCGTCTGGCTCATCGAGGTGGTGCGCACCGACGTCGTTCCCCTCGGGTCCGTGCTGAACCTGGGGTGGCTCGCGGCGGCGGCGCTGCTCGTGTCGAGCGTCGGGATCTCGGAGCCGGTGAGGTCCGTCGGCCGCGGTGGCTGGTCGGCGGCCGTCGTGCCGCTGGTCGGCACCGTGCTGGCGCTCGCGGTGCTCGTCGGCGGGAGTGCGGGCGCGCCGGCCGCCCGCTGGATCGCCGTCGGCGCGGTGCTGCTCGCGCTCGGCCGGCTGGCCCTGGCCGTCGTGGACGCCGATGCGCTGGCGGGTGCCGACCGCCTCGCGCGCACCGACGAGCTGACCGGCCTGGTCAACCGTCGGGGCTTCTACGCGGAGCTGCGCGCGACGCACGCGGCGAAGGAGCCAGCCACGCTGGTGCTGGCCGATCTCGACCGGTTCAAGGAGGTCAACGACACCCTCGGGCACCAGGCGGGCGACCTGCTGCTGGTCCTCGTCGGGCGCCGGCTCGCCGAGGAGGCTGCCGCCGAGAACGGCACCGCGGTGGTCGCCCGGTTCGGCGGCGACGAGTTCACCGTCCTGCTGCGCGGGCACTCCCGGGCGGCCGGGGAGGAGGCCGCCAGGCGCCTGCTGGCGGCGGTGGACAGGTCGTACGAGGTCGGCGGTGTACCCGTGCGGTGCTCGGTCTCGGCCGGAGCGGTGCGGCTCCCGCTGACCGCCGACCTCGACGAGCTGGTCCGGCGTGCGGATGTGGCGATGTACGCGGCGAAGGCCGGTGCGCAGACCCTGGTGACCTACCACCCCGACCTGGACACCCGGACGGTCGCGGACCTGGCCCGCGCCGAGCGGGTCCGCGCCGGGCTCAGCGAGGGCCGCCTGGTGCTGCACTACCAGCCGAAGGTCGACCTGCGCGACGGCACGGTGCGCGGGGTCGAGGCGCTGGCCCGGCTCCGCGACGAGGACGGCACGCTGCTCACTCCGGGTCAGTTCCTGCCGGAGCTCGACCGGGGCGGTGAGCTGACGGCGCTCACCGCCCAGGTCCTCGCGCAGGCCACCGCCCAGGCGGCCCGGTGGCGGGACGCGGGGACACCGCTGCCGGTGGCGATCAACGTGCCCGCGCCGTCGCTGATCGAGAGGTTCGGCGAACGGGTGCGCGACGCCCTGGCGCGTCACGACCTGCCCGGCGAGCTGCTGTACGTCGAGGTCACCGAGGAGTCCCTGTTGAGCGACCGACGGGCCGCCCGAGCCGCGATCGAGGCACTGCGGGCCCTGGGGGTGCGGGTCGCGGTTGACGACTACGGCACCGGGTGGTCGTCGCTGACGTACCTGCGCGAGCTCCCGCTGGACGAGCTCAAGCTCGACCGGTCGTTCATCAGCGGCATGGCGCAGGACGACCGCGTCACGCGCATCGTGCGGTCCACCGTCGCGTTGGCGCACGGCCTCGACCTCACGGTCGTGGCCGAGGGTGTGGAGACGGCCGAGGACCGCGACGCTGCGACGGAGGCCGGGTGCGACCTCGCGCAGGGCTACCTGTTCGCGCGCCCGGTGCCGGCGGACGAGCTGACTGCGCTCCTGGTGACCTGGAGCGTGGCGGTCTCGCGCCCGGGCGGCGCCGGGTGAGCAACCTGCGCGACACCTGGGCCCCCTAGGCTCGCCGGGTGGACATCGCGGTGCTCGGCGCGACCGGGGACGTCGGCCGGCAGATCTGCACCCAGCTCATCGAGCGCCGGGTGCTGCCCGCGACCTCGCGGCTCCAGCTCGTCGGGCGGCGCGGCGGGGTCTCGGCGCGCGCGGCCTACGGGCTGCGCGCCGACCTCATCGACGCCTACGACGAGCACGCCCCGCTGATCGACGTCGCGCTCGACCCGGCCGACGTGGTCGCGGACGTGGTCGTGGTCGCGGCCGGGATGACCACCCCCGCCGCGCCGGGCGGCAGCATCGACCGGTCCGCGCTCGCGGCGGCCAACCACGACGTCGTCGCCGGGTACGCGCGCGCCCTGGCCGAGCACGGTTCGGGGCACGAGGTCGTGGTGGTGGTGTCCAACCCGGTGGAGGTCGGCGTCGCGGTGATGGCCAGGGAGCTGGGCCGCCACCGGGTGATCGGGATGGGCGCGTGGCTGGACACCCTGCGGTTCCGGCGGGAGATCGCGGTGTCGCTCGGGCTGCGCCGGCACCGGATCGGCGGGTTCGTCGCCGGGCAGCACGGCACCGACCTGGTGCCGCTGTGGTCCACGGTGCGGATCAGCGGGCTGGACGCCGCCGAGCGGCAGGCCGCCGTGGCGCGGCTGCGCGCCGGCCGGACGCTCGACGAGCTGGACGCCGAGATCGCCCGGGCCCAGGGCGAGCTGCTCGCCAGGGACGCCGCCGAGGCATTCGCGCTGGTGGACGCCCTGCCGCCGGACCTTCGCGCGGTCACCCGCCCGTGGCTCACCCACACCAGCGGGGCGAAGACCGCGACCGGCACGGCGAGTGCCACGGTGGACCTGGTGGAGACGGTGCTGGACGGGCGGGAGATCGTCGTGGCCGGCCAGGTGCGGCTCGCCGGGGAGGTGGCGGTCGGAGGGCGTCGGCTCACCGGGGTGGTGGGCGCACCCGTGGTGCTCGGCCCGGAGGGATGGACGCGCGTGCTGCTGGAGGATCTCGCGCAGGACGAGACCACCCGGCTGCTGGCCTGTGCGGACCGGATCGCCGCGTCGCTCGAGCCGTGGGAGGGTCGGCCGTGAGCGGGCAGGGGCCGGACGTCCGCGGGCCGGGGGCGGCCGAGCAGGTGCCGGGTGCCGGCGAGCAGCACTGGGTCGCCCTGGTCCACGGCGCGGACCGGCCGGGCACGCTGACCGCGGTGACCAGCGTGTTCTCCAGCCGCGGGGTGAGCTTCGACTCGCTGTCCACCGGGTCGGTCGACGCGGGCAGCGGGACCATCGCCGTGACCTTCTGCGCGAGCGAGCGCCGCCAGGTCCAGCTGCTGCGCACGGTGGGCCGCCTGGCCGAGGTGCGCGACGTGCGCGTCCGGCGCGCCGACGACCCGCTGGTGCGTGCGGTCGCCGTGGTCGAGCTCCCGGAGGGTGTCCAGGCGCCGCCGGTGCCCGGCGTGCGCTGGACCGTGCCCCCCTCGGGCCCGGCGCTCGCCGACGGGCCGCTCGCCGGGGTGCGCGCGGCGGTCGCGGCCGCGCGGGAGGCCGGGGCGACCACCACGGCCACGGTCGTGCTGGGTCTGTGACCCGCGTCCGGGGTGGCGACACGGGCCGGGCGGGCGCACGATCGCTGGTGGGTCGGACGACGGAGGGTGTGACGGTGACGATCGGACAGCGGCGGTTGGGTGGCGAGGGCCCGCAGGTCGGGGCGCTCGGGCTCGGCTGCATGGGGATGAGCCAGTCCTACGGGGTGCGTGACGACGCGGAGTCGGTCGCCACGCTGCACCGGGCGATCGACCTGGGCGTGACCCTGCTGGACACCGCCGACGTGTACGGCGCCGGCGCCAACGAGCGTCTGCTCGCCCAGGTCCTGGCCGACCGGCGCGACGAGGTGGTGCTCGCCACCAAGGTCGGGCTGGTGCCGGCCGCCGGGCAGTCGATCCCTGGCGGGGTGGACGGCACGCCCGAGCACATCCACGCCGGGATCCGGGACTCGCTGCGGCGCCTGGGCACCGACCACGTCGACCTGTACTACCTGCACCGGGTGGACCCCGACGTGCCGGTCGAGGAGTCGGTCGGCGCGATGGGCGAGCTCGTCGAGCAGGGCCTGGTGCGCCACCTCGGGCTCTCCGAGCCGAGCGCCGACCAGCTGCGCCGGGCGTTCGGCGTGCACCCGATCGCCGCCGTGCAGTCCGAGTGGTCCCTGTTCACCAGGGACGTCGAGACCGACGTGCTGCCCGCGGCGCGCGAGCTCGGCGTCACGCTCGTGCCGTTCAGCCCGCTGGGTCGCGGCCTGCTCACCGGCGCGGTGACCTCGACGCAGGACATGGCGGCGGACGACATGCGCCGGGGCTTCCCGCGCTTCGCACCGGAGAACCTCGAGGCGAACCTGGCACTGGTCGAGCAGGTCCGTGCGGTCGCCGCGGAGCACGGCGCGACGGCGGGCCAGGTGGCGCTGGCGTGGTTGCTCGCCCAGGGGCCTGACGTCGTGCCGATCCCCGGGACCAAGCGCCGGCGGTACCTCGAGGAGAACGTCGCCGCGGCCGAGGTCCGGCTGACCGCGGAGGACCTCGCGCGGCTCGACGGGCTGCGGCCGGCCGGTGCGCGGTACGCCGAGGGCTCGTTGATGGCGCGTCTCGTGGAGCGCCGCTGACCGCGACGCCGCCCGCCGGCGAGGCCCGCGACGTGGCTGCCCTTCGAGGTGGGTGCCCGCCCGGCGGACATCTGCTCGTGGCGGGCGTGGGCCGGGACTATCCTCGGCGTGTCCGGCCGGCGCCGGGCCTCACAACCGAACATGCCGCTCGAACCGTGACGGGAGAGTCCTCGCCCGTCGAGGCGCCGAAGGAGCAACCCTCCCCGGGAATCTCTCAGGCCCCCGTACCGTCACGGCGAGGCAACTCTGGAAAGTGGCCGATCATGGCCCACCGACGGTGCACGTCGGGTCCCGCGCAACCCGTGGGCTCCCGGCCAAACTCTCAGGTCGGGGCGTACGCCCCGGAGGACAGAGCGGGGAGGCCCTCGTCGTCCGGCTCGTGCTGGACCCGACCTCGGAGCCGCCCGTGACCCCCGCACCCAGCTCGCCCGGCTCGCCCGCCGCCGACGGCTTCGTCGACCGGCACGTCGGCCCCCGGCCGGACGCGATCGCCCACATGCTCGACGTGGTCGGAGCGCCGTCGTTGGACGCCTTGATGGACCAGGCCGTGCCCGCCTCGATCCGGACCGAGCTCTCCGACTCGCCGTCGGTCGCGCTGACCGAGGCCGAGGTGGTCGCCCACCTGCGCGAGCTCGCGAGCCGCAACCGCGTGCTGACCTCGATGATCGGGCTCGGCTACCACGGCACGCACACCCCCGCGGCGATCCGCCGGAACGTGCTGGAGAACCCCGCCTGGTACACCGCGTACACGCCGTACCAGCCCGAGATCAGCCAGGGCAGGCTCGAGGCCGCACTGGTGTTCCAGACCATGGTCGAGGACCTCACGGGCCTGCCGGTGGCCGGCGCGAGCCTGCTCGACGAGGCGACCGCGGTCACCGAGGCCGTGCTCCTCATGCGCCGCGCGGTGCGGGGCAAGGACGACGGCGTGGTCGTGGTCGACTCCCGCGTGCTGCCGCAGTCCCTCGCGGTGCTGCGTGGCCGGGCCGAGGCGATCGGCCTGCCGCTGGTGGTCGCGGACCTGACCGCGGGGCTGCCCGCGCTGCCCGAGGGCACGGAGCTGGTGGGCGTCGTGGTCCAGCAGCCCGGGGCCGACGGACTCATCCAGGACGTCGCGCCGATCGTCGAGGCCGCGCACGCGGCCGGGGCGCTGGTCACGGTGGCCGCCGACCTGCTGTCCCTGACGCTTCTGACGCCGCCGGGGGAGCTGGGCGCCGACGTGGCCGTCGGCGCCGCGCAGCGGTTCGGCGTGCCGATGTTCTACGGCGGGCCGCACGCGGCGTTCATGGCGGTGCGCGCGGGCCTGGAGCGCCAGCTACCCGGCCGGTTGGTCGGGGTGAGCGTGGACGCCGACGGTGCGCCCGCCTACCGGCTGAGCCTGCAGACCCGCGAGCAGCACATCCGCCGGGAGAAGGCCACCAGCAACATCTGCACGGCCCAGGCGCTGCTCGCCGTGGTCGCCGCGATGTACGCGGTGTACCACGGCCCCGACGGCCTGCGCCGGATCGCCGAGCAGGTCCACGCCCGGGCCCGCGCGCTGCGCGACGGGCTCGTCGAGCTCGGTGTCGAGGTGCTGCACGACGCGTTCTTCGACACCGTCGTCGCGCACGTGCCCGGTGCCGCCGACGCGGTGCTCGCGGCCGCCGTGGAGCGCGGGGTCAACCTGCGCCGCATCGACGCCGACCACGTCGGCCTCACCACCGACGAGACCACGACCCCCGGCGACGTGGCGGCCGTGCTCGTCGCGGTCGCCGAGTCCGCGCCCGAGCAGGGCGGTGCAGCGACGCACGGGGACGCGATCCCGGAGGCGCTGCGTCGCACGAGCCCGTACCTGACCCACCCGACGTTCCACCGCTACCGGTCCGAGACCGCGCTGATGCGCTACCTGCGCACCCTGGCCGACAAGGACCTCGCGTTGGACCGCACGATGATCCCGCTGGGCTCGTGCACCATGAAGCTCAACGCCGCGGTCGAGCTCGAGACCATCTCCTGGCCCGAGTTCGCCGACCTGCACCCGTACGTGCCGGCCGACCAGGCCGAGGGCTACCGCGAGCTCGTCGCGGGGCTTGAGGCGCACCTCGTGGACCTCACCGGGTACGCGGGCGTGAGCCTGCAGCCCAACGCGGGATCGCAGGGCGAGCTGTCCGGCCTGCTGGCGATCCGCGCGTACCACCGCTCGCGGGGCGAGACCGAGCGCGACGTGTGCCTGATCCCAGCGTCGGCACACGGCACCAACGCTGCGTCGGCCGTGCTGGCCGGGATGCGCGTGGTGGTCGTGGCGACCGCGCCGGACGGCACGATCGACGCCGCCGACCTGGACGCGAAGCTCGCCGCGCACGCCGGCCGCGTCGCGGCGATCATGATCACCTACCCGTCGACGCACGGCGTCTTCGAGGCGGGCGTGCGCGACGTGTGCGACGCGGTGCACGCCGCGGGCGGCCAGGTGTACATCGACGGCGCGAACCTCAACGCGCTGGTCGGCCTGGCGCGCCCCGGGCACTTCGGCGGCGACGTCTCGCACCTCAACCTGCACAAGACGTTCGCCATCCCGCACGGCGGTGGCGGCCCGGGCGTCGGCCCGGTCGCGGTCGCGAGCCACCTGGTGCCCTTCCTCCCGGGGGACCCGACGCCCGGCGTCGAGGCCGCCGGGGTGGGTCCGGTGGCGGGTGCGCGGTACGGCAGCGCCGGCGTGCTGCCGATCTCCTATGCGTACGTGCTGCTGATGGGCGGCGCGGGGCTGCGCCGGGCCAGCGAGGTGGCCATCCTGTCCGCGAACTACCTGGCCACCCGGCTGGACGAGCACTTCCCGGTCCTCTACACCGGCCCCGGCGGCCGCGTCGCGCACGAGTGCATCCTCGACCTGCGCGGCATCACCAAGGCCACCGGCGTGACCGCGGAGGACGTCGCCAAGCGGTTGATGGACTACGGCTTCCACGCGCCGACGCTCGCGTTCCCGGTGCCCGGCACGCTCATGGTGGAGCCCACCGAGAGCGAGGACCTGGCCGAGCTCGACAGGTTCGTCGAGGCGATGGTCGCGATCCGTGGCGAGATCGCCCGGGTCGAGGCCGGCGAGTGGACCGCCGCCGACTCCCCGCTGCGCGGCGCCCCGCACACCGCCGCGTGCGTGGTGGCCGACGACTGGGACAAGCCGTACAGCCGCGAGACGGCCGCGTTCGGCGTCCGGGCACTTCGGGCCGGGAAGTACTGGCCACCGGTGCGCCGGATCGACCAGGCTGCTGGTGACCGGAACCTGGTGTGCACCTGCCCCCCGATCGAGGAGTACGCATGAGCGACGACGCTGTCGCGGCCGAGGCCCGACCCAGTCCGCTGCACGACGAGCACGTCGCCCTCGGGGCGACCCTGGTGCCGTTCGCCGGGTGGTCGATGCCCTTGCGGTACGGCTCGGACCTGGCCGAGCACACCGCGGTGCGCAGCACCGCCGGGCTGTTCGACCTGTCCCACATGGCCGAGATCTGGCTGCTGGGCCCGGAAGCCGGCGCGTTCCTGGACCACGCGCTGGTCGGTTCGTTCCGCGGCATGGCCGTCGGCCGCGCCCGCTACACGATGATCTGCGTGGAGTCCGGCGCCGTGCTCGACGACCTGATCGTCTACCGCACGGCCGACGAGGCGTACCTGGTGGTGGCGAACGCGGCCAACCACGACCCGGTGCTGGCGGCCCTGCGCGAGCGGGTCGGCGACCGCGACGTCACGGTCGAGGACCGCACGGACACCACGGCGCTGATCGCCGTCCAGGGCCCGCGCGCGCTCGAGATCCTCGAGGCGACGCCTGGCCTCGCCGTCGAGGGCCTGGCCGACCTGCGCTACTACGCCGCGCTCGAGGGGACGTTCGACGTCGACGGTCAGGCACGGCCCGTGCTGGTCGCGCGCACCGGCTACACCGGTGAGGACGGCTTCGAGCTGTTCGTCGACGCCGACACGGTGGGCGTGCCGCTCTGGCGTGCGCTCCTCGCCGCGGGCGAGCCGTTCGGCCTGGTGCCGGCCGGGCTCGCGGCCCGCGACAGCCTGCGCCTGGAGGCCGGGATGCCGCTCTACGGCCACGAGCTCGACCTGACGGTGACGCCCTACGCCGCAGGCCTGGGCCGGGTGGTCAAGCTCGACAAGACCGACGCCGACGGCGCCCCGCTGGACTTCGTCGGGCGGGCCGCGCTGTACGCCAGGGCGCACTCCGAGCCCGCCAGGGTGCTCGTGGGCCTGGTCGGGGAGTCGCGACGGGCCGCCCGGCAGGGCTACGACGTGACGACGCGGGGCGGCACGCACGTCGGCCACGTCACGTCCGGGGCGCCGTCGCCGACCCTCGGCGTGCCGATCGCGATGGCCTACGTCACACCCGAGGCCTCGGCCGAGGGCACCGAGCTCGCGGTCGACGTGCGCGGCCGGCTCGAACCGGTGCACGTGGTGCCGCTTCCCTTCTACCGTCGTCCGTGACACCCGTCCGAAGGAGAGTTCAGTGAGCCAGATCCCCGCCGAGCTGCAGTACACCGCCGAGCACGAGTGGGTCGCCGCCGGCGAACCGGCGACAGTCGGGATCACGGCGCACGCCGCCGACGCGCTGGGCGACGTGGTGTACCTCGAGCTGCCCGAGGTCGGGGCGACGGTGACCGCCGGAGCGGTGTGCGGCGAGATCGAGTCGACCAAATCCGTCTCGGAGCTGTTCGCGCCGGTCGACGGGACGGTGGTCGAGGTCAACACGGCCGCCGTCGACGACCCCTCGGTGGTCAACGCCGACCCGTACGGCGCCGGCTGGCTGCTCAAGGTCGCGGTGAGCGGCGAGCCGGGCGGTCTGCTCAGCGCTGCGCAGTACACCGAGCTGGTCGGCGACTGAGGCGCGACGCGCCAGCGCCTCACCCGGCGGGGTGATCTGCGTCACCCGATCGTGTGAGGCGGCCGGGTGACACGCCGGTTGCTCCGTCCGGGTGACACGTCCGACTAGGCCTTTCGGGTGAACGGCGGATCATGTCGCCGCGTCAGTAAACCGGGTCTGACCTGCGACGATGCATCTGCGGTCGACCCCTCCCACGCGGCGTTGTCGAGTGCAAGAGCCGACATGGCGAAATCGCGGGTGAAAACCGCGTCATGGCCCGCGGCGAGGTTGCTCTCTTCAGGTGTACCCGCTGAGGCGGTGTCCCCCCGGCACCGCGTACACCTGGAGGACGAGATGGCTGTCGAGACCGTTGACATGCGGATGGTTCCGGCCCAGCGCACCCTCACCCGCCGCGAGCGTGTGATCCTGTCCAACCTGGACGAGGACACCACGCTCGAGGAGATCGCCAGCCGGCTGTGGGTGAGCCGCAACACGGTCAAGTCCCAGGTGCGCAGCGTCTACCGCAAGCTCGGCGTCTCCACCCGCGCCGACGCGGTCGCTCGCGCCCGTCAGTACGGCCTGCGCTGATCCTCTGACCGCGGGCACCACGGCCCGGCTCCTCCGCCGGACCGCCCCCCGCCCGCTGCGGTCGCCCCGACCTCCGGTCGGCCCGGCCGCCCAGGACACGGCTGAGATCAGCCGGTCCGTCATCGGCACCACCACCGCGAGGTCGTCCGCGCCGACCATCGGCTGGTGCACCATGATGTGCGCGTGACCCGCCGCCCCGCGCCCGCCGTGCTCGTGGGCCGTCACGTGCGGCTCGAGCCCCTCAGCGCCGCCCACCTGCCAGGGCTGCACGACGCGCTCGCCCACCCCGAGGTGTTCGCCGGCGGCTTCGGCGGCGGTCCGGCCGGGCTGCCCCACACCGACGACTTCGACGCCTGGGCGCTGGCCTACGGCGTCGCCGACGACGCGCGCCGGCTCGTGGTCCGCCTGGTCGGCGGCGAGCACGACGGCCGCGTGGTGGGCGCCACCACGCTCGGCGACCTCGACGAGGCGGCCGGCACCGCCCACCTCGGCTGGACGGGCTACCACCCCCGGGTCTGGGGCACGGCGGTGAACCCCGAGACCAAGCTCCTGGTGCTGGGCCACGCCTTCGCGCACGGGTACCGGCGCGTCAGGCTCCAGGCCGACGACGCCAACCACCGCTCCCGCGCGGCGATCGAGCGCCTCGGCGCCGAGCCTGCCGGGGTGCTGCCGAACGACCGGGTCAGGGCGGACGGCACCGTCGCGGGCACCGCCGTGTACTGGGTGACCGCCGAGCGCTGGCCCGAGGTCGCGGCCGGGCTGCGCGAGCGGCTCGCCGGCTCGCCCGGCCCGGTGCGGCTACGCCCTTGGCCGCGCGTCACGGACGTCGACGGCCGAGAGGTCCGACGCGAGCCCGGACGTCCCGCGGTGCACCGGGGCGGTCTGGACGCCCTGGAAGACTGACCACGTGACACCGATCCTCGTCGTCGCCGCTGCGCTCGTCGACGACCTCGCCGAGCCGCGTCGGCTGATGGCCGCGCGGCGGACCCGGCCGCACCCGCTCGCGGGGCGCTGGGAGCTGCCCGGCGGGAAGGTCGAGGCGGGCGAGACCCCGGTGGACGCCTTGCACCGCGAGCTGCGCGAGGAGCTGGGCATCGCGGTGCGGCTGGGCTCGGAGGTCGTCGGGCCGGTCGACGGCCGCTGGCCGATCACGCCCCGCCACGTCATGCGGGTGTGGGCGGCCGTGCTCACCGAGGGCGACCCCCAGCCCCTCGAGGGGCACGACGAGCTGCGGTGGCTGGACCACCCGGACTGGCACGACCTGCCGTGGCTGGACGGCGACGTGCCGCTGGTCGCCGAGCTCGCGGCGCGTGCTGCCCGGCCCGGCGGCCTCGCCTAGGGCCCGGCGCACCGCGCGCCCCCGCGCACCCCGGGCCGGAGATTCACGGGCGCGCCCCGGCTCGTTCACCGCCCGGTCGCCGCCCGCTCGCCCCGGCTCGTTACACCTCGGTCTGGTGCCGCGACACCCCGCCGGCACGCACCACGACCGAGGGACATCGATGCGCAAGCCCACCCTGCTCGTTCCCCTGACGCTGGCCGCGCTCACGCTGACCGCGTGCGCGTCCGCCACCGCGAACCCGGCCGACCCCTCGAGCTCGCAGGCCGCCGGCTCGAGCTCGTCGGCCGGTGCCGCCGCGTGCGGCACCACCGTCGACGAGATCGCCGCCGCTGCGAAGGACGAGGGCAAGGTCAACCTCATCGCCCTGCCGGACACCTGGGCGAACTACAAGGGGATCCTCGCCTCCTTCACCTCGACCTACGGGATCGACGCCCCGGTGGCCAACCCCGACGCCTCGTCCGCCGACGAGGTCACCGCGATCCAGACCCTGCGTGGCCAGCCCGACATGCCCGACGCGGTGGACGTGGGCCCCTCGTTCACCCAGCAGATGATCGACGAGGGCTACGCGGACGTGTACAAGCCCACCGTCTGGGACCAGATCCCCGACGCCCTCAAGGACCCCGAGGGCCACTGGGTCGCCGCGTACTACGGCGTGATGTCGATCGCCACCAACACCACGCTGGTCCCCGACGCCCCGACCACCTGGGCCGACCTGAAGAAGCCCGAGTACAAGGGCATGGTCACCCTCAACGGCGACCCGCGTGAGGCCGGCGCCGCGTTCGCCGCGGTGATGGCGGCCTCGCTGGCCAACGGCGGCAGCTTCGACGACATCATGCCGGGCATCGAGTACTTCGCCGGGCTCAAGGCGTCGGGCAACCTCCAGACGATCGACGTCAACGAGGCCAACCTGCTGTCCGGCGAGGTGCCGATCGCGCTGGACTGGACGTACAACTTCCCGGCCGTGAAGCAGGAGATGAAGGACGCCGGCTTCGACGTGCAGGTCACCGTCCCGTCCGACGGCGTCTACGGCGGCTTCTACGCCCAGTCCGTGGTGACCGAGAGCTCCCACCCGTGCGCGGCGCGGCTGTGGCTGGAGCACATCGTCGGCGACGACGGTGCGCTGGGCTACCTCGAGGGCGGCGCCATCCCGGCCCGCTACGCGACCCTGCTCGAGGAGGGCAAGGTGAGCGCCGACCTGGCCAAGAACCTGCCCGACGCGGCCACCATCGCGAAGATCTCGTTCCCCACCCAGGAGCAGGTCGACAAGGCCAAGCAGGCCCTGGCCGACAACTGGGGCCCGATGGTCGCGGACAAGTGACCGGAGGACCGGTCCGCGCCGTGACCCGGCCGCGGGTCGGCACCAGGGCGTGGCGGTGGCGTCCGGACGGCGCCACCGCCGCGTTCGCGGTGTTCCTCGCGTTCGTCGCGGTCTTCCTGCTGTGGCCCACCGTCGTGGTGGTCGGCCACGCCTTCGCGCCCGGCGGCGTGATCGGCCTCGGCGCGATGACCGAGGCGGTCTCGGGGCCGTTCCGCAGCCCGTTCCGCAACTCGATCGTGCTGTCCGCCGCGACCGCCGTGATCGGCGGGGTGCTCGGCCTCCTGCTCGCCCTCGCGGTGCGGGACCTGACCCGGCCGCGCTGGCTGCGCCCGGCGATCGACGCGTGGTGCTCGGTCGCGTCCCAGCTCGGCGGTGTGCCGCTCGCGTTCGCGTTCGTCGCGGCGCTCGGCACCCAGGGCGTGGTGACCAAGGCGCTGAACGCCATCGGGATCGACCTGCTGGGCACCGGCTTCTCGCTGTCCAGCCTCGCCGGGCTCGTCGTGGTGTACCTGTACTTCTCGATCCCGCTGATGTTCCTGGTGGTCATGCCGGCGGTCGCGGGGTTGCGCGAGACCTGGCGCGAGGCCGCGACCCTGATGGGCGCCTCGCCCTGGCGGTACTGGCGGTCGGTGGCCGCGCCGCTTCTGGTGCCGCCGGTGCTCGGCGGGGTGCTGCTGCTGTTCATCAACGCGTTCAGCGCCTACGCGACGGCGTACGTGCTCGACTCCAGCGGCCAGCTGGTCCCGCTGCAGATCCGGTTCGTGCTCCAGGGCAACGTCATCACCGGCGAGCAGGACCTCGGGTACGCGCTGGTCACCTGGACCATCGCGCTGCTGCTGCTCGGTCTCGCGCTGATGACGGTGCTCCAGCGCCGGGCGGCCAGATGGGCGCAGTCGTGAGCGCGGCGACCGTCGAGCGCGCGGCCGCGCGGACCCCCCGCGTCACGGCGCGACCGCGGCGCCGGGCCTCGGGCGGCTCCGTGGCGCGCTGGGCATACCTCGGGCTCCTCGCCCTGTTCTTCGTGGTGCCGCAGCTCGCCATGGCGCGCTTCGCGTTCCAGAACGTGCCGGTGGTGCTGCTGGACTCCAGCACGCTGTTCCAGGGCTGGTCGGCCCACCGGCTGGTCGAGGCGCTGACCGAGCCGGAGCTGTGGGCCTCGGCGCGCACCAGCGTGATCCTCGCGGCGCTCGCGATCGTGCTGAACCTGGCGCTGCTGCTGCCGCTGGCGGTGCTCGTCGAGGTACGTCGCCCCGGCCTTCGACCACTGGTCACCGCAGTGACCCTGCTGCCGTGGGTGGTGCCGCCGATCGCGCTCGTGGTCGGCGTGGCCGCCACGTTCCGCCAGGTCGCGCCCTGGTTCCTGGCCAGCCCGCTGAGCCTCGTGCCGTTCTACGCGCTGTGGGCGATGCCCTTCACCTACCGCGCGCTGGACGCCGGGCTGCGGGCGATCAGCGCGCGCACCCTGGTCGAGGCCGCGCGCAGCCTCGGGGCGTCCCTGCCCACCGTGCTGCTGCGCGTGCTCGCCCCGGCGATGAGCGCGGCCATCGTCGCCAGCGCCGGGCTGACCGGGGCGCTCGTGCTCGGTGAGTTCGCGTTCGCGTCCCTGCTGCTCAAGAACACCCTGCCCACCTACCTGGTCAACTACCAGCGCGGCGCGCCCCAGGCGGGCATGGCGCTGGCGCTCGCGGTGATGCTGCTCACGGCCGTCGGGATGGCGGGTGTGGTCCACCTGCTGCGCCGCCGCGGCCTGGGCGTCAGCACCGTGGGCGTGTGACGGACGGAGAACCATGGCCACCATCGAGATGATCGGCGTCCGCAAGGAGTTCGGCGCCACCGTCGCCCTCGCGGACCTCAACCTGAGCATCGGTACGGGCGAGCTGGTCTGCCTGCTCGGGCCCTCCGGGTGCGGCAAGACGACCGCGCTGCGGCTGCTCGCCGGGTTCGAGACGCCCGACGCCGGGAGCATCCTGGTCGACGGCCAGGACATCACCGCCGTGCCGCCGCGCCGTCGGGGCTTCGGCATGGTGTTCCAGGAGTACAGCCTGTTCCCCAACCTCACCGCGCGGGAGAACATCGAGTTCGGCCTGAAGGTCCGCAGGGCCGGCCGGGCCGAGATCGCCGAGACCGTCGAGCGCCTGCTGGTCATGACCCGGCTGGAGAAGCACGCGGCCAAGTACCCGCACCAGATGTCCGGCGGGCAGAAGCAGCGGGTCGCCCTGGCCAGGGCCGTGGCCACCCAGCCCCGGCTGCTGCTGCTCGACGAGCCGCTGTCCGCGCTGGACGCCCAGGTCCGCGAGCACCTGCGCGAGGAGATCCGCCGCCTCCAGCAGCAGGTGGGTGTCACCACGGTGTTCGTCACGCACGACCAGCACGAGGCGATGGCGGTCGCCGACCGCGTCGCGGTGATGCGCGACGGCCTGCTCGAGCAGATCGACCCGCCGCGCGTGCTGTACTCGCGGCCTGCATCGGCGTTCGTCGCCGGGTTCGTCGGGACGGTCAACCGGGTCAGCGTGCGTGCGAACGGCGGCAGCTGGCAGGTGCTCGGGACCCTGGTGCCCGCCGTGGGCGACGCGGTCACCGGCACGGCGGTGGTCCGGCCCGAGCAGCTCGACGTCGCCCACGCCAACGGCACCCCCGGGGTGTTCTCGACGGTCACCGGGGTGGCGTTCCTGGGCGCGATGACCCGGCTCACGCTCGACCACCCGGACGAGGGGACGCTGGTCGCGGACCTTCTGGGACCGGCGGCCGACGGCTGGCAGGTCGGCGACCGGGCGCTGGCCCGGGTGCGCGCCGACGCCGGGTCGGTCGTCCTCCAGTGACGGCCGGGCCGGGCACGCCCGGTGCCACGACCACCGAGCGGACGCTGCTGCCCGGGCCGGCCGGCGAGGGCGGCTGGGCCGAGCTGGTCGAGGGGCCGGGCGAGGCGCACGTCGGCGCAGTGCCGGCCCAGGGCACGACGCTCGGGTGCCTGCTGCACCTGTCCGACCTGCACCTGTGCGACGCGGAGTCCCCGGCCCGTCAGGAGTACCTGGACCACCTCGGCGACCCCGGGGAGCCCTACGCCGACCGGCTCGGCGTGATCGGCACCTACCGGCCCCAGGAGATCCTCACCGTCCAGGTCGCCGTGTCCGCGCTGGCGGCGGTCCGGCGGGTGGTCCGCGGTCCGCTCACCGGCACCGAGCCGCACGCGGTGCTGCTCACCGGCGACGTGACCGACAACGCCCAGCGCAACGAGCTGGCCTGGTACGCCGCGCTGATGGCCGGCGGGCGCGTCGCACCACGCAGCGGCGAGGGTGCGTCGAGCTGGGTCGGCGCCCCCGGAGCGGGCGACTGGTGGCCGCACTTCTGGCACCCCGACGGTCCGCCGTCGGGGCAGCGGCCGGACCTGCCCACCCTGCGCTACGGCTACCCGCGGGTGCCGGGCCTGACCGAGGCGGCGCGCGAGCCGGTCGCCTCGCGCGGCGCGGGGCTCCCGTGGCTGACCGTGCACGGCAACCACGACGCGCTCCTGCAGGGCACCGTCGCTCCCACCGGTGAGCTCGAGGCGCTCGCCACGGGCGGGCGCCGCGTCGTGGACCTGGCTCCCGGCCAGACGCCGCTCGTCGTGCTCGAGGGTGCCGCAGCGCACGGGCCGGCGCGGTACACGCACACCGAGGCGTCGCCGGGCGTGGCCGTCGCCCCGGACGCGGGCCGGGCGCTGGTCGGGCCGACCGACTTCCTGGGGCTCGTGGACCGCACGGTGCCCGCGGACTCGCGCTCCGGCCGGGCGTGGGCGGCCGACGTCGGTGAGCTCCGGGTGGTGGCGCTGGACACCGTCAACCCGCACGGCGGGTGGCAGGGCTCGCTCGACGAGGCGCAGCTCGCCTGGCTCGACGACGAGCTGACGAGGGCTGCGGACCGCTACGTGCTCGTCGCCTCGCACCACCCGTCGTGGGCGCTGACCAACGGCTACGTGCCCCCGGGGGCGTTGCCGCGGCGTCTGGCGGACGACGTGGTCGCCCTCCTGCTGCGCCACCGGTGCGTGGTCGCGTGGTTGTCGGGGCACGTGCACCGGCACACCACGCAGTGGCACCAGGCGCCCGACCGCCCCGGCGGGCTGTGGGAGGTCACCACGGCCTCGTTGGTGGACTGGCCCCAGCAGTGGCGGGTGGTCGAGGTGGTGCGCGAGCGGGGGACCGTCGCCGTCGCGTGCACCGTGGTCGACCATGCGGCGTCGCCGGCCTGGGACGGCGGGAGGCTCGACGACCCCGCGGTGCTCGCCGGCCTGTCGCGCACCCTCGCCGCCAACGACTACCGGACCCGCGTGCCGGGTGCGCGCGCGCACCTCACGGGCGGGCCCGCAGACCGCAACGTCGTGCTGCGCCTGCCCGACCCGCACGGCTGAGGGCCGCCGCGGACGAGGCTCCCGAACCCCGGGCCGGACGAGGGCCGCGTTGCTAGTCTCGGGAACGAACCGGGGGGAGCGATGAACGCAGCACGGGGCTCGGCCGTCGCGCTGGCCGGGGCGGCCGCGGCGCTGGTCCTGCTCGGCGCGTGCACGCCGTCGACCCCGCAGCAGGACGCGTCGAAGTCCAAGACCGTGCAGCCCTCCACGCCAAGCGCTTCGGCGACCGAGGAGACCCCCACGGCGGAGCCCTCCGAGGCGTCCGGCACGGCGAGCGAGCCGACGGACGCCGCGAGCCTGCCGCCCGGGTTCCCGGACCCGGCGTCCCTGATCGGCGGCGATCTGACCACGACGTTCACCGACACCGGCAGCACCACCCTGGTGAACGGCGAGGACATCGGCCTAGTCGACGTGTTCGGCGCGTGCTTCGGCGGCACCGGGGATCACGTGTGCGACTGGTCGATCCAGGGCAGCGCCCAGGTCGGTGAGGGCGGCATCCCCGAGCCGACCGAGGTGTCCCTGCTCATGCTGCTGCGCAACGCCGGCATGAACCCGGACGGCAGCGCGATCTGGTCGGTGGTCGACGCGATCGCCACCTTCGCCCCCGGCGGGCAGCCTGCGTTGCTGCAGTACTGCCAGGGCGAGGACGGCGTCGCCTTCTACCCGGACCCGGCTGCGGCGGCGGGCGCGACCATCCCGGCGGCAGCGGCCTGGGGCGCCAACGCCGACATGACGTCCCTGGTGAGCATCGACCCCGCCGGCCTCAGCTGTGAGGCGTTCGGGGACTGACCACCGGGCAACCTGCCAGGTGGTCGTCGACCAGGCCGCAGGCCTGCATCGTGGCGTACGCGGTGGTCGGGCCGACGAACCGGAACCCGGCGCGCTTGAGCTCCTTGGCCAGCGCGGTCGACTCCGGCGTGGCGGCGGGCACCTCGGCGAAGGTCGCCGCCCGTGGCTCGCGCACCCGCTCGGCCGGAGCGTGCGACCAGACCAGGTCGCTCAGCGTGCGCCCGGCGTCGCGCAGGGCGAGCACGGCACGGGCGTTCGCGATCGTCGCGTCGATCTTGGCGCGGTTGCGCACGATCCCGGCGTCGGCGAGCAGCCGCTCGACGTCGGCACGGTCGAAGGCCGCCACCCGCTCCGGGTCGAACCCGGCGAACGCGGCGCGGAAGGACTCGCGCTTGCGCAGGATGGTGATCCAGGCCAGCCCGGACTGGAAGGCCTCCAGGCACACCCGCTCGAACAGCTCGTGCTCGCCATGGACGGGGACGCCCCACTCGGTGTCGTGGTAGCGCTCGTAGAGGGGGTCGCCGTCACCGAAGCACCGCATGCCGCGGACGCTAGCAGCGGGCCCCGACAGCACCTTCGTTCGTACGCGTACTCGTGCGCGTTCTCGTACCGACGTCAGGACGAGTACGCGCCCTTGTTCGCATGCGTGCGGTCGGGCGGGTGGGGGGCGGCGGGGGTGGGGGTGGGGGCTAGAAGTAGCGCAGCAGCACGTACGGCACGGAGATCGCCACCGTCACGGCGGTGACCAGCAGGCCGTACCTGGTGAACTCCCAGAAGGAGATCGGCGCCCCGTACCGCCGGGCGATGCCCAGCACCACGACGTTCGCGCTCGCCCCGACGGCCGTCGCGTTGCCGCCGAGGTCCGCGCCGATGGTCAGCGCCCACCACAGCGGCTCGGCGGCCACGCCCCCGGCGGCCACCAGGCCCGCCACCAGCGGGGCCATGGTCGCCACGTACGGGATGTTGTCGATGATCCCGGAGATCGCCGCCGAGCCGACCAGCAGCGCGACCGCTGCGCCGGCGTAGTTGGTCCCCACCGCCTCGGTCGCGGCCTTGCCCAGCTGCTCGATGACACCGAGGTTCACCAGCCCGCCGACCATGACGAACAGGCCGGCGAAGAACAGCAGCGTCTCCCACTCGACGTCGGCCACGACCTTGCGCGCCTCGAGGCGGGTGAGCAGTGCCAGCAGCCCGGCGCCCAGCAGGGCGACCACCGCAGGGTCGAGGTGGGTCACGCCCTGGAGTGTGAAGCCGAGCAGCACCAGACCGATCACGCCGACCGAGGTGACCAGCAGCCGGGTGTCCTTGATCGCCTCGCGCTCGTTGAGCGCCATCACCCGGGCGGCACGCTCCGGGTCGTACGAGAGCTTGCGCCCCCACAGCAACCACGCCAGCCCGAGGAAGACGACCATCAGCAGCACCACGAGCGGCGCCATGTTCACCAGGAAGTCGACGAACGTCAGGTTCGCCCGGCTGGCGACGATGATGTTGGGCGGGTCGCCGATCAGGGTCGCGGCCCCGCCGATGTTGGACGCCATCACCTGAGTGATGAGGAACGGCACCACGGGCACGGCGAGCTGGTCGGCGATGAGCAGCGTGACCGGGGCGATGAGCAGGACCGTCGTGACGTTGTCGAGCGCCGCGGACAGCACCGCCGTGATGACGATGAGCATCGCCATCACCACGAACGGGCGCCCCTTGGCGCGCTTGGCCGCCCAGATCGCGAGGAACTCGAACGCCCCGCTCTGACGCAGGATCCCGACGATCATCATCATGCCGAGCAGCAGGAAGATGACGTGCCAGTCGATCCCGGCGTGCTCGGAGAAGAAGATCCCGGCCTCGTCGGTGGCGCCGAGCAGCACCATGAGCGCGCCGCCGGTCAGCGCGACCGTCGCCCGTGGTGCCTTCTCGGTGGCGATGAGCACGTAGGCCCCGAGGAACACCACCAGGCCTGCGATGACCTGGAGCGTCATGCGGTCTGGCCACCTCGCATGCCGCGCGCGGTGAGCGCGGCGTCCAGCACCGTCGGCAGTGTGATGAACAAGGGCTCCTCGGCGGCCTCGGGCCCGTCGAGCAGGGCGATCGAGGTGTGCTGAGCGGCCATCAGGGTGGCGACCTCGACGAGCGTCGCGTCGGCGTCGACCGTGAGGATGTCGTAGACGCGGACGTCGTCGTCGTCGAGGAGCTCGCCCACCGTGCGGCGGTCCGCGTTGGACCACAGCTCGTCGGCGGCGGCCTCGTCGAGCACGCCGGCCAGCCGGGTGTCCTCGCGCAGGTACAGCGGGATGAGCAGGCCCAGCACGTCGACGGCGGGGACCACGAAAGCGGGTCGCCCGGTCTCGTCGGCGACCACCAGGGCGGAGAGCCGGTCGCCGGCGATCCGGCGCGCGGCCTCGAGGGCGGTGGTGCGGCGGGTCACCACCGGCAGGTTCCGGGCCAGGTCCACCAGGCGCACGGCCGCTCCTCCCCGAGGGTCTTGTGTGCCGACCAGGCTTCCCGGCGCTCCTGGACCGAGCCTAGTCGTCGCGGCAGGGGGCGGTGTGGGCCCGAGCGCCCGTCACGAGGCGAGCGCGGTGCGGATCCGCTTGGCGGACACCGGCTGGGGAGTGCCCAGGTGCTGGGCGAACAGCGAGACGCGCAGCTCCTCGAGCATCCAGCGGACCTCGGCCAGCCGCGCGTCGCGCTCGGGGTCGGGGGTGCGCGCGGCGGCGGCCGCGACCGCGGCGTCGTACTCGTCGGCGAGCTCGCGGACCTGCCAGGCCAGGCCCTCGTCGCGGCCGAGGTTCTCCGCGGCCTTGGCCAGCCGGTGGCGGGCGCCGCGCAGGTAGCGCACCAGGTGCGGCAGCCGGTCCGCACCGACCCGGGCCACGAACCCGTCGCCGACCAGCGCGCCCGCCCAGCCGCGCAGGTCGTGCACCACCGACAGCAGGGCCAGGCTCGACGTCGCGCGCAGGTCGGCATCCAGGTCGCGGGCGGCGACGAGCACCTCGGCGGCGCGCGTGGCCACGTCGAGCACGCGGTCCTCGAGCGCGTCGCGCACCACGTCCCGCAGCGCGCCGTACGCGGCCCGGTCCCGGACCGTGGCGCCGCCCCCGTCGTGGCGCTCGGCCAGCAGGGCGTCCAGCGCCGCCCGCTGCAGGTCGAGCACGAGCGCCGGCGTGCTCGGGTAGGGCGAGGCCCCGAGCGCGAGCGACAGCTGGGCGTTCCAGCGGCTCGTCACCCGTCCGGGTGACAGCGCGACCTCGCCCAGCAGCAGCTCGCGGACCGCGACCGCGTGACGCGCCGGGTCCGGGCGGGACAGCACCCGCAGGTCGGCGGGCGCGGTGCGATCGGCAGGGGCCGGTGCGACGAGCGTCGGGAAGCCCTCGACGTGCAGGCCGCCCGCGTCGGCCTCGACCCGCTCGGGGATCACCGCCAGGTCGGGCCAGGTGGTCAGACCGGTGCGCTCCAGGTCGTGCCCCGGCTGGGGGCCGGGCCGCGGTGCGGGGCGAGGGGCGGCGGGGGTCGCGCCGCCGGACGGTGCGCCGGCAGCGCCTGCCGTGCCCGTGTCGCCGGAGCCGGCGGCGGAGCCGTCGCCGGTGCCGTCGCCGGATGCCCCGTCCCCGCGCAGCCCCGCGTCCCGCTCGGCCACCGCCCGGCGCAGCGCGTCGCGCATCGCCGAGCGCATCGCCTGCTCGGACCGGGCCGCCAGCCGGCGTTGCAGGGCGATCAGGTCGTGCCCCTCGTCGACCACCACGGGCTCGCCGCGCCCGCCGCGGCGGTCCTCGATCACCCGGAACGTCATCCGCAGGTGCGCCGGCAGGCGGGAGTCGTCGAACGCGTCCGGCGGGATCTCCACCCCTCGCAGCTCCCGCACGGCCTGGGCGAACGTGGTGTGCCAGGACGGCGCCGCGTCGCCGGCGCGCACCGTGTCGGCCCAGGACGGCTGGCCCGCGAGCCAGCCGACCACCGCCGCCGCGACGTCCGGCGCGGGGACCAGCTGCACGCGCACCGGCTTGGGCAGGGCGCGGATCGTGGCGACCGCGAGCTCGGCCTGCATGCCGGGCACCAGGCGGTCGAAGCCGTCGGGCACCACCCGGTCGAGCACCTGGATCGGGATGTGCACCGTGACGCCGTCGTGCTCGGTGCCCGGGTCGTAGGCGTAGGTCAGCGGCAGGTCCAGGTCGCCCTGCGGCCAGCGGTCCGGGTACAGCGCGGGGTCGCGGGCGTCGTCGGCGTCGGCGGCCACCAGCATCGCCGGGTCGAAGGTGAGCAGGTCCGGCTCGCGGCGGCGGGCGCCCTTCCACCACGTGTCGAAGTGCCGCGCGGAGACCACGTCGGCCGGGACGCGCTCGTCGTAGAACGCGAACAGCGCGTCGTCGTCGACCACGAGGTCGCGGCGGCGGGCCCGCTGCTCGAGCTCCTCGGCCTGGGCGAGCAGGGCACGGTTGGTGTGGAAGAACCGGTGGTGGGTGGTCCAGTCGCCCTCGACGAGCGCGTGGCGCAGGAACAGCTCGCGCGCGTGCTCGGGGTCGACCTTGGCGAACAGCACCCGGCGCCCGGTGACGATCGGGACCCCGTACAGCGTGACCCGCTCGGTGGCCATCGCCGCGCCTTGCTTGGCGGACCAGGTCGGCTCGGAGTACGTGCGCTTGACCAGGTGTGCCGCGAGCTCCTCGGCCCACTCCGGCTCGATCCGTGCGACGTCGCGGGCCCACAGCCGGGAGGTCTCCACGAGCTCGCCGGCCATCACCCAGGCCGGGGGCCGCTTCGCCAGGGCGGACCCCGGGAAGATCGCGAACCGCGCCCCGCGCGCGCCGACGTACTCGTTGCGCGGACGCGGCCGTCCTCGCCGGTCCCGGTCGGAGCCCTTGGTACCGGCGCCCCCCGCACGCACCTCGGTCGCCTCCTGCTGCCCGATCTGCGACAGCAGCCCCGCCAGCACGCTGCGGTGGATCGCCTCCGCGTCCCACTCCCGCCGCAGGTCGACGGCCTCCCCTTCGGGCACGTCCGGGGCGTTCGCGTGGCGGGGGGCGGGGTTGACAGTGATGCCGAGAGGCTTGGCCAGCTGCTTGAGCTGGGTGACCACGTCCTGCCACTCGCGCAGGCGCAGGAAGCTCAGGTGCTCGGCGCGGCACATCCGGCGGAACGCGCTGCCGGAGAGCTCACGCTGCTGGTCGCGCACGTAGTGCCACAGGTTGAGGTAGGCCAGCAGGTCCGACGTCGGGTCGGCGAACCGCCGGTGCATCGCGTCGGCCTGCTCGCGGACCTCCGACGGGCGCTCACGCGGGTCCTGGATGGACAGCGCGGCGGCGATGATCATCACCTCGCGCGCCACCCCGCGCCGCCCGCCCTCGACGATCATGCGGGCCAGCCGCGGGTCGATCGGCAGCTGTGCGAGCGCCCGCCCGACCTCGGTCAGCCGCAGCCCGCCCCGGTCCCCGCCGGGCGCCGCCGCGAGCGCGCCGAGCTCGAGCAGCAGCTGCACGCCGTCGCGCACCGCCCGGGTGTCGGGCTGGTCGACGAACGGGAACGTCGCGACGTCCTCGGGGCTCGCCGCCACGCCCACGGCGATCATCTGCAGGATCACGCTGGCCAGCGAGGTGCGCAGGATCTCCGGTTCGGTGAACTCCGGCCGCGCGTCGAAGTCGGCCTCGGAGTACAGCCGGATCGCCACGCCGTCGGCGACCCGCCCGCAGCGTCCGGACCGCTGCCGGGCCGACGCCTGGCTGACCGGCTCGATGGGCAGACGCTGGACCTTGGTCGCCTTGGACCACCGCGAGATGCGGGCCGTGCCGGGGTCGACGACGTACCGCACGCCGGGCACGGTCAGCGACGTCTCGGCGATGTTGGTCGCCAGCACCACGCGCCGCCCGGGGTGCGACTCGAACACCCGGTGCTGCTCGGCCCCGGACAGCCGCGAGTACAGCGGCAGGAGCTCGGTGTGCCGGGGGTGGCGCGGGTCGAGCCGGTCGCCCAGGTGGGCACGCAGCGCGTCGTCCGCGTCGCGGATCTCGCGCTCGCCGGACAGGAACACCAGGATGTCGCCCGGCCCCTCGGCGGACAGCTCGTCCACCGCCTCGCAGATCCCGGTCATGAGGTCGCGCGCGTCGTCGCCGCGCGCCTGGCGGCTCGATCCGCCGCGCCCGCCCTTCCCCCCGCCAAGATCGCCGGTTCTGGGCCTGTTCTGGCGTGAATCGCGCCGATCCAGGCCCAGAAGCGCCGATCTTGGTGCGTCCTCGGGGTGCTCCTCGTCGGGCTCCGGGTCGGGGGTGAGCGGGCGGTAGCGGACCTCGACGGGGAAGGTCCGGCCGGTGACCTCGACCACCGGCGCGGGCACGACCTCCGCCTCGGCCCCGCCGGGTCGTGGGCCGCCCGCCGGGCGCCCGAAGTGCCGCGCGAACCGCTCGGAGTCGATCGTGGCCGACGTGATGACCAGGCGCAGGTCCGGGCGCCGCGGCAGCAGCCGGGTCAGGTAGCCGAGCAGGAAGTCGATGTTGAGGCTGCGCTCGTGCGCCTCGTCGATGATCAGCGCGTCGTAGGCGAGCAGGTCCGGGTCGCGCTGGATCTGCGCGAGCAGGATCCCATCGGTCATCACCTTGACCAGGGTCTGCTCGCTGGACTGGTCGGTGAAGCGCACCTGGTAGCCGACGACGCTGCCCAGTGCGTCCCGCCCGCCGGTCAGCTCCTCGCTGATCCGCTCGGCGACGGCACGCGCGGCGATCCGCCGCGGCTGGGTGTGGCCGATCTGCCCGGCCCGACCGTAGCCGAGCTCGAGCAGGATCTTGGGCAGCTGGGTGGTCTTGCCCGAGCCGGTCTCGCCCGCGACGACGACCACCTGGTGGTCGCGGATCGCGTCGGCGATCTCGACGCGACGGGCGCTGACCGGCAGTGCCTCGGGGTAGGTGATCAGTGGCACGACGACGGCGCGGCGTGCCTCGGCACGGCGCTCGCGGGCCGCGGCCGCGCGCGGGCCGTCCTGGCGGTCGGGCCGGCGTGCGGGTGCGGTGTCGCGGTTCTGAGCGGGCCGGCCGCTGCGGTCCCCGGGAGGTCGCTTGCCGCGGGGCCCGCGTCGTGGTGAGCGGGAGCCGCGCCTCGGCTCCGACGCGGGTCCTTCGCTCACGACGGGCCATTCTCCCCGAGGCGCGACCTGGGGTCGCGCGCAATACCGCCGCCGTGCCACGGTGCAGGGCATGGGCATGACGCTGCGGGTCGAGATCTTCCCCGCGGACCTGGACGCCTGCGTCGAGTTCTGGACGCGAGCGCTGGGCTTCACCGTGGAACGCGACGAGCGAGGCTCGGACGCGCCGTACGTCGCGCTGCGGCGCGACGGCGTGCTGGTCGGTGCTGCTGCCCGCGGGCCGGTCGCCGACCCGGGCGCGCGCGTGCCTCCGACCGGGGTGGAGCTGGTGCTCGAGGTCGACGACCTGTCAGCGGAGCGCGAGCGCGTGCTCGCCGCAGGGTGGCCGCTGGACGAAGACGTCACCGCGCGGCCGTGGGGGCTGACGGACCTGCGGGTGCGCGACCCGGACGGCTACTACGTCCGGCTCACGTCGCGCTGAGGTCCACCGCCGTCGCCGACGAAGCCGTCCGGGGAGCACGCCCTCGTACGATCGACCCGTGCCGCCCCGCTCCCCGCTCCCGGCGCGCCACGGCCTGGCCGCCGCCCGGATCCACACTCCCGCGGCCGACCGCGAGCCGGTCGACCGGTGGCCGACGATGGGCGCCTGGCTCAGGGACCGCCTGCCCGACCACGTCGACGTGCCGAGGATGCTGGCGCAGGAGCGATTCGTGGACTCCAGCGGCCGCGCCGTCCGCGACGCGGACCCCTACGCACCGCTGCGGTGGGTGTGGTTCCACCGCGACCTGCGCGACGAGCCGCAGGTGCCCGGGCAGATCCACCTGGTGCACCGCGACGAGCGCCTGGTCGTGGTCGACAAGCCGCCGTTCCTGGCCACGATCCCGCGCGGCGGCCACGTGCGCCAGAGCGTCGTGGTGCGGCTGCGCGAGGCGCTCGACCTGCCGGAGCTGTCGCCGGTGCACCGCCTGGACCGCGTCACGTCCGGCCTGCTCATGCTGACGACCGAGTCCCGGTGGCGCGGCGCCTACCAGACCGCCTTCGAGCGGCGCGCGGTCCACAAGACCTACCGGGCGCTCGCACCGCTGCGCGCCGACCTGGAGCTCCCCCGCGTCGTCCGCAACCACATCCGCAAGCAGCGCGGCACCTGGTGCGCCGAGGTGGTGCCGGAGGCGCCGGCCAACGCCGAGACCCTGGTCGAGCTCGAACGTGAGGTGGGCGGCCTCGGGGTCTACCGGCTCACGCCGCGCACGGGCCGCACCCACCAGCTCCGCGTGCACCTGCTCGGGCTCGGCATCCCGATCGTGGACGACCCGCTGTACCCGCAGGTGCGCGACGTCTCGATCGACGACTTCCGGCGTCCCCTGCAGCTGCTCGCGGCGGAGATGGCGTTCACGGACCCGGTCGACGGGCGCCCCAGACGCTTCACCAGCGCCCGTTCGCTACCGCTCGCCCCGGAGGGCTGATCCCCCGTCGCGCTGAGCCTCAGCGGCCCGCCGCGAGCACCTGCGCCAGGGACAGCGGCGCGCGGCCGAGCAGGCGTTCGACGTCGCCCGTGACCTCGGCGAGCTCGCCCGCGGCGATCGCCAGGTACGTCGAGACCCACGCCTCGACCTGCCAGTCGGGCGCGCCGGTCTCGCGCCGCCAGGCGAACGCGTCCTCGACGGTCTCCGCCTCGTAGCGCAGCTCACGGCCGGTCGCAGCGCCCGCGATGCGGGCCACGTCGTCGAGCGTGATCGCCTCCGGCCCGGAGAGCCGGTAGGTGCGCCCGGCGTGACGGGCGGGGTCGCGCAGCACGTGCGCCGCCACCGCGGCCACGTCCGCGCGGGCCACGCCCGCGAAACCGCCGTCGCCCGCCGGCCCGCGCAGCACACCGTCGTCGCCGGCGAAGAACGGCACCAGGTCCAGGTAGAGGTTGTCGCGCAGGAACGTCCAGCTCATCCCCGACGTCTTGAGGTGCTCCTCGGTCTCGCCGTGGTCGCGGGCCAGGGTGAAGGTCGCATCCGGCCCGGCGCCCTCGAACGAGGTGTAGACCACGTGCTCCACGCCGGCCTCGGCCGCGTCGTCGATGAAGGCGCGGTGCTCGGCCACCCGATCGGCGCTCTCCGCCGCGGAGACCATGAGCAGCGTGCGCACCCCGGCCAGGGCAGCGGTGGCGTCCGCCCCGTAGGAGACCTGCCGGATCTCGCTGCACTCCAGCGCCGGCGCCCGCAGCGGCTGGCGCACCAGCAGCCGTTGCGCGAACCCGTCCGCGGCGAGCTCCGCCGCCACCAGCCCGCCGATGTGTCCCGTCGCCCCCGTGATCCCGATCCGCATGACGGCAGCGTCGCACAGGGCCGGGCTCGTTGCTCGGGAGGCAGGGGCCTGCAGCCCTGGCGCCGGGACCCGGACGGCGGGAACATGGTCATGAGCGGGCCGCGCGCGGATCCGCCGTGGTGCGCCGCCCGCCGCGGAGGTGGACACCATGACGCGCGTCGTGGTCGGGATCGAGGATCTGCCGCACAGCGACACTCCGCTGGAGTGGGCCGCCACAGCAGCCGACCAGCGCGGGGCGGTGCTCCGCCTGGTCCATGCGCTGGGCCACCCGACGCTCGCCGCCGACATCCTGTACGACGACGGTGTGGTCACCGAGGCTCACCGGCTGCTCGACCAGGCCGCGGCCCAGGCGCACGAGGTCGCGCCCGAGGTCGAGGTCGAGGTGGTGCTGGATCGGCGCCGCCCGGCCGAGGCCCTGGTCGACCTGTCCCTGGACGCCGACCTGCTCGTCGTGGGGACCCACCGGCTCAGCGCGAGCGAGCGGGTGTTCTCCGGGTCGATGGCGTACCAGATCGCCGCGGGCAGCGCGGTCCCCGTGGTGGTGGTGCCCGGGGCCGCTGCGCTGGACTCGGTGGGCGTGGTGGTCGGCGTGGACGGGTCGCGGGACAGCGTCGCCGCCGTCGCGCTGGCGGCCGCGGAGGCGGATCGGATCGGCGAGCCGCTGTACGTGGTGCACGCCTGGACCGAGCCGGCGGTCTACGCGCCCACGGACTCGGTGGTCACCGAGCTGACCGCGGCCGTGCGGGACGAGGAGGCGGTGGTGCTCGGTGAGTCCGTCGCGGGCCTGGCCGAGCAGTACCCGGACCTGGTGGTGCACCCCCAGCTGGTGCACGAGCAGCCGGCGACCGCGCTGCTCGACGCGGCAGCGCACGCCCGCCTGCTCGTGGTGGGCAGTCGGGGGCGGCACGGGCTGACCAGGGTGCTGCTGGGGTCGGTCAGCCACACCGTGGTGCTGCACGCGGAGTGCCCGGTGATGGTCGCCCGGACCCGTCACGTCCCGGTGGCGCACCGCTGAGAACGGAGCGCTCGGAGCGGGAACCGGCGGTGTCGGCTGCGCGTCCTACAGTGCAGACCCACCACCGGCGATCGCGAGGAGTGCGATGACCAGCGTGCGGCACGACGAGGTGAGCGGCCTGGAGGCCGTCGAACGACCCGACGGCACGTTGGTGCGGATGTGGGGCTCGGTCGACGAGTCCCTGCGCTCGCAGGCCAGCGCGGTCATGGCGCACGCCTTGCGGCGCCCGGGCGCGGTGGTGCTCGACGCGAGCGAGATGGAGTTCGTCGACTCCTCGGGGCTCGCGTTCATCCTCCAGGTCATGCGCGCGGCGCAGGAGGACGGCCGCGACGTGCTGCTGCGCGACCCGCCGACGCTGCTGCTCGAGATGCTCGACGTGCTCGGCCTGTCCGACCAGGTGCCGCTGGAGTTCTCCCGGAGCTGAGCGACGCTCGGCGGGGCCCGCGCGCCACGCCGGCCGGCCGGCTCGGCCGTGCAAGGCCCCGGTGGTCTGCGACACGAAGCAGGCAGGAGGGGCGAGCGCGAGGGGGTTGTCATGCCCGCGAGTCGTCGACGTGCCCGGTTCGTGGTCCCGGCCGTCGCCCTGACCGCGTCGTTGGCGGGTTGCGCGGCGGCCGGCACGCGGACGGGGGTGTGCGTGGACTGGGTCTCCTTCACGAGCCCGGCTGAGGCGAGCGCGGAGGCCGACCTGGTCGTGCTGACCACCGGTCCGGCCGTGTCGGCGGGGACCAGTGAGATCTTCGGGACGGCCGCCACCGTCCACGCGGTCGAGGTCTCAGCGGTGCTGAAGGGGACGGACGCGGCGCCCGGGCAGGCCCTCGGGGTGATCTCCGCGCCGGAGACGTGCACCGGCGCGAGCGCCTACCCCCAGGGCGATCCGCTGGCCGCCTCGGGCCAGCTGATCGTGTTCCTGCACTGGGACGCGGACGCCGAGGCCTGGCGCACGATCACGCCCTACCAGGGGGTCGTCCCGGCCACCGCGGACGGGCAGGTTCCCGACTCCTGGCCGCCCGCCTGACCTGCGGCGCGCGGCCCGTGCCCGGCCGGGCGGCTCAGCCCAGCGCCTCCGCGCGCTTCGGCTCCTCGCCCAGCACGTGCTCGGCGAGGAACGCCAGCACCACCTGGTACCAGACCTTGGCGTGCTGGGGGCTGAGCACCCAGTGGTTCTCGTCCGGGAAGTACAGGAAGCGGTGCGGGCTGCGACCCTCGTCGTCGGCGGCCAGCTTGGAGTGGGCGAGCAGCTCGTACCACAGGCGCAGGCCCTCGCCGATCGGCACCCGGTAGTCCTTGTCGCCGTGCACCACCAGCATCGGGGTGGCGATCTCGCCGACGAACCGGTGCGGCGAGTTCTCCAGCGCCATCTCCGGGGTCATCTCCCGGCGCCAGTAGAACGCGGCGTCGGTGGTGGGGCCGAACTGGTCGAGCGCCCACAGGCTGGCGTGCGTGACGATCGCCTTGAAGCGGTTCGTGTGGCCCGCGACCCAGTTGGCCATGTAGCCGCCGAACGAGCCACCCATCGCGGCCGTGCGGCTCGCGTCGACGTCCGGCCGGGCCTCGGTGACGTCGGTGATCGCCATGAGGTCGGTGAACGGTGCCTGGCCCCAGGCGCCCCAGCCCCGCTGGACGAAGTCCTGGCCGTAGCCGGTGGACAGCGCGGGGTCGGGCAGCAGCACGGCGTACCCCTGGGCGACCATCAGCCACGGGTTCCAACGCCACGACCACGCGTTCCACGAGCCGAGCGGCCCGCCGTGGATCCACAGCAGCAGCGGCGCGGGTGCCTCGGCCGACGCGCCGTCCGGCAGTGCGAGCCAGCCGCGCACGGGCGTGCCGTCCTCCGCCGTCGCGCGGACCTCCTCCAGGTACCCGGGGAGCGTGGGCGGCGGGGTCGGCGCGCGCAGCACGGTGACGGTGCCGGGCAGCACGTCGCTGCCGGAGAGCGCGATCCGCACCGGGTGCGGCGGGGCCAGGTAGGACGTGCGCAGCGCGTAGACCACGCTCGCGTCGGGTGCGACCTGGAGGTCGGAGTAGGTGTAGTCGTCGTCGGTGAGCTGCTGGACGGTGTCGGTCGCGGGGTCGACCACGAACACCGGGCAGCGCCCGTCCTGGTCCGCGGTGACGACCAGGCCGGAGCCGTCGGGCAGCCACTGCAGGTCCGACACCCAGCGGTCCCAGTCCGCCGCGACCTGGGTCGCGGGGCCGGCGGCGCGTCCGGTCTCGTCCAGCGGCAGCACGTGCAGGGTCACGCGCGGGGCGGAGTGCGGCGTGGAGAGCTGCTCGGCGAGGTAGGCCACCTTGCGGCCGTCGGGCGAGATCACCGGCTTGAACAGGTCGGCGTCCTCGTCGACGACGAGCACCTCGTTCTCCTCGCGGTCCAGGCCCACGCGGACCAGGTGCGTGCGCTCGTCGGCGGCGGCGCGGGGGACGCGCCACGTCGTGACGACGAACGTGCCGTCCGGCGACAGGTCGTAGTCGGCCTCCTCGAGCGCGGCGCCGGGCTTGGGGGTCAGGTCCGTGACGTCCAGGTGCTCGACGCTGCGGCTGGCGACCTCGACGGCGCGGGCCGGCTCGTCGGCGTGGGTGAAGTGCCAGCCGACCAGGTGCTGCTCGTCCGGCCCGAGGTCGTGGTCCCAGTACCGGACCGGGTAGCCCTCGTGCAGGATCGCCGACACCTTCGTGTCCTTGCGCAGGGTGCGCAGCCGCTCGTCCTCCTTCGCGTCGACGGCGGACGGCAGCATCCGGGTGGCGAACACCATCGCGGCCGACGAGCGCGCGGTCTTGATCCCGGCCACGCCACCGGGCCGGGTGGCCACGACGCGGGCCTCGCCACCACCGGCCGGCAGCACCCACAGCGCGGGGGTGTCCAGCGGCTTCTCCGACTCCTTGGCGTCGGCGTCCGGGCGCTTGGAGGTGAACATCAGGTCGCCGTCGGGAGTGAAGGCCGCGCCGGTCTCGCCCTGGGCGCTGCGGGTCAGGCGCCGCGCGGGCTTGGAGCGGGTGGGGAAGATCTCCCACAGCGCGGTGTGCGCCGTGGTGCGGTCCTGGTTGAGCGTGGAGACCGTCGTCACCAGGCGGGAGCCGTCCGGTGAGAGCACCAGACCCGACAGCCGCGGCAGTGCGACGTACTCGTCGAGGTCGTGGAACGGCGTGCTGAGCGTCATGGATCCTCCAGGTACGTGGGCGCGCCGACCGACGGCGGTCCTCCCGCATCTTGCCATCGGCTCGCCGGGTGCACGCCTTGATGTCCCGGATCGTCCGCTCGGCGGCAGATGACCCGTCCGGCTCAGCCGTGGGGGCGCGCGTGGGTCGGACGGATGCGGCGGACGGGTGGCCGGGCAGGTGGGGCGGGTGACCCTCCGGACTCGGTGACCCTCCGGACTCGGTGTACCTCGTGGAACTGCATCTCCGATGTCATGCAACCGGTCCGTCGCGGTCCCGATGCATGACATCGGAGATGCAGTTCGGAGAGGTCGGTCGGTTCGGCCGGCGCCGCCGGCGCGTGGGCGTGGCGGCTGCTCGGTGCTGTGCAGGCACGGCGTGGCGGCTGATCGGTGCCGCGTGGGCGCGGCGCGGCGGGTGCTCGGCGCGCCCGGGCCGCGGTGTGGGTGGTGGCGGTTAGCGTCGCAGGCATGCGGTTCGTGCACACCAGCGACTGGCACCTCGGTCGCACCCTGCACGGCGTCGGCATGCTCGAGCACCAGGCGGCCTACCTGGACCACCTGGTCGAGCTGGTCCGGGCCGAGGGTGCGGACGCCGTGCTGGTCGCCGGGGACGTGTACGACCGTGCGATCCCCCCGGTGGAGGCCGTCGAGCTGCTGGCCGACGCGCTCGCCCGGCTCAGCGAGACCGCGGCCGTGGTGCTCACGCCCGGGAACCACGACTCGGCGGTCCGGCTCGGCTTCGGCGCCGCGCTGATGCGGCCGGGGGTGCACCTGCGGGCCCGTCCGGAGCAGGTCGGCACGCCGGTGCTGCTGGGCGGCGGCGCGGCAGGTGGGACGGTCGCGGTGTACCCGCTGCCCTACCTGGAGCCCGACACGGTGCGTGACGTGCTGGGCGACGGCGAGCCGACCGCGCGCTCGCACGAGGCCGTCATGGCTGCGGCCATGACCCGGGTGCGGGCGGACCTGGCGGGCCGGCCGGGGACCCGGTCGGTCGTGATGGCGCACGCGTTCGTGCTGGGCGGCGCGGCGTCGGACTCCGAGCGAGACATCCGGGTCGGCGGCGTGGACTCGGTGCCGGCGGGAGTGTTCGCCGGGGTGGACTACGTCGCGCTCGGGCACCTGCATGGGGCCCAGCGGCTGTCCGGCGAGCCGGACCAGGTGCTCCAGTACTGCGGGTCGCCGCTCGCCTACTCCTTCTCCGAGCGCCACCAGCGCAAGGTCACCGCGGTGGTCGAGCTCGGGGCGAGCGGACCGGCGTCGGTCGAGCTGGTCCCGGCGCCTGTGCCGCGGCGGTTGGCCGAGCTGGTCGGGCCGCTCGACGCGCTCCTGCCGCAGGGTGTCGGCGGGGAGCACGGCGAGGACTGGGTGCGCCTGGTCGTCACCGATGACCGCCGCCCCACCGACCTCTACCCGCGCGCTCGCGCGGCGTTCCCGCACGTACTGTCCGTCGAGCATCGGCCCGCGACCACGGCCGCCCCGCCGCTGGTCGCGGTGACCCCGAGCCGGGACCCCGTCGAGCTCCTCGTCGAGTTCGTCGAGCACGTCACGGGCGCGGCGCCGGACGAGGCGGAGCTGGCGGTGCTCACGGCCGCGTACGAGCAGGCGCGGGAGGTCGCGTCGTGAGGCTGGTCCGGCTGGGGTTCGGGGCGCTCGGGCCGTTCCCCGACGAGCACGTGCTCGACCTGGACGAGCTCGGGGCCTCGGGTCTCTTCCTGCTCGAGGGGCCCACGGGTGCGGGCAAGAGCACCCTCATCGACGCGGTCGTCTTCGCGCTGTACGGCAAGGTCGCCTCCGCCGGGGCGTCGGAGGACCGGCTGCGCTCGGCGCACGCCGCGCCCGACGCCGAGACGTACGTCGACCTGACGTTCTCCACCGGCGCCGGGCTGTTCCGGGTGCGTCGCACGCCCGTCTACCAGCGGCCCAAGCAGCGTGGCGCGGGCACCACCACCCAGCAGGCGAGCGTCCGGCTGTGGAAGCTGACCTCGCCGGACGCGCCCGGCGAGATCCTCGCGACGCGGATCGACGAGGCGGGCCTCGAGCTCCAGCGGATCGTCGGGCTGGACCGGACCCAGTTCGTCCAGACCGTCGTGCTGCCGCAGGGCGAGTTCGCCGCGTTCCTGCGGGCCGACCCCGAGCACCGCCGCGGCCTGCTGCAGAAGGTGTTCGGCACGGAGGTGTTCGACCGCGTGCAGCAGCGGCTCGAGCGGATGCGCGCCGACGCGCGTGCCGCGGTCTCCGACGCGGAGCAGGCGGTGCAGCGCGCGGTCGCGCGGTTCGCCGGCGCCGCCGGAGAGCCGTTCGCCGACGCGGGCGCGTCGGGGGAGCCGATCGGCGACGCGGCCGCCGGGAGCGTGCCCTCCGCCGGTGCGCCCACCCCGACGCAGGCCGCGTCCGCCCTGACCGATCGGCTCGAGGCGCAGGCGTCGGACGCCGGCGACGCTGCGGCGCTCGCGTCGGCCGCCAGTGCGTCCGCCCGTACGGAGCGGGACGAGGTCCTGGCCCGTGTCGCGTCCGTGCGGCGCCGCGACGCGCTGCACACGTCGCTCGCGACCCTGGAGGCGGCCGAGCCCGAAGTCGCCGCCGCCCAGGAGCGGTGGCTCGCGGCACAGCTCGCGGCCGAGCTCTGGCCGCGGGTCGAGCGGGCCCGGTCCGCCGCCGCCCTGGTCGAGGAGCGGACGCTCGCGCACGGCGCCGCTCGAGCCGCCGCGTCGGACGAGCTGCGCGCGACGGTCGGCGAGGGCGACGCCGAGGTGGTGCTCAAGGCCCTCGCCGCGGAGCTGGAGGCCGCCGTCGGCGCGAGGGGTGCGTTGGCGCGGGCGCTCGAGCTCGAGGGCGCCCTCCCCGAGCGCCGGGAGGACCTCGAGTCCCGCGCCGAGGCGCACGCCGCCGCCCGGCACGCCATCGGCGTGGAGCGTGCCGAGCTCGCCGCGCTGCCCGGACGGCGCGCGGAGCAGGCCGCGTCCCTCGACACCGCGCGCGAGCTGGCCGCCACCCTCGGCGCCGCTCGCCTCGGCCTGGCGACCGCCGTCGGGCGCCTCGAGGCCGCGCGCGAGGTCGGGCTCCTCACCGCGCAGCTCGAACGCGAGCGGGAGCGCGCCGCCGAGCGCGCCGAGGAGCTGCGCATGGCCAACGACGCGCTCGCCGCCGCACACCGCGCCCGGCTCGCGGACCTCGCGGGTGAGCTCGCCGCGGCGCTCGTGCCGGGCGAGCCGTGCGCGGTCTGCGGCGCCGTCGAGCACCCCGCGCCCGCCACCCCCGCAGCCGCCGGTCCCGCACCCGACCCCGAGGCCGTGGAGCGGGTGCGCGCCGACGCCGAGGCCACCCTGCGCGACGTGCTGTCCCAGGTCGAGGCGCTCGCCGAGCGGCTGGCCGCCCGCCGGGAGGTCGCCGGTGGCGACCAGGCCGAGGTGGAGGCGGTCGTCGAGGCCGCGCAGCGGCGGGTCGCCGAGGCGGAGGACGCCGAGAGCCGAGCCGCGGAGCTGCGGGAAGCGCTCGCCGAGCTGGACGCCGAGCTCGACTCGCGCCGCGTCGCGCTGGCCGACCGGGAGGCGCGCCTCACCGCCGACGAGGCCCGCGCCGCCGAGCTGCGCCGGGAGCTCGAGGAGGACGAGCTCGAGGTCCTGCTCGCCGCGGACGGCGAGTCGTCGGTGCGCCTGCGCGACGAGGCCTGGCGCCGGCGGGCGGACCAGGCCCGGGCATGGTCGGCGGCGCTCTCCGCCCTCGCCGAGGCCGAGCGGGACCTGGCCGCCGCCGAGCGTGAGCGGGACGCAGCGCTGGCCGAGGCGGACCGCACGGTGGCGCAGGTGATCGCCGACCGGCTCACCCCCGCGCAGGCGAACGCGCTGCGCGCGGTCGTCGACGAGCACGCCGCCGAGCGCGCCAGGGTGACCCGCGCACTCGCAGAGCCGGGGATCGCCTCCGTCGCCGGGCTCGACACCGCCGAGGTCGGCGCCGCGCTCGAGTCGGCCGAGGCCGCACTGGCGGCGGCAGAGGTCACGTCCCGCGAGCGCGCGGCGCAGGCTGCCGTGCTCCGGGAACGCGCCGACGCCGCGGCGGCCGCGCTGGTCGAGCTCGTCGCCGCGGACGCCGCCCACCGCGACGCCCGCTCCGCAGCAGCCCCCGTGATCCGGATGGCCAACATCGCCACCGCCAGCGGCGGCGAGGGCGCGCTCACGCTGGCCACGTACGTCCTCGGCCAGCGGTTCGCCGACCTGGTCGCGGCGGCGAACGCCCGACTGGTCGGCATCTCCGACGGGCGCTACGAGCTCGTGCGCTCCACGGAGCGCGAGGCGGTCCGCACCCGGCGGCTGGGCCTGGCGATGCAGGTGCTCGACCACCGGACCGGGAGCGCCCGCGACCCGCGCACCCTGTCCGGCGGCGAGACCTTCTACGTCTCGCTGTGCCTCGCGCTCGGGCTGGCCGACGTGGTGACCGCCGAGGCCGGCGGCGTCGAGCTGGGCACGCTGCTCATCGACGAGGGCTTCGGTGCCCTGGACGCCGAGACCCTCGAGGTGGTGCTGGCTGAGCTCTCCCGGCTGCGCGACGGGGGCCGGGTGGTCGGTGTCGTCTCACACGTCGACGCGCTCAAGGGCGCGATCGCGGAGCGGATCGAGGTGCGCCGCCGCGCGGACGGCGCGTCCACGCTCACCGTGCGCGCCTGAGGTCACCAGCTCCAGCCGCGGGCGGCCAGCTCGAGCTCCACGCGCAGGCGCTCGTCGTCGGTGCGGGACCTGGCGGGCGGCACCCCTGCGGCTCGGCAGGCGTCGCCGAGCAACGCGTCGTAGGCGTCCTTGGTCGCGATGAAGCGCTGGCCGCGGGCGAACATCCGCTCGTCGTTCTCGATCCTGAGCAGCAGGTTCGCCACCACCCCGAGGCGCACCTGGAGGTTGAGCGTCGCGAACGGGTCCTCGGCGGGCGGTGGCGGCGCAAAGAGGTGCCAGAGCCGAGCCCACATGTGAGGCTGCGGCCGAGTCGGTGCGTGGTACAGCGACATGGCACTCCCCGTCGAGACCTCCAGGCTACGATCCGGCGCGGCGCGGGGAAAGCCCAATGGCGCACTCCGCGGCCCGGATAGGGTCGCTTCGTGCTCCGCAGACTCCTCATCGCGCTCCTCGTGGTCGTCGTGCTCGGCGCCGCCGCGGCGGGAGGCGACGCGGCGATGCGTCAACGGACCGTCGGCGTCATCGAGTCGGACCTGGCGGGTCTTGGCCTGCACAACCCGCACGTGTCGATCGGCGGGCTGGTCGTCACCCCACAGGTGCTCGCCGGGCGGTTCGGCCGGATGGTCGTGACGGCGGACTCGATGCTGGTCCAGGGTCTGGAGCTGGACCACGTGGACGCCACGCTCACCGACGTCACCACGGGCGACGAGCCCAGGGCGGGCACCTTCGTGGCGACCGCCGAGCTGAGCCCCGCGGCGATGACCGCGGCCGTGGGCGCCGACCTGGACATCACCGTGCAGGACGGCGCGCTGGTCGCGACCCTGCGGGCGGCCCCGTTGTCCGCCACGATCGTGCCGAACCTGCGCAGCGACCGGATCGACCTGGAGGTCACCAAGCTCACCCTGGCCGGGGTGTCCGTCGCGCCCGCCGACCTGCCGCTCGGCCTCGGCGACGCGTTCGAGAACATGTCCGTCGCCGTCGACGGCCTACCGCCGGGCGTCGTCCTGGAGGACGTGACGGTCGGCCAGACGTCGCTCGAGCTCAGCTTCAGCGGCACGGACGTCGCCCTCGAGCTGCCCTGAAACCCGTGCGCGACGCTGTGCTCGGATCGCTCGCGGACTAGGGTTCCGCGCATGGCCACTCCGCACCTCGGCGCCGAGCCTGGTGACTTCGCCCCCGACGTCCTGATGCCCGGGGACCCGCGCCGCGCAGCACGGATCGCCGAGACCGTCCTGCAGGACGCCACGCTGGTCACCGAGGTGCGCGGGATCCTCGGGTTCACCGGCACCTTCGACGGCGCTCCGGTCTCGGTGCTCGCGTCGGGCATGGGCATGCCGTCGATCAGCATCTACGCGACCGAGCTGTACCGGTTCTACGGGGTGCGCCGGATCATCCGGATCGGCACCGCCGGTGGGATGGCGCCGCACCTGGAGGTCGGCGACGTCGTGATCGCCAACGCGGCGCACACCGACTCCCAGATGACCGCGCTGCGCATCCCGGGCATCCACTACAGCCACGTGCCCAGCTACCGGCTGCTGGCCGCCGCGGCGAACGCCGCCGGCGTGGGGGACCCGCCGCCCACCGGGCGCCGACGCCGGGCGCGGTCGCCCAAGGCCTACGTCGGCCCGGTGATCTCGTCGGACACCTTCTACGCCGACCGCCCGCAGACCAACGACCTCCTGGTCGCGCACGGCACGCTGGCCGTGGAGATGGAGGCTGCAGCGCTGTACGCGACGGCCGACCGCGAGGGCGGCGAGGCGCTGGCGATCTGCACGATCTCCGACCTGCTGTTCTCCGACGCGTCGCTGTCCGCCGAGGAGCGCGAGCGCCTGTTCGACCGCTCGGTGCAGCTGGGCCTCGCCGCCTTCGCGACGGCCTGAGGGCTCTCAGTCCCGCTGCTTCTCGATGAAGTCCTTGGCCGCGGCAGCGCCCATGTCGACCTTGTCGTCCAGGCCGTCCGGCGTGCGGTCCTTGACCTGGTCGGCCGCCTTGTCGACCAGGCCCCCCGCCTGGTCCGCGTTGCCCCCCAGCGCGTCCTTCGCCTTGTCCATGAAGCCGTCGATGTTCATGGTCCCCACTCCCCACCGGGCCGCGCCGTGCGCGCGGCGTCCCGACATTGCTAGCGGACCCGCCCCGAGGCCGCAACGCGCGGAAGTCACCCGCGGCTCGGGTCAACCCACGGGCCGTCGTGTCGATGGAGAGAGCGAGGAGGCCACATGTCAGCGCTCTTGACGCCCCGCCCGGTCAGCGGCTCGTCCGCCGTGCTGCACGGCGCGCACCCGCTGCGGGGCTATCCGGTCACGTACCGGATCACGCCGCTCGTCCGCCAGGCCGGTGTCGCCGCCGCGTTCCTGGTCGAGGAGGCCGACGGCGACCTGACCTCCGACGAGGCATGGGAGACCGCCGAGCGCTCGCAGCAGCTGATGACCGTGGGCCAGGTGCGCGAGCTGGTGGAGCGGGTCTCCTTCCACAACGCGCGCTGACGCACTACCCGCCCGCGGCCGTGCGGCACCGGCCCAGCTCACGGGCCAGCGCGTCCCGTTCCGCGGCCGTGACCCACAGCCCCCACTTCGCTTTCACCGCGACCTGCCGGATCGCGTACGGGCAGCGGTAGGAGCGGGCCGGCGGGAGCCAGGTGGCCGCGTCGCCCGCGCCCTTGGCCTGGTTCAGGCCGCCGTCGACGGCGAGCAGGTTCAGCGGGTCGTTGGCGAACGCTGCACGCTGCGCCGGGGTCCACTGCTGGGCGCCCTTCTGCCAGGCGTCGGCCAGCGCGACGACGTGGTCGATCTGCACGTCCTCGGCCCGGTCGCGGGAGAACGCGATCTCGGTGCCGCCGTACGGGTCGAGCAGCGTGCCGGCGAGCACGCGGCAGCCGTCCAGCTCGAGCGCGGTCAGGTCCCGGGCCAGCACCTCGTCCCGGGTGGAGCACCCGTCGCCGTCCACGTCCGCCCAGCCGTCGCCGAACTGCTCGCGGTCGTAGCCCGTCTTCGCAGCGCGCCCCTTCACGGCGAGCCCGTCGAGCTGGGCGCGCGCGGTGGCGACCTCGGCCGCGGGCACCACGATCGCCGGGCCGGCGTCCGGCCGGGGCCACAGCCACGCGACCGCGGCGACCACCAGCAGCGCGGCCACCGGCCACCACAGCGAGCGTCGCACGCCCGAACTCTGCCACCGAGGGCGGACGTCGCGGCGCGATCACCAGGCCGCGCTCGACGGAAAGGGCGCCGGTGTCCGCTTCGTGGCGTTTGTTCACCTCGCACAGGCTTCAGGTCCGGCGCCGGACGTGCCGATACAGGCACCAAGCCGACCCCGGAGAGACGATGACGGACCGCCGCAGCGCCACGCGCGGGCTCGCCCAGAGCCGCGCGTCCCGGTGGTGCGTCTCCACCCAGGGGGCGCGGTGACCGAACACCCGGTGAACGGTGCACCCCTGACCCGCCGCGAGCTGCGCGAGCTCGAGCGTCGGCGCGTCCTGGAGGCGTCAGCGGCGCTGGCTGAGCTCGCCGCTGCCCCCCCGGCGGCGCCTTCGCACGCCGAGCTCGCCGCCACCCTGGCGGCGCCCTCGCACGACGAGCCGGCGCGCCCGGCGCAGCGCGAGGCCTGGCAGCCGCCCGCTGCGCCGACGTCCACCGGTTCCTCGCTGACCCGCCGTGAGCTCCGGCAGCGCAACGTCGAGGTCGAGCCGGTGCGCCTGTCGGTCCCGTCGCAGTCGCCCGCCTCGGCCCTCGAGTCGCCGAGCACCGTCGGGGAGTCCGGCGTGGCGCCGACCTCCGGTGTGGCGTCCATCCCGGTCTCCACGATCCGTGAGCACGCCCACGACCAGGACCATCTGCCCGCCTCCGCCCTGGCGGCCGCGGTGCAGGGCCGCCGCGCCGGGATGCGCGACGCGGCCGCGGCCCGGCCGCGTCCGGTCGAGGGCATCGCTGCGGGCGGTGTGGCCGCCGAGGTCGGCGGGTCCGTCGCGCTCGCCGCCCGGACCGGTCCCACTCCGGCGCAGGACGACGAGCCGCCCGTGGTGACGGACGGCTTCGGGATGCCCGCGGTGTTCATGGACGCCCCCGTGCTGCCCGCGCTGCGCCCGATCGAGGAGTTCGAGGCCGAGCTGGTCCGCGAGGCCCTGGGCGGGTCTCCCGCGGGCGACGGGCCGGCACCCTCACAGCCCGACGAGCCGGACGAGCCCGACGAGCCGGCCGGGCACCTCGGTTCGGTCGAGCCCGCAGCCGGGCCCCTCGGTTCGGTCGAGCCCGCAGCCGGCGCCGTCGAGCCGAGCAGCCCGGCCGCGCCGGGCGCGCCCGCCGAGGAACCGATCGCGAGAACGTTCGAGCCCGCCCGCACAGCCACCGTGCCCAGCCCACGCACCGTCACCTCGCGGCGCCTCGGCCTCGAGCACCCCGTGGCGCGGGCGGCTCCCGCCGCGCCCCGGCGGCGGCCGCGCGCTCCCGCGCCGAGCCCGCAGCGTTCGTCCGGCGACGTCCTGAAGATCCCGGCCGGCCGCTGGCAGGCGGTGTACGGCGCCTGGATCGGCGTGGCCGCGGTCGCGGTGTGGGCGCTCGGTCCGGTCGCGCTGGTGCTCGGGCTCTGGGCGCTGGTGCAGGCCAGGGTCGAGGGCTACGGGCGAGGCCGTCCGTACACCGCGATCGTCGGCGGTGTCGTCGGCACGGTCCTCGGCGTGCTGTTCCTGCTCAACGCCTCGGGCTGAGAACGCCCACCGGGCGACATCGCGGGGTGGTAGACACGGAGGCATGCCCGCGATCCGCGTGTCGAACCTCGTCAAGGACTACGGGCGCGTCCACGCGCTCCGGGGCCTGGACCTGGAGGTCGAGACCGGCGAGGTGCTGGGCTTCCTGGGTCCCAACGGCGCCGGCAAGACCACGACCATCCGGATCCTGCTCGACCTGATCCGCGCCACCTCCGGCACGGTCGAGGTGCTGGGCGCGGACCCGCGCACCGCCGGCCCGCAGCTGCGCGCGAGGATCGGCTACCTGCCCGGCGAGCCTGCCCTCCCGCCGACCCTCACCGGCCGGGAGTACCTGGGCTACCTGGCCTCGCTGCGCGGTGCCGCCCCGCGGCTCGACGAGCTCGTCGCGAGGTTCGGTGTCGAGCTCGGCCGCCCGATCCATACCCTGTCGCGCGGCAACAAGCAGAAGATCGCGCTCGTCCAGGCGTTCATGCACGCCCCGGAGCTCTACGTGCTCGACGAGCCGACCTCCGGGCTGGACCCGCTGCTCCAGCAGGAGTTCCGCGCGCTGGTCGCCGAGGTGGCGACGTCGGACGCCACGGTGTTCCTGTCCTCGCACGTGCTGGCCGAGGTCGAGCAGCTCACCCGGCGGGTGGCGATCGTGCGCTCCGGCCGGGTGGTGGACGTCGACGACATCGCGAGCCTGCGCGCCAGAGCAGGTCAGGAGGTGGAGCTGAGCTTCGCCTCGCCGATCGACCCGGCGGTGGTGGACGTGGACGGCGTCTCGGACGTCGAGGTCGACGGCACGCACGTCCGCCTCCTGCTGCACGGCGAGCCGGACCAGCTGCTGCGGGCCGTCGCACCGCACCACGTGACCCGGATCCGCGCCGAGGACCGCGAGCTCGAGAGCGTCTTCCTCGACCTGTACCGGGAGAACGGCTCATGATCGTCGCTGGGGTGCTGCGGGCGCGTCGACGCTCGATCCTGTGGTGGAGCGTCGCGGTCGCCGGGGTGGGCGTGCTGTACACGCTGTTCTTCCCGATGATGCAGACGATGGACACCGGCGCGATGCTCAGCTCGTTCCCCGACTCGGTGACTGCGGCCCTGGGCTGGGATGCGCTGAGCTCGGGTGCCGGCTACCTGCACGTCACGGTCTACGGCCTGGTCGGGATGGCGGTGCTGCTGGCGTGCGCGATCGGTGCCGGCGCGCGGCTGATCGCCGGCGAGGAGGAGGCTGGCCTGCTGGAGCTCGAGCTGGCGGCGCCGGTGAGCCGCACGCGGGTGTACCTGGAACGGCTCGCCGTGCTGGCGGTCTCGGTGGCGGTGCCGGCGCTGGCCCTGCTGGTCGCGGTGCTGGTGCTCGACCCGGTGCTCGGCCTGGAGATCCCGGCCGTGAACCTGGTGGCCGCGACCGCTGCGCTGTGGCTGTTCGGTGTCACGATCGGCCTGGTCGCCTACGCCGTCGGGGCCGTGACGGGACGGCGCGGGGTCGCGATGGCTGCCGGCGCCGGCCTGGCAGTGGTGTCCTACTTCGCGTCCTGGGTCGGGCCGCTGGCGGATCTCGAGTGGCTCGCGAGGATCTCGCCGTACTGGTGGTACGCGGGTGAGCGTCCCGTGGTCAACGGCGCCGACTGGGCCGGGATGGCGCTGCTGGCTGCGCTGGCCGCCGTGGCGGCGGGGGTCGGGATCGCGGGCTTCCTGCGCCGCGACACCGCCACGTGACCGCCCCGCTGGTCACGCTCGGGGCTGCCGTCGCGATCATCGCGATCGCGTGGCGCCCGGTGCGGCACCTCATCACCGCCGTGCACGAGGGCGGGCATGCGCTGGTCGCGGTGCTCAGCGGTCACCCCGCGCGGGTCCGGATCCACGCCGACACCTCCGGGCAGACCCGGTCCCGAGGCGGCGGTGCGCTGCTGTTCGCGGCCGGGTACCCCGCCCCGGCGCTGGTCGGCCTCGGGTGCGCCTGGCTGACCACGCACGGCAGGCCCGGCGCCGTGCCGGTGGTGCTGCTGGTCGCGGTCGTGCTCCTGCTGCCGCTGATGCGCAACCTCTACGGGTTCGTGACGATCGTGCTGCTGGGTGGCGCCCTGTTCTGGGCGACGACGCTCGACCCCGTGCCGGTGGCCTACCTGCTCACCTGGATCTTGCTCCTCGGCGCGGTGCGGGCGATCGGGGAGGGCAACCGGCTGTCGGACGCGGACGCGCTGGCCCGGATCACGCACGTGCCCGCGCCGCTGTGGCGCGCGCTGTTCTGGCTCGTCGCGGTCGGCTGCGCCGCGCTCGCGGCGTGGTGGACGTTCTTCTAGTCCACCAGCCAGGTCGGTGACCGGAGGAACCGGGTCGCGACGTCGAGGGTGCCGTCGGCGAGGTCGGGGTCGCCCGCGAGGAGCCCGAGCCGGTGCAGCATCACCAGCGCGCCGGCCAGGCGCAGGTCGAGCGGTGCGCCGTCACCCTCGGCGTAGCCCGCGAGCCAGGCGGCCGCGAGCGACGGCGCGCCGATCTCGGCCTCGAGGCCGGACATGGAGCCGGCGAGGTCCTGCTCCCACCAGGTCCAGCGGCACTCGAAGCTGCGGAGCAGGTCCCCGGTCATCGCCTCGCGCAGGTCGCCGTGCACCAGGCCGGAGGCCTCGCCCGCCCAGGACACGACGTCGAGCGCCTCCTCCTGGGCGGTGCCCAGCACGTTGAGCGCCGTGGTGGACAGGCCGATGTCCTCCCAACCGACCCCGGACGTGGGCCCGGCGAGCTCGGTCAGCTCCACCGTGGGGCGACGGAACCAGCTCGGCGGCTGCCAGGAGCGGGCGTGGGCGTGCAACCGGGCGGCGAGCGTGCCCAGCGACCGCAGCCCCGCCGCGTCGCCCGGCGCCGTGGGTGGCGTGGCGATCTCCGGCTCGTAGGCGAGGCTGACGGCCGTCCAGCGCGCGCCGCGCGGGCTCTCCAGCACCCCGACCGCAGTGCCGGTGAGGGTCTCCAGCACCCGGGGCACGCGGACGACGCCGTCCGCGCCGAGCGCCTGCATCCAGGCGACCTCGGACTCCACGGCGGTCACGCTGATCCGCCCGGGTGGCAGCACGCGGGTGATGGCGCGCGGCAGGCCGTCGACCGAGACCACGGCGAGCAGCTCTCCCGGGTGGGCCCGCTCCTGTGGTGCCCGGCGCAGGCTCAGGTCCGGCCAACCCCAGGTCTCGGCGATGCCGGCCGCGAGCCAGTCGCGCGCGGCGGCGGTCGTGATCGTGGTCACGGCACTCCCGTCGTCGGGAGCGGTGGCGGGCGGCCGAGGCGAGCGTAGGCCGATCACGCGTGCCGCTGCACGTCGTCCGAGGTGATTTCACCAGGCCGAAACTGGGCGCGGTCCCATCGCGCGTCCGGACACAGGGTCTTTACCTCGCGGTCGTCGTCTGGTGACGCGATGACGTGACACTGGTGGCAGACGAGCGGTGGCGGGCGGCCCCGACGTCGTGGCGGACGACCGAGCTCAGAGCAGCGCTGAGCCCTCCAGGGCGAGCAGCGCCTCCTTGCGCGCGACGCCGCCGCCGAACCCGGTCAGACCCCCGTCCGCCCCGACCACGCGGTGGCACGGCAGGACGATGACGATCGGGTTGGCGCCGAGTGCGTTCCCGACGCCGCGCGCCGACCCCGGGGGCAGCCCGAGCCGGTCGGCCAGCACCCCGTAGGTGACTGTGGTGCCGTAGGGCACGTCCGCCAGCGCCCACCACACGCGTCGCCGGAACTCGTTGCCGCGCGGTGCGATCGGCAGGTCGAACGTCTCGCGTCCCGCGGTGAAGTACTCGTCGAGCTGGCGCGCGGCCTCGGCCAGGACGGCCTCCTCGAGCGTGCCGGGGTCCGGGCCGGGCAGCGCCGGGACCTCGCCGTCGGTGAACGCGATCCGCCTCACGTGCGCGCCCTCCGCCGCGAGCCGCAGCGGACCGACCGGGCTCGCGACCACGCGCCAGCGCAGGCTCGGCGCCGCGCCCTGCGTGGGCGCGCCCGGCGTGCGGGCCGCTCGCTGCTCCACCGATCTCCCTCCGCCGTCACCAGTGCACCACGGGCCACCGACGCCGGGCCGGGGTGGACCGTCCACATCTTGGTGGCGCCCCATCCGGCTGCCGCCCCGGTGCGAAGTCACCGCGAGAGGAGGCCGCAGATGCCCAGCACACTCGCCCGAGGTCGTCGCCCCTGGCTCGTCGTCGGCCCGACGATCGTCCTGTCCGCTGCCCTCGCCCTGGCGGGATGCTCGGGTGGACAGGACTCCGGCGCCATGTCACCGAGCGGTCCGTCCGATGGCGCCATGTCCGACGGCGCCGCGTCCGACGGCGCCATGAGCACGACCCCGCTCTCGGAGACCAACCCGGCTCTCGACTTCGCCGCGGTCGACCTGGACGGGTCACCCGTCTCCGGCGTCGAGGGCCCCGTCGTGCTGTGGTTCTGGGCGCCGTGGTGCCCGATCTGCCGCGGCGAGGCTCCCGCCGTCGTCAAGGAGGTCGAGGCGAGCCCCGACGTGACGTTCATCGGCGTCGCGAGCCGCGACGAGGTCCCGGCGATGCAGGCCTTCGTGTCCGAGACCGGCACCGGCGGCTTCCAGCACCTGGCCGACGTCGACGGCGAGATCTGGGCGCGGTTCGGCGTGACGTCCCAGCCCGCGATGGCGTTCATCTCCTCCGACGGCCAGATCAAGGTCGTGCCCGGGGCGATGGCGCCGCAGGACGTCCTGGCCCGCGTGGCCGAGCTCGAGTGACCGACACCCTCGCCCTGGCGCTGCTCGCCGGGGCGCTCGCAGCCTTCAACCCGTGCGGCTTCGCGCTGCTGCCCGCGTACCTGACGATGCAGGTAGCCGGCGCAGAGCGGCCGGTGCGGCGGGCGGTGCGGTTCACCGTCGGGATGGCGGTGGGCTTAGTCGCGGTGTTCGGCGTCGCGGGTCTGGCCCTCGCACCGCTGACCGCGCTCGGGCGCTGGCTGCCGGTGGTGACCGTGCTGCTGGGCGTGGCGCTGCTGGTCGCCGGTGTCGCACTGCTGGCCGGGCGCTCGCTGGGGCTGGCGGTGCACGTCAAGGGAACCGCGCCCACCGGGACGTGGCGCACGCAGATCGGCTACGGCGCGACGTTCGCGCTGGCCAGCCTGTCCTGCACGCTGGCGCCGTTCCTGGCGGTGACCTCCTCCGCGCTGCGCTCGGGCAGCGTGCCCGGCGTGGTGGCGAGCTTCCTCGCCTACGCCCTCGGCATGGCCGCGGTGGTGGGCGCGCTGGCCCTGCTCGCCGCGACCGCGAGCGCGCAGGTCGCGCGGGTGCGCCGGGCCACGCCGGTGATCACCCGGGTCAGCGGCGCGCTGATGGTGCTCGCCGGGGCGTACGTGACCTGGTACGGCGTCTACGAGCTGCGCGTGCTGAACGGTGGCCCGGCGACCGACCCCGTCGTCAGCGCGGCGCTGGGCGTCCAGGGCTGGTTGGTGCGGACCGTGTCCGACGCGGGTGCGGGCTTCGTGGCGCTGCTCGGCGTCGTAGTGCTGCTCGCGGTTGTGGTCCCGGTGGGGATCGCTCGGCGCCGGACGCGCTCGCCGCAGACCCCGAGGGTCTGACGCAGCGCTGCGGTACCCGCGCCATCCGGCGGCGAGTGTTCACCTTCCGGCCAGGCTGTGCTCACAGCGCGCTCCTAGGTTGCAGTCGACCTAGGAGGCTGCATGCGCATCACCCGACGGGCCGGCGTAGGCCTGGCCGTCTCGGCACTGACCGTCTCTGCTCTCGCGCTCCCCGCCGTCGCGGCCGTCACGACCCCCGTGACGTGGAGCGCGGACGACGCGACCCTGACGCTGGCCCCCGCCGGCACCTACCGGACCGGCGTCTTCGACGCGTCCGCGCAGGAGATCGTCGCCTATCACGCGCGCACCAAGCGCCTGTTCACCGTCAATGCCGAGCTGGGCGCGATCGAGGTGCTCGACGCCCGGTCGATGACCAAGATCGGTGAGCTCGACGCCGAGGGCGTAGCGACCGCGGCCGGCGCCGCGATCCCCGCCGGCACCGAGGTCAACTCGGTCGCGGTGCGCCCGGACGGCCTCGGGGTGATCGCTGTCGAGGCGCCCACCAAGACCGAACCCGGCTGGCTCGTCCTGTTCGACGCGGTCCGCCTGCGCACGCTCGGCGCCGTGCAGGTCGGCGCCCAGCCGGACATGGTCGCGATCTCCGACGACGGCCGCTACGCCGTGACCGCGAACGAGGGCGAGCCGGACGACGCCTACGCCGTCGACCCCGAGGGCAGCATCTCGGTGGTCCGGCTGAGCTCGCGGGTCCGCCCGATCGGTCAGTGGGCGGTGCGGACGGCGGACTTCCACGCCTTCGAGGCCGCGCTGCCCGACGGCGTGCGCGTCTTCGGCCCCACGGTGAACACCGAGCACCCGGTGTCGGCGAACCTGGAGCCGGAGTACGTCGCGATCGCCGGCCGGACCGCGTACGTGACGCTCCAGGAGAACAACGCGATCGCCGTCGTCGACCTGCGCAGCGCCGCGGTCACCCGGATCATGCCGCTGGGCTCGAAGGACTGGGGCGCGGTGGCGCTGGACCCGTCGGACAAGGACGGCGCGATCGACCTGCGGACCTTCCCAGGCCTGCGCGGCCTCTACCAGCCGGACTCGATCGCCGCGTACACGGTGCGCGGGCGCACGTACCTGGTGACCGCCAACGAGGGCGACGCCCGCGAGTGGGGCGACTACGAGGAGGGTGCCCGGGTCAAGGACCTCGGCGGCGACGGCCTGCCGCCGATCTGCGCCGACTCGCCGCTGGCCGGCCTGACGGGCAATGCCGACCTCGGCCGGCTGCACGTCACCACCGCGTCCGGGCTGTCCGCCGACGGGTCGTGCTACGAGGAGCTGTACACGTTCGGGGCTCGGTCGTTCTCGATCTGGACCACGTCCGGCGAGCTGGTCTACGACTCGGGGTCGGACTTCGAGGAGATCACCGCGCAGGCCGAGCCGGCGTCCTTCAACTCCAACCACTCCGAGTCCAACCTCGAGGGCCGCAGCGACGACAAGGGCCCCGAGCCCGAGGGCGTCACCGTCGGCAGGGTCGGCAACCGGACCTACGCGTTCGTCGGGTTCGAGCGGGTCGGCGGCGTGATCGCCTACGACGTCACCGACCCGCGTCACGCATCGGCGGTCACCTACGTCAACAACCGCGACTTCGCCTTCTCCGTCGAGGACGGCGACCCGCTGGACCCGGTCGGCGACCTCGGGCCGGAGGGCGTGACGTTCATCCCCGCACGTGGCTCGCCCACCCGGCAGCCGATGCTCGCGGTGGCCAACGAGGTGTCGGGCACCACGACGCTGTTCTCGATCGGGACCGTGGGTCATCACGGGCACCGCTGAGGCCGGGCGCGGCCCGGAGGGGGGCCGCGCTCAGTTGTCGACGACGGTCAGCTCGATGAGGGGGCTCTGCTCCATCATCACGTCGACGTCGTCACGGCCCCAGTGCCGGGCGGCGGCCTCCAAGAGGGGCCGTCGCTCGGCGGGCTCGGTCACCACCCGGGCCACCGCCGGCACGTCGGCGACCACACCGTCCTTGAGGTGCAGCGTGACGTGCGGGTCGGCCTCGACGTTGCGCAGCCACGCGCGCTTGGCGGGCCGCGGCATGCCGGTGATCACCAGCCGGTCGTCGACGGCGTGCAGGTAGATCTCGATCCGCCTGGCCTCGCCGGAGCGCCGGCCGGTGGTGGTCAGGTCGATCACCTGACTGCGGTGCAGGGCGGTGCTCAGTGTCGCGTCCATGGTGCTGCGAGTGTGCGTCCGGCGGCGGCGCCCGGCAATCGGAGGCGGGTGGCAGCCGCGGCGCCGCCGCGGGGGCGGTGGCCGCGACGGCCCGGCGCCGCCACGGGCCGGTGGCCGAGACGGCCCTGGTACCGCGTCGGAGGTGTGCGGCACGCTTCGATCATGACGCTCGAGTTCTGGGTGACGGCGCTCGTCGTGGTCGCGATCCCCGGCACGGGCGTGATCTACACGCTCGCCACCGGCCTGACCCGGGGACCGCGGGTCGCGGTGGTCGCGGCCGCCGGCTGCACCCTCGGGATCGTGCCGCACATGCTCGCGGCCATCACCGGTCTCGCCGCACTGCTGCACGCCTCCGGTGTCGCGTTCGCGGTGCTGAAGTACCTGGGCGTCGGCTACCTGCTGTGGATGGCGTGGACGACGTGGCGCGACACCGGCACGCTCCGGCTGCCGACGCCGGGCGAGCGGGCGCCGTCCGTCGCGACGTGGCGCGTGGTGGGCAACGGGGTCGCGCTCAACCTGCTCAACCCCAAGCTGACGATCTTCTTCGTCGCGTTCCTGCCGCAGTTCCTCCCGGCCGACGCGCAGCCGCTGCCGCTGATGCTCGCGATGTCCGGGGCGTTCATGGCCGTGACGTTCGCGGTGTTCGTGCTCTACGGCCTGGCCGCCGGCGCGGTGCGTCACCAGGTGGTCGCGCGCCCCCGGATCGTGGTCTGGGCGCGCCGCAGCTTCGCGGTGGCCTTCGCGGCGCTGGCCGGGCGGCTGGCGCTGGCCGAGCGCTGACGCGGCCGGGTTCGGCGCCCGGCCGCGGCGAGCGGCGAGCTCCGGCGCACGGCTCCGTACCCGCGGCCGGCACGATGCTGGGCATGCTCCAGCTCCCGGCGCCCCTGAGGCGCGGTGATCGGATCGGCGTGACGTCGCCGCCGGCAGGGGTGGAGGGCGTGAGCGCGGAGCGCATCGAATTCTGCGTGAGGTGGCTGCGCGAGGCTGGCTTCCGGCCCGCACCCGGCATCCAGGACCGGCCCGCCCACGTCGCGGGCAAGCTCGGCGAGCTGCGGTGACCCTCAGGTGGCGGGGACTGGACCCGCGACCGTGATCGGGGCTACGCACCACGGTGCGGCGAGCCACGCCACGAGCGCGGCGGCCGCAGCGCCGCCGATGACCACGAGCCAGCCCGCGGCCGTGTACGACGCGCTGAAAGTCACGGGTGCGACGAGCGCCCCGGCAGCCGGCAGGGGCACGAGCAGGGCGCGCGTCTGCGGGGCGGACAGCCCGCCGTGGGCCCGACGCGCGGCGAAGAGCACCCCCGATGTCAGGGCCTGGACCGTGACGCCGGCGAGGGCTCCGACCATCGCGCCGATGGAGAAGAGGTTCACCTCACCCGAGACCAGCGCCGCGACGAGACCGCCGAGCAGCAGACCCGCGACGACGCCGACCCACAGCAGGCGGCCGAGCACCGAGAGGCCGGCGTCATCGCGCGGTCGGCGCGCGGTCGCGTCCGCGGGCGTCTCGTCTGCGCTCACGAGCCGATCCTGGCCCGGCGCGGACACCTCCGCGAGCGACGAGGGTCCATGACCGGATGCCCGGGAAGCGCCACGAGCCGCGTCGGGGCAGCGGGGGCCGGATGTCAGCCGGCGGCGGTCGCGGGCTCCGGGCCGGGGACCGTCGCCCGGATCCGCACCTCGCCGAGCTTGACGACGACGACGCCCGCCACCACCAGCGCGCCGCCGACCAGCTGCACCGGCAGCGGGGTCTCGCCGAGCACCAGCCAGGCGGCGACGACCGCGGCGAGCACCTCGATCAGGGCCACGAACGACGCCAGCCGGGACCCGAGCCGGCGGGCCGCGGCGATGCCCGTGGTGTACGCGGTCGCCGCTGACACCAGCCCGAGCGCCAGCACCGGGATCCACACCGGCACCTCGTGCCCCTGGTACACCGCCGGCGCGGACGAGATCCGCATCGGCAGCAGCCGCACCAGCCCGAGCACGCCCAGCACGACGGCACCCACCGCCAGCCCGCCGCCGGCCAGCGTCAGCGGGGGCAGGTCCAGCCGCTCGTCGGCGGAGAGCACGAAGTAGGTCGCCGCGCCGATCATCGCGGCCAGCGCCCACGCGACGCCCGCCGGGTTCACCCCGGCGCCGCCGAGCATGTCCAGCACCATCACTAGCCCGAGCGCCGCGATCCCGGCGCCCACCAGTGTCACCGCGCTGGGCCGCTGCCGGTGGCGCAGCCACATCCACACCACGACCGCCGCGGGCGAGGTGTACTCGATGAGCAGCGCCGGCCCGACCCGCATGTACTGCACCGCGGAGAAGTAGCAGAACTGGGCGCCGGCCACGGCGAGCACGCCGTAGAGCACCACGACCCCGGCGTTGCGACGCAGCGCCTCCCACCGCCCGCGCAGCGCGACCACGCCCAGCGGCGCCACGACCGCCGCCGCGATCGAGACCCGCAGGAGCGTCGCCGCGCCGGGGCTCCAGCCGGTGTCGAGCAGCCCGCGCGCGAGCGTGCCGGAGGTCCCGAACGACACAGCGGACACCAGCGCGAACGTGAGCCCGGAGGCCAGACGCCGGGCGTCATGAGTCATCTGTGTCATGGCAGATGACGCTAGGGCTCGGGATGTAACCTGTCAACGTGGTCTTCGCACATGACACGGAAGCGGCGCTGCAGGCGGCCGTCGTCCTGGCGAACAGCGCGCTCGAGCCTGACACCCTGGCCTCCCCGGCCGAGCTCACCGCGTTCCTCGAGGAGTGGGAGTACACCGGACGGCACGACGGCACGCAGGCCGAGCTGGACGAGGTCCGCGAGCTGCGCCCGGCCCTGCGCGAGCTGCTCCTGGCGGACCGCGACGGCGCGGTCGCCCTGGTCAACGCGATGCTCGCGGACCTGAACGCCGTGCCCCAGCTGGTGCGCCACGGACGGCACGACTGGCACATCCACGCCATCGGGCCCGACGAGCCGCTGGCCCGCCGGATCGTCGTGGAGACCGCGATGGCGATGATCGACGTGATCCGCACCGACGAGATGTCGCGGCTCGGTGTGTGCGCGGACGACACCTGCGACGGCGTGGTGCTCGACCTGTCGCGCAACCGCTCGCGGAGGTACTGCTCGACGGCGTGCACCAATCGCAACGCGGTGGCCGCCTACCGGGCGCGTCAGGCCACCGCGGAGGCCTGAGCGGCCCCGCGTCCTGCGCGCTCGCGGTGGCCGATGGTTGGATTGGGCCATGGCTGCGAACAAGGGTCGTTCGGTCTGGTGGGTCCTGCTGCTCCTCGCGCTGGGTGGAGCAGCCGTCTGGGTCGCGCGCCTGCTGCGGGACGACGACGCCTGGACGGCGCCGGTCGGAGAACCTTGGGAGCCGGCGCCGAGCCCCGGCCCGTCGCCCGAGCCGAAGGTCGAGGCCGGGCCCGAGCCTGACCCGGTACCGGCACCCGCCCCCGAGCCCACGTCCGACCGGCCTCCCGCCCCGGTGCCGTCCACGCCCACCGCGGTGCGTCCGGACGTGCCGGACGACCTGACCCGGATCGACGGCGTCGGCCCCAAGATCTCCGAGGCGCTGATCGCCGCGGGCCTGACGACCTATGCCGCCGTGGCCGCTGCGTCCGAGGACGACCTGCGCGCCGCGCTCTCGGCCGCCAAGCTGCGCTTCGCGCCCACCCTGCCGACCTGGTCGGAGCAGGCGCGCAACCTCTAGGCCGCCACGGCCCGTCGCTCGTGCCGGCCCAGCCACGCGCCGAGCCGCTCCGGGCTGTGCGTGAGGATCGCGTCCACGCCCAACGCCGTGGCGCGGGACCACAGGGCGTGCTCGTCCAGCGCCCAGCCCAGCACGCCGAGGCCGGCGTGGTGCAGCCGGTCGACGAGCCCAGGGTGGTGCACCAGGAGCCGCCCTGGCAGCGCGGCCGACCGCACGCCCAGGTCCAGGCAACGTGAAGCGATCCCCGGGTCTCCCCGGTGCAGCTCGAGGGCGAGCGGGACGTCCGGATCCGCGGCCGCGACGGCGCCCAGCGTCCGCGGGTCGTCACTGAGCACGGTGACCCGACCGCCGAGCCCGGCGTCCAGCACCGGGCCGGTCACGAGTGCGGCCTCCAGCCCGACCCACGCACCGCGCGGGTGCAGCACCAGGCCCCGCCCACCCGACGCAGCGAGCTCGAGCACCTCCGCCAGCGTCGGCACCCGCGCGTCGGCGTGCTCGGGCGCGAACCACGAGCCGGCGTCCAGCCGACGCAGCTCGGCCAGGTCGAGCGCGCCGACCGCTCCGGTCCCGTCGGTGGTCGCGTCCACGGTCTCGTCGCGCAGCGCGACCACGTGACGGTCGGCGGTCAGGCGCAGGTCGACGTGGAGGGCGTCCGCCCCGGCACGCCGTCCGGCCTCGAACGCGGCGAGGGTGTTCTCCGGTGCGAGGGCGGCGGCGTCGGTCACCACGGCAACGGCCATCGGGGTCTCCTCGGCGTTGTCCGCCGGCCACTGTCGCGACCGGCTCCACCTCACGCTACGGAGCCCGTGCCCCGGCGGGAACGGGGCGAGGACGGAGTTCGGGAAGCGTTCGCCCGGGCGTCGCGCCGCGTGCGCCGCGCGGTCACGCTCAGTCGAGCTTGTACCAGGGCCGGCGGTCCGGGAGCCGCTCGATCACGACGGCCGTACCCACCGTGACCGCGAGCCGCTGCGCCTCGTCGTCCCCGAGCGTGAGCACCGCGGACCGGCCGCCCTCGTGGATCCGACCGAGCGGCAGCTGGCCCGGGCTGAGCATGTCGACGGTGTCGACCCAGGGGGCGCAGTCCGCGATCCGCGCCCACCCGTCGTCGTCGCCGTGGGCGACCCGCACCGGCACCTCGACCCTGGCCAGGCGCCGCAGCCAGGTGCCGATCGCCTCGAACCCGCGCCGGCGGCGCCCGGCGAGCGTCGACCACGCCTCCGCGGCGATCTGCGGAGCGGCCGGGTCCAGGCCGTCCTTGGCGCGGAGCTCGGCCAGCAGCGCGTAGGGCCTGGTCGCGGTCAGCACCGCGCCGACGAGGACCGGCACACCGTCCGACTCAGCGCTGAGCGCATACCAGTGGTTGGCCACGGTCCCAGTGTGGCGGAGACCGTCAGTCCAGGACGACCTCATCGCTGATCATCGTGACGGAGACCTCGGGCTCGCCGTCCGCGCCGAGGTGCTCGTAGGCGACCGGCATCCCGGGCCGACCGGGGTCGAACCAGAACGTCGACACCCGTCCGTCGGGCCGGGTGACGGTGTAGCGGGTGCACAGCAGCTCGCCCAGCGGCGTGGTGAGCATGACGCGCCCGTGCTCGGTGGAGTCCGCCGGGAACTCGGCGTGGGCCCGGAGCTCCTCCCAGGTGGCGTGCGAGCGCTCGGCGGGCGTGCGGGTGCCGTCGGCCTTCTCCGTCCAGATCTCGAGGTGCGCACCGTGCGCGTCGACCTCGTCGAAGCGCTCGACCTGGTGGAACGGCGGCTCGTCGGGGGTCTCGACCAGGGTGCGGACGGTGCGTCCGGCGGGGCAGTTGCCCCGGATCTGCTCGGCGGTGAAGGGCGTCGGAAGGACGGTGTCGGTCATGTCCTCAGCGTGGCCCGCCTCGGGCCCCACGACCACTCGTCCGCTACGCGGTGCGCGCCACGGGCGCGCACGGGACCCGGCGCGCGGTCGGGGCGCGCAGCACGTGCCCGGTCCCGGCCACCCGCCACACCGGCGCGTCGAGGCGTGGCACCGGGCGCCCGGCGGCGAAGTAGCGCGCCACGGCGTCGGCCGCGGCGGCCGGCGAGCAGAACGTGCGGCCCGACCACGGGCGGGTCAGGACCCGCAGCTCGCAGGTCGACGGGGTGAACTGGCCCTTGACGGTGTGCCCGGCGACGGTCGCGACCACGTCGACCAGCTCGACGGCCCGTTCCGGCAGCACGCGCGGCGGTGCCTCGTCGGCCGCCAGCAGGTGTCGCAGCACCTCACGTCGGGAGGTGCCGAGCCGGGTGGCCTCGCGTGCGAGCAGGCGGAAGGTGGCGTCGTCGACGGCGATCGTCCGCATGGCGCCCCCTCGCGTGGGTGTCCTCCCAGCATGCCCCACAGCGCGCGTCCGCGGTAGATCGACGTCACCCGACCGGGTGCCGTTCAGCCGCGGTCGTCCGGGTCTGCCGGCCTACTGCTGCTCCGTGTCGTCGTCGGTGAAGCACGTCGCGGTTCCCGCCGGGATGATCAGCCCCTGGTGGAAGGTCTGGGCCCAGTGCGCGCCGGCGGTCCGGTAGGTGACGCGGATGGCGGACCACGAGGCCTGAGCCGCCGCATCGTCGGCGTGGACGCGCAGGACGACGTCCTCGGTGACGCCGGCGGTCAGGTGCGCGCCGGCGAGGTCGCGCTCGCTGCTCCACTCGAGGGTCAGCCCGGCCCGGTCGGCGCTCGACAGGGGCCAGTGCATGGCCCCCACCGTCGTGTACCCGCCGTCGCTGCCGTGCACGACGGGCACCACTGTGGCGTCGACGACGACGTTCGTGGCTCCGACGAGGGTCAGGCCGGTCAGCTCGACGTCGGACGTCGGCTCGAGCACGGCCCCGAAGGCCACGTCGCCATCGGCCGGCCCTCCGGCCCGCGTGGCGCAGACCGTGACGGTGCCGTCCTCCGGTGGACTCAGGTGGCCGCCGGGGTGCACGGCGGTCACCCACCAGGTCCCGCCCACGACGAACGCTGCGGCGAGCGCGCCGCCGGCCCACGCCGCGAGCCGGCCGCGGGAGGGTCTTGGCTCACCCGGCTCCGGGGCTCCCGTGGCGGGTGCCTCCGGTCCGACGGCACTCGTTCCTGCCACGATCTGCCCCCCGCGTTCTCCGATCGTTCCTGCGCGCACGCTACGACCTCTGCGGGCCGGGCGGGAGAGGGCCGCCCCGTCGATGCGCGCCGACACGTGCCCAGCGCCGGGGCGCGCGTTCCGCGCAGTCACGGTTCGGGCGCCGTCACGGCCCGGGCGTCGTCACCCGATCTTTGGGCATCGCCAGCACCGCGACTCCGGTGAGCACCGCGACCCCGGCGATCGTCCAGAACGCCCGTGTCGCCGCGATGCCGAACAGCGCGGGGTCGGCCTGCGCGGACGCGCCTCGCATCACGCCGTTGACCAGCGCGCCGAGCACCGCGACGCCCACCGCGCTGCCCATCGACCGGGCAAACATGTTGGTGCCGGTGACCACGGCGCGCTCGCCCCACTCCACGCTGGACTGCGCCGCGATCATCGAGGGCGCGGCGACGAAGCCCAGCCCGGCACCCATCGCGAAGCACGCCGCCCCGGTGAGCGCCACGGACGGCGTCGCCGACGACACCGCGAGCGCCACGGCGGCGACGATCACGACGCAGACCCCGATCAGCGCCGTCGACCGGAACCCGAGGCGCAGGTAGACCCGCCCGCTCTGGGAGGCCGAGATCGGCCACCCGATGGTGAGCATCGCCAGCGCGAGCCCCGACGTCAGGGGCGCCACCGCGAGGGTCGCCTCGAGGAACGTCGGCACATACGTCGTGACCCCCATGAGCAGCGCCCCCACGCCCACCGCGATCGCCGCGGTCGTCGCCAGCAGCCGCCGGGACAGCACCCACAGCGGCAGGACGGGCTCGGCGGCACCGCGCTCGACCAGCGCGAACACCGCCAGCAGCAGCGCGCCCAGCCCGAACCCGCCGACGGACTGCCACGCGTCCCACGCCCACGCGTTGCCGCCCTCGAGCGTCGCGAGGATCACCAGGCTCAGGCCCGCGGTCAGGAGCGCACTCCCCAGCCAGTCGATCCGGTGCGGGCGGTGCTCGACGGTCTCGTGGTAGCGCCGCAGCAGCAGCCATGCGGCCGTCAGCCCCAGTGGCACGTTGACGAAGAAGATCCACTGCCAGCCGACGGTCTGGCTGAACAACCCGCCGAGCGTGGGGCCCACCACCGACGCCACGCCCCAGACGCTCGCGATGTACCCCTGCACGCGGGCCCGCTCGGCGACCGTGTAGATGTCGCCGACGATCGTCACCGACATCGGCTGGACGGCGCCGGCGCCCAGACCCTGGATGGCACGGAACGCGATGAGCGCGGGCATCGACCAGGCGAACCCGCACAGCACCGAGCCGACGACGAACGTCGCGACCCCGGCGAGGATCACCGGCTTGCGCCCGAACGTGTCGGCGATCTTGGAGTACACCGGGACCGTCACGGCCTGCGCGAGCAGGTAGATCGAGAACAGCCACGGGAAGCTCGTGAACCCGCCGAGGTCACTGACGATCGTCGGGACCGCCGTGGCCAGGATCGTCGCATCGATCGCGACCAGGCTCGTGGTGGTCATGAGCGCGATGAGCACCGGGCCCCGCTCGGAGCGGAAGCCCACGTCGGCGCGGCTCGCGAAGGTCACGAGGTCACAGCGTCCTCGCCGAGGGCCCGCGGCGCCAAACCGTGCGCGGCCCCGGCGCTCGCCGCACGCGGAGACGGAAGCGGCGGGCCGGACGCAAGGTCGCCGGCCCGCCGCGTCGGTCAGCCGGCAGCTGCGATGGCGGGCTCGCCGGTGATCGCAGCGGGCGCAGGCTTGCCCAGCCCGCCGCCCATCGCGTACTCCTCCTCGGGCGAGAGCACGAGCTTGGACCGCCCGAACAGCGCGAACCCGACGAGGGCGACCAGGAACACCGCGGCGATCGCGTAGATCGCGAGCCGGTAGTCGGGGTTGACCATGATGCCGATGAGGATCGCGAAAGCGAGCAGCCCCGCGACCACGGCGCCCGGCACGCCCACCGGGGACCGGTACGGCCGCTCGGCGTCGGGGTGCTGGCGGCGCAGCAGGACGAACGACGTCATCTGGAGCAGGTACGCGATCACCGCGCCCCACACCGCGATGTTGAGCACGATCGACCCGGCGGCGTCGCCGCCGAACTGGACCAGGAACAGCGCCGCGATCCCGACGACCGCGCCGGCCAGCAGCGCCGCCCACGGGGTCTTGCGGTCACCGGTCAGCGACAGCACCTTCGGGTAGTACCCGGCGCGGGAAAGCGAGTACACGTTGCGGCCGTAGGCGAACATGATCCCCTGCGTCGAGGCGAGGAGCCCGACCAGCGCGAACGCCGAGAGCACCGCGGCGATGTCGCCGTCGGGGAAGATCGCGCGGAACCCGTCGAGCAGCGGCTCGCCCGAGGACCCGATCGCCGCCGACCCGAGCACGGCGGGGTTGAGCACCATGACCAGCCCGCCGGAGATCACCAGCGTGACCATGCCCCAGATGCCGGCGCGCGGGATGTCCTTGGACGGGGTGTGCGCCTCCTCGGCGGCCAGCGGCAGCTCCTCGATCCCGAGGAACAGCCACATCGCGAACGGCAGGGCGAAGAACACCGACGAGATGCCGAACGGCAGGAACGCCGAGCCGCCCGCCTCGGGGGTGATGTCGAACAGCGCGCCGAAGTCGAGCTGCGCGGACGCCAGGGCCGCCACGCTGAAGATCGCGAGGACCGCGAGGGAGATGATCGACACGACGATCGCGAACCGGAACGAGATCTCGGCCCCAGCGGTGTTCAGCGCGAGGAAGACCGCGTAGATGATCACCCACCACGCCCACTGCGGCAGCGAGACCCCCGCGAGGTCCATCGCGATCGCGTCGGCGTACTGGGCCGAGAAGAAGACCACGACCGCCGTCGTCATGACGTACTCGACGGTCTCGGCCAGGCCGGTGACGAACCCGCCCCAGGGCCCCATCGCGGCCCGCGCGAACGAGTAGGCGCCGCCGGTGTGCGGCATGGCCGCCGACATCTCGCCGATGGAGAACAGCATCCCGAAGTACATGACCGTGACGAGGATCGTGGCCAGCAGGAACCCGCCCCAGCCGGCGGTCCCGATGCCGAAGTTCCAGCCGGAGAAGTCACCGGAGATCACCGCGGCGATCCCGATGCCCCACAGTCCCCAGAACTTGGCGTGGCGGCGTAGCTGGCGCTTCTCGAAGTACCCGGCGTCGGCTTGGGCGTACGTGACGCCCGCTGTGGAGGTGCTCATCGATGTGTCCCTTCGGTGGCGGCCGGCGTCCGCTCGCCGGCGGTCGGTGGGTGCGCGACGGTGTGGCCGTAGCGGCGGAGGTGGAAGCGCATCCGGTCGGCGAGGAAGACCTCCTCGCCGACCTCGATCGGGCGGCCCTGCTGGCCGGTCGCGGCGCGGTGCACCCGAATCACCGGGGTGCCCGCCGGGACGCCCAACAGCTCGGCGTCCGTGGGGTCGGCCGCCTCGACCTCGAGCGTCTCGTCGCTGTAGGACGGCCAGACCCCGTAGACCGTCCGCAGGGTCGAGTACAGCGACGACAGGTCCTGCTCGGCCAGGCCGGGGAACAGGTCTGCCGGCAGCACCGAGGCCTCGACCGAGAGCGGCTGGCCCCCGGCGCTGCGCAGCCGGAGCAGGTGGTGGACGGTCGCGCCCTCGTCCAGGTGGAGGAGCCGCCGCTCGCGCGGACCCGCGACCGCGAGCGAGGCCCGCAGCACGACGGTGGTCACCTCGATGCCCTGGTACCTGGCGATCACGGGCAGCGACTCGGTGGTGTTGAGGTGCCGCTCGATCCGCCCGTCCGCGACGAGCACCCCGCCGGCGCGGCCGATGGTCCGGCGGATCGCGCCCTCCTCCTCGAGGGTCGCCAACGCGGTGCGCAGTGCGGCGCGCGGCACCCCGAGGCCGGCCGCGAGCGACCGCTCGTCGCCCACCCGCTCGCCCGGCCGCAGCTCCTCGGAGCGCAGCAGGGCGCGCAGGCGCACGTACGCGGTCATGGCGGCGTCGTTCACCCTTCCCCCAGCCCGCGCAGCGCGTCGTCGAGCTCGGTGAGCAGCCGATCCAGATCGGCGTCGTCGAAGACGAGAGGTGGTCGCAGCTTGAGGACGTTGCCCGGGCCGCAGACCGAGGTCAGCACCCGCCGCTCGCGCAGCGCCTCGACCAGGTCGAGCGCGCCGGCGACGTCGGGCGTGCGCGACTCGCGGTCGGTGACCACGTCGACGCCCACGTACAGCCCGGCACCTCGCACGTCACCGATCCGCGGGTGGTCGCGCACGAGCGCGCGCAGCTCCTCGCGCATCCGGGTGCCGACCCGCAGCGCGTTGGCCTGGAGGTCCTCGTCGCGCATCACGTCGAGCACGGCCTGGGCGGCGGCGATCGAGACCGGGTTCCCGCCGAAGGTGTTGAAGTACGGGATCGACTCGCCGAAGTCGGCGAGGACCTCCGACCGTGCGGCGAGGCCCGACACCGGGATCCCGTTGCCCATCGGCTTGCCCATGGTCACCAGGTCGGGCACGACGCCGTGTCGCTCGAAGCCCCAGAACGTGCTGCCGGTGCGCGCGAAGCCTGGCTGCACCTCGTCGGCGATGAGCACCCCCCCGGCCCGGTGCACCACCTCGACGGCCGGCGCCAGGAACCCGGTGGGGAAGACCCCGTCGGAGGAGAAGATCGAGTCGACCAGCAGCGCCGCGAACCGCACGCCGTGGCGCTCCAGGTCGGCGATGGCGCGGGCGACGTGGTCCGCGAACCAGGTGCCGACGTCCGGCTCGGAGTCCACCCAGCCCGGCAGGCCGGAAGGAGGCGACAACCGGTACCCGTCGGGGGCGGGGACGAGACGGACGTCGGCACCCAGCGGCTGGGCGGTGCCCAGCGCCGGCGACAGGCCCGAGGTGAGGGCAGTGTTGCCGTGGTAGGCCTCGGCGCTGACCACCACGCCGGTGCCGCCGGTGTGCGCCTGCGCGACACGGACAGCGAGGTCGTTCGCCTCGGACCCGGTGCACAGGTACATCACCCGGTCCACGTCGTCGGGGAGCGTGGACAAGAGGTCCTCGGAGTAGCCGACGATCGCGTCGTGCAGGTAGCGGGTGTGGGTGTTGAGCGTCGCGGCCTGCTCGGCGATCGCCGCGACCACCCGCGGGTGCGCGTGGCCCACCGAGGCCACGTTGTTGTAGACGTCGAGGTAGTCGACGCCGTCCGCGTCGGTCAGGTGGGCGCCGTGGCCGGCGACCAGGTGGACCGGGTTGCGGTAGAAGAGCCGGTACGACGGCCCGAGCACGGCACCCCGACGGCGCACCAGATCCGCGGTGGCCTCCGGCAGGGCGGCGCCCTCGGCCCGGAAGCTGTTGGTGTCCATGATCGTCGACCGGGTTGCCACGTGACCTCCTGCTCGAGGCTCGCGGGCAGACGGCGACGGGCGTGTCGCCGCCCGTCGCTGGGCCGGTTGGTGGGGGCCGCCCGGCCCTCCGCCGTGGACGTGACCAAGCATCCTCAGCGCGTCGGCCGGCGGGGAGAGCCCCCGGTAAGGGCTGCGTTACCAAGTGCCCGTCTCGTGTTAATGGCCGGTCACGCGCGTTTCGGCTTCGTGAAGCCTTACCCGGACGGCTTGCCGTGGGCCTTCGCAGGGGGACACGCTGTCGCCAGGCCGCCCGCCCCACCGCCCCGCACGTCGGGAGTTCTCCCGCGCGTCTCACGAGGGGCCGGAATGACCACCACGGATGTCTCACTCGACGTCTTCGACGACCTCCGCAAGGGCGACGCCGCACCGGCGTGGCTGACCGAGCTGGTGATCTCCGCGTGGGGGTTCACGGCGCACGAGGTCGAGATCGTGCTGATCACGGTCTCGGAGAACGCCACGTTCCTGGTGCGCGTCGACGGCGAGCCGTACGCGGTCACGCGCGTCGCGCGCCCGGGCTACATCGCCGGGGACGCCTTCGAGTCGGAGGTCGCGTGGGTCGCGGCGCTCTCCGCCGACGGTGTGGTCCCGGTGCCGCAGGCGCTGCCGACGCTCACCGGCCGGTACGTCGCGACCTCGGGTCCGTGGAGCTGCGTGAGCTACCGGTTCGTGCCCGGGCAGATCCTCGAGGACGTCGCCGACCCGGTGCCGCACTACCGCGAGATCGGCCGGATGACGGCCCGGCTGCACGAGCACGCGATGACCTGGCGCCCGCCGCGCGGGTTCACCCGGCACAGCTGGGAGCTCGCCGACATGATCGGACCCGCCGCGCGCTGGGGCCGCTGGGAAGGCGCCGGCCAGGACGACGCGCTGCTGGGCAGGGCGCAGGAGGCGGCGCTCGCCGTGATCGCCGAGGCTCCGCGCGGCCCGGACGCCTGGGGTCTGATCCACGCCGACCTGCGGCCGTCGAACATCATGGTCGACGAAGACGCCCTGACGGTGATCGACTTCGACGACTGCGGGTACAGCTGGTACCTGTACGACTTCGCTGCGGCGCTGTCGTTCATCGAGCACCTGCCCGACGCGCCGACGATGGCCCAGGAGTGGGTCGCCGGGTATGCGGACGTGCGGCCCCTGACCCGCGGCGAGCTCGAGACCGGGTGCGCGCTGTCGATGATCCGGCGGTTGCAGATGTTCGGGTGGACCACCACGCACCGCTCCGACGCGCTGCCGCCCGACCTATGGACCGCCCAGGGCTCGGGGACCGCCGAGATCGCGGAGCGCTACCTGCGCTCGGCGACCTGGCTGCTCGACTGAGCGTGGAGCTCGACGCGGGCTGGGGGCGCGTCGCCGAGATCGACGCCGTGCTCGTGGACCTGGACGGGACACTGCTGGACACCGAGCCCGTCTGGTCGGCGGTGGCGCTCGCGATCGCCGATGCGCACGCGGCGCAGTGGTCCGACGAGGACGACCTGCGGATCGTCGGCTGGAGCGTGCCGGCGGTCGTGGCGCTGCTGGCCTCGCGCGGGGTGCCGCTCGGGGGCGTGGTCGAGGCGCTGCACGACGGCGTCGCGGCCGAGCTGGCGGCGCTGCCCGAGCCGCCGTGGCGGGACGGCGCGCGTGAGCTGCTCGCGGCGGTGCGAGCGGCGGGTCTGCCGCTCGCGCTGGTCACGATGAGCCCTCGCCGCCTGACCGCGGTGGTCGCGGCGCAGGTGCAGCTCGTGGTCGCCGGCGACGACGTGACACGGCCCAAGCCCGACCCCGAGGCGTACCTGCGCGCCGCGGTGGCGCTCGGGGTGCCGCCCGAACGGTGTCTGGTGGTCGAGGACTCCCCGACCGGGGCGGCGGCCGGCCTCGCGGCCGGGGCATGGGTGGTCGCGGTGGACCCGGCGCAGGACGTAGGGCGCGCCCTCCGGCTCGCGGAGCTGCCGCTCCCGGCGCTCGCGGCGCGGCTCGGCGGCGTGGGCCCGCGCGGGGCCGTGGTCCCGGGGTGGACGCCGGACGGTGCTCGAGCGGGGTGAGGGGTTGCGGTCGGACGGTGCTCGCGCGAGGTGAGGGTCGCCGTCGGACGCTGCTCGCGCGGGGTGACGGTTGCGGTCGGACGCTGCTCGCGCGGGGTGAGGGACGCCGTCGGCGTGGGCCCGCCGGGCCGTAGCGTGGTCCGGTGCCCTCCTACCGCGTGCGGATCGCCGTCGGCCTGATGCACCGCGGCGTCGACCCGGCCGACGTGCTGCCCGCTGCGGTTGCCGCAGCACGCGAGCTGACCGCCGTCGAGCACGGCGCGATCGAGGTCGTCCGCGGCGTCCCGCGGTTGGTGGTGCGCTTCGAGGCGCCGGACGACGTCGCCGCGGCAGGCATCGGTCGAGCGGTGGTCGAGCGCGTCGACGAGCTGGTCGAGGTCGAGGTCAGCCGCGTCACCAGGCGCTACGGCTCACGGTGGTACCCGCTGCGCTGACGCCGGCAACGTCCGCCGTGGGGTACGTCCGAGCCCGGCCGCCCAGATCGCGACGTCGGCTGTGCCCCGTCGCGCGGTGTGTCGCGTCGCGATCCGGTTATGCGCCGTCGCGCAGCGTGTCGAGGATCCGCCGCAGCTCCGCGCGGTCCGCGGCGTCGAGCCGGCCGAAGAACGCCTCCGCCTCGGCGGCACGTGCCCGCGACAGCTGTCGCCCGACCTCCGCGCCGTGGTCGGTGAGGACCACCAACGTGGCGCGCCGGTCGGTCTCGTCGGGTTCGCGGGCCGCGAAGCCCTCGGCCTCCAGCGCGTCGACGACCTCGGTGGTGGAGCGCGGTGCGATGTGCAGTCGGTCGGAGAGCTCGCTCAGTCGCATCCGGCCGTGACGGGCGAGGGTGCCCAGCGCGCGGGCCTGGCCGGGCGTGAGGCCCAGCGGAGCGACGGCCGCGTGGGTGGCGAGGCGGAGGATCCGCATCACGGACCAGAACGCCTCGGCGAGGGTCTCCTCGCTGTCGCGCTCGGCGTTCGGGTCTGCTGAGCCGCTCGCCGTCTCGCCGCTCGGCCGCTCCATGGAACAAGACTAGCGACGATCCTGTTGAGGCCTCATAGTGAGGTTACCTCAAGATCGGAGAACGATGCCCAGGCGCTACCCCGACCCGCCCCGCGTCTCCGCGGAGGAGCGCGCCCAGGCCCAGCGCGTGTCGCTGCGCCGCATCGCGCGCCTGTTCACCGAGCACCGCCTCGCGCTGGCGATCGTGACCGCGATCATCGTCGCGTCGTCGGTCGTCTCGATGGCCCAGCCGTTCCTGCTGCGCGAGGTGATCGACGTCGCGCTGCCCACCCAGGACCTGCGGCTCCTGGTGTGGCTGGTGGTCGGGATGGTCGCGATCGCGGCGGTGACCAGCGTGCTCGGCGTCGTGCAGACCTGGATCTCGACAGGTGTCGGGCAGCGCGTCATGCACCGGCTGCGGACGCAGGTCTTCGGGCACCTGCAGCGCCAGTCGCTGGGCTTCTTCACGCGGACGCGAACCGGTGAGGTCCAGTCGCGGATCACCAACGACATCGGCGGGATGCAGGAGGTCGTGACGTCGACGGCGACCTCGATCGCGTCGAACCTCACCACCGCGGTCGCCACGGCGGTCGCGATGGCGGCGCTGTCGTGGCGGCTGTCGCTCATCTCGTTGGTGGTCATGCCGCCGGCGATCTACCTCACGCGCCGTGTGGCGCGGATGCGCCGCGAGATCGTGGCGCAGCGCCAGCGCGAGCTCGCTGACCTCAACGTCGTCATCGAGGAGGGCCTGTCCGTCAGCGGGGTGCAGCTGAGCAAGACGCTGGGCTCCGGGCCGGCGCTGATCGAGCGGTTCACCGCGTCGTCCTCGCGGCTGATCGACCTCGAGCTGCGGTCCGAGCTGGCCGGCCGGTGGCGGTGGGCGGCGATGAGCGTGATCTTCGCGGCGATCCCGGCGGCGATCTATCTCGCCGCGGGGCTGCAGACGATCTCGATCGGGACGCTCGTGGCGTTCACGGCACTGCAGTCCGGGCTGTTCCGACCGCTGATGGGGCTGCTGTCGGTGAGCGTGACGCTGACGTCGTCGCTCGCGCTGTTCGCGCGGATCTTCGAGTACCTGGACCTGACCGTCGAGGTCGACGACCCCGCCGATCCGGTGCCGCTGCGCGACGTCCGCGGTCACGTCCGCTTGGAGGGCGTCGGGTACACCTACCCCGGGTCGACGACCCCGGCGCTCGCGGACGTGTCGCTCGACGTGCCGGCCGGCACGACGCTCGCGCTGGTCGGCGAGACCGGCTCGGGCAAGTCGACCCTTGCGGCGCTGGTCGCGCGGCTGCAGGACGTGGAGACGGGCCGGATCACGATCGACGGCATCGACGTGCGCGACGTCGCCCTGGCCGACCTGGCGCGCACGGTCGGGGTCGTCTCGCAGGAGACGTACCTGCTGCACACCACGGTGCGCGAGAACCTGCGCTACGCCCGGCCCGACGCGACCGACGCCGAGATCGAGGCCGCCGCCCGCGCCGCGCAGGTCCATGACGTCATCGCGGCGCTGCCGGACGGGTACGACACCATGGTCGGCTCGCGCGGGCACCGGTTCTCCGGCGGCGAGCGCCAGCGCATCGCGATCGCGCGGACCCTGCTCCGCGACCCGGCGATCCTGGTGCTCGACGAGGCGACGTCCGCGCTGGACACCGAGACCGAGCGCGCGGTGCAGGCGGCGTTCGACGGCCTCGCCCGCGGCCGTACCACGATCACCATCGCCCACCGCCTGTCGACCGTTCGCCATGCCGACCAGATCGCCGTGCTCGACCACGGCCGCGTCGTCGAGTCGGGCGACCACGGCGAGCTTCTCGCCCGCGACGGCCGCTACGCGGCGCTCGCTGCCGCGTAGGTCCGGGCGCGTCCACCGGCGGCTCGCGGGGTGGTTCCGCCGCGTCGCGCTCGGCGGCGCCGTGCTGGCTACCGCACGGCGCGCGGCCGCGGGCTACCGCCGCCGCGGGCGCGCCGAAGCGCGTGGCGGCTACCCGAGGTCGAGGCCGTCCTGCACCGTCGCGGCCCCATGCCTGCGTCGCGTTGCGCGGCCCGATCGCGTCGTCGGATCCGGCCCGCGGTTGGGCGGCGAGGTCCCCCGTTCCGCGGGCCGCGCCGGCCCACCCCAACGGCTCGGTGCAGGTCCGGCCCCTCGGGGGTCGCCCGAGCCACCGATGGCTCCACTCGATCGTGTTCCGTCCGCGATCGACCCGGGCGGCGCCCCTGGCCCCGAGGCGGGCGGTGCCCCTGGCTCCGAGGCGGGCGGTGCCCCTGGCCCCGGGGCGGGCGGTGCCCCGCCGACCGGCGACGACCACCCGTCCTCGATGAGGCTCCCGTCGTTGCGGCGGAACTCCCAGCCGCGCCGCACGCGCCTGATCCGGATCCCGCTGCGGTGCACGAGCCCGTGGTGGAACCAGCAGAGCAGGACTCCGTTCGCCACTGACGTGCGGCCGTGGCCGGCCCAGGAGAGCACGTGGTGCACCTCTCCGAGCGTGGGCGGTGCGCCGCAGCCGGGGTAGCGGCAGGACTTGTCCCGCGCGATGACCGCCAGGCGCTGCTGACCCGAGTACGTGCGCTGGGCTCGCCCGACGTCGAGCACCGCACCGTCCGGGCCGAACACCACGCGCGTCAGCTCGCCGTCGCACACCAGGCGCGCGAGCGTCGAGGGCGACAGCGGGGTTCCGTCGTAGAGCTCGGCCGACGGCAGCCCGGTGAACCGCGAGGCGTCCAGTGCACCGGCTGCGCCGTCGCCATCAGCGGCCTCGGCGTCGGCGGCCTCGAGGCGCCCCAGCGTCTCGACCGGCACGTGCACGAGCAGGTGTGGCCGAACCTGCTGGCCGCCGCCGCTCAGGCCGCGGTCGAGGATGATCCGGCCGGCGTCGACCAGGGCCGCCGCCTGGCGCTCCTCCCGGCTACGGGTGTCGTCCTTGGCGGGCACGCCCGCGACCGAGCGCAGCGCCGTGGCCAGCACCTCGGCGTTCTCGAACGTGAGGAAGCCCTGGAGTGCGACGCCGTCGCCGCGTCGGCCGAACGAGACGTACTCCTTGCGGCACGCGGCCTCGTGCTCCGCCTCGGCGGCCACGGCGTCGACCTGCGTCGCCCACCGGTCGACCTCGCGGCGATAGGCGTCGAGCGGCATCCGGCGGGCGCGCTCGAGCAGCGCGCCCTCGTCGCGGCCCGGACCGCCGGAGGCGAGCGCCTCCCGCCGGGCTTCGGACGACGCAGCCACCCGGGCGAGCACCTGGGCGTGCTCGATGGTGACCTCGCCCTTGGCCAGCGCTTCCGCGGTGCGAGGCAGGGCCTCGTCGAGCGCGCGGCCCAGCGCCACCTCCCGACGGACCGAGCCGGTCGACGCGAGCTGCTTGCGCGCCACCCAGTCGGGGAAGGTGCGTGACCCGCCCGACGACCAGCGACCGTCGGCCTCGACGCGTGCCAGGACGCGAGCCGCGAGCGCCTGGAGCTGACCGGCCGCGGTGCGCAGCTCGGCGTGCAGGGCTGGGCCGGAGACGCCGTCGACCGTCGGCACGAGCGCGACGAGGTCCGTGATCTCCGTCCGCAGGCGCGCCACCCGTGCGGCGAGCTCCGCGGGGGTCGGTGGCTGTGCGGCATCGTCGGACGTCAATGCGCCCGTCGCCCCCTGCGTTGCCACCGGATCACCCCCTCGATGAAACAAGTGTACGAACGGGGTCCGACATACGGGGGCGTCGTCGGGAATCTGTGGACAACGGCGCCCCAGGATCGACGCGAGGCGTCTCGCCCCGACCTGGTGCGCACCGATCGGGCTCCCGGTAGCGTCGGTCGCGCCGCTGGACACGCGCCGGCGGCACGCGCCTTGCGCCTGTCCGTGGAGTGCGAGACGCGGTCCGCGCCACGTCGCAAAGGGGACTTGCCGTGCACATCTTCAGCAGTCTGTGGGACGCGTTCTGGCTGTTCTTCTGGATCTTCGCCTTCGTCGCCTACCTGATGGCGCTCTTCTCGGTGATCGGTGACCTGTTCCGGGACCGGGAGCTGAGCGGCTGGTGGAAGGCGGTGTGGATCCTCGCACTGTTCGTCCTGCCGTTCCTCACCCTGCTCATCTACCTCATCGCACGTGGCGACGGCATGGCTCGCCGCAACGTCAAGGCGGTGCGCGAGCAGCAGGAGTCCGCCGAGGAGTACATCAAGACGGTGGCCGGCACGAGCCCGGCCGACGAGATCGCCCGCGCCAAGGCGCTGCTCGACGCGGGGACGATCTCCGCCGAGGAGTATGAGGCCCTCAAGGCCAAGGCGCTCGCCTGAGGTAGGGATCCGGGGCGGAGCGACCGGAGGTCGCGCGCCTGACGCAAGACGAGAGCGGCGTCGTCCGACGATGGGGTCGGGCGGCGCCGCTGTCGTGTGCGGGGCATGTGGGTGACGCGGGCGCGGCTGTAGACGATCTGTAGACTCGATCCATGGCGGAGACGACGACGGTCCGGGTGCGTGCCACGACCCGGGACGAGCTCAACGCGCTCGCGGCAGAGCGCGGCTCGACGGTCGAGGCGGTGATCCGGGAGGCGCTCGTCCTCTACCGGCACGAGCTGTGGCGGGCGCGGGCCGCGTCCGACGCGCGTGACGCCGCCGCCAACGCCGAGGACCGGGCCGAGGTCGCCGCGGTGCTCGCCGAGCTCAGCGACTGATGCGCGGCGAGGTCTACCGCATCGCACCGCGCGACGCCCGTGGGCACGAGCAGGCCGGGAGCCGATTCGCGATCGTCGTGCTGGACTCCGCCCTCGAGCACCTCAGCACCTGGCTGGTGGTCCCCACCTCGACGCGCGCGCACCCGTACGTGTTTCGCCCCTCGGTGCAGATCCCGGGGCACGGGCAGACGTCGGCCCTGTGCGACGCCCTGACCGCGGTGGACCCGGCAGCGCGGCTGGGCGAGCGGGTGGGGATGCTGGCGCTCGCCGACCTGGCGGCGGTCGACGTGGCGCTGCGAGGGTTGTTGGATCTGCCGTAGAGCGGGGCGCGGCAGCACGAGTCGGAGGGGGGCTGGACGTGCGAGTGGACCAGATCGATCGGGCCGACCTGGACGGCGCCCCGGGCGTCGCTCTCCGCATGCTGACGCCCGGCGTTCATCCCGAGCGGGTGCGCGTCGACGTGATGTTCCTCGAGCCCGGCGCCTCCCTGCCCAGGCACCCGGCCGGGCGCGAGCAGGTGTTCTACGTGGTGTCCGGCAGCGGCCGGGTAGCCGGCGACGACGACGTCGAGCGCGAGGTGTCGGCGGGCTGGGCGGCGGTGTGGGAGGCCGGCGAGCAGCACACGTCCTGGGCGGACACGGCGATGACGGTGGTGATCGTGCAGCGCGGGGCGGTGGGGTAGGGATGCTAGAGCCCGGCTTCGTCGCCGGTTCAGGGGTTGGTGACCAGGTGGGTGTGGATCTCGACGACGTTGATCTGGAAGGGGTCGGAGGTGGTGGTGGCGGTGCCGGCGATGGGGTGTTCGGGTCCGGTTCCGTTGATGCGGTAGGTGCCGGTCCAGGTGGTGGTGAGGGTGACGGCGTAGTCGCCGTGGCGGATGAACGGTCGGGCGACGGTCTGGTGGGGGTAGGGCTTGCCGGGGTCGGTGGTGACCAGGGGTGGTTGGCCGTCGCCCTGGTCCCAGGTGTAGGCGGTCGGGGTGGCGGTGATGGTGACCGGGACGCCCAGGACGGTGGTGTCCAGGACCTGCGGCGTGGGGTCGGTGTACATGATCAGGTCCATGCCGGCGATGGCGCGTCCGTCGCCGGGTTGGACATGTGCGGGTGAGGGTTGCAGGGGCAGGGCGGCGAAGTCGGTGGCGGTGACGATGACCTCGGCGGGTGGGTCCTCGGGGCAGCCGCCGTTGTCGATCTGGACCCAAGGGCCGATGGGGACGTGGGAGGCGTCGACCTCGCGGCGGAACATCGGGGCCAGGGCCGGGGTCCCATCGGCGCACGTCCGGTTGGCGACACCACCAGCGGTCTCGGCCACGCACCACTGACCCGGAGCAACCAGGCCGTCATCCCCACCGCAGTACTCCGGTGCGATCCGTCGGTAGTAGTAGAGCGTGGTCGACGAGGCCGGTGTTGGACCGCTGGGCGTATCGCACTTGGTCGCGGCGTCGCCGCGGACGGTGATGGTGGTCCCCCTGGAGTCGGCGGTGAAGTCGTGCGTCGACTCCGCCGAGGGTGCGGGACAGAGCGTTGCGAGGACGGCCGCAGCCATCGGTGCAATGGCCAACGTCCGGCGCGGTTGCGCGAGGCGACTCACGAGGTCGACCTCTCAAGCGGCGGGACCGGCTCATCGCGGGAGGCGCCGGTCACGAGCATCCAGCGATCGCCCGCGAAGCCGACCTCGACAATGACGAAGCCGGTGACGCCTTCCGCCGTGCGAACGGCGACTCCATCCGCGTCGTACTCCGTCGTGGGGGACGCCGAGTAGCTGAATTGGACGCTGTGCACGTGGAGCTCTGGGGTGTAGTCGATCAGCGCCCCGTCGGTGACCGTGACTGTGCCGCCATCGAGTTGTCCATCCGCTGAGTAGACCTCGGCCACTCGAGCGCGGGTATTGGCACAGAACTCACACCCTGGGTCGGACAACGCATCCCACTCGGCCAGGTCGCCGGTCGCCCGCACGTAGTTGTACAGGTCCATGAAGTACGCCGCGGCGTCGACGGCGGCCTCGTCGCTGCCGGTGGTCCAGCTCGCGGGCTTGGCCGGCTCGGCGGGCGCCGTGGGTGTCGGTGACGGACTCGCCGTCGGCTGGGACGACGTCGCAACGGGCGTCGTCCACGACGGCCCAGGCGCTGGATGGCCCCCCGTGCACGCGCTGACCGACACCACCGTGCCGACCAGAACCGCGACCCACCGCGCCGCGCGCGGCATCCACTGACGTTCGGCCCCCTGCCTCATGGTCCGCGAACCTAGCAACGCCCGCCCGACCCCGTGGCCGGTTCGGCGAGTCTGTGGACAACGCACGACTGGAACCGGATCGGTCGAGAAACCGCCGATCCGGTTCCTGAACCGGCCGATCGGGGGATCGCGGCCGCCACGCGCGGGAGCTCGTCGGGTGGCAGGCTCCCTGGCAGGACCTGAGGAGACGTGTGGCCACCTGCATCGGCATCGACCTCGCCTGGGGGGCGCGTGGCCGGACGGGCCTGGCCGTGCTCGACGCCGCCGGGCGCCTGGTCGCTTCCACGTCCGTGATCACCGACTCCGACGTCGACGCCTTCCTCGCCCCGCACCTGGGGCCGGACGTGGTCGCGGCGATCGACGCGCCGCTCGTCGTCCCGAACGCCGCCGGTTCGCGGCCGTGCGAGCGACAGCTCGGCGATGTCTACCGCGCATACGACGCCGGCGCGCACCCGGCCAACCGGTCGCGCGCCTACCTCGACCCGCCGCGCGGCGCCGTCCTGGCCGAGCGTCGTGGCTGGGCCCTGGACCCGCAGGTCGCGGCGGGCTGCGGCTCCCCGGTGGCGGTCGAGGTCTACCCCCACCCGGCGACGGTCGCGCTGTTCGGGCTCGGCCGCGTGCTCCCGTACAAGGCCAAGCCGGGGCGTGACCTGGACTCCCTCCGGACTGCGTTCGACGCCTTGCTCGGGCACCTGGAGCGCGTCGCCGGCCCGACGTTGCGGCTCGACACGTCACAGCGGTGGGCGCAGATCCGGCTTGCCGTCGCGACCGCGCGCCGCAAGAGCGAGCTGCGCGTCGTCGAGGACGAGGTGGACGCGATCGTCTGCGCCTTCCTCGCCTGGTTGTGGGTCACGGATCGCGAGCGTATGCGGGTGTTCGGCGACGTCGAGACCGGGTACATCGTGGTGCCGGACCGGGAGCTCGTGCCTCCGGCGTCGCGCTCCGCCTCGGCGAGGTCGGGCCCGGCGCGTCCCGGCCTGCGCGAGGCGATCGCCGAGGCGGCGCCGTCGCTCACGGGCGCCGAGCTCGACCGCGTCGTGCAGGCCGTCCGCCGGTCGCGGCGGTGAGCGCCGGCGTGACCACGCAAGTCGCCTCGTGGTCGCCGCCTCGGGAACCTGTGGACAACGCCGTCACGCCGGCACGACGACCTCCAGCTCGGCGAACCGCCGGAAGCCGCGGTCGAAGGTCGCCAGCCGCGCCCCCAGGGACAGCGCGCCGGCCGCGAGCAGGGCGTCGGGCACGTCGTTGCCGCGCAGGTCGTGCTCACGCATCAGCTCGGCGAAGACGGTCCACCGGGCTGGTCCCGGCGTCGCGGCTGTCGCCGCGGGCGCCCCGCGCACCGCCTCGCAGTACTCGAGCGCCTGCTCGCCGGTCAGCGGCGTGGCGAGCACCCGGTGGTTGCTGAGCAGACGAACGGTCGCGGCGAGTACCTCGTCGAGCACGGCCACGGGCTCACGACCGCCCAAGGCGGCGGCGAGCCACGAGCGGGCCACCTCGTGCTGGGCGAACTCGCGCCGGGCGGCGTAGACGAGGACGTTGACGTCGACGGCGATCATGCGACGTCGTCACCGAGCGCCGCAGCCAGCGCGTCGGCGTCGAGGATGTCGACCAGGGGCGCGACGTCGGGGTCGCCGCTCACCGGCAGGACGACCCGACCGGCCCGGGCGCCGGAGGAGTGGCGCGCGAGCATCTCCCGCAGCGCGTCCTCCAGGACCGAGCTCACGGTGCGGTGCTCGGCGGCCGCGAGCACCCGGACCTCGGCCAGCAACCGGTCGTCGAGCGTCACCGTCGTTCGCATCGCATCAGTACATCAGGACCGTGCATCACGATGCAACACGTCGTCCACAGGCCCTGCGTCCCGTCCTGCCCACGTGTCGGAGCCGAGTGGGACGGTCCCGGCATGAGAGAGCGGACAGCGGCGACGGACGAGCTCACGCAGTGGCTCGAGGTGATGGACCCCGCAGCCCTCGAGGGCTACCGGAGCGTGGCGAGCATCGGCGGTGAACCCGCTCTCGGCCTTCGCCACCTCGCGGCGCAGCTCACGGACGCGCCGGTGGTTCACCACCTGATCGGTGATCTGACCACGCCCCAGCTCGAGGTGCTCGCTCTCCTCATGGCGATGGGCGACGGCGCCGATCTGGACCGCCTCGTAGCGCTGGTCGGCGACACCGCGACGGACGGCGAGGTGCTGACCGCGTCTGCGGCGTCGGTCGTCGCTGCCCTCGTGAGCATGGCCCTCGTGTGGCCGGTGATCGGCCCCGACGGCCCTGCCCGTGTCCGGCGCGACGAGTCGGCGCACCACGTCGAGACCGACGGGAGGGTCCGTGTCAGCCCCGCCGTGCCGTTGCTCCCCGAGCGCCCCGCGGGCCTGGGCGCACCGGTCCGTGAGTGGTTGGCAAGAACCCCCGACGGCGAGGTCGCGGAGATCGCCCGGCTGTGGCGCGCCACGGGACGGGCGCGCCGTTCGCCCGACCACGCGCGGTCCGTCGTCGCCGAGGCGATCGGCGATCCACGGCGGGTGCGGCAGATGGTTGCCACCGCACCGGCGGATGCGCTCGCGGTGCTGCTGTCCCACGTGGACCGTGCGGTCGCGAGGACGACGTCCGGCGCGATGGCCGACGGGCTCGCGGCACTCGAGGGCGCGTCGAGCCGCGGCTCGTCGGACGAGCTGCTGCGAGCGCTCTCCTCGTGCGAGCGGATCGAGGCCGAGCTGTGGTCGCGGCGGCGCGGCCTGCTCTTCACTCGGTTCGCGGGGTATGAGGTGGTCCGGAGCGTGCCGTCCGAGGTAGCCCTCGCCCTCGCGCCGTCGGGTCTTGCGTGCGAGATCCACCTCGAACCGCCCACGCTCGATCTCGCCGAGTCCGACCAGCCGGGATCGGCCGCACGCGGGCGAGCAGCTCTGGCGCGGATGGACTGCGTGGTCCGCACGCTGCTCGACGTGGTCGAGAGTGAGCCAGTCGTGACCCTGCGGAGCCCGGTCGGCGCGGTGCCCGTCCGGCGGCTGCGCGCCCTGGCCGGGCAGGTGCGCGCCGAGGTGCCGACCGTCCGGCTCGCGCTCGGTCTGATGGCCGTGCTCGGCCAGCTGGAGTGGACGCGGTCCGGTCGAATCGTGGTGGCCCCGGGAGCCGCCGCGTGGGTGGGGTCCGGGCCGGTGGCGCGGCGCGTGGACCTGCTCATGGCGTGGGACCGCTCACCCGCGGCGTTCTGCGCCGAGCGGACCTCCGACGGGGCTCGCGCACGTGGCGTCGCGACCCAGGACCGCGCCCAGGTGAGGGCACGAGAGGTGCTGCTGTGGCAGCTGGCACGGCTCGCGCCGGGTCTGCGGCTGCTCGACCCGGCGCAGCTGGTGCCGTACGCGACATGGGAGATGCCGCGTCATGTCGGACCTCGGGCTCCGCGGGGCATGGCCGTCGCCGACGCGTTGCCGGTCGCCCTGCGAGAGGCCATGGAGCTCGGCGCCGTCGTCGACGGGGCCCTGACGCCGATCGGTCGGGCGCTCGTGCGTGGAGGCGGAGGGCGGGGCCCGCTCGACGAGGTCGTGGTGGGCGGTGGATGTTGAGCGAGGCCTCCACGTGGTGCCCCACCATTCCCCACCAACTCCCAGCCGCTCCCGAGCCGCATCACAGCCACGGGCCCGACCCTGCTGGTGTCGGCCCGGCCGGCGCGAGCCACGCCGGAGCGGCCCGGAAAGGCGGAGGCCACCATGCACGAGATCCTCAAGTTCCTCGCCGACCCGTACGCGTTCGTGGCCGGGAGCAACCCTGCGGCGACGGCCTTCAACCTGATCATGGTCGGGGTGACGGTCGTGCTGGTCGTGGTGGCGATGCTGCTGCCCTTCCCCCACGGCCGGGGCGCGATGGTCCCGAAGGGCGACCGAGAGGCCGAGGCCCCCGACGCCGACGGGCAGGGCGGGAGGACCGACCGAGACCTCACCCCTGTTGCCTGATTAAGCCTGGTTGCTCCCGTGCCGACACTCCCTGTGAAGGGAGGGCGGCATGGCACGGGACGACTTCGCGTGGGCCGAGCGGCTCCTCGCCGGCGAGCGACTCGCCAGGACCGAGTCCGTCGCGACACCCGCCGCCGACACCGCCGTCCCGCGCCCGGCGCCCGCGGTCGAGCCTCCTCGCCCGCCCCGGTCCCCGACCCCGGCCACCCTCGCCGAGGTCCGCGAGCACTCCGACGCCGTGGCGCGGGCGCTCGCGGCGCGGCGTGGCGTCACCCCGTCGGGCGACCAGCCCGCGTGGGCCCTGGCCGCGCACGCGCTGGCGCCGCTGACCACGATCGGGCACCACGTGCTCGTGGACCGCAGCGCGCAGGGTCGGCGCCGACGGCACGCCGAGCTGGTGGTGGTCGGCGAGGGCGGCGTCTTCATGGTCGACAGCGACACCTCGGGTGACGTGCGGGTCGAGGGCGACGTCGTGCTGCGCGGCAGCCAGGACATCACCGACGACGTGCTCGCCCTGGCCGACGTCGCCTACCGCGCCGAGGGCGACCTGGTCGAGGTCGGCCTGGCGCCGGGCGAGGTCCGGCCGGTGCTCGTCCTCGCCGGGCGCCAGGGTGTGGACCACCGGATCGGCTCGGTCCGTGTCGTGGGGGAGAGGGACGTGCTGCGGTTCGTCGCGTCCCACGGCTCGCGGCTGACGTCGCGGCAGGTCGAGGTCGTGCTCGCCCGCGTGCTCGAGATGAGCCCGGCACTGGAGCCCGCGCCGTTCGGCCCGGACGCCTCGCGGGAGCCGGGTGTGCCGGCGCCGCGCGACGGGCGTGCGCCCCGTGCGGTGCTCAGCGAGCCGGAGATCGCCGACGCGCTCATGGCGGGAAGCCTCGCCGCGCCGGTCGAGGACTGGATGACGTTCCTGCACCCCGCGCAGGCCACGCTCGTGCGCCGGTCGTTCAACGGGCCGTGCCGGATCCGCGGCGCGGCCGGCACCGGCAAGACCCTGGTCGGGCTGCACCGCGCCGCCTACCTCGCGCGCAGCCGTCCGGGCACCGTGCTGGTGACGTCCCTGGTGCGGACCCTGCCGGACGTGCTCGCCCACCAGCTCGCCCTCCTGGCGCCCGACGTGGTCGATCGGGTCGAGCTCACCGGCGTGCACGAATGGGCGCGCGCCATGCTCGCCGAGCGGGGCATCCGGGTCGCCGTCGACGAGTCCGAGGCCCGCGTGGCCTTCGACGAGGCCTGTGACGCGTTGCCGCCGGACAGCCCGCTGCGCCGCGCGGACGTGGCGCCGGGATACTGGCGCACCGAGATCGGCAAGGTGATCAAGGGCCGCGCCATCACGGACCTGGACCGGTACGCGACCGCCGCGCGCACCGGACGCCGCTACCCGCTGTCCTTCGAGCAGCGTCGCGCGGTGTGGGGGCTCTACGAGGACTACCAGGGCCGGCTCGCCGCGGCCGCGATCCACGACGCCGACGACCTGATCCTGCTCGCCTACGACGAGCTGCGCCGCAACCCGATCGAGGGCGGGTACTCCGCGGTCGTCGTGGACGAGGCTCAGGACCTCTCGGCGGTGACCGTCCGGATGCTGCACTCCCTGGTCGGCGACAGCCGGGACGGCCTGACCCTGATCGGCGACGGCCAGCAGGCGGTCTACCCGGGCGGGTACACCCTGGCCGAGGCCGGCGTGTCCGTGGCCGGCCGGGGCGTGGTGCTCGACGTCAACTTCCGCAACGCCGCGCCGATCGTCGACCTGGCGCTGCGCGTGGTCGAGGGCGACGAGTTCACCGACCTCGAGGGCGGGATCGAGACGAGCACCCGCCCCAGGCTGGTGACCCGCACCGGTCCCGACCCGGTGGTGGCGCGGTTCGCCACGCAGCGCGAGCGGCACATCGGGATGGTCGGGCGGGCCAGGACCGTGTCGCGCGAGACCGGCGACCACGGCGGCGTCGCGGTGCTGTGCAGCACCAACGGCGCGGCGGTGCTCGCCGCGGACGCGCTGCGGGCGGCCGGCGAGAACGTCATGCTCCTCACCGAGTACGACGGCACCCAGGTCGAGCCCATCAAGGTCGGCACCATCAAACGCGCCAAGGGCCTGGAGTTCTCCCAGGTGCTCCTGCCCGACGTGGCGGCGAGCCTGATCGACGTGACCGAGCCCCCGGCCGCCGCGGCCGACCGGGAGTGGTGGGAGCTGCAGCGTCGTGAGCTGTACTCGGCGATGACCAGGGCCCGCGACGGGCTGTGGGTCGGCCTCGTCTGAGGCTCCTCGGACGGCTCCTCGGTCGGATCCTTGGTCGGCTCCCCGGTCGCCTCCTCGGTCGGATCCTTGGTCGGCTCCCCGGGGTTCTCCCAGGTTCCTGGCAGGTCCGGCGCAGGCTCCGGGCGTTTGCTGGGTCCCGCCGCCGCACCGGGCGCGTGGCAGGACGGAGCGAGCCATGCACGTGCTCACGGGGATACCCGTGGATCCCTCCACCTACCTGACGTGGGGGTGGTTGTCCGTCTCCGTGCCCAACCTGATCATGATGGTGATCACGGTCGGGCTCTTCGTGCTGGCGCTCGTGCTGCCGTTCCCGGCCGGCCGCGAGCAGCCCGCCGAGCGCCGTGAGCGTTCGGGGCACACTGAGCGCTCGGCATCGGCCTCGCCGGAGGAGCGCCGATGACCGCGCCGACGCACGCGGCCGACGCCAGCGAGCACGCGGCCGACGTCGACGAACGTCCGGCCAGCCTGATCGGCCGGCTGCGCTACCGCCTCGAGCACGACCTGCCCTACGACAAGCTCCTGCCCGAGACCCAGCCCAGCTACGTCGCGTCGTGGATCTACGTCTTCGGCGTCCTGACCCTCGCCGCGCTCGGCATGATCGTCGCCTCCGGAGTCGTCCTGGCCTTCAACGGGCCGTCCTGGTACCACGTGTCGAGCACCGGGCACTGGTTCAACAGCCTGCACTTCTGGTCCGTGCAGCTGTTCTTCGTATTCATGCTCGTGCACCTGGTGGGCAAGTTCTCGATGGCCGCGTGGCGTGGGCACCGGGCCAGGACGTGGATCACGGGGATGATCGCGTTCCTGGTGTCGATCATCGCGGGCCTGACGGGCTACGTGGTCCAGACGAACTTCGACTCGCAGTGGATCTCGTTCGAGGCCAAGGACGGCCTCAACTCCGCCGGCGTCGGCGCCTGGTTCAACGTGGCGAACCTCGGCCAGGCGCTGCTGGTCCACGTGTTCCTGCTGCCGCTGATCATCGCGGTGGTCGTGGTGATCCACGTGGTGCTCGTGCGGCTGCGCGGCGTGGTCCCGCCCATCGACGCGGCCGAGGTCGAGGCGCGCCGCGAGGCCGTGTCGGCAACCGAGGAGGAGGCGTGATGGCCGACCGCGACCTAGCCGCGCTCCAGCACGAGCTGGAGACCACCCCATGGCGGGGGCCCAAGCGGCACTACGACATCATCCGCGAGGGGCTCATCGCACTCGGTGTGGTCGGCGCCCTCGTGGTGGTCCTCGCCTCCGCGCTCGGTTCCCCCGACGACCCGCCCCTGACCTTCAAGGGTTGGGCCACGGAGATGCCGAACGACTTCTACGACACGACCGTCGCCGAGCTCGCCGGCACGTCCGAGTCGGCGACCTACGGCCCGCCGTACAACGACGCCGGCACCGGCCAGAACCTCGGGCCGATCAACCTGCAGACCGCGATGGGCATCCACATCCCGGTCGACACGGCCAACGACTTCGTCATCACCCCGCTCCAGAACCAGGCCGAGCCGCTCACCGTCTCCACGGCACTGGACACGTGGAAGGCCGCCTCGGCCGACCGGCGCACCGCGTGGGCCACCGCCTACGACGACGCGCTGAGCTCCGACGCCGCGGGCGGGGACCCCGCCAAGGTCCCGTCCGGTGACTACGGCCCCGTCCCCAATCTGGCGGCGGGCCTCGAGGCGATGGCCGCGTCCGGCGCGCTGGACGGCGTGCTCGCCTCTCCGGGCAACTTCTACTCGACGGACAACACCAAGCAGATCTTGTTCATGGGCGACGGCGGCTACCTCGACGCGGCGGCCAGCGCCACCCACCTCCAGGGCAACCAGTGGGGGATGATGAACGAGACGGGTGCCTACCCCGGCCAGCAGTGGCTCGCCCCGTTCTCCTTCTGGTACCAGCTGCCGTTCTTCAACTCCGAGGCGGACAGCGGGCTGGCGGCGACCCTCACGGCCAACGGCGACATCTACATCATGGCGATCGTCGTGCTGTTCACCCTGGTCGTGATGTTCATGCCGTTCATCCCTGGGCTGCGCCGGATCCCCAAGGCGATCGGCCTGCACCGGCTGATCTGGCGGAGGTACTACCGCAGCTAGGCCGTCTGGACCCGTCCACCGCCGCGGGGGGCTCCGCGGCGGTGGGCGTCAGCGCACGTCGCCGACCAGCAGGAGCACCACGGCGACGACCAGGGCGACCTCGGCCAGCCAGAAGGCGAAGCGCCGGCGGGTCTGTCGCCACAGCGCGGCGCGGGCGTGGGCCGCGTGCACCGCGGCAGCCGCCAGGTGCGGGTGCGCTGCGTGCGGCACGCGCTGGTCGATGCCCATGACGATGGCCCTTCTCGCCTGGGTCCATCGTGCGCCGGGCGCGGCGTGGCCGCTCGGCGACGCACGGCGTGTCGCCACGCCGTTCACCCGGCGAGCGCAGCCAGCACCTCCGCGCCGTACCGTTCGAGCTTGGCCGCGCCGACGCCGCTGACCCCGGCGAGCTCGTCGAGGCTGGCCGGGCGGGCCTGGGCCATGGCGCGCAGCGTCGCGTCGTGGAACACCACGTAGGCCGGCACGCCCTGCTCCTTGGCCACGCCGGCACGCCAGGCGCGCAGCCTGTCGAACACCCCGGCGTCCTGCTCGGACAGGTCCGCCACCGCGGCGGCCGCCTTCGGCTTGGCACGCGGGGCCTTGGTGCGTGGGGCCTCGGTGCGCAGCCGGACCTCACGGTCGCCGGACAGCACCGCGCGGCTGGCCTCCACCAGGTGCAGCGTCTGGTAGCCGCTCGCGTCCACGCCCAGCAGGTCCTGGGCCAGGAGCTGGCGCACCACGCCGCGCCAGGCGCGCTCGTCGAGGTCCGCGCCGACGCCGAACACGCTCAGCTCGTCGTGACCGAGCTGGGTCACGCGCGCGGTCGCCTTGCCCACCAGGATGTCGATGACGTGCCCCGCGCCGTAGCGCTGCCCGCGCTGGTCCAGCCGCACCACGGCGGACAGCAGCTTCTGCGCGGCGACCGTGCCGTCCCACGCGTCCGGCGGGGCCAGGCAGGTGTCGCAGTTGCCGCACGGCTCGGACTCCTCGCCGAAGTAGCGCAGCATCTGCACCCGCCGGCAGTCCACCGTCTCGCACAGCGCGAGCATCGCGTCCAGGTGTGCCGACAGGCGCCTGCGGTGCGCGGCGTCACCCTCGGACGTGTCGATCATCCGGCGCTGCTGGACCACGTCGGCCAGCCCGTAGGCCAGCCACGCGGTGGACGGCAGACCGTCGCGGCCCGCGCGGCCGGTCTCCTGGTAGTAGCCCTCGACGGACTTGGGCAGGTCCAGGTGCGCGACGAACCGCACGTCGGGCTTGTCGATCCCCATGCCGAACGCGATGGTCGCGACCATCACGACGCCGTCCTCGCGCAGGAACCGCGACTGGTTCGCCGCCCGCGTCCGGTGGTCCAGGCCCGCGTGGTACGGCAGGGCCGTGATGCCCTGGTCCACGAGGAACTGCGCGGTCTGCTCGACCGAGGCCCGCGACAGGCAGTAGACGATGCCGGCGTCGCCGTCGTGCTCGGTGCGCAGCAGGCGCAGGAGCTGGGCGCGCGGGTTGTCCTTGGGCGCGATCCGGTACGTGATGTTGGGCCGGTCGAAGCTCGCGACGAACGTGCGTGCCTCGGTGAGGCCGAGCCGCTCGGTGATCTCGGCGGCCGTCGCACGGGTCGCGGTCGCGGTCAGGGCGACCCGCGGCACGTCGGGCCACTGCTCGCCCAGCACGTGCAGCAGCAGGTAGTCCGGCCGGAAGTCGTGGCCCCACTGCGACACGCAGTGCGCCTCGTCGATCGCGAACAGCGCGACCTCGGCCCGGTGCAGCAGGTCCGGGGTGTCGTGCAGGCCGAGCCGCTCCGGCGCGAGGTACAGCAGGTCGAGCTCGCCGGCCAGCAGGGCGCGCTCGGTCTCGCGGCGCGCCTCCCAACCCTGGGAGGAGTTGAGGAACCCGGCGCGCACGCCGAGCGCCGACAGCGCGTCCACCTGATCCTGCATGAGGGCGATGAGCGGGGAGACCACCACGCCGGTGCCCGGCCGGACCAGCGCGGGGATCTGGTAGCACAGCGACTTGCCACCGCCGGTGGGCATGAGCACCAGCGCGTCCTCGCCGGACACCACCGCGTCGATGATCTCGGCCTGCTCGCCGCGGAACGACTCGTAGCCGAAGACGGTGCGCAGCACCTCGACGGGCGTGCGCCTCTCGGCGGGGTTCGGCATCGAGGAGGGCTCCTTCCGGCGGCCCCAGGGTACGGTGCGCCGCCGACGCGGCTGCCGCCCGCCCACAGGCCGGGTCGACCGGTGGCGAGCGGCCGCCGGTCAGGCCGCCTGCGCCGCCCGTAGCCCCAGGGCCCGGACAGCCGGCGCGACCAGCAGCTCCCATGCGGTCCGCTCCGACCACGCGTCCGCACCGGCGGTCACCGACGCGCGCGCCGACGCCGGGTCGGCGTGCCGGGTGTCCAGCAGCGTGAGGTGACGATCCAGCGCCGACGCCGCGTCGCGTGGCGACCACTCGGGGTGGAACTGGTAGCCCGCGACCGTCTCGCCCCACCGGAAACCCTGCACGCGCGAGTGCCCGTTGGTGTGGGTCACCTCGACGCCGCCGATCTCGGCGAACGAGGGGTGGATGTCCTCGTAGTGCAGCTCGGCCACCCGCAGCGGGCCGCCGGGGCCGTAGACCGTGCACAGCCCCGCCTCCATGCCCCGCGCCGGGAGGGACTGGGGCAGCCCCGGCGCGATGCCGCGTGCGACGAGCTGCGCGCCCAGGCACACGCCGAGCACGGTGGCCTCACCCCGCCACGCGCGCCCGAGCAGCTCGGTCAGGTCGGCCAGCGCACGCACGGTGGCGGCGTCGCCGGAGAACGACGTGGTCTCGCCGCCGGACAGCAGGTGCACCGGCGCGGCGAGCTCTGCCGGGGTCAGCGGCCGGCGGCGGTAGGGCACCACTCGGACGCGCGCCCCCATGGCGCGCAGCGGCGCGGCGAGCCGTGCGCCGTAGCCGAGCCACGGCAGCGGCTTGCCGTCGGCCTCCCACACCACCACGTCAGGTGTTGCCATGCTGTCTCCGTCTGATCCGCCCGACTCGCCCGGCCCCGCTGGACCGGCCTGGCACGACGGTCCCAGAGCCACGAGTCGCGCGGGGCGCGCGGGGGTGAAATCCGCGTAACGGCCGGGAATCCGCCTTTCGGCCCTGGGGCCGGGCGCCGTGGCTCCCTAGGCTGGCAGGTCGACGTGCGTGGCGGTCGGAGGGGACGCGATGAGCCAGGGCGGGCAGGGGTACGGAGCCGGCGAGCAGCCGGGATCGCCGTCGTGGCGCCCGCAGGACGGGGGCGTGCGGTCGCCGCCGGCCGAGCCGCCCGCCGATCCCTGGGGAACACCGCCGCAAGGGCAGCCGGGCGCTCCCTGGGTCGGGCCGCCCGCCGGCTACCCCCACCCCGGGTACGGGCCGCCCGCCGGCTACCCGCACCCCGGGTACGTGCCGCCCGGGCAGGCGCCGCGGACGCCGACGATCGCGGTGGTCGGCCTCGTGCTCGCGATCGTCATGGCCCCGGTCGGCCTGGTGGTCTCCCTGGTGGCTCTCGGTCGCACGAAGCGCGCAGGCGCAGGCCGAGGCCTGGCTGTGGCCGGCTCGATCGTCGGCGCCGTCCTGCTGGTCGTCGGGATCGGGGTGGCCGTCGTGATGGTCCCCCTGGTCGCCGAGCTCACCGGGCCGAGAGCCTCGGTGCTGCGGCTCGACGCCGCGGTCGCCAGCTCCAGCTGCGACGAGTTCATGGCGACCTCGACGCGGGCCTTCCGCACCAGCAACGAGCTCACGACCTGCGACGACTTCGCCGCGTTCGTCGCCAGCAACGGGTACCAGGACAACCAGGTCCAGGTCACGCGGGTCAGCGTCGAGAACGGCGTCGCCTCGGTCAGCACGACCGAGACGTACCTGTGGCTCGACGACGGGCAGACCTACACCGACCGGTTCGTCTACCGGGTGGTGAAGGAGGACGGCGCCTGGCGGGTCGACGGCGTCGACCTCGTGGGGCAGTGACCCTGTGCCCACGCCCGACGCCGTGAGCGATGACCCGGGTGCCGGCTCCGGCTCGGACACCCGCCCCGACCTGAGTGCCACCCTGCCGAGCCGCGTGCCGTTCACGCCCGCGATCGCGCTCGCGGCGGTCGCGGCGCGGGCCGCCCGCCAGGGTGCCCCGCCACCGGTCGGCGTCGCGGGCGCACCCGCCGGGCACGCCGTGGTCGAGTCGTCGGACCGGCCTGCGAGCACCGCCCCGGCCGGCCCGGACGAGCCCCTGCTCGTGATGCCCGCGCGGTACGCCCACACCCGTGTGCCGGTGGCCCCCGACCCCGCCGCCGCGCGACGCCGGGCGGAGCACCTGGTCGACGCCCTCGTCGAGCCCGGGTCGATCCGGGCGGTGTTCCAGCCGATGGTGCGTCTGGCCGACGGTGCCGTGATCGCCTACGAGGCGCTGGCCCGCACCCGCGTGGTGGCCGGCCGTCCCGACCAGTGGCTCGACGCGGCGGGGATGGTCGGCCGGCGGGTCGATGTCGAGCTCGCGTGCCTGCGAGCGGTGGCCGAGGCCGGTTCGCCCCGGGACGGCGCGCTGGTCTCGGTCAACGTCAGCCCCGCCGCGCTGCTCGACCCCCGCCTGCCCGACGTGCTCGCGGACCTGCCCCGGCACGCGCTGGAGATCACCGAGCACGACGCGGTGCAGGACTACGACGCCCTCAGCGCGGTGCTGGCCCGGCTGCGCACCTCCGGCAGCCTGGTGGCGGTCGACGACGTGGGCGCCGGGTACGCCTCCATGGCGCACGTGCTCGCGCTCGCCCCGTCGTTCGTCAAGATCGACCGCTCGCTGGTGGAGGGGATGCACCGCGATCCCGGTCGCCGGGCGCTCGTGCAGGCGCTCCAGGCGTTCACCTCCGCGATCGGCGGGCTCACCGTGGCCGAGGGCGTCGAGCACGTCGGGGACCTCGACGAGCTGCGTGCGGTGGGCGTGGACCTGGTGCAGGGCTACGTGGTGGCCCGGCCCGGCCCGCCGTGGCCCGAGCTGACGCCCACCGCGGTGCGGCTGCTGCGCCCCGGGGTCCCCGGACCTCGCAGGGACGTCACCGACCTGGAGGCCTTCGACGACGCCCTCGCCGCCGCGGTGACCCAGGGTGAGGCCTGCGAGGCGGCCGCCGCGCACCTCGCAGCGTTCGGCGGCCTGCTGCCCTCGGTGTACCTGGAGCGCGGTGGGGTGCTGCGCTGCCAGTCGCGTCAGGGTCAGTGGTTGGTGCTCGACGGGCTGCTGCCCGGCGCGGGCCTGACCGGGACCGCGTTCGCCGACGAGCGCGAGGTGATGGTCGAGGACGTCTCGACGGACACGCGCTACCGGCTCGCGGCGCCCGGCGTCCGTGCCGAGCTCGCCGTGCCGATCCGGGTGGACGGCAGGGTGGTGGGGGTCTGCAACGTGGACTCCGTGGTTCCGATCAGCACGGCCGCCGCGACCCTCGTGCGGCGCACCGCCGCCCAGCTGGGCGCCCGCCTCGGCACGCTGCCCGCGGGCCGCGAGTCGGGTGGGGCGCTGCACGAGCTGACCCGGTTCACGCCGGCGGTGGTGTCCGCATCGGGGCCGGAGGCCGTCGCGGCCGGCGTGCTCGGTGCGGTGGCGGAGCTGGTGGGTTTCGAGTCGGGCTGCGTGTGGCGGCTGTCGGACTCCGGCGTGCAGGCCGCCGTCGGGCCGCAGGCGCGCTCGCTGGCGGTGCTGCCGCCGTTCCGGGTGCAGGAGCTGGCCGCACTCGTGTCCGGCATGTCGTCGTGCTGCACCGGTGGCACCGGTCTGGGCGCGACGTCGGTGGCCACCGACGCGCTGAGCGACCTCGGGGCCCGCGGGATCCTGCTCGTCCCGGTACGGGACGGGCGCCGGGTCACCGACCTGCTCGCGGTGGTGTCCTCGACGCGCACGACCGTCCCCGCCGACCTGGTGGTCGCTGCGGAGCACCTGTGCCTGCTCTCGGGCGGGCGGCTGGCCGCGCAGCGCGAGGGCCTGGGGGCGTCACTGCTGCGCCGGGTCGGCCGGCGCCGGCCGGTGCCCCCCGGGACGGCACCTGCCGGGTCCGACGCGGTGCCCGGTGCCGCCGAGCCCTCGGGTGTCGTGGCTGCCCCACCCCCGCCGATCCCGGCTCCCGGGTCCACTCCGGTCGGACCGGCGGCGAGCCCGGCACCCGGGTCGGCGGCGGCCTCGCCCGCGGCCGACGTGCCGGCCGCGCCCGACGCGACCACGTGGATCCGCCAGGCCGGCGCGGGACCGACGGCCGAGGCGTTGCCCGCGCTGCTCTCCGCGCTCACCGCGACCTCCACCGCCCTCGCCGAGCCTCCCGCCTTCGGGCCGCTGGGGATCGTGTCCGAGCTCGTGTACCGGGACGTCCTCGCCGGGCTGGTGGAACGCGCGGCCAAGGCCGCCCACCGGCTGCGCCCGGTGGTCGAGGGCCTCGGCGACAGCGCCACGGCGCGCCACCTGCGCTATCTCGAGGCCCTTGCGCTGCTCGAGCTCGGGCGGTTCGCCGACGCGCTCGTGGTGGCCGAGCAGCTCCTGGTCGAGGCGGGCACGGCCGGGCCGGCGTGGCGCTGCACCGCGCTCGCGGTGGTCGCGGAGGCGCACACCGGCCTCGGGTCGACCCCGGCCTCGATCGCCGCGCTCGCCGAGGCGGACTGGCTGCTGCGGGCGATGCGGACCGGGACGCGGCTCCACGTCCGCGCCTCGGTGGTGGTCGCGAGGGCGCTGCGGGCGGCCCGGCTCTACGAGAGGGCCGAGGCGGTGCTGCGGGGTCTGGACCCCATGGGGATGTCGCTGTCCGGGATCGATGCGGCCCGCGAGCGCTCCGTGATGGATCTGCTGGTCAACCGGGAGCGTGCCGCGCTCCAGGCCGAGTGGGCGGCGATGCTCCGGCTGGTGGGACGGGACGCGGAGTCCGCTGCGAGGGCGCCACTCGTGGTCAGCGCGAGCCTGCGCGTGCAGCGCCGGGCGATCGCCCTGGGCGAGCTCCGTACGCTCGCGCGCGGTCAGGCGGCCGAGGCGTTCGGCTGGCTGCTGATGGGTGAGGTCGGAGTGGCCGAGGCCCTGGCGCGCTCCGCCTCGGCCCGGTACGACCTGCGCACCCGGTGCATGGGCAGGGACCTGCTGCACCTGACCCTCGGCGAGGTCGCGATGCTCGCCGGCCGCGAGGAGCAGGCCGCCGAGAACCTCGGCACGGCGCTGGAGACGGCGACGACGGCCGGCCGCGAGGTGTGGGCGACGCTGGCGCGGACGCTGCTCGCCGAGCTGGACCTGCGCACCGCCGGATCGACCGACGCCGCGCTGCGGTGGCGGGAGGTGGCGCGCGCGTCGCTCGCCATGGTCTGGACCGAGCGGGGCTCTCGGTTCACGGCCCTGCACGGCCAGGACTCGATCCGCACCCTCGAGGCGCGCGTCGAGCGGCACGGCCGGGCCAGCGAGGAGGACCCGCTGACGGGCCTCGGCAACCGCCGCCTGCTCCAGCGGGTCGGCGAGGGCGTGCGGCCGGAGACGGTGATCTTCGTCGACGTCGACGACTTCAAGACGATCAACGACCGCTTCTCGCACGCGGTGGGCGACCGGGCGCTGGAGGTGGTCGCGCAGATCCTGCGGGCCACCGCGCGCACCGGTGACCTGCTGGTCCGCTACGGCGGGGACGAGTTCGTCGTGGTGCCCCACGGTCCCGCGGACGTCGCTCGCGCGCTCGCGCACCGGATCCGTGCCGCGGTGGCGGAGTTCGACTGGGCGAGCCTTGCGCCGGGGATGTCGCTGACGGTGTCCGTCGGGCTCGGGCGCTCGGGCCACCGCCTGGACGGGGTGGTGTCGGCCGACCAGGCGATGCTGGAGGCCAAGCGCGCCGGCCGCAACCAGGTGGTGGAGGCGGGGCCGGAGGGCCCGCAGGAGGCCCCGTGAGTCCCTGCCCGCGCCGGGCGGGCGCCGGTATCGTCGTGAGGACCGGTCACCGCCCCCGGAGGGTGGGTCGACCGCACATCGTCTGCCGGAGGACCCCGTGAGCACACCACCCGTGCCGCCGCCCCCGGGCACCCCGATCCTCTCCTGGGCGCCGTACGGTCGTGGCGCCACGACGGTCGTCGTGCGGACGGTGCCGATGAGCCCGGTGATGTCGACCCGGGTCAGCATGGCCCCGGTCCAGGTGACGCGGTCGATGCGCGGCGAGAGCGGCCCGGCGGTCACGATGGCGCCGGTGTCGATGTCACCCGTGACGATGTCGCCCGTCCCCGCGCCGCCGATGCCGACGCCCGCGCCGCCGATGCGCACCGCGCCGCGCACGGCCCGGCCTCCGGCCCCGACGGCGCCGCGCACCGCGGCCCCGTCGACCCGGTACCGCACTGCGGAACCGCAGGCCGCACCCCGGACCGCGGCCCCGACGGCGTTCGAGAGCACCACCCAGCGGACCGCCGCCCGGCGCACCCACCGGCCGACCCAGGCCGAGCGGACCGCCGCCCGAGGCGCCCGCGCAGCCGCCCGCGGGCTCCCGATGCCGCCGCCACCACCGCCCCGACCGTCGACGACGGGCTACCCGCGGCCGGTGCCCGTGGAGTCGCGCGTGCCGTTCGACCCGCTCGCGATCGTCGCCATCATCGCGTCGTTCTTCTTCGGCCCGGTCGGGCTGTTCCTGGCGATCACCTCGATCGGTCGGGCCCGGAAGTCCGGCGCCTCGATCGCCCTGTCGGTGATCGCGCTGCTGGTGGGCGTGGCGATGACGACGTCGCAGTTCGGCCTGGCCGGCATGCTCGGCGACCTGGGCAACATCCTGCCCTGAGCCGGCGGTGACGCCGCGGCCGGTGGACGCCTGCTGTCCCTACTGTATATAGTGCATATGCACAGTAGAGGCGACGTGAGGAGACCCGGGTGAAGGTGGTCCTGTCCAACACCTCGGGCATCCCGCTCTACGAGCAGGTCAAGCAGCAGGTGCGGGCCGCGATCCTGGCCGGCGAGCTCGCCGAGGGCGAGGCGCTGCCGTCGGTTCGCGTCCTCGCCCGCCACCTGCAGATCAGCGTCATCACCACCACGAGGGCCTACGCCGACCTCGCGGCCGAGGGGTTCATCGTGAACGTCCCGGGCAAGGGCGCGTTCGTGCTCGGCGTCGACTCGGACCTGGTGCGCGAGCAGCTCCTCCGCCAGGTCGAGGACGGCCTGACCGCGGCCCTCGAGGCGGCGCGGTCCGTCGGGCTGGATCGCGACGGCCTGGTCGAGGTGCTCGACACCCTGATGGCTGCCGAGCGTGACGAGGCCGCCGCTCCCACCTCCACCCCCACCGCCACTGCCACGGAAGGACGATCGTCGTGAGCGAGACCGCCCTCGCGGTGCGTCACCTGGACGCGACCCGAGGCACGTTCCACCTGCGGGACGTCGGCTTCGAGCTGCCGACCGGCTTCGTGATGGGCTTCGTCGGCCCGAACGGCGCCGGCAAGACCACCACCATCCGGTGCCTGCTCGGCATGATCCGGCCCGACGCGGGCGAGGTCGAGGTGCTCGGCCGCCGTCTGCCGGCCGATCCCGACCTGCACCAGGACATCGGCGTCGTGCTGGACCACGCGTTCTTCGTGGACGACTGGCGGCTGCCGGACGTCGAGCGAGCACTGCGCCCCTTCTACGGCCGGTGGGACTCCGCCCGGTACCGCTCGCTCCTCGAGGACTTCCACCTCGACCCCGGTCACAAGGTCAAGGAGCTCTCCCGCGGGCAGTCCATGAAGCTGATGATCGCCGTGGCGCTCTCCCACGGTGCGCGGCTGCTGATCCTCGACGAGCCGACCAGCGGCCTGGACCCGCTCGCGCGTGACGACCTCGTGGGCATCCTCGGCGACTTCCTCACCGACGACGGGCACTCGGTGCTGTTCTCCACCCACATCACCACCGACCTCGAGCGGATCGCCGACTACGTCACCTTCATCCGCGACGGCCGCGTCGTCGCGTCGAGCACCAAGGACGAGCTGCTGGACGGCTACCGGCTGGTGCGCGGCGGCCCGGACGACCTGCTCGAACCCGAGCTCCCGCTGGCCGGCACCCGGCGCACGCCGGCCGGGGTCGAGGCCCTGGTGCGGACCGTGGACCTGGCGGAGCTGCGTGGGGACCTCGTCGTCGAGGCGCCCACCCTCGACCAGCTGGTCGTCAAGCTCGGAGGTGACCGGTGAACGCAGTCCTGCGGATGGCCGTGCTCGACGTGCGAACCGTCCGGCCCTACCGCACGCAGATGGTGATCCTGTTCGCGCTCACGCCGATGCTGGCGCTGCTGTGGCACCAGGCGACCATGGCCCCGGTCATGCTCATGGTGATGTCGGTGTTCGTCGCCGCGTACCCGTTCGCGATCGCGGAGAAGAGCGACCTCGACACCCTCTACGGGGTCCTGCCGGTGCGGCAGGTCTCGGTGGTGCTGGGTCGGTACGCGTTCGCGTTCGGGTTGGGCCTCGTCGCTGCCCTGGTGGGCAGCGGCGTCGGGCTCGCGCTGGCCGCGGCGATGGGGGAGCCGTTCGAGCCGGCCGAGCTCGGGTACCTGCTCGTGGCGGCGACGACGATCGTCGGGCTGATGATCGCGCTCCAGTTCCCGCTGTACTTCGCGTTCGGCTACGCGCGGGCGCGGCTCGCGACGTTCCTGCCGATGTTCGCCGTGATGGGGGCGACCGTGGTCGCGATGGACGTGCTCCCCGAGCGATCGATCACGCTGCCCGCCCCGGGCGTGCTGGTCGTCGTCGCGCTGGTCCTGACTGCGGCGCTGACCGCCGCCAGCGCTGCACTCTCGGTGCGGCTCGACGCCCGACGGGTGCGCTGACCCTCAGCGACGCCGGGTGCGGTCCGCGTTGAGCGCCGCCGAGAGCGTGGCCTGGGTGGGCAGCTCGTCGACGCGGCGTGCCCGGGCCTGGGCGATCCGGCCGAGCACGTCGGCGGTGTCGTCGGGGCCGAGGTGGGTGGTCAGCGCCTCGAGCGTCGGGGCCAGCGCGTCCTGGCCGATGAGCACCAGGCCCGGCGCGACCTTGATCGGTGGGTGGTCGCCGCGCGTCACGACCACCGGCGCGACCACCTGGCGGTGCTCCTTGCGCAGCAGACCCGCCAGCGCATCGGTCTCGCGGACCAGGTCCGCGGCCTGGAGCTCGCGGCGGCGGCCGTTCTGGTGCAGGACTCCGTCGACGACGGTGACGTCACCGGACCACCGGGCCGCGGCCAGCACACCGCCGCTGCCCACGATCACGTGCTCGACGGGCCCCGGGAAGCGGCTCGGCGGGTCCACCACGACCCACCCGGGCGCGACCTCGAGGACGGTGGCGTGCTCGCGCAGGCTCTTGAACATGGGCGCGTCCCTCCGGTGCGGTCCGCTACCTGCATCGGCATGACGCGTCCTGGTGATGACGGCCCGTCCGGGTGAACCGGGTCGCGGTGTGCATGGGCGCCGGGTGCACCGAGGTGCGCCGAGGGCCGCCCTCCGGTGGGAGAGCGGCCCTCGGGTGGCCGGCGGTCAGTCGTCGACGATGTCCTCGTCCTCGGCCAGCAGGCGGTAGATCTCCTTGCGTGCCGAGGCGAGCGCCTGTGCGGCGCGCTCCATCTGGGCCGCGGTCGCCACGCGTGCGACCTGGCCCACGGCCGAGGTCAGCGTGCCGAGCTCGCGCCGCAGGTCGAGCGCCGCCGCGGGCGGCCCGCCGATGTCGAACGGGTCGCCGAGCTCCGAGCGGTGCTCGGCCACCCAGGCCGAGCCGGCCTCGGTGAGCGACGCGGTGCGCCGCCCCTCGACCTTCTCCAGCCGGATGAGCCCCTCATCCTCCAGGGCCTGGAGGGTGGGGTAGATCGAGCCGGGGCTCGGGGTCCACACGCCGCCGCTGCGGTCGGTGATCTCCCCGATCAGCTCGTAGCCGTGCCTGGGCTGCTCGTCGAGCAGCAGCAGGATGGCCGCACGGACGTCGCCGCGCGGGCGGGGCCCGCCCCAGCCGCGCCGGCCGCGTCGCGGGCCGCCGGGTCCGAAGCCGGGGCCGAACCCGGGGCCGAAGCCCGCGCCGTGCCCGTGTCCGTGGTGGGGGCCGCGCTGGTCGAGCGCGTCCTCGAGGGGCGCCTGGGGACGGAAGGGCCGTCCGTGCGCCTCAGGGTGTGAGCGCCTCATGAGCGTCTCCTCTCGTTGTCGATACGTTGACGATATATCGGTACGTATCGCGAGTCAATCCCGATATCGGCCAGGTGCCCGTCGCCGCGCCTACGTCCAGGCACGCGAACAAGGGTGCGCGCTCGACCTGCGGGCGGTACGAGAGCGCACCCTTGTTCGCATGCGTCCTGGTGCGAGGCGCCGGCGGCGGGGGTTAGACGACGCGGCGGAGGCGGGGGGCCTCGTGCAACGGCAGGGCCTCGACCTGGCGGAGGATGCCGTCGAGCACGGCGGTGCGGTCGAACTGCACCGCGTGGGCGCGGGCCAGCGCCGCGCGCCACGAGCGCTGCGAGCGGTCGAGCGAGAGGACCTCGTCCAGCGCTGCGGCGATCGCGGCGGGGTCGTCGGTGGGCACGATCGTCGCGCAGTCGCCCACGGCCTCGCCGATCCCGCCGGTGTCGGTGGTGATCACCGGGCCGCCCCCGGAGAGCATGTTCTCCACCAGCGCGATGCCGAAGGTCTCGGTGAACTCCGGGGTCGGCTTGCTGGGCAGCACGTACGCCGTGCAGCCGGCCATCAGGTGCTGCTTCTCCGCGTCGCCGACGTCGTCGAGGAACACCACCCGGTCCGCGACCGGCGAGGCGGCGGCGATCGCGTGCAACCGCTCGGCGTCCGGTCCCCGGCCGGCGATCACCAGCGGCATGTCAGGTGCGGCGGTGCTCGCGGCGTAGCCCGCGATGAGGTCGTCGACGCCCTTCGCCGCGGTCAGCCGGGACAGGTAGAGCACGTACCGGCCGACCTCGAGCCCGCGCCGGGCCAGCACCTCCGGGGTCCGGTCGACGTCCAGGTCCAGGTACGACTGCACGTCGATCGCGGGGTAGGAGATCGCCACACGCTCGCGGAGCTGCGCGGCGAAGTCGGTGCCGTGCCGGGCGTCGACCTCGGCGGCCGACGCCACGATCACGTCCTTGGTGTACCGCGACACCGCGAGCAGCACGTCGTGGTCCAGGTAGGAGGTCAGGATGTGGGCCGCCGCGCCCCAGTGGCCCTCGGCGACCGCGGCGCGCACCACGTTGGTCACGTCCGAGCCCACCGCCTCGGCCACGGTGACCACGGCCGTCGGCAGCCCGGTGGACTCGGCCACGCGAAGCGCGTCCGCCACGGCCACCGCGTGCGGCGACAGGTACAGCGCCAGGCACACGGTCGGCACGCCGTCGGTGAACAGCTCGACCAGGCGCCCGGTGAGGCCCGCGAGGTAGCGGCCGTCGGGCACCTTGTAGTCGCCCACCGGCGCGGGCCGCTCGACCACGACGCCGTCGCGGTAGGGCAGCACCCGGTCGAGCGGCTTGAGCGGCAGGCCGGTCTGCTCCAGGCGCTCGATGGGCCAGCTCAGGATCCGCACCTCGGAGAAGCCGCGGTCCAGGGCGGCCTCGGCGAGGTTGCGGGCCTCGCCGGAGTGCCCGCAGATCACGGGGTCGGCGCGGACGACGATGACGAGCCTGCGGTCCATGGTGGTCTCCGTCCGTCGGTCTGGTCGGGATCGGTGGGGCGGGGTGGTGCGGATCGGTCTCGGGTCGGTGGGGCGGGTGGAACGGATCGTGTCGGTCTCGGTCGGAGGGGCAGGGTCAGCGCAGCGGCGCCGGAGCGGCCGGCGGGGCCGCGACGAGGTGCGGGAACGGGCCGCCGGTCGACTGCGACGGCGGTCGGTGGGCGGGGTCGGTGCCCCACGCGGAGGGTGCCGGGCCCAGCTCGACCACGAGGCGTCCGCCGCGGTGCAGCTCGGTGCCGGACAGCCACGACCGCTCCAGCGGCTGGCCGTCGAGGCGCACGGCCTGCACGTACTGGACAGGTCCGCCGGGCTCGGGCTCGACGAACCCCTCGGTCTCGACGCTCAGCTCACGGTCGCCCACGGCGATGCGGGCCTGGCGCCACGAGGGGGCGTTCAGCAGCCACAGGCTCTGGCCGGCCACCGGGAACAGGCCGAGCGACGCCCACACGTACCAGGACGACAGCGCACCGGAGTCGTCGTTGCCGGGCAGCCCGCCGCGTCCGGTGCCGAACTGCTGGTGCACGATCGCGTGCACCACCTCGGCGGTGCGGTCCGGGCGGCCGGCGTACATGTAGGCCCACGGAGCCTCCATGTCGGGTTCGTTGTTGAGGCCCTCGAACCGGTGCAGCGCGTAGCCGTCGGCCATCTCCTGGGCCGACGGGTGCTCGCCCGGCCAGGTCACCGGCGGTGCGCCGAAGCCGAAGAACTCGTCGAGCTGGGCGACGAACGCCTCGTCGCCGCCGGACAGCGTGATCCGGGCGGCCATGTCGTGCAGCAGGCGGAAGGAGTAGTTCCACGCGCCGCCCTCGTAGAACGTCGACTCGCGCAGCAGGCCGGTGGAGTCGAACGCGTTGACCCACTGCGCGGCGAGCGGCTCGAACTGGTCGAGCAGGGTCAGGTCCCCGAGCCGCTCGGCGATCCGGGCGGTGCACCAGTAGCCGAAGGCCAGGTCGAGGGTGTGGGTGATCGGCTCGGCCCGGCCGCGCAGCAGGAAGTCCTCGCCGTAGGCCCGGCGCAGGTCGTTGTGCAGGTGGACCAGGGCCCACTCCCAGTCCAGGTGCAGGTCCAGCCCGGCCAGGTCGGCCAGGAACGTGTGCGCCAGGGCGCTGGCCTGCCGGGAGAACCGGTCCGCGCCGCGCGCCATCCGGTACCCGATGGGGAAGTTCCCCTCCTCCTCGCAGATGTGCAGCAGCGCCTCGCCCAGCTCGACGGCGCGGTCCGGCAGCAGCGTGGTGAGCAGCGGCAGCTGGGTGCGGTAGATGTCCCACATCGTCGAGATGTCGTACGCGAACGGCCCGGGCGTGGGCCAGAACGGGCTCTCGTCGACGGCCAGGCACGGCTTGATGAGCGAGTGGTACAGCGCGGTCGACAGCACGGTGGTGCGGTCCTCGGGCCCCTCGACGGCGACCTTGCCCAGGTGCTCGCGCCACGTGTCCGCCGTGGTCGCGCGCCGCGACGCGAACGACGACGGGCCCGGCCCGCAGTCCGCCTCGAGGTTGCGCCGGGCCTGCTCGGCGCCGCGCAGCGAGAACCCGATGCGCAGCTCGACCACCTGGCCGGGCTCGCTCGGCCCGGCCCACATCAGGCCGAACGGTCGCAGCGTGGTGGGCCGGATGTGGTCGAAGTCCAGCCGGGTGCCGCCGGGCATGAGGCGGCGGTCGTACCAGAGCATCTGGCGCCAGGCGGGGGTGTCGCACTCGACGTGGACGGCCAGTGGGGCGCCCTCCATGACGACCTCACCCTGCGCGACGCCGGGGGCCACCGAGTGCAGGAACGCCCGCAGCGGCACCGTCCGGCCGTAGGGGATCCCGAGCCCGCCGAGCGAGAAGTCGAGCACCACGCGCGCGTCGTGGTGGCGCGGGAACGTGTACCGGTGCACCGCCGACTTGGGACCGACCGTGACTTCGCACCGCACCCCGTTGGACAGCGTCGCGGCGTACCAGCCGGGCTCGGCGCGCTCGTCGGTGAGGTCGTAGAGCGCCCCCAGGTCGTCCAGCGGCCGGAGCATTGGCGTGACGCGGACGTAGTTGTAGTACTTGCGGATCGCACCGGTGCCGGACTGCTGGAAGTGCGTGAACCCGGACGCGACCTGGCGGTCGTGCAGGGCGGTGGGCAGGCCCTCGGTGCCCAGGTCGTAGCGCCCGTAGCCGGTGGGGTACGCGCCGGAGTACGCGCACGCCGACACCATGCCCAGCGGGTGGGTCGCGCCGGGATGGGTGTTGCCGACGAGCGGCTTGGGCGGCCACCAGGTCGCGGCCAGACCGGTCTGCGTCGGCAGGTCGGTCGCCTCGGTCCCGATGAACGGGTCGACGTGCTCGAACACCGCTCACCCCCTGGGGTCCGTGGGCGTCGGCCGGTTGGCCTCGGCCGGGCACAGGGCGGCGCCGACCGTGGCGCCGACGTTAGGACCGGTCTGTGTCGTGCCTGTTGCCGGGGCGTGACCGTTGGGTCAGGGGTCGCGGCGGTGCTCGGTGCGGCGGACCTCGGTGCAGCGGTGCGGCGGTGCTCAGTGCAGCGACGCGTCGGCCTCGCCGGTGCGCCAGGCGCGGAACCGCACGGTCAGGCCCGCGCGCGTAGGTGCGCAGCAGAAGGGCCCGGCGCCGGCAGCGACGTCACCCGGGAACGGCGCGACCCGGACCAGGCGCCACGCCTCGCCGGCGACGCGGGCCCGGACCGTCACCGCGTCCCGGCCGCGGCTGAGTCGCACGGTCGCGGTGCGTCCTGCCCAGTCCGGGACCTGCCCCGTGGACCAGTCCGACAGGCTCAGCGTCACCACCGCGCCGAGCTGGGGGACGCCGTCGGACACCTCGACGCCGGCCTTGATCCAGGTGTTGGCGTCGGCGCGCAGCAGGACGCCGGCCTGGTCGAACTGCTCGGTGAGGTCCAGGTCCACGTCGACCTCGACCGCCGAGCCCACCGGGAGCGGGGCCAGCAGGCCGTGCGCGTCGTCGTGCACGAAGCCGTAGGCGGTGTGCCGCCACGCGTCGCTGCCCTCGGCAGCGGTGACGAGCAGGTGGTCGCCGTCGGCGCGGACCTCGACCGGTGGGGTGGTCCAGGTGCCGGCGTCCCAGTCGATGCGTTCCACGGCCGCCACGCTAGCCGGGGTCAGCCTCCCTCCGGGGCCGCGTCGGGGCCGGACCGCGGTCGCGGGCAGCGGGTGGCTCAGGGCCGGGCGCGACCCAGGTGCTCGGCGAGCGCGTCGCACACCTCGCCGGCCGAACCCACCTCGAGGAGCCGGCCCGGGGCGCGGGCGCCGTCGCCGCGCGGCACCCAGGTGCGTAGCGCGACCACCGGCACGCCGGTGCGCACCGCGAGCGCGAGCTCGGACAGCGTCCCCCACGAGCCGCCCACGCACACCAGCACGTCGCAGGCGCGGACCAGCAGCGCGTTGCGGATCTCGCCGAGGCCGGTCGGGATGGCCACCGTCAGGCCGTCCGCGGCCCCGTCGCGCGTATCGCCCGGGAGGAGCCCCACCGAGGTCCCGCCCGCGTCGGCGGCGCCCCGGGCGGCGGCGGCCATCACGCCGTCGAGCCCGCCGCACACCACGACGTGCCCGTGCGCGGCAGCCCAGCGCGCCACGTGCGCCGCGTCGGCGAGGTCCTGCGGCCGGGCGGCGCTCGGCCCGCTGATCCCGACGTAGCCCATGTCGCTCCTCCGGTGGTGGACGGCCCCCGCGGGCCGGTTCCCGGCCCTCGACCTAGCATGGCGCGGTGGACGACTCCCGCGTGCGGCTCTGGCAGTGGCGGCCCGCCTCGAGGGCCGCGGTGCTGGGCTGGTGGGTCGCGACGCTCGCGGTCTCCGCCGTGCTCGCGGTGCTCGTGGCGATCGTCGTCGGCGTGATCGCCTACGTGGCGAGCGACCCGTCCGACGAGATGCCCGGCCTCGGCGCGCTCGTGGCGGCGACCGGGGCGCTCGTGGTGGTCGGGTACCTGACGGTGATCGCGGGAGCGGTGCTCCTGGCCCGCCGGTACGTGCCGCCGCAGCGTCGTGGGTCGGGCTGGACGGCGACGTTCATCGCGACGCTCGTGGTGGCCACGGGACTGCTGGTCCTCGGCTTGGCGCAGGTGAACCAGCTGGTCCTGGCGGTGACCGTGCCGGCGATCGCGCTCGCGGTGCCCGCGCTGGTGGTCACGCGGGTGCCGGTCGTCGCCCCGCTGCCCGCGCCCGCGTCTCCACCGCCCGGCCCGCCCGCGGGCTCGGACGTCCCGCAGGAGTGACAGCATGGAACCCGTGACCCAGACCTCCGGCCCCGCCTCGGCCGTCCGGCCGGTGTCCGACCCGGTGGCCATGGCCGCCGACGCCGCCGCCGTGCTGCTGTTCGTGGTGATCGGTCGTGGCTCGCACGACGAGGGCTCGGTGCTGGCCGGCACGCTCGCCACGGCCTGGCCGTTCCTGGCCGGCGCGGCGCTGGGCTGGGCCGCGCTCGCGGTGGCGCGCCGGGGCCGGGACCGGCCCGGCCGGTCGCTGCCCGCCGGCGCGGTGGTGTGGGCGGGCGCGGTGGCCGGCGGGATGGTGCTGCGCCACCTGACCGGCGGCGGGACGCCGTGGTCCTTCGTGCTGGTGGGCGGGAGCTTCCTCGGCCTGTTCCTGCTGGGCTGGCGGGCCGCGGTCCGGTGGACGGGCCGCCGCGGCCGCTGAGCCGGCGCAGCCGCGGTCACGCCACGAGCAGCCACACCCCCGCCGCGGCCGTGGCGACCAGCGCGACGTTCTCGAACACGGCGCGTGACATCCCCAGCACCAGCCGCCGGCCCACCAGCGCGCCCACCACGATCCCGGGCACCAGTGCGGCGCTGATCACCAGCGACTGCGGCGTGATGAGGCCCAGCTGAGCGCTGAACGGCACCTTCAGCAGGTTCACCGCGAAGAAGAACCACGCGACGGTGCCCAGGAAGGTGTTCTTGGTCACCCCGAGGCGCAGCAGGTAGAGCGTCATCATCGGCCCACCGGCGTTGGCCACCATGGTGGAGAACCCGGCGCCCGCGCCCAGCGCGAGCGAGGCCGCGCTGCGGTCACCCGACACCGGTGGTGGTCCGCCGTGGGCCGCCACCCGCCGTCGTCGCCAGATCTCGCCGGCGCCGCTGATCACCAGCATCGCTCCGATGATCCGCGCTGCGGCCCCTCGGTCGACGTGGTCGATCACCGCGTACCCGGCGACCAGGCCGACCGCCACGGCGGGCAGCATGCGCAGCAGCACCCGCAGGTTCACCGACCGCGCGTAGAAGCTCAGCGCGACCACGTCGCCCACCAGCAGCACGGGCAGCGCGACCCCGGTCGACGGAAGCGCCGGCAGCACCAGGGTCAGCAGCGCCGCGCCGAACGAGCCCACCGCCGGCACGGCGGTCTTGGACAGCCCGTAGACGAACATGGCGATCGTGCCCACCACGACGACGGTTGCGGTCAGCTCCACGCAGCGGTCCCCGAGGTCACGTGGCGCACGCTAGCCCACGCGAGGGTCGCGCCCCGCACCCCACAGGTCCCGCAGTGCAGACGCCCGGCCCGTCACGGCCGGGTGTAGGTGCCGGTCAGTGTGCCGCCCTGGACGTCCTGGGCCCCCAGCACCGCCGCCGCGGTGATCGGCTCGGGCGAGGTGGTGGGCAGGGACACCACGGTGAACACGTAGTGGTGCGTGCCCGACGGCGGGCACGGCCCGCCCCAGCCGACGTCGCCGAAGTCGTTGGCCCCCTGGGGCAGGTCGGGGTCGGCGCTCGCGTCCTCGGGCAGCGAGGTGGTGGCCATCGGCAGCGGCCCGACCACCCAGTGCACGAAGCCGCCCGCGTCGGGGTCGGTCACCACGACCGCGATCGCCGCGGCCGGCAGGTCGAACGGCGCCCAGCTCAGCGGCGGGGAGACGTCCTCGCCGTCGCAGGTGTAGCGCGCCGGGATCGCGCCGCCCTCGTCGAACGCGCTGCTGGTCACCCCGGACGGCAGGGGTGCCGCGGTGTCGGCGGGCGCCGTGCACCCGGCGAGCCCGATCGCGCACCCGAGCGCCACGGCGCCGACGGTGCCCACGGTGCCATGTCGCATGGTCCGAACGTAGTCCGCCCCGGCGCCGACGGTGCGTCGGGCCGGGGCGGGCGGTGGTGTCTCAGGCGTACATCGGGGTCAGCGCCTCGTACGCCTCGACGGGCGCGTCGCGCAGGCACAGCTCGATGATCTGGCGGCCCAACGGGTCCAGCTCGTCGGTGAGGTACTGGCGGAGCTCGGTCTTGAAGAAGTCGGTGAGGATCTTCGCGCCGATGTCGTACGCCTCGACGCCGACCCGGGACTGACGCTCGGTGCGCAGGAACGTCGGGCGGATCTCCTGGCCGTCGATCCGCATCTCGCCGAGCGTGTAGCCCAGCAGCGGCAGCCTGGACGGCACCAGCTTGTCCCTGCGGATCCGGCCGGCGCGGCGCGCCAGGTACTCGCGGGTCAACCACTCGGCGGAGAACCCGACCTTGTAGGCGCCGATGTGCTGGTTGGGCGTGAGCACGTACCGGGTGCGGTGGGCGTCGACCAGCTGGCGCAGCAGCAGGTTCGCGCCGCCCACCTTGGTGCCGGTCGAGAACGGCCAGAAGGACCCGACGCCCTCGGAGATCATCCCGCCGTGCTGCACCGTCGACAGCTCGGCGTCGGTGGCGCCGATCGAGGGGTTCTTGTCCCCGCGCGGCGCGATCAGCCGCCACAGCCAGGCGATCGACGGCGGCACGAAGTGGGTCATGCCCATGATCCCGTAGGTCGGCTTCTCCCGGGTGCACAGCGGCATCCGCACACCGAAGGTGCGGACGTCGACCGGCTGCGGCTCGCCGACCACGTCGCGGAACTCGTCGCGGGAGATCACCACGCGCGGGTTCGGGCACGGCTTGCCGGTGGAGTCGAGGGTGTGCTCCCAGGGCAGGGCCGTGGCGTCCGGCACACCCTTGATGTTGAAGAACACCAGCGGCCTCTTCGGGTGGATGAACGCCTTCTCGAGGTTGTAGTCCTCGCCGTACTCCTCGAGGTTGTCCACCCGGACGAACCAGCCGTCCTCGGCGTCGGCGACGACGAGCTTGCCCGAACCGTCCTGCACGGACGGGTGGCACAGGGTCATGTCGTCGGTGACCGGCTCGAGCTTCGAGGACTGCGACAACGTGATGTGGTACGGCTCGTCGCTGACCACGTTGTAGCCCAGCAGGATGCGGCCGTCGTCCTCGCGCCGGATGTCCTGGCACATCTCGGACTTGCCGCCGCCCGAGGCGCCCTCGTGCATGACGACCGTCTCGTTCTCGTACGGCGTGGTGACCCGCACCGACGACGCGTGCGCGGTGAGCCAGCCCTCGTGGGCGCCGATGTCCAGCAGCACCGAGAACACGCCCTTCTTGGCGCTCGGCCCGGGGTACAGGTTGTACGCGAAGACCTCGTGCAGGTCGTCCGTGCGGTCGTGCACGACGATCTGCTTGCCGTCGAAGTGGGTGTGCCGGAACGGCGGGGCGACGTACAGGATCGAGCGCGGCGTGTAGGGCCCGATCTCGTCGAAGGTCACCCAGCCCTGCAGGTCCATCAGGGCCAGGGCGAAGAACGCCGCGTTGGTCGGGACCACGGCCAACGACGGGGAGCCGAAGGTCAGGCCGCCGGCCTTGAACGGCACCAGGATGAGCGACTGCTCGGAGAGCCACTGCAGGGTCTCGGCCTTGACCCCGGCGAAGTCCTCGCCGTGCCGGTCGCGGTAGCGGGGCTTGTCCGAGGGCAGGTCGTCGGCGATCCGCATGCAGTCCGGGTCGCGCCGCCGCATGTAGTCCTCGACGTAGTTGACCGCGATGCCGTTGGTGCAGCGGACGACGTCGACCTCCTTGACCCGGGTGCCGTTGACGTCGTACGAGACGTCGTACTTCGGTCCGCGCTCCGGGCCCAGCGACAGCCAGTACAGCTCGTCGCGGGTCGCGGGGATGGTGACGTCCAGGCACGCGTCGAGGGCGGCGCGCAGGTCGGACGGCAGCGTGACGTCAGGCAGCACGGGGCGATGGGAGATCGTCGTCACAGGGGCTCCTCGCTCGGTGTGGGGCAGGCCGCACAGCGGCGGGCAGGCCTGAGGAACTGTACCGAGACGGTAGGAGCGGACCTGACGGGGTCAGGTGGGACCTTCGGGTGAGCGAGACGGCCGCGGCGCAGGGCGCGCGGCCCGGATCAGACCGGCGGACGCCGGCCCGCGACGATCAGTCCCAGAACAGGAACTCGTCGGCGCTGTCGTCGAGGTGGTCGAGCTCGAGGTCGATCTGGTCGAGGATTTCGACGGCTGCGGGGGACTCCACGGAACTCACCTTCGGAGGTCGAGCTGATTGAGCGGACACAAGAATCATCGGCGTCCCACCTGCGAAAACAAGGGGGTCGAAGGTCCCTCGCGAGATTCCGTGCGAGATGTTCACGCAGTAGTAACAACGGCGCGGACCAAGCCGGTGACAAATGCCAACGACGGCGCGTCAAAGAAACGTCAAGAACACGTAGGGTGTTGTGCCGGGATGCGCCGCCCGGCCGATCCAGGTGCGGCCTGGCACGCCCGCGCCTCACCGGCCGGTCAAGACTCCGTCAGGTCGTCCCGGCAGGCCCCCGCAGGCCCTGGCGTCTCGCGACGTGGACGTCTTCGTCACCCGTTCGGGCGTGTCGCGCCCAGGCGTCAGTCCCCGACGGGCGTCAGCAGCAGCACCGGGATGAGCCGCTCGGTCCTCGCCTGGTACTCGTCGTACGGCGGCCAGACCTCGACGGCCCTGCGCCACCACTCCTCGCGCTCGTCGCCGGAGAGCTCACGGACCGTGTAGTCGCGCCGGGTCGGCCCGTCCTGCAGCTCGACCAGTGGGTGGGCCTGCAGGTTGTGGTACCAGACCGGGTGCTGCGGCGCGCCGCCCTTGGAGGCCACCACCGCGTACTCGCCGTCGTGCTCGACGCGCATCAGGGCGGTCTTGCGCAGCAGGCCGGTCCGGGCGCCGAGCGAGGTCAGCACGATGATCGGGCGGCCCTGCAGCGTGCTCGCCTCCGTCCCGCCGGAGGCCTCGTAGCGTTCGGCCTGCTCGCGGGCCCAGGCGGACGTGGACGGTGCGTACTCCCCTTGCAGCGGCATGCCCGGGTCAACGCGACGACGGGGCGTTCGATTCCGGCCACCGCAGTCGCTCCGGCAGCGCGGGACCGCCGGGCGGGACCAGGGTCCTGCATGCGAAGATCGGACCAGGGAGGGCAACGGGGCCGAGCGAGGGGAGCCGCCATGCGGGCCGTCCAGTTCGACGCCTACGGCGGCATCGACGTCCTCCGGGTCGGTGACGCGCCGGACCCCGAACCGGGCCCGGGCGAGGCGCTCGTCCGGGTGCGCGCCGCGGGGACGAACCCCGACGACGTGCCGATCCGCGAAGGGATGCTGGCCGAGCTGTTCCCGCGCCCTTTCCCGGCCGGCCAGGGCAGTGACCTGGCCGGAGTGATCGAGGCAGTCGGGCCGGGCGTGACCCGGATGTCGATCGGTGCCCACGTGCTCGGGTTCACCCACCGCCACGACGCCCAGGCCGAGCTCGTCGCCGTGCCCGTCCACCACCTGGTGCGCAAGCCGGCGTCGGTGAGCTGGGAGGTCGCCGGCGCCCTGCCGCTCGTCGGGGTGACCGCCTGGGCGGCGGTGCACGCGGTCCAGCTGCGCCCGCGCGAGACCGTCGTGGTCAGCGCCGCCGCCGGCGGGGTCGGCAGCCTCGTCGTCCAGCTCGCCCGCCGGGCCGGGGCGCGGGTCATCGGCATCGCCGGCCGCCACCACCACTCCTGGCTGCGGGAGCACGGCGTGACGCCGGTGGAGCACCACGGCGACATCGCCGAGGCGGTGCGCCGGGCCGCCGCCGGGCCGGTGCACGCGCTGATCGACTGCTACGGGCACGGCTACGTGCGGATGGGCGTCGAAGAGCTCGACGTGGACCCCGGCCGGATCGACACCGTGGTCGACATGGTCGCGGCCCACCGGTTCGGCACCAAGAACCGCGGTCAGGCGTCGGGCGCCCACGCGCACGTGCTCGACGAGCTGGTCCAGCTGCTCAGCGCCGGAGAGCTCGAGGTGCCGATCGCCGCCGCGCTGCCGGTCGAGGACGTGCAGACCGCCTACCGGGTGCTCGAGGAGCACCACACGCACGGCAAGATCGTCCTGATGTTCTGAGCCGGCGCGGCGCGGGCCGGGCGAGCGCACGAGCCGTGCACCCGGCCGCCTAGGCTGGACGTACCGCCACCGTCGTCGGGACGGAGGCTCGGGACGGAGGGCAACCATGGACGCCGTCAACTTCGGGGTGCTCGGGGCGTCGGGGTTCGCGCTCGCGCACACCGCCCGGGCGATCAACGAGGCCGAGGGCGCGCGGCTCGCGGCCCTGGCCACGTCCTCGCCCGCCAAGGCGGCCCCGTTCCAGGCGTTCGCGCCCGACCTGACCGTGCACGACTCCTACGAGGCGCTGCTGGCCGACCCGTCGATCGAGGCGGTCTACATCCCGCTGCCCAACCACCTGCACGTGGAGTGGACGCTCAAGGCGCTCGAGGCCGGCAAGCACGTGCTGTGCGAGAAGCCGATCGCCATGCAGGCGGACCAGATCGACGCGCTCATCGAGGCGCGGGACCGCACGGGGCAGTTCGCCACCGAGGCGTACATGATCGTGCACCACCCGCAGTGGCAGCTGGTCCGGCGCCTGATCGACGAGGGCGCGATCGGTGCCGTCCGGCACGTCGACACGGTGCAGACCTTCGACGTCGGCGCGGACGTGACCAACATCCGCAACCGTCCGGAGACCGGCGGCGGCTCGATCTCGGACGTCGGGGTCTACACCTACGGCTCGGTCCGGTTCGCGGCCCGTGCCGAGCCGGTCGAGCTCAGCTCGCGGATCCGCCGGGAGAACGGCGTGGACGTGTGGGCGCACGTGGTGGGCACGATGGCGCACGACGGTGCCGAGTTCACGTTCGCCTCCACCACCTCCACGCGGCTGCCCAACCGCCAGGAGGCGGTGTTCCAGGGCGAGGACGGGATGATCCGGGTCACCGTGCCGTGCAACGCCGGCGTGGTCGGCGAGGCGCAGGTGCACCTGGTGCGCGGCGACGTCACGCTGGTCGAGCGGTTCCCGACGGTGCGCCAGTACGTGCTCCAGGCGCAGAACTTCGTCGCGACGGTGCGCGAGGGCGCGCCGTACCCGTGGTCGCTCGAGGACGCCAAGGGCACGCAGGCGATGATCGACCTGGTCCTCGCGAACGAGATGTGATCGGTCGGGCCCAGGGTCTACCGCCCGGGACCGGTCCCGGGTGACGATCGTGGTGTGACCGACGCGCTGCCGCCCGGAGAGCTCCGGGCCCTGTGGGACTTCGACGACCCGGTCGGGTCGGAGGCCGTGCTGCGCGCCGCGGCTGACGGGTCCTCGACGGCGCCGGGCCGCCAGGCGGAGCTGCTCACCCAGGTCGCGCGGTCGATGGGGCTCCAGGAGCGCTTCGACGAGGCCCACCGGATGCTCGACGCCCTCGACCCGACCACGCCGGCCGTCGCGGTGCGGGTGCTCCTCGAGCGCGGCCGGCTGTACCGCACCGCCGGGGACCTGCCGGCCGCGGTGTCCTCGTTCGAGGCGGCCGCGGCGGCGGCGCAGCGCGCGGGACTGCCGGTGCTCGAGGCGGACGCCCTGCACATGCTCGCCCTTGCCGACGAGGACCGGGCCCCGGTGTGGACCTCCCAGGCGCTCGGGCTCGTGCACGGGTCGTCCGACCCGGAGGTCCAGCGCTGGGCGGTCGCCCTGGAGAACAACCACGCGTGGTTCCTCATGGAGCGCGGGCGCGCCCTGGACGCGCTCACCCACTTCCGCGCCGCGCACGACGCGGCGGTGGCGGTGGGCTCGCCCGACCAGGAACGGATCGCCCGGTGGGCCGTCGCGCGCTGCCTGCGCGAGCTCGGCCGGGTGACCGAGGCGCTGGAGATCCAGCGCGGGCTCGTCGACGAGGGGCACGAGACGCCCTACGTGACCGAGGAGATCGCGACCCTCGAGAACCTCATCGGCCGGGCCGACTGACCCGGTCGGCGTGCCACCGCCTGCTCGCGGGGCACGTGCGCGCGACGGTCGTGCGGGTGGGACGTAGCGTGGTCGTCGGGAGGTGTCATGGGCCAGGGCTCCGACCGCGACCCGACGCTGGACGCGGCTCGCTACCGGGTCGACCGGGACTCCGACGCGCTGCCGCGCGGCGTGGCCGGTCGGGTCGAGGGAGACGTCGGCGCGTCCGAGGCGCCCACGGAGACCGAGGTCGCGGCCTGGCGCGAACGGCGCGGCCGCTCCTAGTGCGGTGGCCTCGAGCCCGCGGCGGAGCCCGGGCCGGGACCGGTGGCACGTAGTCCACCGTGGACCAGGGCGAGTGTCCGGGCCGTGACCTCGTCGAGCCCCGCGCCGTGCACCACCGCGCGCGTGGCGCCCTCGATCAGGCCCATGACGAGATCGGCGGTGAGCCCCGGGTCGGGTGCCCCCAGGTCCGCGAGGGCCGCCCGCAGCGGAGCCTGCTGGCCGAGGTGCAGCTCGGCCAGTCGCGCGGTGCACTCCGCAGGCAGGTCGGCGTCGGCGAGGGCGGACAGCGCGCGGTGCGTGGTGTCGGTCGTGGTGCTCAGGGCCGTCCGGACGAACGCGTCGACCCGGCCCATCGGGTCGGCCGCCGCGGCGGTGTCGGCGTCGAGCCGCGCGAGGGAGCGCGGCATGAGGTCCTCCACCAGGGCGGCGATGAGGGCCGGGGCCGAGTCGAAGTACTGGTAGACGCTCGAGCGGGCGAGCCCGGCCTGCGCCCCGACGGCGCCGATCGTGACGGCCTCCACGCCGCTCTCGGCCAGGAGGCTCTCGGCCGCGTCCAGGAGGGCCCGACGCCGGCGGCGGTGGTGCTCGGCGACGGTGGGCGCGTCGATCTTCGGCATCGCCACCTCCCGTCCCTATGGCCGTCGAGCCCCTCGACTTGATGCCGACAGTATCGTCGATAAGATGCCGACGTGAGTGTCGAGAAAAACGTGTCCTTCCCCCACCGCTGGTGGGCCCTTGCCGCCGTCGCCCTCGGGGTGTCGCTGATCATCATGGACGCGACGGTGGTCAACGTCGCCCTCCCGGTGATCATCGAGGACCTCGGCCTCAGTGCGACCCAGGCCGAGTGGATGAACGCGATCTACTCCTTGGTGTTCGCCGCGTTGCTGCTGACCGTCGGGCGGGTGGGCGACCTGTACGGCCGGCGACGCATCTTCGCCGCGGGCATGACCGTGTTCGTCCTGGCCAGCATCGCTGCGGGCGCCTCCGGCTCCGCCGAGGTGCTGATCGGGGCCCGGCTGATCCAGGGCATCGGGGCCGCGATGATCCTGCCCGCGACGTTGTCGACCCTGAACGCGGTGTTCGTCGGCCGCGAGCGGGCGATCGCGTTCGCCGTCTGGGGTTCGACGATCGGTGGCATGGCCGCCGTGGGGCCACTCGTGGGGGGTTGGCTGACCACTGACGTGTCCTGGCGCTGGGCGTTCTGGCTGAGCGTCCCGGTGGGGCTCGCCGTGCTCGCCGGCATCGCCTGGGCGGTCCCCGAGACGCGGGACGAGACCGCGGGGCGAGGCCTCGACTGGGGCGGCGTGGCGCTCTCGGCGGTGGGCATGGGCGCCATCGTCTTCGCGCTGATCGAGAGCCGGACGTACGGCTGGTGGCGGCAGGGCTCCGGTGCGATCTCGCCGGTGCCGATCGCCCTGGTGGGCGGCGTCGCGCTGATGGCGGCCTTCGTCGCGCTCCAGCGCACCCGGCGCCGGGCGGGACGCGTCGTGCTCGTCGACCTGCGGCTGCTCGGGATCCGCTCGTTCCGGTTCGGCTCGATCGCCGCGCTGATCGTGGCGCTCGGCGAGTTCGGGCTGATCTTCACCCTGCCGCTGCTGCTGCAGAACGCGCTCGGGTACTCGGCGCTCGGGACCGGGTGGCTCATCGTCAGCCTGGCCGTCGGGACGTTCCTGGTCTCGGGTGCCACGCCGGAGCTCACGGCAGCCCTGGGCGGGCGGGCCGTGGTGCGGATCGGGCTCGCGCTCGAGGCCGTCGCGGTCGGCGGGCTCGCGCTGACGCTGACCGCGACGATCGGCACCTGGGCGATCGCGGGATGGCTGTTCCTCTACGGCGCGGGGGTCGGGATGGCCACCGCGCAGCTGACCAGCGTGATCCTCGCCGAGGTGCCGGTCGCCGAGTCCGGCCAGGCCTCGGGGCTGCAGAGCACCTTCCGTCAGCTCGGCTCCGCGCTGGGCGTGGCGGTGCTGGGCACGCTCCTGCTCACCACGCTCGGCTCCGCCACCAGCACGAGGCTCGCGGACGCCGGCGTCCCTGCCGCGCAGCGCGACCAGGTGGTGCAGGTCGTGACCGGTTCGGCCGGCTCGGCGATCCCCGGGCTCCAGGCGGACCCGACGACCGCGCCCGCGGGTGACGCGGCCGCGGCGGCGATGATCCACGCGAGCAAGGTCACCACCGGCGGCGCCGCGCTGGTGATCGCCCTCGGGCTCGCGGCCACCTGGGCGCTGCCCTTCGTGGCGCCGCCCGAGCGCCGGCCCCGCAACCGGCGCAAGCCCGAGCGCAGCACCGCGTCCTGACGGTCGGCGCGGGCGCTACTCGAAGCGGCTCGGGTCCCCCGCGCCCACCCTGACGACCTCGGGCTCCGGTCCGGACCAGTCGATCACCGTGGTGAGCTCGGGGTTCACGGGGCCGGCGTCGATCACTGCGTCGACCGCGTGGTCGAGCTCCTCCTTGACCGTCCAGGCGTCCGTGGGCGGCTCGTCCGCGCCGGGCAGCAGCAGCGTGGAGGACAGCAACGGCTCCCCGAGCTCGCGGACCAGGGCGAGCGCCACCGGGTGGGAGGGGATGCGCACCCCGACGGTCCGCTTCCTCGGGTGGGCGAGACGGCGCGGGACCTCCTTGGTGGCCGGCAGGATGAACGTGAACGGCCCGGGCGTGCTCGACTTGATCGCGCGGAACTGGATGTTGTCCAGGTAGACGAACCGGCCGAGCTGGGCGAAGTCGGAGCACACCAGCGTGAAGTGGTGGCGCTCGGACAGGCCGCGGATGCGCCGGATCCGGTCCGCCGCAGTGTGGCTGTCCAGGTGCGCGCCGAAGGCGAACCCGGTGTCGGTCGGGTACACCACCAGTGCGTCGTCGCGCAGCATCGCGACCACCTGCGCGACCGCGCGGGGCTGCGGGTCGTGCGGGTGCATCTCGACGAACCTGGCCATGCGACGAGGGTAGGCCCGCGACCGGCCCGTCGGGCCGGCACGCTCGTTCGCATGCGTACACGTGCGCGCGCTCGTCCGGCGGGGCGTTCGAACGTGCGCCGGAGCTCGCATGCGAACACCTGGGCGGGAGGGGCGGACGTGGCGAGAACCGCCGCGCTCAGGCGGGGATCAGGCCCAGCAGGCCGCCCAGCAGGCGCATCTCGTGGTCGAAGAACGCTGCGGGGTCGTCCAGGACGTCGAACGTCCGGTGCCCGAACACCTCGAACGACACCGCGCCGAACAGGTGCGTCCAGCCGATCAGACCACGCACGACCATCGAGTCCGGCACCTCGGGCGGCATCGTCGCGCGCAGTGGGGCGATCGCGGCGTGCATCCGCTCGGCGTCCGCCCCTGGCGCCGGCACCGGCAGCCCGGCGGCGAGCGCGTCGCCCAGCAGCGCCATGAGCAGGCGGGGGATCCGGGTCGCCGGCCCGACGGTGTCCTGCGGTGCGGCGTACCCGGGCACGGGCGAGCCGTAGATCAGCGCGTACTCCTGCGGGTTGGCCAGCGCCCAGTCGCGTGTGGCGTGGCAGATGGCCATCCAGCGCTCCGCCGGTCCCGCGTCGTGCACGGCCGCCTCGGCGGCCTCGGCCGCCTCGCCGAGCGAGTCGTAGCCGGCGATGATCAGCCGGGTCAGCAGCGCGTCCTTGTGCGGCAGGTAGCGGAACAGGGCCGACGGGGCCATGCCCATCTCGCGGGCCACCGCGCGCAGCGACAGCCCGCCCGGGCCGACCTCGGCCAGCTGGGCGCGCGCGACGTCGAGGATCTCGGCCGTGACGGCGTCGCGCGCTCGCTCACGGGCGAGCCTGGCTCGGGGTGGCACGGGCCCATCCTGCCCCGACGCGGTGAACGACGACAACGGATGCGACCAGCGCTCGCGTCCCAGATCGACGCTCTTGACGTCCGGCCCATCGCCGAGAACACTGTTCGCAGTTCAGACCAATGATCTCAGGAGGGTGGCATGGCACGGTACGTGGTGGTCGGGTCCGGGAACGTCGGGTCCGCGGTGGCCCGCGAGCTGGCCGGGCGTGGCGACGAGGTGCTGCTCGTCTCGCGGAGCGGCCGTGGGCCGGAGCTCGACGGGGTGCGCCGCGAGGCGGCCGACGCGACGGACGCCGAGCGTCTGGCGCGCCTCGCCTCTGGCGCGGTCGCCCTGGTCAACGCGGCCAACCCCGCGTACCACCGTTGGCACCTCGACTGGCCGCCGCTCGCCGCCTCGCTGCTGACCGCCGCCGAGCGGTCCGGGGCCGTCCTGGTGACCGTCGGCAACCTGTACGGCTACGGGCCGGTCGACGTCCCGATGACCGAGGACCTGCCGCTCGTCGCGCAGACCGTCAAGGGGCGGGTCAGGGCCCGGATGTGGCTTGACGCGCTCGCGGCGCACGAGGCCGGGCGGGTCCGCGCGGTCGAGGTCCGTGGCTCGGACTACCTGTGCCCGGGTGACCAGAGCATGCTCGGCGACCGCGTGATGGGGCCGCTGCTCGCCGGGCGGCGCACCCGGGTGCTCGGCGACCTCGACCAGCCGCACACCTGGACGTCCGTCCCCGACGTCGCGCGCCTGGTGGCCGCGGTCGCGCAGGACGAGCGCGCGTGGGGTCGGGCGTGGCACGTCCCGAGCGTCGCTCCGCGCACCCAGCGCGAGGTGCTCACCGACCTCGGCGCGCAGGCCGGTGTCCCCGTCCGGCCCGGCGTCGTGCCGCGGGCCGCGCTGCGCGCGGCCGGCCTCGCGTCACCGCTGGTGCGCGCGCTGATCGAGATGCTCTACGAGTTCGACCGCCCGTTCGTGCTGGACTCCACCGACGCGCAGCGCACCTTCGCCCTCGCCCCGACCCCGTGGGAGGACCAGGTCGAGGCCCACGTCGCCGCCTACCGCTGACACGCCCGCCGCGCGCCGGACGTTCGCATGCGAACACGTGCGCGCGGTCGTCCGGCGGAGGGTTCGCGTGCGCGTTCTGGTTCGTATGCGAACACGCGGGCGGGGTGGGAGGGCGGCCACGCGGGGGGAGGACGCCGACGCGTGCGCACCCCCACGGGCGCGCACGCGTCGGGAGTCGTCGGCTACTCGGGCTTCGGGAGCTTGTCCACCAGGTGCGACGGAAGGATGTCGTAGTGGTCGTGCTCGGAGACGAACGAGCCGCGCCCGCCGGTGAGCGAACGCAGGTCGAGCACGTAGCGGCTCAGCTCGGCCTCCGGGACCATCGCCTGGATCGTGCAGCGCCCGTCCGCCGACACCTCCGTGCCTGCGATCCGGCCGCGCCGCGAGGACAGGTCGCCCATCACGTCGCCCTGGAGGTCGACGGGCACGGTCACAGTGACCATGGACACCGGCTCGAGCACCACGGTCCCGGCCTTCGCCATCGCCTCCTTGAGCCCGAGCGCGGCCGCGGTGCGGAACGCCATGTCGGAGGAGTCCACCGAGTGCGCCTTGCCGTCGAACGCCTCGACGCGCACGTCGACCACCGGGAAGCCGTGCGCCCCGCCGTTCTCCATCGCCTCCATGACGCCCTTCTCGACGGCAGGGATGTAGTTGCGGGGGATCGAGCCCCCGACGATGGAGTCGACGAACTCCGAGCCGCTGCCGTGCGCCAGCGGGCCCACCCGCAGCATCGCCACGGCGTACTGACCATGCCCGCCGGACTGCTTCTTGAGCTTGCCCTCGACCTCGACCTGGCGCGCGATCGTCTCCTTGTAGGCGATCTTGACGTCCTCGGTCTCGACGTTGACACCGAACTTGCGGGCCAGCCGCTCCAGGGCGACGGCGATGTGAGTGTCGCCGGTGCCGCGCAGGACCGTCTGGTGCTCGGTCCGGTCCACGACGAGGGTCTGGTCCTCGGCGGCGAGCCGCTGGAGGGCGCTGGACAGCTTGTCGTCGTCGGCCTGGGTGAGGGGCTTGAGCGCGAGCGCGTAGGGCGTCGGGCGGTGCGCCGGGCCCGGGACGGTGACGGTGGTGCCCTTCTTGGACAGCGTCGACCCGGTGGGCGTGCCGCTGAGCTTGGCCAGCGCGGCGATGTCGCCGGCCTGGACCTCGTCCACCGGCAGGTGCTCCTTGCCGCGCAGCTTGAACAGGCCGTGCACACGCTCCTCCTGGCCGGTCACGGAGTTGGTGAGCCGGTCCTCGTTCTTGACCGTGCCGGAGAGCACCTTGAACACCGAGACCTGCCCGACGAAGGGGTCGGCCATGGTGCGGAACACGTGCAGCAGCGGGTCGCCGCTCGGGTCCGCCGCGACCTCGATGGTCGCGCCGCCGGGCACCGTGACGGTGGTGTCGCGGTCCGCGGGCGACGGCCCGAGCTCGCAGATGAAGTCGGCGAGCCGGTCGATGCCGACCCCGGTCACCGCGGAGCCCACCAGCACCGGGAACTCCTGGCAGTCGCGCACCTCGTGCACCAGGGCGCGCTCGAGCTCGGCGGCCTCGACGGGCTCGCCGGACAGGTAGCGCTCGAGCTGCTCGTCGTCACCGGAGACGATCTCCTCGGCGACCTGCTCGTGCAGCTCGGCCTCCTCGGCGGCGACGTCCTCCGGCATCTCCGCGGTGTGGTGCGTGCCGTCGGCGTCGTAGTCGAAGCCCGTGTCCGAGAGCACGTCGGCGACGCCGTGGAACGCCTCCTCCTCGCCGATCGGCAGCTCCAGGGGCACCAGGCCGGAGCCCACCAGCTCGCCGAGCTGACCGAGCACCCGGTGGAAGTCGGCGTGCTGCTTGTCCTCCTTGGTGCAGAAGATCATCCGGGGGATGCCGGCGTCGGCGGCCTGCTGCCAGGCGATCTCGGTGCCCACCTCGACGCCGTCGACCGCGCTGACCACGACGATCGCGAGGTCGGCGACCGCGAGCGCCTGGTCCATGCCGCCGGCGAAGTCGGCGTACCCGGGGGCGTCGATGAGGTTGATCGTGTAGGTCTGGCCGTCCGGGGCCTTCCACTCGAACGGTGCGATGGCGGGGGACAGCGAGATCCCGCGCTTGATCTCCTCCGGCTCCGTGTCGCAGACGGTCGTGCCGTCCTCGATCGAGCCCAACCGCTGGACCACGCCGGCGCGGTGCAGGAGCGCCTCGGCCAACATGGTCTTGCCGACACCGCTGTGGCCCACCAGGGCCACATTCCGGATGACAGGCGTCGCCGCCATTCCCATTGTCCTTCTCCTTCGTTGGAGTGGCCCTAGGGGCCCCAGGCTAGTCACGCGACCTGGCCGGGCAAACATGACCTTGGGCCGTGGACGGTCCCGTCCCGGCGACGGTGACACCCACCCTCATCCTCGGTCCGAACGGTGCCGATGACACGTGCTGTGGGGGGCGCACTCGACAGGCTGGGGCGACGCTGGGAACGGCGTCGTGGTGATCAGTACCGGACGTTACCGCCCGGTGGGAGCGCGCCGGAGGGCGGCTCCCAGGGCGGTGAGCTCACCGTCGAGCACGTGGCGCAGCTGACGTGCCCGCCGGAGCAGGTGTGGCGGCTGGTCTCCACGCACGAGGCGCTGACCGTCAACCAGGCGCCCACGGCCCGCGCGTTCGCGCTGCCGGGGCCGAGGGAGCGCTGGTGCGTCGCCGACGTCGGCCTGGGCGGTGCGCTGCTCGGCGCCCTGGTCGAGGTGCTCGAGCGCGAGGAGGGGTGCCGGGTCGTCACCCGCAGCCTCAGCGAGAGGGGGCAGCCGCGGTACGACTGGCGCCTCGTCGGCACCCAGGGCGCGACCGGCTCGGAGACCCTCGTCAGGGTGCGCGTCACCGCGAACGCCAACGACCCCGGCTCACAGGCCTGCCAGGCGAAGGTGCGCAAGCTCGCCGAGGACGAGCTCGGCTGGGCAGCCCATCGACTGGTGGGGGCGCCGCCACCGGCTCCGGTGCCGGGCGGGATGACCGCCGCTCAGCGTGCCGCCCGCCGCCGCCACGCCGAGTGCCCCCTCGAGGAGCACGACGTGCGCGGGCAGGTCGTGGTCCCGCTGCCGCCGGAGATCGTCTGGGCGGGCCTGCTCGACGCGTCCACGTTCAGCCTCACGGCCATCGACGGAGAGCGCGCGGCCGTGGTGCCGGGGACGCCGGCGGGCGAGGTCGGTGAGCTGCGCGCGATCGTCTCCCTGGTGCGGGGTCTGCCGTACGTCACCTTCCACGAGGTCGTCGAGATCGGTCCGGGACCGCGCCTCGTCCTGCGGGGGCACAGCGCGAGCCACCCGCCGCACCTGTTCACCGAGGTCGAGCCGCACCCGCAGGGCAGCATGGTCAGGGCGACCCTGCGCCTCGTCCAGCACCGCGGCTCGGGCATGGCGTCCGTCGACCTGGTGCGCACGGCGCTGGCCGAGTACCTGGGCCGGCTCCGCCTCGACCTCGTCACGCGGGCCGCCGGCTGACGGCGCGGCCTGCCGGGGTGGTCCCCGGCAGGCGCTCCGCGCCGACCGGGACTAGCGTCACGTGGCGTGGGCTTGGGCCACGCGTGACCTGGCGAGTACCGTGGGGGACCTGACGATGGGACCGGTCCCATCGAGCGTCCCAGAGAGGCGACCATGCGCTACGGGCACTTCGACGACGAGACCCGCGAGTACGTCATCACGACGCCGCACACCCCGGCCCCATGGATCAACTACCTGGGGTCGCAGCGGTTCTTCTCCCTGATCTCCCACCTGGGCGGCGGCTACTCGTTCTACCGCGACGCCCGGATGCGCCGCCTGACCCGCTACCGGTACAACAACATCCCCGCCGACGCGGGCGGCCGGTACTTCTACGTGCACGACGCCGGTGACGTCTGGACCCCCACCTGGCTGCCGGTCAAGGCGGACCTCGACCACTTCGAGACCCGGCACGGCCTGGGCTACACGCGGATCACCGGTGAGCGAGGCGGGCTCCGGGTCGAGCAGCTGCACTTCGTGCCGGTCGACACCGACGCGGAGATCGCGAAGATCACGGTCACCAACACGTCCGACGTGACCAAGACGCCGACGCTGCTGTCCTTCGTCGAGTTCGCGCTCTGGAACGCCCAGGACGACCAGACCAACTACCAGCGCAACCTGTCGATCGGCGAGGTCGAGGTCGAGCAGGACGGCCCGTACGGCTCGGCGATCTACCACCGGACCGAGTACCGCGAGCGCCGGGACCACTTCGCGGTGCACGCCGTCAACGCCCGCGCCGAGGGCTTCGACACCGACCGGGACACCTTCGTCGGGCCGTACAACGGGCTGGGCGAGACGACGGTGCCGCGCGTCGGTGCGTCGGCCGGCTCGGTGGCCTCGGGCTGGTACCCGATCGGGTCGCTGAGCGTGCGCCCGACCCTCGCGCCGGGGGAGTCGGCGACCTACACGTTCGTCCTCGGGTACCTGGAGAATCCGGTCGACGCGAAGTGGGCGGACGACGCGCACCAGGTGGTCAACAAGGCCCCGGCGCACGCGCTGCTGTCCCGGTTCGCCACCACCGAGCAGACCGACGCGGCCTTCGCCGAGCTCCAGCGGTACTGGACCGAGCTGCTGTCCACGTACTCGGTGACCTCGACGGACCCGAAGCTGGACCGGATGGTCAACGTCTGGAACCAGTACCAGTGCATGGTCACGTTCAACATGTCGCGCTCCGCGTCGTACTTCGAGACCGGGATCGGGCGCGGGATGGGCTTCCGGGACTCGACCCAGGACCTGCTGGGCTTCGTGCACCTGGTGCCCGAGCGGGCCCGCGAGCGGATCCTCGACATCGCGGCCACCCAGCTGCCCGACGGGTCGGCGTACCACCAGTACCAGCCGCTGACGAAGCGCGGGAACCACGACCTGGGCTCGGGCTTCAACGACGACCCGATGTGGCTCGTCGCAGGCGTGGCCGCCTACCTCAAGGAGACCGGGGACCTCGCGGTCCTCGACGAGCAGGTGCCGTTCGACAACGACGACGCCCTGGCGGCGCCGCTGTTCGAGCACCTGAGCCGCTCCTTCCGGTTCGTCACCGACCACCTGGGCCCGCACGGGCTGCCGCTGATCGGGCGGGCGGACTGGAACGACTGCCTCAACCTCAACTGCTTCTCCACCGAGCCCGGCGAGTCGTTCCAGACCACGGAGAACCAGCCCGGCGGGGCCGCGGAGTCGCTGTTCATCGCCACACAGTTCGTGCTCTACGGCGAGCAGTACGCGCAGATCGCCGAGCGCCACGGGCAGCCGCGGATCGCCGCGGCCGCGCGCGAGGAGGTCGACCGGATGCGCCGGGCCGTGCTCGAGCACGGCTGGGACGGGCGCTGGTTCCTGCGGGCCTACGACTACTACGGGCACAAGGTCGGCACCGACGAGGACACCGAGGGCAAGATCTGGATCGAGCCGCAGGGTTTCGCGGTCATGGCGGGCATCGGCACCGACCGGCCCGCGGAGGGCGGTCCCTCCGTCGCGGAGACCGCGCTCGAGTCGGTCAACGAGCTGTTGGCCACGCCGCACGGGATGGTGCTCCAGTACCCGGCCTACACCACGTACCGGATCGAGCTTGGCGAGGTGTCCAGCTACCCGCCGGGGTACAAGGAGAACGGCGGCATCTTCTGCCACAACAACCCGTGGGTGATCATCGGTGAGACCGTGCTCGGCCACGGCGCGCGCGCGTTCGACTACTACCGTCGGATCGCGCCCGCCTACCGGGAGGAGATCTCCGACGTGCACCGCCAGGAGCCGTACGTCTACGCCCAGATGATCGCGGGCAAGGAGGCGGTGCGGCACGGCGAGGCGAAGAACTCCTGGCTCACCGGGACGGCGGCGTGGAACTTCGTCGCGATCAGCCAGCACCTGCTCGGCGTGCGGCCGGACTGGGACGGGCTCGTCGTCGACCCGCAGATCGGCCCGGACGTACCGGAGTTCACGGTGCGGCGCGTGGCACGCGGGGCCACCTACGAGATCACGGTGCGCAACTCCGGCGCCGACGGTGCGCGGGCCCGGCTGACCGTCGACGGCCACCCGGTGGAGGGCCGCACCGTGCCGTACGCTCCGGCCGGCGCCGTGGTGCGGGTGGAGGCGGTGCTCTGAGCGGTCGGTGGGGCGGGTAGTTGCGGACCTCGCCCCGCCGACACAGAACGCGGGCCCCTCCCGATCGGGAGGGGCCCGCGTGCTGCGTCCCGGACGGTCAGGTCGCCGCGAGGATGTCGACCACGAAGATCAGCGTGGAGTTGGCCGGGATGGTGCCCTGCTCGGTGTCGCCGTAGCCCAGGCTCGGCGGGATGACCAGCAGCACCTGGCTGCCCACGGTCTGGCCGACCAGGCCCTGGTCCCAGCCCTGGATGACCGAGCCCGAGCCGATCTGGGTCTGGAACGGGTTCTTGCCCCACGACGAGTCGAACTCGGTGCCGTCCCACAGCCAGCCGGAGTACTCGACGGTGATCGTGTCGCCGGACTTGACCTCGGCCCCGGCGCCCTTGATCAGGGTCTGGGTCACCAGGTCGGTGGGCTCGGTGGTGCCGGCGGGGACCGAGATCGAAGGAGTCCCGTCGGCGGCGAGGGTGACCACCGGCAGGCCGGCCGGCGGGGTGACCGCCGTGCCCTCGGCGCGCAGCGGGACGTTCTCGAACGCCTCGAGCACCATGACGCTGGACGGGCTGGCCTCCGCGGTCGAGGTAGCGGCGGTGCCGGGCAGCGCGACCACGATGCGGGAGCCGAGCGGCGCGCCGACCAGGGCGTTGACCAGCGGTTCGAACACCGGGTCGAGTCCCGTCAGCGGGATCACCTCGGGGGTCTTGTCGTCCCAGGTGGAGCCGACCATCGAGCCGTCGTCCCCGCTGAACAGCGCGTAGTTCACCTTGACCATGGCGCCGGCCGGGATCGGTTCCCCGGTGCCCTTCGTGTCCACCTTGGCCACCGTCGCGCCCACCGACAGCGGGGTGTCGAAGGTCACGGTCGGGGTGGCGCCCGGGTCGCCGCTGACCTGGATCGCGTCGAGGGTGGCGAGGTCCGCGGCGGAGGCGGTGGCCGTTGCGGTGTCGGTCGACGACGGTGTGCTCGCCGAGGTGCTGGGTGCCGCGGAGCCTCCGGAGCAGGCCGCCAGGAGGCCGGCGGGCAGGGCGAGGGTCGCGGCGAGCAGGAGGGTGGCCGGTCGGCGCACAGCGGGGTCCTTCGACGTGGTTGCCGGGCCCGGGCCCGGTCGCCCGCGCGGGTGCGGGCCGTGGCGAGGATACGTGCTCGGCCTGTGCGGCGGGTCACGGGCGTGTGGCGATGGCGTGGAGATCGGGCTTGACGTGTCGCGGCGAGGCCGATACTTTGGGACTAAATAAAGCCATGAACAAAGGAGTGATGGTGCCGGCACAGCCCGCCCGTGGGGACCTCGTCCCGTCGGCCGTCCTCGGCCTGCTGGGGACCCGCGGCCCGCTGTCCCGGGCGCAGATCGCTCGTGAGCTCGGCATCAGCCCCGCGACGGTCACGCAGACCACCAAGGCACTCATCGGCCGGGGCCTCGTCGAGGAGTTGGAGCAGGTCCCCTCGCTCGGCGGGCGCCCCGCCCGGCTGCTCGGCCTGGTCGCCATGGCGGCCGGTGCGATCGGCGCCAAGGTCACAGCCGACCACGTCGCCGTGGTCCACGTGACGCTGTCCGGCGATGTCACCCACTCCAGCGTCCACCCGTTCGACCCGGATGCCCCCGAGGCGCTCGACGCGCTCGCCGCGGTCCTGCGCACCGCTGTCGAGAGCTTCGACGGCCACCTGCTCGGCGTCGGGATCGGCATCCCGGGCGCCACCGACAGCCAGGCCAGCGGGAACGTCGAGGCGCCGACCCTCGGCTGGGGCGACGTGCGGCTCGGGCGGATCATGCGCGCCGCACTCGGCGTGCCGGTGCTGGTGGAGAACGACGTCAACACGCTCGCCGTGGCCGAGCGGGTCTACGGCATCGGCCGAGAGCACAGCTCCTACCTCGTCGCCACGATCGGGCGCGGCGTCGGGTGCGGCATCGTCATCGACGGCGCCCTGTACCGAGGCGCGTTCGGCGGCGCGGGCGAGATCGGGCACATCCCGATGTCCGACGACGGACCGGTGTGCGGCTGCGGCAACCGAGGCTGTCTGGAGGCATACATCGGCCAGTCGGCGCTCGAGCGGCTCGCGGTCGAACGCGGCGTCGTCGACCCGGGCGGGTCCGTCCAGGAGCTCCAGGCGCGGGCCGACGCGGGCGACGCCGGGGCCCGGGCGCTGTACGCCGAGGCCGGAGCGATGCTCGGCCGGGCGCTGGCGGGCGTGGTGCACACCACCGATCCCGAGGCCGTGGTGCTGCTCGGCGAGGGCGTCGCGGCGTGGCTGCACTGGGAGCCCGGGTTCGCCGGTGCCTTCCGGCGCCATCTCATGCCCAGCAGGCGCGACACGCGGTTCGTCGTGGAGACCTGGGACGAGGACAAGTGGGCCCTGGGCGCAGCTGCGCTCGTGCTCGCCTCGCCGTTCGACCACACCGGCGCCACCGGGGACCAGGGTCTGCTGGTCCGCGAACGCCTGCACACCGGCCCCGTGGCGGTAGCGCCGTGACCCTCGCCCCCGAGCGTGCGAAGGCCGCCCCGATGCGTGCCACGGGCCGGCGCCAGGCGTCGCGCACCGTGGCGAGGCGTCGCGCCAGGTGGTGGGCCCTGGCGTTCCTGCTGCCCAGCGCCGTGCCGCTCGTCCTCTTCTTCTACGTCCCCATGGTCCGGGCCGGCTGGATCAGCCTGCACGAGTGGAACCTCATCTCGCCGATGCGGTGGGCGGGCCTGGACAACTTCCGCGCGGTGCTCGGCGACCCGACCACCGCGGCGGTGTTCTGGCACACCGTCCAGTACGTCCTCGGCTACCTGCCGCTCGTGCTCGTCTTCGGGCTCGGCATCGCCCTGGCGCTCAACCGCAGGCTCGCGGGCCGCGACCTGCTACGCGGCGTGTACTTCCTGCCGGTGATCACCAGCTGGATCGCCGTGGCCGTGGTGTGGCGCTGGCTGCTCAACCCGACGGTGGGCGTGGTCAACCAGGTCCTCGCGTGGTTCGGCATCGACGGGCCCGGCTGGTGGGCCGACCCCACCTGGGCGATGGCCTCGATCGTCCTCGCCTCGGCGTGGAAGGACGTCGGCTTCGTGATGATCATCCTGCTGGCCGGGCTGCAGTCCATCCCGGCCGAGGTCAACGAGGCGGCCGTGCTGGACGGCGCCGGTCCGTGGCGGCGGCTCTGGTCGATCACGCTGCCGCTGCTGTCGCCGTCGGTGTTCTTCGTCGTGGTGATCTCGCTGATCAACGGCTTCCAGGTGTTCGACCAGGTCTACGCGATGACCGAGGGCGGCCCCGGAGGGGCGACCCAGGTCGTCGTCCAGCAGGTCTACGACCTCACCTTCCGCTACGGGCAGGCGGGCAGCGGCGCCGCGCTCTCACTCCTGCTGTTCGCGGTGATCATGGCGGTCACCGTGGTCCAGCTCTGGGGCCAGCGCAAGTGGGTGCACGATGCCTAGGGCCACTGGTGTGCGTAGCTGGGTGCTGTGGCTCGTGGTCGCCGCGGGCGCCCTCGTGATGCTCTTCCCCTTCTGGTGGACGCTCGTCTCGTCGCTGACCGACCAGACCGCGCTGGGACAGAGCCCGTCGCTGATCCCCGACAACCCGACGATGTCGGCCTACCGAGAGCTCTTCTCGCGCACGCCCTTCGCACGGGTCGTGCTCAACTCGCTCGGGCTGGCACTGGCGACGGTCGTGATCCAGATCGCGACCAGCTCGCTGGCCGCCTACGCGTTCTCGCGCCTGGAGTTCCGGGGCCGCCCGGTCGTCTTCGCGGCGTACCTCGCCACGATGATGATCCCGATGCAGGTGCTGCTGGTGCCGCTCTTCGTGCAGATGAAGAGCTGGGGCCTGGTCGACACCTACCTCGGGGTCCTCCTGCCCTCGACCGTCTCGGCGTTCGGCGTGTTCCTGCTCCGTCAGGCGATGAACGCCGTTCCGCGTGAGCTCGACGAGGCCGCCACCATCGACGGTGCGGGCCACCTGCGGATCTTCGCCCGGGTGGTCATGCCTCTGATCCGGCCGGCGATCGCGACCTTCGCGGTCCTGTCGTTCATGAGCTCGTGGAACGCATTCCTCTGGCCGCTGGTCATCCTGCGCTCGGAGGAGCTGCGCACGCTCCCGCTCGCCCTCGCTTCCCTGGTCGGTCAGTACGCGACCGACTGGAACGTCCTGATGGCCGGGTCGGTGGTCTCGATCCTGCCGATGCTCGCGCTCTACATCCTCGCGCAGCGTCACGTCGTGGCCGGCATCGCCGGCACCGGACTGAAGTAGCCCGTCCCCACCCGATCGAAGGAGATCTGTCATGCGACACCACGTCCGTGCCTCGGCTGCCCTTGCGGCCGTAGCCGCCCTAGCCCTGGCCGGGTGCTCGGGCGGGACCTCGTCGGACCCCACGTCCGGCGCCAGCTCCGACGCCGGCGGCGAGCCGGTGACCATCACCTACTCGAACTTCATCTCCAACGGCGGCAACGAGGACAACCTCGCGACCATCGTGGACGCGTTCGAGAAGGAGAACCCCGACATCACCGTGGACGTGCAGACGCTGCCGTACACGGACTACTTCACCGCCCTGCAGACCGACCTCGCCGGCGGCACGGTCGCGGACGTGTTCGACATGGAGTACTCGGGCTACGCGGCGCTGCAGCAGTCCGGTGTGCTCGCCCAGCTCGATGGGGTGGACGGCTCGAAGTACGCGACCTCGCTGCTCGACGCGTACCAGACCGACGGTGCGCAGTACGCCCTGCCGTCGTCGTTCTCCACCGTCGTGCTGTTCTACAACAAGGACCTGTTCGACGCGGCAGGCCTGGACTACCCGACCTCCGACTGGACCTGGGCCGACGAGAAGGCGGCGGCGGAGAAGCTGACCGACACCGCGGCCGGGGTCTGGGGCGACTACCAGCCGATCGGCTACCACGAGTACTTCAAGACCGTGGCGCAGGCGGGCGGCCAGTTCCTCTCCGACGACGGCTCGTCGACGGCGTTCAACTCGCCCGAGGGTCTCGCGGCCGCGAGCTGGTTGGTCGACAAGTCCGGAACGGTCATGCCGACCGCCGAGCAGGGTGCCGGCACCGCCGACTTCGACACCAACCTCTTCACCTCCGGCAAGCTCGCGATGTGGCACACCGGGATCTGGATGTTCGGCGTCGTCGGCGAGCAGGACTTCGCCTGGGATGTCGCCGTCGAGCCGGGTGACACCCAGAAGGCCAGCGTGCTGTTCTCCAACGGCGTCGGCGTCTCGGCGACCTCCGAGCACAAGGCGGCCGCGCAGAAGTGGGCCGAGTTCCTGACCTCGTCCAGCACCATGGCCGACGTGCGGATCAAGGGCGGTTGGGAGCTGCCGCCGATCTCCGACCAGACCGCGCTGCAGGGCTACCTCACCCAGGGCACGCCGGACAACCGTCAGGCGGTGTTCGACTCGCTCGACGCCACCGTGCTGCCGCCGTCGATCGGCGACAACCAGGCCCAGATGCAGGACATCGTCACGGAGAAGCTCGGCGAGGCCGCGGCCGGCCGGATGAGCGTGCAGGACGCGCTCGACCAGGCCCAGGCGGCAGTCGACAAGCTGCTCAAGTGAGTCCCGTGGTGGGGGTGGCCGACATCCCTGCGCCACCCCCACCACCGCCTGCGAAAGGCCTGACGAATGAGTGACCTCGGTGACCTGGCGCGCCGCTCGACGGAGCTGATCAGTACCCTCCAGCAGCCCTCCGGCGCCTACCCGGCCAGCCCGACGTTCTCGGCGTACCGCGGGTACTGCTGGTTCCGCGACGGCTCGTTCATCGCCGACGGCATGTCCGCGGCGGGCGAGGACGGGTCGGCGGACCGTTTCCACGACTGGTGCGCCCGGACGCTCGAGACCCAGCGAGGCCGGGTCGAGTCCGTGGTCGCGCTCGTGCACTCGGGGCGCCCCGCCCCGCCCGCCCAGATGCTGCCCGCGCGGTTCGCCTTCGACGGCGGCGTGGGCGCCGACCCCTGGTGGGACTTCCAGCTGGACGGCTACGGCACCTGGCTGTGGGCGGTGACCGCGCACGCCCGGCGGCACGACCGCGACCTGGCGCGCTGGGCCGGCGCGATCACGCTGGTCGTGGACTACCTCGTCGCCTCGTGGGAACGGCCGTGCTTCGACTGGTGGGAGGAGCACGACGAGCAGGTGCACACCTCCACGCTCGGGTGCGTGGGGGCCGGGCTCGAGGCAGTCCTTCGCGCCGGCGTGCTCGACGCGCGCCGGGCCGAGGCGGCGGGTGCGGCCGCCGCCGGCATCCGTGCGCTCGTGGCCGAGCGCGCCACCACCGAGGGGCGCCTGACCAAGTGGCTCGGGCGGAGCGACGTGGACGGGTCCCTGACCGCCCTGGTCGCACCGCTGGGCTGGCTGGACCCGGCCGGCCCGGTCGCCCAGCGGACCGTCGCCGAGGTGGAGCGCACCCTGACCTACGCGGGCGGGGTCCACCGGTTCGCCGACGACGTGTTCTACGGCGGCGGGCAGTGGCCGCTGCTCACGGGTTTCCTCGGGCTCGCTCGGCTCGCGGCAGGTGACCGGGCGGCCGCGATGGCGTCCCTGCGCTGGATGGCGTCGACCGCCACCGCCGACGGTGACCTGCCGGAGCAGGTCGACGGCCACCTGCTGGCCCCCGATCATCGGGAGCAGTGGGTAGAGCGGTGGGGACCGGTCGCCACGCCGCTGCTGTGGAGCCACGGGCAGTACCTGCGTCTGTGGCACGACCTCGGTCGGCCCTGAGCCCGCCGCCCCCTTCCTCTCAAGCACCGTCCCGTCCCCTCGACCCGCGAGCCAGGAGCTCCCCATGCCGATCGAACCGGTCCGCCACCGACCCCATGGCGACGGCCACCCGTACGCGTCCTCGGCCGACCAGCGCATCCCGGTGCGGCCCTCGCTCGGCGAGCCGTTCGTGGTCGGCGCGGTGTCGACCGCCGCGACCGCTGTGCGATGCCGCATCGAGGGCGGGGAGGTGGTCCCGCTCGTCTCCGGGCCTGCGCTGGGCGTGGACCCCGCCGCGCTCGCGGGCGGGGAGGGTCACCTCGCGGAGGTGCAGGCCGCCGGGCTGCGTGCCGACGGGGCCTGGCACGCGCAGCTGCCCGCCCTTGACGACAGCGCACCGCACCGCTACCGCTTCGAGGCGGAGCTGGCGGACGGCAGCGCCTGGACCGGGCCGTGGCACGAGGTGAGCGCCGGCGCCTGGCGCTCCGATGGGGGCACGCTTCGGATCGGTGGCTCGGCCGACCATCCGCGCCTGGTCCCGGGCTCGGTGGCCTGGTGGACGGACGCGGCGGGTGTGCACCGGGTGCGGTTCGCGCTCCGCCTGACCGACCGCGAGCACGTCGTCGGGTTCGGCGAACGGTTCGACGCCGTGGACCAGACCGGTCGGCGGCTCGACGCCGTGGTGTTCGAGCAGTACAAGAGCCAGGGGCGGCACGGCCGCACGTACCTGCCCATGCCCTTCGCGCACGTCGTCGGCGGCGACGGGTGGGGCTTCCACGTGCGGACCACGAGGCGCACCTGGTTCGACGTCGGCGCGAGCGAGCCCGGACACCTGCTCGTCGAGGCGGCGGTGTCGCCGGACACCCCCGAGCTGGACGTCGACGTCTGGGACGGCGACGTCCCCACCGTCCTGCAGGCGTTCACCGAGCAGGTCGGCAGGGCCGAGGAGCTACCGGACTGGGTGCTGTCGCTGTGGGCGTCGGGCAACGAGTGGAACAGCCAGCGCGTGGTCACCGAGCGGATGGACACCCATCGAGAGCTGGACATCCCGGTGGGCGTCGTGGTGGTCGAGGCGTGGAGCGACGAGCTCGGCATCACCGAGTTCCGTGACGCGCGATGGACGCTGAACCCCGACGGCGCGCCCCGCACCGCGGACGACCTGACCTACCCCGCCGACGGTGCGTGGCCGGACCCGGCGGCCTGGGTCGCCGACATGCACGCTCGCGGCATCAAGGTCGTGCTCTGGCAGATCCCCCTGCTCAAGACCGACGAGTCGATCGAGCGCGACCCGGTGTCCTTCACCGCGGAGCAGACCGCACAGGTGCTCGCCGACGGTGCTGCGCTGGAGCGTGCCGGGCACGTGGTGCGCGAGGCGGACGGCAGCGCGTACCGCAACCGCGGCTGGTGGTTCCCCCGGGCGCTGATGGCCGACCTGAGCACGCCCGAGGGCCGCGAGGCGTGGACGGCGTACCGCCGCTACCTGGTGACCGACGTCGGCGTCGACGGTTTCAAGACCGACGGCGGCGAGCACGCCTGGGGCGACGACCTGCGTTACGCCGACGGCCGTCGAGGGGACGAGGGCAACAACCTCAACCCGGTGCACTACGCCCACGCCTTCGGCGACCTGCTGCGCTCGGCCGGCAAGGCGCCCGTGACCTTCTCGCGTGCCGGGTTCACCGGCTCGCAGGCGCACGGGGTGATCTGGGCCGGCGACGAGGACTCCACGTGGGAGGCGTTCGGCTGGTCCCTGAACGCCGGTCTCACCGCCTCGGCCTGCGGGATCGTCTACTGGGGCTGGGACATCGCCGGGTTCTCCGGCCCGGTGCCCGACGCCGAGCTCTACCTGCGGGCGGTCGCGGCCTCGGCGTTCGTGCCGATCATGCAATACCACTCCGAGTACAACCACCACCGCAGCCCGCTGCGCGACCGCACGCCGTGGAACATCGCCGAGCTGAGCGACGACCCCGCCGTGGTCGACGTCTTCCGCCGCTACGCGCACCTGCGCGAGCGCCTGGTGCCGTACCTGGCCGAGCAGGCCCGCGCCGCGATCGCCACGGGCCGCCCGCTGATGCGCGGCATGTTCGTGGACCACCCCCGAGACGAGCGGTACTGGGCGTTCCCGCACCAGTTCCAGCTGGGCGACGACCTGCTGGTGCACCCCGTGACCCGGCCGGGCGCGGAGCGCTGGAGCACCGCGCTGCCGGAGGGCGCGTGGGTCGACGTGTGGACCGGCGAGACCGTGGCCGGCGGCGGCGCGGTCGAGCGCGACGTCCCGCGCGACGTCGTGCCGGTGTGGTGCCGCGCCGAGGCCTGGCCTCGGCTGCGAGCCGTCTTCGCGCCGTGAGCGTCGCGGCCGTGCGCCCGGCCGTGGACCGCTACCTCGCGGTGCTGCGCCGGCCGTCGGTGGCGTTCGCCCTCGGCGCGTCGGTGGTCGGGCGGCTCCACGAGTCGATGATCGCGTTCGGCGTGATCCTCGTCGTGACCGCCGATGGCAGCTACGCCGACGCCGGCTGGGTGCTGGCCGCCTACGGGGCGGGTGGGATCGTCGCGGCTCCGGCGTCCGCTCGTCTGGCGGACCGGCTCGGCCATCGGCCCGTGCTCGCGGTCACCGCGGTCGGCCATGCCGCCGCTGTGCTGGCCCTCGCGCGTGGGGTCGGTCCCTTGCTGCCGGTCGCGGTGGTCGCCGGCCTGCTCACCCCGCCGCTCACGCCGGCTCTGCGCTCGACCCTGCCGCGGCTGGTGGGCGACGAGCTGCGGCTGACCGCGTTCGCGCTCGAGTCGACCGTCCAGGAGGTCATCTTCGTGGCCGGACCGGTGGTGGCGGCCGGTGTCGCCTGGCTGGCCGGGCCCGAGGCCGCGCTCGTGGTCGCCGCGTCGACGACGGTGCTGGGCGTGACCGGCTATCTCATCGCCGTCGGCCGGGCCGACGGCCGGACGGGCCACGCGGCGCAGGCCGAGGCGCCTTCCGGCGACGGTCGGTCCCTCGACCCGCGCGAGCCGCTGGCGACCGCGGAGGTCCTGCGCCTGATGGCCGGGGCGGCCGGCTTCCTGCTGGTCCTGTCGATCGCCGCGGTGGCGATCGTCGCGGCGGCCAGCGGGCCGTCCGCCCGGGCGGGGTCCGGCGTGCTGCTGGGGCTGTCGAGCCTCGGCTCGATGCTGGGTGGCCTGGCGTTCGGCGCCCGCGCGCGGGTACCGGCCCTGCCGCGACGGTTCGTGGCGCTCGCGGGCGGCGTCGCGGTGACCGCGGTGGTCGCACCGCTGGCCGCGACCGGGGTCGGGGTGGTGATGCTCGGCGCGGCGGTGCTGATCTACGGCGCCACGATCGCCCCGGTCGGCACCGTCCTGTTCGGGCGGCTCTCGGAGGTCGCGGGGACGTCGCGGGCCACCGAGGCCTTCGGCTGGATGGGCGCGGCGATGGGGGTCGGGGGCGTGCTGGGGGATGCCGGCGGGGGCTGGCTCGCCACGGTGTCGCCGACCCTGGGTCTCGCGGTCGCCGCGGGTGCGGCGCTGGCCACGGCCGTCGTCGTCCGGGCCCGGCGGACGCCCGCTGTGTGAGACGATCCGTCTCGCCCCAGCGCGCCCGCCGCGTGCCCGAGCCAGCCCGACAGGAGCGTCATGTCCGCCGTCCCCGCCCCGCCGCCTGCCGCGTTGCCTTCCCGGCTCCGGGCGTCGGGCGAGATGGGGCCGACGATCTCCTTCGAGCTCTACCCGCCCCGCACCGCGGGCGCCGCGGAGCGGCTGTGGCAGCGCACCCTGCCGGCGCTGGCCGAGGCCGCGCCGGACTTCCTGTCGGTGACCTACGGCGCGTCCGGCTCGTCGCGGGAGACCTCGCGCGAGGTGGTGCGCTGGGTGGCCGAGCACACCGACGTCCGCCCGGTCGCGCACCTGACGTGCATCGGTTCCCCCCGCGAGGAGCTGCGTGAGGTCGCCCGCGGGTTCGTCGCCGACGGCGTGCAGGACTTCCTCGCGCTGCGCGGCGACCCGCCCGCCGGCTCGACGACCTGGACACCGCACCCCGAGGGACTGCGCCGGGCCAGCGAGCTGGTCGAGCTGCTGCTGGCGACCGAGCCGGGGCTGGGCGTCGGGGTGGCCGCGACGCCGTCGTGCCTGACCGCGGACGTGGACCCGGCCACCTGCGGCGACCTGCTCGCGCTGCGCGCCAAGCAGGACGCCGGCGCGGGCTACGCGATCACCCAGGTGTTCTTCGAGGTGGAGTCCTACACGCGGTACGTGACGGCCGCCCGCGCGGCGGGGGTGCACCTGCCGCTGGTGCCGGGCCTCGTCCCGCTGACCGACCCGACCCGGCTGCGCCGGCTCGAGGAGATCTCCGGCGTGCCGGTGCCCGAGCGGATCCTGGCCGCGCTCGACGCCGAGCCCGACGACGCCGGACGCGAGGCCGCCGGCCTGGCGATGGGCGCCGAGCTGCTCGAGGCGGTGCTCGCCGCCGGTGCGCCGGGCGTGCACCTGTACACGTTCAACCAGGCACCCGCCTCGCTCCAGCTGCTCGACCGGACCGGACTGCGTCCGGGCGTGGCACCGGGGGCTGGCCCCGTCGCGGGGTGATCAGGCACCCTGACCCGGTGACCGCAGCCTCCGACGCCGACGTGCGCCGCTGGCGCCGGTACCTCGCCGACGAGCGGGCCGAGGCCACGGTGTACCGCGAGCTCGCCCGGCACCGGACCGGCGAGGAGCGCGAGATCCTGCTCGCCCTGGCCGACGCCGAGCGCCGGCACGCCGCGCACTGGGAGGACCTGCTCGGGGACCGGGTCGGGCGTCCCGTCAGGCCCAGCTGGCAGTTCCGGTTCCTGTCGCGGATGGCCCGGTGGTTCGGCTCGGTGTTCGTGCTCGCGCTCGCCCAGCGCGCCGAGTCGCGCGCCGCCTACGACGTGGACGACGACGCGACCCCGACGATGGCCGCCGACGAGCGGATCCACGAGGAGGTCGTGCGCGGTCTGGCCGCCCGCGGCCGCACCCGGCTGTCCGGGACGTTCCGCGCCGCGGTGTTCGGGGCCAACGACGGCCTGGTGTCCAACCTCGCCCTGGTGATCGGTGTCGCCGCGGCCGGCGTGCCCACCTCCACCGTGCTGCTCACCGGACTGGCGGGCCTGCTGGCCGGTGCGCTGTCGATGGGCGCGGGCGAGTTCATCTCGGTGCGCTCCCAGCGTGAGCTGCTCGCCGCGTCGGCGCTGGGGGACGGCGCCGAGCACGCGCTGCCGCACCTCGGCCAGGCCAACGAGCTCGCGCTGGTCTACCGCGCGAGGGGACTGCCGGCGGACGAGGCCGAGGCCAGGGCCCGCGAGGTGCTCGCCGACATCGCCGCGCTGGGCGGGGAGTCCACGGCCTTCCGGGCCGACCACCCCGACGAGGAGCATGCCGCGGTGGGCACCGACGTCGGGGCGGCGCTGTCCAGCTTCACGTTCTTCGCCTCGGGCGCCGCGGTGCCGGTCCTGCCGTGGCTGCTCGGGCTGTCGGGCACCACCGCGCTGGTGGTCGCGGTGGCCGCGGTGGGCGTGGCGCTGCTGGTCGTGGGCGGGGTGGTGGGTCTGATCTCCGGCGGCCCACCGGTGCGCCGCGCGCTGCGTCAGCTCGCGATCGGGGTCGGGGCGGCAGCGGTGACCTACGTGCTGGGCGCCGCGTTCGGCGCGACCACCGGCTGAGTCGCGCGGCGCAGCGTCGGCAGCGCGAGCACGGCGGTCAGCGCCGCGACGCCCCCGGCGACCATCACCACGGCGAAGCCGCCGCCGGACCCCGACCGGTCGATCATCGCGCCGCCCGCCCAGGCGCCGACCGAGACGCCGACGCCCAGCGCCGTGCCCACCCAGGTGAGGCCCTCGGTGAGCCGGCCCGGCGGCACCAGCTCGGCGACCAGCCCGTTCCCGGCGATCAACGTCGGCGCGATCGCCATGCCCACGGCGAGCATCACGGCGGCCAGCGCCGCGATCGAGCCCACCAGCCCGAACAGGCTGACCCCGACCCCGAGCGCGACCATCCCGATGCCGAACCGGCGCCACTGCGGTCCGCGCCAGTGCCGGGCGCCGTAGACGAACCCGGCCAGGCCGGAGCCCATGGCGAACACCGCGAGCACCGCGCCGGCCAAGGACTTGTGCCCGAGCTCCTCGGTGAACGCGACCACCGCGACGTCGGTCGCCCCGAAGATCGCACCCATCCCGACGAACGTCCCCACGAGCACCAGCAGGGGTCCGCCGACGATGCTCGGGCCGTGGTGCTCGCCGGTCCCGCCGGTGGGCGGCTCCGTGGCGCGCTGGGCCAGCAGCAGCCAGCCGCCGACCGCGGCCGAGGCGGCCGCGAGCAGCAGGCCACCGGTCGGCGTGACCGACGTGGCGAGCAGCGTCGCCAGGATCGGGCCGACCATGAACACCACCTCGTCGAGGGTCGACTCCCACGAGTACGCGGTGTGGATCTCGGCGGGGCGGGTCAGCAGGTGGGACCAGCGTGCCCGTACCAGCGCGCCGACCGAGCCCATCGTCGCGCCGACCAGCGCCGCGCCCAGGTACAGCAGCCACGCAGGTCCGGTGGCGGCCGCGGTCGCCGCGAGCACACCCAGGCCGACGACGGTGGTCACGATCGCCGGACCCATCACCGCGGCCTGACCGCGGCGGTCGACCAGCCGGGACAGCAGCGGGGCGAACGCCGCCTGGGTGAGCACCACGACCGCGGCGACCTGCCCGGCGAGCGCGTAGGAGCCGTACGTCGCCGACACCGCGAGCACCGCGCCGATGCCCACCGTGGAGATCGGCAGCCGGGCGAGCACCCCGGCGGAGGAGAAGGCCACTGCCCCGGGGCGCGCCAGGATCTCGCGGTAGGGGCGCAGCATGCCGCCCATTCTCGGCCCTGCCGGGGACCTCCCGTGACGCCGGACCGGAGGGGGACGCTGCGAGCGGCTCAGGCGAGCGCGGCCGAGACCACCTCGCGGGCGGCCGCCTGCACCTGGGCCAGGTGCTCGGCCGAGACGAACGACTCGGCGTAGATCTTGTAGACGTCCTCGGTGCCCGACGGGCGCGCCGCGAACCAGGCGTGCTCGGTGGTCACCTTGAGGCCGCCGATCTTCGCGTCGTTGCCGGGCGCCGTGACCAGGCGCCCGGTGATCGGCTCGCCGGCGAGCTCGGTCGCCGAGACCTGCTCCGGGCTGAGCGCGGCCAGCGCGGCCTTCTGCTCGCGGGTGGCGGGGGCGTCGACCCGGGCGTACCAGGACTCGCCGTGCCGCTCGACCAGGTGCGCGTGCAGCTGCGAGGGGCTCTTGCCGGTGCGGGCGGTGATCTCCGCGGCGAGCAGGGCCAGCAGGATGCCGTCCTTGTCGGTGGTCCACACCGACCCGTCGGTGCGCAGGAAGGACGCGCCCGCGGACTCCTCGCCGCCGAACCCGACCGACCCGTCCAGCAGGCCGGGCACGAACCACTTGAACCCGACCGGCACCTCCCACAGCCGGCGGCCGAGGTGCGCGGCGACCTTGTCGATGAGCGCGGAGGACACCAGCGTCTTGCCGATCGCGGCGTCGGCGGGCCAGTCCGGCCGCCCGCCGCCGTACAGGTACGCGATCGCGGTGGCCAGGTAGTGGTTCGGGTTCATCAGCCCCGCGTCCGGCGTGACGATGCCGTGCCGGTCGGCGTCCGCGTCGTTGCCGGTGGCCAGGTCGTACGGGGCGCCGTCCTCGGCGGACATCGCGCTCACCAGGGACGCCATCGCGTAGGGCGACGAGCAGTCCATCCGGATCTTGCCGTCCCAGTCCAGCGTCATGAACGCCCAACGGGGGTCGACGCTCGGGTTGACCACTGTCAGGTCCAGGCCGTGCTTCTCGGCGATCTCGGCCCAGTAGCCCACCGACGCCCCGCCCAGCGGGTCCGCGCCGATCCGCACGCCGGTGGACCGGATGAGCTCGAGGTCCAGCACGTTCGCCAGGTCGGCGACGTAGGCCGAGGTGAAGTCGTGCTTGAGCGTGCTCGGCGCGGCCAGCGCGGTCTCCAGGCTCACCCGCCGGATCTGCCGGACGCCCGAGCGCAGCAGATCGTTGGCGCGGTCGGCGATCCACCCGGTCGCGTCCGAGCCGGCGGGGCCGCCGTGCGGGGGGTTGTACTTGAAGCCGCCGTCGCGCGGCGGGTTGTGCGACGGCGTGACGACGATCCCGTCGGCCAGGCCGGTACCGGTCCCGCCGGTGGTCCGCACGCCCTCGGCGGTGCCGGCGCCGTTGTGCAGCAGGATCGCGTGCGAGACGGCCGGGGTGGGCGTGAAGCCGTCCCGCGCGTCGATGTGCACCTCGACGTCGGCGGCGGCGAGCACCTCCAGGGCGGTCTGCCAGGCCGGCAGCGACAGCGCGTGGGTGTCCCGGCCGAGGAACAGCGGGCCGTCGGTGCCCTGGCCTCGCCGGTACTCCACGATCGCCGCGGTGATCGCGACGATGTGCGCCTCGTTGAAGGCCGAGTCCAGGCTCGAGCCACGGTGCCCGCTGGTGCCGAAGACCACCTTCTGGTCGGGGTCGTCCGGGTCGGGCGTCCGGTCGTAGTAGGCGCCGACGAGGGCGTCGACGTCGATGAGGTCCTCAGGCAGGGCGACGGTTCCGGCGCGTTCATGCATGGCCCGATCCTCCCACCGCACGGCGCGGCTGCCCAGGTGGGGCGCCGGTAGGCTCGGCCGCCATGAGCAAGCACCGCGGCGTGGACTTCGTGCTCCGACCCTTCGAGGGCCTTCCCGGCGAGACCGACCTGGTCGCCCTGCGCGAGGTGGTCCCCGCGGCCACCGCGACCGCGCGCACCACCGCCGAGCACGGCGGTGTGGACGTCGTGCTGGCCACGGTGCTGCCGATGGCGTGGCCCGCCCTGCACCGCGGCGACGGCGTGGTCATGGTCGGCCTCCAGCAGAACGCCGGCACGGGGGATGCGTCCCGCGACCTCGCGGTGGCGCTGCTCGCCGCGCTCGACGCGCCCGTCGGCACGCCGGTGCGCCACCTCGGGGTGATCGAGCCCGGGCCGCGCCTGCAGGACGTGCTCGACCTGGACGCGCCGTTCGAGGTCACCGTGCACGACGGGTTCGACTTCTGGACCGCGGCCGGGGTCGAGCTCACGCCCGACGTGCGCGAGTCGCTGGACCGGATGAACGAGACCATCATCCCGACGGCGAAGCTCGCCGCGGCGCCGTCGGCCTACTGGGCGCGGATGGGGGACAAGGAGTTCCTGCGCTGGGCGGTGCCGCACGACGAGGACACCTTCCTCGACGCGCTCGCCCGCCTGCACGCCCGCCGGGAGTCGGGTCTGGGGCCGGCCGGACGCGACGGGCGGTTCATCGGGGCGTTCCGGTCCTGCGGCATCCTCGTCCCGGTGTGGGACCTCGCCCCGGGCAGCGAGCCCGAGATGGTCGAGGAGCCGCTCGGCGAGCTGGCGGCCCGGCTGGACGAGGCGCTCGCGATCACCGAGCCGCTGGACGCCACCGCCCGTCGGGCCAGGGCCGGGCTCGTCGCCCGCCAGCTCACGCTGCGCTAGGAGCGTGCCGGGCCGTCCCCGCCCCGTGGAGCGTCTGCCCCGACGTCGATGACCGGCGGTGATGACCTCGTGTTGACCGGCACGTGGCGCAACGCGGGCGCATCGCCGTGACGCCGATAGGGTGGTCCCGTGGCAGCACCCCGCCGCGGATCGGCCGGCCCTCAGCAGCGCGTCGCCGTGGTCATCCCGGCCAAGGACGAGTCCCGGAAGATCGCTGCCACGGTGCGTGCGGCGAAGGCGATCCCCAACGTCGACCTGGTCCTCGTCGTGGACGACGGCAGCACGGACGCGACCCAGCACGTCGCACGCGACGCGGGGGCGGTCGTGGTGCGGCACTCGGTCAACCGCGGCAAGGCGTCGGCCATGGAGACCGGCGCGGCCGTGGTCGCGATGCGTGACGCGGAGGACGCCGAGCCGCGGCTGCTGCTCTTCCTGGACGGCGACCTCGGTGAGACGGCCGTCAACGCCGCGCCCCTCGTCCCGCCCGTCCTCGAGGGCGCGGCCGACATGGCGATCGCGCTGCTCCCCCGCCAGGCGGGGGCCGGGGGTCGAGGCTTCGTCGTCGGCCTGGCCCGCCGGTCGATCGCCTCGATGACGGGATGGACGCCGACCCAGCCGCTGTCCGGCATCCGGTGCCTGACCCGCGAGGCGTTCGACGCGGCGACACCGCTCGCCCACGGCTGGGGCGTGGAGACGGGGCTGAGCATCGACCTGGTCTCCCAGGGCTTCGTCGCGGTCGAGGTGCCCTGCGACCTCAGGCACCGGGCGTCGGGTTCCGACCTCAAGGGTCAGCTGCACCGCGCGGGTCAGTACCGGGACGTGCTGCTGGCGGTCAACGCCCGCAAGGTGCGCAGGGTCGCCCGCGGTGTCGGTCGGCGGATGCGGCCGGGCTCGGGCACGTAGCCTTGGCCGGTGCGCACCGACCGTCGACCCAGGGCGGTGCGGCGTAGCCTCGCCGTCGCGTCCGCCCTGCTGGTCGCGCTCGTGCTCGCGGCCTCGGTCGCCGCCGCCGACGTCGGACGCCGGGCGGGCACGGGGACGACGCCTACGCCCACCCCCGCTCCCGCCGCCGCGGTCGCCGACGGCCTGGTGCTGGTGGGCACCGACGGGCTGCACTGGACGGACATCGACCGCACCGCCACGCCGACGCTGTGGCGGATGGTGTCCTCCGGTGCCGTCGGCTCGCTCTCGGTGCGCATGGGTGGCACCCAGAGCTGTCCGATCGACTCCTGGCTGACCCTGTCCGCAGCCGGCCGAGCAGTGGCCTCCACACCCGGCGGCGGTCAGGACCCGTCGTTGGACTGCGTGCCGCTGCCGGACCTCGTGACGTCCGGCGGCGTCGGCACCGTGACCGTGCCGGGCTGGACGGACCTCGTGGCCCCCGACGCCTCGGCGTCCGCCGCGGGCTCGCCGACCGACGGCTCGGACACCGCGACACAGACGACCCCGGTCGGCACGCCCGGCGTGCTCGGTGAGCGGATCACCGTGGCCGGCTCGTGCACGACGGCCGTGGGGCCCGGCGCGGCGCTCGCGCTCGCCCAGCCGGACGGCACGGTGGACCGGTATGCGGCGACCCTCGCCGACGTGACCGACGCCGACCTGCTGGCGTGCCCGGTCGACGTGGTCGACCTCGGCGAGCTCGGCTACGAGCCCGAGGGGCGTCGCCTCGCACTCGCCCGCCTGGACCGGACGCTCGCGGCGCTGATCGACCGGCTGCCGGACGGTTGGCACGTGGTCGTGGCGGGTCTGTCCGGGGGGGTCGGCGAGCAGGGGCTTCCCGCGGTGATCGACTGGCGGGTCGGCGGCGGTGCCGCGGTCTGGCTCACCTCCGACTCCACCCGCAGGGCGGGCATCGTCACGCTGACCGACCTGTCCGCGACGGCGGCGGTCGCCGCCGGGGCCGAGGACACGGACTTCGACGGCGCGCCGCTCAAGGAGGGCCCGGTGCGGCGGATGAGCACCGAGCGCACCGTGGAGAACCGGCGCTACCTCACCGAGCTCACCACCACGGTCACCCACCTGTCGCCGGTCTTCGCCGCTGTCGTGGTGCTGGGTGGCGTGGGCGCCGTGCTGGCGCTGCTGGCCGGACGCCGGCGGCCGATCGGCCTGGCGGCCCGGCGGGCGATCCGCGGCGTGCTGCTGGTCGTGACGTGTGCGCCGGCAGGGGCCTTCCTCGCCGCGGCGTCGCGGTGGTGGGTGACCCGCGCGCCGGTGGTCGCGGCGTCGCTGTGGACGGTGGTGGCGACCGTCGGGTGCGCGCTGGTGGCCTGGGCGCTCGCGCGGGTCGTCGGCCGGCTCGCCCCGGTGAGCGCGGGCCGGGCGCCGTGGCTGCTGGGCGCGGCGGCCGCAACGGTGACGTGGCTCGTGCTCACCATCGACGGGCTCACCGGCACGCTGCTCCAGCAGGGGTCGATCCTCGGCGCGAGCGCGACGGTGGGCGCCCGGTTCTACGGCTTCGGCAACCTGGCGTTCGCGGTGTACGCGGCGAGCGCGCTCGTGCTGGCCGGGACGCTCGCCGCGGCAGCCGGCACGCGGCGCGTGGCGATGCTGGCGGGGACCGCGGTGGGGCTCGTGACCGTGATCGTGGACGGCTGGCCGGGGTTCGGCGCGGACGTCGGCGGCATCCTCGCGCTGGTGCCGGCGTTCGTCGTGCTGCTGCTGGGCCTGACGGGGCGCGGGGTGACCGGTCGTCGGGTCCTGGGGGCTCTCGGGCTGGCGGTCGTCGTGACCGCCGTGATCGGCATCATCGACTGGGCGGGACCTGGGCCGGCCTCGCACCTGGGCCTGTTCGTGCAGCGCGTCGTGGACGGCCAGGCCTGGGGGCTGGTGGCGGAGAAGGCGGCCGGTGCCTGGGCCACGGTGGCGAACCCGTGGGGCGCGCTCGCGACGGTCGGGTGCCTGGCAGTGATCCTGGCCCTGGCCGGCCCGCAGCGGTGGCGGCCGGAACCGGTCCGGCTCGCCTACCGGCGGTGGCCGGTGCTGGGCCGCACCGTGGTGGCCGTCGTGGTGGCCGCGGTGCTGGGCACCCTGCTCAACGACTCCGGCATCGCGGTGGCCGTGGTGATCCTCGGGCTCACCGGGGGGTTGCTCGCGGTCTCCTGGGCCGATCGCGCCGAGCTGCGCCGGGGGGCCCGCCCCCGGCTGGACCCCGAGCGCGCCGGCGACGCCCTGGTGCGCGCCACCCCGCTGACCGTCCTGGCCGTCGGTGGAGGGATGGCCGCAGCGATGCTGCTGGGAGCCGCGGTGGTGCCGACCCAGGTCTCCGCGGGCGACGTCACGCACGGCGAGGGCACGCCGGTGGTCACGGCGGGCACCCCGCTGGTCGTGATCGGCACGGCGGGTCTGCGCTGGCAGGACGTGGACCGGACGGCCACCCCCACCCTGTGGGCCATGGTGCGCGACGGGGCGGTGGTCGGCGGCGTCGCGCCCGGGGTCACCTCGACGGACCGCAGGTGCGCGTCCGCCGGGTGGCTCGCGTTGTCCGCGGGCCGCTCGGTGATCACCGGGACGCGCGTCCCCGGCGGCTTCGAGTGCCTGCCGTGGGCGGCGACGCAGGACGCGTCGACCGGTGGCGGCGACGTCTCGGGGTGGGATGCCCTGGTGGCGGCCCAGCGCGGGTCGGCCTACGACCCCCACCCGGGGGTGCTCGGCGACACCCTGGCAGGTGCCGGGGTGTGCCGGATGGCGGTGGGCCCGGGCGCCGCGCTGGCGCTCGCCTCGTCGGACGGCACCGTGGCGCGCTACCGCACCCTCGACGCGGCGCTCACCGACCCCGCTGACGCGTTCTCCTGCCCGGTGACGGTGGTCGACGCCGGCGCCGCGCCGTACGCGCCGGCGTCGCTCGTGGGCGTGCCCACCGACCTGGCCGCCCCGCCGCCGACCACCGACGGCCAGGACCGTGACGCGGCGCTCCTCGCGCTCGACGCGACCGTGCGGCGGGTGCTGGCCGCCGCACCGTCGGACGCGACGGTGCTCCTCGTGGACGTCGGCAACCCCGGCGCGGGGGCGCCGTGGCTGGGCGTCGGCGCCGTCGAGGCCGGTACGGGTCTGGGCGTGCGCTACCTGTCCTCGCCCTCGACCCGGTGGGAGGGCGTCGCGCGCCTGCTCGACGTGCCGACGACCATCCTGGCGTCCCAGGGCCTGGGCAACCCGGCGGACTTCTCCGGCGCGACGCTGGACGCGGCCGGCGCCCGTCCGGCGGACGTGTCGACGGTGGTCGACGGGCTCGCCGACCTCACCACGCGGGACCACGCCCTGCGGGGCCTGTCCGGCTGGCTGACCGGGACGCCGATGACGCTCGCGCTCCTGCTGCTCGGCGGGGCGTGGCTGCTGGGGCCGGTGCTCGCGGGGCGGCGCGGGAGCGCCACGGCCTCCCGGGCGCTCGACGCGGTGCTGGGTCTGCTCACCGCGCTGCCGATCGGCCTGTACCTGATGACCACATGGGTGTGGTGGCGCGCGCCAGACCCGGGCGTGGCGATGTGGCTCGCGATGGCCGGGGCCACGCTCACGGTCGCGGGGATGAGCGCTCTGGCGGCGTGCCGACCGGTGTGGTCGGCTGCGGCCGTGGTCTCCGTGATCACGTTCGGGGTGCTCACGATGGACGCCCTGCTGGGCACGCCGCTGCACCGGGGCAGCCCGCTGGGGCCCTCGCCGACGCTCGGCGGGCGGTACTACGGGTTCGGCAACCCGACCTACTCGATCTACGTCGTCGCCGCGCTGGTCACGGCGGCCGCGATCGGCTGGTGGCTGCGCGAGCGCGGCCACCGGGTGGTGGGCATGGTGGCGGCGGGAGCGATCGGCATGGTCGCGTTGCTCGTCGACCTGCTGCCCGGGCTGGGTGCGGACGTAGGCGGCGGCCTGGTGCTGCTGCCGGCCGCCGCGATGGTCGTGCTCGCCGTCGGCGGGATCCGGGTCACCTGGACGCGTGCGGGGCTGATCGGGGTGGCTGGCGTGCTGCTGGTGGCCGGGATCGGCGTCCTGGACTGGATGCGTCCGGCGGACCAGCGCAGCCACCTGGGCCGGTTCGTGCAGTCCGTGATCGACGGGACCGCGTGGGAGACCATCTCGCGCAAGGCCGGCTACGCGGCCGCGACCTTGACCACGGGGCCGGTGGCCTGGATCACGGTCGCGGTGGTGGTCGGCGCCGTCGTGATCGTGTGGTCGTCCCGGCTGCGTCCGGCCTGGCTCACCCGGTTGGAGGGGCGGTGGCCGGTGGTGCGTCCGCTGATCATCGGGCTGCTGATCGCCGCGATCGGCGGGTCGCTGGTCAACGACTACGGCACCCGGATCGCCACGGTCCTGCTCGCCCTTGCGGTGCCGATGCTGGGCCGCATGGCCCTGCGCGCAGGCCGGCTCGCCGACGCGGGGACAGCTGAGGTCGTGGTTCCCGATCCTGGACAACCGGCCCCGGCTGCCGAGCCGGACAACTAGGCTCGGCCCCGCCCGCGCACGCCGGCCGGAGGGAGGCGCCATGTCGCTCGCGCGCTACGCCTATCTGGGACCGGCGGGCACCTTCACCGAGGCGGCCCTGCGTCAGGTCGTGGGTCCGGACCAGGGCGAGTACCTGCCGCAGGTCGACGTGGTCGCCGCGATCGAGGCGGTGCGCACGGGCGAGGCGGACTTCGCCGTGGTGGCGATCGAGAACTCGGTCGAGGGCGGGGTCACCGCGGTGCTCGACGGCCTCGCGGTGGGCGAGCCGCTGATGCTGCTGCGCGAGATGCTCGTGCCGGTCACCTTCACCCTCGCCGCACGGTCCGGCACGGCGCTGGGCGACATCCGCCGGATCTCGGCCCACCCGCACGCCTGGGCGCAGTGCCGGCACTGGCTCGCCGGCCACCTGCCCGGCGTCGTGCACGTGCCCGCCACCTCCAACACCGCGCCGGCCGCGCTGCTGGCCGGCACCCGGGAGGACCTCGGCTTCGACGCGGCCCTGGTGCCGCCGCCCGCCGTGGCCCACTACGGGCTGGCGACGGTGGCCGAGCACGTCTCGGACAACGAGCACGCGGTCACCCGGTTCGTGCTGGTCGGCCGTCCCGGGCAGGTCCCGGAGCCGACCGGCGCGGACAAGACGACCCTCGTGGTCCACCTGCCCAGCAACCAGGCCGGTGCGCTGCTGGAGATGCTCGAGCAGTTCTCCACCCGGGGCGTGAACCTGTCGAGGATCGAGTCCCGGCCGATCGGGGACTCCCTGGGCCGGTACTCGTTCTCCATCGACGCCGAGGGGCACCTGGCCGATGAGCGGATGGGCGAGGCCCTGATGGGCCTGCACCGGGTGTGCCCGCACGTGCGCTTCCTCGGCTCCTACCCGCGGGTCGACGCGCCCTACGGCGACGTCCGGCCCGGCACGTCCGACGAGGACTTCCGCGACGCCCGCGCGTGGGTCCAGGCGCTGCGCGACGGTCGACGCTGAGGCGACCCGCCTCGAGGCCCGCTCGCAGCGGGCTCAGGGGTTGGCCTGCACCCAGCGCCAGGCCTCGACCAGCTCGTCGGCGAGCAGGTCGACGTGCTCGGCCCGCATCGCGTACCCGATGACGCTCGCGCGGATGATCCGGCGCCCCGCCCAGTCGCCGTGGGTCGGGTACACCCGGCCGCGCTCCTGCACGCGCTCGAGCACCCGCGAGGTGAGGGCGTCCCCGTCGGCCCCGTCGCCGCACGCGATCGCGACCTGGTTGGAGTGCACCTCGTTGAGCACGGACAGCCCGGGTTCGGCCGCGACCCGCGCCGCGAGCCGCCGGGCGAGCTCGCAGTGCCGGGCGACCAGCTCCCTGACCCCCTCGCGCCCGAGGTGGCGCAGGATCGCGTAGCTGGGCACGCCGCGGGCACGCCGTGACAGCTCCGGTGTGGAGTCCGCCGGCTCCCACCAGTCCGTGGTCGGCGGCAGGTAGGAGCCCCGCGCCGACATCGTCGCCACGAGGCTGGGCCGATCGCGCACCACGACCACCCCGGCGTCGAACGGTGCGTTGAGCCACTTGTGCAGGTCGACGGCCCAGCTGTCGGCCCGGCCCACCCCGGCGAGGCGGTCGGCGAGCTTAGGGACGGCGGCGAGCCACAGCCCGAACGCGCCGTCGACGTGGACCCAGCCGTCCCGCTCGCGGACCAGGTCGATCAGCGGGTCGAACGGGTCGAACGCCCCGGTGTTGATCTGCCCGGCCTGGAGGATCACGAGCGGTGGCGTCGTGCACCGGTCCAGCGCGGCCGCGAAGGCGTCCGGCCGGATCCGGCCCTCGGCGTCGGTGGCGACCCGCACGGCGCGCGCGTCGCCGAACCCCGCGTACCGCAGTGCCGCCAGCGGCGCCGAGTGCGCGTCGGCCCCGATGAGGACGTCGATCGGCGGCGCCCCGACGATGCCCTCGCGCTCGACGTCCCACCCGCGCGCCGCCCACAGCGCGTGGCGGGCGGCCATGACGCCGACCATGTTCGCGGTGGTGCCGCCGGACACGAGCCCCGCGCCGCTCGCGGGGGGCAGGCCGAGCAGGTCGATCACCCAGTCGCAGACGGCGCGCTCCATCGCGCTGATGGCCGGGGTCTCGAAGGAGCTCCCGGCGTTCTGCCCCCACGCCGAGACGAGCATGTCCGCCGCGACGCCGACCGGGTGGGACCCGCCCAGCACGTAGCCGAAGAAGGTGGGCGCGGCCATCGCGTGCAGGGCGCCGTCCGCGCCGGCGACGATCTCGCCGACCACCTGCGCGGCGGGTGCGCCGTGCTCGCCGAGCGGTGCGCCGAACCGCCGGCCGGCCTCGCCCAGGCCCACCGTGGGTCGCGCCGGCGAGCCGGGCAGGTCGAGCCGGTAGGCGATCGCAGCGTCGGCGGCGATCCGCATGGCGGCCGCCTCGTCGGGTGTCAGGCCCGCCGGGGGGCTCTCGACGGCGCGGTCTGTCATCGGGTGCCTCCATCGGCCGGCTGCCCGGATTCTCCCGGCCCGAGCCGGTGGTTCACAAGGGCTCCGGCGGTCAGCCCCACGCGGCCCGGACGACGGCGGTCGCGCCCTCGAGCATGGTCTGGGCGCCGATCGAGGCGAGCAGCAGACCCAGGAACCGGATGAGGATGGCGTGGCCACGCCGATCCAGCCGCGCGGTGACCACCTCGGCGCCGGCGAGCGCGGCCAGCACCGCCAGTGCCGCGATCAGCACGGCGAGCAGCACCTCACCCACGCCCGCGACCGTGTGGTGCCGGGCCGCGAGGGTGATCGCTGTGGCGATCGCGCCCGGCCCCGCGATCAGCGGCATCGCCAGCGGCACGACGAGCGAGTCCCGCGCGTCGGTGGGGCCGGAGTCGGGCCCACCGTGGTGGCCCTGGAGGCGGGACGTGCTCCCGCCGAGCATCTCGATGCCCATGAGGAGGATCACCAGCCCACCCGCGGCGCGCAGCGCGTCCACCGAGATCCCGAGCAGGTGCAGCAGCGGTGCGCCCGCCAGCACCGAGGTGCCGAGGATCACCACGACCGCGGTCGCCACGGTGGCGGCCTCGTGCCAGCGTCGTCGCCGGCCCTCGCCGGTGGTGATCTCCGCGAAGACCGGTACCGCACCCAGCGGGTTGGTGATCGCGATCAGCGCCACCGCGGCCAGTGCGATCCCCCCGAGAGACATCGTCCGCCTCCTCAGGACACCCGCACGGTCAGGGCCCGCGGCTCCACGCGGGCCTCCAGCTCGAACGCCGCACCGACGATGTCGCCGTCCACCTGCACCTGCTGAGGTTCCCGGGTTCGCACCCGCACGACCTTCGCCCGGGCGTGGTCGATGTGCCCGATCGACGCCGGCAGCTCGGCACGCACCCCGAACCGCTGGACCACCACCTCGCCGAACAGCTGCGTCCAGCCCAGCAGCCCACCGCGGGTGTCGATCGCGCCGACGTCGAGCCAGCCGTCGTCCAGCACCGCGTCGGGCAGCAGCGTGATGCCGCCCGGCAGCCTCCCGCAGTTGCCGATGAGGAGGCTGCGCAGCCTCAGCTGGTGCCAGGTGCTCGCATCGAGCCGGGCCTCCAGGCGCATCCGTCGCGCGTGCAGGTGCCGTGCCCCGGCGAAGAAGTAGGCCATCCAGCCGACCCTGGCCTTGAGGTGCTCGTCCGCGTCGGCGACCATCGCGGCGTCGAAGCCGATCCCGCCGATCACCAGGAACAGGTGTCGGTTGGACGGGTCCACGTCCTTGGGTGACATCGCGCCGTCACCGCCCGGGTCGAAGCCGGCCACCGGTGTCCCGCGCCCGTCGCGCAGCACCGTGAGCCAGCCGACGTCGATGGTCCGGTCCAGGCCCTCCAGCGCGATGCGCAGCTGCGCCTCGAGGTCGCCCAGCGGCAGGTCGAGGTTGCGGGCGAGCAGGTTCCCGGTGCCCTGGGGGAGCAGCGCCATCGCGGCCGGGGTGCCGATCAGACCCTCGGCCACCGCACGGACCGTGCCGTCCCCGCCGACCGCGACCACCACCTCCGCGCCGTCGGCCACCGCCTGCCGGGCCTGGCCCACCCCCGGGTCGTCCGGGGTGGTCTCGTACCAGAGCGGCTCGGGCAGGTACCGCGAGGCGCACGCCCGCACGGCGCGCTCGCGCAGCTCGGCCGCGCCGGGCTTGGCGGGGTTGGCCACGAACGCGACCTGCTGGCGCTGGACACCGGGCGCGGGAGGCACGTCCGGGTGTTGCGACGCGCGATGCAGCAGGCCGCTCAGCCGCCGCCGGTTCTGCACGGCGATCCACACCGCGACCAGGGCGACGAGCACCGCGACCACGCTCACCCAGCCCTGCCAGCTCATGGGCACCAACCTAGGGCCGGGCGCCGACGGAGTCCCGATGACGGCCGAGCCTGCCCGCGGTCGATACGCTCGGGGGGTGATCGACCTCCAGATGCTGCGGCACACCCCCGACGTCGTCCGAGCCAGCCAGCGAGCCCGCGGGGACGACGAGTCCGTCGTCGACACCGCCGTGGAGCTGGACGCCCGCCGTCGGGCCGCCCAGACCGAGTTCGAGCAGCTGCGTGCCGAGCAGAAGCAGATCGGCAAGCTGGTCGCCGCCGCGTCCGGGGACGAGAAGGCGGCCGTGCTGGCCCGCGCGAAGGAGCTCGCGGCGCAGGTCAAGGAGCGCGAGGCGGAGGCCGCCCGGCTGGCTGCCGAGCTCGACGACGTGCTCATGACGATCGGCAACGTCATCGTCGCCGGTGTGCCGTCCGGCGGCGAGGACGACTACATCGTGCTCAAGACGGTGGGCACCCCGCGCGACCTGGCCGCCGAGCTCGGCCGCGAGCCGCGCGACCACCTCGAGCTGGGCGAGGGCTTGCGCGCGATCGACACGGACCGGGGCGCGAAGGTCTCCGGGGCGCGCTTCTACTACCTGACCGGCATCGGCGCGCGCCTGGAGCTGGCGATCCTCAACCTCGCGATGGACACCGCGCTCGCCCACGGGTTCACCCCCGTGATCACGCCGACGCTCGTCAAGCCCGAGGTGATGCGCGGCACCGGGTTCCTGGGCAAGCACTCCGACGAGGTCTACTACCTGCCCACCGACGACCTGTACCTGGTGGGCACGTCGGAGGTGGCGCTGGCCGGCTACCACGAGGGCGAGATCGTCGACCTGTCCGACGGGCCCCTGCGCTACGCGGGCTGGTCGGCCTGCTACCGGCGCGAGGCCGGCTCCTACGGCAAGGACACCCGCGGGATCATCCGCGTCCACCAGTTCCACAAGGTGGAGATGTTCGTCTACACCAGGCCGGAGGACGCCGAGGCCGAGCACGAGCGGATCCTGGCGATCGAGGAGGAGATGCTCGCCAAGCTCGAGCTGCCGTACCGGGTCATCGAGACCGCAGCCGGGGACCTCGGCTCGTCGGCGGCCCGCAAGCTCGACACCGAGGCGTGGCTGCCGAGCCAGCAGCGCTACCTGGAGCTGACCTCGACGTCGAACACCACGACGTTCCAGGCCCGCCGGCTCGGCATCCGCGAGCGCACCGAGAGCGGGACCCGGGTGATCGCCACGCTGAACGGCACGATGGCGAACACGAGGTGGATCGTGGCGATCCTGGAGAACCACCAGCAGGCCGACGGCTCGGTGCGGGTGCCGGAGGCGCTGCGCCCCTACCTGGGCGGCCTGGAGGTCCTGGAGCCGACCGCGTCGTGAACGCCCGGCCCACCGGTCGCGGCCCCTGGCTCGTCGCGCTGGACGTGGACGGCACGGTGCTGGACTACCGCGAGCAGCTCTCGCCCGCGGTGGCCGACGCGGTCGCAGCCACCCGGGACGCCGGGCACCACGTGGTGCTCGCGACCGGCCGGTCGGTGACCGCGACGCTGCCGGTGGCCCGCGCCCTGGGCCTGACCGAGGGCTGGGCGGTGTGCTCGAACGGTTCGCTGACCATCCGGCTCGACCCGGGGCTCCCGGAGGGCTACGAGGTGGTCGAGATGGTCACCTTCGACCCGGGCCCGGCGCTGCGGCTGCTGCACCGCCATCTGCCCGACGCGCTGTTCGCGGTCGAGGAGATCGGGGTGGGGTTCCGGATGAACAAGCCCTTCCCGCCCGGCGAGCTGCACGGCGAGCACACCATCGTCGGCGTGGAGGAGCTTGCCGCGGAGCACGTCACCCGCCTCGTGGTGCGCAGCCCGGAGCACACCCCCGAGGAGTTCCACGCCCTCGCCTCGCAGATCGGCCTCGCGGACGTGACGTACGCGATCGGCTGGACCGCGTGGATGGACGTGGCACCGGCCGGTGTCACCAAGGCCAGCGCGCTGGAGCCGCTGCGCGAGCGGCTGGGCGTGGGCCGGCGGACCCTCGCCGTCGGTGACGGGAACAACGACGTCGACATGCTCTCCTGGGCCTTCCGGGGCGTGGCGATGGGGCACGCCCCGGCCGGCGTGCGCGCCGCGGCCGACGAGGTCACGGGCACGATCGAGCAGGACGGCGTGGCGGCCGTGCTGGCCTCGCTGCCGTCGGCCGGCTGAGAACTGCCGAGCATCGCCGCAGGTCGCGGCTATGACAGCGCTTGCCTTCTCGGGGCTCGACCGTGGCACACTGGTCGGCATGCAGGCCGGCATCGATGACGTGGCACGGGCTGCAGGCGTGTCCACGGCGACCGTCAGCCGGGCGTTGCGCAACCTTCCGAACGTCAACGCCAGGACCCGCGAGCGGGTGCAGGCGGTGGCGGCCGAGCTCGGCTACGTCGCCTCGCCGTCGGCGGCGAGCCTGGCCTCGGGCCGCACCCGGGCGATCGGCCTGATCAGCCCGTGGGTCAACAGGTGGTTCTTCGCCAGCATCATCGACGGCGCCGAGCGGGCGCTGCGCGCCCACGGGTACGACGTGCTGCTCTACACCTTCGACATCGAGCGCGCGGGCACCACCCCCCGGATCGACCCGGACGTGCTGCGGCGCCGGGTGGACGGGATCCTCGTCGTCGGCCTGCCCCTCGCCCAGGACGAGCTCGAGGCGCTGCTGGGGCTCGGCTACCCGCTGGTGTGCATCGGCTGGGGCGGCTCCGAGGAGGCCACGGTCCGGCTTGACGACCGGGTGATCGGCCTCGAGGCGGTGCGCCACCTCATCCGGCTCGGCCACCGCACCATCGGGCACATCACCGGCACGCCGGACGACGTGCACCCGTGGTCGCCGCCGGTGGACCGGGCGACCGGCTGGCGCGAGGCGCTCCTCGAGGCGGGCCTCGAGCCGGACCCGACGCTGGTCGAGCGCGGGCACTTCGAGGTCGCCGGCGGCCGTGCGTCGGTCAAGAGGCTCCTGGCGCGGCACCCGGACCTCACCGCGGTGTTCGCGGCGTCGGACGAGATGGCGATGGGCGTGATCCTCGGGCTGCGCGACCTCGGTCTGCGGGTCCCGGAGGACGTCTCGGTGATGGGCGTGGACGGGCACGAGCTGGGCGAGCTGGTCGGCCTGACCACGATGTCGCAGCCGGTCGACGAGCAGGGCCGGGCCGCCGCCGAGCTCGTGCTGGACATGATCAACGGCAAGACGCCGCCGCGCCGGATCGTCTTCCCGGCCCGGCTGGTCGAGCGCTCCTCCACGGCTCCACCCCGCCGGGGCGTGTGACGCCCTAGGCTCGCCGGGTGCCAGCCTCCTCGCCCGCCGCCACGCGGGTGCCGCCGCACGTGATGTTCGTGGGGTCGGGGCTGAGCCTGTACCTGGGGTCGGCGCTCGCCGTGCGGCTCTTCGAGCAGGTCGCGGCGCCTGCCGTCGCCTGGTGGCGGATCGTGGTGGCCGCGGTCGTGCTGATCGCGTGGCGCCGCCCGTGGCGGCGGCGGTGGACGGGTCGCGAGCTCGGTCTGGTGGCCGCGTTCGGCACGACGCTCGCCCTGATGAACGTCTTCTTCTACCTGGCGATCGACCACCTGCCGATGGGCACCGCGGTCGCGCTGGAGTTCGCCGGGCCGGTGGCGGTGGCGGCGGTCACCGGCGGGCGCCGCGAGCGGGCGGGGATCGCGCTCGCGGCCGTGGGGGTCGCCCTGCTGGCCGGCATGAGCCTCGAGCTCGGCGGGGCCGACGCCCGGGCCGGCCTGCTCGCGATCGCGGGAGCGGCGACCTGCTGGGCGGGGTACATCGTGCTGGGTCGCCGGGTCGCGCACGCGGGGGACGGTGTCACCCGCCTGGGGTTGGCGATGGCCGCCGGCGGGCTGGTGCTCGCCCCCGTGCTCGCGCCGCCCGGAGCCGTCGTGCTGGCGTCGCCGGGGTTGCTGGCCGCGGTCGTGGGGATCGGGGTGCTGTCCTCGGTCGTGCCGTACGCGATCGAACAGGTGGTGCTCCGCTCGGTGAGCGCCGCGACGTTCGCGGTGCTGCTGGCGACGTTGCCGGCGACGGCGGCGGTCGTCGGCGCGGTGGTGCTGGGCCAGGTGCCGCAGCTCGCGGAGGTCGTGGGCCTCGCCCTGGTGTCCGCGGCGATCGGGCTCACCTCCCGGCGGCCGGCGCCCGAGGAGGCGCCGCCGGCCTGAGCGGCGCGCCCGTCAGGGGACCAGCACGAGGTTGCCGAACACCTCGCCGGACGCCAGGCGCCGGTGCGCGTCGGCGGCCTGCGCCAGGGGCACCCGGTCGTGGACCACGGGCCGGACGCGGCCGTCGGCGACCATCGGCCAGACGTGCTCGGCCACGCCCGCCACGATCCGCGCCTTCTGTGCGGGCGGGCGCGAGCGCAGCGTCGTGCCGAGCACGGTGAGTCGCCGGGCGAGCAGCAGCCCGAGGTCGAGCTCGGCGTGGCTGCCCTGCTGGAGCCCGATCACGGCGAGCCGTCCGCCGTCCGCGAGTGCGGCGAGGTTGGCGGCCAGGCTCCCCGCCCCGAGCACGTCGAGCACCACGTCCACCCCGTCCGGGGCGACCCGGCGCACCTGCTCGGTGACGTCCTCCGCGCGGTGGTCGACGGCGACCTCGGCGCCGAGCGCCGCGCACCGCGCCGCCCGCTCCGGCCCGCCGGCCGTCGTGATGACGTGCGCCCCCATCGCGACTGCGACCTGGATCGCCGTCGTGCCGATCCCGCCCGACCCGCCGTGCACCAGCAGCCACTCCCCGGCGGTCAGGCGAGCTGCCCCGAGAGTGCTCCACACCGTGCACGCCGCCTCCGGCAGGGCGGCGGCGTCCACCAGCGACACGCCGGGCGGCGCGGGCAGCACCTGGGCGTCGGCGGCCAACGCGCGGGTCGCGTAGCCGCCGCCCTCGAGCAGGGCGACCACTCGATCCCCGACCTGCCACCTCGAGCCCGGGCCCACTTCGCTGACCAGGCCCGACACCTCCAGGCCGGGCCACGACGGGGCACCGGGCGGGGGTGGGTACCGGCCCGCCACCTGGAGCAGATCCGCCCGGTTGACGCCCGCTCCGGCGACGTCGATGACCACCTGCCGGTCGCCCGGGACGGGGTCGCTTTCCTGGTGGAGGGTGCTGGAGCCGGTCACAGTCGTGTCAGGATTGGCGACAAGCATCCCGTGAGTCTTACAGGTGGGTGAAAAACGGGCGATCCCGCGCGTCATGGCCATTGCGTTGCTCGGACGGGCTAATGGTCGGCGCGGCGGCGACCGATGTGTGAACGACAGCGAGGTTGAGGCGACCTCGCTGTGTACGCCACCGGGCTCGGTGCTCGCGCCGAGCAGCTAGGAGACGCAATGTTCCGCAGGTTGGGCATCCGAGGCAAGATCCTCGCGGCCCTGTCGGTGCCCGTGCTCGTGCTCTTCTCGCTCGCCGGCTTCCTGTCCTGGCAGGCCGTGCAGGACGCGCGGTCGACGCGTGCGGTGAAGGACGTGGTGAGCACCCTCGAGGTCGTGCGTACGTTGTCCAGTGCCCTGCAGGACGAGCGTTCCTACTCCGTCCGCCTCTTCGGTCCCTCCGGGGCCAGCGTCATCGCCGGCCAGCTGGAGGACTCCCGCACCAAGGTCGACACGACGATCGCGAGCTTCGACAAGGCGGTCGCCGGGCTCGACGTGGCCGTGCTCGACCCGAGCATCGCGACCGCCTTCGCGACCTATCGCTCGCAGCTCGGCATCCTGGACTCGGCCCGCAGCCTGGTGGACGGCGGCCAGGTCGCGCTCACCACGGTGGACTCCTCGTACGCCAGCCTCCTGCGTGCGACGGCCGAGCTCCCCAAGCGCGTCTCCGACGGTGTCGACGACCGCGAGCTCGCCAAGATCCTGGCGACGAATGCCGACGTCGCGCTCCTGATCGAGGGCTACCGGCACGAGAGCGCCCTCGGCCGTGAGCTCCTCGCCGGTGACCGGGACACCGGTCTCGAGAGCTCGCTGTCGAGCCTCATCGCGGACAACGACGACCTGCGCCTCGAGCTCTCCGCGACGCTCTACGACTACAACCTCGAGAGCACGGTGACCGAGGTCGCGCTGGCGACGTCACCCACCAGCTACGGCGCGATGCGCGAGTCCGTGAGCCAGATGACGGACGCCGCGCTGTCGAAGTGGCAGCCCGACGAGTGGGTCGCGGCGTCCTTCCAGGAGATCGGCCTCATCACCCCCGCCCAGGTCGAGCTCGACGCCCGTGCCACCACCCGTGCCGACGTGGTCGCCGCTGCGGCCGAGCGTCAGGCGATCCTGACGATCGTCGTGGCCGCCGCTGCGACGCTGCTGTCGGTCGTCATCGCGTTCGCCATCGCCCGCTCGATCGTCCAGCCGGTACGCCGCCTGACGGCCGCTGCGGCCTCCGTGCGTGACCGGCTGCCCACCCTGGTGGAGCAGGCGGCCGTGCCCGGCCAGACGCCGGACCTGTCGATCGCCGAGATCCCCGTGGTCAGTCATGACGAGGTGGGGCGCCTGGCCTCCGCGTTCAACGACGTGAACTCCACCACGCTGCAGATCGCCCAGGAGCAGGCCGCTCTGCGTGGGTCGATCGCCGAGATGTTCGTCAACGTGGCGCGTCGCGACCAGGTCCTGCTCAACCGGCAGCTGACCTTCATCGACGCCCTCGAGCGGGCCGAGGAGGACCCGGCCACGCTGGCGGACCTGTTCCGGCTCGACCACCTCGCCACCCGGATGCGGCGGAACGCCGAGTCGCTCCTGGTGCTGGCCGGCATCGACACCGGGCGCAAGCTGCGCGAGACCCTGCTGCTCTCCGACGTCATCCGCACCGCCTCCTCGGAGATCGAGCACTACGAGCGCGTCCAGATCGACCTGCCGGTCGACCCGCGGATGCTGGGGCACACCGCCCTGCCGGCCGCGCACCTGCTCGCCGAGCTGCTGGAGAACGCGACGATGTTCTCCGAGCCCGGGTCTCCCGTGCACGTGTCCACGGGACGCGACGAGACCCACGTGCTCGTCACGATCCTCGACCGCGGCCTGGGCATGACCGCCGCCGAGCGGGCCGAGGCGCAGTCCAAGATCGACTCGACGTCCGCGAGCGACGTGCTCGGCGCCCAGCGCCTGGGCCTGTTCGTGGTCGGCCGGATCGGCGCCCGGCTGGGCGCGAAGGTCCGGCTCGAGGCCGGACCGCACGACCAGGGCACGCAGGCCGTCGTGCGGCTGCCGCTCGCCCTGTTCGTGGACGTCGCCGACGTCCCGATGCACCAGCCCGCCGTGCCGCGCGCTGCCGTGCTGCCCAACCCCGAGCCGCCGGCCGGGCAGTCTCCCGTCGTGGCGCCCGAGCCCGAGGTCGTCGCGCCCGTCGACCTGGCTGCGCTCACCGACGGCGCGACCGACCGCGGCCTGCCCCGACGCCGCGCGGTGCGCGGCGCCGACGCCGAGGCAGCGGCGCCGAGCGAGCTCCAGCGCTCGCAGTCCGCCCCGCAGGCGCCGGTCGAGCGCCAGCGCTCCCAGACCATCCCCGACGCACCGTCCGCCGACCGGCTCACCGGTGCGGCGATGGCGGGCGGGGACGGCGGATGGGCGCCGCTCGTGGTGGAGCGCGACGCGCCGCTGGCACGTCGTCGGGCCGTGCGCGGTGCGCACGCCGCCGAGGCCGACGCCGAGGCCGCGCCCGCCGCGGAGGCGGGGCTCGCCGAGGCGCCCGTCGCGGCTCCCACCGGCCTGCCGACCCGCCGTCCGGCCGCTCCGCCGGTACCGCCGGCCCCGCGCCCGCCGGCCCCGCGCCCCGACACCGAGGCGTCGAGCCAGCGTCCCGCGTCGCCTCAGGACCGTGCGTCGATGTTCTCCGGCTTCCGGTCGCGCCGTGCGGAGATGGTGGCCGCGAGCCTGCATGTCGACTCGCACAGCGACGACCAGGCGGACGCTCCGGCCGAGGAGGAGCTCGAGGCCGAGATGCTCGTGCCCGTGCTCGAGCCCGACGACGAGTTCGTCGTCCCGACGCTCGAGCCCGACGACGAGTTCGAGGACGACGTCGTTCCGGTCGACGAGACGCCGCTGTGGTCCGAGGAACCCGCCGAGGCCACGGCCGAGGCGCAGGAGGACGCCGGCTGGGCGCAGCTGCAGGCCGGGGAGGTCCCCTGGGCCGCCACTGCCGAGCCCGTCGCGGCCGACGAGACGTGGCCGCCGTCCGTGCCCGCCGAGACGGCGCCCGCCGCCTCGATCGCTCCGGCCCCGGTGTCGCAGGTTCCGCCTGCTCCGGCCCCGGTGTCACAGGTCCCGCCTGTTCCGGCCCCGGTGTCGCAGGTTCCGCCCGCTCCCGTCCCGGCCGTTCCCGAGGGTGCGGACGCGTGGGCGAACCCCGCGCCGTCGCCCGACTTCACGTCGCTGGTGCAGGGTGGGTCCCAGAAGGTGGCGCAGGCCGGTGGCCCGGCCAAGCCGAAGCGTCGCGGGCTCTTCCGCCGCCGGCCGAAGCCCGAGCCGCAGCTCCCGGTGGCTCCCCAGGTCGCAGCGGCCCCGGTCGCCCCGTTGGCCGTGCCCCCGGCACCGGTCCCGGCCCCGGCCCCGGCGCCGGCCCCGAGCTCCCAGTCCTGGGCCCCGGCGGGTCCCGCGATGTGGGCGCCGTCCGAGTCCGGCCCGTCGCAGGACGCCACGCAGACCTTCTCGGACCTCGCTGCGAGCGCGCCGCCGCCCGCTCGCTACAGCGAGCCGGCGCCCGCGCCGGTCGCCGACGCGTCCCCGGTCGCGCAGACGCCGGCCGTGCCCGCTCCGCCGAAGGACTCGGTCTGGACGCCTCAGGCGGAGGAGCCGGCCAGCAGCGCTCCGACGTGGCGCCTGCCGGTGCCCGGTGAGCCGGACTGGCCCGGTGCCGGAGCGGGCGAGTCGGCCGCCCCGGCTGCCCCCGCGGCTCCGGCGCCGGAGCCCACGGCCGCCGGCGAGGAGGCCGAGAGCGCGCGGCACGCCAAGCCGCTGGTGCCCTCGCAGCACGCCTACGCCACGTTCCAGCCCGCCGCCGACGACGCGGGCGCGATGCTCGCGCAGCGCGCCGGCATCGCCCAGCAGGCGCTCGCCGAGCTGAGCCAGCTGTCGACGTACCGGCCGCAGGTCGGCCCGTCGTCGGCACCCTTGACCCGCCGCAATCCCACCCAGATCCCCGAGGCGAAGGCGTTGTCGAGCCGTCGGGCCGCGGGTACGCCGCGGGACGCGAACCAGGTGCGCTCGCTCCTGGCCAGCTTCCAGTCAGGTACGAGCCGTGGCCGGGAGGCTGCCGACTCGGACACCGCTACCACTGAAGTCACTCAAAGGGGGCTGTGATGGAGCCCCACCACCGAGGAGGAAACGTGACCACGCTGAGCGCCGAGGCCGCGAACTATGCCTGGCTCCTGGACAACTTCGTCCGCACGGTGCCGGGTGCCCGGCACACGCTGGCCGTCTCCGCCGACGGCCTGCTGATGGCGATGTCGGCCAACCTGGACCGGACCAGCGGCGACCAGCTCGCTGCGATCGTGGCGGGGCTGTCCAGCCTCACCCGGGGTGCGGCCCGACAGCTCGAGGCGGGTGAGGTTCGGCAGGCGATCGTCGAGATGGAGGACATGTTCGTCTTCTTGATGAGCGTCTCGGACGGCTCCGTGCTCTCCGTGGTCGCCGAGTCCACCTGTGACGTCGGGCTGGTCGGCTACGAGATGGCCATGCTCGTGTCGCGGACCGAGTCGGTCCTCACCCCGCAGCTCGTCTCCGAGATGCGCAACGCGCTTCCCGTCCACGGCGCGGTGCGGTCGACGGTTGGGTGAACGACCCGATGACAGAGAACCCCTCCACCGGCCGTCACGCCGACGCCGACACCGAGTACGAGGCGAGGACAGTCCGCCCGTACGCGGTGACCGGCGGTCGGGTCCGTGCGGCGGGTAACGACCTGCCGCTGGAGGCGCTCGTCGAGATGCTGCCGGCCGCCGCGGAAGCGCGCGGTCTGCCTCCCGAGAAGCGCGCCATCCTCCAGCACGCGGGCCACACCTTCGTCAGCGTCGCCGAGCTCTCGGCGCTGCTGCGGCTCCCGCTCGGTGTCGTCCGCGTGCTCGTCACCGACCTGTCGGAAGACGGGTACCTGCGGATCCATTCCTCGACCCCGGTCAGTGTTCACACCGGTCAGTCCCCCGCCCTGTCCCTGAGCGTGCTGGAGAGTGTTCTCAATGGCATTGCAGCCCTCTGAAGCCACGAGCGGTCCCGCGCTCGCTGAGCGGGTCGCGCCCACTGTCGTCAAGATCGTCGTCGCCGGCGGGTTCGCCGTCGGCAAGACGACCTTCATCGGCTCGATCTCCGACATCGAGCCGCTCAACACCGAAGCCGCCATGACCGAGCACTCGGTCGGCGTGGACGACGCGGGCGGGGTCACCGACCGCAAGACCACGACCACCGTGGCGATGGACTTCGGCCGGATCGCCCTGCCGGGCGACCTCTGGCTCTACCTGTTCGGCACCCCTGGTCAGGACCGGTTCCTGTTCATGTGGGACGACCTGGTGCAGGGCGCCATCGGCGCCGTCGTGCTGGTCGACACCGAGCGGCTGGACCAGTGCTTCCCGGCGGTGGACTACTTCGAGAGCCGGGGCATCCCGTTCGTCGTCGCTGTGAACTGCTTCGACGGCGTGGCGCGCCACCGACTCGAGGACGTCCGCGAGGCGCTCGCCGTGCCGGAGCACACCCCGCTGATGTACACCGACGCCCGGTCGCGCGAGGCCACCAAGCAGGCTCTGATCACCGTCGTCAAGGTCGCGATGGAGCGACTGCGCGGCTGAGCACGTCCCGACCCGTGGACCGGCTGCACCTCGGTCCGACGGTCGGGACCGGTCCGGGGTCGACCTCGCGACCGCGCACGCGCGGCGCGGTCTGCTGGGAGGTCCACACCGGTCCGGGGCCGACCCGGTCCGTGACCGGTCGAACGCGGTATCCCGCCCCCGACCCCCAGGGTCGGGGGCGGTGCCGTGCCGGCGGAAGGCGCGGCCTGGCTAGGCTTCGGGGTCGGGACAGGCCTGAGGACGGACCGCCATGCTCATCTACGCCGACGGAGGTGCGCTCTCCCGCGCCCTGACCACCGGCGCGGAGAGCATCGCCTGGATGCGCTACGCCGACGAGGCCGGCGACCGGCTGGTGACCTCGCCGTTGGGTCTGACCGAGCTGCGCCGGATCGCGGACCCGCTGGGGCGCCGGCAGCGGGAGCTCGCTCGTGACCTCGCCGAGCGGATCACCGTGCTGAGGTTCAGCGACCAGGCCCTGCGCGCCGCGGCGATGGCGACGTCCGCGGTGGCGCCGTTCACGGCGATCCACGTCGGGATCGCGGCCTCCCACCCGGACGTGGACACCGTCGCGACCTACGACCTGCTGCTGGCGCGGATGGCCGTCATCCACGGCCTGGAGGTGGCGACGCCGGGGCGAGCACCCGGCTGGTGGGAGGGCTGAGCCGACGGCGTCGTGCTGGGGGACGGGATGCTGGGCGGCTCAGTGGACGCGACGGTGCTCGGCGATCTGCACGGCGCGGCCGACGAACAGCGCGACGACCGGCGAGAAGACGAGCCAGGCCGCGAGGGTCATCCAGATCCACGTCATCGGGGCCTCCCCGCTCGGCACTGGGCGATGTGATGCCGCGCTCATCGTGCCATCAGGTGCGCGTCCGGAGCGTGCCACACGCGCATGACGCGCCGTGAGCGCTCACACCGGCCTCGGGCGGCGAATCGGCGCCAGGGCCCTTGGTCCCCTGGGAGGGGTTGTGCCCTCGAGGCCCGCGTCGGCGGCTGCGTCGCGGACGGAAGCGACCCAGGCGGGACGTACAACGATGTACGGTTGCCAGGTCACCGGGGGAGGGGCGAGATGGCGATGAGGCGGTCTGCGGGGGGCGTCACCATGCACGACGTCGCTGCGATGGCGGGCGTGTCGATCAAGACCGTGTCGAACGTGGTCAACGGGTACCCGTACATCCGCCCTGCGACCAAGCAGCGGGTCGAGGAGGCGATCGAGCGTCTCGGCTACCAGCTGAACATCACGGCGCGGAACCTGCGGCAGGGCCGCACCGGCATGATCGGCCTCGCACTTCCGGAGCTGAGCCTGCCCTACTTCGCCGAGCTCGCCGACTCCGTGATCGCCGCGGCCGACGACCTCGGGCTCACCGTCCTCGTGGAGCTGACCGGCGCGGTCCGGCAGCGCGAGATCGACGTCCTGAAGAGCGACCGGCGCCGGCTGAGCGACGGGCTCCTGTTCTCGCCCCTGGCTCTCGGGCAGGAGGACGCGGGTCTGCTGGACGTCGGCTACCCCCTGGTGCTGCTCGGCGAGCGGATCTTCAACGGACCGGCGGACCACGTGACGATGGCGAACGTCGAGGCCGCCCGGGCGGCGACGGAGCACCTGCTCTCCGCCGGTAGGCGGCGCATCGCCTTGATCGGCGCCCATCCCGGCGAACGGATCGGCTCGGCGGGCTTGCGCGAGACGGGGTACAGGCAGGCGATCGAGGCCGCGGGGCTGACCGTGGACCCGGCGCTCATCGTCGAGGCAGGGCTGTGGCACCGCTCCACCGGCGCCGAGGCGACCCACCGGTTGCTCGACTCGGGGGCACCCGTCGACGCGGTGTTCGCCCTCAACGACGCGATGGCGCTCGGTGCGCTGCACGCGCTCCACGACCGACGCGTCACCGTGCCCGACGACGTCGCGGTGATCGGCTTCGACGACATCGACGAGGCGAAGTACTCCACGCCGACCCTGACCACCGTGTCCCCTGGTCGTGAGCAGATCGCTCAGACCGCCGTCGACCTGCTGCGCCGCCGGATCGACGGCACGGCCGATGAGCCGTTCCAGCAGTTCGTGGCCGACTTCTCGATCGTGGTTCGCGAGTCGACCGCCTTCCCGCTCTGACCGCCCGCGCCGTGTCGTTGACGAGCCGGTGCTCAGCGACGTACACTCCCTACATCGTTGCATTACATCGTTGTAAAGCGAATCGGGATCGCGCCCGACCCGTCCAGAAAGGCGTTCAATGAAGAAGGTCATCGCTTCCGTCGCAGCTCTCACGGGTGCCGCGCTCGTCCTCGCCGGCTGCTCGTCCGGAGGTGACGGCGCTGCGTCGAGCAGCGACGCGTCCGGATCGGCGTCGGGTCCCGTCACCCTCGAGTTCTGGCACGGCTACACCGAGGCCGACGGCAAGGTCCTCGACCAGATCGTCGCGGACTTCAACGCCTCGCAGAGCGACATCACGATCAACGACACCACCAAGACCTGGGCCGACATCGGTGACCAGCTGCTCACCGCGCTGTCCGCCAAGCAAGGACCCGACCTCGTGGCGCTGCCCGCGGAGAACCTTCCGATCTACGCCTCCAAGGGTGCCTTCGCGCCGCTCGACGACTGGTACTCGAGCTCGGAGGCTGCCGCGTCGCTCAACCAGAACGCGGTCTCGATGGAGAAGATCAACGGGTCGTACGCAGGGGTGCCGTGGGGCTTCGTGCCGCTCTCGGTGATCTACAACAAGGCGCTCTTCGACCAAGCCGGGATCACCGAGTTCCCGACCACCTGGGACGAGTGGGTCGCGACGGCCAAGAAGCTCACGATCGACCAGAACGGCGACGGCACCCCCGAGCAGTACGGCCTGGTCCTGCCGGACCACGCGACGGTCGGCAACGGGGTCTGGGCGAGCCTGTTCTACGAGGGCGGGGGCGAGATCGTCGACAAGGACGGCAATGCCGTCGTGAACTCCGCCGCGAACGTCAAGACCCTCACGTACTGGGCCGACGCGGTCATGAAGGACAAGATCTCGCCCACCGGCGTGGACGGGGTCGGCGCCGACAAGCTCTTCACCGCGGGGACCGTGGCGATGGAGGTCGGCGGCCCGTGGATGGCCAGCGTCGCCGAAGGCGCGAACATCGACTACGGCCTTGCTCAGATCCCCGCCGGCCCGGCGGGCCCGGCGTCCTCGGCGATCGGCATCTCCGTGGCCGTGACCAACCAGGCCGACGACGCCAAGAAGGCCGCGGCCGAGAAGTTCTTCGACTACTTCTACTCCCAGGAGGTCGCCACGAAGTGGTCGCTCGGCTCCGGGTGGCCTCCGCTGCGGACGGACATCCCCGCATCTGCGGTCTCCAGCAACCCCGTCGTCGCTGCGCTGACCCCCATGGCCGGCACGGCTCGCCCGTTGCTGCCCGGAATCGCCAACAGCGTCGACGTCCTGGCCGCGGTGGACGAGGCTACCCAGAAGGCGCTCGCGGGTGGCGACCCGACGTCGCTCCTCGACGCCGCGAACTCAGCGGTCTCTGACGCGCTCGCGCCCTAGTCCGTCCCACCCCTGCGGTGGCCGCCACGCCTCCTCGAGTGGCGGCCACCGCACCATCCGGAGAGCTCAGACATGTCAGCGACAGCACAGACGCGGCGCACGTACCGTGCGCCAGGTCAGCTGGGCGGCCGCCCGCGAGGGCGCGGCGGCCCCAGACCCGCGAGGTTGGCGCTGGCATTCCTCCTCCCGGCGCTGCTGATCCTCGCTGCCTTCGTGTTCTGGCCCGTGATCTCAGCGCTGCGCCTGTCGTTCACAGACAGCAGCGGGTTCGGCGCCGAGCACTTCGTCGGGCTCGCCAACTACGTGGAGATCTTCACGACCCCGCGCATCCTGCGCACGCTCGGGGTGACCACGATGTACGCGGCGATGTTCACGCCACTGACCATCGCCGCGGCCCTCGCCCTCGCCCTGCTGCTCAACCGCAGGACCCTGTGGGGCCGCGGCTTCTTCCGGACCGCCTTCTTCCTGCCGTTCATCATCTCGATGGCGGTCGCAGCATTCGCCTGGGAGTTCCTGCTCGACCCCCAGATCGGGCTGCTCAACTACTGGCTGCAGTCGATCGGGATCCATCTGGGCAACGTGCTCCAGGACCCGAACCTCGCGCTGCCGACCGTCGTGCTCGTCGCCGTGTGGAAGAGCTTCGGCTTCTACATGGTGATCTTCATCGCCGGCCTCCAGGACATCCCGGGCGAGCTCTACGAGGCCGCGACGATCGACGGCGCGAACGCGTGGCAGAGGTTCACCAACGTCACGTTGCCCCAGCTCAGCACCACGCTGGCGTTCGTCGCGATCTTCGCGCTCATCGCCGCGTTCCAGGCCTTCGACCAGATCTACGTGCTCACCGGCGGCGGACCGTACCGCAGCACGCAGACCGTCGTGATGGAGATCTACCAGGAAGGCTTCAAGAAGCTCGACATCGGTCTGGCCTCGGCGCTCTCGTACGTGCTGCTGGTCATCACGCTCGTCCTGAGCCTCATCCAGTTCCGGTTCTTCAACCGCCGAGAGGAGGCGATCGCCGGATGAGCGCCGTCACGGTTCGGTCAGCTGCCCGTACGTCTGCGCGTCCGGTCGTGGGTCGCGCCCTCGCCTTCCTCATCGCGCTCGCCCTTGCGTTCGCGGTGCTGCTCCCGGTGCTGATCATCGCGGTCACCGCGTTCAAGCCCCCGGCCGAGATCAACGCCTTCCCTCCGGGCCTCGTGCCGACGTCCTGGACGCTGGGCAACTTCACCCGGATCTTCACCGACCTGCCGTTCGCGAGGCTCCTGGGGAACAGCTTCCTGTTCGCGGGAGGGGTGACCGCGTGCGCGCTCGTCTTCGACTCGCTCGCCGCCTACGCCCTGGCCCGGCTCGACTTCCGTGGTCGCGGCCTGCTCCTGGTGGTCATCGTCTCGAGCCTGATGATCCCGTTCCAGGCAACCCTGATCCCCGTCTACCAGCTCGTCGCGCACCTCGGCTGGGTCAACACCTTCCAGGGCATGATCGCGCCCCGCGCCGCGGACGCCTTCGGGATCTTCCTGCTGCGGCAGTTCTTCGTCTCCCTGCCGCGCGACCTGGACAACGCCGCCCGGATCGACGGCGCCTCCGAGTTCCGGGTGTTCTGGAGCATCGTGCTGCCGAACGTCAAGCCGGCGCTGCTGACCCTGGGCATCTTCACGTTCGTCAACAACTGGAACGATCTGCTCTGGCCGCTCATCTTCACCACCGACCCCGAGATGGGCACGATCACCTCCGGCCTGACGCTGCTCACGGGGCCGAGCGGGATCCTGCCCTACGGCACGATGATGGCCGGCTCACTCATCGCCGTGCTGCCGCTGGGCCTGCTGTTCCTGGCCCTGCAGGGGCGGTTCATCGAGAGCGTCGCGACGACGGGGCTCAAGGGATGAGCGGCCGCTGGTTCGAGGACGGCGCCCTGCACTTCGGTCTGGGCATCGAGGACACGTTCGTGCCCCAGGCGAGGCCCGGGGAGCGCGCGATCGACGAGTACGAGCTGACCGAGCACGACGTGCGCTTCGCCGACGACTTCGCCCTCGCTGCGGACGTCGGGGCCGAGCTCCTGCGGTGGGGCGTGCCCTGGTACCGGGTCGAGCCTGCCGCCGGGCGCTGGGACTGGTCGTGGACCGACCGTGCCATGGGCGCGTTGCACGGCAGCGGGCTCCGGCCCGTCGTCGACCTCGTGCACTACGGGACGCCGCTGTGGCTCGACCGGGAGTTCGCCCACCCCGACTACCCGCTGCGGGTCGCCGAGTACGCAGCGCGGTTCGCCGAGCGCTACGCGGACGTGGCCGTCGACTACACGCCGGTCAACGAACCCGTCATCCACGCGCTGTTCGCGGGTGAGTACGGCTACTGGCCGCCCTATCTCACCGGGGTCGACGGGTTCACCACGGTCGCCGTCGCCGTGGCACGCGGTCTGGTGCGCACGCAGCACGCCGTGGTGGACGTCCTCGGCGACGCGGCGACCTTCGTCCACGTGGACGCCGCCATGGCGTTCGTCGGTGACGACGCGGCACCGGAGCACCGCGCCCACGCGGACCGGATGCGCACGCAGGTCCACCTGGTGGAGGACCTCGTCACCGGCCGGGTCGGCGCCGACCACCCGGCGGTGCCCCAGCTCCACGCCGCGGGCTTCGGGGACGGTGACCTGGCGTGGTTCGCCGGGTCCGCCGTCCAGCCCGACGTCATGGGCGTCAACTACTACCCGCGTCACTCGACCGAGCGGTACGAGGCAGGCGTCACGCACACCGGTGGCTTCGCCGACCCGCGGCCGTCCGTCGACCTCGGGGTCGACGGACTGCGCGCGGCGCTCACCACCTTCGCCGATCGGTACCGGGTGCCCGTCATGATCTCCGAGACCTGCGTCACCGCATCGGAGGCCGAGCGGATCGACTGGCTCGACGAGTCGGTCCGCGTCGTGGAGGAGCTCCGCGGCGCCGGGGTGCCGGTCGTCGGATACACGTGGTGGCCGTTGTTCGACATGTACGAGTGGACCTGGCGCCACTCGCAGGCTCCACGCCGCGACCACCTGCTGACCATGGGTCTGTACGACCTGGTCGAGACATCGGGCGGGCTCGCGCGCCGCCGCAACGCCGTCGCGGACCGTTTCGAGACCCTCGCGCGCCGCGCGAACCACACCAGCCACGGAAGTGACCAGAAGAACTCATGAGCTCCGCACGCATCGTCCTCAACCCGGACGCCGTCATCGGCGCGATCAACCCACGGATCTTCGGCTCGTTCATCGAGCACCTGGGGCGCGCGGTGTACGGCGGGATCTACGAGCCCGGGCACCCGCTCGCCGACGACCGCGGCTTCCGCCGCGACGTGGTCGCCCTGGTCAAGGAGCTCGGTGTGTCCGCGATCCGCTACCCGGGCGGGAACTTCGTGTCCGGGTTCAGGTGGGAGGACTCCGTCGGCCCACGCGAGCACCGCCCGCGTCGGCTCGACCTCGCCTGGCACAGCGTGGAGACCAACGAGATCGGGCTCCACGAGTTCCAGGACTGGCTGGACCTGGTCGGCAGCGAGCTCATGCTCGCGGTGAATCTCGGCACGAGGGGGACGGCCGAGGCACTCGACCTCCTCGAGTACGCCAACCTCGACCGCGGCAGCACCCGTAGCGACCAGCGCGCGGCCGACGGCCGGCCCGACCCGTTCGACGTACGGATCTGGTGCCTGGGCAACGAGATGGACGGGCCGTGGCAGCTGGGGCACCGCTCCGCGGAGGACTACGGCAAGCTCGCGGCGCAGACGGCCCGAGCGATGAAGGCGTTCGACCCGGACCTCGAGCTCGTCGCGTGCGGCTCGTCGAGCTCGGCCATGCCGACGTTCCTCGAGTGGGAGCGCACGGTCCTGCGGGAGTCCTACGACGCCGTGGACTACATCTCCTGCCACGCCTACTACGAGAACGACGGCGACCTCGGCAGCTTCCTGGCCTCCGGAGTCGACATGGACGGCTTCATCCGGAACGTCGCCGCGGTGGCCGACGCCGTGCAGGCCGAGCGCGGGTCGGACAAGCGGATCGACATCTCGTTCGACGAGTGGAACATCTGGTACAACACCCGCTTCGAGAACGTCGACAAGATCGCCGGGGTCGACAACTGGCCCGTCGCGCCGCGCCTGCTCGAGGACGTGTACTCGGTCGCCGACGCGGTCGTCTTCGGCAGCCTGCTCATCACCCTGCTGAGCCACGCCGACCGGGTCACGAGTGCCTCCCTGGCCCAGCTGGTCAACGTCATCGCGCCGATCATGACCGAGCCCGGGGGCCCCGCGTGGCGCCAGACGACGTTCTTCCCGTTCGCCGAGACCTCGCGCCATGCGGGGCCCGTCGCCCTCGACGTCTCGCTGACCTCGGACACCTACGAGACCGAGCGATTCGGGACCGTCGATGTCGTGACGGCCGTCGCCACGTACGACCAGACATCAGGGTCGACGGCCGTGTTCGCGGTCAACCGCAGGATCGATGGCCCGACGACCCTCGAGATCGATGTCTCGGCACTGCCGGGGCCGGTGCGGGCGGATGCGGTCTCGTTGTTCGATGACGACCTCGACGCGGCGAACACGGCCGAGGACCCGGAGCGGGTCCGGCTGAGGCCCACCGTCCCGGTCTCGCGAACGGACGACCTGATCCGGATCGACCTTCCCGCGGTGTCGTGGACGCGGGTGCTCCTGCTGCCGGCCGGGCGCGGCTAGCGCGGGCCACCGGGTGAGCGCCTGACGGGGACCCGCAGCAGCCGACGCGGAGCGCGAAGCCGCAGGTCAAGACGTCGTCTCCGCAGGTCAGGCGCTGCTCCTGGTAGTGTCCCGGCGACCTGGAGGGCTGGCTGAGCGGCCTAAGGCGACGGTCTTGAAAACCGTTGGTGCGCCAACACGCACCCGGGGGTTCGAATCCCCCGCCCTCCGCCGGGTGGTGGGGGTCGGCGCGTGTTGCGGCGGGTGACGGCGACCGGCCCCGGCGTGGCCCCACCCCCTAGGCTGACGCGGGTGTCGTCCTCGGAGTCGTCGACGCCCGCCGACCGCGTCGGTGCCGCCATGACGCGGCGCCGGCGGCTCGCCATCGCGATCGTGGTGCGCGCCGTGCTGTGGGCCGCGCTGGCCGGGATCCTCTGGTACGTGGTCCGCGTGCTGCGCAACGTGGACTGGGCGGCGGTCGGTCACGCGCTGGGCCAGCTGAGCTGGTGGCAGGTGCTGGCGCTGCTCGGGCTCGTCGCGGTGCGCCAGCTCTTCTCCTCGACGCCGCTGGCGCTGTTCACCCGCGGGCTGGGGATCCGTCGGGCGGCGGCCAACGACCTGGTCGGTGTGCTGGTGGCGACCGTGACGCCGGCACCGGCCGACATCGTGGCCCGGGGTGCCCTGTTCCGGGCCTGGGGGATCGACGTCCCTCGGGGGCTCGCCGGCCTGGTGCTCAACTCGGTGCTGTTCTACGCGGTGCGGCTGTCCATGCCGCTGGCCGGGGCGATCCTCATGCTCTGGACCGTCGGCGACGAGACCGCCGTCGGGTGGACCGCGGTGTTCTCGACGCTCGCGGCGGTGGTCATCGTCGTGGCTCTGGTGGTGGTGTTCCGCGGGTCGTCGTCGGCGGGCGCCCTGGGGCGGTTCCTCGGCCGGCTGGCTCGCCGGATCCGGCCGACGTTCCCCGGCCCGGACGAGCTGGAGGCGAAGCTCGTCGAGTTCCACGGCAACGTGTCCGACCGGTGGGAGCGCTACTGGGGCTGGGCCTCGGGCTCGCTGGTCGTGATGGGGGGCGTCGAGGCGCTCATCCTGGTCACGGCCCTGCGGTTCCTGGGCGTGCCGCCCTCGGAGGCGCCGCTGCTGGTGATCGTGGCCTCGTTCCTGTCGATGTACCTGCTCATGGCCACGCCGTTCCTCGGGCTCGGCGTGCTGGATGCGGCGGTGGTCGCGCTGATCGCGTCCCGCAGCACCGCCGACCCCGCGGCCCTGGTGGCCGGGATGATCGTCTGGCGGGTGTGCATCCAGCTGGTGCCGCTGATCGCCGGGCTCGCGCCGCTGGTGGAGCTGCGCCGGCTGCGCGGCGCGGACTCCGACGCGGAAGCGGGCCCCGCGGAGGCCGCCACCGAGGCCTGAGCCCCGCGGAGGCCGTCCCGGTACTGCGGCCGACCGGGGCGCCGCCGTGCACGCGTCGTCCAGCGGGCGGACGGTCCCGGCCCGGTCCTGGCCCGGTCGGGCGGTGACCGGCGAGGATGGGCTCATGCCCTCCGAGTCGATCGAGCCGACCGTCGGCGCCGGTGCGCCGGCCGACGGCACCCCAGCGCCGGCGGGTGGTTCGCCCTCCGCGGTGCACCACGAGGACGCCCTCGAACCGGTCGAGCTGATCCGGATGTCGGGCACCGTGCTGCGGATGGGCAAGGCGATGCTGTCCACGGGCCACGGCTCCTACCGGGTCAAGGCGGCGATGGCCCAGGTCGCCAAGTCGATCGGGATCGACCGGCACGAGGCGCACGTGACGTTGACCGAGATCACCGCGACCTCGCACCGCGGGCCGATCTTCCGCACCGAGGTGGCCGAGGTCCGGACCATCGGCGTGAACGCCGACCGGCTCCAGGCGCTGTCCGACCTGGCCAACGGGATGCGGCCGGACACGTCGGTGGACGAGGTCAACCGCGAGCTCGACCGGATCGAGGCGAAGGCGCCGCTGTACGCGCCGGTGATCAACGCCGCGTCGGCCGGAGTGGCTTGCGGCGCGTTCGCCTTCCTCAACAACGGTGGCTGGGTCGAGGTGGTGGGGGCGACGCTCGGCGCGGGGCTCGGCCAGTACTCGCGGCGCTGGCTGCTGCACCGCAAGGTCAACCAGTTCGGCGCGACGGTGGTCGCCGCCGCGCTGGCCTGCCTGGCCTACCTGGGGTTCGTGCTCGCGCTGGACGCCGTGGTGGTCGGGGCGGCGAGCCGGCACGAGGCGGGCTTCATCTCCTCGGTGCTGTTCCTGGTCCCCGGGTTCCCGCTGGTGACCGGTGCGCTCGACCTGGCGAGGGCCGACTTCTCCGCCGGGGTCGCGCGCCTCACGTACGCGCTGACGATCCTGACGTCAGCGGCGCTGTCGGTCTGGGCGGTGACCCTCGCGACCGGGTTGGAGGCGGACCTGATCCCGCGGCCGGACCTCGACTGGTGGGTGATGGCGGGGTTGCGGGTGGTGGCGAGCTTCCTGGGCGTGCTCGGATTCGCGCTGATGTTCAACTCACCGGTGCGGATGGCGGTGTGGGCTGCGTCCATCGGGATGATCGCCAACGTGCTTCGGCTGTCCCTGGCCGACGGCGGGCTGGCGATCCAGGCCGCGACGATGGCGGCGACCGTGGTGGTCTCGCTGCTGGTCGCGGTGGTGGGCCCGCGCACCGGGATCCCGCGGACCGCACTGTCGGTGCCCGCCGTGGTGATCATGGTTCCCGGGGTGGCGGCGTACCGCGCGGTCGCGTCGTTCAACAACGGTCAGCTGGACGTGGCGCTCGCCGCCGGGAGCCAGGCGGCGTTCGTGGTGATCTGCATCGCGATGGGGCTGGCCGCGGGCCGGATCCTCACCGACCGGAGCTGGGGCTTCGAGCGCTGAGGTCGCGAGCGCCGCGGGCCGCCGGCGCTTTGCTCAGCGCTCGCGCCGACCGGTACCCTGACGGGCAGCCCGGAGCGATCCGGGGTCTTGGAGACGTCGCATAGTCAGGTCTAGTGCGCGGCCCTGCTAAGGCCGTGAGGGGGGCAACCTCCTCCGTGGGTTCAAATCCCACCGTCTCCGCTCCGAGTGCCCGGTCCCCCGGTGGGGCCGGGCATCGTCGTCGGCGGGGCTGCCGTCCGCAGGCGCTGCTGGTCGAGGGTGCTGTCAGCGCCTCGCCGACGGTGGAGGTGGTGGGACGGGCCGGGGGCCCGGCGGCTGACCCGGCGGTCGGCCCGGCGGCTGGCCCGGCGGTCGGCCCGGCGGCTGGCCCTGCGGCGCGGGGCCGCCGGTCTGCTGACCGGCGAGGAGGCGGTTCAGGGCGCGCTCGGCCTCGTCCGCGGCGCGGGAGGCCTGGGCCTCGGCGCGGCGGTAGGCAGCCGTGGTCGCCTCGTCGCGCAGCACGGCCCGGACGACCTCCGCGCCCAGCCGGGCGAGCAGCACGGCGCTCCGGGCCGCGGTGGCGAGCGCCGGCACGTCCGCGTCCGGGTGGACCCACAGGTGCGCGGTCACCGCGTCCCCGGCCGCGACCAGGGTGCACAGGTCGGGCCGGGTCGCGGCCACCTCGGTCATGGCGAGCGCGACCCGGGCGGCCACGTCCGCGTCCGGCGCCGGTGGGCAGGTGGTGGACGCTCGTACCAGCAGGGCGCCGGCGTCGGGCACCGCGCTCGCGGTGACGCCGTCGAACACCGCGGTGAGCGCGTCGTCGACCACGTGGAACTCGACGGGGCCGAACCGGACGCCCCCCAGGGTGCGCAGGGACTCGGGCAGGGGTGTCACCATGACGCCAGCTCCTCCAGGCTCCGGACGGTCGGGGTGAATCGGGCGGGTGCGTGGCCGAACGGGGGCTCGACGGGCGGAGGCCCCAGGGTGGTCCGTCCCGACTGGGCCCACACCTGGCTGCACGACTCGTAGCGGGCGCGCAGCTCGTCGTACTCGGCGTGCAGGTTCTGCAACGCGCGGCGACGGTCCTTGGCGCGCTGCTCGTACTCGGCCTGGAAGTAGCGCACCCGGTTCTGCAGGAAGCGGACGCGGGCGTGCAGGGCGCCCAGGCGCGCCGCGTCGGCCTGGCTGGGGGTGAAGGCGAGGTCCGTGATCGCGCTGGCGAGCAACGAGACCGTGCCGGCCGCGAGCGCCGTCACGGGCGTGACCGCGACCAGGAGCGGCGCGACGCCGGACGCCACCGAGGTCGCGGTGCCTGCCGCGTAGAGGTCGGTGGTCAGGCCGTAGGAGCGGGCCAGGGCGAGGAACTCGTCGAGGACGGGCCGGGCGGACGCGTCGGCGTCGGCCACCCGCTGGCCCCAGATGCGGGCCTCGTCGTCGAGCCGGGCGACGGTCTGCGCGACCTGGGCCGCACGGGAGTTGAACCGCCGCAGGTCCTCGGCGTAGCTGCCACAGGCGCCGGGTCGCGCCGGCTCGTAGTCCGGACGGTCGTGACCGAGACCGGACGGCGCCTCGTCGTCCCCGGTGGGAGCGGCCTGGTAGCCCTCCGGCGGCGCGTCGGCCAGCAGCGCGTCGACGGGGCCGAGGTCCAGGGCGGTGGCCGGGCAGATCCAGCCCTCGAGCGTGCCCATGGCCGCGACGTCGGCGTTGTAGGCCTGGACGTCGGCGCGCAGGGCGTCGACCTGGGGGATCAGCCGGCTCTCGAGCCAGGAGCGGTAGCGCTCGAGGCGGTCGACGGCGGCGGCGTAGCGCTGGGCCTCCAGGCGGGCCAGGTACGCGGCCTCACCCGTGTAGGCGCTCTGCTCGGCGGCGTCGGACTGGCGCTGGGTGCTGTAGTTCGAGGCGAAGGTCGCCGCGGCGCCGAGGGCGGCGGGGCCCTTGGTGACCCCCAGCTCCAGCGGCCGGCGCAGGCCACGGGCCCACCGTGCGGCGTCCGGGAGGCGCCCGGCGCCCGAGGTCAGCGCTCCGGCCAGGCCCGTGCCGTAGCTCGTGGCGGCGAACGCTCGGCCCGGTGGGGTCTGGCCGGGCTCGAAGCTCGGTGAGGGCAGCGGGCCGGCACGGGTCTGGGCGATCAGCCCGATCGTGCCCTGGCGCTGACCGGCGAGCTGGGCGAGCGGCGCGTAGCGCGCGACCAGGGCGGCGCGGCGGGCGGTGAGCTCGTGGCACCGTTCGGAGTCCAGTGACGTGGCCTCGCGGGTTGGTGCCCAGCCCGCCGCGGCCGCGGCTGCGATCAGGGCCGCGGCGGCCACCGAGCCGCCGCCCACCACCCAGGCGACGTTCGCGGCGCTCGACGGGGTGTCCAGGGTGGTGCCGCCCTGCACGTCGAAGCCGGGCTCGGTGGCGGTCGGCTGGTCCGTCGGGGTCTGCTGGGCGAGGTAGGCCTCGTACTCGGCGTCGCTGAGGCAGGCGAGCAGGTAGGTCAGGGCCGTCTTGCCGCCGCTGCCGGGGATCGGCTCACCGGTGGGGGTCTTGCGCGACTCGGTGATCGCGTGGGAGTAGTCCTCCTCGCGGCAGATCCCCTCCTGGGTGTAGTTGAGGCTGCCGTGCGCGGGCAGGGTGGTCTGGACACAGCCGTTGGCGGACATCCGGACCCAGTGGAAGCCCGGGGGACAGACCTCGTCGCCGTAGACGTCGGCGCGCTGGGCCGGCGCAGCGACGGCGCCCCCGGCCTGGACGATCCCGGCGCCGAGCCAGGCGGTGCCGGCGATCCCGACGGCGAGGAGGATGAGCGCGGCGCCGCGTGGCGGAGCCGACCTCGCGCGTGGCGGACCGGGGGTCGGGCCGGGCGCCCGGGCGGGGGCGGTTCCGGCACGCCGCGCTCGCCTGCTGGGCTCGTCGAGGAGCGTCAGCACGAGCAGCGAGGCCGCCGCCCCGGCCAGCAGAGTCCGTCCGGTGGTGCCCTCGAGCGGCGTCTGCTGTGCGGGGGTGAGGCCGATGATCGCGCCGATGTCGGCCAGCGATCCGTGCACCAGCCAGAACGTCAGGACCACCGGGAGCGTCCCGGCGGCGACGGCGCGCAGCCAGCGGGGCAGGACGCGGTTGCGTACCCGGGCGATCGGGGCGAGCGCCGGTGCGCCGCGCCGGCCCACCCAGGCCAACGTCCCGGCGGCCACGGCGGGCACCGCTGCGGTGAGCAGAGCGGTCGGGATGGTCGCGGCGCCGCGCCAGCGCAGCACGAGGCCCGCGGCGAGTGGGACGACTGCGAGCAGCACGCGCAGCCAGGGTCGGCGGCTCAGCCCGAGGCGCGAGCCGAGCCTGCCGAGCGCGGGTGCGGCGAGCAGCCCGAGCAGGGCGGCTCCCGCGATGCCGAGCGCGACCCGCAGGTCGCGGTGCAGCTGCCAGTCGACCACCGCGAGGACTCCGCCGAGCAGCAGCACGTGGATGGAGCCGAGCACACGTCGGATGCCCCGAGGGCGACCGGGCTGGCGGACCCGGCCACGGGTCGGGCGCGGCGCTGCCTCGGCGCGGCGCATGCCTCCACGCTGTCGTGAGGCCCTCCATGGGGCCAGGGTCCAAGGTCATGATCGGGCGGGGTTGCGCTTCGGCGTGGCGCCGCCGGGTGGGCGGAGCCGGCGCCGTGCGCGGTTGTGCGGTGTGCGACGGGCATGGCCGGTGACCTCTGCGCAAGGATGGTGCGATGACCGCACACCCCGAGCCCGGCCCCGGCGAGGTCCTGGTCCGCGAGACCCCCGCGGGCCTGTACACCCAGGAGGTGCGCGTGGGCGCGCACACGTGGGTCTCCGACGAGCCGCCGTCGGCCGGCGGCGACGACGCGGGTCCGGCGCCCTACGACCTGCTCGGTGCCGCGCTGGGCGCGTGCATCTCGATGACGCTTCGGATGTACGCCGATCGCAAGGGGTGGCCGGTGGAGTCGATCTCCGTGCTCGTCGGGCGCGAGAAGGTCAAGGTCGCCTCGGACACGGGCACGCCGACCATGCGCGACCGGTTCGCGTGCACGCTCACGCTGACCGGCGACCTGTCCGACGAGCAGCGCGCTCGCATGCTCGAGATCGCCGATCGGTGCCCGGTGCACCGCACGCTCGAGTACGGCGCGCTGTTCGACACCCGGCTCGCGGGGTAGGCGCGCCACCGGACCCTGCGGCCGGTCGCCGGGCGAGCCGGGCTGACCACTCTCGGACGACGAGTCGCCGCCCGGCCGTCAGAACGGCGGGGGGCCGTCGTCGTGGCGCCCGAGCTCCACGTAGGCGCCGTCCACGCCGGGCCTGATCCGGTAGCGGCGACCGAGCGGGGTCACCCACTCGAACACGCCGGGTTCCGGCTGGGTCAGCGTGTACCCGCCGTCGGTCTTGACCTGGTGGTCCCGTCGGCACGCCGGGCCGAGGTTGCCGTGGGCGGTCCGCCCGTCGTCGCGTCCGAACTCGACGGTGTGGTCGAGATCGCAGGACGTCGCTGGCGTCGAGCAGCCCGGCCGGACGCATCGACGGTCGCGTGCCCGCACGTGCTCGACGAGCGCGGCCGGCGGTCGGTAGCGGGTCCGGCCGACGTCGAGGACCGCCCCGGACAGCGGGTCGGTGACCAGACGCCGCCAGATGCTGTTCGGCCCGGTGGCGAGCTCGCGTGCGGCCTCGGCGGTGATCGGGCCGTAGCCGACCAGCTCGGCGGGCTCGTCCGAGGCGCCGCGCAGCACGTCGAGGGGCACGAGGACGTTGATCTGTGCGCGGACGGGCCGCCCCTGCTGAGGCGCGATCGCGCCGCTCTGGCCTGTGGGCTCCGCCACGCCTCGGTCGGTGTGCTCGGCCTCGCCCTGGCCGGTGGGCACTGCTTCGCCCTGGCCGGTGGGCGCCGCACCGCCCGCATCGCCCACCGGCGCCTGCCGGGCAACGTTCCCCGTGGCGAGGTCGACGAGCAGGTCCGCTCGAAGCTGGTCGAGGGTCCGGGGATCCCCGACGGCGCGGCCGGACCGGGCCAGCCGGTCCAGCACGGCGTCCATCCGCGCCGCGCCTTCGGCGGGGAGCACCGCCCACACGCCCGCCATGCCGTCGGCGAGGAAGCGTGGCCGGTCCACCCGCCGCGCGCGCGTCGCGCACTCGCGCCGGCTGCGTGCTCCGGCCGGGTCAGCGGCGATGATCGCCTTCGCGACGTCGCGGCTCAGCTCGGTGGGGGTGCGCCGGCCCGCCTCGGGGAGCACGGCGTCCTGCACGTCGAGCGCGAGGAGGGTGGGCGCGTCGACGAGCGCCTCGACGAGGATGCGGGCCTTCGCGGGGTCGATGTCGCCGCGGTCCAGCGCGTCGCCGGTGGGCGCGAGGGCGCCCTCGAACGCGCGCCCGTCCCGCACGAGGTGCCGCGCCGTCCTTCGCGAGCAGCCCAGTGCGAGGGCCAGCTCCTCGCCCGTGACGTCGCGAACCGAGACGCGCCCGGCCGTCGCCGGCCACTCCGGGTTCATCACCGGGCGGTCGGCGAGCGCGGCTGCGGCGCGGGCCGCGTTGGCCGTCGCCCACGCGGCGACCTTGCGGTACGCGACCACGGCGTCGAGCAGAGCCTCGTCTGACGAGGCATCGGCGTCACCCGCGGCGAGCGCGAAGGCGAGCCACGGTCCGGCTTCCACGCAGGCGAGCTCGGCCGGGTCCCACGCGGCAGGAGCCTCCGGGAGCGCGTACCAGCCGTCGCCGAGGTGGCCCGACGCGATCGCGGGCTGAGCGCGGCCTCCCGGCGCCGCGCCGTCCTCGGCCGTCCGCTGGGGACCCGTCGCCCCGGCGGCATGGGCCCGGCCATCTGTCGAACACATGTTCGGACCCTATCTCGCGGCACCGACATGCCCCGCGTGGTGTCGGTGAGGAAGGTCGAACGCGCGGAAGACGATTGGGCCGAGGGTGCCCGGCCCTGTATCCTCGTGTGCGGCCTAGCGGCCATGCGCCCGTAGCTCAACGGATAGAGCATCTGACTACGGATCAGAAGGTTGGGGGTTCGAATCCCTTCGGGCGCGCTCGTTGAGACAGCGACGACAAGGCCTCTGAACTGCGGAGACGCGGGTTGGGGGCCTTCGTCGTGGGGGCTCGGAGGTCCTCCGCGCCCGGCCGATGGGCTCAAGAATGGGCTCAAGAGTGCGCCGGAGGGGCCCCGGGTCGGACCGGAGCACTGGTGGTGTGAACCGGTCGTCTTCAGTCGTCAGCCGCCTCCTTCGGCTGCCCCTGGGTGACCACCCAGACGGCTGCCGTCGGCCTATGGCGGGCATGGAGACCACGACTCTTGCCCCCGAGCAGCCGCCCCTGCTGTTGACCCTTGGCGAGGTCGCCGGCCATCTGCGGTGCACCCGCAGAACGGTCGAGCGTCAGGTCGCCGCTCGGCACCTGAGGGTGGTCAAGGTCGGTCGGGCCGTCCGCGTCGAGCGGGTCGAGCTGGAACGCTACTTGGGAGCGCTGCGAGCTGGTGGCGATGGCGGGTAGGCGCCCGCTCGCGGCGGCGGAGACCACGTCGTCGAAGTACCGGGGCAGCGACGGGCGGTGGCATGGCCGCGTCACGATGGGCCTGCGCCTGGATGGGAGGCCGGACCGCAAGCATGTGACCCGGGCGACCAAGGCCGAGCTCGACCGGGCGGTGCGAGAGCTTGAGCGATCGCGGGACGCCGGTCAGTACGCGTGGACCGGGGCGGACCCCACGCTCAAGCAGTGGCTCGAGCACTGGCTCGGAGCGATCCTTCCTGCCACGGTGCGGTGGAAGACGTTGTCGACCTACCGCAGCCAGATGCGACGCCACGTCATCCCGGCGCTCGGGGCGATGCGCCTGAGCCAGGTTCGCGCGGAGACCCTCGAGGAGCACTACCGGCACCTGCTGGACTCGGGGTGTTCTCCGCACGTGGTGCACGCCGTGCACCGAGTGCTGCGATCGGCGCTCAACGAGGCCGTGACCCGCCGCAGGTTGGTCGCCAACCCGGCCCACGTCGCGCGGCCACCGCGAGTCCCGGTCCTCGAGGTCGAGCCCCTGACGGTCGAGGAGTGTCGGCGCATCCTCGCGGCCGCCGAGGGCCAGCGAAACGCGGCCAGGTGGTCCGTCGCCCTCGCGCTGGGCCTACGGCAGGGCGAGGCCCTGGGCGCCGCGTGGTCCGATGTCGACTTCGAGGCGGGCACTCTTCGGATCCGTCGGGCCGTGCAGCGACGCACGTGGGAGCACGGTTGTGCTCCGCACGGCGACGAGCCGGCGTGCGGCCGCAAGCGGGGCGCTGATTGCCCGCTCCGCCTCAACGGCGGGGTGGGCTTCGTGGAGACGAAGACCACCGCCTCCCGCCGCACGATCGCCCTGCCATCGCCGCTGGTGGAGGAGCTCCGCAAGCATCGCCGCGCGCAGTCCGAGGAGCGGCTCGCGGCGGGCCCCGCCTGGAAGTCCGAGGCCGATCTGCTGTTCCCCGACCCGCTCGGGCGCCCCGTCGACCCGGCGAAGGACTGGCGTGCCTGGAAGCAGGTGCTTCGAGTGGCGGGTGTGCGAGACGTTCGGCTGCACGACGCGCGGCATACTGCCGCGACCTTGCTGCTAGTCCAGGGGGTCGACATCCGGACCGTCATGGCCATCATGGGATGGACCGAGATGGCGACCGCCCAGCGGTACTCCCACGCCGTCGATGAGCTACGTCAGGAAGCTGCTCGGCGGATGGGTAGCGCCTTGTGGACACCGGATGACCCGTCGCTGGGCCGGGCCGGCCGTTAGGTCGGGCTCTTCGTGGCGCCGCCGCGAACCGCCTCGACGCGGCCCACCGCAAACGAGGGTGTCACGGCGTGCTGCGCCGTCGGGGCGCGTCGGTGATCGAGTGGGGTCAAGGCTCCCGAGGATCGGGGGTCCAACGCTGCTCATCTGGAAGACCTCTGCGTGCTCGACGCTGCCGTTCGCTACCCCTGACCCGACCACGCTCGCCGGCGGACGATCTCGGCCTGGCGGTGGTCGGGCAACGCCTTGGGCCAGACCGGGCGGTCTCCTCGTGCAGGGTGCTTGAGCCGGAGGGGTGCCGGCGGCTAGGGCGGGGATGTGCCGCCTAGACACGGCGACCGGGTGGTTGGCGCGCGAGCCGTTCGGGTGGCGACGCGATGCTGGACAGCGCGATCCGCCGCTCCGGTGCACCGGGTGCGGCCACGCACGGTGTCATGAAGCGATCGCCGCGGCGGCGCCGAGGTCGAAGCTGTCCGGCGGGCGCTTGCGTGGGCGTTCCAGGCTCTGGCCGTTGAACACCTGTGCGTCGCCCGGATCGCCGAAGGCCCGGCGATGCCCTGGCACGCCAACACCGCCGTCCCGGCTGTAGGCAAGCGCGTGCTGACCGACGACCCGGCTCGGTTCGATGGTGTCGCCGCGAGTCGTGGGTGCTCGGTAGCGTGCCCTGCATGGAAGACGGCGAGCAGGACGAGCAGCCGGGCGACGCCGGGCCTGCCGAGGCGGCTCCAACAACGTCGAGCACGGGCATCTCAGCCAGCCAGTTGTACAAGATGCGCCGGGAGGTCGCGGAAGCGAGGCGAGTCATCGAGTCCACCGAGCAACCTGACCTTGAGCATGTCATCGAGGCGGGGGAGGCTGCCGAGGAAGCGGGCCAAGCGCTCGCCTCTGTCGATCTCCTGGCGGCGTCCCGGTACGCGGAGTCGATAGCCAAGACGTTCGCGAGCCTCTACGACACCAGCGCGTTCGCTCAGATGGCACTGTTCACATCGGTCCCTGAGGAGATTGCGAGTCCGCTGCGAGTGTGGGACGAGGTAGTGCCACGAAGTGCGCTCGGCGACATGGTTGAGCAGATCAACAAGAGCATCAGCCACGTCTACGACATGCCGGGGTTCGCCTCGAGTCTCGCAGCCACCGCCGAGTCCGTCCGCAGCGCGGAGTCTGTTGTTGAGGTGTCTGGCATCGCTTCCATCGCCGAGACCGTCGACGCATGGTGGCAGAGCACCGCCGCCGCCTCATCCATCCTCGATGCCGTGGACCAGAGCGCGCTGAGCCAAGTGGTGGAGGCGAGCAGCATCTACACGAAGACGCTCTTTGACAGCATCGGCGCTGGCTCCGCAATGGCGCAGATCGCGAGCGAGGCGATGTCGGGAGCCATCGGGTCACTCATCGACAGTCCTGCCTACGTCGGTCTTCGTTCCACCCTCTATGACGACGCAACCTTCTCCGGACTTCACTCGTTTATGGAGCAGACCGACCTCTCCGGCCTTGCCTCGCTCGCTCAGCGCGCGCTCGGGGACGTCCCTCTGGGAGCACTGGAGGAGGCCGCCGCTCGTCTCCGCTCCGAGGACCTCGACGAAGAGGAGTTCGAAGACGCCGCCATCCAAGCGCTACGTGAGACCGACGAGGACTTCGACCCTGACGCACCGCCGACCCCTGAGGAAGTCGCAGCTACCGAGGCGTTCGTCCAACTCCTCATGCTCCTGCGTCCCGACCTGACTGATGACCCTGCGCTTCGCAAGCGAGTTAGGTGGGTTGGTCGGGGGGGTGGCGCACTCGTTGGCGTCTACCTGCTCGTGTTCCACCTGCCAGTGTTCGCGGCGGTCGGCACGCTGCTCATCCTCCTCGGTTTCGCCAATGGCGGCGGCAACGTGATCGACCGCATCTCCTCGCCCAGTGCATACAAGGATGACGAAGAGACTCCGACCTCGAGCTGAAGACGGTCCCGCAGGCTCCCGCGTCACGCCATCGCACCCACAGCGGCGGCACGATCCGTCCGGCGTGGTCGCTCGATGGGTCGGCACTCGGCCCTGACCAGCGACTTCGAGCCCCCTTCGAGGCGCGAGTCCGCTGGCAGGTCAGGGCGGGTGAAGGTGCCGCAGAGCACGTCGAGGTCTTCCAGAAGGTGGTGTCAAGACCATCATCCTTGGCAGATCTGGATCCCTGCCGCTCACCGACCCGCCGAGTGCGCCACCGAGCTTCCACACTCGATTGCGATGAGCCCTCAACGCGGATTGAACCGGAGGGCCTATTACGAGCTAGCCAACTGGACCTCCTGGCGTATCACATCGAAGGCCCCAGCAACCTGATCTCGAATCGAGTCCCAAGCGGCCCCGTAGTCGCTGATGAAGTCGGGCAGATCGAATGCGCGACGAGTCTTCATCGCCTCATCGGTTCGCCCAGGGTCAGCGTGCTGCGCCGCGGCGCGGAGCCGTCCCACCTTCTGAATCAACGAAACCGCCTGTACGGCCCGACCTGCCCCCGCGTCGTCGAGGAGATCATCGAGCCAGTAGCGGAGTCGGCCGAGCGATCCGGGCTGAGCCCCGTTGTGTTTCGAGGCGACGACTTCCGCAGGAAGTTGCGGCACCTGCAGCTGACTGATCACGTTCCAAAGGCCACTCAGGGCTGCGTCGTACGTCGCTCGATCCCGAACGTCGGCGACCAGTGCAGCAGCCGATTGCAGCGTCGGCGCGGCGGTCAGCCGCGACCACTTGAAGGAAGGGGCGTCGGCCAGGACGTAGCCCAGGTAGTCGAGAGTCTCGATCAGGCCGAGCGGCGAGCTGTAGCGGACTGCCGGTCGCTGCGCTGATGCCAGCGCCTCGATCCTGGCAAGGTAGTCCTCAGCACTCTCGACATCGCGGAACTCCCGGAGACTCATCCAGCCCAACGTGATTACGTAGCGCTCCGAGTCTCTCGCGACCTGCAAATTCGGGTACTCGCGGCCGCTTTCGAAGGCCGCCACAATCATTCGACCGGGGAACGCGAACGGCGTCCGGCTGGTGGGCGCCTCGAACAAATTCAAGTAGCTGTCGAGCTCGAGTTTCGCGTCAACTGCCTCAAACATATTCGGCTGTTGTTGTTCGTCGGTCCTCGCCGCCTGCGCGACGATTCCGGCGAGTGCATCCGCAAGTTCCGACGTGCCCTTGTCGCGGCGTGCGAGGACTGTCAGCCCAGCGATGGTCAGGCCGATGCGATCCGATCGGTCAGGGACGCCGACACCGCCAGCCGTGGTTCCGGAGTGCCAGACCAGCCCATACGGTTGGCCGAAGAAGTTCGACGGTCGACTTGCCGAGGGCAGTGACCGCAGCAGAGCCTCAGCACTCTCGAGTTCAGGGAACTGCCGATAGAGCCCGCGCCTGACGTAGTCCCAGACGGGCCAGTCGACGACAAGCCCGCCTTGTGATGCTCGGGGGATGCACTCCCACACCAGTTCCAGCAGCGCGCCCTGCTCTGGGCTGAGTTCGGTGAACAGCATGAGCTGATCCTGTCCCCGAGCACTGACGTTGCCACATGCGGCCTTCCGGTCCCGAGGCGGCCCGGCGTGCCAGGCGACGTCGATCTCAGCGAGCACACGGCGGTCCCGTCCGTGCCGCGCATCGACAGCGACCGTTCAGCCTGGGGGCGTGCTGGGCGCGCAAGCAGGACGCGTACGCGTGTCGCGGCGCCGTCCGGCGTCCATCCGGGCGGCTGCATTCGCACTCTGGATTCAGACCGTCGGGCCGAGCCTCGAGGTGGCTCGAGTTCGAGCAGCAGCGTCCGGGACCATGCGAGGACCGTCGCGAAGGGGCCCGCATCCATCGCTGCTGGATCAAGATCGCGCCGGGTGGGGCCAGGGAGCCAGAGGCGGCCGTTGATGCGCCCTGGCCGCCGTCTGCCTTCTCAGTGCTTCCGCCGCGTCGAGCGGGCAGACATCTCGTACCGGGCGGCGTGTTCGCGCAGGTACTCGCGCAGGTACGGGATCGCGAAGTCGACGTAGCCGTGGCGTGTGGGTTCGATCATCCCCGCGGCGATGAGGCGGGAGCGGTAGACGGCGGCGTAGTTGGGGGCGGCGCCGAGGCGGCGGGCGATCTCGCCGGTCGAGGACTCGCCGGGGTCGTGTGCCATGGCGAGAAGGTAGGTGCGGTCGATGTCGGACAGGTCGGCGAGGGCGGTCTCGTGGACGGTGGAGCCGAGCCGCTTGCGCGCGGCAACGACTCCCGCGCGGACGGCTGTGGCGTCGATGGTCTCGCCGGTGGCCAGGCGCCAGATGTGGTATCCGACCAGCTGGATCATGAACGGGTAGCCCCCGGTCGCGTCGGCGGCTTCGTCGAGGGCCTCGTCGGTGATGGTCCGGCCCTCTTGGGTGATCGTGGTGTGCAGGGCGTCGCGGACGGCGGCCAGCGGAACGTCGGCCAGCTCGAAGCGGGTGGCGCGACGTAGGAAGGTCAGGATCTCGTCGTTGAGTAGATCCGAGGCGGCTGATGGCAGGCCGGCCATCGCCAGGGCGATGTCGCGATCCTCGCGGATCAGGTGCTGGACTGTCGCGGCGAGGTCGCGTAGGTCATCGCGTGCTCCTCTGTGCACCTCATCGACGGTGATCAGCAGGCCCGCGTCGTTGCGCGCCAGGGCGTCGAGCAGCCGGCCGAGCTCCTGACGCCACTGGACCACCGAGGCGGCCGGGGTCGACATGGTGACTCCGCCGCCGATCACGGGGATGGTCACGCCAGTGACCGTCCTTGTCGGCGCCGTTGACGGATCGACGGTGTGCAGGGCGTCGGTGGTCGCGTGGCGGAGTCGTTCGACCATCCCTGGTGTCGCCGTCTCGGCGAGGGTGATCCACCCGTGGCGCAGGGCCTGGTCCCCGACCTCGGTGAGCATCACGGTCTTGCCCACGCCGCGAGGGCCGGTGAAGAGTGCCAGACGACCGGGTGCGCCGGGGCCGTCCTCGAGGGACTCGGTGAACTCCTCCATCGCGTCGTCGCGTCCGACGAGGAGCGGTGGCGTCGCGCCGGCGGTGGGTCTGAAGGGGTTCCGCGCCATCGGTTTGTACTCCTTTATAGTCTTTGCAAATGGTGTCAGTGGCCGTCTGCGACGGCAAGCACCGTCCTCGGCGGTTCGGCCGCAGGTGCGGCACATGCAAAGGAGTCAAAAGCCCCGGCGCCGCGCCCGGCGGCCACACCCATCCGCACCGCAGCGCCAGCGACACGCCCCCAGGGCTGGCGCGAGCGGGCCCGACCGCGCGCGCAAGCCAAGGCGCACAACGAGTGGGGGGACGAAGGGGGACAACCGGGGGACTCGGTGTCTGTGCAGGTCACGACGCTGGCATGGCTGGCGGCGGACGCGCGGGACGTGGGCTGAAGCAACCTCGGCTCCGCCTTCGAGGGACGGGTCGGGGGACGCAGTGACGACACCTTCGCGTCGTGGCAACACGACGAGAGGACATCGTGATGAGCGTTGCAGCCCAACTCGAACTGGCCGACCCTGAGCGCGACCTGCTCGCCCGCGCGCGGGGCCAGTGGACGGTGTGGAGCGAACGGTGCCCGCGACTTCGGGTCGTGGACGACCTGCTCAACCTGCCCGCGTGGATCGCAGCAGCGGACAAGGGCGAGGTCGATCGCGTGCTGTGGGAGCTGGCTCGCCTCGCGAGCCCGTCCGGCGGAGACGACGTCGCCGCGGCGGGTGCCTTGGCGTGGCTCTTGCTCCCCGGCGCGTGCGCTACCGCGCACCGGCTGCGCAGCCTCACGCCACGCATCGACGAGGTCGTCGCCGCCCAGCTGTGGTTGGAGGTGCGGGAGTTCCCCTGGCAGCGACTGGGCAAGGTCGCGGCCAACATCGTGATGAACGTGCGCCGCGGTGTGCTCCGCGAACTCGGGGTCGGCAGCCACCTGGAGGAGGTCGACCCGGCGTGGTCGCGTGCGGTGCCCTTGCCTCCCGAGGCACACCAGTGGGAAGTCCTCGGCGCCACCCACGACCACGCTCCCCTGGACCCGGCCGATGAACTGGACGAGGTCCTCGGCCGGGCGGTTGCCCAACGGGTGATCGACGAACACGACCGAGACGGCTACGACGACGCGGCTGAGCCGCGCGGGTACCTCACCGCGATCACCGACTCGGTCGCCGGGACAATCACGCCGACCTGGGGGCCGGACGGTCAGCTGACCTCCGAGCAGCTGCCCGGTGGGATCACGCTGAGCATCGGGTACGACCCGGCGCAGGTGCCTGTTTCCCGGTCCTACACCCGCACCAGCGACGACGAGCTCCTCTGGCACGACTGGACCGTGGACAACCACCGCGGCCAGCAGATCCTCCACGGCGCAACCACAGGCACATACCAGTACACCTACGACCGTCTGGGCCGGCTGACCCAGGTCAAGGACGACCCCGCCAACAACGACCTGGTCTGCGCCACGCGCACCTACACCTACGACAACCACTCCAACCGCACCGCGCGCACCACCGTCAACGCCGACAGCACCGAGTGCCCCGACCACGGCACAACCACCGCCACCTCCTACGTCTACGACTCCGCCGACCGGTTGGTGTCCACCTCCGCCGACGGCGGCGGGGTGTGGGTGTATGACCCGCTGGGTCGCACCACCTCCATGCCCATCACCGGCGGGGCCCTGGTCAACGACTACTACGTCAACGACCTGGTCGCCGCCCAGACCATCGACGGCCTGGCCAGGTACACCTGGGACCTGGATCCGATCCAGCGTCGGGCGGCCAACACCCAGTACGAGTGGGTCAACAATGCGTGGGCGGAGTCGGCGACCAAGGTCTCCCACTACGCCACCGACTCGGACGAGCCCGCGTGGATCAGCGAGGACGTCACCAACCCCGCCGACATCACCCGGTACGTGTCCGGGGCCGAGGGCGACATCGCGGTGACGACCTCGAGCACCGGGGACGCGGTCGTGCAGCTGGTCGACCTGCACGGCGACGTGGTGGGCACCGTGCCGATCGCCGACAACGCCGACCAGGCCACCTGGGAAGCACTGACCCTGCAACGCACTGACGAGTTCGGCGCACCCCAACCCCTGGCCGGGGCCGGGGCGACCACCGGGCCCCCGCGGTACGGGTGGCTCGGCGCCGCCCAACGCTCGTCTGAGGCCCTGGGCGGGGTCGTGCTCATGGGCGCCCGCCTGTACTCCACGACCACCGGGCGGTTCCTGACCGTCGACCCCGTCCCGGGCGGGTCAGCGACCGCGTATGACTACTGCAACGCCGACCCCATCAACTGCACCGACCTGGCCGGCACCTTCTCCCTGGGCGGGCTGCTCAAGGCCGTCGCCGTGGTCGGGGAGATCGCCTCCCTGGTCCCCGGACCCGTCGGCGCCGCCGCCGCCGGCATCTCCGCCGTGGCCTACGCCGCCCAAGGCAACACCTCCAAAGCCCTCGAAATGGGAGTCACCGCCGCCGCAGCACTGGTCGGCTGCGGAGCCGTGGTCAAGGTCGCCACCCGCGTCGGCGCAGCCGTCAAGGCCGGCGCCATGGCCTCCAGGGCCGCACCGAAACTCGAACGCGCTGCCGCGATGGTCAAGAAGGTCCTTCCGAAGGTCCGAGACGCTGCGACATGCGCCCTCCCCAACAGTTTCGCCCCAGGCACCCTCGTTCTACTGGCCGACGGGAGTCTCGTCCCCATCGAGGCACTCCAGGCCGGCGATGAAGTGTGGTCAACCGATACCTCCTGAGCCGTCCCGGCGTGTCCGGAGACTCGGTTCGTTGAGTCACCCGGCTTCTGG
>JAHLLI010000009.1 GCA_020444245.1 Actinomycetales bacterium
CCCGTTCACCGAGCCCCACCCGTTCACCGAGCCCCACCCGTTCACCGAGCCCCACCCGTACACCGCCCCCGACGCGGTCGGCGAGTACGCGCGGGCGGGCAGCGGCGGTCGCAGCCCGGTCGCCTGGGTCGGGCCCGCGCCGCAGCGCCGCCACCCCGGCGCCACGGTCGACGGCTCGGGCAAGGGCCCGGCCCGCCCGGTCGTGGCGGTGCTCGACACCGGTGCCGGCGAGCACCCGTGGTTCGTCGGCGACACGGTGGTGCGCGACCCGCAGGTGCTCGGTGTCCCGGTCGGGCCGTACCCGGCGGCGCACCCGCACTGGCGCGACAGCGAGGTCGGCGGGATGAGCGTGCACCCACTCACCGGGAGCCTGGACCCGTGTGCGGCGCACGGCACGTTCATCACCGGTCTGGTGCACCAGAAGTGCCCGGACTCGACGGTGCTGGCCTGCCGCCTGTACGGCGGCGACGGGCTGATCGCCGAGTCCGACCTGCTCACCGGCCTGCGCAGGCTCCTGCTGTTCCACCTGCTCGGCCTGCTCGGACGTAGCGGCCACCACCCCGTGGACGTGCTGTCGCTGTCGCTCGGGTACTACCACGAGCGCCCGGAGGACGCCGCCTTCGACGGCCCGCTGGGTGCGCTGCTCGGCGCGCTGAGCCGGTACGGGGTCGCGGTCGTGGTCTCGGCCGGCAACGACTCGACGCTGCGACCCTGCTACCCCGCGGCGTTCGCGCCGTGGCTCAGCTCCTGGACGCCGCCCACTCCGGAGCACCCGGGCCGCTGGGAGCACCCGCCCCTGGTGGCGGTCGGCGCGCTGAACCCGGACGGCTCCACCGCACTGATGAGCAACGACGGCTCGTGGGTCACCGCCCTGCGTCCGGGCGCGGTCGTCGTGAGCACCTTCCCGGTGACGATGAACGGGTCGCTCACCCCGACGGTCCGGCTGCCCGGGCTCCGACCGGGCGAGTCCCGGACGACCCCGGACCCGGACGGGTTCAGCGGGGGCTTCGGGGTGTGGAGCGGCACCTCGTTCGCCGCACCCGTGCTGGCCGGAGAGCTCGCCGAGGCGGTGCTGCGCGAGCGTGAGTCCGGGGGCGGGAGCGAGACCGACTGGCAGGCCCGGGCCAAGGCCCGACGCGTCGCCGCGTGGCGTGCGATCAACGAGGTGACCGGGCTGCCGCTGCCGGACTGAGGGGTGCCGCGGGGCCTCCCGCGCTGCGCCGCGCCACCGCGCCGCAGCGGTGCGCTTGGGTCCGGCGGGTCAAGAGCGGCAGGATCGCCCCGTGGGGGACGTGTCGCCGGACGCCGTGGTGCGAGCTCGGGTCGCGCTCGACCGCGGCATCGCCGCGAACGCCGACGGGCGGCCGGCCGAGGCCTCACGGCTCTTCCGTGCCGTCCTGCGGGCGGTCGGCGACGGCGCCGACGACGGCGCTGACGCGACCGAGCGCGCCTACCTGCGCGCCAGGGCGATGCTCGGCCTGGTGGCCAGCGACTTCGAGCTGCGCGCGAACGTCCCTCGGAGCCTGGCGACGCTCGAGGAGGCCGAGAGGTGGGCGACGCTCGCCGGGGCCGACGACGCGCGCGTCCCGGTGCTCGGCCAGGCGGGGCACCTGTGGCTCCGAGCCGGGGACGGCGACCGCGCGCTGGCGGCGCTGGACGCCGCCGCCGCGCTCATCGACGGCGCCGCGCCGCGCGATGCCTGCGTGGTGCTGCTCAACCGCGGCACCCTCCACCTCGACCGTGGTGACGTGCCGCGTGCCAGGGCGGACCTCGAGGAGTGTGCCGCGCGGGCGGAGGCGATCGGCAACGAGGCGCTGGCGTACAAGGCGCGGCACAACCTCGGCTACGCGGAGTTCCTCGCCGGCGACCTGCCGCGGGCGCTGGACTCCATGTCACGTGCGGCCGAGAAGCCCGGCGGGCTGACGTCCGGGATCCCCCTGCTGGACCGCGCGCGTGTGCTCCTGGAGGCGGGACTGGTGTCCGAGGCGGATGACGCCCTCCGCCAGGCCGGCGAGGTGTTCGCCGCCGGGCGGCTCTCGCTCGACCTCGCCCAGGCGGAGATCGCCCGCGCCGAGTGCGCCCTGCTGCTGCACCGCCCCGACGCGGCGCGCACGTGGGCGAGCGCCGCGCGCCGACGCCTGGCGCGCCGGGCCAACGCGCCCTGGCTGGCACGGGCCGAGCTGACCGACCTGCGCGCGCGCCTCGACCTCGCGCTCGAGCAGCCCGACCCGCGCGCCGCCTGTCTGGCGGTCGCCGGCCGTGCGGCGGCGCTCGCCAGGCGGGTCGAGGGCGTCGGCGGCTCGCGCGAGATCGTGCGGGCGGCCCACGTGGCGCGTGCCGCGGCGCTGATCGGGGCCGGGCGCCGCGGTGAGGCCCGCGCGGCGCTCGGGGCGGCCGGCCGGCTCACCGGCCGCGAGTCCCTGAGCCTGGCCCTGGCGGTGCGGGCCGTCGCCGCCCAGCTCGCGTTCGACGGCGGCCGCCGTGCCGCCGGTCACCGGCACGTGGAGGCCGGGCAGCGCCTGCTCGCGGCGCACCGGTCGCAGTTCGGGTCGGTCGAGGCGGTGACGGCCGCCGCCGTGCTCGGCGAGCGGCTCGCGGTGATCGAGGCACGAGCCGCGCTCGAGCGGGGCGACCCCCTGGCGCTGCTCGACGCCGTGGAGCGGGGCCGGGCGACCTTCGCCGGACCGGCGAGGGTCCGACCGCCGGACGACGCGGAGCTGGGCCGGCTGCTCGTCGAGCTGCGGCTCGCGGTGGAGCGCGACCGCGCCCAGGAGGGCACCGACCCCGCGCTGGCCCGCGAGGTCGACAGGCTCCGCACGGCCGCACGCCAGCGGTCCTGGCAGCTGGGCGGCGAGGTCGGGGCGCCGCAGCCGCCGCGTGCCGTCGACCTGCTCGCCGAGGCCGCCTCCGGCCGGACCGCGATCGTCGACCTGGCCGCGCCCGACGGCGTCGTGCATGCGGTCGTGCTGGACGCAGCCGGTGCCCGGTTGCAGCACCTGGCCGCCGTGGCGGACGTCGAGCAGGTCGCGCGCCGGGTGGACGCGGACCTGCACGCGCTGTCCGGGGCGCACCTGCCCGACGCGATGCGCGCGGTGGTCCAGCGCTCGTTCGACCGTGGGCTGGCCTGGCTCGACGAGAACCTCCTCGCTCCGCTGGGCGTGTCCGGCCCGATGCACCTGGTGGTGGGTGGGGCGATGGTCGCGCTCCCGTGGGGGTTGCTGCCGTCCCGACGCCGCCTGGCGACGAGCGTGGGCACCCGGCTGGCTCACGCGCCGGCCACCGGAAGGCGTCCGGGCGCCCTCGTCGTGGCGGGCCCGGGGCTCGCGCACGCGGAGAGCGAGGCCGCAGCGGTCGCCGGGACGTGGGGCGGAGCTCTGGTGCTCACCGGTGAGCGGGCAACGGCCGCGGCGACCGCCGGGCTGATCGACCGGGCCGGTGTGGTGCACCTCGCGGTGCACGGTCACCACGAGCCGGACAACCCGCTGTTCTCCTGGGTGCGGCTGGCCGACGGGCCGTTGTTCGCCCACGAGCTCGAGGGCACCGACCTGAGCGGCTCCGTCGTGGTGCTCTCCGCGTGCGAGGTGGGTCGCGCCACGGTGCGACCGGGCGGCGAGGTGCTCGGGCTGGCGAGCGTGCTGCTGCGGCTCGGCGCCGATGCGGTGGTGGCGTCGCTCGCACCGCTGCGCGACGACGTCGCTGCACGGGTCGCGCCCGCGTTCCACCGGGCGCTGCGTGAGGGCGCGAGCCCCGCGGCGGCGCTCGCCGCGGTCGATCTGGGCACGGACGAGCAGGTCCCGCTGGCGTGCTTCGCGACGCGCGCCGGCTCGGGCTAGCCCGAGCCCGGTCGTGCGGCGCAGGTGCGGTCGGTGCTCAGGCGTCCGTCCGCGAGGGTAGGTCGGGCCTGGCGCCCGCCTCGCACCACGCCAGGTGGCTGCCCGCGGCGAGCACGGCGGCCACGGCCGAGCCCTGGAGCCGGGCGCGGGTGCGCAGCCCCGCGCCCGGGACGTCGAACCCCGGCGCGGCGAGGTCCGCGTACTGCGAGCACTGGGGGAGCAGCTGCACACCGTCGTGGGCCGTGACCGCGACCACGCCGGTGATCGACGCCGGGAACGCGAGGGCCTCGGGCCCGAGGTCGCCGGCCGCGGCGAACACCTGCACGCCCTCGGCCATCGCGGCGTGCAGGGTCGTGGTGAGCCGGCGGCCCAGGCGCTGGCGCCCGAATGGCAGGACGACCACGTCGGCGCCGCCGACGACGGCCCACCGCACGGCCTTGGCGATCTGCAGGTCTGCACCGTTCGCGTCGGGGGACCCGACCGCGGCCAGCAGCAGTGTGGCCGCCGGCACGAGGCCGCGGGCGTGCACCACACCCTGACCGACCAGCAGCGACGCGTGCGCGGTGGACCGCTCGTCGGGGCGCAGGTACCGCCCGCCGGGCCACGCGATGACGTCCGCGCGCACCAGGTCCGGATGGTCCCGGTGCGCGTTGCCGCCGATCATCGCCACCCGGCGTCCGGCGCCCGCCCCGGTGCCGGCCGCGGGCGGTGCCGGCACGAGCGGCAGCGGAAGCTCCGGCCCGGGCGCGTCGGCCAGCCACGCCGTCAGGTCGACCGGACGCGGACGCGGTCGATCCTCGCCGGGCGTCGACGGCCGGGCACGGGAGTCGAGCCGCGGGGGATGCGGCTCGGTCCGTCGTGCCGGTCGTTGAACGCGCGTCGGGGTCATCGGCGTCTCGATCCCTCGGGTGATGGTCATCGGCGTCCCGTCCTGATCGCGGTCCCGGCGTCCGGGCCCTCACCACCTCCAGAGCACCGGTCCCCGGGTTTGTGACCGCGCAGTGGGGAATCCCGCGGGTCGCTCGTCGAGCAGGTGGCCCCGCGCCGGTGCGAGGCGCGATTTGGCCGGTCGGCGGCGGCCCCGTACGCTTGTCCCGCCCAAGACCGCAGGTCGTCGGCCGTCCCCGTGGCGGCAGACCGAAGTTCCGCTCCGAGCGGGGACCCGCGCAGGTGAGTGACTCCCGGCCGGAGCGTGTGCTGCGGCCCTGCGAGCCCCGCGCCTGTGCGCGGGGCTCTTCTCATGCGGGGCCTCGCCTGCGGCACCACCATCGGAAGGAGTGCCATGGCGAGGCCGGACAAGGCGGCTGCCGTCGCAGAGCTCACGGAGAAGTTCCGCGGGTCGAGCGCCGTCGTGCTGACCGAGTACCGCGGGCTCTCCGTGTCGCAGCTCAAGGAGCTGCGCACGGCGCTGCGCGGGAACGCCACCTACGCCGTGGTGAAGAACACGCTCTCCGCGATCGCGGCCCGCGAGGCGGGCGTCGAGGGTCTCGACGTCCAGCTCAAGGGGCCGTCCGCCATCGCGTTCGTCGACGGTGACGCCGTCGCCGTCGCGAAGGGGCTGCGTGACTTCGCCAAGGCTCACCCCCAGCTCGTGGTCAAGGGCGGCGTCATGGACGGCCGCCCGCTCACCGCGGACGAGATCACCAAGCTCGCAGACCTCGAGTCGCGCGAGGTCCTGCTGGCCAAGGCGGCCGGGGCCATGAAGGCCAAGCTCTACCAGGCCGCCTACCTGTTCACCGCGTCGACCGCCCAGGCCGTGCGCACCATCGATGCCCTGCGCGAGAAGCGGGCCACCGAGGAGTCGGCGGCCTGAGCCGCCCCTCCACCCAACCCACCCACCTGCTCGCGCGAGCAGGGCAGAACGGAAGGACACGCCACCATGGCGAAGCTCACCACCGCCGAGCTCATCGACGCGTTCAAGGAGCTCACCCTCATCGAGCTCAACGAGTTCGTGAAGGCCTTCGAGGAGACCTTCGAGGTCACCGCCGCCGCGCCGGTCGCCGCGGCTGCCCCGGCTGCTGCCGGCGGCGGCGCCGAGGCCGAGGTCGAGGAGGAGAAGGACGAGTTCGACGTCATCCTCGAGGCCGCGGGCGACAAGAAGATCCAGGTCATCAAGGAGGTCCGCGCGCTGACCAGCCTGGGCCTGAAGGAGGCCAAGGACCTCGTCGACGGCGCGCCCAAGGCCGTCCTGGAGGCCGCCAACAAGGAGACCGCGGAGAAGGCCAAGGCTGCCCTGGAGGGCGCCGGCGCCACCGTCACCCTCAAGTGACCTCTCGCCCGGTCGGCCGTCGAGCCGCGCCGGGCACACCGCGAGGCCCGCACCCGACGCCGGGTGCGGGCCTCGTCCGGTCATGCGGGTGCGAAGGGTAGCGCATCCAGGCCGCTCGGGTTGGACATCCTGGCGTGGCCGGGTATGCTAGCGCTTCGCGCTGACCTGTGTCCGCGACTCCGTATAACCCGAGCCTCCGCCGTCGTGCCTGTGCGATGCCGGTGACTCAGCGGCCGGGGAGTCGTGCCTGCCGGGTCACGCGCCGCACCTCGATCCGGGAAGGACCCCTCTTGGCTGCCTCGCGCACCCCTGCTGCTCCGACCGCTGAAAACCGCACCGCATCGCGCCGCATCTCCTTCGCAAAGATCCACGAGCCGCTCGAGGTCCCGGACCTGCTCGGCCTGCAGACCGAGAACTTCGACTGGCTCCTCGGCAACGACGCCTGGCAGCAGCGCGTCGCCGAGGCCGCCGAGGCCGGCCGCACCGACGTCCCCGAGACGTCGGGCCTCGAGGAGATCTTCGAGGAGATCTCGCCGATCGAGGACTTCGGCGGGAGCATGTCGCTCTCGTTCCGCGACCACCGCTTCGAGCCCCCGAAGTACACGGTCGAGGAGTGCAAGGAGAAGGACTTCACCTACGCCGCGCCGCTGTTCGTCACCGCGGAGTTCGTGAACTACACCACCGGTGAGATCAAGAGCCAGACGGTCTTCATGGGCGAGTTCCCGCTCATGACCGAGCGCGGCACGTTCATCATCAACGGCACCGAGCGCGTCGTCGTCTCCCAGCTGGTCCGATCCCCGGGCGTGTACTTCGAGCGCACCGCGGACAAGACGTCCGACAAGGACATCTTCACCACGAAGGTCATCCCGAGCCGCGGCGCGTGGCTCGAGTTCGAGATCGACAAGCGCGACGCCGTCGGCGTGCGCGTGGACCGCAAGCGCAAGCAGTCGGTGACCGTGTTCCTCAAGGCGCTCGGCCTGACCGAGGCCGAGATCCGCGAGGAGTTCGCGCAGTTCCCGGCCGTGCTGGAGACCCTGGAGAAGGACCACGTCCAGACCCAGGAGGAGGCGCTGCTCGACATCTACCGCAAGATCCGCCCGGGCGAGCCGCCCACGGTCGAGGCCGGTCGCGCGCTGCTGGACAACTTCTACTTCAACCCCAAGCGCTACGACCTGGCCAAGGTCGGCCGCTACAAGCTGAACAAGAAGCTGGGCCAGGACGCCCCGCTGAGCGACTCGGTGCTCTCGGTGTCCGACGTCGTCGCGGCGATCAAGTACCTCGCCGCGCTGCACGCCGACGTCACCACGCTCACCGGCACCCGCGGCGGCGAGCCCGTCGAGGTGCGGGTCGAGACCGACGACATCGACCACTTCGGCAACCGGCGCATCCGCGCGGTCGGCGAGCTCATCCAGAACCAGGTCCGCACGGGCCTGTCCCGGATGGAGCGCGTGGTCCGCGAGCGGATGACCACCCAGGACGTCGAGGCGATCACGCCGCAGACCCTGATCAACATCCGCCCGGTCGTGGCGAGCATCCGCGAGTTCTTCGGGACCTCGCAGCTGTCGCAGTTCATGGACCAGAACAACCCGCTCGCGGGCCTGACCCACAAGCGCCGCCTCTCGGCGCTCGGCCCGGGCGGTCTGTCCCGCGACCGCGCCGGCATGGATGTCCGCGACGTGCACCCGTCGCACTACGGCCGGATGTGCCCGATCGAGACCCCTGAGGGTCCGAACATCGGTCTGATCGGCTCGCTGGCCACGTACGGCCGGATCAACCCGTTCGGCTTCGTCGAGACGCCGTACCGGAAGGTCACCAACGGTCGGGTCACCGACGAGGTGCACTACCTGACCGCCGACGACGAGGACCGCCACGTGATCGCCCAGGCGAACGCGCCGGTCGACCCCAAGGGGCACTTCGTCGAGGACGCGGTGCTGGTGCGTGTCAAGGGCGGCGAGGTCGAGCTGGTCCCGCCTGCCCAGGTGGACTACATGGACGTCTCGCCGCGACAGATGGTGTCCGTCGCGACCGCGATGATCCCGTTCCTCGAGCACGACGACGCGAACCGCGCGCTGATGGGCGCGAACATGCAGCGCCAGGCCGTGCCGCTGGTGCGCTCCGAGGCGCCGCTGGTCGGCACCGGCATGGAGCGCCGGGCCGCGGTCGACGCAGGTGACGTCATCGTCGCGACCAAGGCCGGCGTGGTCTCGGAGGTCTCGGCCGACCTGATCACGGTCGCCAACGACGACGCGACCACCTCGACCTACCGCGTGCAGAAGTTCCGCCGCTCGAACCAGGGCACCTGCTACAACCAGCGGGTCCTGGTCGACGAGGGTGCGCGCGTCGAGGTCGGCTCGGTGCTCGCCGACGGTCCCGCGACCGACGAGGGCGAGCTCGCCCTGGGCCGCAACCTGCTCGTCGCGTTCATGTCGTGGGAGGGCTACAACTACGAGGACGCGATCATCCTGAGCCAGCGTCTGGTGCAGGACGACGTCCTCTCCTCGATCCACATCGAGGAGCACGAGGTCGACGCCCGCGACACCAAGCTCGGCCCTGAGGAGATCACCCGGGACATCCCGAACGTCTCCGAGGACGTCCTGGCCGACCTCGACGAGCGCGGCATCATCCGCATCGGTGCCGAGGTCTCCGCGGGCGACATCCTGGTCGGCAAGGTCACGCCCAAGGGCGAGACCGAGCTGACCCCGGAGGAGCGCCTTCTGCGCGCGATCTTCGGGGAGAAGGCCCGTGAGGTCCGCGACACCTCGCTCAAGGTGCCGCACGGCGAGTCCGGCACGGTCATCGAGGTCCGCACCTTCGACCGCGAGGACGGCGACGAGCTGCCCGCCGGGGTCAACGAGCTGGTCCGGGTCTACATCGCCCAGCGCCGCAAGATCACCGACGGCGACAAGCTCGCCGGCCGGCACGGCAACAAGGGCGTGATCTCCAAGATCCTGCCGGTCGAGGACATGCCGTTCCTCGCGGACGGGACCCCGGTCGACATCGTGCTCAACCCGCTGGGCGTGCCGGGCCGGATGAACGTGGGCCAGGTGCTCGAGGTGCACCTGGGCTGGATCGCCAAGCAGGGCTGGGACGTCTCCGCGCTCAAGGAGACCGCCGAGTGGCTCAAGAAGGTGCCGCAGGCGGCGAAGGTGAGCGAGCCGGGCACCCCGGTGGCGACGCCGGTGTTCGACGGCGTCTCGGAGGACGTGCTGACCGGGCTGCTCGGTCAGGCGAACACGAACCGGGACGGCGACCGGCTGGTCGACGACACCGGCAAGGCGCAGCTGTTCGACGGTCGGTCCGGGGAGCCGTTCCCCGACCCGGTCGCGGTGGGCTACATGTACATCCTCAAGCTGCACCACCTGGTCGACGACAAGATCCACGCCCGGTCCACCGGTCCGTACTCGATGATCACCCAGCAGCCGCTGGGCGGTAAGGCGCAGTTCGGCGGTCAGCGGTTCGGCGAGATGGAGGTGTGGGCCCTGGAGGCGTACGGCGCCGCCTACACCCTCCAGGAGCTGCTCACCATCAAGTCGGACGACGTGCCCGGCCGCGTCAAGGTCTACGAGGCGATCGTCAAGGGCGAGAACATCCCCGACTCGGGCATCCCGGAGTCCTTCAAGGTGCTCCTCAAGGAGATGCAGTCGCTGTGCCTGAACGTCGAGGTGCTGTCCGCGGACGGCGTGTCCATCGACATGAAGGAGAACGACGACGAGGTGTACCGCGCGGCGGAGGAGCTGGGCATCGACCTGTCCCGCCGCCCCAACGCCTCCAGCATCGAGGAGATCTGAGCTCGTCGGAGCCGTTCGGTTCCATCCGCGGTCGCGCGCGTGACCGCAGGACACAGACTGCGTGAACTTCACACGAAGGAAGTAGGACACCTTGCTCGACGTCAACCTCTTCGACGAGCTGCGCATCGGACTGGCGACCGCGGAGGACATCCGCGCCTGGTCGCACGGTGAGGTCAAGAAGCCCGAGACCATCAACTACCGGACCCTGAAGCCGGAGAAGGACGGGCTCTTCTGCGAGAAGATCTTCGGTCCCACCCGGGACTGGGAGTGCTACTGCGGCAAGTACAAGCGCGTGCGCTTCAAGGGCATCATCTGCGAGCGCTGCGGGGTCGAGGTCACCCGCTCCAAGGTGCGCCGTGAGCGGATGGGCCACATCGAGCTCGCCGCCCCGGTGACCCACATCTGGTTCTTCAAGGGCGTGCCCTCGCGCCTCGGCTACCTGCTCGACCTGGCGCCGAAGGACCTGGAGAAGGTCATCTACTTCGCCGCCTACATGATCACCGAGGTCGACGAGGACGGTCGCACCGAGGACCTGCCGAACCTCCAGAACGAGATCGACCTGGAGAAGCAGGAGATCGCCAAGCGCCGCGACGCCGACGTGGACGCCCGGGCCCAGGTGCTCGAGGCCGACCTGGCCGAGCTCGAGGCCGAGGGTGCCAAGGCCGACGCGCGCCGCAAGGTGCGCGACTCCGCCGAGCGCGAGATGGCCCAGATCCGCAAGCGCGCGGACGCCGAGATCGAGCGTCTCGAGCAGGTCTGGGACCGCTTCAAGAACCTCAAGGTCGCCGACCTCGAGGGCGACGAGATGCTCTACCGCCAGCTCGTGGACCGCTACGGCAACTACTTCAAGGGCTCGATGGGCGCCGCGGCGATCCAGAAGCGCCTGGAGAGCTTCGACCTGGAGGCCGAGGCCGACTCGCTGCGCGAGATCATCCGCAACGGTCGGGGCCAGCGCAAGACCCGCGCGCTCAAGCGTCTCAAGGTCGTCAACGCGTTCCTGACCACGTCCAACTCGCCCGAGGCGATGGTCCTCGACGCGGTCCCGGTGATCCCGCCGGACCTGCGGCCGATGGTCCAGCTCGACGGTGGCCGGTTCGCCACCTCGGACCTCAACGACCTGTACCGCCGCGTCATCAACCGGAACAACCGCCTCAAGCGGCTGCTCGACCTGGGCGCGCCGGAGATCATCGTCAACAACGAGAAGCGGATGCTCCAGGAGGCCGTCGACGCGCTGTTCGACAACGGCCGCCGTGGGCGTCCGGTCACCGGCCCGGGCAACCGGCCGCTGAAGTCGATCTCCGACATGCTCAAGGGCAAGCAGGGCCGGTTCCGCCAGAACCTGCTCGGCAAGCGCGTGGACTACTCGGGCCGTTCGGTCATCGTGGTGGGCCCCGAGCTCAAGCTGCACCAGTGCGGCCTGCCCAAGCAGATGGCGCTGGAGCTGTTCAAGCCGTTCGTCATGAAGCGGTTGGTGGACCTCAACCACGCCCAGAACATCAAGTCGGCCAAGCGCATGGTCGAGCGGGCCCGCCCGCAGGTGTGGGACGTGCTCGAGGAGGTCATCACCGAGCACCCCGTGCTGCTGAACCGTGCGCCCACGCTGCACCGTCTGGGCATCCAGGCCTTCGAGCCGGTGCTCGTGGAGGGCAAGGCGATCCACCTGCACCCGCTGGTCTGCGGCGCGTTCAACGCGGACTTCGACGGCGACCAGATGGCCGTGCACCTGCCCCTGTCCGCCGAGGCGCAGGCCGAGGCGCGCATCCTGATGCTCTCGAGCAACAACATCCTCAAGCCGTCCGACGGCCGGCCCGTGACCATGCCCTCGCAGGACATGATCATCGGTCTGTACCACCTCACGGCCGAGCGGCCCGAGGCGGTCGGTGAGGGCCGGGCGTTCTCGTCGGTCGCCGAGGCGATGATGGCGTTCGACCAGGGCAGCCTGGACCTGAACGCCGACGTCACGCTGCGGATGGCGGACCTGGTCCCCGGTGAGGGCGACTTCGGTCTGCCGGAGGACTGGAACCCGGGCGAGCCGGCGATGGTCAAGACCACGCTGGGTCGCGCGCTGTTCAACGAGCTGCTGCCGGTGGACTACCCGTACGTCAACACCGCCGTCGACAAGAAGCGGCTGTCGGGCATCGTCAACGACCTGGCTGAGCGGTACCCCAAGGTCGAGGTCGCGGCGAGCCTGGACGCGCTCAAGGACGCCGGCTACCGGTGGGCCACCCGCTCGGGTGTGACCATCGCGATCTCCGACGTGCCGATCCCGCCGAGCAAGCAGGGCATCCTCGAGGACTACGAGGGCCGTGCGGCCAAGATCCAGGGCCAGTTCGACAAGGGTCTGATCACCGACGACGAGCGCCGTCAGGAGCTCATCGAGATCTGGACCCAGGCCACCGACGACGTCGCCAAGGCGATGCAGGCCAACTTCCCGCCGCGCAACACGCTGTACCGGATGGTCGGCTCGGGCGCCCGAGGCAACTGGATGCAGGTGCGGCAGATCGCCGGCATGCGTGGCCTGGTGGCCAACCCCAAGGGCGAGATCATGCCCCGGCCGATCAAGTCGAACTACCGCGAGGGCCTGTCGGTCCTGGAGTACTTCATCGCGACGCACGGCGCCCGCAAGGGTCTGGCGGACACCGCGCTGCGGACCGCCGACTCGGGCTACCTGACCCGACGTCTGGTGGACGTCTCCCAGGACGTCATCGTCCGCGAGGAGGACTGCGGCACCGAGCGTGGTCTGACCATGCCGATCGCCACGGCGCTCGCCGACGGCACCCAGGTGCGCCACGAGAAGGTGGAGACCAGCGTGTACGCCCGGACCCTCGCGACCGACGTGGTCGCGCCGGACGGCACCGTGGTGGCACGGGCCGGGGACGACGCCGGCGACCTGGCGATCGACGCGGCGATCGCCGCCGGGGTCACCGAGGTCAAGGTGCGCTCGGTGCTGACCTGCGAGTCCCGCGTGGGCACCTGCTCGCGCTGCTACGGGCGCTCGCTGGCCACCGGCAAGCTCGTCGACATCGGCGAGGCGGTGGGCATCATCGCCGCGCAGTCGATCGGCGAGCCGGGCACCCAGCTGACGATGCGGACCTTCCACACCGGTGGTGTGGCCTCGGCCGACGACATCACCCAGGGTCTGCCGCGCGTCCAGGAGCTCTTCGAGGCCCGCACCCCCAAGGGCGAGGGCACCATCGCCGAGTACTCCGGTCGCGTGACGATCGAGGAGGACGAGCGGATGCGGCGCATCCTGCTCACGCCGGACGACGGGTCGGAGGAGGTCACCTACCCGCTGACCAAGCGCTCCCGGCTCCTCATCGAGGACGGCGACCACGTCGAGGTCGGCCAGCTGCTGGTCCAGGGCGCCGTCGACCCGAAGAAGGTGCTGCGCATCCTCGGGCCGCGTGCCACCCAGAAGCACCTGGTGGACGAGGTCCAGGAGACCTACCGGTCGCAGGGCGTGGACATCCACGACAAGCACATCGAGGTCATCGTGCGGCAGATGCTGCGGCGCGTGACCGTGCTCGACTCGGGTGACACCGACCTGCTGCCCGGCGAGCTGGCCGAGCGTGGCCGATTCGAGGACGCCAACCGGAGGGCGATCGCCGAGGGCGGCCAGCCGGCCTCGGGTCGTCCGGAGCTGATGGGCATCACCAAGGCCTCGCTCGCCACCGACTCGTGGCTCTCGGCGGCCTCCTTCCAGGAGACCACCCGGGTGCTGACCGAGGCGGCGATGAGCGGTCGCAGCGACTCGCTGCTGGGCCTCAAGGAGAACGTCATCATCGGCAAGCTCATCCCGGCGGGTACCGGCCTGGCCCGGTACCGCAACGTCGAGGTGGAGCCCACCGAGGAGGCCAAGGCCGAGCTCTACCCGAGCTTCGGCTACGACGAGATCGACTTCCCGCCGCTCGGCATGGGCAGCGGCGAGGCGATCCCGCTGGAGGACATCGACTTCGGCGACCTGCGCTGACGTCGATCGACCGCTGACGTCGTGGGTACGACGCGGGGTCGCAGGGCACGCACCTGCGACCCCGCGTCACGCCTGCGGCATCGGCATCCGCACCCGGTGTGACCGGGTGCACAACCCCCTCGCCCGCTTTGACGGTCCTGCGGGCGAGCCGGTAGCGTAGGTCCCCGTGCCCGCGCCGTCGGGCCCTCGCGCGTGCATCGGCACGGCACCGTAGACCTCATGGTCCGACGGGCCGGGACGATGCCGGGTGGCTGGACCACCACCGCGCGGCCCCACCGCCTTGAGGAATTGGCGGGCGGCGCCGCGCTCAGGTGGCCCGACACGCCCGGGTGCGGGGGTCGGAAGACCGGGCCGGCCGACAGCGGTCCGGGGCAACCAGGACCGGACCGGGCAACCGGTCCAGACAGCAGAGAAGACGGAGACGTAGTGCCCACGATCCAGCAGCTCGTGCGCAAGGGACGGGCGTCCAAGAAGTCGCCCTCCAAGACGCCGGCCCTCAAGGGCAGCCCGCAGCGGCGCGGTGTGTGCACCCGCGTCTACACCACCACCCCGAAGAAGCCGAACTCGGCGCTCCGCAAGGTGGCCCGCGTGAAGCTCTCCAGCGGGATCGAGGTCACCGCCTACATCCCCGGCGTCGGCCACAACCTGCAGGAGCACTCCATCGTGCTCGTCCGCGGCGGCCGGGTGAAGGACCTGCCGGGCGTGCGGTACAAGATCATCCGCGGCGCGCTGGACACCCAGGGTGTCAAGGGCCGGCAGCAGGCGCGCAGCCGCTACGGCGCCAAGAAGGGACAGAGCTGATGCCTCGCAAGGGCCCGGCCCCGAAGCGGCCGCTGATCATCGACCCGGTCTACGGGTCGCCGCTCGTCACCCAGCTCATCAACAAGGTGCTGCTGGACGGCAAGAAGTCCGTCGCCGAGGCGATCGTCTACGGCGCGCTCGAGGGCGCCCGGGAGAAGACCGGCCAGGACCCCGTGACCATCCTCAAGCGCGCGCTGGACAACGTCCGCCCGTCGCTCGAGGTCCGCTCGCGCCGGGTCGGCGGCGCGACGTACCAGGTCCCGGTCGAGGTCCGTGCCTCCCGCCAGACCACCCTCGCGCTGCGCTGGCTGGTGGACTTCTCGCGGGCACGTCGCGAGAAGACCATGACCGAGCGCCTCATGAACGAGATCCTCGACGCCTCGAACGGTCTGGGCGCCTCGGTCAAGCGCCGCGAGGACATGCACAAGATGGCCGAGTCGAACAAGGCGTTCGCGCACTACCGCTGGTAATCCCGGCGGGCGACCCAGGAAGGGCCCACCACCGTGGCACTTGACGTGCTCACCGACCTCACGAAGGTCCGCAACATCGGCATCATGGCGCACATCGATGCCGGGAAGACCACCACCACCGAGCGGATCCTGTTCTACACCGGGATCAACTACAAGATCGGTGAGGTCCACGACGGCGCCGCAACGATGGACTGGATGGAGCAGGAGCAGGAGCGCGGCATCACGATCACGTCCGCCGCGACGACCTGCTTCTGGCAGAACAACCAGATCAACATCATCGACACTCCCGGCCACGTCGACTTCACGGTCGAGGTGGAGCGCTCGCTGCGCGTGCTGGACGGTGCCGTGGCCGTGTTCGACGGCAAGGAAGGTGTGGAGCCCCAGTCGGAGACGGTGTGGCGCCAGGCCGACAAGTACAACGTCCCGCGGATCTGCTTCGTCAACAAGATGGACAAGCTCGGCGCGGACTTCTACTTCACCGTCGACACGATCATCAACCGCCTCAAGGCGACCCCGCTCGTGCTCCAGCTGCCGATCGGCTCCGAGCACGACTTCGTCGGCGTCGTCGACCTGATCTACAAGCGGGCCCTCACCTGGCGCGGCGACGTGCAGAAGGGCGAGGACTACGCGATCGAGGAGATCCCGGCGGACCTGGTCGAGAAGGCCGCGGAGTACCGCCACCGGCTCGTCGAGACGGTCGCGGAGTCCGACGAGGAGCTGCTCGAGAAGTACCTCGGCGGCGAGGAGCTGACCGAGGCCGAGATCAAGGGCGCGATCCGCAAGCTCACGATCACCGGCGAGGTCTACCCGGTGCTGTGCGGGTCGGCGTTCAAGAACAAGGGCGTGCAGCCCATGCTCGACGCCGTGATCGACTACCTGCCGTCGCCGCTGGACGTGCCGGCCGTCACCGGTCACAAGCCCGGTCACGAGTCCGAGCTCGTGGACCGCAGGCCGAACACCTCCGAGCCGTTCTCGGCGCTCGCGTTCAAGGTCGCCGCGCACCCGTTCTTCGGCAAGCTGACCTACGTCCGGGTCTACTCGGGCAAGGTCGCCTCCGGCACCCAGGTCCTCAACTCGACCAAGGGGAAGAAGGAGCGCATCGGGAAGATGTTCCAGATGCACTCCAACAAGGAGAACCCGGTCGAGGAGGCCGCCGCCGGCCACATCTACGCGTTCATCGGGCTCAAGGACGTCACCACCGGTGACACCCTGGCCGACATCGCCGCGCCGGTGGTGCTGGAGTCGATGACCTTCCCCGAGCCGGTCATCGACGTGGCGATCGAGCCCAAGACCAAGGGCGACCAGGAGAAGCTCTCCATCGCGATCCAGAAGCTCGCCGAGGAGGACCCGACCTTCCGGGTCAAGCTCGACGAGGAGACCGGCCAGACCGTCATCGGCGGCATGGGCGAGCTCCACCTGGACATCCTGGTCGACCGGATGAAGCGCGAGTTCAAGGTCGAGGCGAACGTCGGCAAGCCGCAGGTCGCCTACCGCGAGACCATCCGTCGCAAGGTCGAGAAGATCGACTACACCCACAAGAAGCAGACGGGTGGGTCCGGCCAGTACGCGAAGGTGCAGATGACCTTCGAGCCGCTGCAGTCGGCGGACGGCGAGCTGTACGAGTTCGTCAACTCGGTGACCGGTGGCCGCATCCCGCGCGAGTACATCCCGAGCGTCGACCAGGGCGTGCAGTCCGCGATGGAGCTCGGCGTGCTGGCGGGCTTCCCGCTGGTCGGCGTCAAGGCGACCCTGCTCGACGGCCAGTCGCACGACGTCGACTCCTCGGAGATGGCGTTCAAGATCGCCGGCTCGATGGTGCTCAAGGAGGCGGTCCGCCGTGCGGACCCGGTGCTCCTCGAGCCGATCATGGCCGTCGAGGTGCGCACGCCCGAGGAGTACATGGGCGACGTCATCGGTGACCTCAACTCCCGACGCGGCATGATCCAGTCGATGGAGGACGCCACCGGGGTCAAGGTCATCCGGGCGCACGTGCCGCTCTCGGAGATGTTCGGGTACGTCGGTGACCTGCGGTCGAAGACCCAGGGTCGTGCGGTGTACTCCATGCAGTTCGACTCCTACGCCGAGGTTCCCAAGAACGTCGCGGAGGAGATCATCAAGAAGACCCGGGGCGAGTAGTCCCACAGGTCGATCACCCTCAACCCATCAACCTGTAGCGACCGCAACGCCCCGCAGGCGTCGAAGGGCACCTGCACCGTTCGGCACAACTACCCAGTCCGAGGAGGACAACAGTGGCGAAGGCCAAGTTCGAGCGGACCAAGCCGCACGTGAACATCGGGACCATCGGTCACGTCGACCACGGCAAGACGACGCTGACTGCTGCCATCTCGAAGGTGCTGCACGACAAGTACCCGGCCATCAACCCCTTCACGCCGTTCGACGAGATCGACAAGGCGCCGGAGGAGAAGCAGCGCGGTATCACCATCAACATCGCGCACGTCGAGTACGAGACCGAGAAGCGCCACTACGCCCACGTGGATGCGCCGGGTCACGCCGACTACATCAAGAACATGATCACCGGTGCCGCGCAGATGGACGGCGCGATCCTCGTGGTCGCGGCGACCGACGGCCCGATGGCCCAGACGCGTGAGCACGTGCTGCTCGCCCGCCAGGTGGGTGTCCCCTACCTGCTGGTCGCGCTGAACAAGGCCGACATGGTCGACGACGAGGAGATCCTCGAGCTCGTCGAGATGGAGGTCCGCGAGCTGCTGTCCGCCCAGGGCTTCGACGGCGACAACTGCCCGGTGGTCCGCGTCTCCGGCCTGAAGGCGCTCGAGGGCGACCCGGAGTGGACCAAGTCCGTCGAGGAGCTGCTCGACGCGGTCGACAACTCCATCCCGGACCCGGTCCGCGACATGGACAAGCCGTTCCTCATGCCGATCGAGGACGTCTTCACCATCACCGGCCGTGGCACCGTCGTCACCGGAAAGGTCGACCGCGGCAAGCTGCCGATCAACTCGGAGGTCGAGATCCTCGGCATCCGTGACCCGCAGAAGACCACGGTCACCGGCATCGAGATGTTCCACAAGTCGATGGACGAGGCGTGGGCCGGCGAGAACTGTGGCCTGCTGCTGCGCGGCATCAAGCGCGAGGAGGTGGAGCGCGGTCAGGTCGTCGCCAAGCCGGGCACCATCACCCCGCACACCGACTTCGAGGCCCAGGTCTACGTCCTGGCCAAGGACGAGGGCGGCCGCCACAACCCGTTCTACTCGAACTACCGGCCGCAGTTCTACTTCCGCACCACCGACGTCACCGGCGTCATCACGCTGCCCGAGGGCACCGAGATGGTCATGCCCGGCGACAACACCGAGATGACGGTCGAGCTGATCCAGCCGATCGCCATGGAGGAGGGCCTCGGCTTCGCCATCCGTGAGGGTGGCCGGACCGTCGGTTCGGGTCGAGTCACCAAGATCATCAAGTGAGCCGGGCGAGGGCCCGGGCGAGCAGCCCGGGCCCTCGCTCTGCCGTCCGCCGGCGCTGACCGCTGGCGGCCGGTCCGGGGCCGGTGCCCGTCGACGGGTGCAGGGGCCGCGGATTGGTCAGAAGCGGTCGGTGTCTGGCACACTGTTCCGGTTGCCCGGCGCCGGGTGCGCCGCGAACTGCCTGTGTCTTCACAGGGCAGGGCGCGGAGCGCGGCACGGGACGCATTGCGGGCCAGGAGCCCTGCCTCTCGGGTAGGTGCGCCGGCACGCTCAGCATCCAACGACCTGGCACCTCACGGTGCGCAGCGCAGAGGTGCGTCGCATCGAGCGACACGCCCGAGTGCGGGGGTCGGTTCCAGCGGTACGAGAGAGAGACAGACGACGCCATGGCGGGACAGAAGATCCGCATCCGGCTCAAGTCCTACGACCACGAGGTCATCGACAGCTCGGCGCGCAAGATCGTCGACACGGTGACCCGGGCCGGTGCGACGGTCGTGGGCCCGGTGCCGCTGCCGACCGAGAAGAACGTGTTCTGCGTCATCCGGTCGCCGCACAAGTACAAGGACAGCCGCGAGCACTTCGAGATGCGCACCCACAAGCGCCTCATCGACATCATCGATCCCACGCCGAAGGCCGTCGACTCGCTCATGCGTCTCGACCTGCCGGCGGACGTGAACATCGAGATCAAGCTCTGAGCGGGAGATCACGATGACCACGACTTCTTCGACGCCGACGGCGCTGCTCGGCGCCAAGCTCGGCATGACCCAGGTCTGGGACGAGGCCGGCCGCCTCGTGCCGGTCACCGTCGTCCAGGTCGGCACGAACGTCGTCACCCAGGTGCGCACCGCGCAGACCGACGGGTACGACGCCGTGCAGCTCGGCTTCGGCGCGATCGACCCGCGCAAGGTGACCAAGCCCCTCAAGGGCCACTTCGAGAAGGCCGGCGTGACCCCGCGCCGTCACCTGGTCGAGGTGCGCGGCGCCAGCGAGCTCACCCCCGGCCAGGAGCTGACCGCCGAGATCTTCGACGCCGGCCAGCAGGTCGACGTCGTCGGCACCACCAAGGGCAAGGGCACCGCCGGCGTGATGAAGCGTCACGGCTTCTCCGGTGTCGGCGCCTCGCACGGTGCCCACCGCAACCACCGCAAGCCCGGGTCGATCGGCGCGTGCGCCACCCCGAGCCGCGTGTTCAAGGGCGTGCGGATGGCGGGCCGGATGGGCCACGTGCGTCAGACCACCCAGAACCTCACCGTGCACGCCGTGGACGCCGAGAAGGGTCTGCTGCTCGTCAAGGGCGCCGTCCCCGGCCCCAGGGGCGGCATCGTGCTGGTGCGTACCGCTGCGAAGGGGGCGTGAGATGACCACGCTGACCGTCGACGTCCTGGACCCCACCGGGAAGAAGTCGGGCACCGCCGAGCTCCCGGCCGAGGTGTTCGACGTCCAGACGAACGTCCCGCTGATCCACCAGGTGGTCGTGGCGCAGCTCGCCGCGGCCCGCCAGGGGACCCACTCGACCAAGACCCGCGGCGACGTGCGCGGCGGCGGCAAGAAGCCGTACCGCCAGAAGGGCACCGGTCGCGCCCGCCAGGGCTCGACCCGCGCGCCGCAGTTCGCCGGTGGTGGCGTGGTGCACGGCCCGCAGCCGCGTGACTACAGCCAGCGGACGCCCAAGAAGATGAAGGCCGCCGCGCTGCGCGGGGCGCTCTCCGACCGGGCGCGTGCCGGACGTGTGCACGTGGTCGACGGCTTCGTCGAGGACACCCCGTCCACCAAGGACGCGCTCGCGGTGCTCGCCGCCGTGACCCCGCGCCGTCACGTGCTCGTGGTCCTGGACCGCGACGACGTCGCGTCGTGGAAGTCGCTGCGCAACGCCGCTCAGGTGCACCTGCTCCCGGCGGACCAGCTCAACACCTACGACGTGCTGGTCAGCGATGACGTGGTGTTCACCCGGGCCGCCCTCGAGGCGTTCCTGACCCGGCCGGCCGGCCGCGGCGCCAAGGCGGTCGCGACCTCGACCGAGGCGTCCGAGCTCGAGGCGGAGGAGTCGAAGTGACCGAGCTGAACAAGAACCCCCGCGACGTGCTCGTCGCGCCGGTCGTCTCCGAGAAGAGCTACGGCCTGCTCGACGAGGGCAAGTACACGTTCCTCGTCGACCCGCGGGCGAACAAGACCGAGATCAAGATCGCCGTCGAGCAGGTGTTCGGCGTCAAGGTCGCCTCGGTCAACACGATCAACCGCAAGGGCAAGGTCAAGCGCACCCGCTTCGGGATGGGCAAGCGCAAGGACTCCAAGCGGGCGATCGTCACCCTGCGCGAGGGCACGATCGACATCTTCGGCGGGCCGGTCGGCTGAGGCCGGGCTCCAGACAAGGGACGCAAGCATGGGAATCCGCAAGTACAAGCCGACGACCCCGGGTCGCCGCGGCTCCAGCGTCGCCGACTTCGCCGAGATCACGCGGTCGACGCCGGAGAAGTCGCTGGTCCGCCCGCTGCCCAAGAACGGCGGTCGCAACAGCTCGGGCCGCGTGACGGTCCGGCACCAGGGTGGTGGCCACAAGCGCGCCTACCGGGTGATCGACTTCCGTCGTCACGACAAGGACGGCGTGCCGGCCAAGGTCGCGCACATCGAGTACGACCCGAACCGCACCGCCCGGATCGCGCTGCTGCACTACGCCGACGGCGAGAAGCGCTACATCCTCGCGCCGAGCCGGCTGTCGCAGGGCGACACGGTCGAGAACGGCCCGTCGGCGGACATCAAGCCCGGCAACAACCTGCCGCTGCGCAACATCCCGACCGGTACGGTCATCCACGCGATCGAGCTCAAGCCCGGTGGTGGCGCGAAGATCGCACGGTCGGCCGGGGCGTCGGTGCAGCTCGTCGCCAAGGACGGGCCGTACGCGCAGCTGCGCATGCCCTCCGGCGAGATCCGCAACGTCGACCTGCGCTGCCGCGCGACGGTCGGCGAGGTGGGCAACGCCGAGCAGTCGAACATCAACTGGGGCAAGGCCGGCCGCATGCGGTGGAAGGGCAAGCGCCCGACCGTCCGAGGCGTGGCCATGAACCCGATCGACCACCCGCACGGTGGTGGTGAGGGCAAGACGTCCGGTGGTCGTCACCCGGTGAGCCCCTGGGGCCAGCCGGAGGGCCGCACCCGCCGTCCGCACAAGGAGAGCGACAAGCTCATCGTCCGCCGCCGCCGCACCGGCAAGAAGCGCTGAGGAGTCCACGGATGCCGCGCAGCCTCAAGAAGGGTCCCTTCGTCGACGACCACCTGCAGAAGAAGGTGGACGCGCACAACGAGAAGGGCGCCAAGACCGTCATCAAGACCTGGTCCCGCCGGTCGATGATCACGCCCGACTTCCTGGGCCACACCTTCGCCGTGCACGACGGCCGCAAGCACGTCCCGGTGTTCGTCACCGAGTCGATGGTCGGCCACAAGCTCGGCGAGTTCGCCCCGACGCGGACGTTCCGCGGCCACGAGAAGGACGACCGCAAGGGCCGCCGTCGCTGACGGCCCGCGATCGACGACGACACCAGAAAGCAGGACAGCAATGGAAGCCAAGGCGCAGGCGCGGTTCGTCCGTGTCACGCCCATGAAGGCCCGGCGCGTCGTGGACCTCATCCGTGGCAAGCAGGCCGAGGAGGCCGTGGCGACGCTGCGGTTCGCCCCTCAGGCGGCTGGCGAGACGGTGCGCAAGGTGGTCGAGTCGGCCATCGCGAACGCGCGGGTCAAGGCGGACCGAGCAGGTGAGGCGTTCGACGCCTCCAAGCTCGTGGTCGCCGAGGCCTACGTGGACGAGGGCCCGTCGCTCAAGCGGTTCCGGCCGCGGGCCCAGGGACGTGCCACCCGCATCCTCAAGCGCACGAGCCACATCACCGTGGTCGTCGCGCCGGCCCAGACGAAGGAGAGGACCCGATAGTGGGACAGAAGGTCAACCCGCACGGGTACCGCCTCGGCATCACCACCGACCACCGGTCGCGCTGGTTCGCCGACAGCACCCGTCCCGGCCAGCGGTACCGCGACTACGTCCGCGAGGACGTCCAGATCCGCAAGCTCATGAGCACGGGCCTGGAGCGCGCCGGCATCGCCAAGGTCGAGATCGAGCGCACCCGCGACCGGGTCCGCGTCGACATCCACACCGCGCGCCCCGGCATCGTCATCGGCCGCCGTGGCGCCGAGGCGGACCGGATCCGCGGCGAGCTCGAGAAGCTCACCGGCAAGCAGGTCCAGCTCAACATCCTCGAGGTCAAGAACGCCGAGCTCGAGGCCCAGCTGGTCGCGCAGGGGATCGCCGAGCAGCTCGCGAGCCGCGTCTCGTTCCGCCGCGCCATGCGCAAGGGCATGCAGTCCGCCCAGCGCGCCGGTGCCAAGGGCGTCCGGGTGCAGTGCTCGGGCCGCCTCGGCGGTGCCGAGATGAGCCGGTCGGAGTTCTACCGCGAGGGCCGCGTGCCGCTGCACACCCTGCGCGCGAACATCGACTTCGGCCTGTACGAGGCGAAGACCACCTTCGGTCAGATCGGCGTCAAGGTCTGGATCTACAAGGGCGACATGACCGAGAAGGAGTTCGCCCGCGAGCAGGCGTCGCAGGCTCCTCGGTCGCGTGGCCCGCGTAGCGACCGTGGGGACCGCGGTGACCGCGGTGACCGTGGTGACCGGCGTCCGCGCCGCGAGGCTCCTGCGTCTGCACCGGCTGAGCAGGCTCCGGCCGCCGAGGCGCCGACCGCGCCCACCGAGTCCGGAACGGAGGCCTGAGCAATGCTGATCCCGCGCAGGCTCAAGCACCGCAAGCAGCACCACCCGGGGCGCTCCGGCGTCGCCAAGGGTGGCACCACGATCGCGTTCGGCGACTACGGCATCCAGGCCCTCGAGCCCGCCTACGTCACCAACCGCCAGATCGAGGCTGCTCGTATCGCCATGACCCGCCACGTCAAGCGTGGCGGCAAGGTCTGGATCAACATCTACCCCGACCGGCCGCTGACCAAGAAGCCGGCGGAGACCCGGATGGGTTCCGGCAAGGGTTCGCCCGAGTGGTGGGTGGCCAACGTCAAGCCGGGCCGCGTGATGTTCGAGCTGGCCGGCGTCCCGGAGCCCCTGGCGCGCGAGGCCATGCGCCGCGCGATGCACAAGCTCCCCATGAAGTGCCGGTTCGTGGTCCGCGAGGGTGGTGGCAACTGATGGCTATCGGGACGAAGGCCCTGGCTCCGGAGGAGCTGGACGCCATGGACGAGGACACCCTGGTCGCCGAGCTGAAGAAGGCCAAGGAGGAGCTGTTCAACCTGCGGTTCCAGTCGGCCACCGGTCAGCTGGAGAGCCACGGGCGGCTCAAGGCCGTGCGCCGCGACATCGCGCGGATCTACACGATCCTGCGTGAGCGCGAGCTCGGCATCCGCACGGCTCCCGGCTCGAGCGCGCAGTGAGCGAGAGGTCAACGATGAGCGCAGAGAAGGTCGCAACCGACCACCGCCCGTACCGCAAGACGCGGCGCGGCTACGTGGTCAGCGACAAGATGGACAAGACGGTCGTGGTCGAGGTCGAGGACCGGGTCAAGCACCCGCTCTACGGCAAGGTCATGCGCCGGACCAGCAAGGTGAAGGCGCACGACGAGGCCAACGCGGCCGGGTCGGGCGACCTCGTCCTGATCATGGAGACCCGCCCGCTGTCGGCGACCAAGCGCTGGCGTGTGGTGGAGATCCTCGAGAAGGCCAAGTAGCCCTCACACATCCGTTCGGCAAGGCTCGCCCGCACGCCCAGCGACGAGCGGCGAGAACCGGCAGACGACAGGAGCAGAAGCAATGATCCAGCAGGAGTCGCGACTCAAGGTCGCCGACAACACGGGTGCCAAGCAGATCTTGTGCATCCGTGTGCTCGGTGGCTCTGGGCGCCGCTACGCCGGCATCGGCGACGTCATCGTCGCCACGGTCAAGGACGCGATCCCCGGCGGCAACGTCAAGAAGGGCGACGTGGTCAAGGCCGTGGTCGTGCGCACCACCAAGGAGCGCCGCCGCCCGGACGGCTCGTACATCAAGTTCGACGAGAACGCCGCGGTGCTCCTCAAGCCGGACGGCGAGCCGCGCGGCACCCGCATCTTCGGCCCGGTCGGGCGCGAGCTGCGTGACAAGAAGTTCATGAAGATCATCTCGCTGGCACCGGAGGTGCTCTGACATGGCCAAGATCAAGAAGGGCGACCTCGTGGTCGTCATCGCGGGTCGCGACAAGAACAAGACCGGCCGCGTGCTCGAGGTGCTCACCGATTCCGACCGAGTCGTCGTCGAGGGCGTGCAGCGGGTGACCAGGCACGTCAAGGCCGGCCAGTCCAACCGCGGTACGCGGACCGGTGGCATCGAGACCGTCGAGGCCCCGATCCACGTCAGCAACGTCATGCTGGTCGACCCGGAGACCAAGAAGGGCACCCGGGTCGGGTACCGCACCGAGGAGATCGAGCGCGACGGCCGGATGCGGACCGTGCGGGTCCGGGTGGCCAAGCGCTCCGGTAAGGACATCTGATGAGCAGCACGGACACCGCCCCCGCCCCCGCCCCGCGGCTCAAGGCGCGCTACGCCGAGGAGATCGCCCCGGCGCTGCGCGAGGAGTTCGCGTACCCGAACGTCAACCAGACCCCGCGGCTGGTCAAGATCGTGGTCAACATGGGCGTCGGCGAGGCCGCCAAGGACTCCAAGCTCATGGACGGCGCCGTGCGCGACCTGGCCGCGATCACCGGCCAGAAGCCGCAGGTGACCAAGGCACGCAAGTCCATCGCGCAGTTCAAGCTGCGCGAGGGCATGCCGATCGGCGCGCACGTGACCCTGCGCGGCGACCGGATGTGGGAGTTCTGCGACCGCCTGGTCTCCCTGGCCCTGCCCCGGATCCGCGACTTCCGCGGCCTGTCGCCCAAGCAGTTCGACGGCCACGGCAACTACACGTTCGGCCTGAACGAGCAGCTGATGTTCCACGAGATCGACCCGGACAAGACCGACCGGGTGCGTGGGATGGACATCACCGTGGTGACCACGGCGACGACCGACGCCGAGGGGCGCTCGCTGCTGCGCCGGCTGGGCTTCCCCTTCAAGGAGGACTGAGATGGCCAAGACCGCCCTGATCAACAAGGCAGCGGCCAAGCCGAAGTTCGGCGTCCGCGGCTACAGCCGGTGCCAGAAGTGCGGCCGTCCGCGCGCCGTGTACCGCAAGTTCGGGCTCTGCCGCATCTGCGTGCGCGAGATGGCGCACCGCGGCGAGCTGCCCGGCGTGACCAAGAGCAGCTGGTAACAACGACGCCGTTGGTCCCGGGGGACCACCCCGGGATACCGCGGCGAGGAAGGGCCTGAGCCCGATGACCATGACCGACCCGATCGCAGACATGCTGACGCGTCTGCGTAACGCGAACTCGGCGTACCACGACTCCGTGTCGATGCCGTACTCCAAGCTCAAGGGGCACATCGCCGAGATCCTGCAGGCCGAGGGCTACATCGCCGGCTTCAGTGTCGCGGACGCGACGGTGGGCAAGACGCTCACCATCAGCCTCAAGTACGGCCCGAACCGCGAGCGTTCGCTCGCCGGCGTGCGCCGCGTGTCCAAGCCCGGACTGCGCGTGTACGCCAAGTCGACCAACCTGCCGCGCGTGCTCGGTGGCCTCGGCGTGGCGATCCTGTCCACGTCGTCCGGCCTGCTGACCGACCGTCAGGCCGCGACCAAGGGCGTGGGCGGGGAAGTCCTCGCCTACGTCTGGTGATCTAGGAACCAGGAAGGAGCCAGCCAATGTCTCGAATCGGCAAGGTCCCCGTCCCGGTTCCGGCCGGCGTGGACGTCTCGATCGACGGTGCCGTGGTGACGGTCAAGGGCCCCAAGGGCACCCTGACCCACACCGTCCCGGCGCCGATCTCCGTCGCCCAGGGTGAGGGCACCCTCGTGGTGACCCGGCCGGACGACGAGCGCCTCTCGCGCTCGCTGCACGGCCTGACCCGCACGCTGCTCGCGAACCTCGTCACCGGCGTGACCGAGGGCTACACGAAGAAGCTCGAGATCGTGGGCACCGGTTACCGCGTGATGGCCAAGGGCAGCGACCTGGAGTTCGCGCTCGGGTTCAGCCACCCGGTCGTGGTCCCCGCGCCCGACGGCATCACCTTCACCGTCGAGTCCCCGACCAAGTTCTCGGTCAGCGGCATCGACAAGCAGCAGGTCGGTGAGATCGCCGCCAACATCCGCAAGATCCGCAAGCCCGAGCCGTACAAGGGCAAGGGCGTGCGCTACGCCGGCGAGCAGGTCCGCCGCAAGGCCGGAAAGGCTGGGAAGTAGTCGTGGCTATCACTGTTCGTGGCAAGGGCAAGGCCAACGCCCGCGCGCGCCGTCACCTGCGGCTGCGCAAGAAGGTCGTCGGCACCGCCGAGCGGCCGCGCCTCGTGGTCACCCGGTCGACCCGGCACATGGTCGCTCAGGTCGTCGACGACGCCGCCGGTCGCACGCTGGTGTCGGCCTCGACGCTCGAGACCGACCTGCGTGCACTGGACGGCGACAAGACCGCCAAGGCCCGCAAGGTGGGTGAGCTGGTCGCCGAACGCGCCAAGGCCGCCGGCATCTCCTCCGTGGTCTTCGACCGCGGGGGCAACAAGTACCACGGCCGGGTCGCCGCGGTGGCCGAGGGTGCCCGGGAGGGTGGTCTGGCCCTGTGAGGACTGTCGAGATCGTTCGGAAGCAGAGGAAGCACTGATGGCTGCACCGCAGCGCAGCACCGCCGGTAACCAGTCCGGTGGCGACCGTCGCGAGCGCGGCGGCGACCGTCGCGACAACCGTCGCGACCAGGCCGAGAAGAGCGCCTTCGTCGAGCGCGTCGTCACGATCAACCGCGTGTCCAAGGTCGTCAAGGGTGGCCGGCGCTTCAGCTTCACCGCGCTGGTCGTCGTCGGCGACGGTGACGGCACCGTGGGCGTCGGCTACGGCAAGGCCAAGGAGGTGCCCGCCGCGATCGCCAAGGGCGTCGAGGAGGCCAAGAAGAGCTTCTTCCGCGTCCCGCGGATCCAGGGCACCATCCCCCACCCGATCACCGGTGAGGCGGCGGCGGGCGTCGTGTTCCTGCGCCCGGCCTCGCCCGGTACCGGTGTGATCGCCGGTGGCCCGGTGCGCGCCGTCCTGGAGTGCGCCGGTATCCACGACGTCCTGAGCAAGTCGATGGGCTCGTCCAACGCGATCAACATCGTGCACGCCACGGTGGCCGCGCTGCGGGGCCTCGAGGAGCCGGAGGCCGTCGCGGCCCGTCGTGGCCTGCCGCTGGACCACGTGGCCCCCGCCGCGCTGCTGCGCGCCAAGGCGGCCGGCCTCGAGGCGAAGGCTGGTGCGTGATGCCGCGTCTCAAGGTGACCCAGACCAAGTCCGCCATCGGCGGCAAGCAGAACCAGCGTGACACGCTGCGGACCCTCGGCCTCAAGCGCATCGGCGACGTCGTCGTCAAGGAGGACCGACCCGAGATCCGCGGCATGGTCGCCACGGTGACGCATCTCGTCGCCGTCGAGGAGGTCGACTGACCATGGCTGAGAACAAGGAGACGCCGGCCGAGGCTGCTGCCGAGGCGCCGGCGGAGAAGAAGGCACCCGCGCGCAAGGCACCGGCCAAGACCGCCGCTGCCAAGGCCGCGGACAAGCCGGCCGCCGCCGCTGCGGACAAGCCCGCTGCCAAGAAGCCGGCTGCGAAGAAGCCCGCTGCCAAGGCGGAGGCCGCCGAGAAGCCGGTGACCGAGGCTGCCGAGAAGCCGGCCGCCAAGAAGCCGGCCGCGAAGAAGCCCGCTGCCAAGGCTGAGGCTGCCGAGAAGCCGGCTGCCAAGGCCGAGGCTGCTGCGGACAAGCCCGCTGCCAAGAAGGCGCCTGCCAAGGCCGAGCCGGTGGCCGAGGGTGGCATCGGCATGCTCAAGGTGCACCACCTTCGGCCCGCGCCCGGTGCCAAGACCGCCAAGACCCGCGTGGGTCGCGGCGAGGGCTCCAAGGGCAAGACGGCCGGTCGCGGCACCAAGGGCACCAAGGCCCGCTACCAGGTGCCCGAGCGGTTCGAGGGTGGCCAGATGCCGATGCACATGCGTCTGCCCAAGCTGCGCGGCTTCACCAACCCGTTCCGCACCGAGTACCAGGTGGTCAACCTGGACCGGCTCGCCGCCCTGTACCCCGAGGGTGGCCAGGTGACGGTCGAGGACCTGGTGGCCAAGGGAGCGGTCCGCAAGGGCGCCCCGGTCAAGGTTCTCGGCGACGGCGAGGTGAGCGTCAAGCTCACCGTCGCGGTCCAGAAGGTGTCGGCTTCGGCCGAGCAGAAGATCGTCGCCGCCGGCGGTTCGGTCGAGGAGGCCTGAGCTGCGGGGGTGGTCGGGCTGACGGCCTGCCCACCCCCGCCGTTCGCCGAACTCGACTAGGGTGTCGCCTCGGCATGACCACCGAGGGGGACCGACCCGCTCGAACCCGCCACGTGCGGAGCAGGAGGACAGGTGCTCAGCGCATTCGCCCGGGCGTTCCGGACGCCCGACCTGCGGCGCAAGCTGCTCTTCACGATCGGCATCATGATCGTGTTCCGGGTCGGCTCGTTCCTGCCGACCCCGGGAGTCGACTACACGAACGTCCAGACCTGCGTCGACCAGAGCCAGGGCGCCAACGACCTGCTCGGCCTGGTCAACCTGTTCAGTGGTGGGGCGCTGCTCCAGCTGGCGGTGTTCGCGCTGGGGATCATGCCGTACATCACGGCGAGCATCATCGTCCAGCTGCTCAGGGTGGTCATCCCGCGGTTCGAGGCCCTGCACCAGGAGGGGCAGTCCGGCACCGCGAAGCTCACCCAGTACACCCGGTACCTGACCATCGGCCTGGCGATCCTGCAGTCCACCACGATCGTCACGATCGCGAAGAACGGCAGCCTGTTCCCCAGCTGCACCGTCGACGTGATCCCGAGCAACAGCATCTGGACCGTGATCATCATGGTGATCGCGATGACTGCGGGCACGGCGCTGATCATGTGGCTGGGCGAGCTCATCACCGAGCGCGGCATCGGCAACGGCATGTCCCTGCTGATCTTCACCCAGATCGCTGCGAAGTTCCCGACCGCGATGTGGTCGATCGCCGGCGGTGAGAACGGCGCCAGCAAGTTCATCATCGTGATGGCCGTGATCATCCTGGTGATCGGCCTTGTGGTGTTCGTCGAGCAGTCGCAGCGTCGCGTGCCGGTCCAGTACGCCAAGCGGATGGTCGGCCGCCGGATGTACGGCGGGTCGAGCACGTACATCCCGATCAAGATCAACATGGCCGGTGTCATCCCGGTGATCTTCGCCTCGTCGATCCTGGCGGTGCCCGGTCTGATCGCCCAGTTCGGTGACGCGCGCTCCGGTTGGGTCCAGTGGATCTCGACGTACCTCGCACCGTCGAGCGCGCCGCTGCACATCGCGTCCTATGTCGCGCTGATCATCTTCTTCGCGTACTTCTACACAGCGATCACGTTCAACCCGGACGAGGTCGCCGACAACATGAAGAAGTACGGCGGCTTCATCCCCGGCATCCGTGCGGGCCGTCCCACCGCGGAGTACCTGGACTTCGTGATCTCGAGGATCACGGCTCCCGGCTCGGTGTACCTGGCCCTCGTGGCCCTCATCCCGGTGGTCACGTTCATCATGCTCAACGTGCAGAACGTGCCGTTCGGTGGGACTTCCATCCTGATCGTGGTCGGCGTCGGCATGGAGACTGTGAAGCAGATCGAGGCACAGCTCCAGCAACGACACTACGAGGGCTTCCTGAGATGAGTGCACCCCACGACGTCGCTCGCTCCGCTCACGACCTCGCGGGGGCTCCGAGATGAGCTACCGCCTGGTGATCATGGGCCCGCAGGGGTCCGGCAAGGGCACTCAGGCTGCGCTGCTCGCCGATCGGCTCGGCGTCCCGACGATCTCGACCGGCGACCTGTTCCGTGCGCACATGGCGGCGCAGGACGACCTGGGCGAGCTCGCGCGCAGCTACACCTCGCGGGGGGAGCTGGTGCCCGACGAGGTGACGAACGCGATGGTGCGCCGCCGCCTGGCCGAGCCCGACGTGGCCGACGGGTTCATCCTCGACGGCTACCCGCGCAACTGCTTCCAGCTCGACGAGCTCGACGACATCCTCGCGGACCTGGGCACCCGGCTGGACGGCGTGGTCGAGCTCACCGCTGAGCGCGACGAGCTGATGGCCCGGATGAAGCACCGTGCAGAGATCGAGCACCGCGAGGACGACACCGACGAGGCGATCGCCCGGCGGCTGGACATCTACGACGAGCAGACCGCTCCGCTCACCGCGAGCTACGGGGCGCGAGGCCTGCTCGTCACGGTGGACGGCATCGGGGAGATCGACGAGGTCGCCGAGCGCGTCGCGCGCGCGGTGACTGGCGTCCGGAACTGATGTTCGGCCGGGAGCGCATCGAGTACAAGACCGCCGAGCAGGTGGTCGCCATGCGCCGGGCCGGACTGGTCGTCGCCGCCGCGCACCAGGCCGTGCGTGACGCGATCGCACCGGGCGTCACCACCGCCGACCTGGATGCGGTCGCCGGGCAGGTGATCGCGGACGCGGGTGCCACGCCGTCGTTCCTCGGGTACCACGGCTACCCGGCCGTGCTGTGCGTGTCCGTCAACGACGAGATCGTGCACGGGATCCCGGGCCCGCGGGTGCTGCGCGAGGGCGACGTCGTGTCCGTCGACTGTGGCGCGATCGTGGACGGCTGGCACGGCGACGCCGCGTTCACCGTGGTGCTCGGCGATGCCGACCCGGCCGACCTGGCGTTGTCGGCGGCGACCGAGCGCGCGATGTGGGCAGCGATCGCCGCGCTCGCCGGAGGTGAGCGTCTGGGCGTCGTCGGCGACGCCGTGGAGCGGGTGGTCGAGGAGTCGGACGAGCCCTACGGGATCGTCCAGGAGTACGTCGGTCACGGCATCGGGACCGCGATGCACCAGCCGCCCGACGTGCTCAACTACCGCACCCACGACCGTGGGCCGCGCCTGCGGCCGGGTCTGTGCGTGGCGATCGAGCCGATGCTCACCCGCGGGTCGCGGACCACCCGTGTGCTCGACGACGACTGGACGGTGGTCACCGAGGACGGCGAGCGTGCCGCGCACTGGGAGCACACGGTCGCCCTTGGCCCGGACGGTCTCTGGGTGCTGACCGCGGCCGACGGCGGCGTGGCGGGCTTGGCCCCGTTCGGGGTCGAGCCGGTGCCGCTGAGCGACATCGGATAGCCCGCCGCGGGCATGGCCGCAGCACCTTCGGGAGCGCTGTCGGGAGCACAGTGGGGAGCGCCGTCGGCGGCCGGTCGGGAGCACGGTCGGCACCGGTTTCGCGGAAGGGCTCCCGATGGCGTACGATCGTCCGTCGGGTGCGTGCGCTCCAGGCTGAGCTGCGCGTCCCGTCCCTATCCGACCGTGGTCCGTGACCGCGCGCGGGTTGTGGGGACGCCGAGCAGCACGACGTTAGCGGAGGACATGGCCAAGAAGGACGGCGTCATCGAGATCGAGGGCAGCGTGGTCGAGGCCCTGCCGAACGCGATGTTCCGCGTGGAGCTGGCCAACGGGCACCGGGTGCTCGCGCACATCTCGGGCAAGATGCGACAGCACTACATCCGGATCCTCCCCGAGGACCGGGTGGTGGTCGAGCTGAGCCCGTACGACCTGTCCCGCGGTCGCATCGTCTACCGCTACAAGTAGGACCCACCACCAGGGGCGGGCCACCAGGCCGGCTCCGACACCGAGCGAACTGCCGCCCGTCGCATCTGCGCGTGCGGCGGCGGAGGAACGAGCATGAAGGTCAAGCCGAGCGTCAAGAAGGTCTGCGACAAGTGCAAGGTGATCCGCCGGCACGGTCGCGTCATGGTCATCTGCGAGAACGCGCGGCACAAGCAGCGCCAGGGCTGAGGCCCGACCGACCTCCGGGTCGGACGCCGGCGGGTCTCACGACCATGTCGGCACCCGGCACCCCGCAGGGGTGACGGACCAGCGCACGGCCAGCGTCAGGGCCCCTCACGGGGCACGGGCGCCACCCCCGGTCGGAGGCCGGGGCCCGCGAGGGACGGCCGTGCGGCAGACCTCCGAGCAGGACCAGGAGTTCCCAGATGGCACGTCTCGTCGGCGTCGACCTCCCCCGCGAGAAGCGGCTCGAGGTTGCGCTCACCTACATCTACGGCGTCGGGCGTACCCGCGCACGCCAGACGCTCGAGGCCACCGGCATCAGCCCGGACCTGCGTGTGCGCGACCTCGGCGACGCCGAGCTCGTCGCGCTCCGCGACCACCTCGAGGGCAGCTACAAGCTCGAAGGTGACCTGCGGCGCGAGGTCGCCGCAGACATCCGACGCAAGGTCGAGATCGGCAGCTACGAAGGCATCCGGCACCGCCGGGGCCTGCCGGTGCGCGGTCAGCGGACCAAGACCAACGCCCGCACCCGCAAGGGCCCCAAGCGCACCGTGGCCGGCAAGAAGAAGGCCGGCAAGAAGTAGCAGCCCCGGCCGGTAGGAGCGACCACCGCCACCGGCCCCCAGAACTCGGACCAGCGAAGGACAGCAGATGCCTCCCAAGACCCGCACCACCAGCGCCGCGCGCAAGCCGCGTCGCAAGGAGAAGAAGAACATCGCCGTGGGCGTGGCCCACATCAAGAGCACGTTCAACAACACGATCGTCTCGATCACGGACCCCTCGGGCGCCGTGATCGCCTGGGCCTCCTCCGGCCAGGTCGGCTTCAAGGGTTCGCGCAAGTCGACCCCGTTCGCCGCTCAGCTGGCCGCCGAGGCGGCCGCCCGGCGTGCGCAGGAGCACGGGATGAAGAAGGTCGACGTCCTGGTCAAGGGCCCCGGCTCGGGCCGCGAGACGGCGATCCGCTCCCTCCAGGCCACCGGCCTGGAGGTGGGTTCGATCCAGGACGTCACCCCGCAGGCGCACAACGGCTGCCGCCCGCCCAAGCGTCGCCGCGTCTGACCCCGGCTTCTCCCGTCGGGCGGACCGAGGTCCGGCGGGCTTGTTCGTGATGCGTCATATGGCGGACGCACACTGAGAGGAATCCTGACGTGCTCATCGCACAGCGCCCCACCCTGACCGAAGAGGTCATCTCCGAGTTCCGCTCGCGGTTCGTCATCGAGCCGCTGGAGCCCGGGTTCGGTTACACCCTCGGCAACTCTCTGCGCCGAACCCTGCTGTCCTCGATCCCCGGTGCCGCGGTCACCAGCCTGCGCATCGACGGCGTGCTGCACGAGTTCAGCACGATCGTCGGGGTCAAGGAGGACGTCACCGAGCTCATCCTGAACATCAAGGACCTCGTGGTCTCCTCGGAGAACGACGAGCCCGTGGTGATGTACCTGCGCAAGCAGGGCCCGGGCGAGGTGACGGCTGCGGACATCACGCCGCCGGCCGGCGTCGAGGTGCACAACCCCGACCTGCACATCGCCACGCTCAACGGCAAGGGCAAGCTCGAGGTCGAGCTCACGGTCGAGCGCGGTCGCGGCTACGTCTCTGCCCAGCAGAACAAGGCCTTCGACACCGAGATCGGTCGGATCCCGATCGACTCGATCTACTCGCCGGTGCTCAAGGTCACCTACAAGGTCGAGGCGACCCGCGTCGAGCAGCGCACCGACTTCGACCGGCTCATCGTCGACGTCGAGACCAAGCCCGCGCTCCTGCCGCGCGACGCCCTGGCCTCGGCCGGCAAGACCCTGGTCGAGCTGTTCGGCCTGGCTCGTGAGCTCAACGTGGAGGCCGAGGGCATCGAGATCGGCCCGTCGCCGACGGACGCGGCCCTGGCCGCGGACCTGGCACTGCCGATCGAGGAGCTGCAGCTCACGATCCGCTCGTACAACTGCCTCAAGCGTGAGGGCATCCACACCGTCGGCGAGCTCGTCGCACGGTCGGAGGCCGACCTGCTCGACATCCGCAACTTCGGCGCGAAGTCGATCACCGAGGTCAAGGACAAGCTCGGCGGCCTGGGCCTGAACCTCAAGGACAGCCCGCTCGACTTCGACGCTGCCTCCTACTACGACGGCGACTACGCCGACGACGACCTGTCCTGACTGACGGCCGCCGCGCGGCGGCCGGCCAACAAGCAAGGAGTACGAGATGCCCACGCCCACCAAGGGCCCGCGGCTCGGCGGCGGCCCGGCCCACGAGCGCCGGATCCTCGCCAACCTGACGACCAGCCTGTTCGAGCACCGGCGGATCACCACGACCGAGGCCAAGGCCAAGCGCGTGCGCCCGCTCGCCGAGCGCATGATCACCTTCGCCAAGCGCGGTGACCTGCACGCGCGGCGCCGCGTGCTCACCGTCGTGCGGGACAAGGGCGTGGTGCACGAGCTCTTCACCGAGATCGCGCCGCTGATGGCCGAGCGCCAGGGCGGCTACACCCGCATCACCAAGATCGGCCCGCGCAAGGGCGACAACGCCCCCATGGCGGTCATCGAGCTGGTGCTCGAGCCGGTGAGCCCCAAGCAGGCCACCGTGCGTGAGGCCGAGAAGGCCACCAAGAAGGCCGCGACGAAGGCCGCCCCGGTCAAGGAGTCGCCCGCCGACGAGGTCACGGAAGCCACGGATGACGTGGTCGCCGAGGTCTCGGACGACGAGGTCTCGGACGCCGCGGTCGCCGAGGTCGGCGCCGAGGAGACCGACGAGGTCGACGACGCCGCGGACGAGGACGAGAAGGCCTGAGGGGCGCTCAGCACCCCTGCGTTCTGCTCGCGAAGGGCCCGGACCGGACGGTCCGGGCCCTTCGCCGCGCCCGGCGGACGTAGCGTGAGAGGGTGAGCGCGTCCGACCCCGTGCCGGTGATCCTGGTGCACGGCCTTCGCACGTCGGCGACCATGTGGCGCGCCCAGGTGGAGGCGCTCGGCGACTCCCGCCCGGTGCTGGCGATCGACCTTCCGGGCCACGGCACGCGCCGGGGGGAGCGGTTCTCGGTGGCGGGCTCGCTGGACGCCATCGACGCGGCCGCGGACCGGCTGGCCGGCGACGGTGGGCGGGTGGCGGTGGTGGGTCTCTCGCTCGGCGGGTACCTGGCGCTCGCCTGGGCGGCGCGGCGTCCGGACCGGGCCGCAGGGGTGCTGGCGGCCGGCTCCAGCGCGCGCCCCGGGGGCCCGCTGACGTGGGCGTGGCTGGCGCTCGTACGGCTCATCGCGCTGCTCCCGGACCGTGGTGCGGCCCTCAACCGGGCGATGGTCGCGGCGGCGGTCCCGGAGCCGGGGGCGACGGACCTGGGTGCCGGCGGCTACGCGCTGGACGTCATGCAGGACGCGCTGCGCGAGATGAGCCGCGTGGACCCGCGCGCCGACCTCGCGTCGATCGACCGGCCGGTGTGGCTCGTCAACGGCCGTTGGGACCACTTCCGGCTCGGCGAGCGGCGCACCGTACGGGCCGCCAGGCAGGCACGTCTGGTGGTGGTGCCCCACTCGACCCACCTGGTCAGCGTCGTCGCGCCGGTGGCGTTCACCAGGGTGCTGCTGGGCGCGCTCGACGAGCTCGACGGGCGGTCAGTCCGCGGGCCGGCGGATGCCCCAGGCCCGGACGCCACCGACGAGCCCGGCGGAGTTCGGCACCACGACGACGTCGTCGCCGAGGGCGTCGAGCACGACGGGCCGGATGCGCCGCGAGTTGCCCCCGCCGATGTAGAGCCGGTCCCAGTGGAAGACGGGGCGCAGCCCGTCGATCGCGCGCCGCACCCGGCGTGACCACGCGGCGTCGCCGAGCCGGCGACGCTCGGGCTCGCCGAGGTACATGTCGTACGTCACGCCCCACCGGATCGGGGCGTGGGACAGCTCCAGGTGCGGCGCGAGCACCCCGCCGTCGAACAGCGCGCTGCCCAGCCCGGTGCCGAGCGTCAGCACCAGCTCGAGCCCGATGCCCGAGACCACGCCCGCCCCGTGCACCTCGGCGTCGTTGAGGACGAGCACCGGGTACCCCAGCGCGTCGGTGAGCGCCGCCGCCATGTCCTTGCCGGCCCACGCCGTCACCAGCTCGGGCACCACCCGGGTGCGGGGGCCGGACCTGGTGACGTAGTGGGGGGTGGCGATCACCACGCCGTGCCGCACCATGCCGGGCATCCCGACGGTGCCGCGGTCGGCGGGGGGCATCTGGTCGGCCAGGGCCGCGATGGTCTCCACGAGCCGCTCCGGCGGCAGGGGATAGGGCGTGGGTACCCGCCGTGGCGGTGCGTGCATGGTGCCCTGGGCGTCCAGCACCGAGGCCTTGATCCCGCCGCCACCGCAGTCCACCGCGAGGGTGCGGGTGTCCGGCGCGGCCTCTGGGGCGCTCACGGCCCGACCCTACCTCGCGCCCCGCGGGGCGGTCGGCTCGGTACCGTGAGCCCGTGACCGTGCGGCTGCGACTCGACCTGTCCTACGACGGGACCGGGTTCGCCGGCTGGGCGAGCCAGCCCGGCCTGCGCACGGTGCAGGGCACGCTGGAGGCGGCCCTGGGGACCGTGCTGCGGTGCGAGCCGCCGCGGCTCACGGTGGCCGGGCGGACGGACGCGGGCGTGCACGCCCGCGGCCAGGTGGCGCACGTCGACGTGGCCGAGGACGCCTGGGCGGCGGTGCGCGGCCGACTGGCCGACCCCGCGGAGGCGTTGGTCCGGCGGCTGGCCGGGGTGCTGCCGCCGGACGTCGTGGTTCACCGGGCCACGCCGGCGCCCGAGGGGTTCGACGCTCGGTTCGGGGCGGTGTTCCGCCGCTACGTGTACCGGCTCGCCGACGACCCGCTGCGCGTCGACCCGCTGCGCCGCAGCCAGGTGGTGCGCCACCGGCTGCCGCTCGACGTGACGGCGATGGCCGCCGCCGCCGCGCCGCTGACCGGGCTGCACGACTTCGCCGGGTTCTGCAAGGCGAGGCCGGAGGCCACCACGGTGCGCACCCTCACCGACCTCACGGTGGACCGGCCGGACGCCGGCGAGGACGCCGGGCTGGTGCGGGTCGAGGTGCGCGCGGATGCGTTCTGCCACTCGATGGTGCGCTCGCTCGTGGGGGCGCTGCTGGCGGTGGGGGAGGGCCGTCGCCCCGCGGCCTGGCCCGCCGAGCTGCTCGCCGCCCGGACGCGCGACGCCGCGGCCCACGTGGCACCGGCCCACGGACTCACGCTCGAGGAGGTCGGCTACCCGCCCGACGCCGAGCTCGCGGCCCGCGCGGAGCAGACCCGCGCGCGGCGGGCCGCCGTGCCCCCCGCCCCGGAGCACGAGCCGGACGCGGACCCCGGACAGCCCGCCCCAGCGGACCCAGGACGGTCATGACCGAGACTCCCGGCGGCCCAGCCGCCCAGAACCTGATCGAGCACATCCGCGCCTCGGTGATCGGCGACGACCACGTCGTGGTGACGCCGTACGGCCGGCGCCGGGTGACCTACGCGGACTACACCGCCAGCGGCCGGGCGCTGTCGTTCGTCGAGGACTACGTCCGCGACGTCGTCCTGCCGGCCTATGCCAACACCCACACCGAGTCCTCCGGCACGGGGCTGCAGACCACCCGGCTGCGCGAGGAGGCGCGGCAGATCATCCACGACGCGGTGGGCGGGGACGACGACACCGTCGTGCTGTTCACCGGCGCGGGTGCGACCGGGGCGATCGACAAGCTCATCGGCGTCCTCGGGCTCCGCATCCCGTCGGCCCTGGAGGACCGCTGGCACCTGGCCCGGCACGTCCCCGCCGACCAGCGCCCGGTGGTCTTCGTCGGGCCGTACGAGCACCACTCGAACGAGATCCCGTGGCGCGAGTCGGTCGTCGACGTCGTGCAGATCGGGCAGGACGCCGACGGCGGGGTGTCGATCGACCAGCTGCGGGCGGCGCTCGAGGCCTACGCCGGCCGGCCGCTGAAGATCGGCTCGTTCTCGGCCGCCTCGAACGTGACCGGCATCGTCTCGGACACCTACGCGATCGCGCGGCTGCTGCACGAGCACGGCGCGCTGTCGCTGTGGGACTTCGCGGCGGCCGGCCCCTATGTCGACATCGAGATGAACCCGCCGGGCGACCCGCTCGCCTACAAGGACGCGATCTTCCTGTCGCCGCACAAGTTCATCGGCGGGCCGTCGACACCCGGGGTGCTGGTGGCAAGGCGGGAGCTGTTCACCAACCGGGTCCCGGACGTGCCCGGCGGCGGGACGGTGGCCTTCGTCAACCCCGAGGAGCACGAGTACCTCGCCGACGTCGAGCACCGCGAGGAGGGCGGGACCCCGGCGATCGTCGAGTCGATCCGGGCCGGGCTCGTCTTCGCGCTCAAGCAGGCCGTCGGGACCGACGAGATCCGGCTCCGCGAGGACCGCCTGCTGGAGCGTGCGGTCGGTGCGTGGAGCGCCGAGCCGGCGCTGGAGCTGCTGGGCAACCTCGAGGCGCGGCGGCTGTCGATCGTCTCGTTCGTGGTGCGCTCGCCGTCCGGCCGCTACCTGCACCACAACTTCGTGGTCGCCGTGCTCAACGACCTGTTCGGGATCCAGTCGCGCGGGGGCTGCTCGTGCGCGGGCCCCTACGGGCACGCGCTGCTGGGGATCGACCTGGAGCGCTCGCACGAGTTCGAGCGGGAGATCTCCGTCGGGTGCGAGGGGATCAAGCCCGGCTGGGTGCGGGTCAGCTTCAACTACTTCATCTCCGACACCGTCGCGGACTACATCGTCCAGGCCGTGCGGATGGTCGCGCGTGACGGGTGGCGGCTGCTCGGCGACTACCGCTTCGACCCGGTCTCGGGCCTGTGGCGCCACCGCGGCGGTCTGGTCGAGCCGCCGAACCGGCTGGCCGACGTGCGCTTCGCCGACGAGGGCGTCTGGTTCCCCCCGAGCGGGACCACGGGCGGCGAGGACCTGCTGGCCCAGCACCTGGCCGACGCCGCCGCGATCCTGGCGGCCGCCCCGGAGCCGGACCTGGGCGACCACCCTGCGAACGTGAGCGCCGACTTCGAGCACCTGAGGTGGTTCGACCTGCCCGCGTCGGCGATCGACGCCTGAGCCGTCGGGCCGCGCTCACGCGCGCAGCAGGAGCGAGGCGGCGACCGCGAGCATGACCGCGGCGACGAGCACGTCGAGCACGCGCCAGGCGGCCGGCCGGGCGAACAGCGGGCGCAGGACGCGCGCCCCGAAGCCGAGTGCGGAGAACCAGGCCGCGCTGCCCACCGCTGCGCCGGCGGCGAACCACCAGCGCGGTTCGTGCTGCACGGCGATCCCGCCGAGCAGCATCACCGTGTCGAGGTACACGTGCGGGTTGAGCCAGGTCAGCGCGAGCGTCGTGGTCAGGACCGCGGACAGCGACGCGGGTCCGCTCTCCGCCGGGTCGAGGTGCTCGGCCCGGCGCGCCCGCCTCAGCGAGGCGACCGCCATCACGACCAGGAACGTCGCCCCGCCCCAACGCACGGCCGTCAGCACGACGGGTGCGGCCCCGACCAGGGCGCCGAGGCCCGCGACGCCGGCCGCGATCAGGACGACGTCCGAGGCGGTGCACACCGCGACCACCGCGCCGACGTGCTCGCGGCGCAGCCCTTGGCGCAGCACGAATGCGTTCTGCGCGCCGATCACGACGATCAGGGACAGACCGGTGAGCAGGCCGGTGGCCATGGCGGCGAGGGCTTCGGTGGGCACGGGAGCACGCTAGGGGCGGACGAACGTGAAGACCAGTTCAGGTTTGTTGTGGAACATGAGAGAGTCTTCATCGTGTTCGACACGGACCAGCTGGCGACGCTCGCCGCGGTGGTGCGGCACGGCTCGTTCGAGGCGGCCGCCAGGGCCCTGCACGTGACGCCGTCAGCGGTGAGCCAGCGGATCAAGGCGCTCGAGCAGGCCGCCGGGCAGGTGCTGGTGCGACGAGCGAGGCCCACCCGCGCGACCGCCGCGGGCCAGGTCCTCGTGCGCCTCGCGGGCCAGGTGGCACTCCTCGAACGGGAAGCGCGCGGTGAGCTGGGCGACGCGGGGCCGGTGACCGTGCCGCTCGCGGTCAACGCGGACTCGCTGTCCACCTGGTTCCCCGCGGTGCTGGCCGGGCTGCCCGAGCACGTCCTGGTCGAGGTGCACCGCGTCGACCAGGACCGCACGGCCGACCTGCTGCGGGACGGCACGGTGATGGCCGCGGTGACCGCCGACTCCTCGCCCGTGCAGGGCTGCGCGGCGCTCCCGCTCGGGTCCATGCGCTACCTGGCGGTCGCGGCGCCGGGCTTCGCGGCCGACCGCCTGCCGCCGGGCAGCGCGCCCGAGGTGTGGTCCGGGGCTCGACTGGTGGCGTTCGACCGGCACGACACCCTGCAGGACCGGTTCCTGGCGGTCCTGGGGGTCGACCGCGACGTGGGCCCGCCGCAGCGCCACCTCGTGCCGTCCCAGGACGCGTTCCTCGCGGTCGTCGAGGCGGGGCTCGGCTGGGGGACCGTGCCGGAGGTCGCCGCGCAGGAAGCGCTCGCGGCCGGGAGGCTCGTCGACCTCGCTCCGGGCCGGTGGCTCGACGTGCCGCTGCACTGGCAGCGGTGGAAGGTGGACGCGGCCGTGCTGGCGGCGCTGACCGAGCGGGTGCTCGAGGCCGCCTCCGCCGGTCTGCGGCCGGGGCGGGAGGGCGTGCGGTCGCGCCGGTGAGCCGGGGGCCGACCGCGACGCCGATCCGTGGCCGAGCCGCCCGACGGCGTTTTGCCCTCGGCAGGCGCCCCGGGTACTCTGGGACGTCGTTGTGCGTCCTCGTCGTGCCTTGGCGCGCCTGGACGCCGACCCGGCTCCCGCGGTCCCGCGCGGGTGCCGACACCTCACCGAGCGAGACGAAGGTACGACCGTGCGCACGTACACCCCGAAGCCCGGCGACGTCGAGCGGACCTGGCACGTCATCGACGCCGACGGCGTGGTCCTGGGCCGCCTGGCCACCCAGGTGGCGACGCTGCTGCGTGGCAAGCACAAGGCGACCTACGCCCCGCACGTCGACACCGGTGACTTCGTCATCGTCATCAACGCCGAGAAGGTCGTGCTCACGGGCGCCAAGCGCGAGCAGAAGATGGCCTACCGGCACTCCGGCTACCCGGGTGGTCTGCGGGCGGTCCCCTACGGCCAGCTGCTCGACACCAAGCCCGAGCGTGCGATCGAGAAGGCCGTCCGCGGCATGATCCCGAAGACCACGCTCGGTCGCCAGCAGCTCGGCAAGCTCAAGGTCTACGCCGGCTCCGAGCACCCGCACGCCGCGCAGAAGCCCCAGCCCTTCGAGATCAGCCAGGTCGCGCAGTAGTCGCGCCGGCCCTCCCAGACAACCCACCGCGAAGGACAGCACCCGTGGCAGAGACCACCGAGTTCGAGGGCGAGACGCCCACCAGCTACACCTCCGAGAGCGCTGCGCCCACCGGCCGCGGCCAGAGCCTGACGGCTCCCGGCCAGGCGCTGGGCCGCCGCAAGGAGGCGATCGCCCGCGTCCGTCTGGTGCCCGGCACCGGCCAGTGGAAGATCAACGGCCGCACCCTGGAGGAGTACTTCCCGAACAAGGTGCACCAGCAGCTGGTGAACTCCCCGCTCGCTCTGGTCGACGTCGAGGGTCGGTTCGACATCATCGCCCGGATCTCCGGCGGCGGCGTGAGCGGCCAGGCCGGCGCCCTGCGCCTGGGCATCGCCCGTGCGCTCAACGCGATCGACGCCGAGCACAACCGGCCCGCGCTCAAGAAGGCCGGGTTCCTGACTCGCGACGCCCGCGTCGTCGAGCGGAAGAAGGCCGGTCTGAAGAAGGCGCGCAAGGCGCCGCAGTACTCCAAGCGCTGATCCCAGCCCGTCCCGACGGCCCCGATGCACTCCATCGGGGCCGTCGTGGCTCGTGGGCCCGGCCACCGTCAGGCGGTCGTTCGGGGTCGTGGCCCGTGGCCGGCACTCCCTCGGGGCGCCCAGGTCGGTGTGGCACAGTCAGCGCAGGACGAGGAGGTCAGATGGGTCGGCTGTTCGGGACCGATGGGGTACGGGGGCTCGCCAACCGCGACGTCACCGCCGAGCTGGCGCTGGACCTGTCGGTCGCGGCGGCGCACGTGCTGGGTTCGACCGGCGCATTCGAGGGGCACCGTCCGCGCGCGGTGGTCGGGCGCGACCCACGGGCCTCCGGTGAGTTCCTCGCCTCTGCCGTGATCGCGGGCCTGGCCAGCGCCGGGGTGGACGTGATCGACCTCGGCGTGCTGCCGACCCCCGGGGTGGCGTACCTCACCGGCGCGCTCGCGGTGGACCTCGGTGTGATGCTCTCCGCGTCGCACAACCCGATGCCGGACAACGGGATCAAGTTCTTCGCCCGCGGCGGGCACAAGCTCGCCGACGACCTCGAGGACGCGATCGAGCAGCGCATCGGCGAGCCGTGGGAGCGCCCCGTCGGCAGCGCGGTCGGGCGGGTCTCCAGCGACCTCGGCCTGGCCGCGGACCGCTACGTCGACCACCTGGTGGGCACGCTGCGCACCGGTGACGCACCGCTCGCCGGGCTTCGGATCGCCGTCGACTGCGCCAACGGCGCCGCGAGCGACGTCGGCCCGGCCGCGCTGCGCGCGGCCGGCGCGGACGTGGTGGTCATCAACGCCTCGCCGGACGGCCGGAACATCAACGAGAAGTGCGGCTCGACGCACCCGGAGCAGCTCCAGGCCGCCGTGATCGCGGGAGAGGCGCACCTCGGCGTCGCGTTCGACGGCGACGCCGACCGGTGCCTCGCGGTCGACGCCACCGGCTCGCTCGTGGACGGCGACCAGATCATGGGCATCCTGGCCGTCGCGATGCGCGACCGCGGCCTGCTGCACCGGGACACCCTGGTCACCACGGTGATGAGCAACCTGGGCCTCCAGCTCGCGATGGCCGACGCCGGGATCACCACGGTGCAGACCGCCGTCGGGGACCGCTACGTGCTCGAGGAGATGCGCTCCGGCGGCTTCGCGCTCGGCGGCGAGCAGTCCGGGCACGTCATCATGTCCGAGCACGCGACGACGGGCGACGGCGTGCTCACCGCCCTTCACCTGGCCGCGATCGTCGCCACCTCGGGCCGCTCCCTCGCCGAGCTCGCCTCGAGCGTCCCGCGGCTGCCCCAGGTGCTGGTCAACGTCGGTGGCGTGGACCGGTCGCGGGTCACCGACCCGCACGTCCAGGCTGCGGTCGCGGAGGCCGAGGCCGAGCTGGGTCGTACCGGCCGGGTGCTGCTGCGACCGTCTGGCACCGAGCCGCTGGTGCGCGTCATGGTCGAGGCCGCCGCCCTGGTCGAGGCCGAGCGCCTGGCCGAGCAGCTCGCCGACGTGGTGCGTGCGCGGCTCGCCCTGTGACGTTCGCCGACCAGGTCCGCGCGCTGCTGGACGGCCCGCTGCCGCTGCCCGTGGTGCAGACCGGGGACCCTGTGCTGCGGCGGGCGACCACCCCCTACGCGGGCCAGCTCGACGACGCCCTGCTGGCCGAGCTGCTCGCCGCGATGCGCGAGACCATGCACGCCGCACCCGGAGTGGGGCTGGCCGGCCCGCAGGTCGGGCTCTCCCTGGCGCTCGCGGTGATCGAGGACCAGTGGCCGGCCGGCGAGCTCGCCGAGGTCCGTGAGCGCACCCCGGTGCCGTTCCGGGTCCTGGTCAACCCGCGCTACCAGCCGGTCGGCGAGCGGCGGGTCGCGTTCTTCGAGGGCTGCCTCAGCGTCGCCGGGTACCAGGCGGTCACGCCCCGGTGGCGCTCGGTGCGACTGACCGGTCAGGACGAGACCGGCGCCGCACTGGACGAGGTGCTCACCGGATGGCCGGCGCGGATCGTCCAGCACGAGACCGACCACCTGGCCGGCCGGCTGTACCTGGACGGCGCGGAGCTGCGGTCGCTGGTCGGGCCCGAGCAGGCCGGGAGGTACCTGGCGGACGCGACCCCGGAACGGGCGGCCGCGGAGCTCGGTTTCCCGCTGCCCTGAGCCGGCCGCGCGGCCCCGGACGTACGGCGCGTCCCTCCACGGGATGATGCGCTCGCGACCAGGGGCACGGCACCATGATCCCCGGGATCCCTCAGGGGGCTCCCCGATGCCGACCGGGCTCCGTCGGCCGTACCGTGGGCCTGGCCGAAGGAGGGGATCGGGTGTCCTGGGTGACCTCGCTCGGGGACTGGGTGATGGGACTCACCGGCACCCCGTGGGTCTTCGTCGCCCTGTGGGCGCTCGCACTGATCGACGGCTTCTTCCCACCGGTGCCGAGCGAGACGGTGGTCATCGCCCTGGCGTCGCTGTCGGTCTCGACCGGGTCGCCTGCGCTGTGGCTGGTGGCCCTGGTGGCCGCGCTCGGCGCATTCAGCGGCGACCAGGTCGCGTACTCGATCGGCAAGCGGGTCGACCTGCGCAGGCGCGGCTTCCTGCGCAGCAGGCGGGCCATGGAGGCCATGGACTGGGCGGAGCACGCGCTGCAGGAGCGCGGCGCGGTGTTCATCATCGCTGCGCGCTACATCCCGGTCGGCCGGGTCGCGGTCAACATGACGGCCGGCGGGCTGCGTTACCCCCGGGGGCGGTTCACCGTGCTGGCGGCGATCGCGGCGGTCTCCTGGGCCGGGTACACGGTGCTGCTGGGCTCGACGGCCGGGGTGCTGTTCGGCAGCACACCGTGGCTGGCGGTGTTCGTCGGGGTGGCCGGCGGGGTGCTGCTCGGCATGGTCGCCGACCCGCTGCTGAGCCGGCTCGGCCGCCGGATGGGCTGGATCACCCTGGCGCCCGAGGGCGACGGGGCCTCGACCCCTGCCCCGCCGGTCGCGTCGGGCGAGCCCACTCCGGACGACGCCGCCTGACCGCCGGGCGCGGGTCAGAGCTTGCGCAGGCGGACCCGTTGCACGGCGTGCTCGGGGCCCTTGCGCAGCACCAGGGTCGCCCGGCCGCGGGTGGGCAATATGTTGGCCACCAGGTTCGGCTCGTTGATCGAGTCCCAGATCTCCTCGGCCCTGGCCGTGGCGGCCTCGTCGTCCAGCGCGGCGTACCGGTGGAAGTAGGAGTCCGGCTTGGAGAAGGCGGTGTGCCGCAGGGACAGGAACCGGTCCACGTACCAGCGCCGCACGTCGCGGGTGCGGGCGTCCACGTAGATCGAGAAGTCGAAGAAGTCGCTCACGGCCAGGCTGGACTCGCCGGCCGCGGTCGGCCGGGCCGGCTGGAGCACGTTGAGCCCCTCCACGATGAGCACGTCGGGCCGGCGGACCACGACGTAGCGGTCGGGGACGATGTCGTAGGCCTGGTGGGAGTAGACGGGGGCGCGGACCTCGCGGCTGCCGGCCTTGACCGCGGCCAGGAAGCGCAGCAGGCCGCGCCGGTCGTACGACTCCGGGAAGCCCTTGCGCTCCATCAGCCCGCGCCGCTCGAGCTCGGCGTTGGGCAGCAGGAAGCCGTCGGTGGTGACCAGCTCGACCCGAGGGGTCGCGGGCCAGCGGGCCATCAGCTCGCGCAGCACGCGGGCGGTGGTGGACTTGCCGACCGCGACCGACCCGCCGATCCCGATGACGTACGGCGTCCGGTCGGTGCCCTCGCCCAGGAACGTCGAGGACGCGGCGTGCAGCCGTCCGGTCGCCTCCACGTACAGCGCGAGCAGCCGGGACAGCGGCCGGTAGACCGCGTCGACCTCGGCGAGGTCGATCGGGTCGCCGAGCCCGCGCAGGCGCTCGAGGTCGTCAGCGGTCAGCGGTAGGGGGGTGCTGGCCGAGAGCCGGCTCCACTGGCTCCGGTCGAGGTCCACGTAGGGGGTCGGGATCTCGGCGGCCACGGTGGTCAGTCTGCCACCGCTCGGGGGACCGCCCGGACCGCGCCGGTGGCGTGGTTAGACTCGCCGCCATGTGCGGAATCGTGGGATACGTCGGCCCCCAGACCCCGGGCAGCCGGCCTCTCGAAGTGGTCATGGGCGGTCTGGCACGGCTGGAGTACCGCGGCTACGACTCGGCCGGTGTCGCCCTGGTCACGCCGCACGGCCTGGTCAGCGCCAAGAAGGCCGGCAAGCTGGCCAACCTCGTCGCCGAGCTCGACCGCGAGCCCCTGCCCGCCGCGACCGCCGCGATCGGGCACACCCGGTGGGCCACGCACGGCGCTCCCACGGACCGCAACGCGCACCCGCACCTGTCCGCCGACCAGCGGGTCGCGGTGATCCACAACGGCATCATCGAGAACTTCGTCCAGCTGCGGGCCGAGCTCACCGAGTCCGGCGTCCAGCTGCTCAGCGACACCGACACCGAGGTGGTCGCGCACCTGCTGGCGCGCGCCTACGACGGCGACCTGACCACCGCCATGCGCACGGTGGCCCGGCGGCTGCACGGCACCTTCACGCTGCTCGCGGTGCACGCGGACGCCCCGGACACGGTGGTCGGCACCCGGCACGACTCCCCGTTGGTGGTCGGGCTCGGCGAGGGGGAGAACTTCCTCGGCTCGGACGTGGCCGCGTTCATCGCGCACACCCGTGAGGCGATGGAGCTCGGTCAGGACCAGGTGGTCACCCTCACGCCGTCGTCGGTCGAGATCGTGGACTTCGACGGCAACCCGATCGCGCCCAAGCGCTACACCGTGGACTGGGACGCGTCGGCCGCCGAGAAGGGTGGCTTCCGGTCCTTCATGGACAAGGAGATCCACGACCAGCCGCACGCCGTCGCCGACACCCTGCTCGGCCGCCTGGACCCGGCGGGTCGGCTCGTCCTGGACGAGATCCGGGTCGACGAGGCGGTGCTCCGGCAGATCGACAAGATCATCGTCGTCGCCTGCGGCACGGCCGCCTACGCCGGCCAGGTCGCCAAGTACGCGATCGAGCACTGGTGCCGGATCCCGGTCGAGGTCGAGCTGGCTCACGAGTTCCGCTACCGGGACCCGATCGTGAACGGCAAGACCCTGGTGGTCGCGGTCTCCCAGTCCGGCGAGACCATGGACACCCTGATGGCCGTGCGCCACGCGCGCGAGCAGGGCGCGACGGTGCTCGCCATCGTCAACACCCACGGCTCGACCATCCCGCGCGAGTCGGACGCGGTGCTCTACACCCACGCCGGGCCGGAGGTCGCGGTCGCGTCGACCAAGGCCTTCCTCGCGCAGATCACCGCCGCCTACCTGCTCGGGCTGTACCTGGCCCAGCTGCGCGGCACGAAGTTCCCGGACGAGATCGCCGAGATCCTCGACGACCTGCGTGAGATCCCGGACAAGATCCAGGAGGTGCTCGACGCCGCCGGGCCGGTGCGCCACGCCGCCGTCGAGATGAAGGACGTCCCGTCGGTGCTCTTCCTGGGTCGCCACGTGGGCTTCCCGGTGGCGATGGAGGGCGCGCTCAAGCTCAAGGAGATCGCCTACATCCACGCCGAGGGCTTCGCGGCCGGTGAGCTCAAGCACGGCCCGATCGCGCTGATCGAGGAGGGCCAGCCGGTCTTCATCATCGTGCCGAGCCCGCACGGGCGGGACTCGCTGCACTCGAAGGTGGTCTCGAACATCCAGGAGATCCGGGCCAGGGGCGCCAGGACGTTGGTGGTCGCCGAGGAGGGCGACCTGGACGTGCTGCCGTTCGCCGACCGGGTCTTCTTCGTGCCGCGCACGGCCTCCTTGCTGGCCCCGCTGCTCGCCGTCGTGCCGCTGCAGATCTTCGCGTGCGAGCTCGCGGCCGCGAAGGGACTCGACGTGGACCAGCCGCGCAACCTCGCCAAGTCCGTGACGGTCGAGTAGCGCCGGGCGGCGCGTTTCACCCTCCTCCGAACGGGTGGTGCGCGCACGCCGCCGCTCAGGACCGACGCTGCGCGCGCCGACGCACTCCTCAACGACAAGCTCGAGGAGTCCCCCACCGTGAGCAGCCAGACGTTCCAGCCCGGCCCCCTGCCCGCCGGCATGTCGGAACCGCCGTCCTTCCCGTCGGTCGGGATGGCCCCGCAACGGGTCACCCCGAGCGGCTACACCATCCCCGAGGCGGCCCCGGTGTACCTGCCCGGTCAGATCCTGGGCACCGAGCCCTGGGCCGTGATCGCGTTCGTCACGAGCCTGCTGGGTCTCGGCCCGGTCGCGGTGGTCAGCGGGCACGTCGCCCTGAGCCGGATTGCGACGACCGGCCGCAACGGTCGTGGCCTGGCGGTCACCGGCCTCGTGCTGGGCTACCTCGCGACCCTCGCCGCCGTGGCCGCGGTGGTGCTGCTCCGCTTCGGCTTCTCGTTCGGCCTCTGATACTCGGCGCCCTCGCGCCTAGGGTGGGCGCATGATCGTCGGGGTCGGTATCGACGTGGTCGACGTGGCGCGGTTCATGGCGACCCTCGCGCGCTCGCCGGGGCTTCGTGAGCGTCTGTTCACGCCGGCCGAGCGCGACCTGCCCGCGTCCTCCCTGGCGGCCCGGTTCGCCGCCAAGGAGGCGATCGCCAAGGCGCTCGGGGCCCCGGGCACGATGAGCTGGCAGGACGCCACGGTGCACCGTGTGGTCGGCGGTCCGCCCGAGATCGAGGTCACCGGGACGGTCGCCGCCCGCGCGGCGGAACTGGGCGTCGCCCGCTTCCACCTGTCCATCTCGCACGACGCGGGGATCGCCTCGGCGGTGGTGGTGGCGGAGCGCGACTGAACGGCCACGGCGCGCCTGCGCCGCGCAGTACGATCCGGCTGTCCGATCATGGCGGGTCGGTGTGCGACCTGCTGCCACGGAGGGCCGTCGGTTGGCGAGCTGGGGTGCTGCTGCGCGGGCCGCGGGCGTGCTGGCCGTCGGACTCGCGCTCGGGGGCTGCGCGGCGGGTGGTGGGCAGACCGCCGGCCCCGGCGCCGGCCAGGTGGCGGAGAGCGCGGGCCCGGGCGTCGCGGACGGCTGGCCGTCCGGAGCCCCGGCGGACATCCCGGCGTTCCCGGGGCACCTCGAGACCTACCTGTCGGGTGGGCAGGGCGGTTCCGCCCTGGTCGGCGCCCGGCTGTTCTTCACCGACGTGTCCGAGGCCGACTTCCAGGCCTACCGGTCGACGCTGCGGGACCTGGGCTACGACATCGAGGGTGTCGTGCAGTACTCCGAGAACGGCTCGCAGGAGAACGCCCAGCGGCGGGCGGACGCCGGCGACATCGACGCGATCGTCGCGACGAAGGGCGACCGGCGCCTGACCATCACCGTGCCGTACGACGGCACGGTCTCGTTCGACATGGACGGGCTGACCGCGGAGGAGCTCGACGCGGTGGACGCCACCGCACCCGGCCTGCAGCGCCGCACGTCGGAGCCGGCGGCGACGGCCGGGCCGGCCGAGCAGGCGCCGGCCGTCGGGTGGCCGTCACCGTGGGCCGACCGGCTGCCCGAACCCCAGGGGTGCACCGTCCAGGCGTCCGGGATCCTGGTCGCCTCGACGACGACGCTCGCGGTCGAGTGCGGATACCCGGAGGCCGACCCGACGCACGGGCAGTCGGTCCTGGACGCCTACGTCGCCCAGCTGCAGGCGGTCGGGTTCGTGCGCGACGAGGCCGTCGGCCCGGCGATGGGCATCGTGACGCTGCGCCGTGGCTCCACCACGGTGGTCCTCCTGCCGCACGACGACCTCGGCATGCTGTCCATCACCGCGATGGGCAGCGAGTAGCGGCCGTCAGCCGCGCAGGGCGGGGATCACCTCGCGCTCGAAGAGCTCGATACCTGCCCGGTCGTAGGCCGCCTCGGCGAAGTAGGCGATCGCGTAGGTCATGCCCAGGCCCTCGAGGTTGCGGAGCCGGTCGACGATCTGCCCCGGCGTGCCGACGAGCTGGCCGTTGCGCCACTCCGTCTCGACGCCGGCGGCCCGGTCCGGCACGAGCCGGCGTGCCCGGTCGGCGATCCACATCAGCCGGTCCTCGACGTCCGCCTCGGTCGCGCCGATCACGACGTTGTAGTTGGCCGAGCGGGTGATCGAGTCGAAGTCGCGGCCCAGGGACTCGCAGTGGCCGCGCAGCACCTCGGACTTGTGGGCGAAGGTCTCGGGGTCGCCCGCGAGGTTGGCGTACTGCCCCGAGCGGGCGACGTACTTCAGGGTCCGCTTCTCGCCGCCACCGGCGATCCACATCGGGATGCCGCCGGGCTGGATCGGCTTGGGGAACACCCGTGCGCCGTCGACCTTGAAGTACTTGCCGTCCAGCGTGGCGTAGCCGGTGCGCCACGCCTGCTCCATGATCTGCACGCCCTCGTCGAGCGCGCCGAGCCGGTCGCCGACGGCCGGGAAGCCGTAGCCGTAGGCGTTCCACTCGTGCTCGTACCAGCCCGCGCCGATGCCCATCTCGATGCGCCCGCCGGAGATCAGGTCGACCGTCGCCGCGACCTTCGCGAGGTAGGCGGGGTTGCGGTAGCCCATGCACGTGCACATCTGGCCCAGCCGCACTCGACTGGTGGACGACGCCAGCGCGGCCATCAGGGTCCACGCCTCGTGCGTGGCCTCCTCGGTGGGCTCGGGCACGGTGTGGAAGTGGTCGTAGACCCACACCGACTCCCACGCGTCGCCGTCGTCGGCGTGCTGGGCGAGGGAGTGCATGACCGACCACTGGTCGGCGGGGTCGATGTCGACGAGGTCGAGGCGCCAGCCCTGGGGGAGGAAGAGTCCGAATCGCATACGGACAACCTATGCCGACCCGGGGCCCGGCTCGCCCGGGACGGATCCCGAACGCGGTCAAGCCCGACCATCGCGGAGCCGCGCGTCGCGCGCACGGGCCTACGCCGGCGCCACGGCACTGGCGGTGCTGGCCGCGCCGGTCGGTCTGATCGGCAGCGTCCTGGTGTTCCGGGTGGCGCAGAGCGCGCTGGCCGGGGCGGCCGTGCCTGGCATGACGACGCCCGAGGCCCGGGCGTGGCGGGCGCTGCGGGCGACGCACTTCGACCCGGAGCTCGGTGCCGACGCCGGGCGGTCCCAGGGACCGCTCGCCGCAGGCCTGGTCGGTGGGGTCCTGGCGTGGGGCGTGGCGTTCGTGATCCTCGGCGTGCCGGTGTGGACGGGGGCCCTGGTAGGCGCCGCCGCGGACCGCATGCTCGTCGCGGACCTGCTGGCCCCGATCGCGCCGGCCGTGCTCGGCGCGATCGGCGCCCGTCTGGCGTTCCGGTCCTGGCTGCGCCGCCGCTGGCACCGCACCCGGGAGGCTGCCGAGGCGGTGGCCGAGCGGGACGCCGGCGTGTGCCGCTGCTGGGACGCCTCGGCCCGGGTCGGGCGGCACGCGCGTCGTCACGTCGACCGGCACCTGACGGTGGTGGCGGAGCACGCCGCCGTGCGGTCCGCCGCGGGGCAGGTGCGGCTGTGCCCGAGCACCGGCCTGCCGTGGCTCGTGGTGGACCACGGCGGGCGACTGCTCGCGCTGCCCGGCGTCGCCGCGCTCGAGGACGTCCAGGACGAGCCCGCCGTCGGCTACTACCTGTGAGCGCGTGGCCGGGCCTCAAGACCGGGCCGGTGGTGGCCGATGACGTGTTCGTGGACGGGGGGACACGAGTGACGGCGGACAGCGTGACACCGGGCTCTTCCGGCGCGGCCGGGGCCTGGCAGGTCCGTACCGAGCTCGACCCGGAGGGGTCGCAGGGGGCGTGGTTCCGGGCCGCGCTGCTGGCCGATGAGCTCGACCTCGCGCACCGGATCGCGACCGCGCCGCTCGAGGGCGGCGGGCCGCAGGACGCGGACGCGGACCTTGCCCGCGACGCGCTCGCCGCCGAGGCTCTCGTGGTGCTGGGCCGGGGCGGCGAGGCGGCCGGCCTGCTGCGCGAGCGCGGCGTCCGCCCACCCCGCGCCGGAGAGCCGGTCTCCTGGCCGCAGGCGCTGCTCGCCGCGGGCCAGGCCTCGACCGGGGACGCCGGCGCCTGGGCTTGGCTGAGCGCGCGCACGACCGACGTCGCACCGGCCTTCCGGCTGCGCCTGGCCAGGCTCGTGGCGGCCGCGGCGGAGCAGCGCGGTGACCTCGGGGTCGCGGACGCGGCCTGGGCGGAGATCCCCGGACTGATCGGCGCGGTGTCGTCGCCGCGGTTGGCGGGACGGATCGCCACCGCCACGCTCCTGCGGCGCAACCGCGAGGCGGAGCCGCTGGTGCTCGCCACGGCCGTCATCGACGCGTTGAGCGCGCTCCAGAACGCGGCGGCCGACGACGCGGCGGCGCTCGACGCGGTCCTGGAGGTGGCCGGACGGCTGGAGCGGCGTGGGGACGACGCCGGCGCGAGGCTGCTGCTCGGGGCGGCGCGCTCCGGGCTGCCGCGCGACCGGCGCGTCAGGGCCGCGTTGCGCAGGCTGTCACCCCGCTCGACGTTCGCGGACGCGGCGCGCGTGGTGGTGGCCGTCGCGGTGCTCGCCGCGGCGGTCGTCGCGGGCGCGGTCTGGCACCTGCGAGCGGCCGGGCTGGTCGGCGCCGGCGCCCTCGGGCTCTACCTGCGCCTCGCCCCGGTCCCTGGGTTCACGCGCCCCGAGGGCCAGGTGTGGCAGGGGGTGCGGACGCTGCGGTACGACCCCGCCGTGGGCCGGGCCGACACCTCGGGTGGCAGCGGGTGGTACGGGCTCGCCGGGATCGGCGGCTTCGTCGTCACGTTCATCGTGATGGCCATCGGCCTCACCGCGCTCGGCGAGGGCGGGTCGTGGCCGGCGTGGTCGGTCAGCAGCGCCGGCATGGTGGGCATGCTCGCCGTGCTGGTCGCGGGCACGGCCGGCGGCGTGCTCGGCGCGCGGTCCCTGCGGCACGCGCTGGGCCGCCGCAGGCGTGCGCGGAGCCGCGCGGCCGACCACGCCCTGGCCGAGCGGCACGCGACGGTGTGCCGGTGCCGGGAGGTCGACGTGACCTGGGGCCCGGACGCGCGGCTGTACGCCGAGCGTCACCTGGTCCCGGCGCCCGTACCGCCACCGGTCCGCCTGCCCGGCGGCGAGCTGCGGCTGTGCCCGGTGTCGTCGATGCCGTGGCTGGTCGGGCCGCTCGGGGCCGGCGGGCGAGAGCTGGCGCTGCGTGGCGCCCTGCGCGAGGTCGCGAACCCGGTCGCCGAGGACGAAAGCGGGCGGACCGGCTTCTACCTGTGAGTCACCGGCGCACGTCGGGCGTGAGGGCGCGCAGCACCGTGGTCAGGACCTGGTCGACGGTCCGGTCGGGGTGGAAGGCGAGCCACTCCAGCCCGGCGACGAGCGTGGCGCCGAACACCGCGCTGCCGGCGATCTCGGCGTCCTGCGGGTCGAGCGTCGGGTCGCTGTCGGCGACGGCCTGCGCGAACACGGCCATCGCCTCGTCGTGGATCAGCCGGATCGAGTCCTGCCAGTCGCGGCCGGTGCGGAACACCTCGGCCGCCACGACCTTGGCGAACGCGGGGTTGTCGTGCACCTGGCGGAGGAGCTCGCCGGCGAGGGCGGCGAGCGGTGGGCGGTCGCCGGCCGCGGCCAGCGCGGCCCGCAGCGACGCGGTCAGGCGGGTGATGCCCTCGGTGAGGATCTGGGCGAACAGGTCCGCCTTGGAACCGAAGTTGTAGTAGACCGAGCCCTTCGCGACCCCGGCCGTCTCCGCGATCTCGTCGACCGAGGTGGCCGAGAACCCGCGCTCGGCGATCAGCCGGACCGCGGCGTCGATGATCTGGCGGTGGGTCGCACCGGTGACCGCTGAGGTCTCGCTCATGGGTCCAGCCTTCCAGACGGGGCTGGGGGGCCGGCGTCCTGCCGGCCCCCCAGCGACCGTCAGATCGACACCGCCGGGTGGAGGCGTGCCAGGGTCCAGGTGCGCATCCGGCCGGCGCGCCACGCGGTGACGGCGAGCGACCCGACGAGGATGCCCGCGAGCACCGCGACGCTCAGCCACAGCCGGCCGTCGATGCCACCGGTGATGACCTCGCGCAGCCCGGTGACGGCGTAGGTCATCGGCAGCAGCGGGTGGATCACCTGGAAGAACGCGGGTGTGGTCTGGACCGGGTAGGTGCCGCCGGAGGACGCGAGCTGGAGCATCAGCAGGGCGAGGATGGCGACCTTGCCCGGTGCCGGGCCGAGCACCGCGTTCAGCATCTGCTGGAGCGCGACGAAGGTGAGTGCCACCAGGGCGGTGAACGCCGCGGTGCCCACCACGGAGGTCAGCTCCATGCCCAGCCCCTGGTGGATGACGCCGAGCATCACCGCGACCTGGGCGAGGCCGATCAGGGCCGCGGGCCCGAAGCCGGCGAGCGCGACGCGCAGCCCACCGGCCGGCGTCGCGAGCGCACGGCTCGGCACCGGGCGCAGCATCAGCCAGGTGATCAGCGACCCGACGAACAGGGCCAGGGAGATGAAGAACGGCGCGAACCCTTCCCCGAAGCCCGCCGCCTGGGTGAGGTGGGTCTCGTCGAGGGAGACCGGCGTGGAGATCACGTCGGCGCGGGCGGTCCGCGTCGACGGGGAGTCGTCGGGGATCGTGGCGGCGCCGTCGGCCAGGCCCGAGGCGAGGATGGCGGTCCCGTCGCTGAGCTGCTCGCCGCCGTCGGCCACCGCGTGCGCGCCCTCGGCGAGCGTCGCAGTGCCCTCGGCGAGGGAGGTCGTCCCGGCCGCCAGGGTGGCGGTCCCTGACGCGAGGCTCGAGGCCCCGGTGGCGAGCGTCGAGGTGCCGTCGGCGAGGTGGCCCGCCCCCGACGCGACGGAGGAGGTCCCGGTGGCGAGGGTGGCGGCTCCGTCGGCGAGGTCGGAGGCCCCGTGGGCGAGCGCGCCGAGCGAGGTGTCGAGGCTCGCCACGCCGTCGGCCAGGTCGTGCGCGCCGGACCGGAGGCCGGCGAGCTCGGTGGCCGTCGCATCGGGGTCGAACGCGCCGAGCGACGTGGCCACGGCGGACAGCTCCTGGAGCGGTGTGAGCGCCGCGGTGTCGCCGGCGGCGGCCCGGGCCCCGAGGTAGCTCGCGACATCCTGCAGGGCGGCCGGGGCCGCGGCGAGCGTCGTGGACAGCCCGCCGATCTCCTCGACGGCCTGGTCGACGCCCGCCGAGAGCGTGGCCGCGCCGGTGTCGAGCGTGGCGGCGCCGTCCGCGGCCTGCGCCAGCCCGCCGGCGAGCGTCGTGGCCCCCGTGGACACGGTGGCCGCGCCCGCGGACGTCCGCGTCGCGCCGTCGGCGAGGGCCGCTGCGCCGTCCGCCGCGCTGCCTGCGCCTGCCGAGAGCGTGGCGGCGCCGTCGGCCGCGGCGGTGGCGCCGCCGGCCAGCTGCACGGCGCCGTCGTGGGCGGAGTCCGCCCCCGCGGCCACCTGGTCGGCGCCCGAGATGAGCTGCTCGGTGGCCTGCTCGAGGGTCATCGCGCCGTCAGCGGCGGTGGCGAAGCCGTCCCTGGCCGAGCCCAGGCCGACCAGGAGCGAGTCGACCGCCTGGTCGCCGATGGTGGCGCGCACCGCGTCGTCGACCTGGACCATCGCGCTGTGGCCGAGCGTGGACGCCAGGAAGGAGTTGGCGTCGTTGTAGGTCACGTCGATCCGGGCCTGCTGCGGGTCCGAGCCGCCTGCGGACGCGACGGCGGCGGAGAAGTCCTCGGGGATCGTGACCGCGAAGTAGTAGGTGCCGTCCTCGACGCCGGACCGCGCGTCGGTGGGGGTGGTGGCCACCCAGTCGAGGCTGCCGTCGTCGAGCAGCGCGTTCACCACCTGGGCGCCCGCGTCGACCCGCGTGCCGTCGGCGGCGGTGGTCGACCGGTCGGCGTTCACCAGGGCGACCGGCAGCTCGGTCATCCGGCCGGTCGGGTCCCAGAACGCCCAGAGGTACAGGGCGCCGTACAGCAGCGGGATGAGGATCAGGGCGACGATCGCGATGCGCGGCAGCAGGCCGCGGCGGAACCGGCGCAGCTCGGCGCCGGTCGAGGTCAGGGCGGGCATGGCGGTTCCGTTCGGGTTGTGGGGGTCAGAGCGCGCGGTCGCCGGCGTGCGCCGGCGAGGGCTCCGGGGCCTCGGTGGGCAGGTCCTGGGTGGCGTGCGGGCCGGTGGCGAGGAACACCTGGCGCGGCGCGCGCTGCCAGGTGAAGCGGGCGACCTCGTCGAGCGAGGCGACCGAGGCCACGACCGTCGTGCCGGAGGCTGCGATCGCCTCCAGGCGCGACCACACGAGCTGGCGGCGTGCGGAGTCGTGGACCTGGTCCACGTCGTCGACCACCAGGAGCTCGGGGCACTGGAGCATCGCCAGCGTGAGCCGCAGGAGCATGACGTCGACCTCGTCGAGGTCCCAGACCACCGACTCCACCCGCGGCACGGGTCGGTCGCCGTAGACCGGGCGGGCGAGGCGCTCGAAGCGTGCCTGGGTCACGCGGGGCACCCGCCGGTACCAGGGGCTGAGCCAGGCGAGGCGCTCGCGGACCAGGACGCCGACGGCGACCGACTCGTCCAGGTCGTCGATGCCCGCGAAGCCGGCGATCGCGGTCCGGCGCTGCACGGCGCGGCGCCGGCGGGGCAGCGGCTCGCCCAGCACGGTGAGCTCGCTTCCGCGGCCGGGTTGCATCCGTCCGGCGACGGTCAGCAGCAGACTCGAGCGGCCGCCGCCCTGGGGTCCGTGCACCACGGCGAGCTCGCCCGCGTCGACCTCGAGGTCCACGGGGCCGTACACCACGCCGCGATGGCCGTGCAGGGACAGGGCGTGGGCGCGCACCGCGCTCGCACGGTCGACGGCGACCTCGGACTCTTGGGGGAGCAGGGCGGTCATCGGTCTTCGATTCTTTAGACTGACTGGTCAGTACAAACATAGGACGACCGTGGGCCCAGAGCAAGCGGCAGGTGAAGCGGGCGGGTGACGGCGGGCGCGCGCGATCAAGGAGTGCGTCGGGGACGGCGGGCGCAGCCGGTCAGAGGCGTGCGCCGATGACGTGCGTCGACTCGAGCGGGACCGCTCAGTCCGGGTCGTACGCGAGGTTGGGGGCGAGCCACCGCTCGGCCTCGGCCAGGGTCCAGCCCTTGCGCTCGGCGTAGTCGGCGACCTGGTCGCGGGCGAGGCGGCCGACGGCCAGGTACCGGGCGTCGGGGTGGGCCAGGTACACCCCGGACACCGCCGACGCGGGCGTCATCGCGAACGACTCGGTGAGCTCGACGCCGATGTCGGCCAGGTCGAGCAGGGCGTCCAGGGTGGCCTTCTCGGTGTGGTCCGGCTGTGCCGGGTAGCCCGGGGCGGGCCGGATGCCCTGGTAGCGCTCACGGATGAGATCGGCCACCGGCAGGTCCTCGCCGGGTGCGTAGCCCCACAGCCGGGTGCGGACCTCGCGGTGCGCCCACTCGGCGAACGCCTCGGCCAGCCGGTCGGTGACGGCCTTGACCAGGATCGCCGTGTAGTCGTCGTGCGCGGCCTCGTACCGGGCGGCAAGCTCCTCGGCGCCGTGGATCGCGACGGCGAACGCGCCCAGGTGGTCGCCCTGCTCGGCGACGAAGTCCGCCAGCGCGAGGTACTCCCCGGAGCGCTCGCGCTGCTGGCGCAGCGTGTGCAGGGTCGCGGCGACCTCCGGCGTGCCGTCCGGCCCCTCGCGCAGCACGTCCACGTCGTCCCCGCGGCGGCGGGCCGGCCACAGGCCCACGACCCCCTCGGCGCGCAGCGAACCGTCCGCGACCACCCGGTCGAGCAGCGCACGCGCGTCGGCCAGCAGCGACCGGGCGTGCTCGCCCTGGCGGGGGTCGTCCAGGATCTGCGGGTACGAGCCGCGCATCTCCCACGAGGTGAACAGCGGCGTCCAGTCGATCACCTCGACCAGCGCGGCGATCGACGGGCGCAGCACGTGGCGGCCGGGGGACCGCGGAGCGGGCACCGGCAGGCCGGACAGCGCGTGGCCGCGCTCGCGGGCGGTGGCCAGCGGCACCAGCACGTGGTCGCGTTCGGTGTGGCGGGCCCGCACCCCGTCGTAGTCCGCCCGGGTGCGTTCGGCGACGTCGGCGGGCCGGGCCAGCAGGTCGGCGACCACACCCACCGCGCGCGAGGCGTCGGGCACGTGGACCACGGTGCCGGAGTACGCGGGATCGATCTTCACCGCGGTGTGGGCCTTGCTGGTGGTCGCGCCGCCGATGAGCAGCGGCGTGGTCAGCCCGCGGCGGGTCATCTCGCCCGCGAGGGCGACCATCTCGTGCAGCGACGGGGTGATCAGACCGGAGACGCCGATCACGTCGGCGCCCAGCTCGGCCGCGGCCGCCAGGATCTTCTCGCTCGGCACCATGACGCCCAGGTCGTGCACGACGTAGCCGTTGCAGCCCAGCACGACGCCCACGATGTTCTTGCCGATGTCGTGCACGTCGCCCTTGACCGTGGCCATCACGACGGTGCCCTTGCCGCTCGAGGCGACCTCGCCGGCCGCCTCCGCCGCCGCCTGCTCGGCCTCGATGTACGGCGTCAGGTGGGCGACGGCGGCCTTCATCACGCGCGCGGACTTGACCACCTGCGGCAGGAACATCTTCCCGGCGCCGAACAGGTCACCCACCACGCCCATGCCGTCCATCAGCGGGCCCTCGATCACGCCGAGCGGCGAGCCGAGCTCGTGGTACGCCTCCTCCGCGTCGGCCACGACGTGCTCGACGATGCCGTGCACCAGCGCGTGGCGCAGCCGCTCGGCCACCGGCAGGTCCCGCCAGGCCTCGGTGCGGGCGACCTGGGTCTGCTGGCCGGCGAACCGCTCGGCCAGGGTGACCAGCCGCTCGGTCGCGTCGGCGCGGCGGGCCAGGAGCACGTCCTCGACGGCCTCGCGCAGCTCGGGGTCCAGGTCCGCGTCCACGGTGAGCATGCCCGCGTTGACGATGCCCATGTCCAGGCCCGCCTCGATCGCGTGCGACAGGAACACCGCGTGCATCGCCTCGCGCACGGTGTTGTTGCCCCGGAAGGCGAAGGACACGTTGGAGATGCCGCCGGACGTCAGCGCCCCGGGCAGGTTCGCCTTGATCCAGCGCACCGCCTCGATGAAGTCGCGCGCGTAGGTCGCGTGCTCCTCGATCCCGGTGCCGACGGTGAGCACGTTCGGGTCGAAGACGATGTCGTGCGGTGGGAAGCCCACCTCGTCGACCAGCAGACGGTAGGCGCGCTCGCAGACCGCGATCCGACGCTCGTAGCTGTCCGCCTGGCCGTTCTCGTCGAACGCCATGACCACCGCGGCGGCCCCGTAGCGGCGCACCGTGCGGGCACGCGCCAGGAAGGTCTCCTCACCGTCCTTGAGCGACAGGGAGTTGACCACCGCCTTGCCCTGCACATGGCGCAGGCCGGTCTCGATCACCCGCCAGTCCGAGGAGTCGATCATCACCGGCACGCGCGCGATGTCCGGCTCGGCGGCCAGCAGGTCCAGGAACCGCGCCATCGTCTCCGGGCCGTCGAGCATGCCCTCGTCGACGTTGACGTCGATCATCTGCGCACCGCCGGCGACCTGCTGGGCGGCGATCGCCACGGCCGCCGCGTCGTCGCCGTCCAGGATCGCGCGCTTGAAGCGCGGGCTGCCGGTGACGTTGGTGCGCTCGCCGACGTTGATGAACCCGACCTCGGGCGTGAGGTCGAGGACCTCCAGGCCCGAGGTGCGCAGCCGGTCGGGGGTGGGGTGCGGGGCTCGCGGCGGCACGCCGTCCACCGCCGCGACGAACGCCGCGATGTGCCCGGGCGTGGTGCCGCAGCAGCCGCCCACCACGTTCAGCAGGCCCTCGCGGGCGAAGCCCCCGAGCACCTGCGCCATCTGCTCGGGGGTCTCGTCGTACTCGCCGAACGCGTTGGGCAGGCCCGCGTTGGGGTGCGTGGAGACCAGCGCACCGGTGGTCTCGGCGATCTCGCGCAGGTAGGGGTGCATCGGCTCGGGCCCGAGCGCACAGTTCAGGCCCACCGAGAACAGGTCGGCGTGCTCGGTGGACACCACGAACGCCTCGGGCGTCTGGCCGGACAACGTGCGGCCGCTCGCGTCGGTGATGGTGCCCGAGAGCATGATCGGCACACGCCGGCCGGTGGCCTCGAACGCCTCCTCGCACGCCTCGAGGGCCGCCTTGGCGTTGAGGGTGTCGAACACGGTCTCGACCAGGAGCGCGTCGACGCCGCCCTCCAGCAGCGCGGTGACCTGCTCGAGGTAGGCGGCCAGCAGGTCGTCGTAGGTGATCGCGCGGAAGCCGGGGCGCTCGACGTCGGGCGACAGCGACGCGGTGCGGTTGGTCGGGCCCACCGAGCCGGCCACCCAGCGGGGCCGCCCGTCGCGCGCCACCGCGGCGTCGACCGCCTCGCGGGCCAGCCGGGCGCCGGCCAGGTTCATGTCCCGCACCAGCGCCTGGGCGGCGTAGTCCGCCTGGGAGATCGCCTGGGCGTTGAAGGTGTTGGTCTTGAGGATGTCCGCCCCGGCGGTGAGGTAGTCGGCGTGGATCCGCGCGAGCACGTCGGGGCGGGTCAGCTGGATCAGGTCGAAGTTTCCCGCGTAGGACCGGTCGGGGTCGGCGCCGTCGAAGCGGAAGTCGTCCTCGGTGAGGTTCGCGCGCTGCAGGAGCGTGCCGTACGCGCCGTCCAGCACGAGGATCCGCTGCGCGGCGGCCTCGCGGAGATCTGGCACGGTGCTCACCTCGTTGGCTGCGGCACGGGGGCCGGGTCGTCCCATGGTACGGAGCGGGGTACGGCCCGTGAGGGCGTGTGCGGTGGGCGAGACGGCGAGGAGCGCGGACGGCGAGCGCCGGGGTCCTGCGCCGCCGCCGCCGGCACGCCAGGATGGGAGCCGTGATCGAGGCCTACACCGCCGCTGACGTGCGCGGCGCCGAAGAACCCCTGCTGGCCGCCGAGCGGGGGTTCGCCGGCGGGCTCATGCACCGCGCCGCCACCGCGCTCGCAGGGGTGGTGCGTGAGGAGCTGCGAGCCCGGGGCAGCGGCGTCGCGGGGGCGAGCGTGGTCGCGCTCGTCGGCCGTGGCAACAACGGCGGCGACGCGCTGCACGCGCTCGCCGCGCTGGCCGGGCGCGGCGCGGCCGCGACGGCGGTCGCGCTCGGGCCGGTGCACGACGGCGGCCTGGCGGCGCTGACCGCCGCCGGCGGTCGGGTGCTCGCGGTCGCCGACGGCGCCCCGGGCGAGCCGGTGTGGCTGGGCGACGCGGTGGCCGAGGCGTTCGCGGCGGACGTGCTCCTCGACGGTCTGCTGGGGATCGGCGCGCGCGGCGGGTTGCGCGAGCCCGCGGCGGGCCTGGTGGGGCTGCTGGACGGGTTGTTGGCCGAGGCCGGTCCCGGCGCGCCGACCGTGGTCGCCGTCGACGTGCCCAGCGGGATCGGCGTGGACGACGGCGCGGTGCCCGGCCCGGTGCTCGCCGCGGACCGCACGGTGACGTTCGGGGTGCCCAAGCCCGGCCTGCTCCTGCCGCCCGCCGCGCACCTGGCCGGTGACCTCACCGTGGTGGACCTGGGGCTGCGCGCCGGGCTCGAGGCGCAGGGCGCGGTGCCCGCGGTGCGGCGGCTCGAGGCGGCCGACGTGGCGGAGCTGTGGCCCGTGCCGGGGCCTGAGGACCACAAGTACCGGCGCGGGGTGCTCGGCGTGCTGGCGGGCTCGGAGGCCTACCCGGGCGCCGCGGTGCTGTGTGTGGCCGGCGCGCAGGGAGCCGGCACCGGGATGGTGCGGTACCTGGGGCCCGACCCCGTCGCGGCGGGCGTGCTCGTCGCCCACCCGGAGGTGGTGGTCGGGGACGGCCGGGTCCAGGCCTGGGTGATCGGTCCGGGGCTCGACGACGGCCGCCTGGGCGTGGCCCGCGAGCGGCTGGCCGCCGCGCTGCGCGAGGGTCGTCCCGTGGTGGTGGACGCCGGGGCCCTGGCGGCCCTGCCGGACCGTGCGGAGGGCGCGGTGCTCGTGCCGCACGCGGGCGAGCTGGCGACCCTGCTGCGCGATCGCGGCGTCGAGGTGGACCGGGCCGGGGTCGAGGCCGAGCCGCTGCGGTGGGCCCGCGAGGCCCACGAGCTGACCGGCGCGGTGGTGCTGCTCAAGGGCGCGATCACCGTGGTCGCCGGTGCCCCGGACGCCGCCGGGTGGGCGCAGGACGATGCGACGCCGTGGCTCGCGACCGCCGGCGCGGGCGACGTGCTCGCGGGGGTGCTCGGCGCGCTGCTGGCGGGGCTGGCGGCGCGCGCGCCGGGCGAGCGGCTCGGATCCGACGAGCTCGCTCGCGCGGCCGCAGCGGCTGCCTCGGTGCACGGTCGCGCGGCGGTCGCGGCGTCGGGCGGTGGACCGGTGACCGCGTCGCGGGTCGCGGCGGCGGTGCCGGGCGTGCTCGCCGGGCTCCTCGCGTGACCGAGCCCGACGGGCCGGCACGCGCTTCGGCAGGGCTCGACCCGGGCCTGCTGGCCCGCGCCGCGGCACTGGCGGCCGACGGGCGCCGCCTGCTGGGCCTGGCGGGACCGCCCGGCGCGGGCAAGTCCACGCTGGCTGCCGAGGTGGTCGGCGCGCTGGGGGACCGCGCCGTCCTGGTGCCGATGGACGGCTTCCACCTCGCGCAGGCCGAGCTCGAGCGCCTCGGTCGCGCGGACCGCAAGGGCGCCCCGGACACCTTCGACGCGGTGGGCTTCGTCGCGCTGCTCGCCCGGCTGCGGGCGCAGGGCCCCGGCGACCCGGTGGTGTACGCCCCGCGGTTCGACCGTCACCTCGAGGAGCCGATCGCCGGCGCGATCGGCGTGCCCGCCGCCGTGCCCCTGGTGGTCGTGGAGGGCAACTACCTGCTGCACGACGAGGGCGCCTGGGCGGGCGTCGGGCCGCTGCTGGACGACGCGTGGTACCTCGACCTGCCCGACGAGGTGCGCGTGGCGCGTCTGGTCGCCCGGCACGTCGCCCACGGTCGGACCCCGGACGCGGCGAGGGAGTGGGTGCTGCGCTCGGACGAGGCGAACGCGCGCCAGGTCGAGCGCGGCCGAGACCGGGCCGGGATGGTCGTCCCGATGGGTTGACGCCTCGCGTGCCACGGCGCCTCGGGTGCCAGGATGGGCGCCGTGAGCTACCCCGCACGCGTCGTCGTGGACCTCGCAGCCATCCGCTCCAACGCCGGCGCGCTCGCCGAGCGCGCCGGCTCCGCCTCCGTGCTCGCGGTGGTCAAGGCCGACGCGTACGGTCACGGGCTCGTGCCGGCCGCCAAGGCGGCGCTCGAGGGCGGCGCGACGTGGCTGGGCACCGCCCAGCTCGACGAGGCGCTCGCGCTGCGCGCCGCCGGGGTCACCGCTCCGGTGCTGTCGTGGCTCTACGCGCCCGGCGCGCGGTTCGCCGACGCGCTGCGGCAGGGCGTGGACCTGTCGGTGGGCGCGCCGTGGATGCTCGCCGAGATCCTGGACACGGTGCGCGAGATCGGGCACCCCGCACGGCTGCACGTGAAGGTCGACACCGGCCTGGGCCGCAACGGCGTCATGCCGGTCGAGCTGCCGGCGGTGCTCGACGCCGCGCTGGCTGCGCAGTCCGAGGGGCTGTGCCAGGTGGTCGGGATCTGGTCCCACCTGGCGTGGGCGGACGACCCTGGGCACCCGACCGTGCGCGCGCAGGCCGAGGTGTTCGCCGACGCCGTGGCACTGGCCGAGGGGAAGGGCGCCCGGCTCGAGGTGCGGCACCTGGCGAACTCCGCGGCGACGCTCACCGACCCGTCGATGTACTACGACCTGGTGCGCCCCGGGCTGGCGGTGTACGGCCTGTCGCCGGTCCCGCACCTGGGTGCGCCGGCGGACTACGGACTGCGTCCGGCGATGCGGGTGGAGGCCGAGCTGGCGCTGGCCAAGGCCGTGCCGGCCGGGCAGGGCGTCTCCTACGCCCACGCGTACACCACGCCGCGCGACACCGTGCTGGGCCTGGTCCCGATCGGGTACGCCGACGGCGTGCCCCGCAGTGCCTCGGGCAGCGCCGACGCGTGGGGCGGGCCGGTCCAGGTCGGTGGCCGGCGGCTCGGCGTCGCGGGGCGGGTGTGCATGGACCAGTTCGTGCTCGACCTGGGTCCGGACGCGTCGGAGGCCTCCGGCGACACCGTCGTGCTGTTCGGCGCCGGGGAGCGTGGCGAGCCCACCGCCGAGGACTGGGCCCGCGTCGTCGGCACGATCTCCTACGAGATCGTCACCCGGTTCGGCTCGGCCCTGCCCCGGACCTACCAGGGCGAGCAGGCGTGAGCGCCGCAGGCCCCGGGCCCGAGGTGTCGGGCGTGCTGCCCGACCCCGCCGCCACCCGCGCGCTCGGCGGGGCGTTGGCCGCGCTCCTCGAGCCGGGGGACCTGGTGGTGCTCACCGGGCCCCTCGGGGCGGGCAAGACGACGCTGGTGCAGGGGATGGGCGAGGCGATGGGCGTGCGCGGCCAGGTGGCCTCCCCGACGTTCATCATCGCCAGGGTGCACCCGCCGCTCGCCGGCGGCCCCCCGCTGGTGCACGTGGACGCCTACCGGTTGGGTTCGCTCGACGAGCTCGAGGCACTGGACCTGGACACCTCGCTGGAGGACTCGGTCACGGTGGTCGAGTGGGGCGAAGGTCTGGTCGAGGTGCTCAGCGCCGACCGCCTCGAGGTCACTCTCGACCGCGGTCACGGCGGTGCGGCGGGCGAGGCGCTCGGCGCGTCGGTGGACGAGGACGTCGCGGTGCCGCGCCGCGTCACGGTGCGTGGCGTCGGTCCACGGTGGGCCGGCGTCGTGCTTCCGGGCCTTGCGGCGCAGCCCTGATCCTGTGCCGGGCGCTGGGGATGCCAGGATGGTCCCCGTGCTGGTCCTGGCTCTCGACACGTCCGCCGACATCGCCGTCGCCCTGGTGCGCGACGGCGTCACCGTGGCCGCCCGGACCGTCGGCGAGCAGCGCCGGCACGCCGAGCTGCTCAGCCCGCTGATCACCGAGGTGCTCGCGGACGCCGGCGCGCGGCCGGCCGACCTGGACGCAGTCGCGGTGGGTACCGGGCCGGCGCCGTTCACCGGGTTGCGGGCGGGGCTCGTCACGGCGCGCACGCTGGGCTTCGCCGTCGGGGTCCCGGTGCACGGCGTGGGCAGCCTGGAGGTCCTGGCGGCGCAGGCGTTCGCTGCCGGGCTGCCCGCCGACGCGCGCGTGCTGGCGGTGACCGACGCGCGTCGCAAGGAGGTCTACGTCGGGCGGTTCGAGGCCATGCCGGTCGCGGCCGGCTCCGTGGTGGACGTCCGGGCCGTGGAGCCGCTCGCCGTGGCCCACCCGGCGGAGGTCGAGCGCGGGTCGGCCACGGTGCTGGTGGGGCCGGCCGCGGCGCTGGTCGCCGACGCGGTCGGGCTGCCCGCGAGCCCGCCCGCGGCGCTGGACCCGGGCGTGCTCGCCGGGCTCGCCATGGCGCGCGCGGCGCGCGGCGTGGACCAGCCGACCGAGCCGCTCTACCTGCGTCGTCCCGACGTGGTGCCGCCCGGGGCGCGCAAGCGGGCCACCGGATGAGCGCAGTCGTGCCCGAGGCGGCGCGGGTGGTACGGCCGCTCGAGCTCGCGGACGTCCCGGCCGTGGCCGGCCTCGAGGCCGAGCTGTTCGCGCGGTCGGCCTGGACCGAGGTGATGATCCGCGAGGAGCTCGGAGCCCTGGGCCGGTTCTACGTCGGGGTCGACGACGACGCCGGTCTGGCCGGCTACGCCGGGTCGTGGTTCGACGGCGACGTGGCCCAGGTGATGACCATCGGCGTGGCACGCCGTGCCCAGCGCCAGGGTCTGGGCCGGGTGCTGCTGCACGCCCTGCTGGACCGCGCGGTGACCGACGGCGCCTCGGCGGTGCTGCTCGAGGTGGCGGTGGACAACGACCCGGCCCTCACCCTGTACCGCTCCGAGGGGTTCGAGGTGCTGGCCCGGCGACGCCGTTACTACCAGCCCGAGGACGTCGACGCCTGGACGATGCGGCTGACGCTGCCGCGGCCGGCCGGCTGACGGCGGCCGGCCGGCGCGCGCCGCTCAGGCCACGGCGGCGGCGTCGTCGAAGTCGAGCCGCGGGGCGCGCGGGTGGGCGGTGGGCTCGGGGGCCGGGTAGCCCACGTTGAGCACCATGAGCGAGCGCCACGAGGTGCCGGCCAGCAGGTCGGCGTCGATCGCGGCGGCGTCCATCCCCGACATCGGGCCGACGTCCAGGCCCTCGGCGCGCAGGCCGACGGTCAGGTACCCGGCCTGGAGCCAGGCCTGGTCGCGTGCGATCCGGGCGCGGGTGGCCTCGTCGGCGAAACGGTCGCGGGCGCCGGGCAGGTGGGGCACCAGGGTGTCGAGGTGCTCGTGGAAGTCGGTGTCGGCCGCGACCACGACCGGCAGCGGTGCGGAGCGGACCCGGTCGCGGTTCGGCTCGCTCATGTGGCGGGCGAGCCGCTCGCGAGCCTCCGGCGAGCGCACCAGCAGCAGCCGCAGCGGCGACGTGTTCATCAGCGTGGGTCCCCACCGGACCGTGTCGTAGACGTGGCGCACCAGGTCGTCGTCGACCGGTTCGGCCGACCAGGCCCGGGCGGAGCGTCGCTCCTGGAAGAGCTGCTCGACGGCGGACAGGGCGGGCTCCGTGGAGATCGTCATGAGTCGTTGAACGATGGACTATCCCCGGCCATTCCCAGACATGGGATGACATGACGACGATGGCCGGCGGCGCCGGCCCGCCTAGGAGCCGCGCGCGTCGCGCCAGACGAAGTCCGGGACCCGGTCGAGTACCGCGTCCACCAGGCCGAGGGAGCCCTCGATCTCCGCGATCGAGGCACTGCCCGTTCGCACCGCGAGCACGGAGCTCCGGTCGAACCGGAAGGCCGCGTCCCGGTGGGCGAGGAGGAGCTCCATCATGCGGGGGTGCAGCACGTCGAAGGCGAACTTCCGGTCCGGGCACTGCACGGTGAAGGCCCGGTTGAAGTCCTCGGACTCGAACTGGATGTCCCTGACCAGGAGCTTGCCGACGGTCCTCGCGAAGAACGTCTCCGGCGTCACCTCGAGCGCCGGGAGCGCCACGCCGGTGTCGACGGCGACGACGGTGAACGAGTGGGCCTCCTCGCGGGTCGTGGTCCGGCCCTCGGCGTCGGTCGACGTCTCGGTGGTGTGGAAGACGTAGTCGAAGGCGACGAACGGGCGCCCGTCGTACTCGCCGCGGAGCACGTTGGTGGCGCGCCTGTCGTGGCCGGTCCCGAAGGGGGCGCCCCGGAACGCGTCGGCCCAGGAGTCGTCCCGCGGGACGTAGCTCCAGCCTCGCTGCGTCGCGACGGCCTGGAACTCCTCCCGCCTCCGCTTCGCGCTGAGCCACGAGAGGTAGACGAGCCCCGCCATCAGCGCGAGACCCACCACGATGATCGCCACGAAGGCGCCGCCCCCACCCATGCGGGCACCCTAGCCGGGTCCCCCGGCGGTCCGCTCAGCACGCACCTCGCCACCCGCGGCTCGGCCTACGCTGGTGCCCATGTCGCGACTCGTCCTGGGCCTGGAGACCTCCTGCGACGAGACCGGGGCAGCCGTGGTCCGCGTCGACGACGACCGCAGCGAGCTGCTCTCCGACGTGGTCGCCTCTTCGATGGACGAGCATGCGAGGTTCGGCGGGATCATCCCCGAGATCGCCTCGCGCGCCCACCTGGAGCAGATGATCCCGGTGGTGTCGGCGGCACTGGAGCGCGCCGAGGTCGGGCTGGCTGACCTGGACGCGATCGCGGTCACCGCCGGGCCGGGCCTGGTGGGCCCGCTGACCGTCGGCGCGGCCGCCGCCAAGGCGCTCGCGGTGGGCCTGGAGCTGCCGCTGTACGGCGTCAACCACGTGGTGGGCCACGCCGTGGTCGACGAGCTGGTGCACGGCCCGTTCCCCGAGCGCGTGATGGCCCTGGTGGTCTCCGGTGGGCACTCCTCGCTGCTGCTGGTCGACGACACGGTGGGCATCACCGAGCTGGGCCAGACGCTCGACGACGCGGCCGGCGAGGCGTTCGACAAGGTCGGCCGGCTGCTCGGGCTGCCCTACCCGGGCGGGCCGCACATCGACCGGCTGGCCCGCGAGGGCGACCCGACGGCGATCCGGTTCCCGCGCGGCCTGACCGCCGCCAAGGACCAGGCCAGGCACGCCACCGACTTCTCCTTCTCCGGGCTCAAGACGGCTGTGGCCCGGTGGGTCGAGGCCAGGCAGGACGCCGGTGAGGAGATCCCCCTGAACGACGTCGCGGCCTCGTTCTCCGACGCGGTGTCCGACGTGCTGACCGCCAAGACCATCGCGGCCTGCCACGCGCACGGCGTGGACACCCTGGTGATCGGCGGGGGCTTCTCCGCCAACTCCCAGCTGCGGGACATGGCCGCCGCCCGCTGCGCCGAGGCGGGCATCGAGGTCCGCATCCCGCCGATCCGGTACTGCACCGACAACGGCGCGATGATCGCCGCGCTCGGTGCCGCGGTGCTGCGCCGCGACCTGCCGCCCTCCCCGCTGGACCTGCCGGTCGACTCCTCGATGCCGCTGACCCAGGTGCTGGTCTGAAGGCCTTCACCGCTGCGCCACCGGCGCACGGTTCAGGTGGGTGTCGCGGCACCTGTGGTGATGCTGTGCATCGCGCGCGATGGCTCATGGCGCGCCGGACCAGCCGATCGGAGCGCTGAAGGAGGGGACCACGATGACGATCACGGGTGTGGCAAGCACGGCGACGACCACGACAGGCACCTCGACGGAGTCCCAGATCGCGCGCCTGCGCAAGCAGGAGCAGGAGCTGACCAAGCAGCTCAAGGAGCTGGCGTCGTCAGGCGACGACGCCGACTCGGTCGAGTCGAAGCAGCAGCTGCTGACCGCGCAGATCCAGGCGATCGAGCTGCAGATCGCCCGTCTGGAGGCGCAGCAGGCGCACCAGGCTCAGGCCTCGCAGGCCCAGGCTCCGGACGCCTCGGCCACGGGTTCCGGGGCCGCGCCCCGCTCGATCGACGGCACCGGAGCCGTGGTGGACGTCGAGCTCTGAGTCCCGGGCGGCGTCACAGCGGCTTGCCGGCGCGCATCTCGGCGACCAGGGACGCCACCACGGCGCCCAGGTCGCCGTCGTTGCGGCGGGCCACGGCGCGCTGGCGCTGGTACGAGGCGCCCTTGCGCAGGATGGTGCGGATCTGGCCCAGCTCCTCGTGGCAGCCCAGCCGCTCGGCGGTGGGCTCGAGGGTGGTCAGGAGCTTCTCGACGTTGTCGGTGACCAGCTCCTCACGCCCCTCGCGGTCCAGGATGATGATCGCGTCCATGCCGTAGCGCGCCGAGCGCCACTTGTTCTCCTGGACGAACCACGGCGGCAGGCTGGGCAGCTCCTTGCCCTCGTCGAGCAGGGTCGAGAAGTGCTCGACCAGGGAGTGGATCAGCGCGGCGAACGCCAGCACCTCGGTGAGGTTGGGCGAGCCGTCGGCGATCCGCATCTCCAGCGTGCCGAACCGCGGCGACGGGCGGATGTCCCAGCGGATCTCGTCCACCTCGTCGATGACACCGACGTGGGTCATGTCCGCGACGTAGGTCTCGAACTGTTCCCACGCCTCGAACTGGAACGGCAGGCCGGCGGTGGGCAGCTGCTGAAACATCAGGGCGCGGTTCGAGGCGTAGCCGGTGTCCTTGCCGCCCCAGAACGGAGAGGACGCACTGAGGGCCTGGATGTGCGGGAAGTACGTGAGCATCGCCCGCAGGATCGGCATGACCTTGTCACGGTCCTCGATCCCGACGTGCACGTGCACGCCGAAGATGAGCATCTGCCGGCCCCACCACTGGGTGCGATCGATCAGGGTCGCGTAGCGCTGCTTGTCGGTGACCTTCTGGTGGGACCAGCGCGCGAACGGGTGCGTGCCCGCGCACATCAGCTCCACCCGCAGCGGGTCGGTCACCCGGCGCAGCTCCTCGACGGAGCGCTGCAGGTCCCGGCCCGCCTCGCCGACGGTCCGGCACACCCGGGTCACGATCTCGACGGTGTTGAGCAGCAGCTCCTGCTTGATGGTGGGGTGCTCGCCACCGCCGGGCGGGGCGACCGCGTCCAGCACCGTCTGGGCGACCTGGCGCAGGTCGCCGGAGTCGGAGTCGACCAGGGCGAGCTCCCACTCCACGCCGATCGTCGAGCGCTGGGACTGGGCGAAGGGGATGCGGGTCACGTCGTCTCCCCGGCGGGTTCGACGAGCAGGACGGTCTGGCTGCCCTTCAAGCGGGTGAGGACCACGGTGGCGGCGGCGTCGCCGCGCAGGTCGAGCTGGCGGCGCAGCTGCTCGGGCACCACGGCGGTGCCGCGCTTCTTGATGGTCACCCGGCCCACGCCGCGCTCGCGCAGCGCGGTGCGCAGCCGCTTGAGGCCGAACGGCATCACGTCCAGCACGCGGTAGGCCGTGGCGAGCGGGGTCGGGACCAGGTGGTCGGCGGTGACGTACGCGATCGTCCGGTCCAGCAGGTGGCCGTCCACCTCGGCGGCGACCAGCGCGACCAGCCCGGCTCGGATCACCGCGCCGTCCGGCTCGTACAGGTAGCCGCCCGGCTCGCCGGCGTCGACCTCCGGCAGGCCGGCCTCCGGCGTCCGGACGGTGGTGGCCCCGCGGCCGCGCAGCACCAGCGCGGAGCGCCCGGGGCCCTCCGGTGCCAGCGGGCCGAACCACAGACCCGCCTCGACCACGTCACCGTCCACGCTGACCCACTGCGACTCGGCGTCGACCGGCAGTGCCGAGTGGGGGATCCCCGGGCCCACCTTGACCCCGAGTGCCGGGAAGCGGTCGCGCAGCGCCAGGACCGCGTCCAGCGGTGGGGTGTAGGCGGCCGGGTCGTGCGCGCGCCGTCCGGCGGCGGTGCGTCGTGCCGGGTCTGCGAACAGCCCGTCGACGCCCGTGAGGTCGGTGGTCAGGCCGTCCCCGTGACGCACCTCGGCCTCGGGGAAGTGGCGCAGGTTCACCGTCGCGAGTGCGGCGGTGAGCTCGTCGGCGTCCACCGCGACCACGCCGAGCCCCAGGGCGGCGAACGCCATCGCGTCGCCGCCGATGCCGCAGGTCAGGTCGCCGACCCGGGTGCACCCGGCGGCGGCGTAGCGCTGGGCGTGCCGGGCCGCGACGGTGAAGCGGGTGGCCTGCTCCAGGCCCGTCTGGGTGAACAGCATGCCGTCGGCGAAGTCGTCGAACTTGGCGCGGCCGGCGGCCCGCAGGCGGGACTGGGTGAGCGCCGCAGCGACCAGGACCGGGTCGATGCCCTCACGGTGCAGCCGCTCCGACAGCGCCATGGCGACGCGCTCGTCGTACGGCGGCAGCGCGCCGAGCAGGGCCCAGCCCTCGGGGCTGAGCAGCTGGTGCAAGGCGGCGGCATCCATGGTGCGATCCTGCCAGGCCGGGCGCTGGACGGGCAGGTGGCGGGCCCCGGGCGCGGTGCCGGGCCGCCCGCGCTAGCACTCGTGTTGACCGAGTGCTAACGGCCGCATAGATTCTGTCCTGGCCCCACTGCGGGGCCACCAGCCGCATCGGTCAGGTCGACCGGCACCCGCGACGACGGGCGACCGAGCCCGCGGCCATGATCCGTTCCCACGACTGTGAAGGGGAGGTCCGCAGTGTCGGTCTCCATCAAGCCGCTCGAGGACCGGGTCGTCGTCCGCACGCTCGAGGCGGAGCAGACGACGGCATCCGGTCTGGTGATCCCGGACACCGCGAAGGAGAAGCCCCAGGAGGGCGAGGTCCTCGCGGTGGGCCCGGGCCGGATCGACGACAAGGGCCAGCGCGTGCCGCTGGACGTGGCCGTCGGCGACAAGGTCATCTACTCGAAGTACGGCGGCACCGAGGTGAAGTACGGCGGCGAGGAGTTCCTGATCCTGTCCGCGCGCGACATCCTCGCGGTCGTCGGCTGAACCCGACGACGTCAGGCGGAGTCGTCGGCTGAACCCGACGACGTCAGGCGGAGTCGTCGGCTGAACCCGACGACGTCAGACGGAGTCGTCGGCTGAACCCGGCGACGTCAGACACGACGAAGCCCCGGACCATCGAGGTCCGGGGCTTCGTCGTGTCTGGGTCAGCTCGCGCGGCGTAGCCGCTCGGAGAGGATCAGGGCCCGCTCGTCCTCGGACAGCCCGCCCCACACGCCGTAGGGCTCGCGCACCGCGAAGGAGTGCTCGCGGCACTGGTCGATGACGGGGCAGGTGGCGCAGACCGCCTTGGCGGCCGCAGCCCTCCGCCGGCGCGCGGCGCCGCGCTCGCCCTCGGGGTGGAAGAAGAGTGTGGGGTCGGCCTCGCGGCACGCGCCCTCGTACTGCCACTCCCACAGGTCCATCACGGGGCCAGGGAGGCGAGAGATCTCCGTCATGCGATCCTCCTGCGCTGGAGAGGTGAACTCCGACCAACCTAGAACCGCGCCAGAAGCGAGTCAAGGTCTGAAGCCAACCGATTCACTGGGAGTTTGCTGGTGATTCACCCGGCTGCGCCTGGGAGCGCCGCTCATGTGCTCGCGGCGCTTGCCCGAGCAGGTCCGAGCATCTCCGATCTCGTCCGTCCGCGACGTGCTGGCGCGATTCGGGCGCGCGTCGGCTGGCAACCGCGTCGAACGTTGGGCACAATCGCGTCATGGCCCCCATCGACGTCGGCGCCACCAGCTGGTTCCGGAGCCGGCCGTGAGCGAACAGCCGGAGGCCGCACTCACCGTCGCGGCGGTCGCCAGACGGCTCGGTGTCGCGCCCGCCACCCTGCGCACCTGGGACCGTCGCTATGGGCTGGGTCCCAGCGAGCACCTGGCAGGTTCCCACCGTCGCTACTCGCCTGAGGACCTCGCACGACTGCTGACCATGCGTCGGCTCACCCTCGACGGCGTCGCGCCGAGCGAGGCCGCGCGCGCCGCGCTGAACGCCGGGCGGGCCTCCGCGGCGCCGTCCGAGGCGGAGGTCCTGGACGCGTACGCCGACGCCGAGATGCCTGCGGACCCGGACGCCCTGGTGGCCGCCGCGCGGCACGGCGACAACGCCGCCGTGCGCTGGATGCTGTCCCGGGTCCACCCCCGCGACACGCTGGAGTGGCACGCCGCGCTGGTGCGGCCGGCGATGGCCGCCCTGGTCGCCGAGCCTGTCGTGGAGCGCGCGGGGGAGAGCGCATGCCACCGGCTGGAGGCCTCCGCCTACGCCGAGCTGCGCTCGCGGACCGCCGCGCTCGCTGCCAGGTCGACAGACGACGCCTCGACCGACCCGATCGCGCTCGTCGCGCCGATGGCCGCGGCGAGCGACCTCGAGGCGCACGTCCTGGCCGGCGCGCTGACCGCCATGGGGGTGTTCACCGCGGTGCTGGTGGGCGGCCGGCCGGAGGACTGCGCCGAACGGGTGGTGCGGTCCGGGGCCCAGGCGCTCGTGGTGCACGCCGGCCACCAGGATCCGCCCGACGCCGTGGAGCTGGTCCGTCTGCTGGCCGGCCGGGCCGGCGACCTGATGGTGTTCTGGCACCGCGAGGGCCGAGCGCCGGTGCCGCACGGCCTCGACGTCCACCGGGTGCGCAGCCTCGCCGGCGCCTGCCACGAGGTCGCCGCGGTCCTCGCCTGACCGCGCCCGGGCCCGCCGTCGCCCATGGGCCGACGTCGGGTGCCTGGCGACCTGCGGGAACGCTCGCGCTCCGGCGTTCTCACCCGCCCGCTTGGCTAAGGTCCCGGCCCCTGGCGGCCGATGAGCAAGGTGCACGGCACGAGGCTGTGCCCACCGGCGGCTCCCAGGCCACCGGGGATCATCGGAGGGGGACAGATGACCGGCGTCATCGTCTGCCACGGCTCGGCGGGTGTGCGCGACCGCATCGTCGCCGCCGCGCACGGGGTACCGGCGCTCGTGCCGGCCCGCGCCGCCGCGACCGCAGAGGAGCTCGTGGCGCTGGTTCGCCGGACCTCTCCCGCACTCGTGCTGCTCGACGCCCACCTGCCAGGCGTCGGCGCGGTGGAGGCCATGCGCCGGATCCGTGGGCTCGGCGCCGACGCCACCGTCATCATGCTCGCCGTGCCCGGTGACGAGATCACCCTCGACCGGGCCCTGGCGCTCGGTGCCCGGGGCTACCTGCCCCCAGACGTGGACCGCAGCGAGCTGGCCGCCGTCGCGGCGCACGGCCTGTCCTCCGTCCCTCAGCAGCCCCACCGGCCGACGCCCGTTGAAGCGGTGCCTGCTCCCTCCTCCGCGGGCGGTGCGCCGACCCGCTCGCGCGCGGGCTCCGGTGGCGAGCTGACCCGTCGCGAGCTCGAGGTGCTCTCCGGGATGAGCCACGGGCGGTCGAACGCCCAGATCGGCGCCGACCTGTTCCTGTCCGAGGACACCGTCAAGACGCACGCCCGCCGGCTGTTCCGCAAGCTCGGCGCGGCCGACCGGGCCCAGGCGGTCGCGATCGGCCTGCGGACCGGCCTGATCAACTGATCGAACGCTCCCGCCTGCCGGACTCGCGGCAGAGGGCACGCGTCGCGGTGCGTACCATCGTCGGGTGAGCCAGCTCCCCGACTCAGATCCCTTCGCGTTCGTCGGTCTGACCTATGACGACGTCCTGCTGCTCCCGGGCGAGACCGACGTCGTGCCCAGCGAGGCCGACACCACCTCCCGCCTCACCAGGGACATCTCCCTGCGCATCCCGCTGGTCTCGGCGGCGATGGACACCGTGACCGAGTCCCGGCTGGCGATCGCGATCGCCCGCGAGGGTGGCCTCGGCGTGCTGCACCGCAACCTGCCGATCGTCGACCAGGCGCACCAGGTCGACCTGGTCAAGCGCTCCGAGTCCGGGATGATCTCCGACCCGGTCACCGTGTCGCCGGACGCCACGATCGCCCAGCTCGACGCGCTGTGCGGGACGTACCGCGTCTCGGGTCTGCCGGTCGTCGACGCCGACCGCCGCCTGGTGGGCATCATCACCAACCGCGACCTGAGGTTCCTCGACCCGGCGGACTGGTCCCGGATGACCGTGCGCGAGGCGATGACCCCGATGCCGCTGATCACCGCACCGGTCGGGATCTCGCGGCCGGACGCCCAGGCGATCCTGGCGAAGCACAAGGTCGAGAAGCTGCCGCTCGTGGACGCAGACGACCGGCTCGAGGGCCTCATCACCGTCAAGGACTTCGCCAAGTCCGTGAAGTACCCGGACGCCACCAAGGACGGCGAGGGCCGTCTGCGGGTCGGCGCCGCCGTCGGGTTCTTCGGCGACGCGTGGGAGCGTGCCACCGCGCTGGTCGAGGCCGGGGTCGACGTGCTGGTCGTGGACACCGCGAACGGCCACGCACGTCTCATGCTCGACATGGTCCGCCGGCTCAAGTCCGACCCGGCCACCCGTCACGTGCAGGTGATCGGCGGCAACATCGCGACCCGTGAGGGCGCCCAGGCGCTGGTCGACGCGGGCGTGGACGCCGTCAAGGTCGGTGTCGGGCCCGGGTCGATCTGCACCACCCGGGTGGTCGCCGGCGTCGGCGTGCCCCAGGTGACCGCGATCTACCAGGCCGCGCTCGCCGCCCGCCCGGCCGGGGTGCCGGTGATCGGTGACGGCGGCCTGCAGTACTCCGGCGACATCGCCAAGGCCTTGGTTGCCGGGGCCGACTCGGTGATGATCGGCGGGCTGCTGGCCGGCTGCGACGAGTCCCCGGGCGACCTGGTCTTCGTCAACGGCAAGCAGTACAAGCGCTACCGGGGGATGGCGTCGCTGGGTGCGATGCAGTCCCGCGGCGACCGCCGCTCGTACTCCAAGGACCGCTACTTCCAGGGCGACCTGTCCGACGACGAGATCATCACCGAGGGCATCGAGGGCCAGGTGCCGTACCGCGGGCCGCTCGCTGCGGTGGCCCACCAGCTCGTCGGCGGGCTGCACCAGTCGATGTTCTACGTCGGCGCACGCACGATCCCCGAGCTCCAGGCCCGTGGGCGGTTCGTGCGGATCACCGCCGCCGGCCTCAAGGAGTCCCACCCGCACGACGTCCAGATGATCCGCGAGGCGCCGAACTACACCGGTCGATGAGCCCGACGACCAGCCGGACCGGGGTGGACGTCCCGGCCGTTGCGGCGCTGGTGGAGCAGGTGGCCTACCACCTGGTGCTGCCGCGGTTCCGCGACCTCGCCGACGGCGAGGTGACGGCGAAGGCTCCCGGCGACCTGGTCACCGTGGTGGACCTGGCGGCCGAGGAGGCGATCGTCGCCGGTCTGCGCGAGCTCGCCCCGGGCATCCCCGTGGTCGGCGAGGAGGGCGTGGCTGCCGACCCGTCGCGGCTCGACGCGCTGCACGCCCCGGCCGCGTTCCTGGTCGACCCGATCGATGGGACGCGGGCCTTCGTGGAGGGCGAGCCCGACTACGCGGTCATGGTCGCCCTGGTGTCGGGCGGCGACGCCGTGGCGGGCTGGATCTGCCTGCCGTCGCGGGAGCAGACCTGGGTCGCCGAGCATGGCTCCGGCACGACGCGCAACGGCGAGGCGGTCGCACGGGCCGCGGCGGCCGACCCGGCGCGGGTGCTGCTGTCCCCGACCCGGCACCTGGACGCCCAGGCGGCGGTGCGGGCGGCCGGCGACGCCGTGGACCTGAGCGTCGAGGGTCCGTTGTGGTGCGGGCGCCACTACACGGCGTTGGCCGGCGGCGAGGTGGACGCCCTGGGGTACTGGAGCGGCTGGCCGTGGGACCACGCGCCGGGTTCGGTGCTGGTGCGCGAGCTCGGCGGCGCGGTGCTGGCAGCCGACGGGTCGGACTACCGGCCGACGGCTCGCGCACTGGGCCCGATCGTCGCCGGCGCGGACCGGCGCACCGCGGACCTGCTGCGGCGGGCGATGGGCGCCAGGAGCGGCGCGGCCGGCTGACGCGGGCTCAGGCCACCCGCGCCGGGTTCCGCTCGGCCGCGGCGGTGCGGCACGGCCACGAGGTCTCCGCCCCGGGTCCGGGCAGGCCCTGATCGGCCCGCCACGCGTTGAACGACTCGGCCCAGCGCCGGTGGGCGAGCACCTGACTGTCGTGCAGGGCGTCGGGCTCGGTGTCGGCGAGCTGGGGGAAGGCCCGCGCCATGGCGGTGAGCACGTCGAGGGTCGCGACCACGTCCGCGTCCGCGCTGTGCAGGCCGTCGGCCGCCACGCCGTAGTGCGCGCACACGTCGCCGAGCCGGCGCTTGCCGCGCCGGTAGCGGTCGAGGTGCCGGTCCAGGACCAGAGGGTCGAGCACGGCGCGCACCGGGTGGCCCAGCCGCTCGGGCAGGGTCGGCAGGCCGTGTCGGCGCAGCTCGGCGTCCAGGAGCGTCAGGTCGTAGGAGGCGTTGAACGCGACCACGGGCTCGGCGCGGGTCACGGCCGCCGCGAGCTCTGCCGCGATCTCGTCCAGCGCCTCGCGCGGCGCGCAGCCGTGGGCGCGGGCGTGCTCGGTGGTGATCCCGTGCACCGCGGTGGCCGCGGCCGGGATCTCGACCCCTGGGTCGATGAGCCAGCGGGAGACCTGCGTACCGCCGGGGGTGCGGCGCACGAGCGCGGCGGTGACGATGCGGTCGCGATCGACGTCGACGCCGGTGGTCTCGGTGTCGAAACCGACCATCGGCTGGTCGACCCAACCCATCGGGCACCTCCTGTGCCGGAGGGGCTCGTCGGCCCCTTCGTCCGTCACTGTGCCAGCCACCGGTGACACCGCCGACCCGCCACGCCGGGATGCGGGCCGGGCCGCGTCGGAGCATCCTCGGAGACGAAGCACGGTGGCGCGACGGAGGGGGTGTGCCCTGGACGGCCGGACGGTCGGCTTCCTGGCGAGCCTCGGCGGGGTCGAGGACGCCGAGCTGACGCTGCCCTGGCAGGCGGTCCTTGCCCGAGGCTGGCACCCGCTGCTGCTGGCGCCAGCCCGTGGCAGCGTCCGGACCGTGGTGCACGACGTCGCGCCGGTCGGCACCTACCCCGTCGATCGCGTGGTGGGCGAGGTGTGCCCCGACGACCTCGACGTCCTGGTGCTGCCCGGCGGCCCGCTCAACGTGGACGCCCTGCGGATGGACGCGGCGAGCGTGCGGCTGGTCCGCGAGATGGCCCGCGCCGGCAAGCCGATCGCGGCGATGTGCCACGGCCCGTGGCTGCTCGTCGAGGCGGACGTGGTGGAGGGCAAGCGACTGACCTCCTACCCGAGCCTGGCCACCGACATCCGCAACGCGGGGGCGCGCTGGGTCGACGCGCCGACCGTGCTCTCCGTCGAGCGCTACCCGCTGCTCACCTCGCCCCGGCCGGACGACCTCGCGGCCTTCGACGAGGCCCTGCTGCGGCTGGCCGCCTGAGGGACGTCCCCGCGGCGGGCGGTCCGGCGCGGCTAGCCTGGGCCGGTGAGCAACGAGATCGAGATCGGTCGCGGCAAGCGCGGCCGCCGGGCCTACTCCTTCGACGACGTCGCCGTGGTGCCATCCCGGCGCACGCGCGACCCCGAGGAGGTCTCGGTCGCCTGGCAGATCGATGCCTACCACTTCGAGCTGCCGATCGTCGCCGCACCGATGGACTCGGTGATGAGCCCGGCGACCGCGGTCGCGCTGGGTCGGGCCGGCGGCCTGGGCGTGCTCGACCTCGAGGGTCTGTGGACCCGCTACGACGACCCCGAGCCGCTGCTGGCCGAGATCGCGGCGCTGCCGCCCGAGCGCGTGACGGCCCGGATGCAGGAGATCTACGCGGCCCCGATCATCCCCGAGCTGATCTCCGAGCGGCTCGCGGAGGTCCGCGCCGCGGGTGTGACGGTGGCCGGGGCGCTCTCCCCGCAGCGCACCCAGCAGCTGTGGCGCCGGGTGGTGGACGCCGGGGTGGACCTGTTCGTGATCCGTGGCACGACGGTGTCGGCCGAGCACGTGTCCGGGCGGGCCGAGCCGCTCAACCTCAAGCGGTTCATCTACGAGCTCGACGTGCCGGTGATCGTCGGCGGCGCGGCGACCTACACCGCGGCGCTGCACCTGATGCGGACCGGCGCGGCCGGCGTGCTGGTGGGCTTCGGCGGCGGCGCCGCGCACACCACCAGGGTCTCGCTGGGCATCCACGCTCCGATGGCCACCGCGGTGGCCGACGTCGCCGCCGCGCGCCGCGACTACCTCGACGAGTCGGGGGGCCGGTACGTGCACGTCATCGCCGACGGCGGGGTGGGCCGCTCGGGCGACCTGGTCAAGGCGGTCGCGTGCGGGGCCGACGCGGTCATGCTCGGGGCCACCCTGGCGCGTGCCGTCGAGGCGCCGGGTCGGGGCTGGCACTGGGGGCCCGAGGCGCATCACCCGCAGCTGCCCAGGGGCGAGCGCGTGGAGGTCGGCAGCACCGGCACGATGCAGGAGATCCTGTTCGGCCCGGGGCGGGTCGCCGACGGGACGCTCAACCTGGTCGGCGCGCTGCGTCGGGCGATGGCGACCACCGGGTACTCCGACCTCAAGGAGTTCCAGCGGGTCGAGGTCGTCGTGTCGCCGTACACGCCGCACTGATCCCACGCGGGCGGTTTCACCCGTTCGGACGCTGGCACCACCGTCCGGTCGACCCGATATCGGTGAGGAAGACCCAGCGCGGGAGGTACACCGATGTCCTTCGTCGACCGTCTGACCCGTCGTGTCCGGACCGCTGGGGACGACCGGATCCAGCCCGGTGGCACGGTCCCGCACCCGGCGCTCGCCGGGGACGCCGTCCTGGACCAGGTGGTGGCCCCGCGTGGTGCACCGACGCTCCCGGAGGGCTGGACCTACCGCTTCTCCTCGCCGGGGATCGGCGAGGCCCAGATCGTGATCTGCGACCCGGCCGGCCGGCCGGTGACGGCCGAGCCCTTCGTCGGCCACGCGCGCTCGCCCGAGATCGTGCTGGCCACGGCGTGCGGCCGGGCCTTCGCGCGGTGGGAGGCGAGCGGTGCGGTGGTGGGCGGCGCCGACGTGCGGGTGTTCACCGCCAGTGCCGGCGAGGAGGGCGACGGCTGGCGCGTCTGGTGCAACCAGGCGCTGGTCGTCAGCTTCCTGACCGACGACCTCTCGGACGCCGAGGCGCGGATGGCCGTGGCCCTGGCCCAGGAGATGGGCCTGGACCCGGCGGCGGTGCGGGTGACCCTCGTCCCCAGCGACTGAGGGGCAGGCAGCACCCGCCTGCCCGCGGGAGCGGGCTTCCGGTTCTGCCCGCGACGACACGTCGCGATGCCCGGATCTGTCCGTCGCCATGACATAGGCTGCCTCAGATCCACATCAACGGAAGCGGACCGGCGTCGGGTCGGTCGCGGCACGGGAGGCGTCGTGTACGCGACGGAGCGTCAGCAGGAGATCCTCAGCAAGTCGCGCCTCGACGGCCGGGTCGAGGTCCGTGAGCTCGCCGAGATGCTCGACGTCACCCCTGAGACGGTCCGGCGCGACCTCACCGCCCTCGAGCGCCGGGGGCTGCTGCACCGGGTCCACGGCGGGGCGATCCCCGTCGAGCGGCTCGGGTTCGAGCCCGCGGTGTCCGAGCGCGAGTCGGTGATGTCCGCCCAGAAGGAGCGGATCGCCCGCGCGGCGCTCGACGAGCTCCCGGACGGCGGGGCGATCATCCTCGATGCCGGGACGACCACCGCCCGGATGGCCGAGCTGCTGCCCACCGACCGCGAGCTCACGGTGGTCACCCACGGCCTGCCGATCGCGATGACCCTCGCCGCACGGCCGAACGTCACCGTGCACCTGCTGGGCGGGACGGTCCGCGGTCGCACGCTCGCCGCCGTGGGCACCTGGACCGAGCGCGACGTGCGCGACGTGTTCGCCGACGTCGTCTTCCTGGGCATCAACGGGCTCACCGTCGAGCAGGGCCTGACCACACCGGACCTGGTCGAGGCGGGCGTGAAGCGTGCGCTCGTCGCGGCCGCCCGGCGCACGGTGGTGCTCGCCGACCACACGAAGATCGGTCGCTCGGAGTTCGCGCACGTCGCGCCGCTGTCCGCGGTGGACACCGTCGTCACCGACACCGGGCTGGGGCCCGAGCTCGCCGAGGAGATCGAGCAGGCCGGGACGCGGGTCGTGCTGGTCTGACGCGTTCCGGGCCGCGCCGACCTCCGGCCGGTGCCCGGGACCGGTCGCCTGCCGCACGCCGCCGCGCCCACCCGTCGTCCCAACGAAACGGGCCGATGTGGGCACCCAACATGTCCATTCGGGCAATCAGTGTGTCCGAATTGCTTGACTTCGACGCCTCAGGAGGACTAAACACAGTCATAAGGACAGAGGCAGGCGCATTCGCAACTCTGTTGGTTGGTCACGAGGGAGTGGGCGGTGGACGTGACACAGCGGCAGTCGGTTCGAGGGGTGCGCCGTCCAGCCCGGACGCGACGCGAGGTCTGCCGTGGCCGACTCGTGCCGCAGGCGACCGATCTGCAGGAGGCGGCCGCGTGATCACCGTCACCCTCAACCCGAGCCTGGACCGGACCTTGGACGTCGAGGGCCTCGAGGTCGGCGAGGTCAACCGCGCCGTGGGTACCCACCTGGATGCGGGCGGCAAGGGGATCAACGTCTCTCGCGGGCTGCACCAGCACGGGTTGCCCACGGTGGCGGTGTTCCCCTTGGGTGGGCCGGACGGCCAGGTGCTCGCCTCCGAGCTCGCCGCGTCCGGAGTGCCCGTCCGTCCGGTGCCCATCGCCGGGTCGACCCGGAGCAACATCACGATCGCGGACTCGCGCGGCATCACGACGAAGATCAACGCTCCGGGGGCGGCGCTGTCCGCCGCGGAGCTCGACGCCGTGTGCGACGCCGTCGCCGAGGAGCTCGACCGTGGTGCGCGGGGCGTCGTCGCAGCGGGAAGCCTTCCGGACGGCGTGCCGTCCACGATCCTGACCAGGCTGGCCCGGCTCGCGGCCGAGCGCGGTGTGCCGTACGCCGTCGACACCTCGGGAGCCCCGCTCGCCGAGGCCGTCGCGGCCGGTGGCCTCGCCGTCGTCAAGCCCAACGACGACGAGCTCGCCGAGCTCGTGGGGCGCGAGCTGTCGACCGTGGGGGATGTGCTCGAGGCCGCCCGAGAGGTCCTCGCGCCGGGCAATGACGCAGTGCTGGTCAGCCTGGGTGCCCACGGCGCGCTGCTGGTGACCGACGCGGGCAGCTGGTGGGCCGGCGGCCCCCGGTTGGTCGCGGTCTCGACCGTCGGCGCCGGTGACTCCACGCTCGCCGGGTGGCTCGCCGCTGAGCGGTCGCCCGCGCCCGAGCGGCTGCGCACCGCCGTGGCGTGGGGCAGGGCCGCCGTCCTGCTGCCGGGGACAGAGATGCCCCGGCCCGAACACCTCGACCTCGCGTCCGTGCGCGTGGTCCACGAACCAGATCCCGCACGTGCACTCAAGGAGCTGTGACATGGCACTGCCACTCATCACCCCAGAACTGGTCGCGCTGGACCTCCAGGCGGACGACCGTGACGTGGCGACCCGCGCGCTCATCGACCTCATGGTGGCCGCCGGGCGGGTGACCGACGCAGACGGGTTCCACGCCGACGTGCGGGCCCGCGAGGCGCAGATGGCCACCGGGATGCCCGGTGGGATCGGCCTGCCGCATGCCCGGTCCGAGCACGTCGTGGCACCGAGCCTGGCCGTGGGCCGCGTGCTCGCCGGCGTGGACTTCGGCGCGCCCGACGGTCCCGCCACGCTCATCTTCCTCATCGCTGCGCCGGCAGGTGGTGACTCCGATCACCTCAAGATCCTCGCCGCGCTGGCCCGGAGGCTCGTCCACGAGTCCTTCCGCACATCGATCCTGCAAGCAGAAGATGCCGGCGCCGTGGCCGACATCGTCAACCGAGAGGTGGTTCCTTCATGAAGTTCGTCGCAGTGTCGTCATGCCCAACGGGCATCGCGCACACCTACATGGCCGCGGAGGCGCTCGAACAGGCTGCCGCAGCCGCAGGCCACGAGTGCGTGGTCGAGACCCAGGGGGCGGCGGGCTCGTCGCCCCTCGACCCCGCCGTGATCGCTGCCGCTGACGGCGTGATCTTCGCGGCGGACCTCGAGGTCCAGGGGCGAGAGCGGTTCGCAGGCAAGCCGCTCGTGGACGCCGGCGTCAAGGCCGCCGTGCACGACGCCGCCGCGGTCATCGCCCAGGCGGTCGCCGCGGTCGAGGCGGCTCAGGCGTCCGGTCGTCCCGCGCCGGTGTCCCCGGCGGCTCCCGCAGCCCCCGCACGGGTGGTCGGGACGGGCACCCGGATCCGCCAGTACCTGATGACCGGCGTCTCGTACATGATCCCGTTCGTCGCCGCAGGCGGCATCCTGATCGCGCTGGGCTTCATGCTCGCGACCGTGGCCTGGGGCCAGAACGGCGCCATCGAGGTCACCAAGGTCGATCCGTCAGTCCTCTGGACCGCCTTCGAGTGGGGCAACCTGCAGCACTGGTCGGTGCTGCTGTTCCGGATCGGCGCGACGGCGTTCGGATTCCTCGTGCCCGCACTGTCGGCCTACATCGCCTACGCGATCGCCGACCGCCCCGGCATCGTCCCCGGTTTCGTCGGCGGCACGATCGCTGCCTCGGTGGGCGCCGGGTTCCTCGGCGGCATCGCGACCGGCTTCCTGGCCGGCTTCCTCGCCCTGTGGATGGTGCGTTGGAACGTGCCCAAGGGTGTGCGTGGCGTGATGCCCGTCGTGGTGATCCCGCTCCTGAGCACCTTGCTCGCCGGCGCTGCGACCTACCTCATCATCGGCCCGCCGATGAAGGCGATCAACGACGGGCTGACCAGCTGGCTGGACGGGCTGGGGACCGGCGCGCTCGTCCCGCTCGGCATCCTGCTGGGCCTCATGATGTGCTTCGACCTCGGCGGTCCGGTCAACAAGGTCGCCTACGTCTTCGCCACCACCGGTCTGGTCAATGCGACCACCAGCACCGACCGCCCTGCCGTCATCATGGCTGCCGTCATGGCCGCCGGCATGGTGCCGCCCCTGGCGATCGCTCTCGCGACGGCCGTGCGGCCCAAGGAGTTCAGCGAGGCCGAGCGTGAGTCCGGGAAGTCCGCGTGGCTGCTCGGCCTGTCGTTCATCTCCGAAGGTGCGATCCCGTTCGCAGCGGCCGACCCGTTCCGCATGATCCCGTCCTTCATGCTGGGCGGGGCCGTGACCGGCGGTCTGGTGATGGCGTTCGGCTCGGGTGTGCTGGCCCCGCACGGCGGGTTCTGGGTCACGCCGTTGATCAGCTCGCCCCTGCTGTTCCTGCTCGCGCTCGCGATCGGCATGGTGGTGTCGGCTGTCGCGGTGCTGGTCGCGAAGCAGATCGGACGCAACCCGGAGGAGGAGGCCCTCGAGAGCGCCGAGAGCCTGGCTGCGCTCGCGGGCAAGCGCTGAGCGAAGTGACGACGGCGCCCGCCCGGCCCGTGCCGGGCGGGCGCCGGTGTGCCGGTACGACACAAGCGGCTCGATGCCGTGCATGAGGGATAAGTTGGAGCACAGCGGGCAGGCGCCGTGGGCGCGATGCCGCCACCACGCGAGGAGGACCACCATGGCCGAGCGCACTGTCGCCGTCGGCTCGAAGGTCGGGCTGCACGCCCGCCCTGCGATGCTGTTCACCCAGGCTGTCGCCGCGAGCGGGGCGAGTGTGACCATCGCGCGGCCGGGCGGGGCGCCGGTCGACGCATCGAGCATCCTGTTCGTGATGGGGCTGGGTGTGAAGAACGGCGAGGAGGTCGTGCTGGCCGGCGAGGACGAGAAGGTCCTGGACGAGCTCGTCGCGATGCTCGCGACCGACCTGGATGCCGAGTAGGACGGATGATCCGATGAGCGCCAGCCCGATCACCGGTGTCGGCGTCGGTCGTGGGGCGGTGGTGGGTCCGGTCGCCCGGGCGCACCCGGTGCCTCGGGTGCCGGCCGACGCACCCTCACCGGCCGACCCGGCCGCGGCTGCGGACGGCGTGACGGCAGTGTTCGCCGAGGTCGCCGACACCCTGCAGTCCCGCGCCGAGGCGGCCACCGGGACGCTGTCCGAGGTGCTCAGCGCGACCGCGCTGATGGCCAGGGACGCGGCGCTGTCCGGCCAGGCGGCCGCGAAGGTCCGTGAAGGCGTGGCGCCGTCCTTGGCCGTGGCGCAGGTGGCGGGTCAGTTCATCGAGATGTTCACCGCGGCCGGTGGGTACATGGCCGAGCGTGCGACCGACCTGGCCTCGGTGCGCGACCGGGTGATCGCCAGGCTCGAAGGCCTGCCCGAGCCCGGCGTGCCCGCGCTGTCGCGCCCGTCGGTGGTGGTGGCCGAGGACCTCTCCCCGGCGGACACCGCCGTGCTGGACCTGGCGAACGTGCTCGGCATCGTGATCGAGAAGGGCGGGCCCACGTCGCACACCGCGATCATCGCCGGCCAGCTCGGTCTGCCGTGCGTCGTCCGCGCGACCGAGGCGGCGGGGCTCAAGGACGGTGACGTGGTCGCGGTGGACGCCGCGCACGGCACGGTGATCGTGGACCCGGACGAGGACGTGCGGGCGGCCGTCGAGGCCCGCCGCGCCGCGCTGGCCGAGCTCGCGACCGACACCGGCGACGGTGCGACGTCCGACGGCCACGGCGTGCAGCTGCTGGCCAACATCGGCACCGCGGAGGACGCCGAGCGGCTGACCGACGCGGCGGTGCAGGGCGTCGGGCTGTTCCGCACCGAGGTGCTGTTCCTGGACGCCCAGACGGCCCCGACCGAGGACGACCAGGCGGCGGTCTACGCCAGGGCGCTGTCCGCGCTCGGCGGCCGCAAGGTCGTCATCCGCACACTGGACGCGGGGGCGGACAAGCCTCTGGCGTTCGTCACCCAGCCCGGCGAGGAGAACCCGGCCCTCGGAGTGCGGGGCTACCGTCTGGTCCGCGCGGCTCCCGAGCTGCTGACCACCCAGCTCGCGGCGATCGCGCGAGCTCAGGCCACCACCGGCGGCACGCCGTGGGTGATGGCGCCGATGATCGCGACGGTGTCCGAGGCCGCCGACTTCGCGGACGCGGCCCGGGCCGCCGGGATCGCGACCGTGGGCGTGATGGTCGAGGTCCCCGCGATCGCGCTGCGGGCCCGCGACGTGCTCGCCGAGGTCGACTTCGTCTCGATCGGCACCAACGACCTGGCGCAGTACACGATGGCCACCGACCGGTTGCGCGGCGAGCTCGTCGACCTGCTGGACATGTGGCAGCCGGCCCTGCTGGACCTGGTCTCGGCGACCGCGGAGGCCGGCGTCGAGCTGGGCAAGCCGGTGGGGGTGTGCGGGGAGTCCGCGGCGGACCCGGTGATGGCGCTGGTGCTCACCGGCGTCGGCGTCACGTCGCTGTCGATGTCCCCGGCCGCGGTGCCCGGCGTGCGGTTCGCGCTGCGCGCCCACACGCTCGCGCGCTGCCAGGAGATGGCCGCCGCGGCCCGCGCCGCGCGCACCGCCCCCGAGGCCCGCGCGGCGGCGCTCGCCCTGGTCGACGCGCACGTACGCGCGGTACTGGCCCTGGACTGACTCAGGCCGCCGGGGCGCGCTCCGGCACCAGCCAGTCGACCACCTGGGCCGCGGTCCAGCCCTCGGGGTGCAGCTCGGCGAGGCGGCGTGCCCCGTCGAGGTCGGCGCCGAGGGTGACCAGGGGCTCCTCGTGCGCGCCGTCGGGCCGGATCTGGCCCAGCCCGACGTCGGCGGTGAGCGCGTTGCACAGGCACACACGGCCGTCGGCGTCGTGCTCCGCGCCCCCCTTGCGGACGAACACGGCGACCGGCTCGGCGGGGCAGCGGTAGCCGACGTCGCCGTCGCCCTTGCGGTAGGGGGAGCGCAGGAAGCCCAGGTCGCAAAGCCGTGGCCGGGCGGAGCGGACGGCCAGGTCCGAGAGCGACCCGTCGAGCTGGGCGACCTTGAACGGGAAGCCGGTGGGTGAGGCCGCGGCGTCGGTGAGCACCTCGAGGGTGCCATCGGCCAGCCCCGAGAGCAGGCGCTCACGCAGGGCCGGGGTGAGCCCGGACTCCCTGCTCAGGGCGAACGCGGTGCCCACCTGGACCCCGTTCGCGCCGGCGGCCAGGGTGTCGCGCAGAGCCTCGGGGGTGCCCCGTCCGCCGGCGAGCCAGAACGGCAGACCGACGGCCGCGACCTTGGCGACGTCGGCGTCGTCGCGGGGCCCGAACACGGGCTGGCCGCGGTCGTCCAGGACCGGCCTGCCGCGCGGCGGCGCGTTGTGCCCGCCGGCGCGCGGGCCCTCGATGACCACGCCGTCGGGCCGGATCTTGGGGTCCCGATCCAGGTACTTCACCAGCACCTCGCTGGACACGATCGCCAGGAACATCGGGCGGTGCAGGTCGGCCAGCTCTGCGCCGAGCAGGTCGGCCGGGTCGAGCTCGACGGCGGCGTCCTCGTCGTCCTCGCGGCCCCCGGCCACGTCGACGGGCAGGCGGACCTTGCGGTGCTTCGCGAGCTCGTCGAGCAGGTGGGGCAGGTGCCGGGGGATGCCTGCTCCCATGAGCACGGCGTCGACACCGGCGAGCATCGCACCGTACGCGGCGGCCGGCGTGGCCATCTGGATCTTCTCCAGGTAGTTCACCCCGACGGGCCCGCGGTGGCCCTGCTTGGCCAGCCACACCTCGACGAAGTTCGCCAGCACCGTCAGCTCCTGCGCCGCCCGGCGCGGCCTCAGGCTCGGCCGGGGGACCGGCCGGTAGGGCGCGCCGTGCCGGCCGCCGACCCGCAGGTAGCGATCCAGGACCCGCTGGGCCACCTCGCGCACGGGGAACGCGGCGAGCGCCCGCCGCACCGAGCCGTCGGCGTCGCCGTCCTCGAGACGGCGGGCCAGGACGAGGTCGAGGGCGGTGCCCGAGACCACGCCGAGCTGGCCGCGCCGGGCCACGGCCGAGGCCAGGCGCCAGGACGAGACCGCGACACCCATCCCGCCCTGGATCAGGGTCGGCAGACGTCGAGATGAAAGAGCGGGCAGGGTGGGGAGCACGGGACCTCTCGTTACCTACGGAGGCGTAAGTTACGCAACCGTAGGCGCACCGGAAGCGAGGAGCCCGGGACCTAGGACTCTGGTCATCCGACGTTCGGCTGGTCGGAGCCTCGGGCGGTGCCGATCGCGACCGCGATCACGCCCGGCGCGGCCGGGCTCAGGCGCGCAGCAGCTCCAGGGCCTGGCGGGCGATCTCGAGCTCCTCGTTGGTGGGCACCACCAGGACGGTGACCTCGGCGTCGTCGGGCGAGATCACGGTGATCTCCTTCTTGCGGCCCTCGTTGCGCTCGGGATCCACCACGATGCCCAGGCGCTCCAGGCCGGCCAGCGAGTTGATCCGGACGATGTCGTCGTTCTCGCCGATCCCCGCGGTGAACGCGATCGCGTCCACGTGGCCGAGCTGGGCGTAGTAGTTGCCGACGTAGCCCTTGATCCGGTGGTAGTAGACCTGCAGCGCCGTCCGGGCCGCCTCGTCGCCGGCAGCGACCGCGTCGTGCACGTCCCGCATGTCCGACATCCCGCACATGCCGAGCATCCCCGAGCGGCGGTTGAACAGGTCGTCCAGCTCGTCGGTGGACATCCCCGCGACCCGGCGCAGGTGGAAGATCACGGCGGGGTCGATGTCACCGGTGCGTGAGCCCATCACCAGGCCGGCCAGCGGGGTCAGCCCCATCGAGGTGTCGAAGCAGACCCCGCCGCGCACCGCGCTCGCCGACGCGCCGTTGCCCAGGTGCAGCACGATCGTGTTCAGCTCGGCGTAGTCGCGGCCCAGGTACTCAGCGGTGGTCCGCGAGACGTACAGGTGCGAGGTGCCGTGCGCGCCGTACCGCCGGATCTGGTACTGGTCGGCGACCTCGCGGTCCAGCGCGTAGGTGTACGACTCCGGCGGCATGCCCTGGTGGAACGCGGTGTCGAAGACCGCCACGTGCGGCACGTCCGGGAACGTCGCGCGCGCGGCGACGATGCCCTGCACGTGTGCGGGGTTGTGCAGCGGTGCGAGCGGGGACAGGGCGTCGATCTTGGCGAGGACGCCGTCGTCGATAACGGCCGGGCCGGAGAACACCGCGCCGCCCTGGACCACGCGGTGGCCGACCGCGGCGAGGTGCTCGGGGTCGATCTCGGGGCCGTGGGCCTCGAACAGCTCCATCATGATCGCCATGCCGGAGGCGTGGTCGGGCACCGGACGCTCGATCTCGGTCTTGCCGTCCGGTCCCTCGTGCTTGGCCCGGCCCATCTCCAGGCCGATCCGCTCGACGATGCCCGCGGCGAGCGAGTCCGACGTCTCGACGTCGATCAGCTGGTACTTGATCGACGACGATCCCGAGTTGACGACCAGGACGTGGGTGCTCATGCGGGGCTTCCTCCGGTGGGGGTGGGGTTGACGGCGGCGGTCGTCATCGCGTGCTCCGAGGTCTCCGCCGCCGGGATGTCGGCGAGGGCCTGCGCCTGGATCGCGGTGATCGCCACGGTGTTGACGATGTCCTGCACCAGGGCGCCGCGGGACAGGTCGTTGACCGGCTTGCGCAGGCCCTGGAGCACCGGTCCGACGGCGACGGCGCCGGCGGAACGCTGCACGGCCTTGTAGGTGTTGTTGCCGGTGTTGAGGTCCGGGAAGATGAAGACCGTCGCCCGGCCCGCCACGGTGGAGTCGGGCATCTTGGTCTTCGCGACCGAGGCGTCCACGGCCGCGTCGTACTGGATCGGCCCCTCGACCTCGAGGTCGGGGCGGCGCTCGCGCACCAGCGTGGTCGCGGTGCGGACCTTCTCCACATCGGCACCACTGCCGGACTCGCCTGTCGAGTAGGACAGCATGGCGATCCGGGGCGCGATGCCGAACGCCGCGGCGGTGTCCGCCGACGAGATCGCGATGTCGGCGAGCTGTTCGGCGGTGGGGTCGGGGTTGACCGCGCAGTCGCCGTAGACCAGGACGCGGTCCTCCAGGCACATGAAGAACACGCTGGACACGATGGACGTGCCCGGCTGGGTCTTGATGATCTCGAACGACGGCTTGATGGTGTGCGCGGTGGTGTGGATCGCGCCGGAGACCATGCCGTCCGCGAGCCCGAGCTGGACCATCAGCGTGCCGAAGTAGGACACCGAGCCGACGATCTCTCGCGCGCGCTCGACCGTCATGCCCTTGTGCTTGCGGATCTCGGCGTACTCGGCGGCGAACCGCTCGAACAGCTCCCCGTCCTTGGGGTCGATCACCTGCGCTGCGGAGATGTCCAGGCCGAGCTCGGTGGCCCGGGCCCGGATCGCCGCCTCGTTGCCCAGGATCGTCAGGTCGGCCACCTCGCGCTGGAGCAGGGTGCTCGCCGCGCGCAGGATCCGGTCGTCCTCGCCCTCGGGCAGCACGATGTGCTTCTTGTTCGACCGGGCGCGCGAGAGCAGCTCCCACTCGAACATCAGCGGCGTGACCACGCTCGGCTTGGACACGTCGGCCCTGGCCAGCAGCGCCTCGCCGTCCACGTGCTTCTCGAACAGGGCCAGTGCGGTGTCGACCTTGCGCTGGGAGTCGGCGGACAGCCGTCCGCGGATCGAGGCGGCCGCGCTCGCGGTGCGGAACGTGCCGTAGTCCGAGCGGATGATCGGCAGCCGCTGTCCCAGGCCCTCGACCAGCTTGGCGACCTGCGGCGGCGGGTAGAACCCGCCGTTGAGGATGATCCCGGCCAGCGAGGGGTAGCCCTCCGCGGCGTGGGCCGCGAGCAGGCCCAGCAGCACGTCCGACCGGTCGCCGGGAGTGATGATCACGGCGCCGTCGGAGAGCTTGCCGATGAGGTGCTCGACCGACATCGCGCCGACCAGCACGTCCAGCGCCTCGCGGGCGAGCAGGTCCTCGTCGCCGGCCACCAGACGCCCGTCGACCGCCTCCATGAGCGCGCCGACGGTCGGTGCCATGAGCACCCGGTCGTCCGGGATCGCCCAGGCCGGCAGGTCGTAGCCCAGCGCGGCACGCATCGCGAGCAGCTGCTGGGCCGGGCACCGGTTGGCCACCAGGCCGATCACCTCGGCGTGCTGGGTCCGCAGCTCGGCCAGGCACACCTCGGCCATCGAGTGCACCTCGTCGGGGCGCCGGTTCGAGCCGCGGATCACCAGCAGCACCGGCGCGCCCAGGTTGACCGCGATCCGGGCGTTGTAGGCCAGCTCGGTCGGGCCCGCGGCGACGTCGGTGTAGTCGGTGCCGACGATCACCACCACGTCGGACTTGCGCTCGACCTCGTGGTACCGCGCGACGATCCGCGACAGCGCGGCCTCGGGGTCGTGGTGGACCTCTTCGTAGGTGACGCCCACGCACTCGTCGTAGGACAGGTCCACGCCCTCGCGGGACAGCAGGAGCTCGAGGACGTAGTCACGCTGCCGCACCGATCGCGCGACCGGTCGGAACACCCCGACCCGCGTCACCGTCCTGGTCAGCAGGTCGACCAGGCCGAGGGCGACCGTCGACTTGCCGGTGTCGCCCTCGGCGGACGTGATGTAGATGCTGCGTGCCACGGTGTCCTCTTGTCTCGTGCCGGCTCGTGGCCGGTGCTGCGTGCTACTCGTTGTCCCCGCCCGTGGCCGCGGCGGCGGAGACGTCCGTCGCCACGCCCTGCGCGCCGGGCCACACCCAGTCGCGCACCTCGGGGATGTCCTCGCCGTAGGCCCGGGTGTACTCCCGGGCCCGGAGCCGGGCGTCGACCATCTGCTGGCGCAGGTTGGCCTGGCCGGACCGCAACCAGTGCACGTGGTCGATGACGTCGATCACGAGCTTGTAGCGGTCCAGGTCGTTGAGCATGACCATGTCGAAGGGCGTGGTGGTGGTGCCCTCCTCCTTGTAGCCGCGCACGTGCAGGTTGGCGTGCCCGTTGCGGCGGTAGGTCAGGCGGTGGATGAGCCACGGGTAGCCGTGGTACGCGAACACGATCGGGCGGTCGGCGGTGAACAGGTTGTCGAACTCGCGGTCCGACAGGCCGTGCGGGTGCTCGCGCTCGTCCTGCAGGCGCATGAGGTCCACGACGTTGATCACGCGCACCTTGAGCACCGGGATCTCGCGGCGCAGGATGTCGGCCGCCGCCAGCACCTCCAGGGTCGGCACGTCACCGGCGCACCCCAGCACGACGTCCGGCTCGTCACCTTCGACCTCGGTGCCGGCCCAGTCCCAGATGCCGACGCCTCGGGTGCAGTGCGCGATCGCCTGCTCCATGGTGAGGAAGTTCGGCGCGGGCTGCTTCCCGCTGACCACGATGTTGACGTAGTCCCGGCTGCGCAGGCAGTGGTCGTAGGTGGACAGCAGCGTGTTGGCGTCCGGCGGCAGGTACACCCGCACGATCTCGGCCTTCTTGTTGACCACGTGGTCGATGAAGCCGGGGTCCTGGTGGGAGAAGCCGTTGTGGTCCTGGCGCCACACGTGCGAGCTGAGCAGGTAGTTCAGGCTCGCGATCGGCCGCCGCCACGGGATGTCGGCGGTCACCTTCAGCCACTTGGCGTGCTGGTTCACCATCGAGTCGACGATGTGGATGAACGCCTCGTAGCAGTTGAACAGGCCGTGCCGGCCGGTGAGCAGGTAGCCCTCGAGCCAGCCCTGCATCTGGTGCTCGGAGAGCATCTCCAGGACGCGTCCCGCGCGGGCCAGGTGCTCGTCGACCTCGGGGCCGTAGAACTCGGCGTTCCACTGCTTGTCGGTGGTGTCGAAGACCGCCTGGAGGCGGTTGGACGCGGTCTCGTCGGGGCCGAAGATCCGGAAGTTGTCCGGGTTCAGCCGGATGACGTCGGTCAACCACTGGCCGAGCACCCGCGGTGCCTCGGAGATCGAACCGCCAGGGCTGGGCACGTCGACCGCGTAGTCGCGGAAGTCCGGCAGGCGCAGGTCCTTGAGGAGCAGGCCGCCGTTCGCGTGCGGGTTGTCGCTCATCCGCAGCTGGCCGGCCGGGGCCAGGGTGCGGATGTCGGCCAGCACGCGGCCGTTCGCGTCGAACAGCTCCTCGGGGTGGTAGCTCTCCAGCCAGGTCTGCAGGACCTGGAGGTGCTCGGGGGTGTCCCGAGCACTCGCCAGGGGCACCTGGTGGGCGCGCCACGAGCCGGTGGTCTTCTTGCCGTCGATGTAGTCCGGACCCGTCCAGCCCTTGGGGGTGCGGAAGACGATCATCGGCCACATCGGGCGCGCGAGGTCGCCCGCGGCTGCCCGCGCCTTGATCGCGGCGATCTCGTCCAGCACCTCGTCGAGCAAGGTCGCGAAACGGCGGTGGATCGACAGGTGGTCCTCGTCGTCGAAGCCCGCGGTGAACACGTGCGGCTTGTGCCCGAAGCCCACCATGAGCGAGGTCAGCTCGTCGTCGCTGATCCGGGCCAGCACCGTCGGGTTGGCGATCTTGTACCCGTTGAGGTGCAGGATCGGCAGGACGACGCCGTCCTGGGCCGGGTTGACGAACTTGGTCGAGTGCCAGCTCGTGGCCAGCGGACCGGTCTCCGCCTCGCCGTCGCCGACCACGGCCGCGACCAGCAGGTCCGGGTTGTCGAACGCGGCGCCGTAGGCGTGCGAGAGCGCGTACCCGAGCTCGCCGCCCTCGTGGATCGACCCGGGCGTCTCCGGTGCGACGTGGCTCGGGATGCCGCCCGGGAAGGAGAACTGCCGGAACAGCCGGCGCAGGCCCTCGGCGTCCTCGGTGATGTCGGAGTACACCTCGGAGTAGGTGCCGTCGAGGTAGGCGCTCGCGACCAGGCCCGGACCGCCGTGGCCCGGGCCGGTGATGTAGATCGTCGACTGGGAGCGCTCGGCGATCGCGCGGTTGAGATGCGCGTACAGGAAGGTCAGGCCGGGGGTGGTGCCCCAGTGGCCGAGCAGCCGCGGCTTGACGTGGTCGCGGGTCAACGGCTCGCGCATCAGGGGGTTGTCCAGGAGGTAGATCTGGCCGACCGAGAGGTAGTTCGCCACCCGCCACCACGCGTCGATCCGGGCCAGGACGTCGTCGCTGATCTGACCGCCACCGGTGCGCCACGCGCCGGTCGCAGCGGGCACTGCCGTCATGTCGTCTCCTGTGCTGCCGGGGCCCGGGCGTGGTCGGCACCAGGGTCTCGTGCGTCCCTCCCTTGAATCATGGGACGTTTGACCCCGCTGCGGCCGCGCCGGGCCTGTCGGACTGGACTTGGCGACTCCCACTCCACCACATCCCGACGCCCCGGGACAGCGGGCGGAGCACGGCTACCGTGACTCCATGACCGTCACGGCGCGAGACCGGCTCCGGGCAGGGGCCCGGCCCCGGATGATCGCGATCCTGGTGGCCCTGCTGGTCCTCTCGGCGGTGTTCGCCCGACTCGGGGTCTGGCAGCTCGACCGCGCGCTGGCCAAGGGCGAAGCGAGGGCGGCCGCGGCCGCCGCTGAGGCGGCCCACGCCGCGCCGGTCGACCTGGAGTCGGTGCTCGCGCCGCAGACCACGTTCACCTCCGACCTCATGGGGCGGCACGTGACGACGACGGGCGTGTTCGGCGACGACCAGCTGCTGGTGCCGGGGCGGACCCACGACGGTCAGGTCGGCGCGCTCGTGCTCACCCCGCTGCGGGTCTCCTCGACCGGGGCCGTGCTGCCGGTGGTGCGCGGCTGGGTGCCGTCGGTCGACGACCCGGCGGCCAGCGCGCCGCCTCCGGCCGACGAGGTCGCGGTGGTGGGGTGGCTCGAGGTCGGCGAGGCGGCCGGCCAGGGCGGGCTGCCCGACGGTCAGACCGACGCGATCAGCCCGGCCGAGCTGGTCAACCGGTGGGGCGGGCCCACCTACTCCGGGTACCTGGTGCTCGACACCGTCGACGCCGGGCAGGCGGACGGGTTGGTGCCGCTGGGGTACCCGGCCCGGGACGGTGGCGGGGTGGACTGGCGCAACCTCGGCTACGCGCTGCAGTGGTGGCTGTTCGGACTGTTCGCCGTCGCGCTGTGGTGGCGGATGCTCGGGGACGAGGCGCGTGAGGCGGCGGCCGCGGAGGCCGGCGCCGAAGCCGCGGAGCCGGACGCCGAGCAGGCGCGACCGACCTGACCCTCCCGCCCGCCCCCTCGCCACCCGCCGAGTTCGGTGGTGGGGGTCGAGTTCGGTGGTCGCGACCACCGAACTGGCGCGCCAACCACCGAACTCGGCGTCGGGTGTGCGCCGGCCGGCGGACTCGGCGGAGCGTCGCGCCGCCCGGCGGACCATGCCGCCCGGCGGGCTCGGCGGGTGCGATGTCAGGGTGGGAGGTGGCGTCAGCCGCGGCCGGCCGCCTCGAGCGCGGCGATGTCGAGCTTGACCATCGCGAGCATCGCCCGGATCGCCGCGGGGGTCGCGAGCAGCTCGCCCAGGTTGTCCGGCACCACCTGCCAGCGCACGCCGAAGCGGTCCGTCAGCCAGCCGCACTGCACGGTCTGGCCGCCCCCGTCGAGCAGCGCGTCCCAGACCCGGTCGAGCTCGTCCTGGCCGTGGCACTCGACCACCAGCGACATCGCATCGTTGAACTCGTGGTGCGGCCCGCCGTTCAGGGCGGTGAAGGGTGCCCCACCGAGGGTGAACTCGATCGTGAGAGGCGCGCCGGGCGGCGCGCCGGGGGCATCTCCGGAGCTCGCCTGGACGTGCAGCACCTGGGAGTCGGGGAACACCGAGGTGTACAGCCGGACGGCTTCCTCGGCCTCGCTCGCGAACCAGAGCATCGGGTACGGGGCTCTCATCGTCCCTCCTGCAGGGTGTGGGCCAGGCGGTCGAGCTGCTGCTCCCAGCCGGCGACCGCACGATCGGTCCAGGTCTGGTCGTGCATCGTGTCCAGGACCAGGCGCAGCCGGGTCCCGCCGGCATCGGGCCTGAGCTCGAGCCGGATGCCGACCTCGTAGGTCTCGACGTCCGGCACGAAGTCGACCGGGTGCCGGGACGCGAGGAGCCGGTACGGGACGACCTCGACGAAGCGGATCTCGTGCGTCGTCTCGGTGGCGAGGCCCTGGGACCGCAGGTAGGCGGCGATGTGGTCGTCGACCGCGCGCATCGAGTAGCGCATCGTGCCGCCCGGTCGGACGTCGAGCGCGTGCACCTGCACGGCGAAGCCGTCCGGGCCCCACCAAGCCTCGATCCCCTCGGGTGTGGTCCACAGCTCCCACACCTCGGCGGGGTCGGCCGGGTAGTGCCGCTCGATCGTCACGGTGCGCTCGCTCATGCGGTGTCCTCTCGCTCGTGGTCGGCCCGGCGCTGCTCGAGCGCCCGGCCCATCCGGTCCAGGCGGCCCTCCCACAGGCGCCGGTAGTCGTCCATCCAGGCGTCGATCTGCTGGAACGGCTCGGGGCGCAGGGAGTACAGCCGCCGCTGGCCGTCTGCGCGCACCTGCACGAAGCCGGCCTCGCCGAGGATCCGCAGGTGCCGCGACACCCCGCTCTGGGCCACCCCGGCGACGTCCACGAGCTCGCCGACCGAGCGCTCGCCGTCGCGCAGGGCCTTGACGATCGTGCGACGCGTCCCGTCGCTCAGTGCCGCGAAGCCCAGATCATCCACGTAGATGTATATACACGGATTAAGATGGAGCCGCAAGGCCAGGAGCGCGCCGCGCGGCCGCGGGGGCCTTGGGCGCCGAGCGGCACGCGCCGGCGCCAGCTCGCGCCCAGGCGGCGTTGAAGCGTCGGCCCCGACATCCGGGGCCGACGCTTCAACGCTCGACCCGGCCCCGGGTCGGGGCCAGGTCTCGTAGGGGTGGGCGGCTCAGTCCTGCTGCCAGGAGTGCCACAGTGCGGCGTACTCGCCCCCCGCCGCGACCAGCTCGTCGTGCGGGCCGATCTCGCTGATCCGGCCGTCGTCGACCACGGCGACCCGGTCCGCGTCGTGCGCGGTGTACAGCCGGTGCGCGATGGCCACGACCGTGCGCCCGGCCAGCACCCGGGACAGCGACTGCTCGAGGTGCCGCGCCGCGCGCGGGTCGAGCAGCGACGTCGCCTCGTCCAGCACCAGGGTGTGCGGGTCGAGCAGCACCAGGCGGGCCAGAGCGACCTGCTGGGCCTGCGCGGGCGTCAGCGTGAGGCCACCCGAGCCGACCTCGGTCGCCAGGCCCTCCGGGAGGGCCTGGACCCATGCCAGGGCGTCGACGGCGGCCAGCGCGCGCCGCAACTCGTCGTCGTCCGCCTCGGGCCGCGCCAGGCGCAGGTTGTCGGCCAGCGTCCCGACGAACACGTGGTGCTCCTGGGTCACCAGCGCGACGTGCCCGCGCAGCTCCTCCAACGGCAGGTCCACGAGCCGCACGCCGTCGATGCCTACTTCGCCACCGGTCGGCGGGTGGATGCCGGCCAGCATGCGACCGAGGGTCGACTTGCCTGCGCCGGACGGGCCGACGACCGCCAGGCGCTCGCCCGGACGCAGGGTCAGGTCGATGCCGTGCAGCACGTCGTGCCCCTCGCGGTAGGCGTAGCGCAGCTCGGTCGCGACCACCTGCTCGCCGCTCGGCCGGTCCGGGCCGGTGGTGCGGTCCGGGGCGACGTCGCGCACCCCGATGATCCGGGCCAGCGACGTCGCGCCGACCTGGATCTCGTCGAGCCAGTAGATCAGTTCGCCGATCGGGTGGCGCAGCTGGAGCGCGTACACGGCGATCGTGGTGACCGCGCCGACCGTCGACAGCCCGGCGGACACCAGGTAGGCGCCCCACAGCAGGGTCGCGACGATCGGCAGGACGAAGGACACGTCGACGCCCGGGAACAGGACCGTGCGCAGGAAGAGCGTGCGGGACTCGGCCGCGAACGCCTCGCGCTGGTCGGCGTCGATCCGGTCGCGCCGTCGCCGGCCCAGCCCGAGCGCGTCGATGGTGCGGGCGCCCTCGACCGACTCGCTGATCGTGCCGTTGAGCGTCGCGTACGCCGCGGACTCGCGCAGGTAGCCGGCCGTGGCCCGGCGCAGGTACCAGCGCGTGGCCAGCAGCAGCGTTGGCAGACCCACGAACAGCGCCAGCGCCACCCGCCAGTCCACCGCGATCGCGGCGGCCACGGTGAGCAGCACGGTGGCCGAGGTGACCAGGATCCGCGGCACGCCGAACCGCACCGAGTGCTGCGCGCGGTCGATGTCGTTGGTGGTCCGGCCCAGCAGGTCGCCGGTGCCGGCCCGCTCGACCACCGACAGCGGCAGGCGGGTCACCGTGGTGACGAACTCCTCGCGGAGCTCGGCGAACACCGTCTCGCCGAGCACCCGGGACGCGCGCTGCGCGTACCGGATCGCGACGGTCTGGGCGAGCACGGCGGCCACCAGCGCAGCGGCCGAGCGGTCGACGAAGGCGCCGGTGGTGCCCGCCGCGACCGCGTCGACGATCCGGCCCAGCAGCCACGGACCGGCCAGGCCGGCGAGCGCCGCGAGGGCGTGCAGGCCCAGCACCAGGCCCAGCGCACGCCGGTGCCGGCGCAGCAGCCACACGGTGTGCTCGCGCAGAGCTGTCGAGTCAGCGACAGGAAGCCTCACGGTGCTCCTCCTTCCTGGGGTCGTAGGGGTCGACGAGGTCGTCATCGGCGGCGGCGCGCGAGACCACCGCGCGGTAGCGGCGGGCGCCGTCGTGGTCGGCAGCGAGCAGCTCACGGTGGCTGCCCTCGGCCAGCACGCGCCCGCCGGAGACCAGTACCACGTGGTCGACGCGGTCCAGCACGAGCGGGCTCGCGGTGACCACGACGGTGGTGCGACCGGCACGGGCGGCGGCCAGCCTCTCCGCGATCCGGGCCTCGGTGTGCGCGTCGACCGCGCTGGTCGGCTCGACCAGGACGAGCACCTCGGCGTCGGTGAGCAGTGCGCGCGCCAGGGCGAGGCGCTGGCGCTGTCCGCCGGACAGCGAGCGGCCCTTCTCGGTGACGTGCCCGTCCAGGCCGTCGGGCACGGCGTCGAGCACGTCGTGGGCGTCGGCGGTGTGCAGCGCGGCGAGCTTGGCGGCGTCGTCGCTGCCGCCGCGCACGTCGAGCTCTGCGCGCAGGCTGCCGGTGAACAGGTGCGGCGTCGACTCGGCGACGACGACCCGCCGCCGCACCTCGGCCAGGCCGAGCTCGGACAGTGCCGTGCCGCCCAGGCGCACCCGGGTGGCGTCGTGGCTCTCGCCCAGCAGCCCGAGGCGCAGCGCGAGCGCCGCCGACTCGTCCGGGTCGGGGCTCACCAGCGCGGTGAGGCGGCCGGCCGGCAGCACGACGCCGGTCCGCTCGTCGACCAGGTCGACGGCGTCGCCGGCGGGCGTTGGGTCGGCCAGGTCGAGCGGGCGCTCGCGGGTGTCGGCGCCGGTGGGCGCGACGGACAGCACGCGCAGCATCCGCCGGACGCCGACGACGGCACGCGTGCCGATCCGCAGCGCTTCGGTCGCCACGTCCAGCGGCTGGGTGAGGAACGCCGCGTAGCCGAAGAACGTCACGAGCTCGCCGGGCGTGATGGTGCCGGCGACCGCCAGGTGCGCGCCGTACCAGACCACCCCGGCCAGGAACAGGCCGGGCAGCAGCGCCTTGAGCGCGTCGAGCAGCGACTCGGTCTGCGCGACCCGGACACCGGCACGGCGCACCGTCTGCGACTGGTCGCGGTAGCGGCCCGCGAACACGTCCTCGCCGCCGATGCCGCGCAGGATGCGCAGGCCCGAGACGGTGTCGGCGCCGAGCGTGGTGAGCCGGCCGCCGGCGTGCCGCTGGTCGGCCTCACGCCGTGACAGCGGCCGCACCACCAGCGCGAGCACGGCGGCGACGGTCGGCAGGCCGATCAGCACCGCGACGCCCAGCGGCACCGACGCGCGCAGCAGCAGCACGGCGACCACCGCGTACGAGACCAGCGCGCCGACCAGGCGCGGCATGATCCAGAACACCTCGCCGACCCGCAGCGAGTCCGACGCGACGGTGGCGACGACCTCACCGGTGGGCAGCTCTGCGGTCACCGCGTCGCCGGTGCGGGTGACGTGGTGACCGAGCAGCTGGGACGAGCGGAACGCCGCGCGGATCCAGCCCTCGACCAGGCGGCGGTGCTCCACGACGTTGGCGAGCGCCCCGATCAGCCCGACGGCGAGCAGCAGCAGGACCGCGCCCCACAGCGCGCGGTCCACGCCGTGCTCGAGCCCGGTGTCCACCGCGCGGCCCAGCAGGTAGGGCAGCACGGCGGACGCGACGAACGCGAGGGTCGACCACGCGACGCAGGACGCGACCAGCCCCAGCTGCCCGCGCGCGACCCACCACAGGTAGGCCGACGCGGTGGTCAGCGGGGGCTGACCCGGGTCGGTGTAGGGCATCTGGCGCACCCGTCGACGGTAGGTCCAGCCACCGACACCGGGCGAGCCATTTCCGCCCCGCCCCCAAGCCCGCCGAGTTCGGTGGTGGGGGTCGAGTTCGGTGGTCGCGACCACCGAACTCGCCCCCCGACCACCGAACTCGCCTGAGGGTGGGGGGGATTGCGTGGCGGGGATAGCGTGGGGGCATGGCGAACTCGCTGGTCGTCGTGCACGTGGACATCGCCGTGGTCGCCGGGCAGGAGGACGCCTTCCTGGCCGCGACGCAGCTCAATGCGGCAGCGAGCCGCGCAGAGCCGGGGGTGGTGCGGTTCGACGTCCTGGTCGACCGCGAGGACCCCGCCCACGTGGTCCTCGTCGAGGTCTACCGCGACGCCGATGCGGCGGCTGCGCACAAGCAGACGTCCCACTACGCCGCCTGGCGGGACGCCGTCGCGCCGATGATGGCGCGGCCGCGGGCCTCGGTGAAGTACGTCAACGCCTCGCCGGCCGACGACGCGTTCTAGCGGCTCGACGCGAACCGCGCCCGGTCGTCGGGCAGGATGGGCGAGCCGAACGCCGGGTCGCGGCTGCGTCGGGATCGAAGGAGGAGCAGTGGCGGACAAGTCGTGGACCGACCAGGCGCGCGGAGCGCTCGGGCGCTACCGGGTGATGGCCTACGTGACCGGGGCGATGCTGCTGCTGCTCACGCTCCACGTCGTGCTCCAGCTTGCGCAGTTCGCGAGCGACAGCTCGATCCCGCTTTTCGATCATGACGGTCTGTCGGTCGTCATCCCGAACGCCGGGGTTGTCGTGCCGATCGCGCACGGCTGGATCTACGTGGTGTACCTGGTGACCGTGCTGGACCTGTGGTCCAAGGTGCGCTGGGGCTTCGGACGGCTGACCACGATGGTGCTCGCCGGCGTCGTGCCGGTGATGTCCTTCGTGCTGGAGCGTCGTGTGCACGCCGACGCGCTCGCCCAGATCGCGGCCGGGGGTCCGGCCGGCGGGCAGACGCTCCGGGCCGCCGACGCCGCTCACTAGACTCCCGGCGTGGCAGCAGCGCAGACCCCGAGCACCGATCCGGACGGCCCCGCGGGACCTGTCCTCGTCGTCGACTTCGGCGCCCAGTACGCCCAGCTCATCGCGCGGCGCGTGCGCGAGGCGCGGGTGTACTCCGAGATCGTCCCGCACACGTGGACCGTCGAGCAGATGCTCGCGCGCCGGCCCTCGGCCGTGATCCTGTCCGGCGGCCCGGCGAGCGTGTACGCCGAGGGCGCCCCCGCGGTGGACCGCGAGCTGTTCGAGGCCGGCGTCCCGGTGCTCGGCATCTGCTACGGGTTCCAGGCGATGGCCCGCGCGCTGGGCGGCGAGGTGGCCCGCACCGGCACCCGCGAGTACGGCGGGACGCACGTGTCGATCGGCACGCCGGGCAGCCTGCTCACCGGCTCCCCCACCGAGCAGTCCGTGTGGATGAGCCACGGCGACGCCGTGCAGTCCGCACCCGACGGGTTCCGGGTGCTCGCGACGTCGTCCGGGTCGCCGGTCGCCGCGTTCGAGGACACCGAGCGCCGGCTCTACGGCATGCAGTGGCACCCCGAGGTCAAGCACTCGCCCCTCGGGCAGCGGGCCCTGGAGAACTTCCTGTACCTGGGCGCCGACCTGTCCCCGACCTGGACGCCGGGCAACGTCGTCGCGGACCAGGTCGAGGCGATCCGCGAGCAGGTGGGCGACGCCCGGGTGATCTGCGCGCTGTCCGGCGGCGTGGACTCGGCGGTCGCCGCCGCGCTCGTCCAGCGTGCCGTCGGCGACCAGCTGACCTGCGTCTTCGTCGACCACGGCCTGCTGCGCGCCGGCGAGGTCGAGCAGGTCGAGCGGGACTTCGTGGCCTCCACCGGGGTGCGTCTGGTCACCGTCGACGCGCGCGAGCGGTTCCTCACCGCGCTCGCGGGCCAGACCGACCCGGAGGACAAGCGCAAGACCATCGGCCGGGAGTTCATCCGGGTCTTCGAGCAGGCCGCGCGTGACGTGGTCGCGGAGTCCGGCGCGCACGGCGAGGAGGTCCGCTTCCTGGTCCAGGGCACGCTCTACCCGGACGTCGTGGAGTCCGGCGGCGGCGAGGGCGCGGCGAACATCAAGTCGCACCACAACGTCGGCGGGCTGCCGGACGACCTGCAGTTCGAGCTCGTCGAGCCGCTGCGCCGGCTGTTCAAGGACGAGGTGCGCGCCGTGGGCCTGGAGCTCGGGCTGCCCGAGGCGATCGTCTGGCGCCAGCCGTTCCCTGGCCCGGGGCTGGGCATCCGGATCATCGGGGAGGTCACGGCCGACCGGCTCGAGGTGTTGCGCGCGGCCGACGCGATCGCCCGCGCCGAGCTGACCGCGGCCGGGCTGGACCGCGACATCTGGCAGTGCCCGGTGGTGCTGCTGGCGGACATCCGCTCGGTGGGCGTGCAGGGCGACGGCCGCACCTACGGCCACCCCGTGGTGCTGCGCCCGGTCAGCTCCGAGGACGCGATGACCGCCGACTGGACCCGGGTGCCCTACGACGTGCTCGCGCGGATCTCCACCCGCATCACCAACGAGGTCCCCGAGGTCAACCGGGTCGTGCTCGACGTCACGAGCAAGCCGCCGGGCACCATCGAGTGGGAGTGAGCTCGGCGGGTCGGCACCGCGCTCGGCCGGTACCGCGGTCGGTCGGCGCGACGTCGCGTCACAGGACGGCGTTCTCGAGCGCGTCGTCCCCGCTGGCCGGCGGCGTCGGGATCCTGGCCGGCGCGGCCCGGTGCTCGCGCTTGACCACGTACATCGCGGCGTCCGCGGCCGAGAGGACCTGACCCGCGGACGCGTGCTCGCCGGGCTCGACGAGGGCCGCGCCGATGCTCGCGCGCGCCGAGGCTTCGAGCCCGGCCAGCGCGACCGGCTCGGCGAGCGCTGCCGTGAGCGTGGCGATCGCGGCGTCCCGCGTCCGTGCCGGAGGTCCTTGCATCACGACCACGAACTCGTCGCCGCCGAAGCGGGCGACCACGTCCGACGCCCGCATTGCGGCCCTCAGCCGCCGACCTACCTCGATCAGGAGGCTGTCCCCGGTGGTGTGACCGTGGTTGTCGTTGACGACCTTGAAGTCGTCCAGATCGAGGAACAGGACGACCACGCCGGCCGAGCGGCGGTCGGCAACCTCCGCGAGCAGAGCGGTCAGGTGCTGCGACACCGCGCGGCGGTTGGGCAGGCCGGTGAGCTCGTCGCGGGTCGCCAGCTCGTGCAGCCGTCGTTCCGCCTGGGCGTGCAGCGAAGCCAGGGTGGCGATCCGGCCCAGCACCAACGGGGCGAGCAGGGCCGAGGCCAGGCTGAGCGGCAGCGGGTCCCAGTGGCGGCCCGTGGCTGCCTCGACGACGGCGGCCGCCGGCAGGACCGTGAGAGCCAGCCCCAGCAGGACCAACCGACCCCTGGTGAGCCGAGCGCTCCGGTCGTTCGAGGCGCCCATCAGGTCCGCGGCAGGGTGTCGGTAGGCCGCGCCGAGTCCGAGGTAGGCCGCGACCCACCACACGTCGATCCACGGGCTGTCGGCGCCGGTCGCGGGGTTGTGGGACAGCACTGCGACCATGTGCCCGGCGAACACGGCGAGCACCGCGAGGAGCAGGTAGCCGGTCGCACCCCGCGCCTGGGCGTTCGCAGTCCACGCGCGGATGACGACCCCGGCCATGCCGCCGACGAGCAGGATGATGACCAGTTCGTAGGCCTGCTCCGAGTGCGGTGCGCCGTGCCTCTCCTGGACGGGGTCGATGACGGCGGTCCACACCAGGACCGTCGCCACCACGGCGATGATGGCGCTGTCGATGATCGCACCGAGGTCCCTGCTGCCGATCGGCATGGTGGCGAGGGTCCCGCCCGCCAGGATCGCGAGGTAGCCGAGCGTGAGGGTGGCGGCGAAGAGCGCGCCTGGTGGCTCCCCGTGGCCCGTGGCCCGGCTCAGCAGGCCCTGGGTGTCGTGCTGCGCGAGCAGCCCTAGCCCGGCAAGCAGGACGATGTGCGCCAGCCGGGTGCGCCGCGGAGCGTGGGTCGTGGGCCGAGCGCCGGCGAGCGCGAGGATCGCGAGCACGGTCGATGCCAGGACCGCGCCGGAGCGGGAGGTGTCGTCGCCTACGAGGCAGGCCGCGCCGAGCGTGAGGAGCAGCGTGGCGTAGCCGAGCAGCACCCGCCGCGCTCGTGTCATGCCGCCCCTCCGGGGTCTCGTCAGTGCTCCCTCATGGCATCGGCATGTTCGGGCTCGGCCTGAGCCCCGGCCGGCGCCGGCTCGTCCGCGGCCTCACGCTGGGACCGCTTGACCCGGTACATCGATGCGTCGGCGGCGCTCAGGAGCTGCTCAGCGGTGGCGTGGTCGCCCGGGCGGGCGGCCGCCGAGCCGATCGACGCGCGACCCGACGCGGTGATCCCGGCGAGCATCAGGGGTGCCTCGAGGGCGGCGTGGACGGCGGCGATCCCCGCGGCGCTCGCAGCGGTCGGCTCGCCCTCGAGCACGAGGACGAACTCGTCGCCGCCGAACCTGCCTGCCATGTCGGTGGAGCGGGCCGCGGAGCGCAGGCGTCGCGCGACCTCGACCAGGAACAGGTCCCCGACGCCGTGGCCGTACTGGTCGTTGATGACCTTGAAGTCGTCGAGGTCGATGAAGAGGACCGCGAGGCCGGGGGAGTCGCCCGCCTCGACGCGGCTGAGCAGCGAGGTGATGCGGGCGACGAGAGCTCGCCGGTTGAGCAGCCCGGTCAGCTCGTCCTGCGTGGCCAGACGGGTCAGCCGGCGCTCGGCGGAGGAGTGCTGCCGGGCCAGCAGGCCGATCCGCATCACGACAAGCGGCGCCACGACGAGCGCTCCGGCGTTCGTCACCACCTCGTAGCCGCCGGTTCCGCGCAGGTGGGCGACCGTGGCGAGCCCCGGGAAGAGCGACAGTGCGGCACCGAGGAACACCAGGCGCGAGGGCGAGAGCTTCGCCGATCGTGGGCCTGGGACCACCTCGTAGGCCTCGGGACGGGCGGTGAGCGCAGCGATCGCGAGGCTCGCCGCCACCCAGGACGCCGCGACCCACCCGGCGCGTTCACCGGATCCGCCGTTCTCGTGCACAGCGGACGCCACGGTGCCCAGCAGGGTCGAGCCGGCCGCGACGGCGAGGTACACCGCGGCGAACCTGGTGGTGAGGCCCGAGACGAGGGCTCGAAGCGCGACGCCGACGATCGCGCAGACCAGCACCAGGACGATGAGCTGGCGCACGTCGCCCGGGATGCCCGAACGGGTCCGGGCCGGGCCCACGATGGCGGTCCAGAGCAGCCCGGCGGCGGCTACGGCGACGATGGCGGTGTCGATCGCGGCCCCGGGATCGGTGCGGATCACGGGAGCCATCGCGAAGAGCCCGCCGGACACCAGGAGGCTGTAGCCGAGGGCGAGCGTCAGGCCGTACCAGAGCCCGCCGTGCAGGGCGCCGGTCGACATGCCTGCGACGACGGTGATGGTGTTGTGCGCGGTGAGAACGACCAGCCCGGCCAGCAGCAGCGGCCACGCCGTGGGGTGCAGCCGCGACCCGACGCGGTACTGCGCGACGAGCACGCCGGCGCCCACCAGGCCGGCGAGCAGGACGGCTACAGCCGACCCCTCGGTGCCGCCGAGCAGGCAGAGTGTCGTCAGGGCAGCAAGCAGCGCGCCGTATCCGGCGTGCACGTGGCCTGGGGGGACCGCGCCCACGGATGCCTCCTCCGTCGCCGCTCATGATCCAGATCGGCACCTCCGTCCGCGGCATTAGCCTGGAGGGGTGCGGATCGTCCATGTCTCCGACTGCTACGCCCCGCGGACCGGCGGCATCGAGACGCAGGTCCGCGACCTCGCGAGGGCCCAGGCCGCCGCCGGGCACGAGGTCCACGTGCTCACGGCGACCCCGGGGCCGGAGGGTGAGCGCGGGGGCGTGGTGACCGACGACGAGGGCGTGCGGGTCCATCGCCTGGGCGCGCACGTGCCGTTCGACCTGCCGATCAACCCCGCTGCGGTGCCCCGGATGCGGTCGCTGCTGGCCGAGCTGGCCCCGGACGTGGTCCACGTGCACGCCGGGGTCGTCTCGCCGTTCGCGTTCGACGGTGCGCGTCTCGCGCTGGACGTCGGCGCCCCGACCGCGATCACCTGGCACTGCATGCTCGACGGCGCCGTGCCGGCGCTGCGTGCCGCGGCGTCGCGCACGAGGTGGCGGACCGCCCCGGCGGCGCTGTCCGCGGTGAGCGCTGCGGCGGCCGAGCGCGTCGCCGCGGTGTTCGACACCGAGGTGGGCGTGGTGCCCAACGGGATGGACGTCGAGCGGTGGTCGCCGCACGCCGAGCCCGCGGGCACGGTCGTGCTGCGCGCGGTCGCGACCATGCGCCTGGCGCCGCGCAAGCGGGGACCGGCCCTGGTCGCGGTGGTCGAGGACGCGATGACCCAGCTCGACCCGGGGTCGCTGGTGGTCGACGTGTTCGGCGACGGTCCCACGAGGGACCGGATGGCCAGGTCCGTGCGCCGGCGGGGGTTGGACGACGTCGTGCGGCTGCACGGCCGGGTGCCGCGCGAGGAGCTGTGGGCCGCCTACCAGGGTGCGCACGTGTTCCTCGCCCCTGCCGTGCTCGAGGCCTTCGGGATCGCCGCTCTCGAGGCGCGCTCGGCCGGGCTGGTCGTGATCGCGCACCGGGGCACCGGGGTCGCCGAGTTCGTCACGGACGGCGAGGACGGCCTGCTCGTCGACGATGACGCCCAGATGGCCCGCGCGCTGGTGCGTCTGGCGCACGAGCCGGAGCTGCGCGCGCGGCTCCAGGCCAGGGCGCGGGCGGTGCCCCCACCGTTCGCGTGGCCGGCGGTGCTGGCCCGCGCCGACGCGGAGTACACCCGCGCCCGGAGCATCGTCGGTCGGTAGCCGACCGCCGTCGGTCGCGAACCCCGGGCGAGAGCACGGGCCCCACGTCGCCACGGGCATGTCACGTCGTGAGACAAGTCCTCCTATGACTCGGGACGTTTAGCCCAGGCCAAAAGGCCCCCGGACATTGGGCCTACACAAGTCCCTCACGGATCAGCGATTCTCTTGGCAGACGCCGTGACAAGCGGCTCCCGGGTCGGGAAGGCCCGGACGAACGGGAAGGGATCACTCATGCTGAACGCCAAGGGCGTCAAGGTCGTCGGGATCGTCGCGATGGTCGTGGGCCTGCTCATGATCGTTGCGGGCGGGGTCACCTGGGGCCTGGTCTCCAGCCAGCTGAGCGACGAGCACATCACCGTCGCCGAGGACGCCGCGCAGTTCGCCGGGAAGACCGTCAACGGCCCGCTCGACGCGTACTACCAGGCCGACATCATCAAGCACCACGCTCTCGACGCGACCGATGGCAAGACCTACGCGCAGCTCGACCGCGAGGACCCGCTGCGGGCCACCGCGATGAACGCCTCGTTCCTGCGCGCCTCGCTGTTCACCTCGGTCGTGGCCTTCGGAGTGGCCGCCTTCGCGATGGGCATGGGCGTGATCGTCGTGCTCTTCGGCTGGGCCTTCACCGCGGTCGCGGGCGCCAAGGTCGAGAGCTCGGCCACGGCCGGCGCCGCCACCGCCTGACGCCGAACCCCACGGCTCGGCGGGGTCCTCACCCCCTGCAGGACCCCGCCGACACCACGAAGGGCGGTCTCCCCGATCGGGGAGACCGCCCTTCGGCACGTGGTCGGCCGGGCCCTCCTCCCGGCCGACCGTCAGCCCGCCCGGCGCCTGGCGCCGACCAGCGAGCCGACCAGCAGGGCCACGCCGGCCCCGGCGACCAGCAGGATCACTGCCAGCTGGACGTCGAACACCAACCCGTTGCCCAGGGCCATCAGCCCGAGCGCGACGGCCAGGACCACGAGGCCCCAGACCACCGTCGCCACCCGGGGCCGCCGGTCCGGGGTCGCCGCGGGTGCGGCAGGCGCGACGTCAGCCGTCTCGCGCTCCTCCGGCCGGTTCTCGTACTGCTCGCTCATCAGTTCCCCTCCTCGAAGATCACGGTGCCCAGACCGGTGCGCACGTCGAGCGCGAGCTGGACGTGGTCGCCCTCCGCCGCCTGGCTCGTCCGGAACTCGTGCGTCGTGCCGCCGGCGTTGCTCAGCGTCGCGTCGTCGAGCCAGGTCACCTCACCCGCGCCCATCTCGACGTGGGCCGTGGCCGACACGTCGCGCGGCAGGATCACGGTCAGCGTGCCGGCGCCGATCCGGACCGGGACGTCGACCGTCGTGGTGGTGCTCAGCGGCACGTCCGTCAGGTCGAGGGTGGCGTCGCCGGCACCGAGCCGGAAACCGTCCTCGGCTGCGGCGGCCGACGTCGGCGTCTGGCTCACCTGGCCGACGGCGGCCCCACCGATCCACTGCAGGTCCGAGCCGTCCCAGTTCGCTGCGGCCGTCATGGGCATCGCGACCAGCAGACCGATCACTGCCAGGGCTGTCACGCCGCCGGCCCGACGCCCGCGCAGGCCGGTCACCACGATCGCGATCCCCAGCAGGGCCAGGCCCGCGGTGAGCGTGGTCAGCGCGACCGGGCCGTGGTACCAACCCACCCGCTCGGAGTAGAGCAGGCCGGCCAGGACCAGCAGGGTCAGGGCGCTGACGACGCCCCAGGTCGCGGCGCCAGGGCCGCGCTCGCGGGTCGCCCGCGGCGCCGGAGGCGGGGGCGGTGCCCACTGCCGCGGACCCGTCGGGCCGGCCGGGCCGTTCCACCCGGGGCCGCCGTTCCAGCCCTGGCCCCCGTTCCAGCCCTGCCCACCGTTCCAGCCGGGCGGCGGCGGGGCGACAGGCGGCATCGGTGCGGTGGGCGCGGCGCCCAGCTCGGCGGTGCCGCCGGTCGACGACGGAGCGTCCGTGGACGCGGGGTCACCGGCGTCGGGGTCGTGCTCGGTCGCCTCGGTGTCGGTCGCCTCAGTGTCGATCACCTCGGTGGCCGTGGTGTCGGAGTCGTGGTCCGCGACGGACTCGCGGGTCGTGCTCATGGTCTCTCCCATGGGGTAGGTCGGGTGGGGTGCTGTCGGGGCCGCTCCCGGCGGCGGGGGCTGGTGCCAGCCCTGCTGCTGCCAGCCGGGCTGCTGCCACGGCGGCGGCGTGGGGCGGCGACGCCCCCGGGCCGCGGTGACGATGACCAGCACGACCAGGCCGAGCACGGCCAGCCAGGCGAACCCGCGCCACCAGTCGGCCCAGCCCTGGCCGAACCAGGGCACCCACGACGGCACGGACAGGCCGGTGATGATCGCCGCGCCGGCGCCGAGCACCGCCACGTCGACGTCGCCGCGCAGCAGCTGCTGGGCGTGGATCCGGCCGTCGGACTCCTCGGGCAGGAGCAGCCAGGCGATGCCGTAGAGCACCAGGCCCAGCCCGCCGACGAGGATCGACACGGCCAGCACGCCCCGCACGATGAGCGGGTCGACGCCGAGCCGTCGGGCCAGCCCGCCCGCGACCCCACCGATCCAGCGCTCGGTGGAACGGGAGATCCCGATCCCGCGGATCGAGTCGAAGAAGGCGTCCGTGCCGCGTCGGGGCGGCTGCGGGCCGGTGTGCATCTGCGTCATGACCGCCATGCTGCTCGGCCACCGGGGTCCGGGACATCAGGGACCGGCCCTGACTCGACCCTGATCTGCGTGGCCGGCGTCCCTGAACCGGCCCTGATCCGAGCCCTGGGGCCCCCACGGCGTGTCTCGCGCGTGTGACGATGCTCCCGTGGAGTCCCCTGCCAGGCTGCCGCTGCTGCGGCCCCGGAGCGGGCGGGTGCTCGGCGGGGTCGCCGCCGGGCTCGCCGCCCACCTCGGGCTGCCCGTCGCGGCCGTGCGCCTGGCCCTGGTTCTCCTGGTACCGCTCGGCGGGGCCGGGGTGCTGCTCTACGTCTTCTGGTGGGTCACCGTGCCCAGCGGCGACCCACGCGCAGCCGCCGAGGAGGCTCGCCCCGCCGCCAGCAGCCGGCTGGCGCCGCGGCTGCGCCAGCCCGGGCGCCGCCTGCCGTTGACCGAGATCGCGCTCGGCGTGCTCCTGCTCGCCGCGGCCGGCGGCCTGATCGCGGTCCGCAACGGCGCGGACCTGGTCGGCTCATGGGTGCTCCCGGCCCTCATCGTGCTGGGCGGTCTCACGCTGGCCTGGAGCCAGCTGGACGCGGTCGACCGCGAGCCCGGCCGTCCCGGCGGGCGGACCCCCGTCAGCGTGCTGCGGCTGCTCGGCGGCACGGCCCTGGCCGGCACCGGGGTGTTCCTGCTCATCGGCCGCGACGCGCCGATGGAGGACCTGGTGCGCTCGGCGCTCGCCGCGCTCGCCGTGCTGGTGGGGGCCGCCCTGGTGCTCGCCCCCTGGTGGCTGCGCCTGGTGCGTGAGCTCTCCGACGAGCGGCTGGCCCGCGCCAGGGCCTCCGAGCGCGCCGACATCGCTGCCCACCTGCACGACTCCGTGCTGCAGACGCTGGCGCTGATCCGGGCGAGGGCGGCGAACGCCGACGAGGTCGCCAAGCTCGCCCGCGCGCAGGAGCGCGAGCTGCGCTCGTGGCTCTACGACGACCGGGTCACGCCCGGCACGTCGGTCGCCGCCGAGCTGCGCGACGTGGTCGCCGAGGTCGAGGACCACCACGGCGTGCCCGTCGAGGTGGTCGTGGTGGGGGACCGCACGCCGGACGAGCGCACCGCCGGGCTGCTCCGGGCCACCCGCGAGGCGCTGGTCAACGCGGTGCGCCACGGCCGCCCGCCGGTCTCGGTGTACCTGGAGGTCGGCCCGGGCGTGGTGGAGGTGTTCGTCAAGGACCGCGGCGACGGGTTCGACCTCGACGAGGTCCCCGACGACCGCTTCGGCGTGCGAGAGTCGATCATCGGCCGGATGCGCCGCCTGGGTGGGGACGCCACCGTGCGGGCCCGCGCCGGCGGTACCGAGGTGGCCCTGCGGCTGCCGGTCGAGCAGGAGGAGCGCACCACATGAGTGAGAGCCAGCGTCCGGGGGGCGAACCCCTCGACGTCGTGGTGGTCGACGACCACCTGATGTTCCGCACGGGGGTGAAGGCGTCCCTGGACGAGCGTGTGCGGGTGGTCGGCGAGGCCGACTCGGTGGACACCGCGATCAGCGTCATCCACGAGCTGCGCCCGCCCGTGGTGCTGCTGGACGTGCACCTGCCCGGGGGCGACGGCGGCGGTGGGGCGGAGGTGCTGAGGCGCTGCGCCGACCTGGCCGGCGAGGTGCGGTTCCTCGCGTTGTCGGTCTCCGACGCGGCCGAGGACGTGGTCGCGGTCATCCGGGCGGGCGCCCGCGGGTACGTGACCAAGGCGATCAGCGGACCGGAGCTGTCCGCTGCGGCGCGGCGCGTGGCGGGCGGTGACGCGGTCTTCTCCCCGCGACTGGCCGGCTTCGTGCTCGATGCCTTCGGTGCGGCGGCGGACGTGGCCACGGGCGACGACGAGCTGGACCGGCTGTCCGCGCGCGAGCGCGAGGTGATGCGGCTGATCGCCCGCGGCTACTCCTACCGCGAGGTCGCCGGAGAGCTGTTCATCTCGATCAAGACGGTGGAGACCCACGTCAGCGCGGTGCTGCGCAAGCTCCAGCTCTCCTCGCGGCATGAGCTGACCCGGTGGGCGGCGGCGCGCCGCCTGCTCTGACCGCGGGGCGGGCCCGCCCCGCGCCGAGCGGGTGATTGTCTGGGTCCAAGGTCCGTACCGCTCAATCGCCACGGGGCCACGCCGATCAGGTGGGCGACCCGGACGGGCCGGGCGGTTCGAGGTGACCTCATGCGCAAGCGAACGGTGTCCATCCGCACCAAGATGATCGGCTCGGTCGTGCTCGCGGCCATGGCGATGGTCGTGCTCACGGCGATCGCCGTCGTGCAGGGGGAGCACCGGATCATGGGCGAGCGGCGGGCCGCGACGCGCTCCGTCGTGGAGTCCGCGCTCGGCGTGATCTCGCACTACGGCGACCTCGCCGCATCCGGCGAGCTCACCGAGGCGCAGGCCAAGGCCGGCGCCGCCGCCGCGGTCGCCTCGCTGCGCTACGACGGCTCGGAGTACTTCTGGATCAACGACATGACCCCGACCATGGTCGTGCACCCGATCAAGCCCGAGCTCGACGGCACCGACCTGTCCGGCATCACCGACGCGAACGGCGTGCCGCTGTTCCTCGAGATGGTGGACGTCGTCAAGGTGGACGGCGCCGGGTTCGTGGACTACCTGTGGCCCAAGCCCGGCTCGGACGCGGCCCAGCCGAAGGTCTCCTACGTCGCCGGCTACGAGCCGTGGGGCTGGGTGGTCGGCTCCGGGATCTACGTCGACGACGTGCGCGGCGCCGCCTGGGCCGACGCCCGCGGCATCATGATCGCGGCGCTCGTGCTGGTGGCCGGGCTCGGCGTCGGTGGCTGGCTCATCACCCGTTCGGTGGTGCGCCCCGTGGAGCGCGTGACCAAGGCCCTGCGCGAGGGCGACCCGGCCGCGCGCCTCGAGGTCGGCGCGGGCCGGACCGAGCTCGAGCGTCTGGCCGTGGCCCTCAACGAGGCGCTGGACCGCAACGCCGAGATCGCCAGGACCGTCGGCGGGATGTCCGAGGAGCTGCTCGCCGCCGCCGCGCGGCTTGCCACCACGAGCGAGGAGATCAGCGAGGTCGCCGGGCTCTCGGCGCGCCGCACGGCCGACGCCGGCGACGCGGCGCGGCAGGTGTCCAGCGGCATCGACTCGGTGGCCGCCGGCACCCAGCAGATGGGCGCGTCGATCAGCGAGATCTCGCGCAACGCCGCCGAGGTGGCCTCGATCGCCGAGCAGGCGGTCGCCGCCGCCCAGCGGACCACCCGCACCGTCGAGGCGCTCGGCGACTCGAGCAGCCAGATCGGGACCGTGGTCAAGGTGATCACGCAGATCGCCGAGCAGACCAACCTGCTCGCGCTCAACGCCACGATCGAGGCGGCGCGGGCCGGCGAGGCGGGCAAGGGGTTCGCCGTCGTCGCCGGTGAGGTCAAGGAGCTCGCCCAGGAGACCGCCAAGGCGACCGGCGACATCGTCGGACAGGTGCAGGCGATCCAGGAGGCCGTCCAGGTGGCCGCGGAGGAGATCTCGGGCATCGCCGGGGTGGTGGGCCGGATCAGCGACTACCAGACCACCGTCGCCGGGGCCGTCGAGGAGCAGACCGCGACCACCGAGGCCATGGCGAGCACGGTCGCGGACGTCGCGACCGGGGGACGCGCCGTCGCCGGGACGCTGACCGAGGTCGACGAGGCCACGGCGCGGACCGTCGAGGAGATCGCCGGCGTGCGGGAGGCGGCCGCCGAGCTCGAGGCCACCGCCCGGCGTCTGCAGGAGACCGCGGCCGCGATCTCCGCCTGAGCCGCGGGTCCGGCCGAGGTCGGCCCGGGCCGCGGGGTGTGGGCGCGAGCGCCTACCCTTGGCGGTGCGATGACGACCCTCTTCGACGGCCTGCCCCTGCGCGGGCTAGACCCCGCGCGCCTGCCCACCGCCATGCCTCCGCGGCCCGACCAGGAGCCGGCGGACGACACGGCGGGACGGGCCGCCGAGCGGGACGCCGAGCGCGCCGCGCGAGCCGAGGCGCTGCTCGAGGGCCTCAACCCGCCGCAGCGCGAGGCGGTGCTGCACTCGGGGAGCCCGCTGCTCATCGTCGCGGGAGCCGGCTCGGGCAAGACCCGGGTCCTCACCCACCGGATCGCCCACCAGCTCGCCACCGGACGGGTCCGTCCCTCCGGCGTGCTCGCGATCACGTTCACCAACAAGGCCGCGGCCGAGATGCGTGAGCGGGTCGCGGACCTGGTGGGTCCGGCGGCCAGGGCGATGTGGGTCTCGACGTTCCACTCGGCGTGCGTGCGGATCCTGCGCCGCGAGGCCACGACCGTCGGCCTGCGCTCGTCGTTCTCGATCTACGACGCGGCCGACTCGCAGCGCCTGATCACCCTGGTCACGCGCGAGCTGGACCTGGACCCCAAGAAGTTCCCGGCCAAGGGGCTGGCCGGGCGGATCTCCGCGCTCAAGGACGAGCTGGTCGGCCCCGCCGCGTACGCGGCGCAGGTCGGTGGCAACGAGTTCGACGACGTGCTCGCCGCGGTCTACACCCGCTACCAGCAGCGGCTGCGCCAGGCCCACGCCGTGGACTTCGACGACCTCATCATGACGACCGTCGAGCTGCTCCAGGCCCACCCCGCGGTCGCCGAGCACTACCGCCGGCGGTTCCGCTCGATCCTGGTCGACGAGTACCAGGACACCAACCACGCGCAGTACGTCCTGGTCCGCGAGCTCACCGGGCACACCGGGGCCGGCGGCGCGGAGGGCGAGCCCGGCGGGGTGCCGCGGGCCGAGCTGACGGTGGTGGGCGACGCCGACCAGTCGATCTACGCGTTCCGCGGCGCGACCATCCGCAACATCGTCGAGTTCGAGACCGACTACCCGGATGCGCGCACGATCCTGCTCGAGCAGAACTACCGCTCGACCCAGACGATCCTGTCGGCCGCGAACGCGGTGATCTCCCGCAACCCCGGCCGCACGCCCAAGCGCCTGTGGACGGACGCGGGTGCCGGTCCGCAGATCGTCGGGTACGTGGCGGACAACGAGCACGAGGAGGCCCGCTTCGTCGCCGAGGAGATCGACCGGCTCGGCGACGACGAGGGCGTCCGGCCCGGGGACGTCGCCGTGTTCTACCGCACCAACGCCCAGTCCCGGGCACTGGAGGAGGTCCTCATCCGGGTCGGCCTGCCGTACAAGGTGGTCGGCGGCACGCGGTTCTACGAGCGCCGGGAGATCAAGGACGCGATCGCGTACCTGCGGGCGATCGCCAACCCTGACGACGACGTCAACCTCCGCCGGGTGCTCAACGTGCCCAAGCGGGGGATCGGGGACCGCAGCGAGGCGATGCTCGCGGCGTTCGCCGAGCGCGAGCGGATCAGCTTCGGCGACGCGCTCGACCGCGCGGACGAGGCGCCCGGCCTGGGCTCGCGCGGGCTCACCCAGCTCGCCGGGTTCCGCGACCTGATGGGGGGGCTGCGCGAGCTGGCCGACTCCGGAGCCGGGCCCGCCGAGGTGCTGGGCGAGGTGCTGGACCGTACGGGCTACCTCGCCGAGCTGCGCGCCAGCGACGACCCGCAGGACGCGTCGCGGGTGGAGAACCTGGCCGAGCTGCACGCGGTGGCCACCGAGTTCGAGCAGGCCGAGCCGGAGGGCGACCTGGCCGACTTCCTCGAGCGGGTGTCGCTGGTGGCCGACTCCGACCAGATCCCGGCCGAGGACGTCGCCGACGGCGCCGCCGAGGCCGAGCCGCGGGCCGACCAGGGCGTGGTCACCCTCATGACCCTGCACACCGCGAAGGGCCTGGAGTTCCCGGTGGTGTTCGTCACCGGCTGGGAGGACGGCACCTTCCCGCACCTGCGCTCGCTGTCCGACCCCGACCAGCTCGCCGAGGAGCGCCGCCTGGCGTACGTGGGCCTGACCCGGGCGCGGCGGCGGCTGTACATCTCGCGCGCGGCGGTCCGAACCGCATGGGGGGCGCCCAACGAGTTCCCGGCCAGCCGGTTCCTGGACGACGTGCCCGACGAGCTCGTCGACTGGCGTCGACGCGAGTCGAGCATGGCGACGCTGCGGGCCGGCGGGTCGGGCTGGGGCGGCGGCGCCTCGGCGTGGGGCGGGCGGCGGTCGGGGGGCTACGGCTCGGGTGGGTCCGGATCGGGCGGGTACGGCTCAGGTGGGTACGGCTCGCGCGACACGCTGGACGACGACGGAGGCACGGTGATCGGCGCCGGCCGTGGCCCCGTGCGGGCCGGCGGCGCGAGCGCGTCGCGACAGCCGCGCACCCCGAGCGGCTCGTCGACCCCCAAGGCGGGTGCCGCGATCCCGTCGCTCGAGGTCGGCGATCGAGTCACGCACGACTCCTACGGGCTAGGCAGGGTGGTCGCGCTCGAGGGCGCCGGGCCCAACGCGGTCGCGAAGGTCGACTTCGGTGCCCAGGGCACCAAGCGCCTCCTGCTGCGCTACTCGCCGGTCACCAAGCTCTAGGAGCGGACAGCGCAGGACGAGCCCGTCTCGGGGGGATCGGCTGGTGCGCGGCGCACGCTCGCGGCCCAGCAGCCGCGCGCCGCGTTGTGCAGGTCGACGCGCTGCACGGCGGAGTCCTGGAACAGCTCGTGGACCGTGCCCGGGAGATCGGCACCGTCGACGAGCCGTGCCGCCGTCATCATCTGGGCGGCGTCGTAGGCCCGCACCGCCAGCCTGCGCCGGGCGAGTTGGGCGGGCAGGGCCGGCCCCGGTTCGGGGGTGCCGCAGTCGCGACGGTGCAGGAAGATCGCCGTCGGCGCTCGGTAGGGGCTGTCACCCTCGAACGGGTCGTAGGAGACGAGGACCAGCTCGTCGCCCACCCGGGCGTCGCGCAGGCACTGCCGGCACGGATAGCCGGGGTGTGCGTCGGCGACCAGCACCGGCCCTCCCCGGGCCCGCAGGCGATCGGCCGCGGCCCGGTCGATCGGGTCGAGCAGGTAGTGGTCGTCGAGCTCGGGCAGGGGCGTCGGAGTACTCATGACGGCGAGGCTAGGGAGGCGGCTCGGCCCAGCGCACTCCGCTTCCGGCCAACCTCGCGCACGCCCTCGCCGCTCGACGCGCTGCCCGGTGGTCAGGCGGGCGCGCCGTACCGCAGACCGTCCAGGACGATGCGGAGCATCCGCTTCGTGGCCTCGGGGTCCTGGGCACTCGGGTTCGCCGAGCAGACTCCGACCACGGCGTGCAGCACGTCCATCGGCTCGACGTCGCCGCGGATGACCCCGGCGTCGGACGCGGCCGTGAAGAGCTGGTCCGCGGCCGCTCGCAGCTGGGTGCGGGTGTCGGAGAAGACGCTCTCGGAGTCGTCGCCCAGGGCGCTGCGGAGCGCCGCCGCGGTGTCGCGCTTGCGCCCGGCGTACTCGGCGAAGCTCAGCACCCACGCCTCGATGGCCTGCTCGACCGACAGGCGTCCGAGCAGCTCGGGTACCGCGGCGCACAGGCGTGTCACACCCTCGCGATAGACCTGCTCGATGAGCACGGCACGGGTGGGGAAGTGGCGGTACAGCGTCCCGATGCCCACGCCCGCGCGCCGGGCGACCTCTTCGAGCGAGGCATCCGTGCCCGACTCGCTGAACACGTCGGTGGCTGCCGCGAGGACCCTCTCGCGGTTGCGGGCCGCATCTGCGCGCAGCCGACGTGGCTGCGACGGCGCCGTCGCACGGCTGGCCAACCGGGCCACCTCCCGTCGCACGAATCTGTCGTAACACTTGCGTAACCGGAGGATGCCTCCGTATATTTCTTTCCGGAGGCTCCATCCACTTATCCCACATCCTACGTCCGGGAGGCCCCGGTGTCCTCATCTGACACCCGACAGGTGGCCCCGTGGCTCGTCATGGCCGCGATCCTCACCACCCAGCTGATGATCGTTCTCGATGCCACGATCGTGAACGTCGCTCTACCTCACATCCAGACCGCCCTCGGCTTCAGCCCCACCGGGCTGTCGTGGGTGATCAACGCCTACACGCTCGCCTTCGGCGGGCTCCTGCTGCTCGGCGCGCGGGCCGGCGACCTGCTCGGCCGGCGCCGGGTGCTCCTGGCCGGCATCGGCCTGTTCGTCGTCGCCTCGTTCCTGGGCGGCCTGTCCCTGACCGCCGGGCAGCTGCTGGCCGCCCGCGCCGTGCAGGGCGTCGGCGCTGCCTTGGCCGCGCCGTCGGTGCTCGCCCTGCTCGTCGGGCGGTTCCCCGAGGGCCGGGAGCGCGCCCGTGCGCTCGGCTGGTTCTCCGCCATGGCGATCGGCGGGGCGGCCATCGGCCTCATCGCCGGCGGCATGCTGACCCAGTGGGTCTCGTGGCGGTGGGTGTTCTTCGTCAACGTGCCCATCGGTCTGCTGCTCATCGCGGTCAGCCGGTACGCGCTCGAGGAGACCCCGCGCCACCCCGGCCGGTTCGACCTCGCCGGCGCGCTCACCGCGACGCTCGGCACCACGGCCGTGGTCTACGGCTTCGTCCGAGCCGCGTCGGACGGCTGGAGTGACCCGTTCACGATCGGCGCGTTCCTGCTGGGCGCGACGCTGATCAGCCTGTTCGTGGCGATCGAGCTGCGCGCGGCGTCGCCCATCACCCCGCTCGGCCTGTTCGCCCATCGCACCCGGTCGGTCTCGCTGCTGGCCAGGGTGCTCCTGGTGGCCGGGATGATGGGGATGTTCTTCTACCTCACCCAGTTCCTCCAGGAGATCCTGGGCTACTCGCCGCTGACCGCCGGCCTGGCCTTCCTGCCGCTGACGGTGATGCTCTTCACGATGTCGCGGATCTCGGCGGCGCTGATGGGGCGGGTGGACGGCAGGTTCCTCATGGTCGGCGGACTGCTGCTGTCGACAGCGGCGCTGCTGGTGCTCTCGCGCCTCGGGGCGGACAGCGGCTACCTGGCGGTCCTCGTGCCACTGCTGCTGTTCGGCACCGGCAACGGGCTCGCGTTCGTGCCGTTGACCGCCGCGTCGCTGACCGAGGTCGCGCCGGCGCAGGCCGGTGCCGCCTCGGGTCTGGTGAACGTCGCCCAGCAGGTGGGCGGCTCGCTGGGTCTGGCGATCCTGGTGACCGTCGGTTCGACGGCGGCGGCGAACGCCGCCCCCGTCGGGTCCACCGCGGCGCAGGTCGCGCAGCACGCGTTCGTGGCCGGGGCGGACCGCGCCTTCCTGGCCGGTGCGCTGTTCATCGCCGCGACGGTCGTGCTGCTCGCCGTCACGCTCCCGGGCCGGCGCCGCGACGCGCAGGAGGCCCTCGTAGACGACGAGGTGATGGTCCCGGCGCTGGCGGACTGATCACGCAGCACCGCGGTGGGCCGCACGTCGCGGTCCACCGCGGTGGCGCGTCCGCGGGGCTCAGCTGCGGTGGGTTCGGCGGCAAGGTGTGATGGATGGGTCGAACTCGCCGGTGAGGTTTGACCTGCATCCTTCGCGCTCGGAGGAGTGCGACGGGCACCCGGCCGCTGCGAGCCGGACGTTTGACGTGCGAAGGCAGGCCCGCCGACGGCGCCGACCGGACGCGCGGACGGCGGCACGAGCGGATGTGCTGGGCGGTGCCCGGCCGTGCGGAGAGGCGCTGACTCGAACACCGGGCACGAGTTCGTACGTCCGCCTGTTCGGGGACGCGCCACATGTTCGAATCCGCGGTGGCATCCGGAACTCGGCATGAGCGTGCGTGCGGCCGGCGGTGGTGCGGCCGACGCGGCGAAGCGGGTCGGAGGCCCGGATGGGCGTTCGCAGGGTGGACGGCCCCGCACGGACCGGCGTCTGAGCGCCGGCTCGCCGCGTGGGGCGCCGGGAGCCGCCCGCGACGGCGCTCCCTACCCTCGTGCACGTCGGCTGTGACCGGGCACGCCGGCGGCAGCCGCTCCCCACGCCTCGACCGGGATCCCGCGGCGGGGCTGACTCATCGGATCTCACCTTGCTGCCGAGCTCAGCTCCGGGTCAGTGCCTCGAGCTCGTCCTCGGGCTGCACCGTCACCCGGTCATCGACCCAGGCCTCGACCAGCACGCCGACCACGGCGCCGAGCACCGCGGGCACCGTCACGGCCGGGCCCGCGGGCGCCAGCAGGAGGAACCCGAAGAGCACCGCGGTGAACGGCAGGCCGAGCACCGCGCCGACCGCCGCCGCCACGCCGGCCGCGGCCAGGGCGGGTAGCGCGGAGCCGGGCAGCGCGGCGTGCGCCGCGGACGCCAGGGCGACGCCGACGGCGATCCCCGGGAAGATCGTGCCTCCGCGGAACCCGACCCCGAGGCTCACGCCGTACGCCGTCGCCTTCGCCGCGGCGATCAGCAGCAAGGCCCCGGCTGACGCGAGGCCCATCATCGTGCCCAGGTCCGCCTGGCCCGAGAAGAGCACTACCGACACCGGCTCGCCGGTCGCCGCGCGGGTCGCGATCGCCAGCAGGCCCACCACGACGCCCCCGGCCACGAGCCCGGGCAGCGGCGCGATGCGGCCGCGCAGCAGCCGCGCCCCGCGGACGACCCCGGCGAGCAGCAGGGCGGTCACCAGCGCCACGGCGAGCGCCGGCAGCAGGTCGCGGAGGCGCACGGTCGGGTACGGCTCGAGGGCGCCAAGGTCGAGCGGGTGCGTCGACAGGCCGGTCCAGGCGCCCACCCCCACCCGTGTCAGGTAGCCGGCGCCCAGCGCGACGACCACCGGCAGCAGTCGGACCAGCACCACCGTGCGCCGGTGGGCGACGCCGCCCATCAGGACGGCGCCCTCGAGGATGAGGATGGCCGTGACCAGCGGGTTGCCGATCACCACGCCCAGCGCGGCGGAGGCGCCGCACATCGCGAGCACCGGCGCCGCCCGGCGCAGCCCGCCACGGGCCGACGCGAAGGCGATCGCGGTCCCGATCGCCAGCAGCGGGGCCTCCGGCCCCACCACGGCTCCGGCGGCGAGCGTGGCGAACGCCGCCAGCAGCGTGCTGCCGATCGCGGAGGGGCCGATGTCGAAGGACAGCGGGTCCAGCGGGTGGTGCCCGCCGTGGCCCGGCAGCCGGATCGCACCCGCGACGGCGGCCCCGCCGACCGCCAGGACGCCCAGCACCCACCACCACGGCGCCTCGTGCGCGCCCCACCAGCCGGGCGCGGTGTGCCACACCAACGTCTCGGCCTCGTGGGCGAGCACCGTGAAGCCGTACGCGCCGAGCGACCCGAGGATCCCGATGGTGGCTGCCGCCGCGAGCAGCGCCAGCTCGGGACCCAGGCGCAGGGGAGGGGCGGACGAGGGCGGCGTGGGTGGGACGTCGGCGCTCACGGGCGACAGCCTGCCGTGCGCGCCGGGGCCGGCGCCATGGCTGCGGGCGAGCCGCCGGGACGAAAGTCTCTCGACGCCAAGAGATCTCCGCCGTCACCGACTACGATCGCTGCGGCGGCGGCAATCGCCGAGCAGCGGACGAAGGGCGTCAGGGTGGACCTGTTCGAGTACCAGGCACGGGATCTCTTCGACAAGCACGGCGTCCCCGTGCTGGGCGGCGTGGTCGCCACGACCCCGCAGGAGGCCAGGGCCGCGGCGGAGCACCTCGGTGGCGGCACAGTGGTGGTCAAGGCCCAGGTGAAGACCGGCGGGCGTGGCAAGGCCGGTGGCGTCAAGCTCGCGCACTCCCCGGACGAGGCCGAGGCCCGCGCCCGGGAGATCCTCGGCATGGACATCAAGGGCCACACCGTGCACCGCGTCATGGTCGCGGCCGGGGCCTCGATCGCCGAGGAGTACTACGTCTCGCTCCTCCTGGACCGCGCCGAGCGCCGCTACCTGGCGATGGCCAGCGTCGAGGGCGGCGTGGAGATCGAGCAGCTCGCCGTCGAGCGGCCGGACGCGCTGGCCCGCGTCGCCGTGGACCCGACGGTCGGCATCGACGCGGCCAAGGCTGCCGAGATCGTGGCGACGGCGGGCTTCGACGCCGACACCGCCCCGAAGGTCGCGGAGGTCCTCCAGCAGCTGTGGACCGTGTACCGCGAGGAGGACGCGACCCTCGTCGAGGTCAACCCGCTGGTCAAGACCGCCGACGGCCGGATCATCGCGCTGGACGGCAAGGTCACGCTCGACGACAACGCGGGCTTCCGGCACCCCGACCACGCAGCGCTCGAGGACAAGGCGTCCGCCGACCCGCTCGAGGCCAAGGCCAAGGAGCACGACCTCAACTACGTCAAGCTCGACGGTTCCGTCGGCATCATCGGCAACGGCGCCGGCCTGGTGATGAGCACGCTGGACGTGGTCGCGCTCGCCGGCCAGGCGCACGGCGGGGTCAAGCCCGCGAACTTCCTGGACATCGGCGGCGGCGCCTCGGCCGAGGTGATGGCCGCGGGCCTGGACGTCATCCTCGGCGACCCGCAGGTCAAGGCCGTGTTCGTGAACGTCTTCGGGGGGATCACCGCGTGCGACGCGGTGGCCAACGGCATCGTGTCGGCGCTGGGCATGCTCGGCGACGCCGCGACCAAGCCGCTCGTCGTGCGCCTGGACGGCAACAACGTCGCCGAGGGCCGCGCCATCCTGAGCGCCGCCAACCACCCGCTGGTGACCCTGGCCGAGACCATGGACGGCGGCGCCGACCGGGCCGCCGAGCTCGCCCACACCGCCGCCTGAGACCCGACGAAAGAGACGGACCGAGACAGACATGGCGATCTTCCTCACCGAGGCCTCGAAGGTCATCGTCCAGGGCATGACCGGGTCGGAGGGCACCAAGCACACCACCCGGATGCTCGCCGCCGGCACGCAGATCGTGGGCGGGGTCAACCCGCGCAAGGCCGGCACCAGCCAGACGTTCCCGCTGGGTGACGCCACGGTGGACATCCCGGTGTTCGGCACCGTCGCAGAGGCGATGGCCGCGACCGGCGCGGACGTGTCGGTGGTCTTCGTGCCGCCCGCCTACGCCAAGGCGGCGGTCATGGAGTCGATCGACGCCGGCATGCCGCTGACCGTGATCATCACCGAGGGCATCGCGGTGGCCGACACCGCCGAGTTCTTCACCGCCGCGCAGGCGGCCGGGGTCCGGCTGATCGGGCCGAACTGCCCGGGCATCATCAGCCCCGGGCGCTCGAACGTGGGCATCACACCGGCCGACATCACGGGCCCTGGCCGGGTCGGGCTGGTGTCGAAGTCCGGCACGCTGACCTACCAGATGATGTACGAGCTGCGGGACTTCGGGTTCTCGACCTGCATCGGCATCGGCGGGGACCCGATCATCGGCACCACGCACATCGACGCGCTCGCGGCGTTCGAGGCCGACCCCGACACCGATGCGATCGTCATGATCGGCGAGATCGGCGGCGACGCCGAGGAGCGTGCGGCCGCCTTCATCCGCGAGCACGTGACCAAGCCCGTCGTCGGCTACGTGGCGGGCTTCACCGCGCCCGAGGGCAAGACGATGGGGCACGCCGGGGCGATCGTCTCGGGTTCGTCCGGCACCGCGCAGGCCAAGAAGGAGGCCCTCGAGGCCGCCGGGGTCACCGTGGGTCGCACGCCCAGCGAGACCGCCGAGCTGATGCGCCAGATCCTCTCGCGCTGAGCCCGCGGCCGGGCCCGGCTGCGACCCACCTGCCGACACACCCGCGCGCCAGCGCCGAACCGCCTCGCGCAGCGGCGACGATGGCTGGGTGAGCCGACCGGTCCTGCCCCCGTCGTTCCCGGCGACCCGCCGGGTGGACGACGCTCCCGTGCCGGAGGTCGGCGCCCGTCGCCGCACGTTGGACGAGGCGTTCGGCGGGGCGCGGCGCCGGGCCGCCGCTCTCGGCGCCCGGTTGAGCCCGGTCGGCCGGACCCGGTGGGCGTCCGGGCTGTTCGCCGGCGTGCAGGGCGCCGTGCTCTCGCTGCTGGTCGTGGTGGTGCCGGCGATGGCGGCGTACGTCGCGACCTCGGCCGACCCCGCGAACGACGCGGTCGGGTGGCCGCAGGCGGTCGCGGTGGGTGCGGCGCTGTGGCTGCTCGGCCAGGGCGGTGCGCTGGTCGCCGGAGGGACGACGGTGGCGCTGGTCCCGCTCGGGATCACCGCCCTGGTGGTCTTCGGCTGCTACGCGTCCGCCCGGCGCTCGGCCCACCCCACGGTGGGCGCCTGGCTCGCCGCGGTGGGCGGCCACCTCGTGGTGGTGGTCGTCGTGCTGCTCGGCGCAGGGTCGGTCGGGCCGCTGGGGGCAGGGTCCGGTGCCGTGGCCCGCGCGTTGCTCGGCTCGCTGGCGGTGGCCGCGCTCGGTCTCGGCCTCGGTGCGGCCAGGCCCGGGACGGTCGCGGCGTGGGCGGCGCCGAGGGTGGCCGTCGTCCCGGCCTGGGTGCGGACGTCGGTCCGGGTCGGTCTGGCCGTCCCGGCCGCGCTGGTCGCGGTCGCGGCCGGCGTGACGGCGACCTGGGCGGTGGCCGGCCGGGCGGCGACCGGTGACGTCCTGGAAGCCCTCGGCCCGGACGCGTTCGGCGGGGCGACCCTCGCGGTCGCGCAGCTGGCCCTGGTGCCCAACCTGGTCCTGTGGGCGTTGTCCTGGCTGACCGGGACCGGCTTCGCGGTGGGCGCCGGGACGAGGTTCGCGCCCGACGAGATCCTCGGGGGCCCGATGCCGGCGCTCCCGCTGCTGGGCGCGCTGCCCACCGACGCCGGCGGGGTGCTCGCCTGGGCGCCGGCGGCGGTGGTGGTCATCGGGCTCCTCGCCGCCTGGTGGCTGCACCGCCGGCTCGCCGAGCAGTCCGCCTGGCAGCCCCTGGCGGCCGTCGGGGTGACCGCGGCCGTCGCCGCCACGGCGACCGGGTTGCTGGCGCTGCTGTCCGGCGGGCCGGTGGGCCCGGGGCGGATGACGGTGGTCGGCCCGTCCGCGGTGCTCGTGGCGCTGGACACCGCCGCGCTCCTGCTGCCCGCGCTCCTGCTGGTGCTGCCGGGTTCGGCACTGGTGCGGCAGGCCGTGCGGCGGGCCGTACGGCGGGGCCCTGCCGACGACGCGGCAGGTCAGGGCGACGGCGTCGGGGTGAGCACCAGCCCGGGGAACTGACCGCCCAGACGGTCGGTGACGGCCTGCTGGTACTGGGCCTCGCAGGCGTGCTGCGCGGAGATCGTCAGCGCCTGGGACTGGCACCGCTGGAGCTCCAGCGGGATCGGCCAGAGCGCCGCCGCCGCGGCGAACCACAGCGTGACCAGCCCCGCGATCATCGTGGTGCCGACGGCCGAGGCGATCACCGTGCTGCCGCGCCGGGCCCGGGTCGCGGCCGCGACGGCCCGGACGCCCGCGACGACGGTCGCCACGGCGAACCCCCCTGCGCCCAGCTGCCACGGCAGCGGCAGCATGAGCGTGACGAGCGTGGCCACGCCGAACGCCACGAGCGTGCGCATCCGCCGCGCGGCGAGCTCGAGGGCCTCCTCGGACGGGGGCGGCGCGGGCGGCCGCGTCGGCGGCTGCCGGAGCGGACCTTGCGGGGGTCGGCCCTGCGGCGGGGGGCCCTGCGGGGGTCGGCCCTGCGGCGGGGGCCCCTGCGGGGGTCGGCCGTCCTGGGGCGGCGGGCCGTCCGGTCGCGGGTCCTGCGCCGACCGGTCGGGGCGACCACCGCGCGGCGGAGGTGCGTACGGGTTGTCCACGCCCCTCCTTGCGCGCCCCTGCGGGCTCTCCGCGGCGGACCATCTGGCCCGGCCCAGTCTGGCACCCGCTAGCCTCGGCGCGTGCCCTCCCAGGACGCGCCCCAGCCGCCGGCTCCGTCGCGCACCACCGTGCCACATCCGGCGCGGCTGGCCGTGCTCGTCTCGGGGACCGGGTCCAACCTCGCCGCCCTGCTCGCGGCGCAGTCCGAGCCGGACTACCCGGCCCGGGTCGTGGCGGTGATCAGCGACAAGCCGGACGCCGGCGGGCTCGAGGTCGCGCGGGCGGCCGGGGTAGCGACTGTCGTGGTCCGTCCCGCGGACTTCCCCGACCGCGCGGCGTGGGACGCCGCGCTGGCCCGTGCGGTCGACGCGGTCGACCCGGCCTGGGTGGTGTGCGCCGGGTTCATGCGGATCCTCGGCCCGGCGTTCCTCGGGCGGTACGCGGGGCGGGTCCTCAACACCCACCCGGCGCTGCTGCCGTCGTTCCCCGGGGCCCACGCCGTGCGCGACGCCCTCGCGCACGGCGTCGCGGTGACCGGGTGCACGCTGCACCTGGTGGACGAGGGCGTCGACACCGGCCCGATCCTGGCCCAGCGAGCCGTGGACGTTCTGCCCGACGACGACGAGACGAGCCTGCACGAGCGCATCAAGGTCGCCGAGCGGGCGATGCTCGTCGAGACGATCGCCGCGGTCGCACGACGGGGCGTGCGCGTGGACGGGCGGCGCGCCCGGATCGGCGGCTGAGACCGCGTCGGGCGAGGATCCCGGTCGTACGATCTCGCCAAGGGGGCCCGCCGGGCCCGTCGCAGGGGGAAGACGCCGATGGTCACTCGTCTCTGGCTCGCGTTCGGTTCGGGCTTCCCGCCGAACGACCCGATCAACGGGACCGACCCGTTCGGCAACGATCCGCTGGTGCCGTCGGGTTTCGACGCGATGTTCACCATCGTGCCGGTCCTCATCGGCATCGGGGTGGTCGTCGCGGTCGTGCTGGCGATCCGCAGGGGCGTGCGCTACACCCAGCACGGCATCGACCCCACGGTGGCGGACGTCGACCTGACGGCGAAGCTCCTCAAGAGCGACCTGCTCGCGCCCGAGCACCCGGTGTCTCCCGAGCGCACCGTGACCGAGCGGCTCGCCGAGCTCGACCGCCTGCTCGCCTCGGGCACGATCTCGGCCGAGGAGCACGCCGCGACTCGCGCCAAGGTGCTCGAGGACGTCTGAGGCCGGTCCCGGCTGTTGCGAAGGCCCTCGATCCTCGACCATGGTGCGGTGGTCACCAGAGAGCTGGACGGCGACGCGGCGTCGCGCCGGGCCGAGAAGGCGGCGACCTTCCGGGCCCTGCACACCGGTCGCGGTTTCGTGCTGCCGAACGCCTGGGACGCCGGGTCCGCCCGCATCCTCGAGCAGGTCGGCTTCCCGGCCGTCGCGACGACCAGCGCGGGCATCGCGTGGTCCCGTGGCGTCCCGGACGGGGGAACGCTCGACCGCGACACCATGCTCGAGGCCGTCGGTCACATCGCGTCCGCGGTGGACGTGCCCGTGACGGCGGACCTCGAGGCCGGGTACGGCGACACCGCGGAGGAGGTCGGTCGCACCGTGGCGCTGGCCGTGGAGCTCGGGGCGGTGGGCGGGAACCTGGAGGATGCCCGGCCCGGCGGGCTGTACGGCATCGACGAGGCGGTCGACCGGGTGGCGGCGGCCCGAGCGGCGGCGCCGTCGGGCGCCTTCGTGCTCAACGCCCGGACCGACACCTACTTCGGCGGGGCGACCGGCGACCCGTTCGACGAGACCGTCGAGCGGGCCACCAGGTACGTCGAGGCAGGTGCGGACTGCATCTTCGTGCCCGGCGTCGTCGACCAGGACACGATCCGCCGGCTCGCCGCGGCGATCCCTGCCCCGCTCAACGTGGTCGCCGGGCTCGCGAGCACCATCGACGCGCCCACCCTCTTCTCGCTGGGCGTCCGGCGGGTCAGCCTCGGCGGAAGCCTGGCCCGGGCCGCGTTCGGCCTGCTCGAGCGCGCCGGCCGGGAGCTGCTGGACGCCGGCACGCTCGGCTTCCTCGACGGCGCGATCGGGTACGCCGACCTGCAGCGACGCTTCGGCGCCTGACCCGGCCCGAGGGCTGCGGCCCGGGACCGGGCCGGCCGCTAGACTCGGTACCGGCCGCGACTGGCGAGGGTGGAACCGACCACCGGGGAGCGGCCGGAACGTCGTCACGGTGCACCGCCCGCCTGGGTGCCCGGGTCAGCCCGCCGCCCAGCGACCCGACCCGGAGCCACGCCCATGAACGTCACCGCCCCCGGACCCGCCCAGGACCTGCGCCCGATCCGCCGCGCACTGCTGTCCGTCTACGACAAGACCGGCCTCGTCGAGCTCGCCACGGCGCTGCACGACGCTGGCGTCCAGCTGGTCTCCACCGGCTCGACCGCGGCCCGGATCGCCGACGCCGGCGTGCCGGTCACCCCGGTCGAGGAGCTCACCGGGTTCCCCGAGTGCCTCGAGGGCCGGGTCAAGACCCTGCACCCGCGGGTGCACGCCGGGATCCTGGCCGACACCCGCAAGCCCGACCACCTGGCGCAGCTCGCCGAGCTGGGCATCGAGACGTTCGAGCTCGTGGTGGTCAACCTCTACCCGTTCACCGCGACGGTCGCCTCGGGAGCCGCGCCGGACGAGGTGGTCGAGCAGATCGACATCGGTGGGCCGTCGATGGTCCGAGCCGCTGCCAAGAACCACCCGAGCGTCGCCGTGGTCACCGATCCTGCTCGCTACGACGACGTGGCCGCGGCGGTGCTGCGCGGCGGGTTCACCCTTGCCGAGCGGCGCTCGCTGGCAGCCGACGCGTTCGCGCACACCGCCGCCTACGACGTGGCGGTCGCCTCCTGGTTCGCCTCGGCCTACGCGCCGGACGACGTCGCGGCGGAGTCCGGGTTCCCGGCGATCGTCGCGGCCACCTGGGACCGTGCGGCTGTGCTGCGCTACGGCGAGAACCCGCACCAGGCCGCGGCGCTCTACACCGTGCCCGACGTGCCGGGCGCGCACCCGGGGCTCGCCCAGGCGACCCAGCTGCACGGCAAGGAGATGAGCTACAACAACTACGTCGACGCCGACGCGGCCTGGCGCGCCGCGCACGACCACACCGAGGTCGCTGTCGCGGTGATCAAGCACGCGAACCCGTGCGGCATCGCGGTGGGCGCGGACGTCGCCGACGCGCACGCCAAGGCCCACGCGTGCGACCCCGTGTCGGCCTTCGGCGGCGTGATCGCGACCAACCGCCCGGTCACCGCCGCGATGGCGGCCCAGGTGGCCGAGGTGTTCACCGAGGTCGTGCTCGCGCCGGAGTTCGAGCCCGAGGCGCTGGAGATCCTGACCCGCAAGAAGAACATCCGTCTGCTGCGGGTGCCGGGCCCGGCCAACGCCGCACCGGTCGAGCTCCGCCCGATCAGCGGGGGGCTGCTCGTCCAGCGCGCCGACCGGATCGACGCGACGGGCGACGACCCCACGACGTGGACGCTGGCCGCCGGTGAGCCGGCCGACGAGGCGACGCTGGCCGACCTCGCCTTCGCCTGGCGGGCGGTGCGGGCAACCAAGTCCAACGCGATCCTGCTGGCCTCCGACGGGGCGTCGGTGGGTGTCGGGATGGGGCAGGTCAACCGCGTCGACGCCTGCCGGCTCGCGGTCGAGCGGGCGAACGGGATGGGGGCGGAGCGGGCCCGCGGGTCGGTCGCGGCCTCGGACGCGTTCTTCCCGTTCCCGGACGGCCCGCAGATCCTCATCGACGCCGGGGTCCGGGCCATCGTGCAGCCCGGCGGCTCGGTGCGCGACGAGGAGACGATCGCCGCGGCGCAGGAAGCCGGCGTGACGATGTACCTCACGGGTACCCGGCACTTCGCCCACTGAGCCGGGGCGGGCCCGGCGACCGGCTCAGGCCTGGTGCACCGGCCGGGGCTCGAGGAACACCTCGCCGAGGCCCGCCCAGTCGTTCCCGCCGAGCTTGGACATCGGCGCCATCGCGATCGCCGACGGCCGGCCCGTCTCGTCGAGCACGTTCTCGTCGACGACGAACGCCTGGACGTCGCCGAGCACCATGAAGCAGTTGCCCACCTCGATGACCTCGCGCAGCGTGCACTCCAGGTGCGCGGGGCTGTCGGCCGGTCGGGGCACGTCATGGGTGTCGCCGGGCTCGGCGGCGGTGCCCGTCTCGGCGAACTCGTCCACCTCGGGCGGGCAGTTGCACGACGTCGCGTTCGCCTGCTGCCAGTTGCCGTGGGTCACCATCGACACGGTGAACCGGCCGGTGGCCCGCACGTTGCGGACCGTGTCCTTCTCGGAGATCGACGTGAAGGCGATGACCGGCGGGTTGGTCGAGGCGACGGTGAAGAACGAGTGGGGGGCGAGGTTCGGCACACCGTCGGGCGAGAGGGTCGAGACCCAGGCGATCGGCCTGGGCACGACCAGCGAGGTCAGCAGCTGGTAGTTGCGCAGTGGTGCGTTGTCCGCGGCGGGCAGGACGGTGGCCACCGGTACCTCCTGGGGATGATCGATCGTGGTTCGATCGTGCCACGCCGGGAGGGCCGCGGACGGCGGTTCGGGGCGCGGGTCCGCGGTGCCGTGCTCAGCGCAGCGGGCGATCCTCCGCGAGGACGGCGCGATCCAGCCGGGGCAGGTCCGGCCCGGCGAACAGCCGGCGTGCGGCGGCCACGTCGCGTGGCCGGTCCACGGCGAGCACCGCGTGCACGGTGGTCCCCCCGGGCTCGAACCACACCGCCGTGAACGCGCCGTGCGGGTCGCCGCGCAGCACGACGTCGTCCTCGGCGCGGGGCAGCCCGTAGGCGGACAGTGCATGGCCCAGCTGGTCCGACCACAGGTACGGCGCCGGGTCGGCCGGCCCGTCCGGCCCGTGTCGTCCCAGCAGGGACGCCGCGGCGATCTCCGGCTCGCGCAGCGCGCCGTCCCAGTGACCGCCGGGCACCCGGCCGTGCCGGCGAGAGGCTCGTGCGGCCAGGTCGCCCACGGCGAGCACCCGGCCGTGCGTGCCGGGTACCCGCATCCCGGCGTCCACCTCCACCGACCCGTCCGCGGCCAGCGGCAGCGCACCGCCGAGCCAGCCCGACGCGGGCCTGACCCCCACCGCGACGAGCACGGCGTCGGCGGGCAGCTCGGTGTCGGACAGCACGACGCCGCCGGGCCTGACCTGGCGGACGGTGGTGCCGGTCAGGAGCCGCACACCGGCGCGGGCGTACCACGGTGCGGTCAGTGCGCCGACCCGGGCGCCCAGCGCAGTGGCCAGGGGGGCGGGCCCGGCCTCGACCACCGTCACGTCGGTGCCCGCGGCGGCGGCCACCCCGGCGACCTCGGCGCCGATCCACCCGGCTCCGACGATCACCAGCCGACGGCCCGGGCCGACCGCGCCGCGCAGGGCTGCCGCATCGGCCGCGGTGTGCAGAGTCAGCGCGCCGTCCCAGCCCGCAGGACGGACCGGGCTCGCGCCGGTCGCCAGCACCACGGCGTCCGCGCCGTACCGGCCCGCGGCGGTGCGCACCGTGACGCCGACCGCGTCGTGGTGCAGCCCGGTCGCCGGTTCGGCGAGCCGCACGTCGACGCCGGCCAGGTCCACGTCCAGCTCGTCGCGCAGCCAGGCGGGATCCTCGCGGGAGAGCAGCTCCTTGGACAGGGGCGGCCGGTCGTAGGGCTCGAGACCTTCGGCGCCGAGCAGCGTCAGACGGCCCGTGAAGCCGGCGGCGCGCAGCGCCTGCACCGTCCGGGCGCCGGCCAGCCCCGCTCCCACCACCACGACGGATCGCACCGGGTGGTCGTCCACCGGGCCGGGCGTCCCGTCGGCAGCCATGTGGCCACGGTAGTGTGCGGCGCCGTGAGCAACCGAGCCGTGTGGGTGGTACCCGCGGCCGTCCTCGCGGTGCCGCTGGTGGCGTTGCTGGCCGGTGCGCAGGTGGCCTCGCTGCTGCTCGCCCTCGAGCTCGTGATGGTCGCCGGCGCCAGATGGGTGTGGCGTCGCGAGCGACCCGAGGCCGTGGCGGTGCGCGCCTGGCCGGTGGACGTGGCCGTGTCGCTGTCGCTCGCGGTGGGGATCGTCGTGCTGGCGTTCGGCCCCGGCCTCTGAGGCCCGGCTGCACCCTGTGACCCGACCCGCCCGACTGGTGGGCCACCCCCGAGCCGTCCCAGGTGGGCCGACTACCCTTGACGCCGTGAGCAGCGCGGACGTGTCGGCCGACCCGTCCGGCCCGCGCCCGCGGCCGAAGGGCTCCGGAGGCCGGGGAAGGCCGCGCGACCCCGCGACCGAGGAGCGCGCGCTCCGGGCGGCGCTGGAGATCTTCGGGCAGAAGGGGCTGTCCGGGCTCACGATCGACGAGGTCGCGGCACGCTCGAGGGTCGGCAAGTCGTCGATCTACCTGCGGTGGCCCGACAAGGAGTCCCTGCTCGCCGCCGCGCTGCGCTCGATCCAGGTCGAGGACGCCGAGGACACGTCCGAGCGGGCCGACGACCACCCCACCGACGACCACCCCACCGACGACCCCGACGACGGCGAGGCCGGGGCGGACGCCGGCGGGACGGACGACGCCTCGGGGCCACCCGCGGATCTCACGCTGCGCGACTACCTCGTCGTGCACGTCCACCGGCGGGCCGAGCTCTACCTCGGCGAGTACGGCCTCGCGATGCTGCGGCTGTACGCCGAGGCCCGCGCGCACCCCGAGCTGTTCGGTGAGATCCGCGAGCAGGCGATCTCCCGCTTCGTGCTCGACGAGCGTCAGCGGGTGGCCGAGGCTATCCGCGCAGGGGTCCTGCCGCACGATGCGTCGCCGGTGCGCATCCTCGACGCCGTCGAGGGCGCGATCTTCATGCACCTGCTGGTCACGCCGCCCCAGCTGCTGCCCAGGGTCCGCGCGGGTCTGGACGACTACGTCGAGCACATGGTCGACGACCAGCTACGCGCCGCGGGCTACGACGCGGCGGCCGACCAGCAGCGCGCGGCGGAGCTGGGCGAGGCGGCGGCCCCGGCACAGCACTGAGGCCGGCACAGCACTGAGGCCGGGCCCCACGGGGATCGGCGTGGGGCCCGGCCTCAGAATCGGTGTGGCCGTGGATCGGCCGGTGGAGCTCAGCCCTCGCGGAAGGAGACGCCGAACCCGCCTCGCGGGTAGTGCCAGGTCAGCGCGCCCGGCGCCGCGACCGCCAGGCAGGTGCCGCACTCCAGGCATGCGGCGTAGTCCGCCACGACCCGCCCGTCCTGCATGCTGTACACGCCGGCGGGGCACACCGCGATGATCCGTTCGGCCGTGCCCGTGGACCGGGCCAGCTCCTGGTCGATCTCGATGTGCGACTCCTCCTCGTCGAGCACGAAGCGGTTGGCCGCCAGTCGCTCGGGAACCGTCGTCGTCCTCACAGGGCCCGCACCCCCGCCCATCCGTCGCTGATCAGGTCGCGCACCGACACCCGTGAGCGCTTGAGCGCCCCGCGCGCGACGGCGGCCAGGTGCTTGCGCGGCGTGCCGTCCAGGCTGAACACGTCGTGGAAGATGCCCGCTGCGAGCTCCCCGTAGGCGCCGTACATCCGGTCGCGCTCGAGGAAGGCCGGCGCGCGCCCGTAGGTGCGCAGGTCGGCCATCACGAAGCTCTCGTCCAGGTGGCGCCGGTAGGCGGCCAGGCCGGTGGCCGTGGTGTCGCCCGCGGCGAGCGCCTCGCCCACGCCCTTGGCCGCCGCCACCGCGGAGCCGATCGCCAGGTCCATGCCGCGCACCGTCAGACCCGAGTTGATGGTCAGGCCCGCGGCCTCACCGACCACCACGAACCCGCCGGAGACGACCTCGCCGACCATCTCCAGGCCGCCCTCGGCGACCAGGTGCGAGCCGTACTCGAGGATCTCGCCGTCGCGCAGGTAGGGCGCCAGCACCGGGTGGGAGGTGTAGTGCTCGAACACCTCGATCGCGGTGCGACCCTTCTTGATCAGGTCGTCCAGCCGCAGCACGACGCCCAGGGAGAGCGACTCGGCGTTGGTGTACAGGAACCCGCCACCGCCGATCCCCAGCGTGCAGTCGCCGACGATCGCGTGCGCCGCACCCTCGTCGCCGGAGACCGCGAAACGGTCCTCGATGACCTGCCGGGGGAGATGGACCACGGCCTTCACGCCGACGGCCAGGTGATGCTCCGGCGGCTTGGGCCGCAGCCCGATGCTGCGGGCCAGGTAGGAGTTGACGCCGTCGGCGGCGACCACCACGCGGGCGCGCAGCTCGTCGTCACCGGCCTTGACGCCCACCACCTGGCGCACGCCGTCCGGCCCGGGCTCGGTGAGCAGCTCGTCGACCCGCACGCCCGGCATCAGGAAGACGCCGGCCTCCTCGGCCCGCTCGGCGAGCCACGGGTCGAACTTCGCGCGCAGCACCGTGACGGCGTTGACCGGCTCGGCGAGCGGCTTGCCCGCGTAGTCGATCGACACCGACGAGTCGGCGGTCAGGAAGGTCGTGACGTGCCGGGTGATCCGGCGCTCGACCGGAGCGGTGTCGGCGAACCCGGGGAACACCTCGTCCAGCACCCGGCCGTAGAGCACGCCGCCGGACAGGTTCTTGGCCCCGGGCGCCTCGCCGCGCTCGATGAGCACCACCGAGTGACCCTGCCGGGCGAGCAGGTACGCCGTGACGGCGCCGGCCGGGCCGGCCCCGACGACGATGACGTCGAAGTCCGGCTCCTCGGCGCTCATGCGCCGCCCTTGAGAGCCGCGGTGAGCGCCGGCACCACCTGGTACAGGTCGCCGACCACGCCGTAGTCGCACTGGCTGAACACCGGGGCGTTCTTGTCGCTGTTGACCGCCACGATGACGCCCGCCTCGCGGACGCCGACCATGTGCTGCAGCTGACCGGAGATGCCGACCGCGACGTACAGCTCGGGCGCGATGTGCTGACCGGAGATGCCGATGTAGCGCTCCTTGGGCAGCCAGTCCACGCCCTCGGCCAGCGGCCGCGAGCAGGCGAGCTCCCCGCCGAAGGCGCCGGCGAGCTCGGTGAGCAGCGCCACGTCCTCGCGAGCCTTGAGCCCGCGGCCGACGGCCACGACCGTGCGCGCCGCGCCGAGGTTCACCCCGGCGCGCTCGCGGGGGCGGACCTCGGTGACCCGCGCGCCGGCGAGCGCCTCGCCGGCGACCTCCTCGACCGCGGCGGCCGGGGTGCCGCTGACGGCCGCGCCCGCGTCGACCGCGAGCACCGCGGTGCCCTCGACGCCGGTGCGGTGCTCGCTGACGCCGCCGAGCACGGAACGGGTGACGACCACCTGGTCGCCGGACAGCTCGACGGTGCCGATCCCGGACAGCACCGGGGCCTGCAGGGCGGCGCCGACCGCACCGAGCAGCGCACGGCCGGACGGGGTGGTGGCGCCGACGACCGCGCGCGGCGCGGCCTGGGCCACCAGGGCGGCGACGGCGGGCGCGAACGCCTCGACCGGCGCCTCGCCGGGCTCGCCGAGCCACAGGACCCGGTCGGCGGCGGTGGCCAGGGCGTCGGCGACCTCGCGCCGGCCCGCGACCACCGCGACGACCTCGGTGCCGAGCGTGCGCGCGGCCCCGACGAGCCCGGTGGCCGCCGCGTCGTCCGCGACGACGATCCAGGACTGCGTGGTGTTCATGGGTCTGATCTCCTCAGCGATGTCTACAGGGCGCCGGCCTGGCGCAGCGCGCCGACCAGCTGGGCCGCGGCGGCGGCGGGGTCCGCGCCGTCGATGACGGTGGCCTGGCGGTCTCCGCCGCCGGGCTTGGCCGTGGACAGGGTGGTGAGCGTCGCGCCGGGCGCCGGGACGTCCAGGCCGTCCAGCGCCAGGACCTCGGTCGGCTTCTTGGCCGCGGCGAGGATGTCCTTCATCCCGGCGACCTTCGGCACGACGGCGTCGGCGGTGGCGGCGAGCACGACCGGACCGGCGACGGCCAGCACCGTCGTGCCGCCGGGCAGGTCGCGCTCGACGACGAGCCCGCCGTCGGCGGCCTCGACCCGGCTCACCGAGGCGAGGCCGAGCCAACCGAGCTCGCCGGCCAGCGTGAGCGGCACCTGGCCCGCGGCCACGTCGATCGACGAGTCTCCGGCCAGGACGACGTCCACGTCGCCGATCGCGCGGACCGCGGCGGCCAGCACGGCGGCGAGCCGCGTGCCGTCCGCGTCGGCGAGCGCGTCGTCGGCGACCAGCACCAGCCGGTCCAGGCCGCGCGACAGGGCTGCCTTGCGGGCCAGCGGGGTGTCGATGGACGCGGCGCCGACGCTCAGGCCGATCACCTCGCCGGCGGTCGCGTCGGCGAGCCGGCGGGCCAGCTCGAACGCGACCGGGTCGTACTCGCTGACCGCTGCCTTGGCGCGGGACAGGTCGACGGTGCCGTCCGGACGCACGTCCGCGTCCTGCGGGTTCGGCGCCCACTTGTAGGCGACGACGATCTTCATCGGGGCTCCTTCTCCGGGTGGGCCGGGCTCGCGCGGTGCGCGCGGCTCAGCTGTGGTCCTTGACGATCTGACGGCCCGCGATGTGCACCATGATCTCGTCGGTGCCGCCGCCGAACCGGTGGCCGCGGATGTCGCGCCACAGGCGCGAGACGCGGGTGCCGACGGTCACGCCGACGCCACCGAAGATCTGCATCGCCTCGTCGGCGACCTCGAACGCGGCCATCGCGCAGTACCGCTTGCACAGCGCGCCCTGGCTCTTCAGGGGCACACCCTGGTCGAGCATCCAGGCGGTCTTGAACACGAAGTTGCGCATGTTCTCGATCTTGATCGCCATGTCCGTCAGCTTCTGCTGGATGAGCTGGAACTGGCCGATCGGCTTGCCGAACTGCACGCGCTGCGCGGCGTACTCGGCGGCGTCCTCGAACGCGCACTCGGCCAGGCCCAGGCACTGCGAGGCGATGACCAGGCGCTCCATCTCGAAGTTGCGCATCAGCTGCTTGAAGCCGTTGCCCTTGACACCCACCAGGCACGACTCGGGCAGCGTGACGTCGTCGAGGAAGATCTCGCACGAGTCGGAGATGTGCCACAGGATCTTGTCGAGCTGGTTGGTGGTCACGCCGGGGGCGTCCATCGGGACGAGGTACATCGAGATCGCCTTGCGCGGGTCCTCGACACCGGGGTTCTTCGCCATCAGCAGCAGGTACTTGGACTGCAGGGCGTTGGTGATCAGGGTCTTGGTCCCGTTGAAGGTCACCATGCCGTCGTGGTGCACGGCGGTGGTGGTCATCGCGGAGTTGTCCGACCCGGCGCCCGGCTCGGTGAAGCCGAGTGCGAACGGCACCTCGCCGTTCGCGAGCAGCCCGAGGACCTCGGCCTTCTGCTCCTCGTTGCCGAACTCGATGATGTCCATCGCCTGGAGCAGCTCGAGGCCGTAGCCGTTGTTGAAGCCCTGGCGAGCCACGCGGGTCGCGAGCAGCACCAGCGTCACCGCGTCGACGGGCGTGCCCCCGTACTCCTCGGGGAAGCCCAGGGAGCCGAACCCGGCCTCGTGCATCGCCTTGCGGAACGTCGTCGGCGGCTTGTGGTGCAGGTCCAGGTCGGCGATGTACGACTCGGGGCACTCCCGCTCGAGCAGCTCGTCGAGGCTCTCGAGGAGCAGCTGCTGCTCGTCGGTCAGTCCGAAGTCCATGGTGATTGCCTTTCGATGCGCGCCTCGTGGGTGGTCCGGCGCGCTCCTGGCGCCCCGCCGCAGTCATCGTCGGGCCGGGGTACCGGGGTGGACCAAGGACGATGGTCCTCATTGCGGACGCTGCCAGTCCGTATTTCGTTCCGGCGAGGGCTCCGTCAGGACGATGGTCCTCGTTGTGGACGAGGTTCGTCCGAATCCGAATGACCTTCTGGGCGCCGAGGGACGATGGTCCTCTTTGCGGACGGGCGCCGTCCGCAATCGTGGTCGCGGCTCGACGGGGAGGACCCGTCAGTGCGGAGAAGGAGCGCGGACACGTGGCACAGGTCATCACCGCAGCCGAGGCGGCCCGGTTGCTCAAGGACGGGGACACCGTCGCCCTCAGCGGGTTCGGGCTCGCCTGCGTCAACGAGGAGACCATCGCGGCCGTCGAGCAGCGGTTCCTCGCCGAGGCGGCGCCGCGCGACCTGACCGTCATGCACGCGTCCGCGGTCGGTAACCGCCGCGACAAGGGCATGAGCCACTGGGGCCACGAGGGCCTGATCAAGCGCTGGTACGGCGGCATCGCGATCGCGTCACCCGCCCTGGCGACCCTGATCTCCGAGGACAAGTGCGAGGCGTACAACCTGCCGCAGGGCGTGATCTGCCAGCTCTACCGTGAGATCGCCGCGCACCGCCCCGGCGTCATCACCAAGGTCGGCCTGGGCACGTTCGTCGACCCGCGGGTCGAGGGCGCCCGGATGTCGGCACGGTCCACCGAGGACTACGTCCAGCTGCTCGAGCTCGGCGGCGAGGAGTGGCTGTTCTACCCCGCCTTCCCGGTCGACGTCGCGCTGATCCGCGGCACGGTCGCCGACGAGGACGGCAACCTCACCCTCGAGCACGAGGGCCTGAAGATGGAGGTCCTGCCGATCGCGCAGGCCGCGCGCAACTCCGGCGGCATCGTCATCGCCCAGGTCGAGTCGGTCGCCCGGGCCGGCTCCCTGGACCCGAACCTGGTCAAGGTGCCCGGCATCCTCGTCGACTACGTCGTGGTCTCCGAGCCCGAGAACCACTTCCAGACCGAGAACACGCACTACAACCCGGCATTCTCCGGCCAGCTCAAGGTGCCGGTGTCCGGCGTGGCGACCATCGAGCTGTCCGAGCGCAAGGTGATCGCGCGCCGGTGCGCCATGGAGCTCAAGCCCGGCGCGGTGCTCAACCTCGGCGTCGGCATCCCCGCCGACGTCGGCTCGGTGGCGGCCGAGGAGGGCATCAGCGGGCAGATCATGCTCACCACCGAGGCCGGCGCCATCGGCGGCGTGCCGGCGGGCCTCAAGGACTTCGGGCACTCGTACAACGCCCAGGCGCTGGTGGACATGGACCACCAGTTCGACTTCTACGACGGCGGCGGCCTGGACGTGGCCGTGCTCGGTCTGGCGCAGACCGACGCGCACGGCAACGTCAACGTGTCCAAGTTCGGCTCACGGGTCGCCGGCTGCGGCGGGTTCATCAACATCTGCCAGTCCGCCAAGACGCTGATCTTCGCCGGCTCGTTCACCGCCGGCGGCCTCGAGGTCGCGGTCGAGGACGGTTCGCTGCGCATCGTGACCGAGGGCAAGGCGCGCAAGTTCCTCGCCGACGTCCAGCAGATCACGTTCTCCGGCCCCTACTCCGGCGAGCGCGACCAGCGCGTCCTCTACGTGACCGAGCGCGCGGTGTTCGAGCTGGTCGACGGGGTGATGACCCTCATCGAGATCGCCCCCGGCATCGACCTGCAGCGCGACGTGCTCGACCAGATGGACTTCGCGCCGGCCGTCTCGGCCGACCTGTCGGTCATGGACCCCGGCATGTTCCGCGAGGTCTGGGGCGGGCTCGGCTTCACCCCCACCTCCGAGCCGGCGCTCGTCTGAGCGTCGGCCCGATCGCACCACCGAGCACCTGAACTGAACGCACCTCACCCCAGCGGGGGCCGCGGCCCTCGCAGATCATGAAAGGCGCTGACATGCCAACCATCAACCGGTGGCGAGTGCTCACCGGAGCCGTCCTGATCCTCCTCTGCACGGGAGCGATCTACGCGTTCTCGGTCTGGGTGGGCCCACTGGCCGGCGCCCACGACTGGTCGCCCGGGCAGGTCGTGCTCGGCTTCACCATCAACGGCGCGATCTCGCCGATCCCGATGATCCTCGGCGGCTTCTTCGTCGACCGGGGCTGGACCCGCTACTCGGTCGCCGTCGGAGCCGTGCTCTTCGCCGGCGGCTTCACCCTCGCGGGGACCGCCGGCAGCCTGGGCATGTACTACTTCTGGTACGGCATCGTCGCCGGCCTGGGCATGGGCTTCGCCTACTCCGGGTGCCTGAGCAACACGATCAAGCTGTTCCCCGACCGCAAGGGCTTCGCGTCCGGCGTGCTCACCGCTGCGCTGGGCACCGGCACCGTCGTCGCCGCGCCGGTCGCGCAGGCCATCATCAAGTCGGCAGGCCCGGACGCCGCGTACGTCCGGATGGGTCTGGTCTACCTGGTGATCGTGATCGCCGGCGCGCTGCTGATCAAGACCGCGCCCGTGGGCTTCGTGCCGGAGGGGTGGACTCCGCCCGCCGGTGCGCCGGCCGTGGTGAACCGGACCTGGAAGCAGATGCTCGCCATGCCGGCCTTCTACCTGATCTTCGCGATGCTGTTCGCGGGTGCGTTCGCCGGCATGATGATCACCTCGCAGCTGTCGCCGATCGCCCAGACCCCGATGTTCGCGATCACCGCGGCCACGGCCGCGGTCCTGGTGTCCGTCTACGCGATCTGCAACGCCGTCGGCCGTTTCGCCTGGGGCGCCATCTCCGACCGGATCGGGTACATCAACGCGGTCATCGTGATCTACGTCGTGGTCGCCGTGTCGTTCACTGTGCTGCTCACCATGAACACCATGGCCGGCTTCGTCATCGGCACCATCGGCCTGGGGCTCGCCTTCGGCGGCGTCATGGGCGTGTTCCCTGCGCTGAGCATGAACACGTTCGGCCCGCGGTACCAGGGCATCAACTACGGCATCATCTTCACCGGCTACGCGATCGCTGCCTACTTCGGCCCGAAGGTCGGCACGTCCCTGGGCGGCGGCGCCACGGGCGACTACACCCAGCCATTTATCATCGCGATCGTGGTCGCCGCCGTGGGCGTGGTGATCGCGCTGGCCACCCGCGTCGTCCTGGCGAAGGCCAAGGTCGAGGCCCCGGCCGCCCCCGCCGGCGTCAACGCCTGACACCCGTCGGGGTGCGCGGGAGCTGCAGGGCCCCGCGCACCCCGACCCCCCAGGGAGGTTCCATGAGGCCCGACCTGAGCCTCGCGGCGGCGGTCGCGGCGCTCTCGGTGAACGCTCCCGGCGCCACGTCCGTGGTGGGGGACCACGGCGTGGCGTTCACGGCGGCCGAGCTCGATGCGGCGGCGGGATCGCTCGCCGCCGTGCTCGCCGAGGGGGGGCTGCGCGCCGGTGACCCGGTCGCGTGGGCCGGGCGCAACGACCCCGGTCTGCTCGTCACGCTGCTGGCCGCACAGCGGATCGGCGCGGTGTTCGTCCCGCTGAGCTTCAGGTGGGTCGAGGCCGAGGCGGTCTCGGCGCTGCGGCACTGCGGGGCGCACACCGTCGTGGTCCACCCCGAGCAGGCCGAGCAGTACGCCAGGGTCGCTGCGGCCGGCACGCCGGTGCGGCGCTGGATCACCTGGGGCGAGCACCTGCTCACCGGCTCGCCGCTCGCGCGCCGGCGGCTGGACCCCGACGACATCGCCGTCCTGCTGTTCTCCTCCGGCACCACCGGCCGGCCCAAGGCCGCGATGCTCAGCCACGCGAACCTGTGGTGGTCCGCCCGGAACATGGAGGCAGTGCTGGGGCTGCGACCCGACGACGTGGCGCTCGGCGTCGCGCCGCTGTGCCACGTCGGGGGCCTGAACTGCTTCGTGATGGCCACCGTGGCCCGCGGCGGCACGGCGCTGCTCCGGCGGGCGTTCGACCCGGGGCGCACGCTGGCCGACATGACCTCAGGGGTCACGCTGATGTTCGGCGTGCCCGCGATGTACTCCGCGGTCTCGCGGCTGCCGGGCTTCGCCGACGCCGACCTGTCCGGTGTGCGCGGCGCTGTCGTCGGCGGCGCGCCGGTGCCCGTCGGCCTGCTGGCCACCTACCGCGAGCACGGGCTCGAGCTGCTGCCCTCGTGGGGCATGACCGAGCTCTCGCCCGCGGGGACGCTGCTGCCACCGCACCGGGTCGCGGACAAGCCGTGCTCGGTCGGGTGGCCCCTGCCGTACCTCGACCTGCGTCTCGTGGACCCGGACACCGGCGAGACCGTCACCGCACCGGGTGTGCCCGGCGAGCTGTGCGCGGACGGGCCGCAGGTGTTCAGCGGCTACTGGGGCGACGAGCGTGCCACGACCGCCGCGCTCCGCGACGGCTGGCTCCACACCGGCGACCTCGCGACCTGGGACGCGGAGGGCGCGCTGCGCCTCGTCGGCCGGCTCGCCGAGGTGATCAACACCGGCGGGGAGAAGGTGCTCCCCGGTGAGGTCGAGGAGTCCCTCGCGCCGTTGGTCGGCGGCCCGGTCACCGACCTGGTGGTCGTCGGCGTGCCGGACGCCACGTGGGGCGAGGTGGTGGTCGCGGTCCTCGAGGCTCCCGACGGCGCGGACGGCGTCCCCGACCTCGACCGGGTGCGTGAGGTCGCGGGAGCCGTGCTCGCGCGGCACAAGCTGCCCAAGGACGCCATCGTGCTGGACGCCCTGCCGCGCAGCGCCAGCGGCAAGGTCGACCGGCGCGCGGTTCGCGACGCCGCGGCGGAGTGCGTCGCCGCGCCCCGGTCCGACTGCGGCCCTGCGGCTCGCTGAGCGCACCGCGCGGCCACCCGGCCGGGCCGAGGTGCCCGCCGCGTGCGGCCGCCCCGGTCAGGCCTCCGCGAGGTCGGCCTCCGCCTGGGCGAGCGCCGCCTCGATCTCGCCGCGCTCGCGCTGGCCGAACGCGAGCTTGGCGAGGCCTGCGATCGCGCCACCGACGAGGGGTGCCACCCAGAACAGCCAGAGCTGACCGACCGCGGGGCCGTCCGTGCCGATCACGAACAGGTCGACCGCGGTGGAGCGGGCCGGGTTGAAGCCGCCGCCCGTGATCGGCCCGGCGAGCAGGATGAGTGCGGCGTAGGTGACGCCGACGGCGGTGGCCGAGCGGGCCGACGGCCGCGACGCGAGCACCACACCGACCAGCACGGCGGTGCCCAGGGTCTCCACGAGCAGCGCCGCGACGAGCCCGAACTCCGCCTGGCCGCTGGAGAGCACCGACAGCGCGGAGGCCTCGCCCCAGCCGTTGGCGGTCTTGGCCAGGAAGGCCGTCGCGCTGGACGAGCCGGTGAGGCTCACCAGCTGCGCCGGGATGGTCGTGTACAGCACCGCGACGGCCAGTGCACCGCCGATCACCTGGGCGATGACGTAGAACAGCGCGTCCAGCGCGGTGATCCGGCCCGCGATGGCCGACCCGACCGAGACCGCGGGGTTCAGGTGCGCGCCCGAGACGTGGACGAAGGCGGTGTACAGGCCGATCAGTGCGAAGCCGGCCGCCAGCCCGGTGCCCAGCGCGCCGAGCTCGCTGGGTGTCCCGTACAGGGTCGTGCCGTACAGCAGGGTGCCGACCACCACGAGCACCAGGGCGAAGGTGCCGAAGGTCTCGGCCCCGAGCCGCTGGGCCAGGCCGTAGCCGCTGGTCCGGTCGGGGCCCAGGTCGATCTCGTCGACCCCGCCGGCCGGTGCGAGCCAGACCTCGTCGGGACCGGGTGGCTGCGTCGCTGCCTCCGTGACGGGCTGGACCTCCTCGACCGGCTGGGCCGGCTCGACCGGCTGGGCCGGCTCGTCCGGGGTGGGGCTGCTGGGGCTGGTCGGGTCGGTCGGCATGGTTGTCCTCTCGCAGACATGGGCGCCGCCCGGCATCATGCCATCGGGAGTGTCCCGGCGGGCGGGTACGGCGCCGCCGGTCGAGATCTCTTGATATCGAGTAATCTTCTCGGCGGCGCCCGCCGTGCCCGTGCGCCGCTCAGGCCCGCGCAGACCGCACCAACCGAACGGGAGACCCGCATGGCCAAGATCAAGGTCGTCGGACCGGTCGTCGAGCTCGACGGCGACGAGATGACCCGGATCATCTGGCAGTCCATCAAGGACCGCCTCATCCACCCGTACCTGGACGTGGACCTGCGCTACTTCGACCTGTCGATCGAGAACCGCGACGCCACCGACGACCAGGTCACCGTGGACGCCGCGAACGCGATCAAGGAGCACGGCGTCGGGGTCAAGTGCGCCACCATCACGCCGGACGAGGCGCGGGTCGCCGAGTTCGGCCTGAAGAAGATGTGGCTGTCGCCCAACGGCACCATCCGCAACATCCTCGGCGGCGTGGTGTTCCGCGAGCCGATCATCATCTCCAACGTGCCCCGCCTGGTACCGGGCTGGACCAAGCCGATCGTCATCGGCCGTCACGCGCACGGCGACCAGTACAAGGCGACCAACTTCAAGGTCCCCGGAGCGGGCACGCTGACCCTGACCTACACCCCGACGGACGGATCGGAGCCGATCGTCCAGGAGGTCGTCACCTACCCCGAGGGCGGTGGCGTGGCGATGGGCATGTACAACTTCAACGACTCGATCCGCGACTTCGCGCGGGCCTCGTTCGCCTACGGCCTGCAGCGCGGCTACCCGGTCTACCTGTCCACCAAGAACACGATCCTCAAGGCCTACGACGGCGCGTTCAAGGACCTGTTCGCCGAGGTGTTCGAGACCGAGTTCAAGGAGCAGTTCGACGCCGCCGGCCTGACCTACGAGCACCGCCTGATCGACGACATGGTCGCGGCGGCGATGAAGTGGGAGGGCGGCTACGTCTGGGCCTGCAAGAACTACGACGGCGACGTGCAGTCCGACACCGTGGCCCAGGGCTTCGGCTCGCTGGGCCTGATGACCTCGGTCCTCATGACGCCGGACGGCAAGACGGTCGAGGCCGAGGCGGCGCACGGCACGGTGACCCGGCACTACCGCCAGCACCAGGCCGGCCAGCCGACCTCGACCAACCCGATCGCGTCGATCTTCGCCTGGACCCGGGGCCTGGCCCACCGCGGCAAGCTCGACAACACCCCCGAGGTGACCGCGTTCGCGCGGACCCTCGAGCGGGTGGTGATCGAGACCGTCGAGTCCGGTGCGATGACCAAGGACCTCGCCCTGCTGGTCGGCCCCGACCAGCCGTGGCAGACCACCGAGGAGTTCCTCGCCACGCTCGACACCAACCTCGCCGCAGCGCTCGCGCGCTGAGGCTCGGCGCGCGCGCCGACGGTCACCCGCGCATCATGGGATGACCACGGCGGGCTCGTCACCGGCCGTCAACCGCAGGACATCTGGATCGAAGGAGCTCCCCGTGCCCGCTGTCACCGTCACCGTCACCGGCGCCGCCGGCCAGATCGGCTACGCGCTGCTGTTCCGGATCGCCTCGGGGCAGATGCTCGGACCGGACACCCAGGTCGCGCTGCGCCTGCTCGAGATCCCGCAGGCCGTGAAGGCCGCCGAGGGGACGGCGATGGAGCTCGCCGACTGCGCGTTCGACCAGCTGGCCTCCGTCGACATCTTCGACGACCCGGTCGCGGCGTTCGACGGGGTGAACGTCGCGATGCTCGTCGGCGCCCGGCCGCGCGGGGCGGGCATGGAGCGCCGCGACCTGCTCGAGGCCAACGGCGGGATCTTCAAGCCGCAGGGCCAGGCGATCAACGCCGGCGCTGCCGACGACGTCCGCGTGCTCGTGGTGGGCAACCCGGCCAACACCAACGCCCTGATCGCGCGCTCGCACGCGCCCGACGTCCCGGCCGACCGCTTCACCGCGATGACCCGCCTGGACCACAACCGGGCGGTGTCCCAGCTCGCGACGAAGACCGGCGTGCCCGTGTCGGACGTGGCTCGGCTGACCATCTGGGGCAACCACTCGGCGACGCAGTACCCGGACGTGTTCCACGCGACGGTCGCCGGCCGCCCGGCGACGGACGCCGTGGACGAGGCGTGGCTGGCCGACGACTTCATCCCCACGGTGGCCAAGCGCGGGGCAGCGATCATCGCCGCGCGCGGTGCCTCGTCCGCAGCGTCGGCGGCGAACGCCGCGATCGACCACGTGCACGACTGGGTGCTCGGCACGCCGGAGGGCGACTGGACGTCGGCGGGGCTGGTCTCGGACGGCTCGTACGGCGTGCCCGAGGGGCTGGTGTCCTCGTTCCCGGTCACGTCGGCCGGCGGTTCGTGGCAGGTGGTCCCGGACCTGGAGATCGGTGCGTTCTCCCGGCCGCGGATCGACGCCTCGGTCGCCGAGCTGATCGAGGAGCGGGACGCCGTCGCGTCGCTCGGCCTGATCTGAGCGCGGCCCGGGGCTGTGTCTGAGGGCGCGGGCGAGGCGCGGGTCGCGATCCGGGTGCGCCCGGGCGCCTCGCGCACCAAGGTCGGCGGCTCGTACGGGGACCGTCTCGTGGTCGCCGTGAGCGCCCGCGCGGTGGACGGCGCCGCGACCGAGGCCGCGCTCGCCGCCATCGCGGCGGCGTTCGGCCTGCGCCGGCGTCAGGTCCGGTTGGTCTCCGGCGCCACCAGCCGCGACAAGGTCGTGGCCCTCGACCTGGCCCCGGCGGATGCCGATCGACGCCTGGCCCAGTTGCGCGGCTGACGTCGGGTCGAGCCGGGCCCAGGGAGACCTTCGGGCCACGAGCGGGGTCGCGTTGGTGGAACCATGTGGTCCGCATCTACGTGGGTCGCGTGTTGCCCGCACCGGACGTGCTCGGCGCCGGCGCCCGCCCGCGGAGGTGACGGTCGGCACCAGGGGGTTCGGATGATTCGGCGTCTTCTCACCACGGCGGTGGCACTGTGCGTGCTCGTGGTCGGCCCGGTGCCGGCCCCTTCCGTTGTCGCGGTCGAGGCGGTGTCGACGATCAGCGACCTCGTCGTCTCGGCAACCGCTAGCACGGGCCGGATCGATGTCGCCGCGAGCTACGTGGCCGACAACACCTCGCACGGGACCGAGGTGGTGGTGGACGGCGGTCTGGCCCAGTACATGTCACCGGGCGGCGGCGAGTGGGTCGACGATGCGCACGTCTCGTGGGAGGCCACCCAGAGCCTCGGTGCGACGCCAGGAACCCATGCCGTCACGGTCCGGGTCATCGACTGGGCCACCACCACCCTGCCGAACGGCCTGCGCCGTTCGACCAAGGCGATCCTGGCGTCGCGGACGGTCGAGGTGAACGTGCCGAGCGCCCGGATGGGTGCGGTCACGCTCACGCGACCGCCGGGTTCGGAGGTGCGCGGTGGGCCCGGCGGGCCGGTGCCCTTCCTCGCACTCGTGTCGCCCGAGAGCGGTGGAGCGTGCCCGCAGACCACGCTCGAGTACCAGGTCGTCGGCTCGTCGCAGTGGAAGCCGGCGGCCTTGGCCTGGCAGACCGCTGGTGCCGCGGGTGGGTGCGACCTGGACCTCACGGCGCTGGGCATCGCGAACGACGCCACGTACCGCCTCCGCACCGTGGGCGCTGGGGGCGCAGAAGCGACCTCCGAGAGCTGGGACGTCGACTCGACGGGCGATCTGTACAGCCCGCACGGGCTCGTCCCGGCGTTGTCGCCCGACCTCACCGGTTCGGGTGTGGGCGACATCCTCCTCGTCGAGAACTCGGGTCGGCTCAAGATCCTGGAGCTGCCCACCGCGGACGGGCGGTTCCCGAACGTCGAGGACTGGTACCCGTACGTGACACCGCTGGGGCTGGGCTGGGAGAAGTTCACGCTCTACGGGCCTGGCGACTGGAACGGGGATGGACGCAACGACGTCCTCGCCGAGGACGTCTACGGGAACCTCCTCCTGTACCCGGGCAACGGCCGCTCCGGGCTGGGGAGCCCGTCGCGGGTCGGGTGGGGGTGGGGACCGTATCGGATCGTCCCGACGGGGGACCTCAACGGCGACCGGCGGCCCGACCTCCTCGCGATCGACAACCAGGGACGACTCTGGCTCTACCCCGCCGCGGGCGGGGGACGATTCGCGGCACGCGCGCAGGTCGGCAACGGCTGGAACGGGTTCGACCTGTACGCCGCCGGCGACATGAGTGGGGATGGACGCAACGACATCCTGTCGATCGACGGTGCGGGCCGGCTGTGGTTCTACGCCGGGCTCGGCAACGGGCGGTTCGCCATGCGCCGCCAGGTCGGCCATGGCTGGGCGACGGTGAGGATGTCCAGCGGGGCCGACCTGACCGCCGACGGCGTCAACGACCTCCTGGGCCGGGACGAGAACGACGTGCTGTGGGTCTACCCCGGCCGGGCCGGCGGGACCTTCGCCCAGCGTCAGCTGGTGGGATCCGGCTGGTGACCGACGCCCGCCCGGATGCGGCGGGTGCTCCGTGTGGGTGACAGCTCGTGGTCCATCCGGGTGACGGCTCTCGCCCGATCGGGTGAACGCTCACATGTCCGAGCCTGCCCGACCGTGCCTCGGTGACCTTGCTGCAAGACCTTGCAGACACTGCAAGAACGTCGCTATGGTCGCCAGGTGCCCGGCGGGGGACCGGGCCGCGAGCAGCCCGGTGGGGACCCGGGCCTCGCCGGACGAAGGGGTCCAGATGTCACGTGCTACGCGCGCCCTGGTGTTGCTCACTGCGATCGGGATGGGCGCCGTCGGCGCCGTCGTGCCCTTCGCGCCCGCCGCGGCTGCGGCGACGTCCGTCGCCCTCGTCGGCGACCTGCAGTCCGAGCTCGGGTGCCCCGGCGACTGGCAGCCGGAGTGCACCAGCACCGAGCTCGCCGACAACGGTGACGGAACCTGGTCGGGGGACTTCGACGTCCCGGCCGGCTCGTGGCAGTACAAGGTCGCCTACAACGACACGTGGGACGAGTCCTACGGGCGCGAGGGCGGCGGTGACAACGCCCCGCTGACGATCGCCGGCGACACCCTCCTGCGCTTCACGTTCGACGAGGCGACCCACCTCATCGCCGTCACCCCGGTGGACCTCACCGGTGGCTACACCACCGCGGACGACGCCCTGGTCGCCGCGCCCGTGCGCGAGGCCGGCGCGGGCCAGCAGTTCTACTTCGTCATGACCGACCGGTTCGCGAACGGCGACACGTCCAACGACACCGGTGGCCTGGCGGCCGACCGTCTGGTCAGCGGCTTCGACCCGACCGACAAGGGCTTCTACCACGGCGGCGACCTGGCCGGTCTGCGTAGCCAGCTGGACTACATCCAGGGTCTGGGCACCACGGCGATCTGGCTGACCCCGTCGTTCGTCAACAAGCCCGTGCAGGGCACCGGCGCGGATGCCTCCGCCGGCTACCACGGGTACTGGATCACCGACTTCACCCAGATCGACCCCCACCTGGGCACCAACGCCGAGCTCCAGTCCCTCATCGCAGACGCGCACGCCCGCGGCATCAAGGTCTACTTCGACATCATCACCAACCACACCGCCGACGTGATCTCCTACGCCGAGGGCACCTACGACTACGTCGACAAGGCCGCAAGCCCCTACCACGACGCGAGCGGCGTGGAGTTCGACCCGGCCGACTACGCCGGCGGCACCACCTTCCCGACACTGGCGCCGAGCACCGTGTCGTTCCCCTACACCCCGGTGGTCGACCCGGCCGAGGCCGATGTCAAGGTCCCGGCCTGGCTCAACGACGTGACCAAGTACCACAACCGCGGGAACTCGACCTACACCGGCGAGTCCTCGACCTACGGCGACTTCGCAGGCCTGGACGACCTGATGACCGAGGACCCGGCCGTCGTGCAGGGCTTCATCGACGTGTACGACGCGTGGGTCGACCTAGGCGTCGACGGCTTCCGGATCGACACCGTCAAGCACGTCAACTCCGAGTTCTGGACGCAGTTCACCGCCGCGGTCCAGGCGCACGCGCAGTCGATCGGCAAGGACGACTTCTTCATGTTCGGCGAGGTCTACGACGCCGACGCGACCAAGACCGCCCCGTACGTGCGCGACACCGACATGAGCTCGGTGCTCGACTTCGCGTTCCAGTCCGCCGCGTCGACGTTCGCGCGCGGCTTCAGCCCGGACACGCTGCACAGCCTCTTCGCGTCCGACGACTGGTACACCACGCCGCACTCGAGCGCGACGGCGCTGCCGACGTTCCTCGGCAACCACGACATGGGCCGGTTCGGCTACCTGGTCAAGGACGACCCGAACGGCCTGGCGCGCTCCGAGCTGGCGCACTCGCTGATGTTCCTGTCCCGCGGCCAGCCGGTGGTCTACTACGGCGACGAGCAGGGCTTCGAGGGCGACGGCAGCCTGGGCGGCACCGACAAGGACGCCCGCCAGGACATGTTCGCCACCCAGGTCGACGAGTACGCCAACCAGCAGCTGCTCACCGGCGAGACGGCCGGCTCGGTCGACCGCTACGACACGAGCGCCCCGCTGTACGCCCACATCGCCGACCTCGCGGCGCTGCGCACCTCCATCCCGGCGCTGGTGACCGGCGCCCAGATCGAGCGGCCGGACGACGCCGACAGCGTCTACGCGTTCTCCCGGGTCGACCCGACCGAGAAGGTCGAGCACCTGGTCGCGCTCAACAACGGCACGTCCGACGCGACCGTGCACGTCACGACGCTGACCCCCGGCGCGACGTTCACCGGCGAGTACGGGACAGGCGCGTCGGTCACCGCCGACGCGGACGGCGTGGTCACGCTGACCGTGCCGGCGCTGGGCGCCGTGGTCCTGGGCGCCTCCACGACCGTGGCCGTGCCCGCGACCGACACCGTCACGGTCTCGGTGCCGAGCCCCGGCGCGGCGCTGACCGGTCAGCCCGCGGTGCAGGCCGACGTGCCCGACGCGTGGGCGCAGACCTCGTTCGCGTACCGCGTGGTGGGCGACAGCACGTGGACGCCGCTCGGCACCGCCGAGGACACCACGCCCGGCGTCGTCGCCGACGTGCGCGGCATGGCCGACGGCACGCTGGTGGAGTACCGCGCGGTGACCACCGACGCCGCGGGCGGGCACGCCGCCGCCTCGACGTACGGCTCGGTCGGCTTCGCCGTGGACGGCGCGGTCGACACGCCGCCGCCCGGTGGGGACCTGGGCAACCTCCAGGTGACGGTGCCGGGCTCCTACCAGTCCGAGGCCGGCTGCCCGGGCGACTGGGACCCGGCGTGCACCGCGACCCAGCTCGCCTACCAGGGCAACGGCCTGTACGCGGGCACGTTCACCATCCCCGCCGGCGACTGGGAGTACAAGATCGCGATCGGCGGCAGCTGGAACGAGAACTACGGCGCGGGCGGGGTGCCCGGCGGCCCGAACCTCACGTTCTCGCTCACCGGCACCACCGACGTGACGTTCGTCTACGACGAGGTCTCGCACCAGATGACCTCCAGCGCGCAGGGTCCGCTGCTCACGTTGCCGGGGGACTACCAGTCCGAGGTCGGCTGCGCCGGTGACTGGGACCCGTCCTGCCTGGCGACAGTGCTGCTCGACGCGGACGGAGACGGCACCGCCACGTTCACCACGAGCGACATCCCGGCCGGCAGCTGGCAGGTCAAGGTGGCCGTCGGCCGGTCGTGGGACGTGAACTACGGCGCCGACGGCGTACCGGGCGGTGCGAACATCCCGTTCAGCTCGCCGGGCGGCAAGCCCATCACGTTCAGCTACGACGTCGCGACGCACGTGCTGAGCATCGAGGTGACCGACGCGCCGCTGGCCGGCCTGGGCCAGTGGGCCGCGCAGTGGGTCGACGCGAGCACCGTCGCGCTGCCCGCCGACCTCGGCGGCGGCGACCCGGCCACGCAGGTGTTCGCGCTGCACCACGCGCCGGACGCCGGCGTGTCCGTGGCCGACGGCGAGGTGGTGGGCGGCGAGTCCGTCCCGCTGACCTACGACCCGGCCGGGCTCAGCGACGCCCAGCTCGCCCGGTTCCCGCAGCTGAGCGGGTACCTGGCGCTGCACCTGCCGGACGGCACCCCGCGCGCCGACGTCGAGTCCTGGCTGACCGGCAAGGTGCTGGTCTCCCGCGGCGACGACGGCGGGCCGCTGGTCGCCGCGACCGGCGTTCAGATCCCCGGCGTGCTCGACGACCTGTACGCCGGTGCCGCGGACGACGCCACGCTCGGCGCCACCTGGAGCCGCGGTGTGCCCACCGTGCGTGTGTGGGCGCCGACCGCTCAGCAGGTCTCGCTGCTGCTGTGGCCGGGCGGGGACGTCTCCGCCGACCCGCAGCACGTGGCGATGCAGCGCGCTGACGACGGCACCTGGTCGGTGCGTGGCGAGCGTTCATGGAAGAACGCCGCGTACCGCTTCGAGGTCACCGTCTACGCCCCGACCACCGACGCGGTCGAGGTGAACGACGTGACGGACCCGTACTCGGTCGCCCTCACTGTCAACTCCACGCACTCGGTGCTGGTGGATCTGGACGACCGCTCGACCCAGCCGTGGCTGTGGCGGGTGGCCCGCCAGCCCGTCGTGGACCCGGTCGACCAGACCATCTACGAGCTGCACGTGCGGGACTTCTCGATCAACGACCAGACCGTCCCGGCCGCGCTGCGCGGCACCTACGGGGCGTTCACGGTCAACGGGTCGGGCATGAAGCACCTGCGCTCGCTGGCCAAGGCCGGTCTGACCACCGTGCACCTGCTGCCGACCTTCGACATCGCCTCGATCGAGGAGGACCGCAGCGCCCAGCAGACCCCGCCGTGCGACCTCGCGTCGTACCCGCCGGACTCGCCCGAGCAGCAGGCCTGCATCGCGCAGGTCGCCGACACCGACGGGTTCAACTGGGGCTACGACCCGTTCCACTGGTCGACGCCCGAGGGCTCGTACGCCGTGCGGCCGAACGGTGCCTCACGCACCGTGGAGTTCCGCAGCATGGTGGGCTCGCTGCACGCCATCGGGCTCCAGGTGGTGGCCGACGAGGTGTTCAACCACACCGCCGCGAGCGGTCAGGACGACAAGAGCGTCCTGGACAAGGTCGTGCCGGGCTACTACCACCGGCTCAACGCGATCGGTCAGGTCGAGACCTCGACCTGCTGCCAGAACGTGGCGACCGAGCACCTCATGGCGCAGAAGATGATGGTCGACTCGGTGGTGCTGTGGGCCAAGGAGTACAAGGTCGACGGCTTCCGGTTCGACCTCATGGGGCACCACTCGGTGCAGACCATGCAGGCCGTGCGTGACGCGCTCGACGCGCTGACCATGCGCAAGGACGGCGTCAACGGCAAGAACGTCTACCTGTACGGCGAGGGCTGGAACTTCGGCGAGGTGGCGAACAACGCGCTGTTCACGCAGGCGACCCAGGGCCAGCTCGGCGGCACCGGGATCGGCACATTCTCCGACCGGCTGCGCGACGCCGTGCGCGGTGGCGGCCCGTTCGACGAGGACCCGCGGATCCAGGGCTACGCCACCGGTGCGTTCACCGACCCCAACGGGGCGGCGATCAACGGCGACGGGGCCCAGCAGGCCGCGACGCTCGCCCACGACGAGGACCTGGTCAAGCTCGGTCTGGCCGGCAACCTGCGCGACTTCTCGTTCGAGACGTCTGACGGGACCGTGAAGACCGGTGAGCAGATCGACTACAACGGCCAGCCGGCGGGCTACGCCGACCAGCCGGACGAGGTCATCACCTACGTCGACGCGCACGACAACGAGACGATCTTCGACGAGCTGACGTACAAGCTCCCGACGGACACCTCGATGTCGGACCGGGTCCGGATGAACACGCTGGCGCTGTCCACCACGGCGCTGGCCCAGACCCCGTCGTTCTGGCACGCGGGTGCGGACCTGCTGCGTAGCAAGTCGCTGGACAAGAACTCCTACAACTCCGGCGACTGGTTCAACGTGCTGGACTTCACCGGTCAGGACAACGGCTTCGGCCGGGGCCTGCCGCAGGCGGCGGACAACCAGGCCCGCTGGCCGTACGACCAGCCGCTGCTGGCCGACGCCTCGCTCAAGCCGGCGCCGTCGGACATCGCGGACGCGTCGGCGGCCGCGGAGGACCTGCTCCGGCTGCGGTTCTCCACGGACCTGTTCCGGCTCGGCTCGGCGGACCTCATCGACCAGAAGGTGAGCTTCCCGGACGGCGGGCCGGACGCGATCCCCGGCGTGATCGTCATGCGGATCGACGACACGGTGGGCCGGGACGTGGACCGGAAGCTGGACGGCGTGCTCGTGGTGTTCAACGCCTCGCCCGACGAGGTCGACGTGCCGGTCGACGGGCTGGCCGGGACGTCGTGGCAGCTCTCGCCGGTGCAGGCTCACGGCAGCGACGGCGTGGTCAAGCAGACGGCCTGGGACACGACCACGGGGACGGCGAGCGTGCCGGCCCGTACGGTCGCGGTGCTGGTCGACCGCCAGGTGCCGCGCCCGTGCCACCCCCACTGGTGGTGAGCGGCCTGCGCTGAGTGCTGCGTGGTGACCGAGGGGCCCGTGCCGGGTGGCGCGGGCCCCTCGGTCACGGCGTGGACGCTGCGGGTGTGGCGGCCGGGGTCGCCGCCTCGGCCAGAGCGGCCTGGAGCTGGCTGGTCGACGCGGTGCCGTTCGCGAGCCGGGCGACCACGTCGGTGATCTCGGTCAGGGCGTCCGGGGGCGCCGCCATCCCGTGGGCGAGCGACGGCACCCGGACCCCGCTGCGCAGCGCAAGGAACGCGGTGCGCGGGTAGGTGTCCAGCGCGGTCATCGGGACGTCGGCGCGGGCCGGCGCGGCGCCCTTCGCGTTGGCGAAGGCGGCCTGGGTCTCGGCCCCGGCGATCGTGGTGAGCCATGCCTCGGCGCCGTCGGGGTGCGGCGCGCCCACCGGCACGGCGAAGGCGTCGAGCACCACGTCGTCCACACCCTCGGTCCCGGGGAACGGGGCCCACACCACCGGCGGGTCCAGGACCTGCTGCGCCCAGTCACCCATCACCGTGAACGCCGCGTCCCCGTTGGCGACCAGGGTGGCGGCGTCCTGCCAGTCCAGCGAGTCCCGGTCGGGATTGGTGTAGCCCAGCAGCCGGGCGAAGTCGCCCACCGCCGTGGCGACGGCCGGCGACGTGGCGTCCGTCGTTCCGTCCCACAACCCCGCGTAGGCCTGCGGCCCGAGCCGCGACAGCAGCACCGCCTCCAGGAGGTGCACCTGTGTCCAGGTCGAGCCGAGCGCCAGCGGCACGTGCCCCGAGGCCCGCACCGCGGACAGCGCGTCCAGCCACGAGTCCAGCGAGTCGTAGCGGGCCGTGGGGTCCAGGCCGGCCGCGACCAGCACCGCGGTGTTGGCCCACAGCAGGTTCGCCCGGTGGACGTCGACCGGCACCGCGTACGGCACCCCGTCCACGCTGACCAGGTCGAGCACCGCGGGCGACAGCACGTCGGTGAGCCCGAGCCGGTCGTAGAGGTCGGTCAGCGGCTGGACCTGCCCGGCCTCGACGTGGGCCGCCAGCTCCGCCCCGCCGTGCACCTGGAAGGTGTCGGGCGGGTCGTGGTTGGCCAGCCGGGAGCCGAGCACGTCCTTGGCCACCGACCCGGCACCGCCGACCACGCTGCCGTCCACGTAGGTCACGTCGGGGTGCGCGGCGCGGAACTGCTGCACCAGGACGTCCATCGCGAGCTTCTCCGCCCCGCTCGCCCACCACGTGAGGACCTCGACCTGCTGGCCGGTGGCGGACGGTGCCGGGGTGGCCGGCGCGGTGCACGCCGCCAGCGACCACACTACGAGGCCGGCGAGCGCCCACGCGGCACGCCTGGGAACGCCGCGCGCGGCGAGCCGAGCGCGGCGCCGGGTGACGCGACCACGGTCCATCGTGGTGAGCATCCCACGGCAGGCTGTGCGAGCGGCGGTATCCTCGCAGCGTGGCAGGCGAACGGACGTCGGGCGGTTCGCAGACGTCCCTGCGCGAGGCCAACCGTGCGCGGATCGTCAGCGCCGTCCAGCACCGCGGCTCGATCACCCAGATCGAGCTCGCCGGCGTGACCGGGCTGTCCACCGCGACGATCTCCAACATCGTCAAGGAGCTGGTCGCGGCCGGTGTGCTGCAGACCACACCGACGTCCCGCTCCGGCCGGCGTGCGCAGGAGGTCAGCCTCGCCCGGAACCTGGGCCTGGTCGCCGGGGTGCACGTGGGCGAGCGTGAGATGCGCGTCGCGCTGGCCGACGTCGCGCTCAAGGTGGTCGCCGAGCAGCGTCTCCCGCTGCCGCCGGGCCACCGCGCCGACTCGGGCCTGGACCGCGCAGCGCTGCTCATCGAGGAGCTCGTCGAGACCGTCGGAGCGCCGATCGGCGAGGTGCTCGCGATCGGGGTCGGCATCCCCGCCCCGGTCGACACCCGGACCGGTCGGGTCACGGCTCCGCGGATCCTGGCCGGCTGGGCGGAGGCCGACGTGCCCGCCGTGCTCGGCGACCGGCTCGGGCTGCCGGTGCTCGTCGACAACGACTCCAACCTCGGGGCGCTCGCCGAGGCACGTCTGGGGATCGGCCGCGGCCTGTCGGACCTGCTGTGGGTGGGCCTGGGGCACGGGATCGGGATGGGCGTCGTGGTCGACGGTGCGGTCGTGCACGGGCGACGCGGCGCCGCCGGTGAGATCGGCCACGTCCTCGACGTCGAGGACGGCTCGACCTGCCGCTGCGGGCTGCGCGGCTGCCTCGAGGGATCCATCGGGTCGGCGGCGCTCGCCGCGCGGCTGGCCACCACGCACGGCCACCTGGCGCTGCGCGACATCGTGGGCCGAGCCCTGGCGGGCGACGCGGCGTGCGGCCGCGTGGTGGGCGACGCGGGACGGCGGCTGGGCCGGGCCCTGAGCACCGCCGTGACGGTGCTCGACCCGGACGTCGTCGTGATCGACGGCGACCTCGCCGGCGCAGGGGAGGTGCTCCTCGGGCCGCTGCGTACAGAGCTCGAGGCGCGTGCCGTGCCCGCGGAGGGTGGTCCGGTGCGCGTCGAGGTCTCGGGGCTGGGTGGTGCGGCGCGGGTGCGCGGGGCCCTGGTCCTCGCCCTGGACGCGCACCGCGTCGGAGTACCGATCGGTTCGTTGACGTGACCCGGTGGGCCTGGGTGGCCCTCGTCGCTCTGCTGCTCCTCACCGGGTGTGCGCCCGCCGCGGACCCGGCCGAGCCGACGATCGCGCTCCTCCTGCCGGAGTCCAAGACGTCCCGCTACGAGAGCGTCGACCGCCCGGTGTTCGAGCAGGTGGTCCACGAGCGGTGCCCCGGCTGCCGGGTGCTGTACTTCAACGCCGGCCAGGACGCCGCGCGGCAGCAGGCTCAGGCGGAGTCCGCGCTGACCCAGGACGCCTCGGTGCTCGTGCTGGACGCGGTGGACGCCGCGGCGGCCCGCAGCGTCGTGGACCAGGCCGAGGCCCGTGGGGTCCGGGTCATCGCCTACGACCGGGCGATCGCCGACGCCCCGGTGGACTACCTGGTCGCCTACGACGCGGAGCAGGTCGGCAAGCTCCAGGCGCAGGCGCTGGTCAGTGCGGTCGGCGACGTCGAGCCGGGGCAGGGCATCCTGCAGGTGAACGGTGCGGTCACCGACCCCAACACCGCCGCGCTGCGGGCCGGGGTGGCCGAGGTGCTGCCCGGCTCCGGCATCCCTGTGCTGGCCACGTACGACACGCCGGACTGGAGCCCCGACAAGGCGCAGGAGTGGGTGCAGGGCCAGCTCACCGAGTTCGCCGGGCGGGTGGTCGGGGTGCTGGCCGCCAACGACGGCACGGCGGCCGGCGCGATCGCCGCCCTGCGCGGCGCCGGCCTGGACCCCGTGCCGCCGGTCACCGGTCAGGATGCCGAGCTCGCCGCGATCCAGCGGATCGTCTCCGGCGACCAGTACATGACCGTGTACAAGGCGATCAGCCAGCAGGCCAGGACGGCCGCCGAGCTGGCGGTCCGGATCGGCCGCGGTGAGAGCCCGGCGGCGGCGGTGCAGGTCGACGGCGTGCCAGCGGTGCTGCTGGCCCCGGTGCCGGTCACCCGCAAGGATGTCGCCGACGTCATCGTGGCGGGCGGGGTGTACACCGCCGCCCAGATCTGCACCCCGGCGTATCGCGAGGCGTGCGCTCAGCTGGGCCTGGTCGGAGGGAACGGATGAACGGGCGGGCGGGCAACCGGCGCGGGCCGCTCGAGGGCGAGCCCGCCGTCCTGGCCGAGCCCCCGGCACTCGCGCTGCACGGCGTGACCCACTCCTACGGCGCGGTCCGGGCTCTGGTCGACGTCGACCTCGACGTCCGCCGCCACGAGGTCGTGGCCGTGGTGGGGGAGAACGGCGCGGGCAAGTCGACCCTCGTCGGGGTGATGTCCGGCGTGCTGGTCCCGGACGCCGGCGAGGTGGTGGTCGACGGCCGCGAGACCCAGCTGACCTCGCCCGGGCAGGCCCGGGGGCTCGGCATCGCGACGGTGTTCCAGGACCTCGCCCTGTGCGAGGACCTGGACGTGGTCGAGAACCTCTTCCTCGGCCAGGAGATCCGCTTCGGACCGCTGCTCGACGAGGTCGCGATGGAGCGTGAGGCCCAGCGGCTGCTCGCCCAGCTCGCCGTCCGCGTGCCGTCCGTCCGGGCGCCGGTGGCGAGCCTGTCCGGCGGGCAGCGGCAGGCCGTCGCGATCGCGCGGGCGCTGCTGGGCGAACCGCGCGTGCTGGTGCTCGACGAGCCCACGGCCGCCCTCGGGGTGACCCAGACCGCCGAGGTGCTCACCCTGATCGAGCGGGTTCGTGATGCGGGCTTCGGCGTGGTGCTGGCCAGCCACAACCTCACCGACGTGCAGGCCGTGGCCGACCGGGTGGTCGTGCTGCGCCGCGGCCGCCTCAACGGTGAGTTCGACGCGGACGTCGCCGGCTACGAGCAGATCGTGGCGGCGATCACCGGGGTCGCGATCGGGCCGGGTGAGGGCCGATGACCGTGCTGCGCACCCCACCGGGCTCACTGCGCTGGGCCGGCCGGGACCTGGGCTCGTGGCCCGTGCTGGGCGCGCTGGCCGTGCTCTGGCTGGTGTTCCAGGCGATGAACCCGAACTTCCTGTCGGCCGACAACCTCGTCAACCTCGCGCTGCAGGCCGCACCGCTCGGCGTCCTGACCCTCGGCGTGGTGCTCGTGCTCCTGGTGGGCCAGATCGACCTGTCGACGGGGGCGGTCAGCGGCCTGGCGGCGGCCGTGGTCGCGGTCGGGATGAGCCAGCAGGGTTGGCCGGGCTGGCTGGCGGTGCTCGCCGCGGTGGCGTCCGGTGCGGTGGTCGGTTGGGGCTACGGGTGGGCGTTCACCCGGCTCGGGGTGCCCTCGTTCGTCCTGACCCTCGCCGGCCTGCTGGTCACGCTCGGGCTCCAGGTGCGGGTGCTGGGCTCGACGGGGTCGCTCAACCTGCCGTTCGAGTCCTGGCTGGTGCGGCTGATGCAGCAGGCGTTCCTGCCGCCGTGGCTGGCCTACCTGCTGGTGGCGCTCGTGGTCGCCGGCTACCTGGGCGTCCGGCTGGTCGAGCGCCGCCGCCGCGCAGCGGCGGAGCTCCCGGTCGAGCCGTGGCGACCGGTCGCGGCACGTGCCGCCCTGCTGGCGGCCGCCACCCTGGTGCCGACCTGGTACCTGCAGACCAACCGCGGGGTCGGGGTGTCGGTCGCGGTGTTCCTCGGTCTCGTGCTGGTGGTCGACCTGCTGCTGCGTCGGACCCGGTGGGGGCGCTCGGTGCGCGCGGTGGGTTCCAACGTCGGGTCGGCGCACCGTGCGGGCTTCGCGGTGCGCCAGGTCTACACCTCGGCGTTCGTGGCGTGCTCGTCCCTGGCGGCGCTCGGCGGCGTGATGGCGGCGGGTCGCCTCGCCGCCGCGAACCAGGGCAGCGGCGGGTCCGACACGAACCTCACGGTGATCGCCGCTGCGGTGATCGGCGGGACGAGCCTGTTCGGGGGCCGTGGCTCGGCGTGGTCGGCACCGCTGGGCGTGCTCGTGGTCGGCACGATCTCCTCGGGCCTGACCCTGCTGAACCTGGACTCCGCGCCGCGCTACATCGTCACCGGCCTGGTCCTGGCCCTGGCCGTGACGCTCGACGCGGTCGGACGTCGGCGGGCGCCGGTCACCGGGCGGTGAGGCCGTGGCGATCACGGTGCGGTGGCTGACCGCGTTCCTCGACCTGCCGGCGCCGACCCACGACGCAGGCACCCGGTTCTGGCTCGCCGCGACCGACGGCACCCTCAGCCCCCCGCGCGGGGCACAGGGGGAGTTCGCCACGGTGGTCCCGGCCGACGGCGACGCCTACCTGCGCGTCCAGCGGCTCGCGCCGGACGCGACGGCTCGGGTCCACCTCGACCTGCACGTCGACGACGTGGCCGGCGCGGCGCGCGCGGCCGAGGCGCTCGGGGCGCGCCGCCTGCACGAGGCGGGCCACGTGGTGCTCGCCTCGCCCGGAGGTCTGGTGTTCTGCGTGGTCCGGCACCGCGGCGAGCGGCGGCGGCCGCGGCCCCGTGACGGTGCGCTGCTGGACCAGGTCTGCCTGGACATCCCGGCTGCGCGGTACGGGGCCGAGTGTGCGTTCTGGGCGGAGCTGACCGGGTGGCGGCACGTGCCCGAGACCCCCGAGGAGTTCACCGCCCTGGTCCGCCCGGACGGCATGCCGCTGCGGATCCTGCTCCAGCGCCTGGGTGAGCCCGACGGCCAGGTGCGTGCGCACCTGGACTGGGCGGCGGGCCGGGAGCGGGACGCCGTGGTGGCGCGCCACGAGGCGTGGGGCGCACGCGTCGAGGGGCGGCGCCGGGGCTGGGTGGTGCTGGTGGACCCGGCCGGCCTGAGGTACTGCGTGACCGCACGCGACCCGGCGACCGGGCTGTGAGGCCTCAGCGGAACACGATGGTGCGGTGCCCGTCGAGCAGCACACGGTGCTCGGCGTGCCAGCGGACCGCCCTGGCCAGCGCGCGCCGCTCGACGTCCTGACCGAGCGCCACGAGGTCGGCCACGGTCCGGCTGTGGTCGACGCGCTCGACGTCCTGCTCGATGATCGGCCCCTCGTCGAGGTCGGCCGTCACGTAGTGGGCGGTCGCGCCGATCAGCTTGACCCCGCGCTCGTGCGCCTGGGCGTAGGGGCGGGCGCCCTTGAAGCTCGGCAGGAACGAGTGGTGGATGTTGATCGCGCGCCCGGACAGCCGGGCGCACAGGTCGTCGGACAGGATCTGCATGTACCGCGCCAGGACCACGAGCTCGACGTCGAGCTCGTCGACCAGCTCCATCAGCCGAGCCTCGGCGGCGGGCTTGGTGCCGGCCGTGACGGGCACGTGGTGGAAGTCGATGCCGTAGAACTCCGCGACCCCGCGCAGCTCGGTGTGGTTGGACACCACGGCGACGATGTCCACCGGCAGGCCCTCGGACTCGCGCCGGAACAGCAGGTCGTGCAGGCAGTGCGCTGCCGTGGAGACCATCACCAGCGTCCGCATCCGGCGCCCGACCACATCCAGCGACCAGGTCATGCCGAACTCGTCGCCGAGAGGTTCGAGCACGGCGCGCAGCTCCGCCTCGGGCGCCGCGGTCTCGACCTGGACCCGCATGAAGAAGAGCCCGGACAGCGGGTCGCCGAACTGCTGGGACTCGGTGATGTTGCCGCCGTGGTCGGCGAGCAGCCCGGCGACGGCCCGCACGATCCCGGGCCGGTCCGGGCAGGACAACGTGAGCACCCAGTGGGTGAGGGCAGGGGCTTCGACGCCGGTCACGAGCGCTGAGGCTACCCGCCGTGGCGCCGGCGCGAGGCGGGTGCCCGCGGTCACGGTCCGGCCACAGGTGGTCCGCTGTGCGGAGCGGCGGTCGCCCCGGTGCTGGGCGCGGTGCGACGATGGCGTCATGAACGCCCCCGAGCTCCGCATCGACCTGGTCGACGACTCCGTCGCCGGTGAGCTGCTGACCGTTCGCCGCGCGGCGTTCGTCAGCGAGGCCCAGCTGTACGACGACCCGCACATCCCACCCCTGACGCAGACGCTCGACGAGCTGCGCGCGGACCTGGCCGACTCCTCGGTCGTGACGGTCGGCGCCTGGCTCGGGCCCCGGCTCGTCGGGTCGCTCCGGGTCGCGATCGAGGGTCCCAAGGCCACCCTCGGCCGGCTCGCCGTGGTGCCGGACCTCCAGGGCCAGGGGATCGGCACGCAGATGCTGCTCGCCGTGCCCGGCTACCTGCCGCCGGGGATCAGCGAGGTGTGGGTGTTCACGGGCAAGGACTCGGTGGCCAACCTCGCGATGTACGGCAAGCACGGCTTCGAGCACGAGTTCGACCAGACCACCGGCGACCTGACGTACGCCTACCTGCGCAAGATCCTGGGCGACGAGGCTCTCGGCGAGGCCGCCGAGGCGGGGGCCCCGGTCACAGAGTGACGGTGCCGCGGATGCGCGTCGTGGTCGCTCCGCCGATCCACACGTTGCCACCCTGGTCGCTGTCCACCTCGATCACCCCAGCGCGCCCCAGGCGCGCTCCCTGGGACGCGCGGTAGGAGGCCGGGGCACGGCCGGAGCCGATCAGCCACTGCGCCAGGCTGGCGTTGAGGCTGCCGGTGACCGGGTCCTCGCCCACGCCGACGCCCGGCGCGAAGGCCCGCACCTCGAACGCGGCGTCGGCGCCGGCCGGGTACGGCCCGACCACTCCGACGTCGAGCCCGGCCAGGGCTCCGAGGTCCGGCTCGATCGCGAGCACATCGTCCGCGGACCGCAGCAGGAGGGCCAGCCAACCCGGGCCGTTGTCGACCCACTGGTGGTCGACCACCCGGTCGGTGTCGACGCCCAGGGCAGCGACCACGCGGGTGAGCAGCTCGCCGTCCAGCGGGCCGGAGCAGACCGTCGGGGGCGCGGCGAACGCCAGCGTGCCCCCGGCGCGCCGCAGTGCGACCAGGCCAGCGCCGCACTCCTGGACCGGGTGCTCGCCCGCGGGCTCGCCGCCGGCCTCGAGCCACGCGTGGGCCGAGCCCAGGGTCGGGTGCCCGGCGAACGGCAGCTCGCCGCCCGGCGTGAAGATCCGCAGCCGGTAGTCGGCGCCCGCCGCGGTGGGCGGCAGCACGAACGTCGTCTCCGACAGGTTGGTCCACCGCGCGAAGAGGGCCATCTCCTCGTCGGCGAGCCCTTCGGCGTCCAGCACGACGGCGACCGGGTTGCCGCGCAGCGGGCTGGCGGAGAACACGTCGACCTGGGCGAACGGTCGGGGGCGGGGCATCGGCGGGTCCTTCCTCACGGGGTCGGCACCTACCGTAGGGACCGGGCTCGACCGGGCACATGGCCACCCGGGGACGGGTGGCCCTGCCGGTCGCCGTCGCGCCTCCCGTCCACGGGCTCCGCCGCGGGCCGTCCGGTTGCTAGGCTTGCCCCGCCGCGACTGGCGTAGGTGGGACACCACCGGGGAGCGGCGCATCGGGGCCTCGCGCGCCGAGTTGGATCGTGGGTCGAACGCCTGGGCCCTGGGCCAGCCACTGTCGTGCTGCGCGCCCGGGAAGGACCGGGATCCCCGCGCACCACGCGAGCCGAGGAGCCGTCATGAGTGCCACGAGCGACGTCATGAACCAGTCCCTTGCCCAGCTCGACCCCGAGATCGCCGCCGTGCTGGACGACGAGCTCGCCCGCCAGCGCGGGACGCTGGAGATGATCGCGAGCGAGAACTTCGTGCCGCGCGCGGTGCTCCAGGCAGTCGGGTCCGTCCTGACCAACAAGTACGCCGAGGGTTACCCGGGCCGCCGGTACTACGGCGGCTGCGAGGTCGTCGACGTCGCCGAGAACATCGCCATCGAGCGGGCCAAGACACTGTTCGGCGCCGAGTTCGCCAACGTGCAGCCCCACTCGGGCGCCACGGCCAACGCGGCCGTGCTCCACGCGCTCGCCCGGCCGGGCGACACCGTCCTGGGCCTGGCCCTGGACCAGGGCGGGCACCTGACCCACGGCATGAAGATCAACTTCTCTGGCCGGCTGTACGCCGTGGTCGCCTACGGGGTCGACCCCGAGACCTCCGAGGTCGACATGGCCGAGGTCCGCCGGCTCGCCCTGGAGCACCGGCCCAAGGTGATCATCGCCGGCTGGTCGGCCTACCCGCGGCAGCTCGACTTCGCCGCGTTCCGCGAGATCGCCGACGAGGTCGGGGCGTACCTCTGGGTCGACATGGCGCACTTCGCCGGCCTGGTGGCGGCCGGCGTGCACCCCTCGCCCGTGCCGCACGCGCACGTGGTGTCCTCCACGGTGCACAAGACGATCGGCGGCCCGCGGTCCGGCTTCATCCTGACGAACGACCCCGACCTGGCGAAGAAGATCAACTCCGCGGTGTTCCCGGGGCAGCAGGGCGGCCCGCTCATGCACGTGATCGCCGCGAAGGCGGTGGCCTTCAAGATCGCGATGGGCGAGGAGTTCCGCGACCGCCAGGAGCGGACGGTGCGTGGCGCGAAGATCCTGGCCGAGCGGCTCATGGCCGAGGACGTCAAGGCCGCCGGGATCGGCGTGCGCTCGGGCGGCACCGACGTGCACCTGGTGCTGGTCGACCTGCGTGACGCGGCGATCGACGGCAAGCAGGCCGAGGACCTGCTGCACCACGCGGGCATCACGGTGAACCGCAACGCGGTGCCCAACGACCCGCGCCCCCCGATGGTGACGTCCGGCCTGCGGATCGGCACCCCGGCGCTGGCCACGCGGGGCTTCGGCGACGAGCAGTTCGCCGAGGTCGCCGACGTCATCGCGCAGGCGCTGGTCGCCGGTCCGGACGCCGACGTCTCGGCCCTGGCGGCCCGCACCGCCGCGCTCGCCGACGCGTTCCCGCTCTACCCCGGGCTGGCCCAGTGAGCGACGCCGGCGCCCCGACGGCGCAGGTGCTGGACGGCAAGGCGACCGCTGCGGCGATCAAGGCCGAGCTCGCCGAGCGGGTCGCGGCACTCTCCGCGCGCGGGGTGACGCCGGGTCTGGGCACCATCCTGGTGGGTGACGACCCGGGTTCGCGTGCGTACGTGGCGGGCAAGCACCGCGACTGCGCGGAGGTGGGGATCGCCTCGATCCGCGAGGACCTGCCGGCCACCGCGACCCAGGCGGAGATCGAGGCGGCGATCGACCGGCTGAACGCCGACCCGGCCTGCACCGGCTACATCGTCCAGCTGCCGCTGCCGGCCGGCATGGACACCAACGCGCTGCTCGAGCGGGTGGACCCGGCCAAGGACGCCGACGGCCTGCACCCGACCAACCTGGGACGGCTGGTGCTGCGGGTCTCCGAGCCGATCACCTCTCCGCTGCCGTGCACCCCGCGGGGGATCCTCGAGCTGCTCGGGCGGTACGGGCTGACGGTGGCGGGCAAGCACGTGGTGGTCCTGGGTCGCGGGACCACGGTGGGGCGTTCGATCGGGCTGCTGCTCACCCGGCGCGAGCACAATGCGACGGTCACGCTCACCCACACCGGGACGCGCGACCTGGCCGCGCACCTGCGGGCCGCGGACGTGGTGGTCGCGGCCGCCGGGGTGCCCGGCCTGGTCAAGGCCGAGGACGTCAAGGCGGGCGCGGTGGTGCTCGACGTGGGGGTGTCCCGGGTCGAGGACCCGGCGGGGGGCCGGGCCCGCCTGGTGGGGGACGTGGACCCCGCCGTCGCGGGCGTGGCGGGGTGGTTGTCCCCGAACCCCGGCGGGGTCGGGCCCATGACCCGGGCCATGCTGCTCGCCAACGTCGTGGAGATGTCCGAGCGAAGTGTGGTGTAGATCACACTAATTCACCCTCAAGGTCGGCCCGCGGTGCGCCGATACCTGGGACAGAAGCCTCCACCGGGCGTACCGGTCGGAGGCTTTTCCCATGCCTGCCGGCGCCTGTCCGACGCCGCGCGGGTCCGGGGGCTCAGGCGTCGGGTCCGCCCGCGGGCGCGAGAAGGCCGGCGAGCTCGGTGAGCGCCTCGGGCACCACGGCGTAGTAGGCCCAGGTCGCGCGCTTCTCGCGGGTCAGCAGGCCGGCCTGGTGGAGCACCTTGAGGTGGTGCGACACCGTGGGCTGCGAGAGCCCGAGCGGCGCGGTGAGGTCGCAGACGCATGCCTCCCCGTCCGCGGCGTTCGCCAGCAGGGAGACCAGCCGCAGGCGCGCCGGGTCGGCCAGCGCCTTGAGCCGCGCCGCGAGGACCACCGCCTGCTCGGCGCTGAGGGTCTCCTGGGTGACGGGCGCGCAGCACACCGGCTGCGCGACCTCGAGCGTCAGGGGGGTGCGGGTGGACATGGCCCCATCGTCGCACGATCCATCGACCGCTGTCAGTATTGACGAGCATAAGTATTGACGAATGTCGATGGATAGTGCCAGGCTCGGGCTCTGGCCACCCGCTCAGCGGCGTCGCCCCTCGACAGCCCTTCTCGACCAGGAGGTCACCATGACCGAGTCCGTCCACCGTCAGGTCCGCGAGCACTACGCCGACGCCGCCCGAGCCGCCGCGGCGGGGGCGGGCTGCTGCGGCGGGAGCGACTTCGGCTCGGAGCTGTACGCCCGCGCCGACATCGACGCCCTCCCGGTTGCGGCCGTCCAGGCTTCGCTCGGCTGCGGCAACCCTCTGCTGGTCGCGGAGCTCGAGCCGGGCGACCGCGTCCTCGACCTCGGCTCGGGCGGCGGGATCGACGTGCTGCTCTCGGCGCGCCGGGTCGGGCCGACGGGCCGCGCCTACGGCGTGGACATGACCCCGGAGATGCTCGAGCTCGCCCGGCGCAACGCCGCCGAGGCCGGCGCGGCCAACGTCGAGTTCCGGTACGGGACGATCGAGGACCTGCCGTTCGACGACGCGAGCGTCGACGTGGTGATCTCCAACTGCGTGATCAACCTCGCCGCGGACAAGCGGGCGGTCCTGGCCGAGGCGCTCCGGGTCCTGGTGCCGGGCGGCCGGTTCGGTGTCTCGGACGTCGTGGCCGAGGACCGCCTGGACCCCGCGGAGCGGGCCGAGCGCGGCTCGTTCGTCGGGTGCGTGGCCGGGGCGTTGTCGCGGGGGGAGTACCTGGAGCTGCTCGGCGAGGTCGGCTTCGAGGGTGCCGAGGTCAGCTTCACGCACGAGGTCGCCGAGGGCATGCACGGTGCGGTGATCCGCGCGCGGAGACCTCGCGCCGAGGGGTGAGGGGGTCCGATTCGTCTCATTGATCGGGACAATCGGTGTCGCATGTCGGACGGCAACTGCGGGTCACGGGCCATCGGGGGTGTCGTTCGCCACACTTCAAGGGCCGATCTTGGCGGAAGCGACGGCGTGGCGTCCTCCACTCCGGAGTGATCTGACTCACATTTCGAAGCCGAATCGGCCCTCCAAGTGTGACGTATGTCCCAGTTCGGGGGGCTTTGCGGGGCATCATCCCGGTTCTTGAGCGGTCGACGTGTCCCGACGTGTCCAGTTTCGTACGGTTTGTGTGACCGAGATCACAACACGGATCGGTAAAGGATGTCCGATATTGTCCCGATGTCTGGTGTGAGGCCCCGCCCGGGAACCCGGGAGAGGTCCTCGTCACGAGAAAGGCAAACCCGCTGTGAGGCGGGGACGCAAAGCCAGGGGCCCGTACGGGTCGCCCAGCCGCCGAACGACGATGGGACTACTTCGATGCAGCACAACACCAACGCCCGGACCGCCGCCACCGTCGGCGTCGACCCCCTCCTGACCCCCGCCGAGGTCGCGAGCCTGTTCCGGGTGGACCCCAAGACCGTGACCCGTTGGGCCAACGCCGGCAAGATCAGCACGGTTCGGACCCTTGGCGGGCACCGCCGGTTCTCCGAGCGCGAGGTCCGCAGCCTCCTCGGGGCCGTCCCCGGCCAGCGCCTCCTCCTCGGCTGATCGCACCCCCGAGCGGACCCGGGGCCCCGACGGGCCCCGCCCCCCAGCGGTCCGGCTGACCGCGCCGTGCGCCACCCGTCGGTGGCGTGGGGTTGGATGGCCGGGTGCGGATCGCGAGCGTCAACGTCAACGGGGTCCGCGCGGCGTTCCGCCGGGGCATGACCGACTGGCTGGAGCAGGCCGCGCCCGACGTCCTCCTGCTCCAGGAGGTCCGGGCCCCCTCCGAGGTTCTTCACGAGCACCTGCCCGGCTGGCACGTCGTGCACGCCGAGTCGCAGGCCAAGGGGCGTTCCGGGGTGGCTGTGGCCAGCCGGACGCCGATGGTGGGAGTCAGGGTCGGCGTCGCGGGCGACGCGGCGACCCACTCCGGCCGCTGGGTGGAGGCCGATCTCGAGCTCCCCGGCGGCGGGATCGTGACCGCCGTGTCGGTCTACGTGCACTCCGGCGCCGTCGGGCACCCGTCCATGGACGACAAGCACGAGTTCCTCGGCCACGCCACGCGTCGGATGGCCGAGCTCCTCGCCGACGGCCGAGTCGCCCTGGTGGGCGGCGACCTGAACATCGCGCACACCGACGCGGACCTGAAGAACTGGAAGGGCAACGTCGGCAAGGCCGGCTGCCTGCCGCAGGAGCGCGCCTGGCTGACCGGGTGGCTCGAGTCCGGCTGGGTCGACGTGGCCCGCGCCCGTGCCGGGGACGTCCCCGGGCCGTACACGTGGTGGTCCTGGCGCGGCAAGGCCTTCGACAACGACGCCGGCTGGCGGATCGACTACCAGATGGCCACTCCAGCGCTCGCCGCGCGGGTACGTGACGTCCGGGTGGACCGCGCGCCCGCCTACGACCAGCGCTTCAGCGACCACGCACCGCTCGTCGTGGACTACGACACCTGAGCCGGCTCCGGCTCGGCGGGCCCGGGCAGGGTGCGCATCCGCCACAGCGGCGAGGCCACCACGGGCACCGCAGCCAGTGCCAGCCCGACCACCGCGACCCACAGCGTCGTGACGACCCCGAGCCGCTCGCCGAGCACGCCACCGAGCAACCCGCCGATCGGCATGGGGCCCCAGACCAGGAACCGCACCGAGGCGTTCATCCGCCCCAGCAGCGCCGGCGGGCAGACCCGCTGGCGGAAGCTCACCTGCGCGACGTTGTAGACCACGACGAACGCGTAGAACGACACGCCGGCTGCCGTGAGCGTCACGATGGCCGGTACGCCCAGGTGCGTCAGAGGGCCCGCAAGCGGGACCAGCGCCCAGGCTGGCGGGGACATGAGCGCGGCCAGCGGGATGACCCGTCCCTCGCCGAGCCACCGCGCGAGGCGGCTCGACGCCAGGGCCCCCAGCAGCCCACCGATCGCCGAGGCGCTGAACACCACACCGAGCTGGGCCTCGGTCAGGCCGAGCTCGCGCAGCACGTACAGCACCAGCAGCGCGCCGGCGATCGAGCTGGACAGGTTGGAGATCCCGGTGCACGCCACCACCCGGCGCAGCAGCGGGTGGCGCAGCACGAACGAGAGCCCCTCGGCGACCTCGTGGCGTAGCGGCCTGCGGGTCGCGGGGTCCGGCAGCTGCTCGACCATCCGGATCCGGGACACCGCCGTCGCCGACGACAGGTAGGTGATCACGGTCCCCACCAGCAGCATGGGCGCGCTCATCACGCGCAGCAGCAGGCCGCCGAGCGCGGGCCCGGCGATCTGGGCGACCGACTGCGTGGCCTGGAGCAGCGAGTTCCCCTGCACGAGGTGCGTGGGGCCCACCAGCCCCGGCAGGTAGCTCTGGTAGGCCACGTCGAAGAACACCGTGGCCGCACTCATCGCGAGGGCGGCCGCGTACAGCACCGGCATCGAGGCGTGCCCGGTCAGCGCGACCACGACCACCACCGCCAGGACCGTCGCGCGCACCAGGTCGGCCGAGATCAGCGTGTGGCGCTTGCGCATCCGGTCCACCCACGCCCCGGCCGGCAGGCCGATGGCCAGGAACGCCGCGCTCTCGGCGGCGGTGAGCGCGCCCATCTGCCATGCGGTGGCGTCGAGCGTGGCGACCGCGAACACCGGGATGGCCAGGTTGCCCAGCTGCGCGCCCAGCTGGCCCAACCCGTCGCCGAGCCACAGGCGCCGGAAGTCGGCGTGGTGGATCAGGGAGCGTGGCGCGGGCGTGGTGGCGGCCGCCTGCTCGGGCTGCGGTGGTGCCGGCGGGTCGGCAGGCGGTGCGGCCTCGGGGCGCTCGGAGCTCACCCGGTCAGTGTGGGCAAGTGATTGGGATCTGTCAATCACTTAGCATGGTGGCATGGACGAGGGCCGGGAACGGCGTGAGGCGGAGGCCGAGGCCGACGGCCGCGTGCTCAACAGCGTGCTCCGGCTGCGGATCCTGCGGCTGTGCCTGGACGAGCCGCTGACCAACAAGGAGGTCGCCGATCGGCTCGGCAAGGATCCGGCCACCGTCTACCACCACGTGCGGCGGCTGGCCGAGCGCGGGTTCCTGGCCGCCCAGCCCGAGCGCACCGGTGCGCGCGGCGCTCGTGAGGTGCCCTACCTGGCGACCAGGAAGTCCTGGCACACCCCGCTGCCGGACGGGGGGAGCCGGCTGCTGGTCGAGACGTTCCTCGCCGAGCTCGCGGAGGCCGAACCCCGAACGGTGTCGACCGTCCGGCTCGGGCTCCGGCTCACGCCGGAGGCGAAGGCCGAGATGCTCTCCCGGCTGCGCGAGGTGCTCGTCGAGTACGCCGACCTCCCGCCGGTCCCGGGGGCCGCGCCGTGGTCGGTCTTCCTCGCGGTGCACGAGGACACCCAGCGCGCGGACCAGCGGTGAGCCGCGACGCGAGCTCGACGTTGGACCGCCCGGTCACGGAACGACGACGGCCTTGCCCCGCACGCGGCCGGCGCGCAGGTCGTCGATCGCGTCGCCGACCCGGTCCAGCGGGTACCTGCCGCCGTGCGTGGGGCGGACCTTGCCCTGGGTGACCAGGTCCACCACCCGCCCGAGCGTGTCCGCCTGCTCGCTGGCGAGGAACATCACCAGGCGCTGCTTGACGAACGCGTTCAGGATCGAGGCGCCGATCTGGCGCTGGACCCCGCCGGTGAGGCGACCGCCGGTCTCCGCGCCGACGATCACCAGCGTCCCCGTGGGCGTCAGGAGGCGGCGCAGGTGCCGCAGCCGCCGGCCGCCGGCGATGTCGACGATCAGGTCGAACGCCCCGCCCGTGGTCTGCGGCGTCAGCTCCGTGGTGCGGTAGTCGACCACGACGTCGGCGCCCAGCGAGCGCACCAGGTCCGCCTTCGCGCCGCTGGCGACCGCGGTGACGTGCGCGCCGACCGCCGCCGCGATCTGGACGGCGTAGGAGCCCACGCCTCCCGACGCGCCGATCACCAGCACCCGCCGGCCGGGCTCGGCCCGCCCGTGGTCGCGCACCGCCTGCAGGGCCGTGGCCGCGGAGATCGGCAGCGCCGCGGCCGCCGTGAGGTCCAGGTCGGCCGGGGCCTGGACGAGCTTGTCCGTCCGTGCCACCGCCAGCTCGGCGTACGCGCCGGCGCCGACGCCCAGCACGCGGTCGCCCACCCGGAACCTGGACCCGGCCTCGTCGTCGCCGACCGCCTCGACGACGCCCGCCAGGGCGAGCCCGGGCACCGGCTGCTTGGGCCGCCGCAGCCCGAACCCGAACCGGACCACCAGCGGCAGCCCGGCCATGAGGTGCCAGACCCCCTGGTCGACGCCTGCGGCGGCGACCCGCACCAGCACCTCGCCGGGGCCGGGACTCGGCACCGCGACGTCGTCGCGCACGGTGAGCTGTTCGGTGCCGCCGTAGCGATGCTGGGTGACGGCTCGCATCGTCGCAGTGGTGGTGCGGGTCGGGTCGGTCGGGGTGGTGGGGCGCATCTCGATCTCCTGGTCCGGTGTGATCCTTACGGTGTAAGCCGGTGGTACCGTAACCTTACGGCGTACGGAAGTGCAAGACCCGAGGAGCGGATGATGGCGGCGAACCAGCGGGCGGCGGTGCGCAAGGGGACGCGCAGGGGGACCCTGTCGCGCGGGGCGATCGTGCGGGCCGCGGTGGCACTGGCCGACCGGGAGGGCCTGGCGCACCTGTCGATGCGGGCGCTGGCCAAGGAGCTCGGTGTGGAAGCGATGTCCCTCTACCACCACGTGCCCAACAAGGACGACGTCCTCGACGGCATGGTCGACCACGTCTTCGCCGAGATCCACCTGCCCGTGGTCGGGAGCGCGGACTGGCGCGGCGAGCTGCGCCGCAGGTGCGTGTCGGGTCGCGAGGCGATGCTCCGTCACCCGTGGGCGGTGGGCCTGATGGACTCGCGGCCGAACGCCGGGATCGAGACGCTCCTGCACCACGACGCCGTCGTCGGCTGCCTGCGCCAGGCCGGGTTCGCCTGGCCGATGGTCTCCCACGCGATGGTGCTGCTCGACGCGCACCTGTACGGCTTCATGGTCCAGGAGCTCAGCCTTCCCGCCGTGGACTCCGAGGAGCTGGGCGAGCTGGCGATGCAGATGCTCGACGCGCCGAGCGTCGCGCTGCCCCACCTCGCGGCGTTCACCAGCGAGCACGTCCTGCGACCGGGCTACCGGTTCGGCGACGAGTTCGAGATCGGCCTGGACCTTCTGCTGGATGCGATCGAGGACCGGCTGGAGGCCGACGACGGGGCCCAGCGCTGACCGCCGGTCGCCGGTCGCCGGCCGACGCTGAGGCGACGGTCGCGCGGCCCGAGGTGTCGGCCCGGGCTGGGACACTGACGCGTGAGCTGGATCGTGGTCGAGCACCTCGCCGGTGGCGGAGCCGTGCTGCACGAGCTCGCACCCGGGGATGCGGCGGCCGGCGGCGCCCCCGACCTGAGCCGTGGGCCGACCGCCTCCGTCCAGGTCGCGTCCGACGACCTGGCCGCGGTGGTCGCCGCCCGCGAGGCCGACCGTCCGCGGTGGGTGCTCGACGAGGTGGCGCTGCGGTACCCGCCGCTGCTCGCCGCGGGCGTGCGCCTGGACCGGTGCCACGACCTGCGGCTGTGTCACGCGATCCTGCGCACGTCGGCGTCGTGCTCGGACTCCGCGCTGGCCACTGCCGTCCCCGGGCCGTGGGACGCGCGCCACGCGCCGGAGCCCGACGCGGCCGCCGAGTCCGACCGGCAGCCGACCCTCTTCGACGACCTCGCGCCCCCGGAGAGCTCCGACGCCGCGGCCTCCCTCGGCTCGGCGTCGTCGTGGAACTTCTGGCACGGATCCGGTGCCAGAGCTTCCACGGTCGTCGCCTCGAGCCCGTCGGGGGGCGAGGGAGAGGGCGGCGTCGTGCCGGACCCGCTCGCGGAGCCGCGGACGCCGGCCGAGGGCGGCCCGGCAGACCTGCTTGCCGAGCTGGGCGCGCAGCTCGAGGCGGTGGCGGGCTCGGAGCAGCCCGGGCGGCTGCGGCTGCTGCTCGCGGCCGAGTCGACCGGCGCCCTGGTCGCTGCGGAGATGGCGCACGACGGGATGCCGTGGGACGCCGCCGAGCACGACCGCCTGCTCACCGAGCTGCTCGGCCCGCGCCCCGCGCCCGGTGCCCGCCCGGCGCGCCTGGAGGAGCTGGCCGCGCAGATCCGCCGCGCCCTGGACGCCCCCGCCCTGAACCCCGACTCGCAGCCGGACCTGCTGCACGCGCTGCGCCGCGCGGGCCTGGACGTCACGAGCACCCGGCGTTCCGAGATCGCGGCCCAGCAGCACCCGGCCGTCGAGCCGGTGCTGGCCTACAAGAAGCTCTCCCGCCTGCTGAGCGCGAACGGCTGGGCCTGGCTGGACACCTGGGTGCGCGACGGGCGGTTCCGGCCGGACTACGTGGTGGGCGGCGTGGTGACCGGGCGCTGGGCGACCTCGGGCGGCGGCGCGCTGCAGCTGCCGGCTCAGATCCGCTCGGCGGTCCGGGCCGAACCAGGCTGGACCCTGGTGGTGGCCGACGCCTCCCAGCTCGAGCCCCGGGTGCTCGCTGCGATGTCGGCGGACGGCGCGATGGCCGACGCGGCCCGCGGCGCCGACCTCTACCAGGCGCTCGCCGACGCCGGCACGGTCTCGAGCCGCAAGGAGGCCAAGTACGGCATGCTCGGCGCGATCTACGGCGCGACCACCGGGGTCTCAGCGGCTCTGATGCCCCGGCTGACCGCGGCGTACCCGCGGGCGATCGGGCTGGTCGAGGCCGCGGCCCGGGCCGGTGAGCGCGGCGAGGTGGTCAGCACCTGGCTGGGGCGCTCCTCCCCGCGCCCCGGCCCGTCCTGGTGGGCGGCCCGCGAGGCGGCCTCCGGCGAGGGCGCGGATGCCAGGGACGTCGCCGAGGCCAGGCGTCGGGCCCGTGACTGGGGGAGGTTCACCCGGAACTTCGTCGTCCAGGGCACCGCTGCGGAGTGGGCGCTGTGCTGGATGGCGGCGCTGCGCCGTCGGCTCCGTGACCTGCCCGGGCGGCCGCATCTGGTGTTCTTCCTGCACGACGAGGTCATGGTGCACAGCCCCGTCGGGGTCGCGGAGCAGGTGGTCGAGGCCGTGCGTGACGCTGCCGCCGAGGCGGGGCGGCTGCTCTTCGGCGACGCGCCGGTGGAGTTCGCGCTGGACGTCGCGGTGGTCGACTCGTACGACCGGGCGACCTGACATCGACCGGACGGGCCCGCGGCGCATCTCGATCACGCCCGGTGGCTCAGGTTCCCCCGAGACGTGCCGATGACGGGGACATGGACCTCACCCAGGACCCCGGCTACGCCGAGGCGCTGGCCCGCATCGAGCGCACCTATGGCGCGCTGTGGGCCGAGCGCTTCGCCGTGCTGGCGCCCCTGATGTTCGAGGACTCCGAGGGCGCACTGGCCAAGGCCTTCCTCTACGGTCTGGACGCCAACGCCGCAGGCTCGGCGGTCGGCGAGGACGTCGCCTGGACCGCCTGCGAGGCGATCGTCGACGAGTACGCCGCCGAGGTGGTCCGCGAGGCCGAGCGCCTCATCGCGGACTGATCGGCAGCCAGTCCAGCACGTCGCGGATGGTCCGGTCCCAGTAGCCCCACTCGTGCGTGCCGGGATCGAACCCGGACGTCACGTCCGCGCCGACGGCCTGCGCCCTTGCGACGAACCTCCGGTTGGCGTCCACGAGCTCGTCCTCGGTCCCGCAGCGCACGTACAGCGGGGGAAGGGCGGCGACGTCGGCCGCGTCCAGGAGGGTGAGCAGGTCGGCGTCGGTGCCGGCCAGCGAGTGGCCGCCCGCGACCGTGCGCAGCAGGCCGTGCGGGTCGCCGGCCTCCGCCCAGGCGCCGACGTCCAGCGCGCCGGAGAGGCTGGCCGCCGCAGCGAACCTCTCGGGTTGCCGCAAGGCGTGCAGCATCGCGCCGTAGCCGCCCATCGACAGCCCGGCCACGAACGTGTCCTCCCTGGCCCGGGACACCCGGAAGAACCCGGCGACGAGTGCGGGGAGCTCCTCGGCGACGAACGTCCAGTACGCGCCCGTGTACACGCCGTCCAGGTAGAAGCTGCGGTGCACCTGAGGCATCACGACCGCGAGCCCGAGCTCGGCGACGTACCGCTCGATCGACGTGCGGCGCAGCCAGATCGTGTCGTCGTCGGACAGGCCGTGCAGGAGGTAGAGCACCGGCGGTGGCGCGTCCCCGGCGGCGCCGGCCATGCCGATCTGCTGGGTGGTGCGCTGGGGCAGCACGACGGTCATCGACGTCGACAGGCCGAGGGCCTCGGAGAAGAAGTCGCAGCGCAGGTGTGCCATGGCCTCAGCATCCCAGCGCGCACCGGGCTCGCGCTGCGGCCGCAGGTCCGGGGGCGCGCCCCGCGTCAGACGGTGCGGCCGGCAGCTCCGGCCGCGTCGGCCACCAGCGTCGCCGGAGCCTCGAACCCGTGCTCGTCGAAGGCCGCCGCCACGGCGGCGGCGACATCGTCGACGGCGGTGGTGCGCACCAGGGCGATCGCCGAGCCGCCGAACCCGCCCCCGGTCATCCGGGCGCCCAGCGCCCCCGCGGCGCGGGCCGCCTCGACGGCCACGTCGAGCTCGGGGCAGGACACCTCGTAGTCGTCGCGCAGGGACACGTGCGATGCGTCCATCAGCGGGCCGACCTCGGCGACCCGTCCCGCCGCCAGCAGCTCCACGAACTGCTCGACCCGGGCGATCTCGGTGACGACGTGCCGGGTGCGGGCTCGAAGCACGTCCGGGCTCGCCGTGGCCCCGGCGGGCGTGACGAGCTCGCCGTCGAGGGCGGCCAGCGCGTCGTCGAGCGCGTCGGCGTCCACCTCACGCAGGGTGGGCACACCTAGGTGTGCTGCGGCGGCGTTGCAGGTGTCCCGCCGCCTGGCGTACTGGCCGTCGACCAGCCGGTGCGGGGCGCGGGTGTCGATCACCAGCAGGGCGAGGCCGTGGGCGCCGAGGTCGAACGGCAGGTGCCGCACCGAGCCGTCGCGGGTGTCGTACAGCAACGCGTGGCCGTCTCGCGCGCGGAGCGCGGCGGTCTGGTCCATGCCGCCCGTCGCGGCGCCCGCGACCTCGTTCTCGGCGCGGATGCACGCCTGGGCGAGCAGGGCGCGGCCATGGTCGGAGCCCGCCAGCCCGATGTCGAAGACGTCGTCGAGCGCCACCGCGACCGCGCACTCCAGCGCCGCGGAGGAGGACAGCCCGGCGCCGTAGGGCACGCACGAGTCCACCGCAGCGTCGAACCCGCCGATCGGCACGCCGGCGCTGCCGGCTCCCGTCGCGCCCGCCTGGGCCATGGCCCAGGCGACCCCCGCGGCGTAGCCGGGCCAGCCGTCGACGGCACCCGGACCCACCTCGGCCACCGGCATGGCCCACGCGCCGCCGCCCTCCTGCGCGGAGACCAGCCGGACGGTGCGGTCGTCCGTGATGCCCAGGGCCACGTAGGTGCGGTGCGGCAGGGCGATCGGCAGGCACAGCCCGCCGTTGTAGTCGGTGTGCTCGCCGATCAGGTTGACCCGTCCCGGCGCCGACCAGACGCCGTCCGGCTCGGAGCCGAACGCGCCGCGGAACGCCTCGGTGGCGCGGCGCGCCCCCTCGCCCGGCTGCCAGGCACGGATCCGTTCGACGGTCATGCCAGCTCCTGGAGGCGGGCAGCGACCCGTTCCGGCGTGGTGTCGGAGATCCACGACGCCATCCCGGACTCGACGCCGGCCAGGTACTTCAGCTTGGTCGCCGCGCGCCGGACGGAGATCAGCTGCAGGTGCAGCCGCCCGAGGTCCCGGCCCTCGCCGACCACGGCCTGGTGCCAGCCCGCGACGTACGGCAGCGGGACGGGCCGGCCGTCGTCGCCGACGAAGAACCGGTCGAGCCGCCGCAGGAGGTCGAGGTAGGTGACCGCGAGGTCGTCGCGCTCGGCATCGGTCAGCGCGGGCAGGTCCGGGACGTCGCGACGTGGCGCGAGGTGCACCTCGACCGGCCAGCGCGCGGCGGCCGGGACGTAGGCGACCCAGTGCTCGGACTCGGCGACCACCCGGGTCCCGGCCCGCAGCTCGGCGTCGAGCACGTCGCGCAGCAGGCTTCGCCCGGTGGCGGCACGGTGCTCCGCGGCGCGGTCGAGCATCGTGCGGGTGCGCGGCGTGACGTAGGGGAACGCGTAGATCTGCCCGTGCGGGTGCGGCAGCGTGACGCCGATCTCCGGTCCCCGGTTCTCGAAGCAGAACACCTGCGCCACGCCCGGCATCGCGGACAGCTCGGTGGTGCGGTCCGCCCAGGCCTCGACGATCGTGCGGACCCTGGCGGGCGTGAGGTCGGCGAACGACGCGTCGTGGTCGGAGCTGAAGCACACCACCTCGCACCGGCCGGCCGCGGGGCGGGCCTGCCAGACGTCCTCGCCGTCGACCGCCCAGCCCTCGGTGGCCGCGTCGGGCAGGGCGAGGAGCGCCGGGAAGCGGTTCGCGAACACCACCACGTCGTAGTCCGAGGCCGGGATCTCGCCGTCGGAGTAGCCGGTCGCCGCGGCCTGCTCCGGCCGCGCCGGGCACAGCGGGCAGGCGTCCGCGGACGGCATGAACGTGCGGTTCATCCGGTGGCTGGCCATCGGGATCCAGTCCCCGGTGAGCGGGTCGCGACGCATCTCCGGGCCGGTGACCGGGGCGAAGGTGCCGTCGGGCTGGGGGATCGGCGCGAAGCGGTCGCCGAGCGGTCGAGGGTCGTCCAGGCGCCGGGTCGCCTCGCCGGAGGCGTACGGCTCGGAGTCGTCGAAGTAGATCAGCTCCCGCCCGTCGGCCAGGGTGGTCGCAGTGCGCCGGACGAGGGTCTCGGCACGTGGGACGGGCATGTCAGGCTCCTGAGGTGGGGGCGAGAAGGACGTCGAGGTCGGGCAGGTCGAGACCGTCGGGCACGGCGTCGGTCACCAGCAGGTCGACCTCGGCCAGGTCGGCGATCCGCGACAGGCCCGTCTCGCCCCACTTGGTGCGGTCGGCGACCACCACCACCTGGCCGGCGGCCGCGATCATCGCGCGGTCGGTCTCCGCCTCGAGCAGGTTGGGGGTGGTGAGGCCCGCGTCGGGGTCCATGCCGTGCACCCCGAGGAAGACCACGTCCAGCCTCAGGCCCCGCAGCGCCTGGGTGGCCAACGGGCCGACCAGCGCGTCCGACGGGGTGGGCGTGCCGCCGGTGAGCACGACGGTCAGGGCCGGGTCGGCCGTGGCGTGCAGTGTCTCTGCGGCCGGCAGGGAGTTGGTCACCACGGTGAGCGGCCGGATGTCGCTCGTCGCGATCAGCCCTGCGAGCAGGTGGGTGGTGGTCCCGGCCGACAGGCCGATCGCGCTGCCCGGGCGTACCAGGGCGAGCGCAGCGCGCGCGATGGCGGCCTTCTCCACCCCGGAGATCTCGAGCTTGGCGCGGAAGCCGGGCTCGTGCGCGGCGTGCCGCGCGTCGACCGCGCCGCCGTGCACGCGGCGGACCTGGCCGCGGCGGGCCAGCTCGGCGATGTCGCGGCGGATCGTCATGTCGGAGACGTCGAGCTCGGCCACGAGGTCGGCCACCCGGACCGCCCCGTCCGCCTTGATCCGCTCGAGGATCAGGTCCTGTCGCTGCGTCGCCAGCACACGAACATTGTTCGCCAGAACCGAACACAAGTCAACATTGCCGGGCGTGTCGCACCTGCTCGTGCCGTCCGGCCGGTGGGGGAACCCCCGAGCGGGTGCTCAGTGCTGGACGGGGGTGACGCCCAGCGGCTTGCCGGCCAGACCGCGGCTGCGGGTGGCCAGGGTGCGAGCGACGTCGCGCAGCGCCTGCGCGGCGGGGCTGTCCGGATCGGAGAGCACCACCGGCACCCCGCCGTCGCCGGCCGCCCGCAGCGAGGTCTGCAGCGGCACCTGGGCGAGCAGCGGCACGTCGGTCCCGGTGAGCTTGCTGAGGTTCGCCGCGACCGCCTCGCCGCCACCGGAACCGAACACCTCGATGCGCGAGCCGTCCGGGGCGGTGAGCCAGGACATGTTCTCCACGACGCCGACGACGTGCTGGTGGGTCTGGCTCGCGATGGCCCCGGCGCGCTCGGCGACCTCCGCGGCGGCCTGCTGCGGGGTGGTCACCACGAGCAGCTCGCTGGCCGGCAGGAGCTGGGCGACCGAGATCGCGATGTCGCCGGTCCCGGGCGGCAGGTCCAGCAGCAGCACGTCGAGGTCGGCCCAGAACACGTCCGCGAGGAACTGCTCGAGCGCGCGGTGCAGCATCGGCCCCCGCCACACCACCGGCTGTCCCGGCGGGACGAACATGCCGATCGAGATCACCTTCACCCCGTGGGCGATCGGCGGCAGGATCATGTCGTCGACCTTGGTCGGGGAGCGGTCCACGCCGAGCATCCGCGGTACCGAGAAGCCGTACACGTCCGCGTCGACCACGCCGACCCGGAGCCCGTCGGCGGCCATCGCCGCGGCCAGGTTCGAGGTCAGCGAGGACTTGCCGACCCCGCCCTTGCCCGACGCGATCGCGTAGACCTTGGTGAGGTTGTTCGGCTGGGCGAACGGGATCACCGGGGTGGGCCCGCCGCGCAGGTTGGTGCGCAGCTGCTCCCGCTGCTCCGGGCTCATCACGCCCATCGCCACGTTCACCGTCGCCACGCCCTCCAGGGCGGCGACCGCCGCCGTGATGTCGCGCGTCAGGGTGTCGCGCAGCGGGCAGCCGGCGGTGGTCAGGTCGATGCCCACCTCGACGCGGTCACCGTCGACGTCGACCGAGCGGACCATCCCGAGGTCGGTGATCGGGCGTCGGATCTCCGGGTCGAGCACGGAGGTCAGGGCGGTGCGGACGGCGTCGACGGTGGGCATGTGCGCCATCCTAGGTCGGCCGCCGGGGTGCTCCCTGGGTCGGTCGTCGGTACCCGGGCGGGTACCGGGGGCTCACTCGTCGCCGGCCGCCGGCTCGTCAGCCTCCTCGTGGTCGAGCTCCTCGAGCAGGTTGCGGATCTCCGAGCGGACGAAGTCGCGGGTCGCGACCTCGGAGAGGGCGATCCGCAGCGCGGCGATCTCGCGGGCCAGGTACTCGGTGTCGGCGAGCGAGCGCTCGGCACGCTGGCGGTCCTGCTCCGCCGCGACCCGGTCCCGGTCGTCCTGGCGGTTCTGCGCGAGCAGGATCAGCGGCGCCGCGTAGGACGCCTGGAGCGAGAGCACCAGGGTCAGGGCGATGAAGCCGAGGCTGGCCTGGTCGAACCGCAGGGGCTCGGGGGCCAGGGTGTTCCACGCCATCCACGCGAGGACGAACGACGTCATGTACAGCAGGAACCGCCCGGTGCCCATGAACCGGGCGAACGCCTCGGCGCCCCGGCCCACGATGTCGCGGTCCAGGCGCGGCCGCCAGACCCGGCGGTTGTCCTTCGGCTGGTCGAGGCGGTCAGGCACGGCCGGCCTCCCGCTGCTCGTCCATGGCGCGATCGGCGTCCTCCGGCTCCGCCTCGCGCCAGTCCTCGGGGAGCAGGTGGTCGAGCACGTCGTCGACGCTCACCGCGCCCAGCAGGCGCTTGGCGTCGTCGACCACCGGCAGGGCCAGCAGGTTGTACGTGGCCAGCAGCCGGGTCAGGGTGCTCAGCGGGGCGTCCGGCGCCACCGCCTCGATCTCGGTGTCGAGGAACCCGCCGATCGCGTCGTGCGGGGCCTCGCGCAGCAGGCGCTGGATGTGCACGACGCCCAGCAGCCGCCCGGTCGGGGTCTCCAGCGGCTGGCGGACCACGAACACCATCGAGGCCAGGGCCGGGGTGAGGTCCTGGCGGCGGACGTGCGCGAGGGCCTGCGCGATCGGGGTCTCCGGTCCGAGGATCACCGGCTCGGTGGTCATCAGACCGCCGGCGCTCTCGTCGTCGTAGGCGAGCAGCCGGCGCACGTCGCGCGCCTCCTCCGGCTCCATCAGCTCCAGGAGCTCCGCCGCCTTCTCGGTCGGCATCTCGGCGAGCAGGTCGGCCGCGTCGTCGGGCTGCATGACGTCGAGCACGTCCGCCGCGCGGTCGAGGTCGAGGCCGGTGAGGATGGCGACCTGGTCGTCCTCGGGGAGCTCCTCGAGGACGTCGGCCAGGCGCTCGTTGGGCAGTGCGGTGGCGACCTCCACCATCCGGGTGTCGGCCAGGTCGTGCAGGACGTCCGCGAGGTCGGCCGGCTTGAGGTCCTCGTAGGACGCGAGCATCAGGTCGGCGCCCTGGGTCGGGGCGATCCCGGCCAGGCTCCGCACGTCGCGGGTCTCCACCAGGACCGTCTCGCCGCGCCGGCGGATGAGGCCGGAGCGGCCCGGTGCCATGCGCCGCAGGAAGAGCTTGGCCACCAGCCAGTCCCGGTTGCGCTGCTCCTCGAGCCCGACGTCGACGATGATCGCGGCGCCGGACCCGTCGGCGAGCTCGACGTGGCGGTCCAGGAGCTCGCCGATCGCGAGGGTCTCGGTGGGACGCTGCTCGAAGCGCCGCATGTTGAGCAGCCCGGTGGAGATCACCTGGCCCGGATCCATGCTGGTCACCCTGGACAGCGGCAGGAACACCCGGCGGCGCCCGGGCACCTCGACCACGAGCCCGGTGGCGCGCGGCAGCCCGGTGGGGCGGACCAGGACGACGACGTCCCGGACCCGGCCGACCTGGTCGCCGATCGGGTCGAAGACTGCTGTCCCGGCCAGCCTCGCGGCGAAGACCCGGGTGCTCACGGCGTCAGCGTAGTGGCGGGCCCGGTGCCCGGCCGGGTGCCTCACCGTGGGCCACGGTCGGCGCCGGCCGTCGCGGCACAGGTCCGCGTCGAGGAGTTCCCCGGTTCGCGCACAGCGGACCTCCAGACGAAACCATGGCCCCGTCCAGCGGCCTGGGGGACAATCGGGTCATGGCGTTCAGCTCAGGTCGTGTCCCGCGGATCCCGACCCTCCCGCACGGGGAGGAGATCGCGTCCTACGCGACCTACCTGGAGGCTCAGCACGCGGTCGACCACCTGTCGGACAAGGAGTTCCCGGTCCAGCACGTGACGATCGTGGGGACCGACCTGCGGATGGTCGAGCGGATCACCGGCCGGCTCACGTACGCCAGGGTCGCGCTGGCCGGGCTGATGTCCGGTGCCTGGTTCGGCCTGGCGGTCGGCGTGCTCCTCTCGCTGTTCTCGTCCACCTCCCAGCAGGCGCTGCCGATCCCGGCCGCGATGGCCATCGGTGCGGCGTTCGGGATCCTGTTCTCGGTGATCTCGCACTCGTTCTCCGGGGGGAAGCGCGACTTCACCTCCGCGAGCCAGATCGTCGCCGGCTCGTACGCGGTGCTGTGCGCCGCCGAGCACGCGGGTCAGGCTCGGGCACTGCTCACCGCGGACGGCGGCCCCGGGCTGGGTCGCGTGCGGCCCACCGTCGGCCGACCGGCGGAGTCCTTCGGCGCGCCGCCGTCGCAGCCCGCGCCGGGCTACCAGCGGCCGGGGCAGCCCGCGCCGTCGCCCCGCCCTCCGGCGGAGGAGCCGTCGAACCCGCCGACGCAGCCCCCTGCGGGTCCGCAGTCCTGACCGACGCCTGACCGGCGCGGCCGTGGCGCGGGGCCCGGTCCGGCTCCCGGACGTGCCCGTCCCTGCTCCCGAGACCCAGCGCCTCGGCGGTGATCACTGTGATATCACTTTGCTGTCGGATGGCGTTCGTCCGGCGCCGGGTGCGCGGTGGTTCGCACCGCAGAGCAACAAGGAGTTCCCATGTCCGTCGTCGAGCGCGAGCCCCAGCCCTTGGCCGGTCGGCCGGTGGGTCGGGAGGGCACCGTCGTCGAGATCTCCGAGCGGCGGGCCTGGCAGGCGGACGGGTTCCTCGGTCTGCTGGTCGGCCTGCTGCTCATCGGACTGACCGCGTGGCTGTTCATCCAGGCCAGCGCGCCGGACGCGGCCAACCCGGACCTGGTCGCCCTCCTCGGCGTGGTCGCTTCCCTGCTCGCCGTCGTCCAGCTCAGCTCGCTGGCCGTGGTCCAGCCCGGGCGTACCAAGGTCGTGCAGTTCTTCGGCCGGTACGTCGGCACGGTGCGCCGGACCGGTCTGGTGTGGACCGTGCCGCTGAGCACCCGCCGCTCGGTCTCGGTCCGGGTGCGCAACTTCGAGACCGCCCGCATGAAGGTCAACGACGCGACCGGCAACCCGGTCGAGATCGCCTCGATCGTCGTGTGGCAGGTCGCCGACACCGCCAAGGCCACGTTCGCCGTGGAGGCGTACGACGAGTTCGTCGAGACCCAGTCCGAGGCCGCGGTGCGGCACGTCGCCGGGACCTACCCGTACGACGCCGCCGAGGGTGACGAGTCGCTGCGCGGCTCCACCGACCAGATCTCGGCCGAGCTGGCCGAGGAGGTCGCGGCCCGCGTGGCGGTCGCCGGGGTCGAGATCGTCGAGACCCGGATCAGCCACCTGGCCTACGCGCCGGAGATCGCCCAGGCGATGCTCCAGCGGCAGCAGGCCAACGCGGTGGTTGCCGCCCGCTCGCGGATCGTCGAGGGCGCGGTCGGCATGGTCGAGATGGCCCTGGACCGGCTGAACGAGGCCGGCGTGGTCGAGCTGGACGAGGAGCGCAAGGCCTCGATGGTCTCCAACCTGCTGGTGGTGCTGTGCGGGGACTCCCGCGTCACCCCGGTGGTGAACACCGGGACCCTCTACCAGTGAGGTCCCGATGACCAGCGACGCCCGGTCGGGTGGGGCACAGACCCCGCCCGACCGGGCGCGCGCGCGTCCCGGCAAGGGCGGGAAGAAGAAGCACCCGAAGCGTGAGCGCAAGGCGATGCTGCTGCGCCTGGACCCCGGGCTGCACGACGCCCTCGCCCGCTGGGCCGCCGACGACCTGCGCTCGACCAACGCGCACGTCGAGTGGCTGCTGCGCCGCGCCCTCAAGGACGCCGGGCGCCTGCCCTGACGCTGCGCCGGTCTCGGCTCAGGAGGCCTGGACGTCCTTCATCCAGGCCTCGACGTCCTCGGGACGTCGGGGCAGGGCGGCGGACAGGTTCTCGTTGCCGTCGGCGGTGATCAGGACGTCGTCCTCGATGCGCACGCCGATCCCGCGGTACTCCTCGGGCACGGCCAGGTCGTCGGCCTTGAAGTACAGCCCGGGCTCGATCGTGAAGACCATGCCCGGCTCGAGGACCCCGTCCAGGTACAGCTCGCGCTTGGCCTGGGCGCAGTCGTGCACGTCGAGGCCGAGGTGGTGGCTCGTGCCGTGCACCATCCAGCGGCGGTGCTGCTGGCCCTCGGGGGACAGCGCCTCCTCCGCGCTGACCGGCAGCAGGCCCCACTCCTCCAGGCGCGCCGCGATGACCTCCATGGCCGCGGCGTGCACGTCGCGGAACCGAGCGCCGGGCACGGCGGCGGCGAACGCCGCGTCGGCCGCATCGAGCACCGCCTGGTAGACCCGCCGCTGCACCTCGGTGTACTCGCCGTCGATCGGCAGCGTGCGGGTGACGTCCGCGGTGTACAGGCTCTCGGCCTCGACGCCCGCGTCCAGCAGCAGGAGCTCGCCGGCGTGCACCTCGCCGTCGTTGCGGATCCAGTGCAGCGTCGTCGCGTGGTCGCCGGACGCGGCGATCGTCTCGTACCCGACGGCGTTGCCCTCCTCGCGGGCGTGACCGTCGAACACGGCCTCGATGACGCGCTCGCCGCGGCGGTGCGCCACGGCGCGAGGCAGCTCGCGCACGACGCGCTCGAACCCCTCGACGGTCGCGGCGACCGCGATCCGCATCTGCTCGATCTCCCAGGCGTCCTTGACCAGGCGCAGCTCGGAGACCGCCTCGGCCAGGGCGTCGTCGTCGGCGGCGATCTCCGCCTCGGACCGCTCGTCGTCGGCGCGGACCCGCTCGACCAGCGCCGTCACCGTGCCGTCGGCCTCGCGCAGCACCCGCACCCGGACGCCGCCGGGCCCGGCGTCCTTGGCCAGGGCGTCGGCGAGGTGGTCCAGGTGCTCGACCGGGATCCCGGTGAGCTCGGCGAGGTCCGCGAGCGTCGGGCGGGCGCCCACCCAGAACTCCCCGTACCGCGCGTCGGCGAAGAACTCCTCGGTGTCGCGGCCGGCCATCGGCCGCACGTACAGCACCGGGTCGTGGCCGCCGTCCTCGCGCGGGTGCAGCACCAGCACCGCGTCGGGCTCGCGGTCCACGCCCAAGCCGGTCAGGTGCGCGAACGCGCTGTGCGGGCGGAACCGGTAGTCGGTGTCGTTGGACCGCGTGACCAGCCCGCCGGCCGGCAGCACCAGACGCTCGCCCGGGAACAGCTCCGAGAGCTTCTCGCGCCGCGCCGGTGTGTGGTCGGCCACCGGGTCGCGGCGGACGGTGGGCCGGGTGTCGGCCCACTGCTCGGACATGAACGCGCGGAACGCGGCCGACGAGGGGCGCTGGGAACGGTTGCTGCCGCGCTCGCCGACCGGCTGGGTGTCGCCGGGCTGCGTCGAGGACGGTGTGGAGGAGTCGGACATGGACCCATCGTCCCACCAGCCCCCCACCCCCTCGCGCACCGCGGGCGCGGTGTGGCACGGGGGCGTCCGGGTCGGCATACGCTTGGCGGCTGTGCGCATCGACCTCCACACCCACTCGGACGCCTCGGACGGGACCGAGTCGCCGGCGCAGGTCGTCGTGGCCGCCGCGGAGGCCGGTCTGGACGTCGTCGCACTGACCGACCACGACACCACGCGGGGCTGGGAGCAGGCGGCGGCCGCCGCCCGCGAGGTCGGGGTCGCGCTCGTGCGCGGGGTGGAGCTGTCCTGCCGGCACGGCGGACGCAGCCTGCACCTGCTGTCCTACCTGCACGACCCCGAGCACCCGGCGCTGCTCGCCGAGGCCGAGCGGGTGCGCAACGCGCGGCAGGACCGGGCCAGGCAGATGGTCGACCGGCTCAGCCGCGACTTCCCGTTGACCTGGGCCGACGTCGAGGAGCAGACCACCGGCGACGCCACCGTCGGGCGGCCGCACATCGCCGACGCGCTGGTCGCGCTCGGCGTGGTGCCCGACCGTTCCGCGGCGTTCGCCGACATCCTCGCGACCGGCTCGCCGTACTGGGTCCCGCACCACGCGATCCGCCTGCCCGACGCGATCGAGCTGGTGCTCGAGGCGGGCGGCGTCCCGGTCCTCGCCCACCCCGGGTCGGTCGAGCGCGGCCGGCCCGTGGACGAGAGCGAGCTCGCCGCCCTCGTGCGGCACGGCCTGGCCGGCGTCGAGGTCTGGCACCGGGACAACCCGCCCGCCGAGCAGCGGCGCCTGGCCGCGCTCGCGGAGCGGTTCGAGCTGCTCGCGACCGGGTCGAGCGACTACCACGGCGCCGGCAAGCCCAACCGGCTCGGTGAGCACCTCACCGACCGGCTCGTGCTCGAGCTGATCGAGGGCAGCGGCCGGCTGGAGGTCGTGCGTTGACGGTCGACTGGCAGCTTCTGGCGGAGGTCTTCGTCACCCTGTTCGTGATCATGGACCCGCCGGGCACCGTGCCGATCTTCCTGGCGTTGACCGGGACCATGGCCGCCAAGCAGCGCCACCGCGCCGCGCGGCAGGCCGTCGCGGTCGCGTTCGGCGTCATCGTGTCGTTCGCGCTCTTCGGGCAGCAGCTGCTCGCCTACATGCACGTGTCGCTGCCGGCCCTGCAGGCCTCCGGCGGCCTGCTCCTGCTGCTGGTCGCGATGGAGCTGCTCACCGGCCGCGGCGAGGAGCCCAAGCCGTCCGCTGCCGGGGCCAACGTCGCGATGGTCCCGCTCGGCACGCCGCTGCTGGCCGGGCCGGGCGCGATCGTCGCCACCATGGTGTTCACCCAGCGCGCCGACGACGCCGGGCAGTGGGTCGCGATCGCCCTCGGCGTGATCGGCGTGCACGTCTGCCTGTGGCTCGCGATGCGGTTCGCCGGGGTGGTGCGCCGCGTGCTGAAGGACTCCGGCACGACGTTGGTCACCCGGATCTCGGGTCTGCTGCTGGCGGCCATCGCCGTGCAGCTGATGGCCGACGCGATCAGGGCGTTCATCGAGGCCTGAGCGCCCGGGCCAACGCGTCCTCGGGCGCGCTGGGCCTACGATGTGAACGCTCGCCACGTGGCGGCGCCAGACGTCGTGAGGGGGGATGTCGTGAGCTCGGGTGCCCGGCGTCCGTCGCTCAAGGACGTCGCACGCGTGGCCGGGGTGTCCTACCAGACCGTGTCGCGGGTGATCAACGGCGGGGACAGGGTCTCCGTGGCCACGCGGGACCGGGTGCTCGGTGTGATCGCAGAGCTGGGCTACCGACGCAACGACGTCGCCCGTGCTCTGGTGACCAGCCGGACGAGGTCGATCGGCGTGATCGCCGACGCCTCGCCGAAGTTCGGCCCGGTCAGCACGCTGGCGGCGGTCGAGTCGGCGGCGAGGGACGCGGGCTACACCGCCCTGGTCGCCACGATGAGCTACCCGGAGCCGGCCGTCGTGGCCCGCACCTTCCAGGACTTCGTCGAGCGTGGTGTCGAGGGCATCGTCGTCATCGCTCCCCGGGTCTCGCTCGCGCACGTGGCGCAGGAGGTGACGGCGTCGCTGCCCGTGGTGATGCTCTCGCCGGGCGAGGCGAGCCAGCCCGGCATCACGGTGTTCTACGAGGACCAGGAGCTCGGGGCTCGGCTGGCCACCCGGCACCTCGTCGAGCTCGGGCACCGCGAGGTCGCCCATCTCGCCGGCAGCCAGGACTGGCTGGACGGTCAGGTGCGGCTGCGTGGTTGGCAGGCGGAGCTGCGTGCCCACCAGCTCGCGGCGCCGGCGGTGCGCTACGGGGACTGGACCGGGGAGAGCGCGTACCTGATCGGCCGGCGGATGGTCGCGGACGGCCTGCCGAGCTCGATCTTCATCGCCTCCGACCTCATGGCCCTCGGCTTCATCCGGGCGTTGTACGAGGCCGGCGTCCGGGTGCCGGACGACATCTCGATCGTCGGCTTCGACGACAACGAGTTCGCACCGCAGGTGTACCCACCGCTGACCACCGTCCGGCAGTCGTTCGCGACCGTCGGCTCCCGGTGCATGGAGATCCTGCTCGGCCGCATCGAGGGCCGCGAGGTGGACAACTCGCCGGCCGTCCCGGAGCTCGTGATCCGCGACTCCGCCGCCGCGCCGCGCCTGGGCTGAGCCCCGTCATCGGCGTCGGGCACGACGAAGGGGCGGCGGTCACGGCTCGAACGTGCAGGCGTCCGTCCTGACCGGCGTCGACGCGGACGCGCCGGCCCAACTCGTGGAAGCACTGGTTGCAGCCCGAGGCGCTCTCGGATTCGACGTCAATGGGGCGCGCGAGCTCGAGGACGATGGTGCTCACGCGCGGTTGCGTCGTTCTTGGCGGGCAGCTGCTTGCCGCTTTCTCGTCGACGGCCGGGCAGGTCACTCCGGCGAGGCTTCCCGGCGCGGTGTCATCCGGACGGCGTACCACGTTCGGGTGATTCCAAGCTCGACTGCTGGGCGAGAAGTCACCGACCGGCGAAGTCGGCGCGGCTTCTTCCGCACGCGGGTCCGCACGTGGTCTAGGGGTAGGCCGGGACGCGCTCAGGGCGCTCCTGTCGACCACGCACCGCCCCCAAGGGTTATGTTGCTGTGACATATGTCACACAATGGGTTGACGAAGATCGACTTCGGTTGTGCCAGGGTCGGCGTGGTCGCTGTGCGCGAAGGGTGCGTCGGCTGAGATCGGTGGGGGCAGCAGGTGGGCGGTCGGGTCGCGCGCGGTGTGGTCGTGGGTGCGTTGGTGGTCGGGATCGTGTCGGTGGCGGGGATCGCGCGGGCGCAGTTCTGGGACTCGGCGGCGCTGCCCTTGTCGGCGGCTGGCGACGACGTGGTGGCCCCGGCAGGGTGCTCCGGGACGGCGGAGGATGCTGCGTCGGCGGCGGAGATGGCGCGACGGTGCGGAGCGGACGTGGAAGTCACGTCCGAGCGCACGGAGTGGGCGACCGTGTTCGCTCAGCCTGATGGCAACACGCGCCTGGAGGCGTCGGCCGAGGCGGTGCGCTCGAAGGCAACGGGTAAGTGGACCGACGTAGACACCGCGCTGGTGCCGACGGATGCCGGGATCGCTGTCGCGGCACCAGCGGTGCCCATGGTCTTCTCCGACGGCACGCCGGGACAGCCACTGGCACGCGTGACCTACGACGGCCACGAGCTGAGCCTGGACGCGCCCTTCGACCTAGGTGAGCCCGTGGTGTCGGGCTCGACGCTGGCGTACCTCAACGTCCGGGACGGCGTGGACCTGTTCGTCACGGTCAACGGGGACGGTTCAGCCTTCTCGGAGGTTCTGCGGATCGACTCGGCCGAAGCGGCCGCGGACCCGGCGATCGCGGAGCTGGCCTTCCCGGTGCACGCCTCCGATGAACTGGTCGTCGAGGCGCGCGATGGTGGTTTCGTCGCCCGGGAGCGTGGCGGTGACGACGTGTTCGTCTCGCCCCGCCCGGTGGTGTGGGATTCGGGTGCGGACGCGGCGTCCCTGGCGGTCTTCGACGAGCGCGGTGCACGCGCACCGTTGCCTGATGGGGCCGGCCCCGGCGTGGTGGTGGCCCAGAACCGGGCCGCGCGCGTCCTGGCGCCGCTGCCCGGCGATGACCTGGCGCCGATGGGTCTGCGTGTTCAGGGCTCGGACGTCGTGGTTACCCCGGACTCGGCGATGCTCAGTGACCCTGCCACCCGCTGGCCGGTGTACATCGACCCGGGTGTGACCGCGAGTCTGGCGGACTGGACGACGGTGGCCAACACCGGCTGGATCCACTACCGGTACACCGGGGATGACGGGCTGGGCTACTGCAACCAGACCTCGATGGGCTGCACATCGATCTTCAAGACCCGGATGATGTGGGAGTACGGCGGTCTGGCGACCATCGGTGCGCTCACACGCGCTGACGTGGTCTCTGCGACGTTCTCGGCCTACGGCACGCACTCCTACTCCTGCACCGCCTACCCGGTGTCCGCCTGGCGGGTCGGGGGCTTCACCGCCAACACGGGCTGGTCGGGGTCGGTGTGGTACGGGTCGGCGCTGGACACCATCAGCGTTGCTCATAAGGCGGCCTGCTCGAACCAGCGATGGATCGAGTGGGACGTGACCGAGGCGTTGCGGCAGATCGCCGACGAGAACCGCAACGCAGTCGCGATCGGGTTGCGCGACCCGTACGAGACGACGATGGCCGGCTGGAAGCGCTACCGCAACGACGCCCGCCTCAGCGTGGAGTACAACCGTGCCCCGAGCGCACCGACGAACGCGAAGGCAACCGTCGACACGCAGGAGTACGCGTGCGCGACAGGGGCGAGCAACACATACCTGCGCAGCGCCACCCCGAAGCTCCAGGCGACTCTCGGCGATCCTGACGGTGGCGACCTCCGGGGTGTGTTCTCAGTGTGGAGCGGGTCGAATCGCCTGTGGCTAGCCACCAGTGACATCCAAAACGGTGACCCGCCCGTAGCGCATTTCAAGGACGTGCCCGCAGGGTTCCTTGCCGACGGCTCGGCGTACAGGTGGGAGGTCTACGCGCTGGACGGCGGCGGCAAGGGCAGCACCACCGTCAAGTGCGACTTCACAGTCGACACCAGCGCGCCGGAGGCCCCGACCGTCGCGCCAGTCGACACCGGCGGGGCCGTGTACGCCGAGAACGGCGGGGCGTACGGCGGTGTCGGACAGACCGGCACGTTCACGTTCACCAGTACCGCGTCGGACGTGGCCTCCTACAAGTACGGGTTCGATGGCCCTGCCATCACCCCGAGGTCCGGGGCGAGTCCGACGGTCACGTGGACGCCGACAGCCGCCGGTCCGCACACGCTGTCGGTGCGGGCGGTGGACCGAGCGGGGAACATCAGCCCGGTCCGCGAGTACGCCTTCGAGGTGGACTTTGCGGGCATGAACGGGGCGTGGGCCTTGGACGACGGGTCGGGCACCCAGGCGGTGGATGTGGCCCCCAACCCGCCCCAGCACCCGCTGACCTTGTCGACGGGTGTGACCTGGGCCCCAGGCCCTTTGGACGTGCGGGCCGGACTGCCGGCAGACACGGCACTGGCCTTCGGCACCAACTCTGACGCGAGCCGCTCGGCGACGACCGCCGGGCCGGTGCTTTCGACCAACGAGTCCTTCACGGTGATGGCCACCGTGCGGCTCGGGCAGACGTCGGCGTTCGCGACGGCCGTCAGCCAGGACGACGCCGTGACCAGCGGCTTCGAGCTCGGATACCGCGAAGGGTCCGTGTGCCCGGGCGGTGCGACCGGGTGCTGGGCCTTCACCCGACCCACGACCGACACAACGTCACCCGAGCTGGTGACCGTCACCTCGACGCTGCCGGCGCAGGTCGGGGAGTGGGTGCACCTGACCGGGGTGTATGACGCGGCGAACCAGAGCATGCGCCTGTACGCCTGCCGCGTCGCCGACACCACCGAGCTGGTCAACGAATCCCCGGTGGCCTCGACCCCGTCGGTGTTCGCGCCGACCGGTGTGCCGAACGCGCACGGGTCGTTGGTGGTGGGCCGAGGGAAGGCTGACGGCCAGGCCGGGCACGGCTGGTCGGGAGAGGTTGGCGACGTGCACGTCTACGACGGGGTGGTCGACCAGGCCACGGTGCGCGCGGCGTGCCAGAGCCCGCGATGAGCGGGGCATCGACCGCGCGCTGGTCGGGCGGGAACACACGCAAGGCAGTAGCAGGTCTGGCCGCCGCGGCCCTACTGGTCACGCTGGCGGCCGCGACTCCAGCCACGGCCCAGGGTGAGGACCCGACGTTCGTCGCCACCGACGACGACGGCGCCCCGCTGGGTCCGGTCGTCGCACCAGCGGTCGACTCCCCGGTGGTCATCGACGCCGAGACGATCCCGACCGCGGCCACGACCCAGGTGACGACCGGTGTGGCGATCGCATCGGTCGGCGCGACGACGACCGGTGTGGGGATCGCGTCCGTCGGCGCGACGGCGGCCGAGCCCGCCGGTCCGGTCGTACCGCAGGACACCAACTGGGCGGCGACCCCACTCGGACCGTCCACAACCTGGAACGTGTCCGCGCAGACCGGCACGTTCTCCTGGTCCTACCCGTTGCGTGTGCCCCCCGCACCGTTCGGCCCCGAGCCCGACCTGGCGCTGACGTACAACTCGGCGTCGGTGGACGGGCGGGTGGCCTCGACCAACAACCAGACCTCCTGGATCGGCGAGGGCTGGGACCTGACCCCGGGCTTCATCGAACGCTCCTACCTGCCCTGCTCCAGCGAGGGCGAGGACGACCCGAACGACCCGACCGACGGCACGAACGACCTTTGCTGGGCTCGGGACAACGCCACCCTCGTTTTCGGCGGATCCGGCGGACCCCTGGTCAAGGTCGGGACCACCAACACCTGGCGGCTGCAGGCCGACGACGGCACGCGCATCGAGCACCTGACCGACGGCTTCAACGCCTCCACCGCCAAGGACTACTGGAAGCTGACGACCCAGGATGGCACCCAGTACTTCTTCGGCCGCGGACAGCGCTCTGCCACCGACACCACGCCGCTGAACTCGGCATGGACGGTTCCGGTCTTCGGCAACGACACCGGCGAGCCGTGCCACTCAGCCGCCGGGTTCGCCTCCTCGTGGTGCGCGATGGTCTGGCGGTGGAACCTGGAGTACGTCGTTGACACCTCCGGCAACACGATGACCTACTTCTACGCCACCGAGACCAACCACTACCGAATCAACAACAGCAGCGATCACATCGAGCCCTACACCCGCGGTGGGTACCTGACGAAGATCGACTACGGGCAGGTCCAGGGACAAGAGCAGTCCAGTGCGGCGCCCGTCCATGCCGACTTCACCGTCGCCGAACGGTGCCTGGGCACCGACTGCACCACCCTGGACGAGACGACCGAACCGGACGTCCCCCACGACCTGATCTGCTCGTCGGCGTCCTGCCCGACCCTGTCCTACCCGGCGTTCTTCACCCGCAAGCGCCTCGTGAGGATCACCACGAGTGTGCGCGGCGCCGGCGGGGACCATTACAGCGCCACTGGTGACAGCGCGGTGGACACCTGGAGCCTGACCCACGAGTTCAAGGACCCGTTCGACAACTCCACCCCCCGGCCCAACATCCTGTGGTTGGCAGGCATCACCCACACGGGCAACGGCGGCGACCGTGGTGGGTCCGAGGGGCTTGACGGCGGGACTGTGCACTTCACCGGCACCGCGCTAGCCAACCGGGTGGATGTGATCCACGATGGCCGCTCGCCCATGAACCGCTATCGGCTCGTCGGCATCGAGAACGAGTCCGGTGGGACAGTCTCGGTCAACTACCTGCCCGCCGAGTGCAGCTCGACGGCGAAGCCGGCGTCGCCGGCGACCAACACGATGCGCTGCTTCCCGGTGAACTGGACCCCGGAGGGCTCGACCGCACCGGTGCAGGAGTACTTCCACAAGTACGTGGTCTCCTCGGTCGTGGCGAACGGGGGCGCCGAGTCCGACGCGACGGTGACCAGCTACACCTACGGCGGGTCGCCGGCATGGCACTTCGACGACACCTCGCTGCTCCCCGAGTCCGAGCGGACCTGGGACCAGTTCCGCGGGTACGGCACGGTCGAGGTGACCACGGGGGCGGCGGGCGCCGACCAGCTCAACACCCAGTACGAGTACTTCCGTGGCATGCACGGCGACAGGACCACCGCCGACGGCAGCACGACCAGGTCGGTGTGGATCGGCGGGTATGCCGACGTCAACCGTGCCAACGGGCTGGTCTACCGGACCACGGTCTTCGACGGGGACCAGATCGTCTCCCAGGAGCTCAACTCCCCATGGGTCTCGGCGGCGACCGCATCCGACGGTGTCCTGACCGCGAACCTGCTGGGCGTCTACAAGCACGAGACGACCACCTACGGGTCCGACCTGCCTGGCGGCCAACGCACCACCCGGGTGCTGACCTTGTACGACTCGACCTACGGGCTGCCCACCCGCATCGACGACCGCGGGGAGTACTCCGATGTCGATGACAACACCGGCGATGACCTGTGCACCCGGATCAACTACGTCCGCAACGCCACCGCCTACATCGTCAACACCGTCAAGGACACCGAAACCGTCTCGGTCAACTGCGACATCACCCCAACCCGGCCCGACGACGTCGTCTCAGCAAGCCGGTACATGTACGACTACAAGTCCTACTCCCAAGCACCCGACAAGGGGCTGCTGACCGGCACACGCCAGCTGGCGTCCTACGCCGGTTCGACAGCCGAGTACGCCCCGGCGGTCAGCACCGACTACGACCTTCGCGGGCGGGTCAAGGCCGTGCGCGACCAGCTCGGGCGCGAGACCACCACCGAATACCACGCAACCGCCTCCGGTTTGGTCGACCAGTTCACAACGACCTCACCCGACCCCGACGGATCAGGCCCGCTCGATGCTCACACGAGCGTCGCGAGGATCGACCCTGCGTGGGGCACGACCGTCGAGGTCACCGACGCGAACGGCAAGACGGCTTCCGTGACCCTGGACGCCCTGGGCCGGACCACGCAGGTATGGCACACCGACCGCGCCACCAATCAGAGCCCATCGATCACGTACTCCTACAGCTCGGACCTGACCGCCGTCACCACCAAGACGCTCACCGCCTCCGGGTCCTACACGACCGCCGTGGCGATCAACGACAAGCTGGGTCGGACACGCCAAACCCAGACCGAGTCCAAGTCAGCCGAACACCCCGGGCGGGTGATCACCGACACGGTCTACGACTCCCGCGGCCTGGTGACCTATACCGGCGACGGATGGTTCACGACCGGCACACCCCAGACCGCGATCATCACACCGACGAGCGCGGTCCCGGCCCACACGACCTA
>JAHLLI010000028.1 GCA_020444245.1 Actinomycetales bacterium
CGGCCCGCGTCGGCGACCGGATACGCATCTGGGTGCTCGACGCCGGCCCCAACACCTCGTGGTCATTCCACGTCGTCGGCACCCAGTTCGACACCGTCTGGACCGAGGGCGCCTACACGGTGCGAAAGGGCCAGGCAACCGACGGCCCCGGCTCTGCGACGGCCGGGGCACAGGTCCTCCCGCTGCTCGCCGCCCAAGGCGGGTTCGTCGAGTTCGTACCGACCGAGGCCGGCCACTACCCGATCGTCAACCACCAGATGAGCCTCGCGGAGAAGGGCGCCCACGGCGTGCTGACCGTCACCGGCTGACAGCCGGCCGCTTGCAGCCCCCAGGACGTCGAAGGAGCTGACGCGCTGCGCTCCTCGACCCCGGCGCGCACCGCGTGCCGGAGGCAGCCGGACCTGTCGGCGATTAGGTAGGCGCGCTGGTCGACCACGACGTCGAAACCGGTGCCGACCCGTGCGTCGACACGCGGAAGCCGCGGCGAACGGCCCCTCGCCAGCGCCTTCGCCTGCACGTCGTACGCCAACTGCGTAGGCCAACCAGCCACGTGCCGCCGGGATCCGCGAACATCCGCGAGCGACCACGCAAGCGCCTGACCTGCACAGACGGACGCCCGCGAACTCCCCCGAACCCATCACCGCTCACTGACACGGAAGAGGTCACTGGTTCGATCCCAGTATCGCCCACCAGAGTTTGAGCAGGTCAGAGGCCGTTCCAAGGACTCCGGGAACGGCCTCGATCTATGTGCGCGCGCACCCGCACCTAGGCGGCCCGCAGAGTCGGTCCCCCGACGAGCCGCCGTCGCACGTCACGTGGTCTCTGCTGCGGAACCAGGCCCAGCACCGTCTGCGGCCGGCTCGAACCGGATCTCCGCGGCGGCCCGGGACACGGCCTCGAACCTCTCGCGCTCGCCGGAGCGCAGGACCTCGGCCGCCGCGGCCTGCCGATCCTGCTCGCTCAGCAGCTCCTGGCCGAGCCGGCCGAGCATCGACCCGAGTGCCGCGCCGAGCCCCCCCTTGAGCTCCTCGAGGTTCGTGTTCATCACCAGGAGTCGGCGGTCGGAGACCGCGAGCTCGAGCCCCGGGCCGGTCCCTGCTGCCTCTTCGACGGACCGGGCCGTGGCCGGGTCCTCGATCCTGGCGCGCTCCTGCGCGCTGACCTGCCGGGAGAACACGACCGGGACGGTGTAGCGGTGCGGGCCGGCGCCCGTACCGAGGTCGGACGGCAGACCCGACGCGAGCACGGAGACCAGGCGCAGCACACGCGGGTCGTGCAGGGACGCCGGGGCCGCCGACTCGGTCGGTTCGGGGTTGCGGGTGAGCGTTGTCGACATGTCGTGTCTCTCTCGTTCGAGGGCGTCGGACGATCTCGCACCGGCTCGAGTGCCGGTGCGGCCGGTCCGTGTGACCGCACTGGGAACCGCGGCGGTCGGGCGGTGGCAGTGGACCGGTCAGCGGTGGGCGCGAGAGCCCTGGGACTCCGCTCGGTCGCCCCGGCCGATCCGGCGACGCAGCTGACCGATGCGCAGGCTGCCGACGGCCAACGTCACGACGGCGAACCCCACGCCGGCGATGAGCAACGTCAGCGCGAGCGGGGCCGTGCCGGTCAGACCGAGGAAGGTCACCTCCACCGGGACGGTGTTCTGCAGCATGAACACGATCAGGAGCACCAGGACCGCAGCACCGACCACGATGCCGACCCATGCGGCTCCGGTGCGGGTGCGCTTCACGGGTGTGCGAGGGGGCTCGGGTGCCGCGGGCTCGGGCGGCAGTGGCGCCTCGGGTGGGGTCGCGGTGTCGTTGGGGTTCAGAACTGGGCTGCCGGTGCGGTTCCACGCGGGTCTCTGGACGGGCATGACGCCCTCCTAGGAAGTGCCGGGTGGCGGGCGGTGCAAAGGCTGGGCCCTTCGTCCCGGGACCGGTCCCAGCCTACGCCCCCGTCGCGGCCCGAGCCCGACGGGGCCGGAGCAGCGCCTCACCCGGACCCGGAGCCGGCCGCGATGCGCTCGAAGAGCCGGACGTAGTCGTCGACCATCCGGTCGGCCGAGAAGCGGGCGATCGCGTCCGCCCGGCACGCCATCCGGTCCAGCCCGCGGGCCGCGCCGACGGCGGAGACCGCACCGGCGACGTCGTCGACCAGGAATCCGGACACGCCCACCCGGACGACCTCGGGCATCGACCCTCGGCGGTAGGCGATCACGGGCGTACCGGCCACCATGGACTCGGCCACCGAGAGACCGAACGGCTCGTCGAAGGCGATGAGGTGGAGCAGGGCGAGCGCGCCCCCGAGCAGAGCGTCACGTTCGGCGGGGCCCACCGGCCCCAGGTAGGTCACCGCCCGCCCGTCGACGTGCGGGGCCACGGCGTCGCGGAAGTACTCCTCGTCGTGGATCACCCCGGCGATGACCAGGGGCAGCCCGGCACGGCGCGCGACCTCGACCGCCGTCGCGGTGCCCTTGTCGGGGTGGATCCGGCCGAGGAACAGCAGGTAGCCCCCGTCACCCGAGCCGAGCGAGAACCGCTCGACCTCGATCCCGTGGTGGATCGTCGCGGCGTAGGTGAGGTCGCGGTGCCGGTCCGCGTCGCTGATCGCGACATAGTGGGCGACGTCGTCGTAGGCGCGGTAGACCGGGACGATCCGCTCCGACGAGAAGCCGTGGATGGTGGTCACCACCGGGGTCGCCACCAGCCGGCTGAAGACCAGGGGCAGGAAGTCGAACTGGTTGCTGATCACGTCGAAGTCGGCCGCCCGTTCGAAGGCCGCCGCGATGTGCAGGGCCTCGTAGACCTTGGCGTCCACCGCCGGGTCCTCCTCGTAGCCGGCGGGCGACTCGGCGTGCAGCGTGGCCCCGGTGACCGAGTCGGCCGTCGCGAACAGCACCACGTCGTGGCCCCTCGCCACCAGTCCCTCGGTGAGCGTGGACGCGACCTGCTCCCACGGGCCGTAGCTGCGTGGCGGCACGCGGTGGGCGATCGAGGCGAGCACGGCGATCTTGATGGGGTCCTCCCGGTGTCGTGGTGCACCGTACGCCCCGGGGACCGGCCACAGCTCGGGCTGCTAGTCTCAGCATGCGAACCGATGAAGCTCCGGACACAGTCCGGGCACCTGGCGCCTCGCGCGCTCCCGCCCGGCCGACCGGGACGTGGCTCCTCCTTGCGTGAACGGCAGCACGCTCGCTGCACCCAGGCACGGTGGAAGAGGGCCTCATGGCCGCCCGTCTCGGTTTTCTGTCGACCTATCCCCCGACCCAGTGCGGCATCGCGACCTTCTGCGACGCCTTGGCGTCCCAGCTCGTCGCCGACGGCGCGGAGGTCGGCGTCGTGCGCCTGGTCGACTCCCCCCAACCGGTCCGACCGCCGGTCGTCATGCAGTGGTCCACCGGCCGCGCGATCGACGCCGCGCAGGCGGCCGCTGCCCTGGACACCTACGACGTCGCCGTCATCCAGCACGAGTACGGGATCTTCGGCGGAGCCGACGGGATGGACGTGATCGAGGTGGCCGCGCGCCTGCACGTGCCGGTCGTGACGGTGCTCCACACCGTCCTGACGACGCCGACGCCCAACCAGCACCGGGTGCTGGCCTGGCTGCTCGACTACTCCGACGCCGTCGTGACCATGACCACCACCGCGCGCGACCGCCTGATCGCCGGGTGGGGCGTGGACCCGGCGCTGATCTCCGTCATCCCCCACGGCGCACAGGACAACCGTTCACTGGTGGTCCCGGCCGCGTTCCGCGCCGTCGGCCGCGGGCCGGCCCGGCGCCCGGTCGTCCTGACCTGGGGGCTGCTCGCGCAGGGCAAGGGCATCGAGTGGGCCCTGCTCGCGCTCGCGGAGCTGCGCGCCCGGATCGACCTGCCCACCTACCAGGTCGTGGGCCAGACCCACCCCCGGGTCCAGGAGGCAGAGGGAGAGGCATACCGGGATCGGCTGCTCGCGCTGACCAGGGACCTCGGCCTGACGGACCGGGTCAGCTTCGACGACCGCTACCTGTCCGGGCCCGAGCTGCGCGAGGTCGTCCGCCGGGCCGACGTCATCCTGCTGCCCTACGACTCCGTCGAGCAGGTCACCTCGGGCGTGCTCACCGAGGCCGTCGCCGCGGGCAAGCCGGTGGTCTCCACCAGCTTCCCGCACGCCGTCGAGCTGCTCTCCGGGGGCGCCGGCGTCCTGGTCCCCCAGCGCGACCCGAGCGCCCTGGCCGACGCCTTGGAGCACGTGCTCACCGCGGGCGGAGCGGCCGCGACCATGGCCGCCGTCTCTCGGGGCCTCGCGCCGTCGCTGCTCTGGCCGGCAGTCGCCGCGCGCTACGTCGACCTCGCCGCGTCCCTCCGGGGCGCCGCGGTCGCCACGGTCGCCTGATGGACGGTGCCCGCTACGACCACCTGGCTCGACTCACCACGGACACCGGCCTCTACGAGCACGCCCTGGGGACCGAACCCAGGATCGAGCACGGGATGTGCGTCGACGACGTCGCGCGCGCCCTCGTGGTGACCTGCCGGGCAGTCGATCCGACCCCGGACCTGGCCTCCATGTCCCGCACGTACCTCGCGTTCCTGCTCCGCGCCCAGCATGTCGACGGCCGGATGCACAACAGGCACGACGGCACGGGCCGATGGCTCGACGACCCGTCGAGCGACGACCACTGGGGCCGGGCCCTGTGGGCCTTCGGCGTTGCCGCCAGCCGCTCGCCCGACGCCCAGGTCGCCGCCGGTGGCCAGGCCGGCGCGGCCCGGGCGCTGCTGGCGCGATCACCCCACCCGCGGGCGATGGCCTACGCGGCGCTCGGCGCGGTCCAGCTGCTGCGGGTCACGCCCGACGACTTCTCCGCCAGACGCCTGCTGCACGACGCAAGACCCATCCTGCCCACGCTCTCGACCGCGACGACGTGGGGCTGGCCGTACGACCGGCTCACCTACGCCAACGCCGTGCTGCCCGAGGCGATGATCGCGGTCGGGCGTGCCCTGCGCGACGTCGACCTGCGCCACGACGGCCTGACCCTGCTCGGCTGGCTGGAGGAGGAGCAGACGCTCGACGGCCATCTGTCCGTCGTCCCCTCCGCAGGACGCGCGCCAGGCGACCGGCGACCCTCGTTCGACCAGCAGCCCATCGAGGTCGCCGCGCTCGCCGAGGCGGCTCGCACCGCGTTCGCCGACACCGGGGACGGGCGGTGGGCGATGCTCCTGGCCAACTGCGAGGCCTGGTTCGAGGGCGACAACGACGGCAACCTGCCGATCCGGGACCCCGCGACCGGCGGGGCCTGCGACGGTCTCGAGGACGGCTCGCTGAACCAGAACCAGGGCGCGGAGTCGACGCTCGCATGGCTGGCGACGTCCCAGCTCGCGCGCGAGCTGGCAACCGTCGCGGCGTCATGACCCCGGACCCGAGCTGGGTCCACCGGACTGCCCACGTCCTGAACCCCGACGCCACGCGCGTCGTGAGCGCGCTGTTCCTGCCCGGGCAGGAGCAGGCGGCCGGCGGCCGCTCGCGGTCCTCGGACGTGCTGGGACGTGTTCTCGCGCTGTCCGACCCGGAGGTGGCACGGGAGCTTGCCGCCCTCACCGCGGCGTTCGCCCACCGCCACCGGGACCTGGAAAGCACGTGGGACCGCCATGCCGGCCTGCTCGAGCACCGGCTCGCGAACCCCGACGGCGTCTCCACGCCCAGGCGACGGCTCATCGGCGCCTCCTTCACCCAGGAGATCTCCATCGAGGGCGCCGGGCTGGCCAACCCGTCGATGGTGCCGCACCCCGACCAGTCCGGGCTGTCGCCGGGGGCGACCCGTTTCGTCATGACCCTGCGGGCCATCAGCGAAGGGCACCTGTCGAGCGTCGAGCTGCGCACGGGGACCGTCGACGCCGCCGGCGTCATCCACCTCGACCCGGGCCCGCAGGTCGCCGTCCGAGGCGAGCCGAGGACCGCCGAGTACTCCCGGGCCGCCTTCGCCCACCGGCTCCACGAGGACGCTCCCGGCGACCACGTCGATGCCGAGGCGGTCGCCGATGCCGACTTCGTGCTCGCCGCCCTCCCCCCGTCGTTCGACAACGCGGACCTCGCCGGGGCGCTCGGGCTGCTGCACGCCCAGCGCCTGACCCGGGGGTCGACCGGGCTCACCGCCGACCGCTTCGCCCGGATCGCCTCCAGCACCTACCAGGTCGAGTTCGCTGCCGACTCCGACCTGCAGGAGCGCGTCCTCATGCCGCAGGCGCCCTGCGAGAGCCGCGGGCTGGAGGACGTCCGCATGGTGCGCTTCGTCGGACCGGACGGCGCCGTCGAGCACCTGGGCACGTACACCGCCCACGACGGTCGAGCCATCTCGATCCAGCTGCTCCGCACGACCGACTTCCGCACCTTCGCCACGGCACCGCTCAGCGGCCCGGGAGCGCGGAACAAGGGCCTGGCCCTGTTCCCGCGGCAGATCGACGGACGCTACGTCGCACTGTCCCGCGCAGACCGGGAGAACAACGCCGTCACCACGTCGTCCGACCTGATGCACTGGGTCCACCCGGTCCGTATCCAGGAACCGCGTCGGTCGTGGGAGATCGTGCAGCTGGGCAACTGCGGGCCGCCGATCGAGACCGAACGAGGGTGGCTCGCGCTCACCCACGGGGTCGGTCCGATGCGCACCTACAGCATCGGGGCCCTGCTCCTCGACCTGGAGGACCCGACCCGCGTGATCGGACGACTCGAGCGTCCCCTGCTGAGCCCGGACGCGGACGAGCGGTCCGGCTACGTGCCCAACGTCGTCTACTCGTGCGGCGCGATGCGGCACGGACAGACGCTCGTCCTGCCCTACGGCTGCAGCGACGCCAGGGCCCGGATCGCGCTGGTCGATCTCGACCGGCTGCTCGACGCCCTCCACCCGCCGCGACGGCCTCGTGGCGCCACACCATCGACCTCGGAGGTCTCATGACCGCCTCGCTCGCCCCACCAGCCGAGTTCGGCGCCGCCGCTGTCCGGGTCAAGCCCTGGGGCCACGAGAAGATCTTCGCCGCGGGCGAGCACGGCTACGTCGGCAAGATCATCACCGTGGACGCCGGGCACTCGCTGAGCCTGCAGTACCACCACCACAAGGACGAGACGATCATCGTCGTCACAGGCGAGGCGACCGTCGACCACGGCCCCACCATGGACCTGCTCTGTTCGAGGACGATGCGGGCCGGCGACGTCGTGCACCTCGCGGCGGGCGCGCTGCATCGCGTCACGGCCGTGAGCGACGTGCTGCTCGCCGAGGTGTCGACCGCGCCGCCGGGTTGGCAGGCGGACATCGTGCGGCTGTCCGACCGCTACGGCCGCGACGGCACCACCGAGCCGTGAGGTCGACCGCGCGGGCAGCAGGCACCGCCATGCGCGCCTGCCCGCCGTCAGACGTGGACCCGGCGATCGCGTTCCCTGGCGGTGGCGCCGGCCAAGGTCGAAGCGTCTCCGTCGCTGTTCGACGCCCACGCTTCAACCTTCAGGCCGACCCGCGCGATCGGGCGGCCGAGCGCAGCGAGGAGCCAGCGGCAGGCCCGAGGACGTGACAGCGGAAGGTCCGTCGCGCCCCGATCGCGCCAGGCGTCAACCTCCCGGCACCCTCGTGCGTCAATAGGGGTTGTGAGGGCATCGGACCGGCAGCCGGCGACGGCGGTGGACGCGGTCGAGCCGGTGATCCTCGTGGACGACGCACCGCACACGACCCACGACGCCGAGTTCACCGCGTTCGTCCGCGCCCACCAAGCAGATCTGCTGCGGACCGCGTGGCTCCTGGTCGGCGATGCGCACCGGGCCGAGGAGCTCACCCAGAACGCCCTCGTGCGCACCTACGGCGCGTGGCGGCGGGTGCGGGACGGCGATCCGCTGGCCTACGCCCGCAGGGTGCTGGTGAACCTGCGGACCGACTCCTGGCGGCGGCGCCGCCGCGAGCTCCTCGTGGAGCCGGACCGGCTCGCCCACGAGGTGCGCCCCGGACGCGCGGACGACGACCGCCTCGCCGACCGTGACCTCGTCGTCCGCGCGCTGTCCACCCTGACCCGGCGCCAGCGGACCGTCCTCGTGCTGCGCCACTTCCTCGGGCTGCCGGAGGCCGAGGTCGCCGACGAGCTCGGCGTGAGCGTCGGCACGGTGAAGGCCACCACGGCCCGAGCCATCGCCAAGCTCCGCGCCGAGCTCGTCGCCGAACCCTCCGCTGCCGCAGCTCCTCCGTCACGCACCCGCACCGGGGACACACCATGAGCACCGAGCACGACGACGCCGACCCCCTCGAGTCCCTGTGCACCCGCGCCGACCACGGCATGCCGGACATGCAGCTCGACCCGGCAGGCGTGCTCACCGCCGCGCGCCGACGCCGGACGCGGGTTCGCGCGGCTCGCACGCTCGGGGTCGGCGCCCTCGCCGTCGTCGTTGTGCTGGGCGGCGTCGGCCTCGCCAACCCGCCCCTGGTCGCCCACCTCGCCACGACGATCACCGGCGAGGACCACGGCCACGCGACCGCCACGGCCACGCCGCCGACGACGCCCCCCGCTCCGCTGCGTACCGCCGACACCGGGCCGACGATCGCCCCCGCCGACCGCTCGTTCGGCGCCGCCGTCGCCGCGGTCGCCGCCGGTCTTGGCGACGGCGTCGTACCGCCGGGGTTCAGCTATGCAGACAGCGTCGAGGTCGACGGCACGGGGGCCACGAGCAACGTGTACGCCGGCGCGGACGGGCCCACCGGGCCCATGCTCTACCTCTACACGGGCATCAGCACCGGCTACGTCACCGAACGCGAGTCGGGCCTCACCTGGCAGGCCGCGACGGGCTTCGCGGACGGGTACGACGTCCACGTGGCCACCCACCCCTGGTCCGGCACCACGTGGGCGTTCGTCGACATCGACGCCGCCGACGGCACCTCGGTGCAGCTGATCGGCAACGGGGTCCCCGTGGGCGACCTGCTCGCGACCGCCCACCGGCTCCTGGCGGCCGTCGGGCGCGACGCCGGCTGAGCCCCCGAGGGCTGCGCGCCCGAGACCCTGGACAAGCCGACCGTCGATAGTTGATGATAATGCGTATCGATATCATCGAGTCTCGCCGGCAGGAGCGCCCGAGGAGGCCCTCATGACCGCACACCAGCCCGCACGCCCGTCGCGGAGCCACTCCAGGGAGTGCTGCGTCCACGAGGCGATCCACAGCCGGAAGATGGAGGGCATCCACCGCGATCCGGCACCCGGCAGCACGCCCGCCGGCCGGGACGGGGTCCACACCCCCGCTCCCGACCGGTCTCACGGCCGCTAGGCAGGTCGCACACATCCGTGCGTCACAGGCCGTCGCTCAGGCGGCGACCCGCGCAGCGGGCGACGCGCTGTCGCGGCGCCTGTCGAGCCAGGCGTAGGTCCACAGCTTGACCCGGTCCTCGATGAGGAACCAGAACAGCGCGTACCCCCACACGACGGCGGCCCAGCCCCAGCCGAGCGGGCTCATCAGCAGGCCGTACACGGCGATCAGCGTCGCGATCGCCTGCGTACCGATCACCGCGCCGAGCAGGATCGGCGCCGGTCCGGGACGGGTCCAGAACGGCCCGCGCGAGCGCGTGACGAAGATCGTCAGGTGCCCGGACACCGAGAGCTTGAGATAGATCAGCGTCCGGATCATCGTGCGGTCGACGTGGAAGGCCTGGTCGGCGAGAACGAACAGCAGGAAGGTCTCCAGCACACCCATCACGCCGATCGCGGTCGCCACCGTCAGCACCCGCCGCATGTCCCACGCGGCCGGTCTGCTCGAGCCATGGATGTGGTCGTAGGCGATGGACAGGATCGCGCCGTCGTTGAGCACCGCCAGGAGCACGATCATGGCGGCCGTCACCGGGAAGAAGTTCATCACGAGGATCGCGAGCGTGATGACGAAGAGCACCCGGATGGTCTCGGCGATCCGGTAGGTCGCGTAGCTCGTCATCCGAGCGAAGATCTCGCGCGCCTGACGGATCGCCTCGACGATCACCGACAGGCCGGCGGACAGCAGCACGACGTCGGCAGCGGCCCTGGCGGCATCCGTAGCGCCCGCGACGGCGATGCCCGCGTCCGCCTGCTTGAGAGCCGGCGCGTCGTTCACGCCATCCCCGGTCATCCCGACGATGTGCCCGCGCGCCTGGAGCGCCTTGACGATGCGGTACTTGTGCTCGGGGAACACCTGCGCGAACCCGTCGGCGACCTCGACCTCGTCGGCGAAGGCCTCGTCGACGTCCGAGCCCGCCTCGCCTGAGGCGCCGTCCAGCGTCTCGGCGTCGACGATGTCGTCCCCGAGGCCGACCTGGCCGGCGACCTGCCTGCCGATCGCCACCTGGTCCCCCGTCACCATCTTGACGGTCAGCCCGAGCTCACGGGCCGCGGCGATGGTGTCCGCCGAGTCCTCCCTGGGCGGGTCGGCCAGGGCCAGCACGCCGAGCAGGCGCCAGTCGCCGTCCTCATCGCCGTCCGCCCGTGCCACTCCGAGCGAGCGGTACCCGCGTGCGGCGAAGCGCTCGACGACCTCGCGCACACCCGCCGTGGCCGAGTCGGATCCGCACAGCTTCTCGATCACCTGCGGCGCGCCCTTGGTCACCCGATAGGGGGACGCCCCATCGATCCTCGCCTCGGTGCGCTTGGAGACCGGGTCGAACGGCTGGAACCCGGTGACGCGGTCCGTCGGGACCCGCGAGCCTGCCGCAGCGAGCACGGCCAGGTCGATCGGGTCCCGGTCCTCCGAGCGCGAAGCCAGCGCAGCCGCGCCGATCAGGCCGTCCTCGTCCGACCCGCCAGGGGTCCAGGTCTCGGCGACCGCGAGCTTGTTCTGGGTCAGGGTGCCCGTCTTGTCCGAGCACAGCACGTCGATGCCGCCGAGCTCCTCGACCGCCGGCAGGTGCGAGACGACCGCCTGGCGCTTCGCCAGGTGCCGGGCACCCACCGCCATCGTCACCGAGAGCACCGCGGGCAACGCGACGGGCACGGAGGCGATCGTCACGACGAGCGCGAACTCCAGGACGGACAGCACCGGGTTGCCGCGGATGATCGACACGACCACCGTGATCGCGACCAGCACGACCGCGATGACGATCAGGTAGTGGCCGATCCGCATCACCGCCTGCTGGAAGTGACTCGTGGTGCCCGCCTCCGAGACCAGCTCCGTCGTCCGGCCGAAGAAGGAGTTCGTGCCGGTCGCGTAGACGACGGCGTCGGTCTCCCCCTGGGCCACGACGGCGCCGGAGTAGAGGTCTTCGCCCTGCCCTCGGGTCACGGGGAGCGACTCGCCGGTCAGGGCCGACTGGTCGACCTGCGCCTGCACGTCCTCGAGGATCTTCGCGTCCGCGGGGACCACGTCGCCGAGCCGGACGCGGATCACGTCCCCGGGCACGAGCTCCCGGACCGGGATCTCCACCCAGCTCCCGTCCCGGCGCACCCGCGCGGAGGTCGCGAGCCGGCTCTTGAGGGCCTCGATCGCGTTGGTGGCCTGATGCTCCTCGGCGAACGCCACGACCCCGTTCATGGCGAGCAGCACGCCGATGATCACCGCGTCGGACCAGTGCTTGACCAGGATCGACAGGATGAGCGCGGCCTCGATCATCCAGGCGATCGGCCCCCAGAAGTACCCGAGGAACGTCAGCAGCGCGCTGCGCAGCTTCTCCTCGATCTCATTCGGGCCGTACCGCGCCAGCCGGTCGGCGGCCTGGGTGGTGGTGAGGCCGTCCGGAGCGGCATCGAGCGCGGCGAGGACGGACTGCAGGGGCATCTCTTTGAGTTCGGTGGCCGTGGCCAACAGATCTTCGCCTTCTTCCGAAGGGTCGTGCGGACGCACCGGGCTGCGGCGCGCGTGGGGCTAGCTGCCCGTGGCGCGCCGAAGGTGGCCGGCATGGGCTCGCCCGCCGCGAGGCGCAGCGCGTCCGCCGGGAGCTCCGGCCGGGAAGGCGCCGCGCGCGGCGAGGGGGGTGGGGACGGCGGTCAGGTCTGCGTCGTCGGACGCCGACATGACGGGCCTCCCGAGGTTGTGCTGTCGCGAGTGCCGGGACCCCGACACTCGGCTCGGGTGCCGAGGAGGCGACGCCGTCCACGCTAGTCCTCCCACGTCTGCGACGCAGGTCGAGCCGCACCGGGCGGCTCAGGTCACGACGAGCCCTTGTCGCCGGCGCCGAGGTCGACGACGGTTCCGGGCAGTCCCGTCGTGCGGGCGCGCCGCGATCAGGGCGGTGGTGGTCCGGCCGACGCACCGCGCACGCGCCGGCTCACCGCGACTCCCCACGTCCCTCCATGAGGGCGTCCCGGGTGGCGCGGTAGGTCTCGACGTCGATCTCACCCTGCGCCAGCCGGCGGTCCAGGATCTCCAGGGCCGCCGCCGTGCCGCTCGGGCGCGCCGGCGGCACCGCAGGTGGCGCCACCGGAGGCGCGGCGGGTGGCTGGGGCGGCACCCGCGCGCCGCTCGTCGCCAGTCGCACCACGAGCCAGACGATCACACCGAGCAGGACGAGCCAGAAGAGCCCCATGCCCAGCCAGCCGAAGCCGTTCATCCCACCGCCGTACCAACCCATCATCGTGTCGACCTCCAGTTGGTCTCTCGGTTCAGGATGCGCGCCGAACCTGAGAGGACGACCGTGGCGACGACGAAGATCCCATGAAGATCATCGGCCGACTCGCGTCCGGCGACGGGCCGGTCAGCGGGCCGAGCGGAGCTCCTGGGTCACCGGGCACTGGAACGGGTCCCGGGCCGCGACGCCGACCTCGTTGAGGTAGCGGACCACGATGCCGTAGGACCGCACCGCGGTCGTCTCGGTGTAGGGGATGCCCTGCTCGGCGCAGGCCTCGCGCACCAGCGGGCGTGCACGGCGCAGGTGCGGACGGGGCATCGACGGGAACAGGTGATGCTCGATCTGATGGTTGAGCCCACCCATCGCCACATCGGTCACCGGCCCGCCGGAGATGTTGCGGCTCATCAGCACCTGCCGGGACATGAAGTCGATCCGGCTGTCCTTCGGCACGAGCGGCATGCCCTTGTGGTTGGGCGCGAACACGGCGCCCATGTACAGCCCGAACAGCCCGAGCTGCACCCCGAGGAACGCGAAGGCCAGACCGACCGGCATGAACCAGAAGACCAGGGCGAGGTAGCCACCGATCCGCAGCGTCACGAACGCGATCTCCACCGGGCGTCGCTTGACCGTGCCGCGCCCGAAGATCGTCTTGATCCCCGAGACATGCAGGTTGAGCCCCTCGAGCAGCAGGAGCGGGAAGAACAGCCAGCCCTGCCGGGCGGTGAGCCAGCCGCGCAGTCCGACCCGCGGGGTCTTGATGTCCTCGGTGTGGAAGATGATCGTGTCCGTCGCGATGTCGGGGTCCGCGCCGATCTGGTTGGGCTTGGCGTGGTGGCGGGAGTGCTTGTGCTGCCACCAGCCGTAGCTCATTCCGGCATACAGGTTCGCGATGACCAGGCTCGCCCAGTCGTTCCAGCGCCCGGAGGCGAAGATCTGCCTGTGCGCCGCGTCGTGGCCGAGGAACATCACCTGGCCCAGCACCACCGCAAGACCCGCGGCCACCAGGAGCTGCCACCAGCTCGCCCCAAGCAGCACCACGGCTGCCCCGAGCCCGCCCAGAGCCGCCGTCAGGCCGATGAACCACGTCCAGTAGTAGCCGTGCCGTCGCCGCATCAGGCCGGCGTCCTGAACGCGCTGGCTCAAGGCGGCGTAGGCGCTCGTCTGACGCTCGCGCGGCGCCGGTATGGGGGGGAGTGCAAGGGTGGCCATGGTGCGTCCGCTCCGTGAGAGTGCGACGCACCGGACAGCACATCGAGGCACCCAGGATACCCTGCCGGGGTCGCCGACGCCCGAGGGCGAGCACGGATCGGGTACGCTCAAGTCTTACGTTGCAGTGTTTCTTGCGTTTGAAGGCGCCTGCTTGACCGGCGCCGGCCCTTTGCGGAGCAGACGAACGAACCATCGTGACGACCGCCGACGACAAGCGCCGACGGTTGACTGCTCTGGAAGGAGCTCCCATGACCACCGGAACCGTGAAGTGGTTCAACGCCGAGAAGGGCTTCGGCTTCATCGCCCCCGACGACGGCGGCGCCGACGTGTTCGCGCACTACTCGGCCATCGCGACCTCGGGCTTCCGTAGCCTCGAGGAGAACCAGAAGGTCGAGTTCGAGGTGACGCAGGGCCCCAAGGGCCCGCAGGCCGCGAACATCAAGCCGCTCTGACACATCTGACGAAGGCGGGTCCCACCACGGGGCCCGCCTTCGTCGTCTCCTGAGACCTCCCACGTCGCTTGACCGCGTCCGATATCTCATCCACTATTGAGTCAATGGACACTGAGTGGATGAAGGGCATCGATGAGCGTGCCGCCCTGCACGCAGCGCTCGGCGAGCCCGGGCGGCTCGCGGTCGTCGAGCTCCTGCAGTGGGGCGACCGGACGCCGTCAGAGCTCGCCGACCTGCTGGGCATGCGCTCCAACCTGCTGGCCCACCACGTCAACGTGCTCGTCGAGCACGGCGTCGTCCGCCGCACCCCGTCGGAGGGCGACCGGCGCCGGACCTACCTCAGCCTGCGGCCCGGTGCGCTGGACGCCCTGACCGCGCCGTCCGCGTCGTCCGCAGGCGCCGGGCGGGTGCTGTTCGTGTGCACGGCGAACTCGGCACGGTCCCAGCTCGCCGTCGCGCTGTGGCAGCGGACCAGCCCGCTCCCTGCGACGTCCGCCGGCACCCACCCCGCGGCCCGGGTCGACCCCGGGGCCGTGCGCGCGGCGCGCCGGCACCACCTACCGGACCTCGGCGTACCGCAGGCCCTGGGCGCCGTGCATGCACAGGGCGACTTCGTCGTCACGGTCTGCGACCGCGCGCACGAGGAGACCGGCCTCCTCGCCGACTCGCACTGGTCGGTCCCCGATCCCGTCGGCGGCGACGACGAGCGCTTCGAGGCCGCCCTCGCCGAGCTCGAGCGCCGCGTCACCGACCTCGCACCCCGACTGGCCACGAGAGCGTGACCGGGACCACCCGAAGGAGTCCGTCATGAACCGTGTCGACGATCCGCACGACGACCTGGCCATCGATGCCCGCCTGGTGCTGCGGCACGCCGCAGCCCGCCTCGCGGAGGAGTTCGCAGGGGTGTTCGGCGCCGAGACCATCGAACGCTTCCTCCTGTCCTCCTACGACCAGTTCGCCGGACGTGCCACGGTCACGACCTTCCTGCCCCTGCTGGCCGAGCGATTCGCCCGCCAGCGGCTGCGCGCCCTGGCCAGGGTCGAGGGCAAGGTGGTCGACGGCAGGCCGGTGGTGCTGTTCCTGTGCGTGCACAACGCCGGCCGCTCCCAGATGGCGCTCGGCTTCTTCACCCGCCACGCCGGCGAGCGCGCGGTCGCCTGGTCCGGCGGCTCCACGCCGGGCGTCGAGGTCAACCCTGCGGCCGTCGCCGCGATGGCCGAGCGCGGCATCGACATCTCCGCCGAGTTCCCCAAGCCCTGGACCGACGAGATCGTCCGGGCCGCCGACGTGGTCGTCACCATGGGTTGCGGCGACGCCTGCCCGATCTTCCCCGGCAAGCGCTACGAGGAGTGGGAGCTCGACGACCCCGCGGGCCTGGATCTCGCCGACGTACGCCCGATCCGTGATGAGATCGAGCGCCGTATCCTCACCCTGCTCGCCGAGCTGGGCGTCGCCACCACGACCACCGCCCCCGTCTGACCTGCCGCGAGACCGTCCGGCACCACCCGAGCACCAGGAGGAACCCATGACCGACTCCCCCGCCGCCGAGCGCCCCAGCGTGCTGTTCGTGTGCGTGCACAACGCGGGCCGTTCCCAGATGGCCGCCGGCTGGCTGCGGCACCTGTCCGGCGGAGCGGTCGAGGTCCGCAGCGCAGGGTCGATGCCCGCCGACCAGATCAACCCGGTCGCGGTCGAGGCCATGCTCGAGCAGGGCGTCGACATCCGGGCCGAGCAGCCCAAGGTGCTCACCACCGAGGCCGTCCAGGCATCCGACGTGGTCGTGACGATGGGGTGCGGCGACGCCTGCCCGATCTTCCCGGGCAAGCGCTACGAGGACTGGGCCCTGGACGACCCGGCCGGCCAGGGCATCGACTCCGTGCGACCCATCCGCGACGCCATCGAGGCACGCATCCGCACCCTGCTCGACGAGCTCGGTGTGGCCGCGGTGGCCTGAGACTCAGCGGCGGGGCCGCCTGCGGGGTCGACGCCAGGCCTCGCGGCGCTGCGCGATCATGCTGCGACGCACCGGTGCCGCGATCAGCTCGCCGAGCGTGACACCGGCCGCAAGGCCGAGCCCGACCATCGCCGCCCCGAGCAGCACCTGGGCGCCCTCGGCGAGGCTGCTCGAGTCGTCGACCAGCAGGTACAGGCCGTGATAGATCGCCAGGCCAGGGAGCAGCGGCACGATCCCGCACGCGGACGCCACCAGGGCCGGCACCTTGAGGCGGGAGGCGAGCGACTCGGCACCGAATCCGATCACCAGCGCCGCCCCGGCACTCGCCACGGCAGGCCCCACCTGGAGCTCGCGCAGCCCGGCGAACACCAGCCACGCCACGGCGCCGGCGAGCCCCGCCACCACCGCGGCACGCGGCCGGGCGTAGGACGCCAGAGCCCAGGCCCCGGCCACCACGGCCGCGCTGACCACCTGGAGCACCGGAGACACGAGGGCGGTCGGGTCGTCGACCAGGTCGAGCGCGACCCCCATCCGACGCGAGACATCGAGCACCGCGCCGATCCCGACCACGATCCCGAGGGTGAGGAGGAAGACCTCGAAGACCCGGCCGCTCGCCGTCACGGGGAAGCCGCTCAGGGCGTCGTCGGCGGCCCCCACTAAGGACAGTCCGGCCAGCAGCACCACGATCCCGGAGGCGACCACCAGCGACGGGGGCAGCGTGGCGAGCTCGACCGGCAGCACCGGGACCACCACGAGCAGCAGCACCGCGACGCCCGTCGCGACCGCCGCCCCGACCGCCTGGAGGAAGAACGTCGGGACCCCGTGCCGGCCCAGCCACCGCACCACGCGGTCGATCAACGCGGTCGTCGCGCCGGCGACGAGCGCGACCCACACCCCACCGCCCAGGAGCAGGGCCACCGCCGCCGCCATCACGGACAGCAGCAGCGTGATCACCGCCGGCCGGTACGGCTGGGCGGCGCCGAGCACCGCGTCGAGGTCGCCGTGGGCGCGGTCGAGGACGTCCGGCGCTTCGGCCGGCGGGACCTGCCGATCGGTCAGCGCCCGCTCGAGGCGCAGGACTGCGCTGAGCCGCCCGTAGTCGACCGTGCGGCTGCGCGCCACGCGCATCACGGTCAGGGGCGTGCCGCCCACGCCCGGGTCGTAGGACACCGTGATCGACGTGAACGTGAGATCGACCTGGCACCCCTCGAGCCCGAACGCCGCCGCGATCCGCTGGATCGCGCCCGTGACGTCGGCTGCCGCGGCGCCGAGCGAGAGCATCGCCTCACCGATGCGCAGGCCGAGCTCGAGCACGCCGTGCACCGTGGCCGCATCGAGCCGCCCGGCCTTCGAGCGCTCGGCGACCGGCGCGGCGGGCTGCCCACCGAGGGCGCGACGGACGAGCGCGCGCACCTCCCAACCCATCCCCCGAGCCTACGGGGCGGCGCGGGGCGGCCCGGACGCCGGGAGACCCGGAGACCCGGAGGCCCGGGCCACCGTCAGGTGTGGCCGCCGATCCGCACCGGTACCCGCCGCGGGCCGAACTCCCCCGCATGTGCCTCGAAGCGACCGGGCAGCCGGGTCCCGCAGTCCGGGCAGCACCCGTCGGCGGTCAGCCGGTAGCTCCGGATCGTGTACCAGTCCCTGGCGATCAGCGTCGCGCCGCAGGACGCGCACGCGGTGGTCTCCCCCGTCGGGTTGACGACGTTGCCGGTGTAGACGAAGTGGAGGCCCTCCTCCAGGCCGATCCCCCGCGCCCGGTCCAGGGTGGCGCGCGGGGTCGGCGGCACGTCCCGCATGCGCCAGTCCGGGTGGAACGCGGTCACGTGGTGCGGCACGTCGGGCCCCAGCTCCTCGCGCACCCAGGCGAACATCGCGTGCAGCTCTGCGTCGGAGTCGTTGTGCCCGGGGATCAGCAACGTGGTGATCTCCAACCAGACGTCGGTCTCGTGGTGCAGGTACCGCAACGTGTCGAGCACCGGGCCGAGCCGGGCCCCGGTGACCTTCCGGTAGAAGTCGTCGGTAAAGCCCTTGAGGTCGACGTTGGCCGCATCCATCGCGGCGAACAGGTCGTGGCGGCCCTCGGGGTTGACGTAGCCCGCGGTCACCGCGACCGAGGCCAGGCCCACCGCCCGGCATGCCTGCGCCACGTCGATCGCGTACTCGGTGAAGATCACCGGGTCGTTGTAGGTGAACGCGACGCTGCGCGCCCCGGAGACCTGCGCCGCGGCCGCGATCGCCTCGGGACCGGCCTGGTCGGTGAGCCGATCGGTCTCCCGGGCCTTGGAGATGTCCCAGTTCTGGCAGAACTTGCAGCCCAGGTTGCACCCGGCGGTGCCGAACGACAGGACGCTGGTGCCCGGGAAGAAGTGCGCCAGGGGCTTCTTCTCGATCGGGTCGAGGCAGAAGCCCGACGAACGCCCGTACGTGGTCAGGACCAGCTGGTCGCCCAGCCGGCGGCGCACGAAGCAGAACCCCCGCTGCCCGTCGCGCAGCCGGCACTCGCGCGGACACAGGTCGCACTGGAGGCGTCCGTCGGCCACCGCGTGCCAGTAGCGCGCAGGGTGGTCGGACTCCACGATGGCGGTCATCGGTCATCCTCCTCCCGCAGCTCGGTGACGGTGTAGGTGCCCAGGACGACGTCGTCGGTCCACCAGCCGGGTGGCAGCCCGGCCTTGCGCAGCAGCGCGTCGAGGAACTGCTCGGGGTCGGGCAGGTTCCGCCACACCTGGGGCAGCAGGGTCGCCCGCCGACCCCCGCAGGTCAGGACCACGCCGTCGACGCCGGGGCGCAGCCGGGCCACCGCGTCGGCGCGGTCCGCCACGGGCAGCGGAGTCACCGGCGACAGCACCGAGACCTCGATCTCGACGTCCTCCGCCTCTGCCCGGGTCAGGGGGCTGAAGCGCGGGTCGCGCAGGGCCGCCGCCCTCGCGTTCTGCTCGACGTCCTCGGCCAGCGGTCGCACCGCGGTCAACGAGCCCAGGCAGCCCCGCAGGTGCCCGTCGAGCGTGAGAGTGACGAACGACGCCCCGTCCGCGCGCGCCCAGTCCGGCGGTGGCGGCGGGTCGGGAGCCCCGCGCACGTGCAGCGCCCGTGCGACGGCAGCGCGAGCCAGGCCCACGAGGACCGGGGCGGCGTCCGGTGGCAGCGCGCCGGGAGCGGCCGCGGGGCCCTCAGACGGCGGGCTCGTCGAACGCGACGGCTGCATAGCCCACCACCCTTCGCCGGTCGCCTGCGGTGTCGCCCGAGCTGCACGCCCCGAGCAGCCGCGGCCTCAGGCCGCGACGCCGCGCCGCGACCAGCAGCCCGTTGAGCGGGGTCGCGCCGCAGGCCTGCTCGTGCCCGAGCGGGCCCTCGAGCCTCAGGACCTGGCCGACGGTCACCGCGTCGACGGTCGCGGCCTGCTCGTAGGTCAGGTAGTGCGACAGGTCCGAGCTCACCACGATGACGGTCTCAGGCCCGCCCCATACGGCGTCGAGCACCGCTGCGACGTCCTCCGGGGCGGCGCGGCCCACGGCGAGCGGCAGCACCTCGACGTCGCCGAGGGCGACCTGCAGGAAGGGCAGGTGCACCTCGAGCGAGTGCTCCAGGGCGTGCACCACGGGGCGCACCACGACCTGCGGGAGTGCTGCGAGCACGGCCGGCTCGGGCTCCACGGCCCGCACGTCGCCCAACGGCGTCGCGAACGCGTGCGCCCCCGGGAGCGCGAGGCCGTCGACCGCGACACGGTGGGTCGGGCCGAGCAGCACCACCCGGTGCACCCGGTCGCGCGCCCGCGCGAGCTCGGCGTACCCGAGTGCCGCCGTCGAACCCGAGTACTGGTAGCCCGCGTGCGGGAGCAGGTAGGCCTTGCCGGGCCCTCGCGCGGCGGCCGCCACGTCCGCGGTGTCCGCCGCCGAGGCGAGCAGGTCCCGCACGTCCCGCTCCAGCGCGGCGCGCTCCTCGGGGTAGAACAGTCCGGCGACGGCCGCCGGTCTCACGTCCGGCACGACTCCAGTCTGCGCCCCTCGGCGCCCGATGGCACGCGCCGCACCCACCCCCTGGGCGACTGTCGGGGACAGGCGCGAAGATCGCCGCGTGGCACTCACGACCGTCGACCTCAACCGCGCGTTGCTCGCCCGGCAGCTGCTGCTCGAGCGCGTCCCGCTGTCCGTGACCGAGGCGGTCCGGCGCGTCGTGGCGCTGCAGGCCCAGGAGCCGGCCTCGCCCTACCTCGCGCTCTGGGCCCGCCTCTCGGCGTTCGACCCCGCCGAGCTCGACGCCGCGTTCCGGGACGCGACGGTGGTCAAGGCGACCCTCATGCGGATCACCTTGCACGCCGTGCTGCCTGACGACCACGCACCGCTGCACGCGGCGATGGTGGGCTCGCTGCGGGCCTCGCGACTGTTCGACCGCCGGTTCCGTGAGTCGGGCGTCCCGATCGCCGACGTCGACGCGGTGCTCCCGGACCTTCTCGGCTTCGTGGCCGAGCCACGCTCCGCCGCCGAGGTGCAGAGCTTCCTCGCCGAGCGCGGCCTGCCGCACCCGCGGGTGTGGTGGGCCCTGCGCACCTTCGCCCCCGTGCGCCACGTGCCCGGCGGCGGCGCGTGGGCCTTCGGCCGCGACCGCGGGTTCGCCGCCATGCCACCGACCTGGCCCGCCGACCGGTCCGACGAGGCGGTCGTGCACCTCGCCCGTCGCTACCTCGCCGGGTTCGGCCCGGCGACGGCGCTCGACCTGACGCAGTTCTCGCTGCTCGGCCGGCCCGTGTCCCGGCAGGCCCTGGCGGCGCTCGAGGACGAGCTGGTGCATCTGGAGGGGCCCGATGGCGAGGACCTCGTCGACCTCGCCGACGCACCCCGGCCACCCGGGGACGTCCGGGCACCGGCCCGACTGCTGCCGATGTGGGACCAGGTGCTCCTCTCACACGCCGACCGGGCACGGATCGTGCCGCCCGAGCACCGGAGCACCGTGCTGCGCCGCAACGGGGACTGCCTGCCGACGGTGCTCGTGGACGGCCGCGTCGCAGGCGTCTGGCGTGCCACCGACGACGGGATCGAGGTGGCCGCCTTCGAGGCCCTCGACGACGACGCCTGGGCGGAGCTCGAGGTGGAGGCCCGGTCTCTCGCGACGCTGCTCGCCGACCGCGAGCCCGAGGTCTACCGCCGGTACCGGCACTGGTGGGATGCCCTCGACGCCGTCCACGTGCGGGTGCTCGGTCACTGACCGCCCTGCGACGCCGCTAGGGTCACGGCCGTGGACACGGTTGCTCTGACCCGTCGTGGCCTGCTCCTGGCCAGGGCGACGATCGCCTGGAACGTCGTCGAGGGCATCGTCGCCGTCAGCGCGGGGCTGGCCGCGGGCCTGGTGTCGGTGATCGGTTTCGGGCTCGACTCCGGGATCGAGTCGGTCTCCGCGGTGCTGGTCGCGATGCGGCTGTCCGCGCGACTGCGGCACGGCGAGGCCGACGAGGACCGTGAGCGGCGCGCGCTGCGCGGCGTGGCACTGACCTTCTTCGCGCTGGCCGCCTGGACCACCTTCGCCGGGATCCGCGGGCTGATGAGCGGCGAGACGCCCGAGACGTCGCCGGTCGCCATCGGTCTGCTCACGCTGTCGCTGGTCGCGATGCCGGTCCTGGCCTGGGCCAAGACCCGGGTGGGCCGCGCGCTGGACGACCCGCTGATCCTGGCCGACGCCGCGGAGACCCGGGTGTGCGCGCTGCTGTCCGCGTCGACCCTGGTCGCCGTGGTCGGGTTCACCCTGACCGGGGCGACGTGGCTGGACCCGGTGGGCGGCTTCGTGATCGCCGCGTTCGCGGTGCGTGAGGGGCTCGAGGCCTGGGAGGGCGAGCTCGTCGAGGAGGACTGAGCGCCGTTCCCCGCCCCGGTGCGCGCCGACGAAGGCGGCTCGGCGAACCAGCCCGAGGTGGGCCGCGCCGGCGGCTGATGATGAAGACGACCGGCCCTTCGGGGGGCAGTGGCGCGACCCGGTGGCGCTGGTCCACCCGTGTGCCGTCCCCACCCCCGCCTTCGCTGACGAGCACGAGCTCGTCCGGGCTCCAGGCCCAGCAGGAGCCGGCGCTCGGCGGCGACCTCACCGCCGAACAGTGGCGAGCTGACCACCGGGGACAGACCGCCGTGCACGACCTCGGGACGTGGCAGCCACAGGCGGACGGCGAGGTCGAACGTGAAGCCCGTGGAGTACACCTCCACGCCCGCGACAGCGACGGCCACGTCCTGCGACCCGACCATCAGAACCGTCAGCCCGGCGCTCGCAGGGATCTCGTTCTCCGGGAGCGTGTCGGACCTCGTGGCTATCGTACTGGTGTTCGATCGAAAGGGAGGCGATGACGGTCACCGATGCCGGTTCGGTCTCGGGAGCATGGCTGCCGTGGGACCAGCGGCACGCCGTCGCCGCCGAGCTCGACCGCAGCGCCCCGGGTCCCGCGCTCGCCGCGCGGCTCGCGGACCTGGATCCGACCGGGCTCGACGAGGAAGGCCTGGTGGAGGCGATCGCCGCGTGTGATCGCCTCGCCTCGTGGCTCGCGGAACGGCAGTCGCAGTTCGTCGCCGCCCTCGTGGATCGCACGCCCAGCTCGTCCCTCGAGCACGTGCCGGACGAGATCGCCACCCGGCTGGGCACCACGAGGCGGGCCGCGGAGAACACCGTCGAGCTCGCCACCGGGCTGCGCGCGCATCCCCCGCTGGCTGACGCGATGGCCTCGGGGGCGCTCTCCGCCCGCAAGGCGCAGGTGCTCCTGCAGGAGACCGATCACCTGCCCGGCCGGCTCACCGCGGCCGTGCTGGACCGGGTGCTCGTGGGTGCCGAGGAGCGTACGGTCCCGCAGCTGCGCCGCGACGTCCGGGCCGCGGAGCTCGCGCTGGACGCCGAGGCGGCCGACCTCCGCCACCGGTCCGCCCGTGCCGAGCGTGGCGTACGGATGGTCCCCGCGCCCGACGCGATGGCGTGGATCCACGCGCTCCTGCCCGCTGTGGATGCCACGACCGTGATGACCGCGATCGGAGCGCTTGCCGACCGGCGCGAGACCGGCGAGGAACGCACTGCCGACCAGCGCCGCGCGGACGCGCTGACGGCCCTGGCCCACCGGGTCCTGGACTCCGGGGGTGACCTCGACGGCTTGCCCCTTCCTCGCCGCCAGCGCCGTCGGCCGCACCTGGAGGTGACGGTGTCGGCCGGAACGCTCCGCTCGGCCGACTGCGCCGACGGGGTCGCGCACCTCGCGGGGTACGGCCTCGTGCCGTTCTGCGCGGTCGCCGGGGTCGTCGAGGACGCCGACGTCCGCGTCCTTCGGGTCGACGCCGAGGGCGTTGCCATCGGCGGTGCGGACCCGACCGACGGGTACCGCCCGAGCGCGGAGCTGGTGCGCGAGGTCGTCGCCCGCGACCGCACCTGCCGCTTCCACGGGTGCTCGGTCGCCGCCGAGCGGTGCGACATCGACCACGTCGCACCGTTCGACCCGGACCGCCCCGCGCACCTCCAGACGGTTGCGTCGAACCTCCAGGCGCTGTGCCGGCACCACCACCGGCTCAAGACCCACGGCGGCTGGTACGCCAGTCGAGACCCGATCAGCGGCGCCACCCTCTGGCGTTCCCCGACGGGCCGGATCCACATCGTCAGTCCGGACCCGGTGCTGCCCGCCGGTCGGCCCCCGCCGCCGCGCCCGGAGGCGTCCGCGGCCGCGTGAGGTCCGATGCGGCCATGCCGGTGTACCCGCGCTCCCTGAGGCGCGCGGGTACACCGGCGTGCCGTCACCGGCCCGCGGAGACCTGGCCCGCGGACACCTGGCCCGCGATCACCCGGTCACCAGTCACCAGTCACCCGGTCACCAGTCACCCGGTCACCAGTCACCAGTCACCAGTCACCAGTCACCAGTCACCAGCGTCGTCGTGACCGGCGTCGGGTTGGCGAACAGGTCGAGCACCGGGCAGTGCTCCTCGACTGCGCGGTGGAGCTCGGCGTACCGCTCGGCCGACTCCGGGCCGAGCAGCCGCACCCGCAGGCGCACCGCGCCGAAGCCCGGTCGCACCGCGTCGTCCAGGCCGAAGAACCCGCGCACGTCCAGGTCGCCCTCGGTCTCGAGCTCGAGGTCGTCGAGCCTGATGTCGAGCCGCGCCGCCCAGAACCGGTAGGTCACGGTCTGGCAGGCCAGCAGCGCGCCGAGGGCCGCCTCGACCGGGTTCGCCGCCCCGTCCTGGCCGCCGAGCGAGGCGGGCTCGTCGACCCGCCAGCGGTGGGTGCGGGCCTCGAGGTCGGTCGCGACGGTTCCGGTGCTCGTCCCGCGGGCCGCGAAGCGGACCTGCGCCGCAGCCGGGTCCTGCGCGACTGCTCGGGCGGTGGCGTCGACGATCCCGGACAAGGCCTCGTCGCGCGTCAGATCAGTGGCAATGCTCATGGTTGATGTGCTCCTGTGATGGTCCGACGGTGGCGGGGCGGGCACACGCGGGCCGGGAGCCGGAGCCGTCGGACGGCTCGCTCGTGGGCTCAGGCGCGGCGCGCGCCCCGGAGCATTCGGGCGTCGGCGCAGCAGCACATGACCATCGGGACACACGTCGCCCGCAGCGCGGACGCGGCGGCCGAGGTGGTCATGGCGGGGAACCGAACCACGCCGCGCCCGGGTGAGGAAGGCGGCGTCCGCCATCCGGGACGGGGCTCCGGTCGCTGGGGCGCCGTGGCCGCCGGTCCGACCGCGCGGCGCTCAGCCCGGGATGGACGTGGCGGACACGCTCCGACGCCTCGGTCAGACCCGGGCCTGCGCTCAGGCCCTCCCGAGCACCGTGAGCACGATCAACGCCAGGTTCAGCGCGACGATCGCCGCCACCACCGCCCAGGCCGCCCCCCGCAGCAGGCGGCCGTTGGCCAGGTCCCCCATCACGTCGCGCCGACCGGTGAGCACGACCAGCGGGACCAGCGCGAAGGGGATCCCGATCGACAGGAACACCTGGCTGATCACCAGCGCCCAGGTCGGGTCGACCCCGAGCGCCAGCACGATCAGCGCGGGCGCGAGCGTGACCGCACGCCGCGCCACGAGCGGCACACGGACGCGCAGCAGGCCGGCCATGATCGTCGACCCGGCGTAGCACCCGACCGAGGTCGAAGCCAGCCCCGAGGCGAGCAGGCCGATCCCGAAGAGTGCTCCGACCACCGGCCCCAGACTGTCGGCGATCACCGCGTGGGCGCCGTCGATGGTGTCCGTGCCGGTCCGGCCCTGCAGACCGGCAGCGGCGAGCAGGAGCATCGCGATGTTCACCGATCCGGCGAGCAGCAGGGACAGGACCACGTCCCACCGTGTCGCGCGCAGCACGCGCTGGCGGTCCGCGCCGTCCGGGCGGCCGTGCCGGTCGCGCGAGAGGCTCGAGTGCAGGTAGATCGCGTGGGGCATCACGGTCGCCCCGAGCATGCTCGCGGCCAGCAGCACCGTCTGCGTGCCGTCGAACCGCGGCACCAGCCCGCCCAGGACGCCGGGCAACGACAGCGGGCTCACCACGAGCCCGGCGACGAACCCGATGGTGATCACCGCGAGGAGGCCGACCACCACCGCCTCGAAGCGCCGCTGGCCGCGCCGGTTCTGCACCTCCAGCACCACCATCGAGACCACGCCGACGATCACCCCGCCGATCAGCAGCGGGACGCCGAACAGCAGCTGCAGGGCGATCGCGCCACCGATCACCTCGGCGAGGTCGGTCGCAGCGGCGACCGACTCCGCCTGCAACCAGAACCCGATCCGACCGCGCCTCGACAGGCGCTGCCCCATCAGCTCCGGCAGGCTCGCGCCCGCGACCAGGCCGAGCTTCGCGGACAGGTACTGCACCAGCACCGCCATGAGGTTCGCGATCACCAGCACCCACAGCAGCAGGTACCCGTATCGCGCTCCGGCGGTCAGGTTGGCCGCGACGTTGCCCGGGTCGACGTAGGCGACGGCCGCGACGAACGCCGGTCCGAGCAGCCACGCCAGGCCGCGACGCCGCGTCGAGGCAGGCGCCGCGGGGTCGGTCAGCGGAGGCCCGGACACACCGGCGACCCTAGGTGCTCGCACCCGGCCGCGCCCGGTCCACCCGCCCTCGGGTCCCGGTCCCGTGGCTCCGCGCCCGGTCC
>JAHLLI010000010.1 GCA_020444245.1 Actinomycetales bacterium
GCGCGCCCTCGGGCGCCCGCCGCAACGCCGCCGTGGAGCTGTCGATGCGCGGCAACGCCGGGCGCCGGCGCTCGCGCTGAGCCCGGCCGCCGTCAGCCGACGCGGGCGACACCGCCGGCCACCGGGCGCAGCCTCAGCGACGTACCCGGCCGCGGCAGGTCGCCGGCGCCGGAACGGCCGGCGGTCCGCTCGACCAGCGTGACCTCGCCGACGCCTTCGACGTCGGCCGCCAGCTCGACCACCCCGCGACGGAACCCCGCCGCCCGGACCGTGGCGACCAGCGGCCCGTCGTCGGCCACCTCGAGCGACGCCGGACCGACCGCGAGCAGCGGAGCCCCGCCACCGTCCCGCGCCACCCCGGCGGCGAGCGCCCGGGCCACCGGCCCGCCGTCGTCGGCGACGAACGCCTCGTAGCCCAGGAACTCCGCGACCCGCCGCGTCGCGGGCGACTGCCACAGCCGCGGCGGGGTGTCCACCTGCAGCAGCCGGCCCAGGTCCATCACCGCGATTCGGTCCGCCACGGCGAACGCCTCGTCGTGGTCGTGCGTGACGAAGAGCGCCGTCGTGCCGGTGGCGACCAGTGCCTCGCGCACCTCGTCGGCCAACCGCTCGCGCAGCGCACGGTCCAGGGCGGACAGCGGCTCGTCGAGCAGCAGCAGCCGCGGGCGAGGCGCCAGCGACCGGGCCAGCGCCACGCGCTGCCGCTCACCGCCGGACAGGGTCGACACCGCACGGTGGGCGAACCCGGCCAGGCCCACCAGGTCGAGCAGCTCGCGGGTCCGCTCGGCCCGCTCGCGCGCCGGCACCCGCTGCATCTGCAGGCCGAACGCCACGTTGCCCGCCACGTCGCGGTGCCCGAACAGCTGCCCGTCCTGGAACATCAGCCCGAACCCGCGGCGGTGCGCAGGCACGCCCGCGAGGTCCTCGCCGTCCCAGGTGATCCGCCCGGCCGCGGCCGGCTCCAGGCCTGCGACCGCGCGCAGCAGGCTGGACTTGCCCGAGCCGGACGGCCCGAGCAGCGCGACCACCTCGCCGGTCGCCACGTCCAGGTCCAGGTGGTCGACGGCGGTCGCGACGGACCCGTCGTCGTCCCGGTAGAGCACGACGAGGTCCCGCACCGCCAGGTCGCCGCTCACACGTCGCTCCCCTGCGTGCCGCGCAGCCGCTCGGCCAGCGCCATGACCACCGCGGTCAGCCCGGCGAGCAGCACCGACGCGGCCATCGCGGTGCCGAGGTTGTCGGCCCCGGGCCGCCCGATCAGCCGGTAGATGAGCACCGGCAGCGTCGGGCTCTCGGGTCGCACCAGGAACGACGTCGCGCCGAACTCGCCCAGGCTCACCGCGAAGGCCAGCCCCACCGCCAGCCCCAGGGACCGCGCCGCGACCGGCCAGTCCACGTGCCGCAGCACCCGGAACGGCGAGGCGCCCAGCACCGCGGCGGCCTCGTGCAGCCGGGTGTCGATCGCGCGCAGCACGGGCAGCACGGTACGCACCACGAGCGGCACCGCGACCACGGCCTGGGCGATCGGCAGCAGCATCGGCGAGGCCCGCAGGTCCAGGTCGAGCCCGAACGGCCGGTTCAGGGTGATCAGGATGCCGAAGCCGACCGTCACCGCGGACACCCCGAGCGGGAGCATCACCACCGCGTCCAGGGCCCCGACCGCGCGTCGCAGACCGCGCGTGCGCGGCCGCCGCGAGGCGATCAGGGCGACCAGCCCGGCGACCACCACCGCGATCAGCGTCGCGTCGACCGCGACCCGCAGCGAGGTCGCCGCCGCCTCCCAGCCCGAGGCCCCGAGCCCGAACCCTCGCCGGTCCAGCGCCGCGTAGTTGCCCAGGCCCCAGCCGTCGCGGGTGTGCAGCGAGCGCACCACCAGCGAGGCCATGGGCAGCCCCAGCAGCACCACGATCACGGCTCCCGTGACACCCGCCGCCCACCGGTCCCCGGCCTTCGCCTGCGGGCCGCGCAGCGCGAGCGGCGGCACCGCCTCCGGCACGCGGGTCAGGGCCTGCTCGCGTCGCCGGCGCGCATGCCCGGCCACCCACAGCGCCGCGGTGACCACCACGAGCTGCACCACGGAGAGCACCGCCGCCGCGCGCAGGTCGAGGAACTGGGTGGTCTGCACCCAGATCTCGGTCTCGACCGTCCCGTACCCGACGCCACCGAGCACCAGCACCACCCCGAACGCGGTGGCGCAGAACAGGAACACGATCGACGCCGCGGACGCGATCCCCGGCGCGAGGGCGGGCAGGGTCACCGACCAGAACGCCCGCGCCGGCGAGGCGCCCAGGGCACGCGCCGCCTGCTCGGTCCGCGGGTCGAGCCCGGCCCAGAACGCGCCGACCGTGCGCACCACGACGGTGTAGTTGAAGAACACCAGCGCCGCGACGACCCCCGCGAAGGTCCCGTCCCAGCCCAGGAACGCCAGCGGCCCGTTCCCGCCGAGCACCGACCGGAACGCCACGCCCACCACGACCGTCGGCAGCACGAACGGCACCGCCACCAGCCCGCGCAGCAACCCTTGGCCGCGGAACCGGGTCCGGTACAGCAGGTGCGCACCGGGCACGCCGAGCACCACTGCGACCGCGGTGCCCACCGTGGCCTGCCCCAGGGTGATGCCGATGACCCGCCAGGTGTGCGGGCGGCTCATCACGTCCGCGAACCCGGACAGGTCCAGCGCCCCGTCGGTCCAGAACCCTCGCGCCACCAGCCCGACGACCGGCAGCGCGAAGAACACCCCGAGGAACGCCAGTGGCACGGCAGCGGCCAGCCCCCACGCCGCCGCGCGGCCCGGACGCCACCGCCCGGGCAGCGCGCGGCCGGGGCGCGGCCACGCCACCGCACTCATCGCAGGCTCACCTCAGCCGACCACCAGGTCCGTCCATGCCTTGAGCCAGGCGTCGCGGTTGGCGGCGATGTCGGCGGGGGCCACCGTGTAGGGCTTGTCGGCCATCGGCGCGAACTGCACCCACGACTCGGGCAGCTGCACCGAGGAGTCCACCGGGTAGACGTACATGCTCTCGGGGATCGCGGCCTGGACGGCCGGCGACAGCAGCCAGTCGACGACCTTCTTCGCACCGTCGGGGTTCTTCGCGCCGGCCAGGACGCCCGCGTACTCGACCTGACGGAAGCAGGTGTCCAGCAGGGCCGTGGTGGGCGCCGTCTCCGCACCGTCCGGCACCTCGTACGGCGGGGACGAGGCGTAGGAGACCACCAGCGGCTTGTCGCCGTCGCTGGACGGGCCGGAGAAGTCGACGTAGTACGCGTCGGACCACGACGCGGCGACGTCCACCTTGTTGTCCACCAGCTTCTGCCAGTAGGCCTGCCAGCCATCGGCGCCGAACGCGCCGACGGTGGCCAGCATGAAGGCCAGCCCCGGTGAGGACGTCGCCGGGTTCTCCACCACCAGCAGGCCCTTGTACTCGGGCTTGGTCAGGTCCTCCAGGGTCTGGGGCACCGGCAGGTCGTGGTCGGCGAACCAGGTGACGTCCGCGTTGACGCACACGTCACCGACGTCGACCGGGCTCAGGTCGCCCGAGTCGCCCACCACGTACTGGTCGGCCCCGGCGGGCAGGGTCGCCCGGTACGGCGCGAGGACGCCGGCGTCGATCGCGCGCGACGCGAACGTGTTGTCGATACCGAACACGGCGTCGCCGATCGGCGCGTCCTTGGTCAGCACGAGCTGGTTGACCATCGAGCCGGCGTCACCCTGGGTCCGCACGTCCAGCGTCAGACCGGTGTCGGACTCGAACTGGCTGATGAGGTCGTCAGGGAGGGCGAACGAGTCGTGCGTGACGAGCACGACGGTGCCCCCCGACGCGCTGTCCGACGCGCTGCCGCTGGGCGACGAGCTGGGCTGGGTCGTGGAACACCCGGCCAGGGCGAGGGCCCCGACGGCCAGGGCCGCGACGGTGATGCGGCGGTGCATGTCTCCTCCTCGGATGCAGGAGGGGCGCGCCGCTCGCCGCACGCCCGTGCGGGTCGCGACGCCTGAGAAATCCCGACTCCCTACGCCGGTACCAACCGGATCAGGTTCGAGGGTCTGCGGTCACCCGCACTCTCAGCGTCGGTGTCCGGCTCGCCGGACGACGCTCCCCTGTCGTTCGGCGCCACCCTACCCCGATAGGCTCGTCGTGCCGCCACGGCGGCGGCGGGTGGGGACTCAGGGAGCACTCATGGCACGGCGCGCTCAGCTGTTCGTCGCGACCCACGCCGGGGCCCTGGCCAGGGCGGACGCCCTGGACTCCGGCCAGCGGCCGCAGTCCGAGACCCCGCACGTGGAGCTGACCGACCTCGGCGCCCTGGACCTGGAGCTGCTGGGCGAGGAGGCCGCGCGGGCCGTCCGGTTCGGCCGCGGCGACCTCGAGCCGGCCGAGGTCGACCTCGCCCACGAGCTGCTGTTCAAGCTGCCGCCGTTCCTGGTCGAGGTGCTCGGCGAGCTGAGCCGGGTCGAGGACCCGGACCTGCCGCGCGAGGTGGCCGACGCGTGGTCCGCGTCCGCCGAGCGCGACCCGCACGAAGGCGACCCGCTGCCCGTGGTGCTGGGCATCGTGGGCGTGGTGGTCGCCGCCGAGCAGGTGGGCCGCGGCGTGTACCTGTGGGTGTCGCAGACCTGAGCCCGGGCCCGCGCCGCGCGCGGCCACACCCGGGCTGTGCGCGCCGGCCACGGCGCCGCTAGCGTGGACGCGCACCACCGACCGATCGAGGAGGACCCGTGGACGACCAGACCGACGGCCCGATCGAGACCATCACGGACGGCGACGGCGACTCCAGGGCCGCGATGATCGTCGGCCTGGTGGCCGCCGGTGGCGCCATGTGGCTCGCCCGCAAGCTCGTGGACGTGCTGTGGAAGAGGTTCTTCGGCCATGGGGTCCCCAAGGCGGACGACGAGGACGGCGTGCCGTTCCTGGAGATCCTGGCGGCGGCTGCCGTGTCCGGCGCGGTGGTCGGCGTCCTGCGCGCGAGCGCGACCCGCGGCGCCCGCAAGCTCGTCCACTGACCCCCGCGCCCACCGCCCACCGCCCACCGCGCCCGCGCCCCCGCGCCCCCGCGCCCCCGCGCGCCGGCTCTCCGCGGTCGAGTTCGGTGGTCGGAGGCGAGTTCGGTGGTTGCGACCACCGAACTCGACCGCCCACCACCGAACTCGACGAACCGGGCACTCGGGGCCCGGGCACCTCGGGGGCGCGGGCACTCGGGGGCCCAGGCACCTCGGGGGCCCGGGCACCTCGGCGGGCGGGGCGCTGGCGCGTGGGTCAGTCCGTGAGGTCCTGCTCCTCGGCGGCGGCGTGCAGGTCGTCGGTGAGCTCGTCGACGACGAGCGCCCGGGAGTCGACCTTGCCGGTGCGGTAGCCGGCCCGGGTCACCATGTGCGCGGCGACGGGGGCGGTGACCATCTGGAACAGTGCGACCAGCACCAGCATCCAGATCGCCGGGCCCCAGCGCAGCCGCAGCGCGACCCCGAGCAGCATCAGCAGCAGGCCCAGCACCTGCGGCTTGGTCGCCGCGTGCGACCGGGCCAGCAGGTCCGGGAAGCGCAGGAGCCCCAGGCCGGCGGCGAACGCCAGCGCCGAGCCGGCGAGCAGGCAGATCGCGGCGAGCACGTCCAGCACCGTCGTCATCGGTCGCCCCCCTCGCCGCCGCCGTCCGGTTCCTCGACCCGCCGGACGTCGCCCTCGGCTCCGCCGCCGTGGTGCTCCGCGTCGGTGTCGCGGCGCTCGGCGTCCTCGGCGTCCATCCGGTCGAGCTCCAGGGCGGCGACCTCCTCGCGGGTCAGCACCCGGCCCTCGCCCTCGGGCTCGACGGAGGCGAACCTGGCGATCGCGACCGACCCCACGAACCCGATCAGGGACAGCGCCACCAGCACCGGGACGGTGTCGGTGCGGCGGGTCCACGCCGCGTGCACCGCGACCGCGCCCACGAGCACGGCGGTGAGCGTGTCCAGCGCGATCGTGCGGTCCAGCATCGACGGGCCGCGCTCGACCCTCACCAGGGCGAGCACCGCGGCAGCCGTCAGCAGCACCGCGCACAGCACAACGACGACGGTCATCGGCGCACCTCCAACCCGGCGGCGGCCAGCTCCTCGTCCGAGCCGAGCGCCCGCAGCACGCGCTCCTCGATGCCCAGCACGTCGGCGTGCGCCACCGCCAGGTCACGGTCGGCGACGTCCAGCAGGTGCACGTACAGCACGCCGTCGTGCCGGTGCGCCTCGACCACCACGGAGCCCGGGATCAGCGAGCAGAGCTGTGCGGTCAGGGTCAGGTACAGGTCGGAGTGGGAGCGCAGCCGGACCCGGATCACCGCCGAGCGCGGCCTGCGGCCGTTGAGCGCCAGCCAGGCGACCTGCAGGCTCGCCACCACCAGGTCCCGGACGAAGTGCACCACCAGGCGCAGCAGGCCCAGCACCCGCACCCGGCCGTGGAAGTCGATCGTCGGCATGGGCAGCGCACGCACCGCGACCACCGCGATCAGCAGACCGGCGAGCACGTTGGCCACCGACAGGTCGCCCCACAGCGCGACCCACACCGCGCTGAGCCACGCCACCGCCAGGATGTGGAAGCCGGCGCCCGGACGGCGCCGCGGGTGCAGGCTCACGGCGCCACCGCCTCGGCGTCGGTCGCCAAGGTGTCGGTCGCCTCGGCGTCGGTCGCCAAGGTGTCGGTCGCCCCGGCGTCGGTCGCCAAGGTGTCGATCGCCCCGGTATCGGCCGCCTCGACGACGTCGGCGCCCGGCTCACCCACCCCATCGGACGCGTCCTCGGTGACGTCGGCCGACTCGCCCTCGCCGCGTTGGCCGTCGGGCAGCACCGCGAGCACGTACTGCCCGCGGTCGCGCAGCAGCGCCGCGGCGCGCTCGGTGTAGCCGTACAGCGGGCCGGCGAACACCGCGATGATCACGCCGAACGAGACCAGCACCGCGGTGGACCCGACCATCCGGCGCGGCAGGTGGACCGGGGGCAGGTTCTCCGGGACGGGCTGCCAGAACGCCTTGTTCCAGGCCTTGACCAGGGCGTACAGGGTCAGCAGCGAGGTCACCACACCGCCGGCCACCAGGACGAGGGCCAACGGGCGCCCGTCGGCGACACCCGCCTCGATCAGACCGACCTTGCCCAGGAAGCCCGAGAACGGCGGCACGCCGGCCAGGTTCATCGCGGGGATGAAGAACAGCACGGCGAGCACCGGTGCGACCTTGGCCAGCCCCCCGAGGTCGTTCAGGGACGTCGACCCACCCCGGCGTTCCACGAGGCCCACCACCAGGAACAGCGCGGTCTGCACCGTGATGTGGTGGGTGACGTAGAAGATCGCCGCACCGAGCCCCGCCTCGCTGGACAGCGAGATGCCGAAGAGCATGAAGCCGATGTGGCTGACCAGCGTGAAGGACACCAGACGCTTGATGTCGTTCTGCGCCACGGCGCCCAGGATCCCGACCAGCATCGTCGCCAGGGCCAGGCCCATCAGCCAGCCGTCGAGGAGTCCGCCGGGGAACAGCAGCGTCTGGGTCCGGATGATCGCGTAGACGCCGACCTTGGTGAGCAGACCCGCGAACACCGCGGTGACCGGCGCGGGCGCGGTGGGGTAGGAGTCCGGCAGCCAGGCGGACAGCGGGAAGATCGCCGCCTTGATCGCGAACGCCAGGAGCAGCATCACCTGGAGCACCATGCGCAGCCCGGGGTCCAGCTCGGGGATCCGCAGCGCGAGCTGGGCGAGGTTGAGGGTCCCGGTCGCGGCGTACACCACACCGATCGCGGTGAGGAACAGCAGCGAGGACAGCAGCGAGACCACCACGTAGATGGTCCCGGCGCGGATCCGTTCGCCCGTGCCGCCCAACGTGATGAGCACGTACGACGCCGCGAGCAGCACCTCGAACCCGACGAACAGGTTGAACAGGTCGCCGGTGAGGAACGCGTCGGCGACGCCTGCGGTCAGCACCAGGTACGTGGGGTGGAAGATCGCGACCGGGGTCTCGGCGTCGCCGTCCTCCACGCCCTGCGCCAGGGAGTACACCAGCACGGCGAGCGTCACGGCGAAGGACACCGTGAGCATCAGGGTCGAGACGCGGTCGGCGACCAGGTTGATGCCGACCGGTGCGGCCCAGCTGCCCAGCTCGGTGACCAGCGGGCCGGAGTCGGCGGCCACCAGCATCGTCACCGACGCGGCCAGCGACAACGACAGGGCGATGACGCTGATCACGCCCTGCGCGCGCCCGTGCCGCCACAGGGCGAGCGCCAGCCCGGCGCCGAACAGCGGGAGCACCACGGGCAGGGGCAGCAGCCAGCTCAGGTCGGTGGTCACTCGCGCCCCCCGACGTCGCCGGTCTCGTCGTGCACCTCGGCGGCGGCCTCGTCCAGGGACTCCGGCTCGGTGCCGACGTCGGCGTCGGTGTAGGCGGCCCGGTCCAGCGCCGCGCGGCGGGCGACCCGGCGGTCCTCGAGGTCGTCCTGCACCTCGTCGTGCCCGTTGAGCTGCCAGGACCGGTAGGCCATGGCCAGCAGGAACGCCGTGACGCCCAGCGTGATGACGATCGCGGTGAGCACCATCGCCTGCGGCAGCGGGTCGGACATCCGCTCGGGGTCGGTCATGCCGACGATCGGCGGCCCACCGGCAGCGCCGCCGGCGACCAGCAGCAGGAGGTTGACCCCGTTGCCGGTGAGGATCAGGCCGATGATCACGCGGGTGAGGCTGCGCTCGAGCAGCAGGTACACGCCGACCGCGATGAGCGCGGCGACGACGATCACCAGGGTCACGCTGGGGGCGGTCACGGGCGGGCTCATCGCAGCGCCCCCGTCGCCTCGTCCGCGGGCCGGTCGGGTCCGCCGTCGTCGGACTCGATCTCGATGTGCCGGTCGATCTCCGCGCCGAGGCTGCGCAGCACGTCGAGCACCAGGCCGACGACCACGCCGAACACCCCGATGTCGAAGAACAGCGAGGTGACCAGCTTGACGTGCCCCAGCACCGGCAGGTCGAACTGGAGGATCGTCGACTCGAGCACGGACTGGCCGAACAGCAGCGCGACCAGCCCCACACCGGCGGACAGGAACAGCCCCGAGCCCAGCAGCAGGCCGGGGTGCACCGGCGCGGCGTCACCCAGCTCGTAGCGCCCGCCGGCCAGGTAGCGCACTGCGAGCGCGATGCCCACGACCAACCCCGCGACGAACCCGCCGCCGGGCGAGTTGTGCCCGGCGAACAGCAGGAACACCGCGACCACGACCATGGTGTGGAACAGCAGCCGGGTGGCGATCTCCATGATCACGCTGCGCCGCTGGGGGTCGAGCGTGGAGCTGCCGGACAGCCAGTCGCTGTGCAGTCGGGCCGGCCCGCCGGCCTCCACCGAGGCCTCCCACCTGGCCCTGGCCTTGGCGCGCAGCGGCGCCATGACGTCGGTGTCCTCGCGCCACACGGCGCGCTCGGCGGGGGCCCTGGCACCGGTGCGGTCCAGCTCGGCGCCGCGACGGCGCAGGAAGATCAACGACGCCACGCCGGTCGCCGCGACGAGCAGCACCGAGATCTCGCCCATGGTGTCCCACGCGCGGATGTCGACGAGTGTCACGTTCACGACGTTCTTGCCGCCGCCGAACTCGTACGCCTCGTCCGGGAAGTCCACCGAGACCGGGGCCGCCGTCCTGGCCAGCGGCATCACGAGTGCCATGCCTGCGACGGTCACGCCCACGGCCACCCCGACCACCATCCGCACCCAGCGGCTGGCGGCGAGCGGACGCACCGAGAAGTACGGCGGCAGGCGCCGCAGCACCAGCACGAACACCACCAGCGTGATGGTCTCGACGAGCACCTGGGTGAGGCCGAGGTCGGGCGCCCCGTGCACCAGGAACAGCGTCGCGACGCCGAACCCGCTGACCCCGGCCAGCAGCACCGCCTTGAGCCGGCGTCTGGAGCGGGCGGCGAGGATCGCCGCGACCACGGCCAGGGCGCCGGCGACGGCCTGGACGGGGGAGTCCCACAGCCGCAGGTCGGCGAGGCCCGGCAGCCGGGTCCCGCGCAGCAGGGTCCAGTCCACCGCGAGCACCATGACGACCATCACCGTGCCGAGGTACAGCGGCAGCGACCCGCGCTGGGTGGCACCAGTGACGTCCGCGGCGAGCCCGTCGAGCCGGCGCATCGAACGCCGGTAGACCAGGTCCACGTCCAGCGGCCACGGCCGGCGCGCCTGCCAGGCCTCGACAGCGGACCGCTGCCAGAACAGCAGCGCGCCGCCGGCGAGGATCCCCACCGTGAACAGCGCCCCGGTGACACCTGCCCAGAGCACCAGGTGGCCGGGCTCGCCGGGCACCTGGTCCGCGTAGGGGCTCAGCAGGTGCTCGCCGAGCCCGGGGTCCAGCCCGGTGACCAGACCGAGCGCGGCGAGCACCAGCGCCGGGCCGACCAGCAGCACCGACGGCCGGTGCTGCACGTCGGCGACGGGGGCGTCGGCCCCGACCACCGGGCCGACGCCCGGGGCGGAGTCCTCGCCGGGCAGCACGCGCTTGGCGGCGAAGGCCCCCCACCAGAACCGCAGGCCGTAGGCCACGGTGAGCACCGAGCCCACCACGAGCGCCGCCAGCACCGCCCGGCCCGACCACGACGCGTCGTGGCGCAGCGCCTCGATGGCGGCCTCCTTGCCCACATACCCGGCGAACGGCGGCACGCCGACCATCGACGCGGTGGCCAGACCCGCGGCCAGGGCGGTCATCGGCAGGGCGCGGCCGACCCCGTTCAGCCGGCGCAGGTCGCGGGTCCCGGTCGCGGCGTCGACCACACCGACGGACAGGAACAGCGCGGACTTGAACATCGCGTGCGCGCCGAGCATCGCCGCCCCGGCCAGCGCCGCCTCCCGCGTGCCGTACCCGACGAGCATCACGAGCAGGCCCAGCTGGCTCACGGTGCCGAACGCGAGCACGAGCTTGAGGTCGTACTGCCTCAGCGCGCGGTAGCCACCGACCAGCAGCGTCCCGGCGCCGAGCGACAGGACGGTCACCTGCCACACCGCGAGGTCGGCGAACGCCGGGGCGAACCGCGCCACCAGGTAGACACCGGCCTTGACCATCGCCGCCGCGTGCAGGTACGCGGACACCGGCGTCGGCGCGGCCATCGCGGCCGGCAGCCAGAAGTGGAACGGGACCAGCGCGGACTTGGTCACCGCGCCGACCAGCAGCAGGCCGACCGCGACCACCACAGCGGTGCCCGACGGCGGCGAGGCGACGATCTGCGAGATCCGGTACGTGCCCGCCGCGTTGCCGAGCAGCACGATCCCGACGAGCATCGCCAGGCCGCCCGAGGTGGTGACGATGATCGCCTGCATCGCCGCGCGCCGGGACGTCTTGCGGTCCGCGTAGTGCCCGATGAGCAGGTACGACGTGACCGTCGTCAGCTCCCAGAACACGTAGAGCAGCAGCAGGTTGTCAGTGGTGACCAGGCCCAGCATCGACCCGGCGAACGCGGTCAGGGTGCCCGCGAACCGCCCGAGGCCGGTCGCGTCGGCCTTGAAGTAGACCGAGGAGTAGACCATCACCGCGGCGCCGACCCCGCCGACCAGCACGACCATCAGCCAGGACAGCGTGTCGACCCGCAGATCGATCGCCATGCCCAGGTGCGGGACCCACTCGGTGTGCGACGTCGGGATGTCGCCCGCGGCGATCGAGCCGGCGTGCGCCAGGGCCCACACCAGCGCCGAGCCGGGGACCAGGGCGAGCAGCCAGAACGCGCGCCGCCCGGCCACACGCACCATGACGGGCGCGGCGAGGGCCGCGACGAGGTGCAGGCCGAGCAGCAGCAACAACGTCCGCTCCGTCCGTCGAGGGGCGAGGGCGGGAAGTCGCCCCAGCCTACCCGGGCACCCTCCGCGCCGTCCCTCCCGTCGACGTCCCGCCTCCGCGGGCGCGGTGGGGGCAGCGGCTAGCGTGGGCGCGTGTCCGGACTCCAGGTGGTCGCGCTCGTGCTCGCGGTGGGTGCGACGGCGGTCGGCCTCCTCATGTTCGGCCGGGGCGCGGCGGCGATCGTCCGGATGGTGCGCCGCGGCGGGCCCGCGCCGGACCGCACCCGTGGCCCCGGGCAGCGCACCTGGCGCGCGCTCAGCGAGATCCTGGGGCACGAGCGCTTCGCGCAACGGCCGGGGGTGCGCGCGGCGCACTGGGTGGTGATGCTCGGGTTCCCGCTGCTGTTCCTGACCCTGGTCACCGGGTACGGGCAGATCGTCGACCCGCGGTACGTGCTGCCGGTGGTCGGCACGTGGGCGCCGTACGGCTGGCTGGTCGACCTGTTCGCCTGGGGCGGTCTGGTGGGGATCGTGACGCTGATCGTCCAGCGCCAGCGCCACCACCCGCGACGGGGTGCGGCGGCGGTCGCGGACGAGTCGGCGGCACGCCGGGGCGCGGACGGGGCACTGCTCGGCCCGGAGGGCGCGCGGGCGTCGCGGTTCTTCGGCTCGAACGCCGGGCAGGCGTACCTGGTCGAGGGCGTCATCCTCGCCGTGGTGGTCGCCGTGATCGGCCTGCGCGCACTCGAGTACGCGCTGGGAGCGGGGCGTGGGCTGTGGTGGGTCGTGTTCTCCGGTACGAGCCCGCTCAGCGACCAGCCGCTCAACCTCCTGGGCGCGCCGTGGTGGGGCGCCACCACCGGGCCGCTACCCGCCTTCGACGCCCACTACCCCCTCACCGCGTGGCTGGGATCGCTGCTCGTCCGGTTCCCGATCGGGGCCCTGGCCACCGCCGTCGTCGTGCTCGCGACCGTCAAGATCGTGGTGTCGATGGCGTGGATGGTCGCGGTGGGCCGGCGTCCGGCGATGGGCGTGGCCTGGCACCGGTTCGTGGCCGTGGTGAACGTGTGGGCCCGGCGGCGGCCGGAGGGCGGGCCGGCGCTCGGGGCCGCGGCCCCGCTGCGCGCGGCGGACGGCACGCCGCTGGACCTCACGACGCTCGACGATCTCCCGGAGGACCTCGCGCTGGGCGTCGGCAAGGTCGAGGACTTCACCTGGAAGGGCCTGCTGGACCTGGCGAGCTGCACCGAGTGCGGCCGCTGCACCGAGCAGTGCCCGGCGTGGAACACCGGCAAGCCGCTGTCGCCCAAGCTCGTCGTCACCGCGCTGCGCGACCACGCCTACGCGACGACGCCGTGGCTGGTGCCCGGCTCGAACCAGCCCACCGAGCCGACCGGCGGGACGTCCGGCACCGGCGTCGTGCCCGTGGTCCCCGGCGGAGGCGGCTCGCACGCCGACGTCGACGTGCTCTCGCTGGTCGGCGACGTGGTCACGCCCGAGGCGCTGTGGGACTGCACGATGTGCGGCGCGTGCGTGCAGCAGTGCCCGGTGGACATCGAGCACGTCGACCACCTGCTCGACCTGCGCCGCAACCAGGTGCTGCTCGCCGGGGCGTTCCCCGCCGAGCTCGGCCAGATGTTCACCAAGCTCGAGCGGCGCGGCAACCCGTGGGGCATGCCCGGTCGCAAGCGGATGGCCTGGGCGGAGCCGCTGGACTTCCCGGTGCCGGTGATCGGCGAGGACGTCGAGGACGCGAGCGGCGTGGACTGCCTGTTCTGGGTGGGCTGCGCGGGCGCGTACGACGAGCGCGGCCAGCAGGTCGCGCGTGCGGTCGCCGAGCTGCTGCACACCGCGGGGGTGAGCTTCGCGGTGCTCGGCAACGCCGAGGGCTGCTCGGGCGACCCGGCTCGCCGGGCCGGCAACGAGGCGCTGTTCCAGGCCCTCGCGCACCAGACCATCGAGACGTTCGACGCGGCGAAGGTGACCACGGTCGTCACCACGTGCGCGCACTGCTTCAACACGATCGCCCACGAGTACCCCGAGCTCGGCGGGACGTACACCGTGCTGCACCACACCGAGCTGCTCGAGACGCTCGTCGCCGAGGGTCGCCTGACGCCGGTCCACCGCTCGGACCAGCAGGTCACCTACCACGACCCGTGCTACCTGGGCCGGCACAACCAGGTGTACTCCCCGCCGCGGGCCCTGCTGGGTGCCGCCGGCGCGACGCTCACCGAGATGCCGCGGTCCGGCGAGCGGTCGTTCTGCTGCGGCGGCGGCGGCGCCCGCGTCTGGATGGAGGAGACCTCGGGTCGGCGGATCGCCGGCGACCGGGTCGACGAGGCCGCGGGGACGGGCGCCGACGTGGTCGCCACGGCCTGCCCGTTCTGCACCGTGATGCTCACCGACGCCGCCCGGTCCGCCGGGTCGGCGCCCGCGGTGCGCGACGTGGCCGAGGTGCTGCTGGACGCGGTGCGCCCCGGGGGCGCCGAGGCGCCAGGCGGCGGCCCCGGCTAGAGGTCGGCGGGGTCGACCACGAAGTCCATCATGTCGGTGACCTCGCCGCCGACGGCGCGGTGCAGCGCCCGGGCGACGGCGTTGACCAGCGGCGCCGTCCGGCCGCGTGCCACCCGGTGATCCGTGCCGGGCCGCTCGGCGCGCAGCTCCGACAGGTCGTCGGGGACCCAGCTGACCCGGTAGGCGATGACGCCCTGGCCGGCCCACGGCACGCCGGCGAGCACGGTCGGCACCTCGTCCGCACCGCCCACCTCGACGGCGAGTGTGCCGTCGAGGTCCAGGTCGGCCAGCAGGCCGAACGCGCTGCGTGGCTCGGGGTCCAGGAGCACCTGGAGGTCGTGCTCCTCGGCGGCGGCGTGCAGCGCCGCACGCTCGGCCGGGTCCATGTCGTCCGTGCCGCGCACCGCGACGCGACCGATCCCCGGTGGCGGCCCGGCCCAGTCCCGGCCCAGGTCGAGGCGGGCCCGCGGGACCGCCTGGCGCACCACGGCCAGGCACGCCTCCGGGTCGAGCCAGATGTCGCTCCACACCGTGAGGTCCACGGCCGCCGCGGGGTCCGGGACGAGCACCGCCCCGCTCCCCGCGATCCACACGGCGCCGCCCAGCCGGCGCGCGGCGGCGACCAGCCAGGTGACGGACCGCAGCTCGTCGCGCACGGGGAGCCCTCTGGGGAAGGCGCGGGCCAGCCCGTCGCGGTCCGCCGTCCCTGGCCAGGCCTCGTCACCGCGCTCGTGCGGGGCGCGCAACAGGTACCCCTGCGAGCCGGCGGGCGGCACCCCGAGCCGGCCGCGCACCTCGCGCTCGATCCGGTACGGGCCCTTCAGCGTCGAGTGCCGCGACAGCCGGAGCAGGCCGAGGACGGTGCGCCGGCGGTTGCGCGGATCGGGCGCCTCGGGGGTCTGCTCCCAGCGCGCGGCCGCGAAACGGCTGGTGGCGAGCACCTCGAGCTCCTCGGGGAGCACGTCCTCGGGGAGCACGAGCAGGTGCGCCTCGGCGAGGTCGCCGAGTGCGAGCGGGACGGGCATGGCCCGATCGTAGGTCGCGGTTGTTGCCGGGGCGCTACGCCTCAGCCGATCCACACGCGACCTGCACGACCGGCGCCGCGCCGGGTCCGCGAAGCGTCCCCGGGACCGCCGCTCACCGCCGGGTGTCCCGGGCCGGGGGCACCGACCTCGGGTCGAAGCCGTAGGGCAGCTCGAGCCGGTGGGCGGCCATCAGGTCCGCGTCGGCGAGCAGGTCGGCGGTCGGCCCGTCCGCCACGACCACCCCGTCGTCGAGCACCACGGCGCGCGGGCACAGCTGGAGCGCGAACGGCAGGTCGTGGGTCGCCACCAGCAGCGCGGCGTCCAGGCCGTCGAGGATCTCGCCCAGCTCGCGGCGCCCCGCGGGGTCGAGGTTCGACGTCGGCTCGTCGAGCACCAGGACGTCGGGGCGCATCGCGAGCACGGTGGCGATCGCGACGCGACGGCGCTGGCCGAAGGAGAGGTGGTGCGGGACGCGTTCGGCGTGCTCGGCCATCCCGACGGCCGTCAGCGCCTCGGCGACCCGGGCGTCGAGCTCGGCGCCGCGTAGGCCCAGGTTGGCCGGGCCGAACGCCACGTCGTCGCGCACGGTGGGGCTGAACAGCTGGTCGTCGGGGTCCTGGAACACCAGCTGCACGCGCCGACGCACCTCGCGCAGGGTGGTCGGGCCCACCTCGAGGCCGCCCACCCGGACGGTGCCCGCCGACGCCCGCAGGATGCCGTCCAGGTGCAGGGCGAGGGTGGTCTTGCCCGCGCCGTTGGGTCCCAGGAGTGCGACCCGCTCGCCGGGCTCGACGCGCAGGTCGACGCCGTGCAGGGCGCGGCGGCCGTCGGGGTAGGCGAACGTCAGGCCACGCACGTCGAGAGCGGCCGGGTCGGCCTCGGACGGGGTGGCCGGGTCGGCTCCAGACACGGCCGCAGCCTGCCACCCGACCGCCGGGCCCGTCGCCCCGGGCGCGCTCACGGCAGCCGCCCGGCGACCGCGGCGGCCACCAGCACGGCGAGTGCCGCGGCGGGGAGGCTGAGCGCGACGGCCCACTGACCCACCGTCGCACCGCCGTCGGCGAACGCGGGCATCCGGCCGGTGTACCCGCGCGCCAGCATCGCCTGCTGGACGCGCTCGCCGCGCTCGTAGGTCCGGACGAACCGCGTCCCGACACCGCCGGCCACCGCCGCGAGCCGGTCCCGCGGCCCACCGCCGCCGCGGGCCTCGCGGGCCAGGCGCGTGCGATGCAGCTCCTCGGCGATCACCACGACGTACCGGAGCATGAAGGACAGGATCGCGACGAGCACCACCGGCAGCCGCAGCCGCTCGAGGCCGGCCAGCAACGCCCTGGCCTCGGTGGTCGCGGCGAGCACCACAGCGGCGAGCACGCCGACGGTCGCCTTGACCAGCAGGGTCGCCCCGCCGAGCAGCCCGGCCTGGGAGACCGTGACCGGGCCGAGCTGCGTCGTCGGCCCGGTGGCGACGAACGGCATGAGCAGCGCGAACACCACGAACGGCGCCTCGACGGCCATCCGGCGCAGCACGAGCCCGGCCGGCAGGCGCGCGAGGCCGGCCACCAGCACCACCGACGCGGCTTGCACGCCCAGCACCGCCCACGCCCCGGCAGGCGTCAGCACCACGGCCAGCACCACGAGCACCACGGCGACGACCTTGGTCTGCGCCGGCAGCCGGTGGACCGGGCTGTCGGCCACCACCAGCAGGCCGTCGACGGGGTGCGGCACGGCGCCTCAGTCCAGGGCGGCGGCCCGTGCCACGCGGGCACCGCGCAGCCGTCGGGCCACCAGGGCGAGCAGCAGTCCGAGCGCCACGGTCACCAGCGCGCCGACCACGCCGGCGATCGCGCCGGAGACCCACGGGTTGGCCAGGCCGCTGACCGCGTAGTCCGCGAGCGGGCTGCCTGCGACCGCCGAGTCGCGAGCGGCACCGACGAAGCCCATCGACTCGGCGACGTACTCCAGCCCGTCGGGGTTCGCGCTGGCCAGCAGGCTCACCGCACCGGCCACGACGAGCGTGGCGACCCCGCCGATCGCGAGCGTCCGGCGACCGAGACGAACCGGCTGCCGTGCGCCGGGGGCGGGCGAGTCGACGGCACCCTCGGCAGCGGCCTCGGGAGCGGCCGTCGGCAGGTGCCGGGCGAGGTGGACCAGGTCGGGCCGGGTGGCCATCACGGCGCCGAGCACCGCGGCGGTGATGAGCGCCTCGCCGATCCCGATGACCAGGTGCCAGCCGACCATCGCGGTCGCGAGCCGTCCGAGTGGGATGTCGACGGTGCCGCCGATCGCGTACAGCGCGGTGAACGCCAGTGCGGCGGCGGGGACGGACACGAACGCGCCGATCGCCGCCGCAGGGACCACGCTGCGCGAGCGCGCCGGGAGCAGGCGCAGCACCAGGCGCGCCACCAGGTACCCGACCACCACGCCGACGACGGCCATCGTGAGGACGTTGGTGCCCAGGGCCGTCAGCCCGCCGTCGGCGAACAGCAGCCCCTGGACCAGCAGGACCGCAGTGAGCACCACCACCGCCGTCCACGGCCCGACGAGCGCGGCGGCCAGGGCGCCGCCCAGCAGGTGCCCGCTGGTGCCGGCGCCGACCGGGAAGTTGACCATCTGCGCGGCGAACACGAACGCGGCGGTCAGGCCGGGCAGCGCCGGGCCGGTCTCGGCGATCTCGCGTTCGGCGCGCCGCAGGGCGGTGCCGACCACGGCGACCGCGACCACGCCGGTGGCGACGGAGGTGGGGACGTCCAGGAAACCGTCAGGTACGTGCATGCGCCGATCATGCCGTCTTGCACATGACTTGCAAGAGGGACCCAGGTCCCCTCTTGTCATGTGACCAAATAGTCACATATGCTCGACGCGTGGTCGATGACGAGGACGCGGTGTTCAAGGCCCTGGCCGATCCCACCCGCCGTCGTCTGCTCGACCTGCTCTTCGAGGCCGGCGGACGGACCCAGACGGACCTGGAGAGCCACATCGAGATGAGCCGGTACGGGGTGGCCAAGCACCTCAAGGTGCTCGAGGAGGCCGGCCTCGTCGTCACACGCCGCAACGGCCGGGAGAAGCTCCACCACCTGAACCCGGTACCGATCCAGCTGATCCACGAGCGCTGGATCGACAAGTACACGCAGGGCCGCGCGGCCGCCCTGATCGAGCTGAAGCACGAGCTGGAGGACGAGCGATGAGCACCGAGGACGCGACACCCGAACCCACGAGCACCGGACCCACGGCGCCCGACCCGACGAGGCCGCAGGTCTACCAAATCTTCATCCGGGCCACCCCGGAGGCGATCTGGGAGGCGATCACCCGACCGGAGTTCACGACCCGCTACTTCCACGGCGCGCGGGTCGAGACCACGGGGGAGGTCGGCACCCCGTTCCGGTACCTCTCGCCCGACGGCACGGCGGTCTGGGGCGACGAGACGGTCCTGGAGGCCGAGCCCGGCCGCCGGCTCGTGGTGGGCTGGCGCTCGCTGTACGACCCGAGGTTCGCCGCCGAGCCGGCCAGCCGGGTCACCTGGGAGATCGACCCGCAGGATGGCGGGTACTGCCTGCTGACGGTGGTCCACGACCGCCTCGAGAGCTCGCCTGCGACGGCCGCGAACGTGCAGGGGCCCGGCTGGATGATGGTGCTCAGCGGGCTCAAGACCCTCCTGGAGACCGGGGAGCCGCTGGTCGCGCGGTGAGGCCGGGCGGTCGGACCTCGGTCAGCCGCGGGCCGCACAGGCAGCGCAGCGACCGACCACGGTGACCTGGACGTGCTCGACGTCGAACCCGTCGGGCACCTGCGCGGCCCAGACCTCGGCCGACGGCCCGGCCAGGTCCCACAGCGACCCGCACACCCGGCAGTACAGGTGGGCGTGCGGCGGGTGGGTGCCCAGGTGGTACGTCCGCCCGACGTCGGGGACCTGCGTCGCCCAGACCAGCCCGGCCTGCTCGAGCGACTCCAGCGTCCGGTACACCGTGGTGAGGGCGACGCCGTCGTCGGCCATCTCGCGGTGCAGCGCCTCGGCGGTGAGGTGGTCGCGCTCGGCCATCACGCCGAGCAGCCGAAGCCGCGGTGCGGTGGCGCGCAGACCGTGCGCGCGCAGCAGGGCGCGCGGGTCGTCGGGATGGGCGTGCGGCTCGGAGAGCGCGGTGTGCCGGTGCACGTGCGCGCCGCCGTCCGCGTGCGGGTGGGCGTGGTCGAGCGCGTCGTCGTGCGGATGGGCGTGGTCGTGCGCGTGGTCGTGACCGTGCCCGCCCGCGCTCACCGGCCCGTCCCCGCCCTGCCCACGGCCGGCCTCAGATCCTGGTGCGGTGGAAGTTCTGGAACGAGCGGGAGGCGGTCGGCCCGCGCTGGCCCTGGTAGCGCGAGCCGTGGGCGCCCGAGCCGTACGGGTGCTCGGCGGGAGACGAGAGCCGGAAGAAGCACAGCTGGCCGATCTTCATGCCGGGCCACAGCTTGATCGGCAGCGTCGCGACGTTGGACAGCTCGAGCGTGACGTGCCCGGTGAAGCCCGGGTCGATGAAGCCCGCCGTCGAGTGCGTGAGCAGTCCCAGCCGGCCCAGGGAGGACTTGCCCTCCAGGCGCGCGGCGACGTCGTCGGGCAGCGTGACGGCCTCGTAGGTCGAGCCGAGCGCGAACTCGCCGGGGTGCAGCACGAACGGGTCGTCGCCGTCGGGCTCCACGAGGCGGGTCAGGTCCGGCTGGTCCTCGGCCGGGTCGATCACCGCGTACTTGTGGTTGTCGAACAGCCGGAAGAACCGGTCCAGCCGCACGTCGATGCTGGACGGCTGGATCATCACCGGCTCGTACGGGTCGAGCGTGATGCGCCCGGAGTCGAGCTCGGCCTTGATGTCACGGTCGGAGAGCAGCACGGGGTCACGGTAGCGGCTGGGCGCCGCACATGGCCGTGGCGCGGGCCGCTCCGCCGAACCCGGGGCCTTGTCGCCATCGGTGTTAGTAGCTAACATCGGCACCGTGGAGCAAACGTTAGCGACTAACACCGGCGCTCCGGCTCCCCGGCCGGAGAGCGACCGCGCCGCGCGGACCCGGGCCCGCCTGCAGGCCGTCGCGCTCGACCTCTTCGTGCGGCAGGGCTTCGAGGAGACCACCGTCGAGCAGATCGCGGCCGCAGCCGGGGTCTCGCACATGACCTTCTTCCGCTACTTCCCCACCAAGGAGTCCGTGGCGGTGGAGGACCCCTACGACCCGCTGCTCGCCGAGGCCGTCGCCGCCCAGCCGGCGAGCCTGTCCGCCTTCGAGCGGGTGCGCCGCGGGACGCGTGATGCGATGGCGGCCGCCCCGCCGTCGGTGGACCTGGAGACCGCCGCGCGGATCGGACTGATGTCGCTGACCCCCGCGTTGCGGGCCCGCGCGTGGGAGAACACCAACGAGACGCAGCGCGTGATCATCGACGCCCTGGTCACCACCGGCAGCCCACGGGCCGACGCGGTGGTCGCCACCGGCGCGTGCGTCGGCGCGGTGATGACCGCGCTGCTCGACTGGGGCGCCCAGGCCGATCCGCGCCCGTCACTCGGCGAGTGCGTGGTCGACGCACTCGACCGTCTGGACCCGCGGCGACTGCTCGCCGCGGCCGAGGAGGAGACGTCATGACCCCGACCCCCGTCGTGCGGCTGCGTGCCACCGGTGTGGCCAGGGCGTTCGGCACCGAGCAGGCGCTGGCCGGCGTCGACCTGGACCTGCACGCCGGCGAGGTGCACGCCCTGGTCGGCCTCAACGGCGCCGGCAAGACCACGCTCATGCGCCTGGCGCTGGGCATGCTGCGCCCCGACACGGGGACCGTGCGCGTCGACGTCGGCAACGGTCCGGTGGACCCGGTGGGTGCACCGTCCGCCACGTGGCGCCACGTCGGCCACCTGATCGAGACGCCGTTCACCTACCCCGAGCTCACGGTCCGCGAGACGGTGCGCAGCGCCGCGCGGCTGCGCGGGCTCGACCGCGCCGCGGCGACCGCCGCGACCAGCCAGGTGCTGGCCGAGCTGGCGCTGGACCACTGGGCCGAGCGGCGCGCCCGCACCCTCTCGCTGGGCAACCGCCAACGCGTCGGCCTGGCCTGCGCGGTGGTGCACGACCCGCAGGTCATGGTGCTCGACGAGCCGTCGAACGCCCTCGACCCGGCCGGCGTGGTGCGGGTGCGCCGGCGGCTGGCCGACGCTGCTCACCGCGGCGCCGCCGTGCTCGTGTCCAGCCACCACCTGGACGAGATGGCCCGCGTCGCGCACCGGATCACTGTCCTGCACCGGGGCAGGGTGCTGGGCACGCTGGACCCGGCCGGCGCCGACCTCGAGCGCCAGTTCTTCGACATGGTCTACGAGGAGGAGGACGCCGTGGCCGACGCCCCGACGGCCCGCGAGACCGCACCGACGTCCCCGAGGAGCGCCGCATGAACGCGGCCCTTGGCGTCGAGGCCCTCAAGCTCTACCGCGCCCCGGCCGCCCGGGTGGCCACGGCGGTGCTCGTGCTGGTGCTCCCGGCGGTCAGCGCTGCGATGGTCGCGGTGGCACGCTCGGGCTCCGACAGCCCGCTGGCCGCCAAGGCCCGCCCGATGCTGATCGGCACCGGCTGGGACGCCTACCTCGGGATGCTCGCGGAGATCGTGTCCGTCGCGATGCTGCTGGCGGTGGGGATCGTGCTGAGCTGGGTGGTGGGCCGCGAGTTCGCCGAGGGCACGGTGGGCGCCCTGCTCGCGCTGCCGACGTCCCCGCGCCAGGTCCTGCGGGCGAAGCTCGTGGTCACGTTGGTCTGGGCGCTGGGCTGCGGACTGGTCGCGGCGGTGGTCGCGATCCCGGGCGGGCTGGCGATCGGGCTGGGCGCGCCCGACGCGGGTGCACTGCGGGCGACCGGACGGCTGCTGGTGGTGGCCGTGCTGATGACGCTGCTCGCCCTGCCGCTGGCCTGGGTCGCGACGGTGCTGCGCGGGTACCTGTCGGGGATCTCGACGCTGCTGGGGATCGTCGTGATCACGCAGATCGTCACGGCGGCGGGCGCCGGCGGGTGGTTCCCGTACGCCGCACCGTCGCTGTGGGCCGGGATGGGCGGGGCGGACGCGGCCGCTGCGATCACTCCGGTGCAGCTGCTGCTCGCGGTTCCGGTGGGTCTGGTCGGCGCGTGGGCCGCCGCACACCGCTGGCAGACCGCCGAGCTGGTCTGACCTGCGACCTCGCAGCCGAAGCGGCCGCCGGAAGCGGCACCACGACCGTCGCACACCACGTAGGGTCGAGAGCCGTGAGCACCCACACCGAGGACATCCAGGTCGCCTACGACGCCGACGCGAACGGCTACGTCCTGACCGTCGACGGCGAGGTCGCCGGAGTGGCCGAGGTGCTGCGCGGCGACGGCGTGATGATCTTCACGCACACCGAGATAGCGCCGGAGTTCGGCGGACGCGGCCTGGCCAAGGTCCTGCTCTCCCGCGCCCTGGCCGACGTGGCGGCGCAGGACCTGACGGTCGAGGCGCGATGCCACTTCGTCGCGGCGTACCTGATGAAGAACCCCGACGCAGCGCGCCGCACCGACTGATCCGCCGCGCCCCTGAGCCCACGGCACCGCAGGTCCGTCCGGACCCGGACAGCACGAAGGCCCTCGGAGTAAGCGTCCGAGGGCCTCGCGCGATCGTCGGACGACAGGTCCGAGAACCCCCCGCCCCGCCCCGGCGTGGCGCCGAGTCGACGAGCGCGTTGCCGCAGCTCGCCAGCCGGTGACGATCAGCCTTCCGGTCCGTATGGACATTCGCGACGCCGGTCGCCGCCCTCCCGGGTCGCCCCGAGCGAGCCGTCCACCGTTCTCCGGTCGGCCCAGCAACTCCACCGAACGCTGTTCCAGGTCGCCCCTTCGCGCCGTCTGGCGGTGCCGCCGATGGAGACCGTTCTAGTCCCCCGGGCGGGCGCCTCGCAAGGGTCTCCGGGACCGGTTTCCACAGCGCTTGCCCTCCACAGCACTATCCACAGATCGGCGTTCGCCGTGCGTGTGAGCGCGCACAGGCCTGTGGACAGAATCTGTGGATGGCCAATCCAGCACTCGGTCGAGCCCGACGCGCTGCCTGGGTCCGCCAGCGCCGCACCCAGGGCGCCGGAACCCGCGACGATGGCACCACCCGTGGACGCTCGGGAGCCGGTCGGGGAGGAGTTCTCGGCGATGCCCGGCCGCCGCGCTGCGCCGGGTATGATCGTTCGCGCGCGCCCGCCGAGCGGGCGTCTGCGGGTGTAGTTCAGTGGCAGAACTTCAGCTTCCCAAGCTGATAGCGCGGGTTCGATTCCCGTCACCCGCTCCGATACATCGCCGCAGGTCATCCGCCACTTCCCCACCTGGGGTCAGTCGTCGCGTACCCTCGGAGAGGTCCGCACGCTCCATTACGCTCCATAACCGGGTGGGTGCACACGTGGCGAACCGCAGGGGACACCGCCAATTCGGGTCGATCCGCAAGGAGCGCTCCGGGCGCTGGATGGCGCGGGTTCCGATCACCGACAGCGGCGGCAAGTCCCGGTCGATCGGCACCTTCGCCACGCGGCGTGAGGCCGAGGACGCCCTCGCCCTCGAGCGCTCCGCGATGGTCACCGGCACCTGGGTCGACCCGGATCGCGGCAACCAGACGCTCGCCGACTTCGCGGCGGCGTTCATCGAGACGAACGGGTACCGAGAGCGCTCGAGGGCGCTGAACGCGCGACTCTTGGCCGAGTGGATTGCCGCGCGGCTCATCGCTGAGGTGCGCGGGCGCCAGCTTCCGATTGACCTCGGGTCCAGGCCGCTGCGGTCGATCGAGCCGCAGGACGTGCGGCTCTGGTTCTCGGCGGTCAGGGCGGAGTCGCGCCGCCGCGCCGTCGAGCGGCACACCCGGGTCGCTACAAGTACCAAGACCGTCAACGCGGCGATCCGCGCGTGGGCGCGCACCGCACGGGTGCCGGTCGCCAGCACCGGGCGCATCCCCGCCGTGGTCCGTCAGGCGTGGGAAGACGCGGGTGGACCGGCCACATTGGTGCGCGACGTGCGCCCGACCGCCGGCGCGACCGAGGCGGCGCAGGCCTACCGCCTGCTCCACGCGGTCCTGGAGCGGGCACGGGTTGACGGCTTGATCCGCACCAACCCGGCAGCGATCGAGCGCGCGGGCTCGGTTGCGACCCTCGAGCGCAGACCGGCGACTGTCGCCGAGCTACGCACGGCAGCCGAGGCCATGCCCGACCGCTACCAGGCCGCGGTGTGGGTCGCGGCCATGACATCCGTCCGCAGCGGAGAGCTGTTCGCGCTGCGACGCCGCGACTACGACCCAAACCGCCGGACGCTGAGGATCGAGCGAGCGGTCGAGCTCGAGGGCTCTGCCGAGGCCTTCGGCCAGGTCAAGGCGTCCTCTTCGCTGCGCGAGGTGGTGGTGCCCCAAGTCGCAGCGAACGCTCTCGAGGCCCACCTCAAGCGCTTCACCGGCCGAGGCCCGGACTCCCTGATCTTCACCACCTCTACGGGCGGCGTGGTCTACCCGGCCAGGATCGGCCCGCACTGGGCCAAGGCACGCGCGCAGGCCGGCCGGGACGACCTACGCTGGCACGACCTGCGCCATACCGGCCAGAGCCTTGCTGCGGCCGCTGGCGCGGGCATCAAGGAGCTACAGGCCAGGGCCGGCCACTCCACCACCACCGCCGCCGTCAGGTACCTGCATCGCGTCCAGGACGACGACCGCCGCCTGGCCGCGGCGATGGACGAGCTCGTCGAGCGCGACGCGAACTCACACGGCGGGTCGTAGCCACTTCTCCCGGCCAAGCGAGTCCGTCGCCACCGGTCGCGTCGCCGGGCTCGTGCAGGCGGCGATCAGCCTCTCCGCTGTCGAGCGGCGCACCCGAAGCACCTTGCCGATCGCCACGATATCGATCCGCCGCTGCTCCATGAGCTGGCGCGCGTGCCGCTCCGTGATACCGAGATACGCCGCGAGCTGCGCGCGGTCGAGCAGCGGATCGGAGTTCGCAGCGGCCCCCATGTCGAGCGTGGGCTCGCCGCCGGGGTCAGTCCATGCCTGTGCGCTCTGCGCGTCCATGTCAGCCTCCGCTCCGGGGTTCACCACCATCCAGATGCCGCCAGGGAGACTCACGTGGCCATTGAGTTCGAAGGAACCTTCACGAGCGATCGGACCGTCGCGCGCTCTTGATTGCACCGCTCGAGCACCCGCGACCAAGAGCGGAATCCCGCACCAGGTACCGAGCCCAGTCCGCTCGTCGCCCGCCACGGGGCGAGAGCCGTCAGTGGCCGCGGCGCTGCCATGCCGTACGTCGCAGTTAAGCAACCCGGCGCGCCTCCGCCCTCACCCGAGCTTACATACGTGCAGGTCAGAGCCCTAAGCGACGAGGAGCCGCGCGCAAGAAGGACCGTGGGACGGCACCGTACGGCTGCCGGTTAAGGAACCCGCGATGACGCCCAGAAGGGCACGTACTGCCGGTTGCGGTAGCCGGACGTTGGGTCGTAGAGCTCGATGAGGCCCTGGTCCAGGGCCTCGTTCAGCAGACGCGAGGCCTGCGGGCTGTTCGAGTTCGGGATACCGAACCGCTTCCGAATCGACGCGTTGGTCGTGCGCTCACCGGTGACATGCTTGAGGCAGGCATGGAGGTAGACAGCCCGTACGCGGTCCTCCCGAGCCATCTGCGTGAGCGTCCTCGGAGCGAGCAGCACGGCCTTCGTGTGGTCAGACGTGACCTCGATGTATGGAGCGGGGAGCTGGTAGAGCTCAGCTTGCGCCGCGACCTTGTCCCACCCCGTACCGCGCTCCTCACAGATCCCGGCGCGTCGAAGCATCGATGCAAGCGCCTCGTTGCGCGACTGAGGTGGGTGATCGACAAACCGGAGCGCATCGATGATGGGCTCCCCCGGGTTCGCGATCTCCATACGGTTGGTGAAGATCTCGATCATCGGACCCGCGCCGGTGATCGAGAAGTCCTGGTGCACGAGCATGTTCGCGACGAGCTCCCGTACCGCGAGCTCCGGATACAGAGCCTGTTCCGAGCGCAGGGCCTGGCCAATGATCTCGTTCTTTGGCAGCAGCCCGTTGACGAAGCCGATCAAGCCCTCGAATCCAGATGCGTAGCCGCGATCACCCTGCTGCTCCCTCACCGTCTCCACTCGGTTATTGCCGCGGTACTGGACAACGCGTACATGCTTGCGAGCGACGGTGTCGAAGTCGGCCAGGCTACGGGCGAACAAGATGGCGCCGAGGTTCGTGACCGCCCATCCCACCCGCGAGCGCCCTATGAGCTTGTCGCGACTGAGGCTCTCCAGGATGCCGTCGCGGTTCTCGGGTAGTGGCGCATTGAGGAGCTGGAAGTACGACGGGTAGTCGAGCAACGTGAAGACTTCCTCGGTGCGTACCCGATCCCGGGCCACCCCGGTCTCGAACACCTCACGCTCGAACGCGCGCCAAAGGCGCCGCTCGTACTCGGGATTGCTACGCAACGGCTTCTTGTAGGAGCCGACTCGGATGTACTCCTGACCATAGAAGCCAACCGGCCGCTCGCGAGCGGCAGCGATGTCGAGGATGACCACGGGCGAGGAGCCGGCCACGGCCGAGATGAAAGAGACCGTGACCTGCGGATCGAGGCCCCGTGTCAGCCACGGCACGAGGTCCTCGTTGCCGACCTTCGTCGCCTCGGGCACGAAGTTCGTCCCCACGATCTGGTGGCCTGTATCGCGCACACCCCACACGATGTAGGCGCGTGCCCGCCCGGCAAGGACCGCCGCGTTCGAAAGGGCGGAGATGTACTCGCCGATCTCCTGCGGGTCTGCCTTGTTCTCCTTGAACTCAAGCCAAGGAGTCTCCCGCGGCTCGCGGCACAGGTCCGCGAGCAGTGCTAGCACTTCGTCGGAATTGAGTGCCACATCATCTCCGTCGTCTCGCCTCGATCGTAGGCGACGAGAACGCGGCCGCGGCCTCTGCACTGGCGCGTTCGTCGACACGCGCGGACAGGGAGGAACCCGGGTCGTGAGCCGACCTACCGCTCGCAACCGAAGCCCGACACGATCGCGCCCGTGACCGGCACGTGTCGCTCCTCATGAGCGCGCCCGCCCACCGTGACCGCGGCCGACACCCCGCCGGCCAGGCGACTGACATTCACCGCGTCACCCACCGAGTCCAGCGTCGCCGCGGCCGCAATGATCGCCTCCGCGTGTGCGGCCAGCGCCACCCGGGCGGCCTGCGGAAGCGGCAGGTCCCGACCGTCGCGCACGGCAGCGCTGTCCACCGGTGGACCAGAGACGCCCAGCGCCCGGTACAGGTCCGATGCACCCCTGGCCGGCACGCTCCACTCCGCCTCGTCAAGCGCGTCCATCAGCTGGTGGGCGACCTCGACTCCTGCCCCCATGCCACGTTGCAGCGACCGGCCCGCCGCGAGCAGATCGGTGCGCCCAGCCATGACCTCGGGTGAGGCGATCGCTGCGCCGTCGTGCGTCACCTCGCGAAGCGCGGCGCTGAGTTCGTTCGCGGCCAGAGCGAGGCCGCCGTCGGCCCGCTGCCAACGCGACAAGAGGACTATGTCGCGGTCCATCTGGGCCCAGGCTCGGGTGAGGTTGACCAGCGCGGGGCGGGTGCGGTCGACGAACGCCTCTCGGTCCGACAGTCCGAGCTCGACCGCGGAGCGGGTGATGAGCTCTGCGGCGAGGGCCCGCTGACGCTCGACCATCGCGACGAACCCCAGGTCGGCCGCGGACGGCGAACCCACGAGCACCCGACCGACGCGCACCTCCCATCCCGCTGCCGCCTGTTCGAGGCGTCCCGGAACCGGATCCCGATGCTCGCCGCCGAGTGCCGTCGGCCACCGCCCTCGCAGGTATGAGTTGCTCAGCTGCTCGATCGGCGCGGTCCGTCGAAGCACGTGGGCCGAGCAGGAAAAGGACTCGCCGGCGGGAACCCGCTCGCGTCGGTCGCGGAAGCGCTCGAGGTCCCGCACGTAGCGGGCGAGCGATCGGCGCATGGCGTGGGTCGCGACGCCGACCACGTGCATGACGCGGGTGCGGGTCGCCTCGGAGTCCAGGTGGCCCGCTTCGCTGAGCCGGGCCGTCGGGTGCCGGCGCGCCGCCACCAGCTCCGCCGCGCGGGCCAGGTCGCTCGCTGCTCGCCGCAGGTGCGCATCGCCGGCCCCGTCCGCAGGCCAACCCAAGCGGTCCTGCGTTCGCTGTGTTCCGTCGGCGATCCGGGCGACACGGGCCATCGTCGGGTCCCCGGCCCGGTCGGGGATCGCCGACCAGAGGCGTTCGGCCGCGTCGATGAGTTCGTGCCACGACCGCAGCTGCTCCTTCGCGGCTGTGCGGCCCGCGTCCCACAGCGCCTCCCTCGTGGCGAGGTCGGCGTCCAGGATCAGCTCGCCAACGGTCCGTTCGTCGACGGCCTCGGGCTCGCTGGCTCTGCGCGTAGGGATCTCGGTCACCGTGGGCACTCGTTCACCAGGTCGCCGAGCGCGATGACCACCTGCGAGAAGCCCGCGGGCAGCTGCTCGATCGGGTGCCTGCGGCTCGCGGCCTCCGCGGCGAAGATCAGACCTATCTGGTCCAAGCCGACGGGCTTGGGCTCGAAGTCATCCAGGGGCGGGAGCTCGTCCGGCAGGAGCTCCAGCACGCGCGAGGCGACGAGTTGGGCACGAACGGACAGGGTGTGCTGGGCGAGGTCGGCGTCGAGGTTCGCGCGGCCTCTGCTGGCGGCGAGGGTCAGCAGTGCTGCCATCTCGGTCAAGGTGGCGCGCATGTCGGGACTCATGGTCGTGGTCATCGGGCTGCTCCCTTCCTGAGCGGTTCCGGCCATCCACCCACCCGGGCGGCGCGCGCGGTTGAGCCCGGGTGCGCGCCTGTGGACGGCTGGCGTGTCGGTGGAGCGGTGGAAAGTGATGCCACACGGTCCGAAGGCGCCCGCAGGGCCGGCGATGGTCAGGGCTTCGGCGATCCGGCGCCACTCGCACTAGCGCAGTGGAGGGAGGTGGCGATGTGCCCCACTGGGTGATCAAGGCGTGTGCGATCGGCCCCGGGCTCGTCGTCTCGGCGGTGGCGGTCGGTCTCGTCGTCGCTCTGCTGCCGCCACTCGTCGGGCTCGCCGCGCTCGGCGCGTCGGGCCTTGCCGCAATCTCCCTGGCCACAGGCCGCGCGGAGGCTGCCGCGACCGCGCTGCTGCTCGGCGCCCGGCGCGCGCAAAGGGCCGACCTCGACGCCCTGGCGCCGGCGATGACTGCGCCGTGCCGCGTCCGCCTCGGCCCGCCCCTGATCGAGGTCCGCGTCCGCCGGGGCTCGCCTGTCGCGGCGGCTGGCGTAGGTCGGCGGACCGTCGTGGTCACCTCCGGGCTGATCGACGCCCTGGCGGATGGCGCCCTACCGCCGGGCCAGGCGGCGGCGGTCATCGGCCACGCGGTCGCGGTCGTGCGCTCGGGTCTGGTGCGCAGTGATCCGCTGCTGGCGGCCTGGTCTGCGCCGTGGCTCCTCCTGGCGCGACTCGTCCGCGGCATCACGAGGGCGGGACGCCGATTCCCCTTCGTGGCGGCGGGATGGCGCCTGCGTGGCGTCGTGATCGCCGTCGCCGTGGCTCAGGCCTTGCACGCCGGGCACGTCGGACTCGGGCTCGGCCTGGTCGTCGTGGGTGCGTGCAGCTACCTGCTTCCCGTCGCGGGGCGGCGATGGCAGAACGAACTACTGACGGCCGGGGACCGCGGCCTGGTGGCGGCCGGGCTCGGGGAGCACATGGCGGCCTACCTGCGACGTTGCCCGCAGAGCGCCACTGTCCGGGCCCGCATCCACGCGCTCGATCCTTCGCCCCGCCAGCGGCCCCGGATCGGCCTCGTCGCGGCTCCCCGGTGATCCTCGGGCGGTTGAAAGCCGCGCTGGGCGACGCATCAACGCCGACTCACGCCCGGCGTGGGGACCGATGCTCAACGACGCACAGCGACCGCGGTTGTGTCGACGGGGGAGCACTGCCGCCGCTGCTCGGCGGCCAGCCGCTCTCGCGCCCCTGCCTCCGGCCCGGCGATTCCGGGCTCCCGCGAGAGCTCACGGCATGCCTCCGTCGCGCTCTGCAGACCCGTGCGGGCGGCGTGGCTGGCCGCGTCCTGAGCGTCGATCACTCGGTCGAGCCCCTCCATCTGCGACCGCAGCGCTCCCGCCCCGGGGCCGGCCTCCATGCCGCGAGCGCCGTCGACCTCAGCCCGGACCGCCTCGATCCGACGCCGGGCGGTCGCGAGGCGTCGCTGCGCCTCGCCGGCCACCTCGTCGGCCAACCCGCATAGCCGCCCGAGGACGGCGCCGTCGCCGCGGATCTCGGCCGGCCATGCGCCGGCGGACCGTGCCGCCGCTGCAACGTCACCGACGGTCGCCCGAGCAGCGGACGCGTAGGCGGCGGCGTGATCGACGGCCCGCTGGGCGTAGGTCGCCTGACTCACCGCGGCGTCCCGTGCTGCGCCCGCGCGCTCGGACACCCACGTCGGGCCGTCAACGTCGCGGGCGGGCAGCACGTCGTCCACTCGTGCCGTGCTCGCCCGAGCGGAGGCCTCGAGCGCGTCGAGCAAGTGCTGGTCGACGAACACCAGCTGCGCCTCGTCGTGTGCGTCCACGTCGGCCTCCCCGGGGCTTGCGTATGTGCCTACCCCCGGAAGCCGGGCGCGGCGCCCTGGAGGTCAATGCTCCGAGGCCGCTATCCCAGCTTGGTGGGCCGGTTCACCAGCCGTGCACCCAGTGGCAGGTACGGCAGGGTCCCGCCGGCGCGCCGCTCCCGTCTGAGACAGACTCTCGAGCAGGGCCCCTGCCGGCTTCCGTCCGGCCGCTCGACGGCGCGCAAGGGCGACCGGCCGAGGTGATGGGTCATGTCGGGTCGGCGGAGCCGCCGTCGTCGGGCGCCCGCACGCCCTTGCTGCGGTTGCAGGACCAGTGGGTCAGCTGGGTGTTGTCACGCGTGTGGTCGCCGCTGTCCGAGATCGGGTGCACGTGATCCAGCGTCGCTGCGCGGTCATTGGGCCACAGCGCGCCGGGATCGACCGGATGGTGGCACAGACGGCAGACCCACTGATCGCGCAGGTAGATCTCGACCGGGTCGAACAGGTCGACGTGTGCGGGGGTGCGGCCCAGGGCACTGATGCGGGCCAGGTAGCTGCGCCGGGCCTCCAGGGCCCGAGTGCGCGCCGCGGCCAGCGCTCGGAGGCGGGCGCTGGTGCGACTCGCGACCTGCTCCGTGCTGAAGACCGGACGGTCGAACACGGCTGCGGCACCATCGGCATCCACCTCGTAGGTGCGGTCGATCGTGGCGTAGGCCGTGCGGTCGTCGGTGATGGGCACACCGAGGTCGCGCCTGATGCGCCCGACGGTCGCGAACCCGTCGTAGACCCAGCCGTCGACCGGCGCGCTCACGCCCTTGTCCTGGTTGCACCAAGCGAACCAGAGCCCCGTGCCCTCGAGCGTGGCGGCGAGGGTGGGCACGTTGGCGCCTAGGTGTGAGCGCAGCGCCGAGACTGACTGGGTGCGGCGCCACGGGACATGGTCGAGCGGGACGTAGGCCGTGGTGAGCTCGTCAGTCACGACCCGGTCGCCGACGCGCGGGGTGAGATCAACCGGCGGTCCGGCGAGCGTCGGCAGATGTGGGAAGTTGGTCAAGTCGATGGTCGCGCTGCCAATCCTGCGCGGCACGGGGTGCCAGGCAACGCTGGCTGGCGCTGTGTCGGTGAAGGGTGCGGCGGCAGGCGGCTCGAACATGCGGATGCGCGCCGGGTAGCGCAGCACCCTCCCGTGGGTGACGGCCAGGTCGGTCAGGTCGGCGTGAGCGGGTTCCTCGAACGACATGTCGATCCACACTCGGGGGGCGCCGTCGTTGTGCTCCTGCACCCAGCCGTACTCGAGCCAGCCGGGTAGCCCGACGTGCTGACCGGTCAGCTCGTGCAGCGTTGCCACCAGGTGCCCGTGCCTGCCGAAGAGGACACCGATCTGCTGGTCGAGGTCATCGGGCTCGGCGTCCGGGCACAGTGCGATGACCTCGGAGCCGGCGTGCACGAGGGGAAGCACGACCGGGATGAGGTCTGCGGGGTCGACGTCATCGACGGGTCGGCCCGTGGGCCAGGCTTCGGCCCAGCTGAACGACCCGGTCAGTGCTCGCTCCCGTGGCGGTGGCACCCCAAGGAGGTGGGCCGCCCGCTGCCGGTCCTGGCCAGTCTGCGCAATCGTCCCGGGCGCCCCGGTGCGGTGGGAGTACAGCCACAGGCCCGTAAGGGCATCCCAGCAGATCGTGGTGCACCCCCTAGTCGCGCGCGGGTGGCGCCAACCGGCCCATCGCCGGGTCGTGCTGCGCAGGCGACCCGCTGCACCACAGGAATGTGCCGGACCCGCCGAGAATCAAGCCTACGACGCCGGTGGCCCTGAACGGTTGCTCCTCGAGGCCCACGGCCGGCCCCTTCAGCGATCATGAGCGGCCGGGAGCCGCGTCCTCACCGCCCCTGCGTCCAGAACGGGTTGAGACTGACCCTGGCGACAGGGATTGGAGGGTCAGTCACAAAGCGCCTTCGCCCAGAACCGGGCCACGACGTGCGGCGTCGAGATCGCGCAGTCGAGCGCAACCGAGCCGGCGTCATCTAGCCGCACCACGACCGTCTCCCGCTGGCATCGCACCCGGGTCGCTCGCCAGCTGGCGCAGCCGCGTCGCCTCCCGCACTGTCAACTCCGGCACCGCGCAGCGCTCCACCGCCTCCGGCAGCGACAGCCCCTCGGTGTCGGTGAGCTTCACCAACGCCGCCGCTGCGCGCGCTTCGCACGCGGCCACGAGCGCGTCGCGCTCGGCGAGTGCGACCGCGACGTCCACCCCCAGCGCATCCCACCGCTTCTCCTTGATCGCCCGCGCCCGCCGCGCCTTGGCCTGCGCGTCCACCGCCGCCCGCCGGGCCCGCTGCCGTGCCGTCTGATCTGCCATCGCTGCTCCTTCATCACGTCCGGTCGACCACCGAAAGGCGCGCCCCAGCCTCACGCGGCCATCCGTCGCGACTTCGCCCGCCTCGTCCGAAGCCCGAGGCCGCACCCGACGTCCCCCCGGCATCCCGCGCGCATCCGCGCCGTCGACCGCAACCCCTCGAAACGGCACCCCGCACTGCCCCACACACCTCATGCATTCCGGCTAGTTGACCCCTCAACTACTGGCCGCCGGGGGCGGGCGCGGCGCCTTCGGAGTCGTGACCATGTCGATCCACAAGCTGACGGCCGGGAGCGGGTACGACTACCTGACCCGCCAGGTCGCGGCCCAGGACGTCACCGAGAAGGGGCACACCAGCCTCGCCTCGTACTACTCGGCCAAGGGCGAGGAGCCGGGCCAGTGGCTCGGCTCGGGCCTGGCCGGCATCGACGGCCTGTCGTCGGGGGACGAGGTCACCGCCGATCAGATGCGCAACCTGTTCGGCGCCGGTCGTCACCCCCTGGCCGAGCAGCTGCGGCTGGCGGCCGCATTCGACGGGCAGGACGAGCATCAGCAGGATCTGGCGTCCAGGCTCGGCACACCGTTCAAGGTCCACGCGCGCGACGTGTCCGAGTTCCGGCTCGAGGTCGCCCGCAGGGTCGAGGCGTTCAACACCGCGCAGGGACAGCATCCCGAGGCGGCCGTGCAGCTGGCCGAGCGCGCCCGGATCCGCACCGAGGTCGGCGTCGAGCTGTTCCGGCGCGAGTTCGGCAGGGACCCCGCCGACGCGCGCGAGCTCGCCGCGACGATCGCCAAGCACTCCAGGCCCCGCACCAACGCCGTCGCCGGGTTCGACCTGACGGTCTCCCCGGTGAAGTCGGTCTCGACGCTGTGGGCCGTCGCCGATCGCCCGACCGCCGCGGCGATCGAACGCGCCCACGACGCAGCCGTCGGCGACGCCCTGGCCTTCCTGGAGAGCACGGCGCTCTTCACCCGCGAAGGCACCAACGGAGTACGTCAGGTGGAGACCCGCGGGTTGGTCGCTGTGGCGTTCACTCACCGCGACTCGCGCGCCGGGGACCCTGACCTGCACACCCATGTTGCCGTGGCCAACAAGGTCCAGACCCGCCGTGACGGTCGCTGGTTGGCCATCGATGGCCGTGTTCTGTTCGCCGCGAACGTGGCCGCGTCCGAGACGTACAACACCTCCCTCGAGCGCCACCTCACCGACGCCCTCGGGGTTCGGTTCGAAGCCCGACCCGAGGCCGACTCCCGCAAGCGACCGGTCCGCGAGATCACCGGCGTCGACCCGGCCTTGGCCCAGCGGTGGTCTTCCCGCCGGGCCACCATCGACGAGCGTCGCGCGGAGCTGGCGCGCCTGTTCCAGGCCACCCACTCCCGCCCACCGACGCCGGTCGAGTCGATCCAGCTCGCCCAGCAGGCGACGCTGGAGACCCGCGAGGCCAAGCACGAGCCGCGTAGCCTCGCCGAGCAGCGCCAGGCCTGGGCCGCCGAAGCACGCGAGACGCTGGGGGGCGACGCGGCGGTGCGCGCCATGGTCGACCGGGCCCTGCGCTCTGCTACCGCCCCAGCCCGGCAGGTCGACGCGGCCTGGGTCGAGGCGACGGCCACGTTGATTCGCGACGAGGTCCAGGCACGCCGTGCGACCTGGCGGCGCTGGCACGTCCAGGCCGAGGCGCTACGCCAGGTGCGCGGGATAGATGTGCCCACCGCGGACGTCCCCCGGGTCGTGGACCTGCTCGTCGATGAGGTGCTGACCCGCCGCTCGGTAGCCATCCCGACCGCCGACGACGACGTCGACCTCCCTGCTGTGCTGCGCCGCAGCGACGGCTCCTCCGTCTATACCGTGGCCGGCTCGGCCCTGTTCACCTCAGCGCAGCTCCTGGCAGCCGAGCAGCGCATCGTCGCCCAGGCGGGGCGCGCGGACGGCTCGCGCGCGCAGGACCAGGCCGTCGACCAGGCGATGCGCGCCTCGGCGGCCGAGGGTCTGCCACTGAACGCCGGGCAGGCGACTCTGGTTCGCGAGATGGCGACCTCGGGCCGTCGCGTCCAGCTGGCGATCGCGCCGGCGGGAGCCGGCAAGACCACCGCCATGCGAGCCCTGGCCACGGCGTGGACGCACAGCGGGGGCGACGTGGTGGGCCTGGCCCCGTCCGCGGCGGCCGCCGCGATCCTCGGCGAGCACATCGCCACCCGCGCCGACACCCTGGCCAAGCTCGTGTGGCACATCGACCACGACGACCTGCCCGGGTGGGCAGAGCAGATCGGCCCGCGCACGCTCGTCGTGGTCGACGAGGCCGGGATGGCAGACACGCTGTCCCTGGACACGGTTGTGGGGTTCGTCACGGCCCGCGGTGGCTCGGTGCGCCTCGTCGGCGACGACCAGCAGCTGGCCTCCGTGGGAGCCGGCGGGGTGCTGCGGGACATCCGGGCGACGCACGGTTGCCTGCACCTGAGCGAGTTGATGCGGTTCGCCGACCCTGCTGAGGGCGCCGCTTCGCTCGCGCTGCGCGAAGGTCTTCCCGAGTCCCTCGGCTTCTACCTGGACCGGCAGCGGGTGCATGTCGGGGACCTGTCCACGATCACCGACTCGGTGTTCGAGGCCTGGCGGACCGACCGGCACTCAGGGCGCGACTCCGTGATGCTCGCCCCGACCCGCGACCTGGTCCACCAGCTCAACCAGCGCGCCCAGGCCTGGCGGCTGGCCGGTCAACGCCCAGAGCGCACCGCAGCGCTGGCCGACGGCAGCACTGCCTCGACCGGCGACGTGGTCATCACCCGGCTCAACGAACGGCGGCTGCGCACCGGCGCCACGGACTGGGTCAAGAACGGTGATCGCTGGCAGGTTGTCGACGTCCACGACGACGGCTCCGTCAAGGCTCGGCACACCACCTCCGGCCGCACGGTCACGCTGCCCCACACCTACGTCGCGGCCTACGTCGAGCTCGGCTACGCCTCAACGATCCACACCGCCCAGGGCGTGACGGCCGATACCAGCCACACCGTGCTGACGGGCAACGAGTCGCGCCAGCTTGCCTACACCGCGTCCACGAGAGGCCGACACGCCAACCACCTCTACCTCGAGGTCGTCGACGACGGCGATCCCCACAACCTCATCCGGCCCGACCACATCCACCCACTGACCGCGGTCGACATCCTCGAACGCATCCTCGCCAGCGACGGCTCCGCGGTGTCGGCGACCACCACCGCACGCGACGCCCAGGACCCCGCTGGCCAACTCACCCACGCCACCGCTCGCTACCTAGACTCCCTCTACGTCGGAGCCGAGCAGCTCCTCGGCGCAGAGCAGGTGGCCCGCCTGGACACCACCGCCGACCACGTCGTGCCCGGCCTGACCGGCGCGCCCGCGTGGCCAACCCTGCGCGCCCACCTCATCGTGGCGTCCGCCCAGCACGGCACCGACCCCCTCGGCCACCTGCACGCCGCGGCGAACACCAGGGAGATCGATTCAGCCGCCGACCCGGCGGCGGTCCTGGACTGGCGTCTGGACGCCACGGGGCTCCGCAACGCCGGAGCCGGGCCCCTGCAGTGGCTGCCCGGCATCCCCCACCGGCTCGCCGAGGACGGCGAGTGGGGGCCCTACCTGGCGATGCGGGCCGCGCAGGTCCGTGCCCTGACCGCCGACGTCGCCGAGCAGGTCCGGGACGCGACGACAACTCCTGCGTGGGCACGTGAGGGGCAGCGTCTGCCCGACGCGGACCTGCTCGTCGACGTCGCGGTGTGGCGGGCGGCGACCGGCGTGCGGACCGCGGATCGGCGCCCGACCGGTCCCGCCCAGCTCGCGGCGGCACCCGCAAAGTGGCAGAGCAACCTGAACGCTCGCCTCGCTCTGGCCCACGCGCCCGCACTGGCCGAGTGGTCGGCCCTGCTCCACACGGTCCTCGTCGACCCCGGGCGCGACGAGTTCGCCCCGGTTCTCGCCGAACGCCTGGCGGCCCTGAGCCGGGCGGGGATCGACGCCCCGGCCCTGGTCCGCGGGGCCGCGGGCCTCGGGTCGCTCCCTGACGACCACGCCGCGGCCGCGCTGTGGTGGCGGATCGCCGGACGACTCACACCCGCCGTCGCCGCCCAGGTCGAAGCCGGCACCGCCCTGACGACCACCTGGGACGAGCGCCTTCCCGACATCGTCGGTGCCGACCAGGCCGATGCACTGCACACCAGCCCCTGGTGGCCCGCCCTGGTCACCGTCGTCGACCACGCCATCGCCCGCGGCACTCCCATCGACGAGCTGCTTGCCGACTACGAGCGCGTCGGCGCCCAGGACCTCGACCCCTGCCAGGCGATGGTCTGGCGGATCTCCCTGCTCACCGACCCGGCACCCGACCCCGACGACCCGCTCGTGCACGCGCCGGCCGCCGGCCCCAACGAGCCCGAACCGAATCCGTTCGACACCGACGCGATCGACCCCAACGCCAGCGCGCCGACGCCCGGGGAGTGGGCCGGCCTGCGCCCCGTCGACGCGACTGACGAACCACCCGCCGAAGTGGTCGACGACGCTCCCGAACCGCATCAGGACGACGACGCCACCGAACCGCTCCTCACTCTCGCCGCGGCCGCGCGCCGGCTCGCCGGCCCACTACCCCCGACCGACCGGCAGATCGACGCCCGCAGCGCACGCGAGTTCGACGCCGCCCACGGGCCGGTCCCGCCCGGCCGCATCCTCGAGCTCAACCGCCTCGCCGCCGACTTCTACGCCAGTAGGTTCCCCGGCTCCTGGGCCCAAACCCACCTCGTCGAACGTCTCGGGGTCGATCTCGCCGGAGACGTCCACGTGCAACCCGGGTACGCCCCTCGCGGGTGGACGATCCTCGTCGACCACCTGCGCGCCGGCGGCGCTACCGACGTCGAGCTCACCGAGTCCGGACTGGCCAGCGTCGCCCGCACCGGCAGGCTCATCGACCGATTCCGCGACCGCCTCGTCCTACCGATCACGCGCACCGGGCCCGACGGCCAACTGGAGACCATCGGGTTCGTCGGCCGACGCCACCCCGACGCCGACGACAGCACGGCCGGCCCCAAGTACCTCAACACCCCCGAAACCCCCGTGTTCTCCAAGGGCGCCCAGTTCTTCACCATCCGTGCCGACCTGCTCGCGTCCGGAGCGACACCGGTGCTCGTCGAGGGGCCGATGGACGCTCTCGCGGTCTCCCTCGCCAGCGGCGGGGACTTCGTCGGACTCGCCCCTCTCGGGACCGCCCTGACCGAGGACCAAGCCCTCGAACTCGCCACCGCTGCGCACGAGCACGGCACCACGCCCATCGTGGCCACCGACGCCGACGCCGCCGGCGATCTCGCCGCCCAACGCGACTACTGGCTGCTGGCCCAGCACGCGATCGCCCCGAACACCGTGGCCATGCGCCCGGGCAGCGACCCCGCTGACCTCCTGGCGCAATCCGGCCGAGTCGCGCTGCGCGAGACGCTCCGTGGCACCCGCCCGCTGAGCGAACGGCTCATCGCCGAACGCCTCGAGCACCTGCGCGGACTCGCGGCGGTGCGCGCCGCCAGCAACGTCGCTGCGGCCGCCAACCCCGACCTCTGGGACGCCGAGTCCCGGCGGATCGCAGACACCGCCGGAATACCGCTCGGCTTTGTGCGCCGAGAGCTTGCCACTGCGCTTGAACGTTGGGACCACGACCCGCGCGACGCTGCCACCGAGGAGGTCCGCGACATGCCCAGCGTTCGGGCACGTTCGGCGGAAGCCCGCACGCTCGCGGCCGGGCCGTCTCGTCCCGCGCCAACCGCAGGACGAGGCGTCTCCGACGATCGCTCGCCGGCCCCGAGGGTGTAGGTCCGCGCCGTCGAAGGCAACCCCTCGGCCTGGGAGGTGCTCAGCGAACTCGCGCCACCGAGCCAGCTTCGATCCCGACCATCGTCAGCAGCTGAGGGGGGCCCGATCAAGCCCCTTCGCCGGGTGGCGCGTGTAGCGACAGTGCCCGACACCGCGCAGCTACGCAGCGGCCTTCGAGGGGGCGGGCAGCAGCCAAGCTTCCCTTGAGCCAGAGAATGACAGCCAGACGGCTAGGGCGTACTGATCAAGTGGTTCTGGCTGCTGCTGGGTGATGATCGGGTGCGTGAGCAGGCAGGAGATCTCTGATCCGGTGTGGGCGGTGCTGGAGCCGTTGATGCCGGTGCCAGCCGGGCGGTCGCGGCCGTGGTCCGATCACCGTCTGGCCGTGGAGGGGATCCGCGAAGAAGGCCGAGGCCCTCCTCAACAAGTCGTTGGCCCGCCGCAGCTCCCGGTTCTCCTGCTCCAGGTCCCGGATCCGCTTGGCCTCCGCGCTGGTCACCCCGGGCTCGACGCCTCGTCGACAGGCGGTTCAGTCCCAGTTCCTGGCGACTGCCGAAATCACCCCGACAAATGACGCTCATCTGTCGAACCGCTGACATATGGTCGTGCCGTGTCGTCACCCGGCTCGGATTGTCCCGACGGGACCACCCCCGGCGCCGAGGCTGATCCGCCCTTGGGCGTCAGGTCCCAGCCCAGCGAGGACCGTCCGTCGAGAACCTGGGACGACGGGACGTCGGCCGTGGGCGCACAGCCGGTCGCGTCAAGGTTGCGGCGCGCGATGCGGCGCAAGCCGATCTTGCTTGGCGCGATCGCTATTCTCATCCTGGCCCTTTCCGGTGGTACCTGGGCGATCGTCGAGGCGCGCAAGGTTGTGGTGCCCGATCTCGCCGGTCTCCCGCTGACGGGCGTTGACGGGGCTGCCGGCGGGCTCGATTTGGTCTTGGCTCGGCAGGGCTCTGCTCCGGACGACGCTCTGGCCGGCCTGACGACGATCACTGGGCAAGACCCCCAGCCCGGGACGCGCGTGTGGCTCGGGTCAACGGTGACCTACACGTTCGAACTCGTTGACGTCGAGGTTCCCGACGTGCGCGGGGTATCACTTCGCCGAGCCATGGAGCAGCTGACCGAGGCCGGACTCACCGGCCGGGCGGTGGCGGCGACGGTCCCGATCGTCGCCGAGGGTTCCGGTGGCAGCGGCATCCTGGCCGGGACTGATCCCACCGCCATCACCAGAGCGGTTGCGGATCTCGGGCTGGCCGGGCCGGTCGACGTGACCGGTGCTCCGTTTGCCCTTCGAGGGGATCCTTCTGAGGACTGGAGCGTGGTCGACGTCGTGCCTGCGCCTGACTCGGCTGTTGAGGCGGGGTCGATCGTGAACCTGACCCTGGTCTTGCCGCTGGGCCAGATGCCCGACGTGGTGGGCACGCCATACCCCGACGCGGCCAACGCACTTGGGCTCGCGGGCGCGTACGCGCACGTGGACGCAACGCCGCACTTCGACGGTGTCGTACCCGAGGGCTTCCCGTTCGACGTCAACGAACTCGCCTACTCGTGGTGGGGAGGAGCGGAGAAGGACGCGCTGAAGCAGAAGACAGGCGAGCCTGAGCAGTGGGTCGTCTACTCCCAGCCGGTGCCAGCCGGTCAGGTGTTCGTCCGCGGGCAGACAGTCGCCCTGGTCGTCCAGTGGCCCGAGGCCACCGTCCCAGACATCACCGGTCTGGACCTGGAAGCCGCTCGGAAGGCCCTGAACGACGCCGGGCTGGCCGCCCATGAGATATACGGCTCAGGCACCGTGCGCAGCCAGACCTATCCGCCTGGAACGGTCCTGCCGATGGGCGCGAGTGTCGACGCCGAACTGAGCCACGAGGTCACCTTCCGGGTGACGAGTTCGGGCGCGCGGGGCACTGTCACCTGGGCCGCGCCCGGATCGTTCTCAATTCAGCAGGCCGTCGGGACTCGGCTCCCGTGGAGCCAGACGTGGCACCCGGCGGCCGAACCGGGGAGGTATGACCGAGGTAACCTCAGCGCCCAGATGACGGCGGAATCGGGCTCAATCACCTGCGAGATCATCGTTGACGGTGACGTTGTCGAGTCGAACACCTCCACGGGCGCGTACGCCGTTGTCTCCTGCGGGTAGCCCGACGACGGTCGACGACCGCACCGAAGGCTGGAATCCGAGTCGCTTTGGTGTCGTGTCCGCGATCAACGCCGCGCACGAGGCCAAGGTCGTCCCGTTCCACCCGGTGGACCTGACCGTGGACCCGACCGTCGCCGGCGGGTGATCACAGCCACCAGCGCGGATCGGTGAAGTCCAGCGCCGCGTCCAGGGTACGCACCGCCTCGGTGAGGTTTCCGAGCCGGTTCGCCCGCAAGGGGCCCGGGAACCGTTCCCCGCCACCGGGCGGGGCGTTCAGGGCTTCGACGGCGCGGCGCACCCGGTCGGCCGCGGGCACCCAGTCGGCCGCGCCGGGGTGCACGTCCGCCTGGTGTGCGGTGCGCCGCAGTACCCGCTCGGCACCCTCGGCCTCCCCGGCCGGCCACGACCACGCGTCCTGGCCCGAGGCGGGCAGGCGCAGCCGGTCCACCGTCTCCCGGGTCCCCCTGGGTCCCCTGGGCCCGCTCTCGCGGTCCCCGTCCGCCCGCATCTGATCGGCCATGCGCGGGGCTGGGAAGTCCTCGACCGCCTTGCCGAGCCACCACGCGATCACCCGCAGGTCGTCGCAGGTGGCCCTGGCGCCCTCGAGCGTCGAGGCCGCGAGCCGCCGGGAACGCAGCGTCTCCACGACTCCGCCGACCAGGACCACCGACACGGGGATCCCCACCAGGGCGGAGGCGAACGAGGACGCCACGTTGGTCAGGAACGGGCGGGCTACCCACCAGCCGGTCGCGTCCAGGTAGACGCCGACCCCGATGAGCGCGACCCCGATGGTCAGCATGCCTAGCGCGGTCCAGCGCGCCCACCGGGGCAGCCACGGCAGTGCACGCATGGCCCGCATGGTGCCACGCGTCGCCCACGTCCCACGCACCGCGGTCGCCGACCATGAGGACCTCCTGCGGGTCCAGGCCCAGGCGATCGAGGGCGGACCGGAAGATCGACGACCCAGCTCCCACCCTGCGGCGACCTCGGCTGCACGACCATGAGCGCCCCAGGCTGACACCCATCGGGTGGCTGTCGCGGCGTTGCACGAGCAGCGGGGCTTCGGCGTGGTCGAGACGCTCGAGCAGGCGTGGGTGTGACGCCTCGTGGGCGAAGCCCGGGTCGACGCAATGGACCCGCTCCGAATCCGCCCAGTTCTGGAGCCGCTGCTGCCGGCGGTGAAAACCAGGGGGCGGCCGTGGACCGATCACCGGCTCGCGGTGGAGGCAATGGTCTGGAAGTACCGGACCGGTGCGCCGTGGCGCGATGTGCCTGAGCGGTTCGGGAAGTGGAACTCGATCTACAAGCGGTTCGATCGGTGGGCGGGCGACGGCACCTGGGACCGGCTGTTGGCTGCGGTGCAAACGCTCGCCGACGCCGACGGCGAGATGGACTGGGTGGTCTCGACGGCCACTCGCGCGTCGACAGGTAATTCGACGCTACCGTCGGTTCATGGCAGGCGAACTGGACATTTCGCAGATCGACCTCCACTGCCTCGAAGCCCTGTACGACGCGGCCGCCGACAGCGACCGAATCCAAGCCATGTCGGTCCTCGAAGGCGCCGGGCTCGAGTTCCACCAAGCACAGGAATGGCTCATCGATGCCCGCGACCGCGGGTTGGTCGCCGACCTGTACCCAACCCTCGTGCCGTCGGACCGGCCAACCCCGGCTGGGCGCGGGATCGTTGAGGAGGCTCGGCGGCGACGGTCGAGCCGTTCGTTCCTTCGCCGTGTGGCTCAGGATCGCCTGCTGGCATGGGCAGACGACACAGCTGGCGGCAACGTCGCAGGATTCATGGCGACCGACTACGCGTGGGTCTACGGCCACACGTTGACGCTGAAGGAGACCGCCGACGCCGCGCGTGCCCTCCACGACGACGGGCTCGTCAAGGCGAGGCTGATTGGTGCGTGGGGTGAGGACGTCATCCGAGCGGACGTGACTATCCGGCCGCGGGGTCGCGACGTGGTCGACCAGTACGACGGTGACGTCGCAGCGTGGAGGGCGAGCCGCAGCGGGTCGCAGTCGACGATCAGCATCGGGCACAACGAGGGTCCGATCGCCGTCGGGGACGACGGCTCGAACGTGCAGGCGTCAGTCTCGACGGGCATCGACCCTGAGGCGCTCGCGCAACTTGTGGACGCGCTCGTCGCCGCTCGGGGCGCGCTCGGACTCGACGTCGGCGACGCGCGCGAGTACGAGCACAACCTCGCTGAACTCCAGCACGGCGACCCAGGTCGGGCCCGAGGCGCCCTGACGTGGTTCGGACGACTCGGGACCGCGATCGGTACGAACGCGCTCGGCACCATCCTCGGGACGCAGGCTCTGGCAATGTTGGGGAGCTAGGTCGGCAAGACGTTGCTGACCGTTGGCTGGGTCGGGGCGGACACGAGACGCTTGCGAGGCATGCAGAGTTGGGTGCCGGGAGCCGCCGTCCGGCAGTGGCGGCTTCGCGCTCTCGAGGCCGGCGGCACTCGCCCGCAGAGCCACGTCCAGGTCCGGCTGCGTCGGCGACGGCCCGAACACGGTCGACGATCTCACTGTCGGCGTCGGGACTAGACGATCGGTCCAGCGAAGATCCGAATCCTGCCGAGCAGCAGCGGAGGGCGCCGAACGCCCGCCGAAGTGCTGCCCGGACGCACTGACGTCAGCGGCGCCCCCGGCCAACGAGTGCGCGACGGCCCGGCCGGTTCACTCCACCGGCAGATCGGCGGCTCGCCACTGCAGGATGCCGTCGGCCAGGCGGCGTGTGGGCAGGCCGTGCTCGCGCAGTAGCCGCACGGCGGCGTAGGACAGCGCGCAGTAGGGGCCGCGGCAGTAGGCGACGACCTCGGTGCCGGCCGGCAGCTCGGAGAGCCGGTCCGCTAGCTGGCTCAGCGGGATCGACACGGCGCCCGGCAGGTGCCCGGAGGCGTACTCCTCGGCGGGTCGCACGTCGATCACGGTGACGGTGCCCTGCTCGGCGCGGTGCCATAGCTCCTCCCGGCCGATCTCCTCGACGTCGTCCGGGCCGAGGTACGCCTCGGCGGCGTCGGGAAGCTCGGGAAGGCTCTGCTCGGCCGCGCGCAGCAGGGCGAGGTACAGCTCGGCCACGGCGGGCCCGGCCAGCCGGTAGTAGATCCTGGTGGCCTCGCGGCGGGTGGTGACCAGGTGCGCCCGGCGCAGCGCCTGCAGGTGGGCTGAGACGGTGGTCAGGTTCACCCCGGTCACCTGGGCCAGCGCGTCGACCGAGCGTTCACCCTGAGCGAGGACGTCGACCAGTTCGACGCGCTTGGCCGACCCGAGCGCCTTGCCCAGACGCGCGAACTGCTCGAACAGCGCCTCCTTGGCCTCTCGCCCCACCAGACCTCCCGGGTCGTCGCGTGCCGGTCCGATCGGGTCAGAACACCAGGACCTTGTCGGCCTCGATTGTCAAGGTCGCCAGGTTCTCCATGGTCGATCGCGGCGCGCCGTCGATCAGCCGGTCGTCGGTCAGACCGCGGGCGTCCAGGCAGGTCCCGCAGCAGCCGATATCGCCGCCGTTGCGCACGAAGCCCTTCAGCATCCGGTCGAGGGTGTAGTAGCCGTCGGCGGTCTTCTGGCCCGCGACCGCGCAGGTCACCGCGTCGCCCATCAGGAACATCCGGATCTGCACGCCGTCGCGCTTGCTGAGCGCCACCGCCAGGCGGATCGCGTTGTACGTCTCGTCCGAGCCGTAGGCCGGACCGTTGATGATGAGCAGGACGTTCACTCCTGCCTCCCTCCTGGATCGGGTCCCGGCTCGCGCCGACTGTCACGCGCAGGATATTCTATTTATCATTGGAATACTGTCGAATGGTGGCCTCGGCGACCGGAGGCCGGTTGCGGGAGAGGATCGATGCCGTGAGGTCCCACCCAGACCTGCCAGCCCGGCCCATCTACCTGGACCACAACGCGACCACGCCGGTGGACCCGCGGGTGGTCGAGGCGATGCTCCCGGCCCTCCGAGCGGACTTCGCGAACCCGTCCTCATCGCACGCGTTGGCCACCGGCCCGGCCCGCATGGTCGCGACCGCCCGCACCCAGGTCGCCGCCCTGATCGGCGCCGACGCCGACGAGGTCGTGTTCACCGGATCGGGGTCCGAGGCGGACGCCCTGGCGATTCGCGGCGCGGTGCTGGCGGCCGCGACCCCCGGGGTGCGCCCGCACGTCGTCACGCAGGCCACCGAGCACCCGGCGGTGCTCGCGGCGGTCGAGGAGCTGCGCGCCGTGCACGACGCCACTGTCAGCGTGGTCGGCGTGGACGGCCGTGGCCGCGTGGACCCGGCGCAGGTCGCCGAGGCGATCACCGACGCGACGGTCCTCGTGTCGGTGATGCACGCCAACAACGAGACCGGGACCCTGCAACCGATCGCCGAGATCGCCCAGGCCGCTCACGACCGGGGCGTCCTGGTGCACACCGACGCCGCGCAGAGCGTAGGCAAGGTCCCGGTCGACGTCCGCGAGCTCGGCGTGGACCTGCTCACCCTGGTCGGCCACAAGATGTACGCGCCGAAGGGCATCGCCGCGCTGTACGTGCGCCGGGGCGTCGGGCTCCACCCGCTGATCGGCGGCGGCGGCCAGGAACGCGGCCTTCGCGCAGGCACCGAGAACGTGCCCTACATCGCCGCGCTCGGCGCCGCGGCCGCAATCGCCGCCCGCGCTCTGGCCGACGACGAGCCCACCCGGCTCACGACATTGCGCGACCGCCTCGTCGAACGCCTGTCCGCGCGCCTCGCCGGGCGCGTTCACCTGCACGGCCACCCGACCGAGCGACTCCCGGGCGCGGCGAACCTGCACATCGACGACACCATCGGGCATCTCCTGCTCGACGCCACTCCGGACGTCGCGGCCTCGACCGGGTCCGCGTGCCACTCCGGCAACCACACGCCCTCGCCCGTCCTGACAGCCATGGGCCTGGATCCATCCGCCGCCATGGCGACCGTGCGCCTGTCGGTGGGGCGGTGGACCACCAAGGCGGACGTCGACGCCGCCGCCGACCTGCTCGCCGCCGGCGCGCTCACCTGACGTCCGAAAGGGTGGGCCTTGACCCGGGGGCCGCCCAGCGATCAGTGCCGGTCCGGGCTCGGGCAGCACCCGTCGGTGCACCCTGGAGCGCCCTGGCCCGGCGCCACCGTGGCGGGCGCGCAGCAGGCGTCGCCGCGCCAGGCGACCAGCCCGACCAGCAGGGCTCCTGACAGGCAGGTGCACAGCGGGGTCTGCTTGGAGTCGGCCACCGCCGGGGCCGAGCCCAGCTCACGGCCGGTACGCCGCTCGGCCCAGGACAGCACCGGCATCACCACCAGGCTCACCGCCGCCAGCACGATCCCCGCGCCCGAGTGGTCCGGCTCCGCGGCGCCCAGCAGCGTACGCACCGACACCACGATCACGAACGCGGCCAACCCGAAGAACGCTCACGCGATCACCCGCAGCGCGACGCGCTCGCGCGTCTCGGAGTCCGGGGCCGCGAACTGCCAGGCGATCGCCGCCGCGGAGAGCACCTCGACCACCGAGTCCAGACCGAACCCGACCAGCGCTGCCGAGGACGCGGCCCGCCCCGCCCAGATCGCCACGGCCGCCTCCACGACGTTGTAGCCGATCGTCGCCGCGACCAGGAGCTGGACCCGGCGCTGCAGGCGCCAGCCGGCGTCCCGGTGCCGTAAGGTCCAGGGCGGTCATGCGCAGTCACACCCCCCGGCCGCGCAGCACGACGGGTCGACCGTGACCACCAGCCGCACCAGCTCCCCCAACGCGGGGGCCAGGTGCGGGTCGGCCAGCCGGTACCACACGTGCCTGCCCTCCGGGACGGCCTCGACCAGCCCGCACCCACGCAGGCAGGACAACTGGTTCGACATCACCTGACGCGAGACCCCGACCGCTTCGGACAGGTCCGACGGGAACGCCGGCGCCTCCCGCAGGGCAAGCAGGATCCGGGCCCGGGTGTCGTCGGACAGGGCGTGGCCCAGGCGGGCCAGGGCCTCCAGATGACTGGGTGCGATCGTGGTCACCTCGCGACGATACAGGCAAGCGTGTACCAAAAGGCACCCGTTCTATCCCACGGGCGCCGTCCCGGTGACCACAGGGGATGCGGGGCTCTGGCGCGCGGTGGATCCAGCGCGCATGATCGTCGCCTCAGATCGCGCCCGAGGAGGACTGCGCTGGCACCCGACACCGAGCCCGGACGCCCCGGGGCGCACGCGCTGGCCGCGGGGATCGCGGCCATCTTCGGGCTGTTCGTCCCGGGCATCGGCGAGTTCATCACCGTGCCCGCTTCGGCTGCCGCCCTCGTCCTGGGACTCGTCGGCCTCCGACGGTACGAGAACGGGCGCGCACGTGCCGGCCCTCCCGCCGTCGGCGCGGTCCTCGGGGCCGTCGCCCTCCTGGCAGTCGTCGTCATCGCCCTCGCGGCCGAGACGTGACACGCACAGCGCAGTTCGCGGGCCCGCGGGCGAGGACCGATGCCGTGTCGTTGGGTGTGAGCCGGACGTACCTCAGGTGACGACGAGCAGGGTGTACATCCCTGCCGCGTAGTGGCCGGCGATGTTGCAGACCAGCTCGTAGCGGCCCGGCGCGAGGTCAAGGGTGACCCAGCCCGCGGCGCCCGGCGCGACGCCCTCGCCCTCGCCCTCGGCGTCGGAGGCGGAGGCCTCGCCGAGGCTGGTCGACTCGTCGACCTGCCCGTCGGCGCGGACGGCGCGCTGCCCGATCCGCTGACCGTCGGTGAGCGGGAGCACGACGAGCTCGTGGTCGACACTGCCGTCGTTCGTCACGCGCAGCGTGACGGTTCCGGCCGGGACGGCGGTCCGGTCGGACCGCAGGAACATGTCGCCGCCGGTCCAGGTCGAGCCCGACCAGCCACCCATCATCCCGCGCCCGCCCATCATGGCTCCCATGTCCAAGGCGGCCACGTCGACGACGGCGCCCGGCAGCGTCTGCGCACCGCCCGACCCGCCCGCTGCGCTCCCCGACCGGCCGAAGAGCATCCACCCCGGCCCGACCTGGGCGTTCGCCGGACCGCCGGACACCCCGCCGCCGACCGCCCAGGCCACCGAGGCAACCAGAACCGCGACCGCTGCCACCAGCGAGACAATCGTCCAGCCGCGCGCCCGCCTGGTCACCGTGCGCCGCCCCTGCTCTGGAGGATGGCCGCCCTGATGGTCCGGTAGGTCTCGACGTCGACCTCGCCGCGCGCCAGACGGTGGTCGAGGATCTCCAGCGCAGGTCCGGCCGGCACGTCGTCCTGCGGCCCGCCGCCGGTCGGCGGAACGACCGGAGGCGCCGCGCTCGGCGTCTGCTGGGCCCGGCCTGGCAGCAGGCGCACCACCAGCCACACGATCACCCCGATGAGGACCAGCCAGAACAGGCCCATGCCCATCCAGCCGAACCCACCCATCCCTGTGCCATACCAACCCATCATGATCGTGCCCTCTCTGCTCGGTTCTGGTACCAGCCTGCGACGCCCAGATGTGAGGCCGCCGGTGAGAACGACGAGGAAACCATCAAGAAGGCGGCGCGCCCCCGGACACCTGCGGAGCCCCGCGCGCCCGCCGGCGGTTCTTCATCACTTCTTCATCGCGACTCGACGCGTTCTCCGGGTGCGCTGCCAATGGTGATCCCACCGAGACCCGAGAACCACCCTCCATATCGGGCCGATGACCAGTGGACGCACCAGGTCCTCGCGGACGAACTCAAGCAGGGCGCGGGCGGTGCCCCCTCCCAGCCCTCTTGGTTGATCACGACCAGCGTCTCGCGAAGGCGCTCGTGGTCACGCAGCTTCGCGCGGGTCCGGACCGCCCGGATCTCCTCAGTGGTGTACATCGCCGTCTCCCGTCTCGCTCGGTTGGGGAGACGGTGCGCGGGGGTGGTTGCTAGAACGCTGACCGGGCAGGTGCAGGTCAGGAGCGCAGCGGGCCGCTGGTCTTGATGCAGGTGTCAGCGTTCTGGCAACCCCATGCCGGTACTCGCGCGCGAGCGGTCAGCAGCCTGGCAACGCGGCGGCGGCCGCCCTCGACACGCTGTCACCGTTCTGGCAATCGGCTCCGCGGCCGATGGCGGTCCCATCACCGAGGAGGAGCTGACATGAGCACCGTGACATCGACCACCGTCGAACTCGTCCCGCGTCGCCGGCGGCCCGAGGGCACGTCCGGTCGGCAGGCCCGGGTGGTGAACGTCACCGTCCGCCCCGACCCGCGCGCCCTGCTCTCCGTCGAGGACGCCGCCGAGCGCCTCGACATCGGCTGCACGATGCTGTGCGAGCTCATCGCTGCCGGCGAGATCGCCACGATCACCGTTGGTCGGCTTCGGAAGGTGCCTCTCTCGGCGATTACCGAGTTCGTCGAGCGCCGACGGCAATGTCAATAGCGCGGCATCCGAGGCACGGTCCAGCAACCCGTCCTCGCGCCATCGCTCAAGCCGCGACACGCGCCCCGCTGCCAGTCTGGCGCCCCCGACACCACCGCTCTCAGTAGCCACCAGGAGCACCGGACGGTGGCGCCACCCGGCTGTCCCCGACGCTGAATCGGTCCTGCGAGACTCCCTCGCCGCCTTGGGCGAGGAAGATGATGAACGTGCCACTTGGCGAGGGGGTCTTGTCCGAGCAACGGTGTAAGTGCCGTCTGGCCGGACACTCCGGACGCTACGGCCAAGGGCGCCACCTATGGCGGCCGGAACCGCCCGGCGCCATCGTCCTCGACGTGAAGGTGCCGCGACCAGCCGAGCGACCCCCCGTCTCAGGCGCCCGGGTTCTTGAGTGCGGCGAGCCGCGCCTCTACCTCCACCGCCGCGCTGGACGCCTCGAGCTCCTCGAACTGCGCGTCGAGCGAGGATGCTGCGACCTCTGCCTGCCCGGCGGCCTTGGCCTCCTCGCGCCGCACCTTGTCCTCGAAGCGGGAGAGCTCGCTCGTCGGGTCGAGCACGTGGGTCGCCGACAGTGCGCCCTGGACCTTGGACTGGGCCTCGGCGCTCTTCTGCCGGGCGACCAGCGCGTCTCGGCGGGTCTTGAGGTCGACCAGCTTGTCCTTCATCGCGTCGAGTCCGGACTTGAGCTTCTCGACGACCTCGGTCTGCGAGGCGACCATCGGCTCGACCGCGGTGGCCTCCTGCTCGGCGGTGATCTGCTTGCCGATCGCGACCTTGGCGAGGTTGTCGAACTTGTCGGCGTCCGCCGGGTTGCCCGCGGCCCGCAACTCGTCCGCACGGCTCGACGCGGCGAGCGCCTTGCGCCCCCAGTCCGCCGCCGCCGCGACGTCGGCGGCATGGTCCTGCTCGGCCAGACGCAGGTTCCCGATGGTCTGGGCGACGGCGTCTTGGGCCTCGGCGATGCTGTTCGTGTAGTCGCGGATCAGTTGGTCGATCATCTTGCCCGGGTCCTCCGCGCGGTCCAGCAGCGAGTTGATGTTCGCCTTCGCGAGCTGGGTGATACGACCGAGCACCGTCTGCTTGTCTGCCATCTTCGTTCCTCTCGTAGGTGGTGCTGTCGTCCCGCGATGAGCATCGGGACGGGGAAGTGGGTGTGGGGCCAGCAGCCCCGTCCGCCAAGACCGCGACCTCGGCCTCGGCCTCGCAGGATCTGGTCGACGAGGATCCCGCCGAGCATCACTTCCGCGCTCCCGGAGGCGCCGGGTGGGGCTCCACCGGGACCTCGCGGTCTTTGCCCCCTGGGAGGCGCTACGTCGTGTTCCGCCAGGACCCGGGCCTGCTGGACGAGCCGGGCGGCGCTGTTCGCCTCCGTGAACGCGTCCTCGACCTCATCGCTCGCCTGAAGCTGTGCCCGTTCGGCGTGGCGCACGGCATCGGCCAGCCGCGTGCGAGCCTCCGCGCCGACGGCGGCTCGGTGCGTGTCGATGTAGGAGCTCACTGCGCCGATCCGGGCATTCGTCTGGTCAAGGAGCTCGGTGAGCCGCGCGCGAGCCTTCTCGGCTTTCGCCGCGTGCTCGCGCAGCGGCGCCAGGGCGGCTGCGAGCTCGGTGGGGCGCTGCGTCAGGACGCGCAGCGCCCCGAGGGGACCACCGTCCGTGGTGGCGTCCTGCGCGGCTGCGAGCGCGGCGGTCGCGGCGGACGCCGCGGAGCCGAGCGCGGGATCCCCGGGCGCAAGCCGCTCGGCCTGGGCGATCTCCTCGCGCAACGCTGTGACAGCTGCGCCCAGGTGGCTCTCGGCGGCCTGGAGCTGCGCGGGGAGCTGGTCGACCTCGTCGAGAAGCCCGGCCGCCCGGTCGACGGCTGACTGTGCGGCCCGGGCTGCCGCGACCGCTGCAGCTCGGTCCGCCTGGGCGAGTGCTGCGCGACCCGTCGCGACACTCGCGGCCGCCTCACCCGCAACGGTGCCGACCAGATCGGGATGGGCGTTGACCTGGGCTAGCGAGACGCTGGCGTACGAGTGCGCCAGCACCTCGAGGGTCCTTCGGGCAGCAGCGCTGCGCGCACGGAGCAGTTCCTCCCGCCCGGCGAGTTCGTCGAGCAAGGCCGGGGCCCGGGCCTGGGCGGCGCGCTCGGAGTCGAAGTCGTGCGCGTGGGCTTCGAGCCCGCGCGTGACCTCACGGCAGATCCGGATGATCTCGGTCGAGACCGCCCGGGCCCGAAGTTCGCTCGACGCCGCAGCGCCATCAAGCTCGCCCCGCAGGGCGAAGGCGCGCGCGACGCTCACCTTGGCGGCGGCGACGGCCGACTCCAGCGGGGCAGCCGCCCGGGAGCCGAACTGCGCCTGGGCGAAGCCGAGCTCCTGCTCCCGGTTCTTGAGCGCGTCGTCGATCGCGACGAGTGAAGCGTTCGCACGACTGCGAAGCGAAGCCGTCGACTCCGCTTCGAGCTCGGCGCTAGCGCGGTCACTTGCACCGCTGGGCAACTCCCTGCGCCGACGTCGGGCGTCCCGGCGCCCGACGGCCACGAGGATCCCGACCAGCACGCCAAGGATGGCCAACAGCACGCCGGTACCGATCACCGCGATCGTGCCGAACTGACCGCTCATGTGTCTTTCCCTTCTTGCGATTCGTTCCTGAGCGCGGCAGAGTTCGCCCTCGGACCCGCTGCGAGGGGTGCCCCGGGCCTAGGAGAGCGGCAGGTGTCGACAACCTCCCTGGACGCCACGGGTTGCCGCTCCCGAACGCCCACGCGCAAGTCCCCCCGAGGTAGGACCCCGCCGCGATGAAGGCGGCGAGCATCGAGTCCAGCGTTCTCGGGGTCATCGGGCGTGGTGCCGCACGTCCGTGCGCCCCCACAGCCTTGACGGCCAGCCACTGGCGCAACGATGAGTGCGATCCGGTCGAACCCGAACGTGCCCGAGCCCATGCGGTCGAGTTCGGCTGTTCCGCCGCGGTACCTGCCTGTGATGATCGCGCCCCTTCTTTCGGCTTCTCGACTCCATCGTGCGGCCCGCGGCTGTGTGCTAGGCCGCGGAAGTGGCGAAGGATCGATGAAGAACGCCCACGCCCACCCGGTGAGGACGCGTCAGCCCGCTCGGCCGGCCTCGACCTCCACCTTGTCGACCTGCTGCACGTGACCGTGCGGGAGCGCGCGCAAGACGCGCCCGACGGCGCCCGCACCCGTCCACGACCCGGGCCATGGCCCCGGCGCGCAGCAGGTCCAGGGCCTCGTTGCTGTCCGCGGCGGCCAGAACCCCGGCGATCACGCTGCGCGCCTCCGCGGCCGCATGCGGTCTGGGCACGCTCAGGTCCCCGCCCAGCAGGTCGCTCACCCCAACCGTCGCGGCCAGCTGAAGGACCGGAACCGGGCCGCGAGAGGCTTCCACCTACGAGATGCCCTTCGGGAGCGGGCCGGACTGGACGTCGCAAGCCACACCCTCCCTGCCCAGGAAGGCGTTCGCGCTCTCCCCCACGCACCACGACCCACCTCACACCGATGCGGATCAGGGCTCAGCGACGCTGAAACCATGAAGACTCGATCAAGGCATTGCCGGACCCGCTCTCCCGAGTGTCCCGACGTGTATCGGTGGCGCATGGTGGAAACACGTCGCCGGCTCGTGGTGGGCCGGCCGACCCCGACCAGGAGGAACTGATGGATTTCCAGCGCACCGCACAGGTCGACCTGCCCTTCGCCGAGGCGGTGACCCGGACCCGCGAGGCGCTCGGCGCGCACGGCTTCGGCATCATCACCGAGATCGACATGCAGGCGACCCTCCTGGCCAAGCGCGGCGCCCAGATCGAGCCCTACATCATCCTCGGAGCGTGCAACCCGGCCCTGGCCGAGGGCGCGCTCGCCGCCGACCCCCGGATCGGCGTGCTGCTGCCGTGCAGCGTCGTGGTGCGGTCGACCGGGCCCGACCAGAGCGAGGTCCACGTCTTCGACCCCGATCTCATCCCCGCCGTCACCGGCAACGAAGCGCTGACCGGCTACGCCGACGATGCCGGGTCCCGGCTCGCCGAGGCGCTCGACGACCTCGGCTCGTAGTCCATGCCGGGCAGGCGCCTGGACCGGCCCGGAGCACCACCGCCGCGCCCCTACATCAATCTCGGCGCCTGCGACCCGACCCGGTGCATGGGCGCTGGAGATCGACTGCGGCATGGGATGCCGCTTCCGTGTCGCCGCGTGGGCCGGCAACCGGGTGCGAGGTCCACGGCGTTGGTGCCGGACCCGCGGATCATGAGTTGCCACCCGCGGCCGGCGAGGCGTCGATTCGGCTCCAGGCTGGTCCGAACGACGTCCCGGTCGACGCCGCGACCGGCCTTGACCACCGACGAGCTGCGCGCCGCGCTGGACCACCAGGTCTCGGACGGGGCTAGTGCTATCGGCCACTGGCGCCGAGTCGGGCTCGGGTGCCTCGCCTGTCCGACGCCGGGTGGTCACCGGCCAGTGCTCGCCCGGCCAGTGCTGGCTGACAGAGCGGCGCAGGCCCGGCGTCGGCAATCGGGAGGAGAGCAGTGATGGCAGGGATTCTGGAAGGCGCTCTCGCGGCCAGCACCTTGGAGGCGGCAGGTACCAGCCTGGTGAACGTCGGTGCTGGATGGTCGAGCCTCACGGCCTGGCTGGTCGCGGCCACGGCTCTCGCCGTGCTGGCCGGTGTGGCCTGGTGGATAGCAGATCCTTCTCGACGGCGGAGTCGTCCAGGGAGCGCACAGGGGCACAGGTATGGGCCCGGGGTCGAACGGCGACCGCGGCCGGGCAAGCGTCCGGGCGAGCATCACCGTTCCGAAGTGCGCTGAGCCCAAATCCGAGCCGTGTGTCCGACTTCCCCGAGCAGTTGTGCGCCGAGCCTAACCTGGCGTGGCGGCCATGCCTTCGCAGCGGCGCCGATGCACCTCAGCCACCCCGCGGTGGCTCGGACCCCTAGAGCCGAGCGAGCTGCGGCTACCGTGGGACGGCATGCCCCGCGTCGGAGATCGGCATGGCGGGACGGCGCTTGGCGCCCGCGGCGCCCGTGCGCCCCACGGGATGCGAACCCCCAGGTGGGCGGCCCTGAGGACGGCTGCCGAGCGGTCGACGGTCGTCCACGCGAGCGCCTGCCCGCGAGGCGGCGGAGTGATCGGCGTTTGGGTAGATGCTCCTGGGCGTGCGACCCGGCGGTCATCGGGGGTTGCGCTCGATGAGGCTGTCGGTCGCCCGGTCGACGATGCGTGTGGCCAGGGCGTCGTCGAGGGGTAGTCCGGTGAGGTAACGGCGGTGGAACAGGGGGCCGGCGAGGGCGTCCAGGAGGTCGTCGGGGTCGATGTCGGGGACCGGTTCACCGCGCTCCCGCGCGTGATCGAGGACTTCGCGGACGGCGTTGTGGCGGCGGGCAGCTTCTTGGTGGTGCAGTCCGGCGAAGGCGGGGTCGCGCTCGGCGGCGTCGATCAGGGCGGGCATCAGTGTGGCGGCCGGGTTGTCGGTCAGCGCTCGGGACAGGCCGGTGACCAGGGCCAGCAGATCGGAGCGCAGGCTGCCGGTGTCGGGGGTGGGCGGGGTCGGGAGGACACTGGCGAAGGCGTCCAGGATGAGCGGGTGCTGGTGGGCCCAGCGCCGGCAAATGGTGGTCTTGGCCACCCCTGACCGGTCGGCGACCGCCTCGATCGTGGTGGCTGCCACTCCCCGCTCGGTGAGCAGTTCGACGGTCGCGGCGAGGACCGCTGCCCGTGACCGCAGGACCCGCGGGTCGACCCGCTCGGCCGACATCGCTCAGGCCCCGGCCGGCGCCGGGGCACGCCACAGGTGCCGGTGGTCGTGCACGTAGTCCCGCACGGTGCGCCCGGGGCGACCCAGCAGCCGGGCAAGGGTGGGATCGACGTCGGCGGCCTGCCCCCGGCGCAGGCCCGTGTGCAGCACGGTCTGGACCACGACCTGTGCCAGTGGCATGCCGTGGCGGCGCAGGTGGGCGGCGTAGCCCAGCACCCCCGCGGGCCGGTAGGTCACCGTGCGGCCGAGCTCGGCGGTCAAGATCTCGGCGACCTCGGTGAAGTCCAGCGCCTCGGGGCCGGTCAGGGTGTACCCGGCCCCCCGGTGGGCGGCCGGGTCGGCGAAGACCGTGGCGGCGACGTCCCCCAGGTCGCGGGTGTCGATGAACGCCGCCCGCCCCGCCCCGGCCGGCAGGTAGAGGCGGTCGTCCCCGACGATGTCGTCGCGGTAGGCGTCGGCCAGGTTCTGCGCGAAGAACCCGGGGCGCAGGATGGTCCACGACGCGCACGCGCGGACGCGCGTCTCGACGCGGTGGTGGGGAACCGCCGGGTTGGTGTCAGCGCCAGTGACCGAGGAGAAGACCACGTGGCCCACCCCCGCCTCGCGGGCCGCGTCGATCAGCGCGCCCAGGGTCGGGCCGACCCGCGTGATCGCCGGGGGCCGCACCAGGAACAGCCCCTCGGCGCCGCGCACCGCCGCACCGAAGGTCGTCGGGTCGTGCAGGTCCAGCCGGACCGTGTCCACGCCGGGCAACCTGGCCGCGAGCCGGCCGGGGTCGGTGCCCGCCGCTCGCACCGGCAGCCCGGCGGCCAGCAGCGAGGCAACCGCCGCACTGCCCACGTTGCCCGAGGCGCCGATCACCAGAACAGGACCGTTCACGAGCCGGCGACCTTCAGGTAGATCAGCGAGAGGCCGTCTCGGCGGGCTGCGTCCGCGAGCTCGTCGAGGCTGGGAACGCGGTCCAGGTTGATCCGGATACTCATCCGACGGCCCGCACGTTCGAACCCCACCTCCTCGACCAGTGATCGGTATCCCACGGCGACCGCCTCGGGGTCCTCGACCAGGTCTACCACCGCTGGGACCCGCACCCCGCGCAGCGTCACCGCCACCGGCACCGCCCCACCGCGAAGGTTGACCCGCCAGGTCGCGCTGGTCAGCACCAGCAACCGGCCGTCGCCGGTCGGCCGGTGGGCGACAGGCACGGTGATCTCGCGACCGCTCTTGCGTCCCGTCACATGCAGCAGCATCAGCTGCTCGCCGACCCGCCCCGAACGCCGGGGGCTGGACAGGGCCCACCGCATCACCGGGTTGACCACCCGATAGGGCGCCTTGGGCGGATCCGGAGCCTGGACCGCGGAACGCCCAGCGCGCGGGACGTAGCCACGGCCAGAGTCTACGCTACGGATGCGTAGCGAAACGAGCAGGGGCCGAGCCGTGGGTTCAGGTGACGACGAGCAGGGCATACATCCCGGCGGCGTAGTGGCCGGCGATGTTGCAGACGAGCTCGTAGCGGCCCGGGGCGAGGTCGAGGGTGACCCAGCCACTGGTGGCCGGGGCGATGCCGTCGCCGGCGCCTTCGGTGCCGGACGCCGAAGCCTCGCCCAGGCTGGCCGACTCGTCGACCGCGCCGTCGGGCCCGACGGTGCGCTGCCCGACTTGCTGCCCGTCGGCGAGCGGTAGCACGACGAGCTCGTGGTCGACGCTGCCGTCGTTCGTCAGGCGCAACGTGACCGTTCCTGCGGCGACGGTGGTCCGGTCGGCCTCGAGGAACATCTCCCCACCGGTCCAAGTCGAACCCGCCCAGGAGCCCATCATCCCGCGGCCGCCCATCATGGCGCCCATGTCGGCGGAGATCAGGTCGACGACGGTGCCGGGCAGCGCCCGGGAGCTGCCCGCCCCGCTCCCGGAGGTTCCCGCCAGGCCGGTCAGCATCCGGCCGGGACCGGCCTGCGCCACCGCCGAACCGCCGGTCAGCCCGCCGCCGGCCGCCCAGGCGGCCGAGGCAACCAGCAGTGCGACCGCCGCGACCAAATGAGGCGACCGTCCAGCCACGTGCGCGCCTCGTCACCTCGCGCCGCCGCGGCTGTCGAGGATGGTCGCCTTGATGCTCTGGTAGGTCTCGACGTCGACCTCACCGCGGGCCAGGCGCTGGTCGAGGATCTCCAACGCCGGACCGGCTGCGACGTCGTCCCGCGGCCCGGCGCCGGTTGGTGGAACGACCGGGGGCCTCGGGATCGGGGGCTGCTGGGTGCGGCCGGGCAGCAGGCGGACCACCAGCCACACGATCAGCCCGATGAGCGCCAGCCAGAACAGACCCATGCCTATCAAGCCGAACCCACCCATCCCGGTGCCGTACCAACCCATCATGATCGTGCGTCACGGAGATGTGAGGCCACCGGTGAGAACGACGAAGAAACCATCAAGAAGCGGGCGCACACGCGCTCGCCGTGGCGCCGTCGCAGGCCGGGGGGCGGTTCTTCATCGCTTCTTCATCGCCCCTCGACGAGTTCTACGGGCACGGTGCCGATGGTGACCCCACCAAGACCTCGAGGAGCGCCGCGATGAGCCTGGACACCGCAGCACCACCGCCCGTGCAGCCCGACGACCTGGACCACCTGGCCCCGTCCGGCGACCTGTGGGCCCGCGTGCACCGGATCCGTCACCACAACAGGTTCATCTTCGTGACCATGCTCGCCTCGGCCTGCGTGAGCCTGATCGCCTCGTTCGTCCTGTCGATCGACGCGCTGCGCCTGGCGGCGGACCCCGGCGTCCAGCTCGCCTGCGACATCTCCAGCACGCTGAGCTGCGGCACGGTCGCCCAGGCCTGGCAGGCCCAGCTGTTCGGCTTTCCCAACGCCTTCCTGGGTCTGGTCGCCGAGCCGGTCGTCATCACGATCGCCGTAGCGTCGCTCGGCGGGGTGCGGTTCCCCCGCTGGTTCATGCTCTCCGCGCAGACCGTCTACACGCTCGGGCTTGTCTTCGCCTACTGGCTGTTCACGCAGTCGATGTTCGTCATCCACGCGCTGTGCCCGTGGTGCCTGCTGGTCACGGTGTCGACGACGCTGGTCTTCACCTCGCTCACCCACGTCAACATCCGCGACGGCAACCTGCCCCTCCCGCCCCGGGCGCTCGCCAAGGCCAGGGCGCTGATCGCCGCCGACGTCGACGCCATCGGTGTCGCTGCCTGGCTGGTGTTCCTGGCCGCGGCTATCATCGCCACGTACGGACCCGGCCTGTTCGGCTGATCCGCAGGGCGAGGCGCGCCGAGCGGAACCCGCGGCGCGGTCAGCGCCCGGAGAGCACCTCGACGAGCTGCCCGACGGTGGGCGAACCGGCGCTGCCACCGGGCGTGGGGTAGAGCCGGCACGACAGGCCGACCGGGGCACCGGCATGTGGGAACAGGTCCACGCCGTCCACCACGATCGACGGCGATCCGTGGAAGCCCCGCGCCGCTGCCTGCTCCGGAGTCCGAATCAGCACGCGCTCTACCTCAACCTCGGCCCCGACGGTCCGCAGGGCTCGGCGTAGGCGCTCGTCAGCCAGCTGCCAACTCGGACAGTCGGCAATGTGGAGCAGCTGCACACGCACCAGTCCATCCTCCTCCCTGACGGGCACCGTGCTCGGGGGGTCACCCCGCGGCGAGTCCGCCGTTACCAGGTGGCGGCACGGCATGCGTTGCGAGGACGTCGGGGAGCTCGGCCGCACCGGGCCCTCCTGCGGCGAGCCAGCCGCGCAGCGCGGCGGTGGCGTTGGGTGCGGTCGCCCCCGCGAGCCACACCGATCCTGTGGAGCGCCGCTGGGCACGAGCCGGCCGGACGACGATGGCGTCACCGCGGCCGCACTGGTCGAGGCAGTCGACCGTGGACAACCGCACCAGGCCGTCGGCTGCGAGGGCGCGGTAGCCCTCGAGCTGGGCCACCCATCCCTCCGCGCGACGGGCCGAGCGTTCACCCGCGCAGCTCCGGCAGACGGTCAGGCCGGGGATCGCAGACGAGTTCACGCGGGGGTCCCGACGCCGCCGCTGCACGGCGCGCCGGGCTCCGGGGTCTGGGGGCCCTGGACGTACTTGACGAGGAACTCCTCGACCCGCGGGTCGCTCGCGTCGGCGACCTCGAGCTGGACCCCCCACGCCGTGAGCACGATCGGAGCGCGCAGGTCCGCGAAGGGGCTGAGCAGGATGTAGCCGTTGCCCTGCGCGAGCGTGGTCAGCGTGGCGACCTGCGAGGCTTCCAGGCCCGGCTGGTAGGTGATCCAGACCGCGCCGTGCTCGAGGGAGTGCACCGCATTCGAGGTCGCGACCGGGGCCGTGTACACGCCGCAGTTCTGTGGGACGGGGTCGTGGTCACCGCCCATCGGTGGCAGAAGCGTGCCGCCTGAGGTACTCGGGGTCGGTTCGGGCAGAGCGGTCACGTGCTGCGCCGGGAGCCCGGTCTCGGTCTCGACCCCGGGGATCGGTGAGGCAGCCGCGGCCTGGACAGCGGCGTTGTGCCGACTGGCCTGGAGGATGATCCCGCCCGCGACGGCGATGAGGCCCACGACCACAACGACGACCGACGAGGTGATCACGATACGTCGCCTGCGCTCTGCGGCTGCCTGTGCAGCACGGATCCGCGCGAGCTCGGCGGCACGCCCGTCAGCCTTCTTCTTCGGCACGGATGTCTCCTCACGTGGGTCGCCGGTGGGCAGCGCTGAATCATAGGCACGGGCGATTCCGGGAGAGACGGTCCTTCATCGAAACTTGACCGGACCTGGGCGAACTCTCCGGCCGGCGGCGCAGCCCTACTGGGCGGCGATGACCCCCATCATCCCGAGGTCTTCGTGGTCGAGGATGTGGCAGTGGTACACCGTGCTGCCGGCGTAGCGCGAGAACGCGACGCGGACCACCGTCTGCCCGCCGGGAGGAACGTCGACCACGTCGCGGACCTCGACCGCGTCCACACGCGCACCGGACGTCTCGACGACCTGCATCGGCCAGACGTGCAGGTGGAACGGGTGGTTCATCATCGTGGAATTCCGGATGGTCCACTCCTCGACCGTCCCGAGCCGCACCTGCTGGTCGACGCGTTCCGGGTCGAAGGCCTGCCCGTCGATGAGGAACTGCATGCCCTGCATGCCGCCCATGCCCATGCTGAAGGTCAGGGTTCGCGAGCGCGTGACCTCGGCGTCGCGCAGGTCGGTCGGCGCGGACCGCGCAGCGCTCGGGGCCGACGACACCTGGTCGCCACCGGTTGTCAGGGTCAGGATCGTGGCGTCCGAGCCGGCGAGTGAGCCGCCGCCCATCATGCCCATCCCGGCGGCTCCACGGTCGTAGGCGTGCGCGAGGAGCGTGGTGCTGCCCGCGGGGACCTCGACCCCGAGATCGGCGCGCCCGCCGGGTGGGAGGACCACGCGGGTCCGGGTGGGTGGCGGTGAGAGCGCGCCGGAGTCCAGCCCGTACAGCCGCAGCTGGTGTCCGACGTGCTCCAGGTCGAGGTAGCGGCTGGTGCACGCGTTGATGACCAGCAGGCGCTGGGTGGACCCCTCCGGGGCAGTGAGGGCGGGCGAGATGAGCCCGTTGGTCAGCACGGTCCGGCCCGTCCGGCCCTGCATGCGGTCCATGCCCGAGGCCTGAGCGACCCGTCCGGAGGAGATCGTCGTGTCCGAGACCACGACGACGCGCGGAGGTGAGGCCGTCCAGTCGGCGTCGTCGACCACGATCGCCCCGTACAGACCGGCGAAGACCTGGTCCGCGACGAGACCGTGATGGTGGGGGTGGTACCAGAAGATGCCCTGGGGGTGGTCGTCGGGCAGCTCGATGGCGTAGTCGAAGGACTCGCCGGGGCCGACCCGCACGAAGGGGTTGTCGCTGTTGCCGGCAGGCGAGACGAGCAGCCCGTGGGTGTGCAGGTTCGTCGCCTCGTCCAGGTCGTTGACGAGGTGGACGCGCAGCAGGTCACCGGGACGCAGGTGGAGGGTCGGGCCGGGGACCGTGCCGTTGTACGTGAGCATCGTGGCCATCTGGTCCCCGATCTGCACCTGGGTCGGGGCGAGCCGGAGCTCGACGTCGAGGACGCCCTGAGCGGAGGTGAGGACCGCCGGCTCGGCCCAGGTCGCGGAGGGTCCTTCTGTCCGGTTCGTCGAGGGGGTGCCGGACGGTGGCCACCCGCGGGCCCCGAGACCGGCGACGCCGACGGCGAGGCTTCCGGCGCCGGCCAGACCGAGCGCGAGTGCTTGGCGGCGCGAGATGTCCTTGCTCATCGTCCCTCCAGCGCCTGCAGGCGGGCCGCGAACTCCTCGACGTCGATCTCCCCTCGGGCCAGCCGCTGCTCGAGGATCTCCCGCGGGTCCGAGACCGGAGAAGGTTCCGTGCCCGGCGGGCGCGCCGACGGCGCAGAGAACCGCCGCCTGCTGGCCCGCGCGAGGAGGCGAACCACGACGTAGACCAAGAGGCCCGCTCCTACCACTACTAGGCCCCACAGCGCCCACGTCCACACGCTCGCTCCGACATCGGCGAGATCCGTCATCGCCGCTACCACTCCTTCCGCTCGTCGGTGTGCTGGACCCGCTCCACCCTTGCGCGGCGACCTGAAAGGCGCGCGCCGGGGTCGATGAAGAAACGACGAAGAACCGGACGGGCCGCGGTCTCGCCGTGCCGACCCGGTGGGTGATCAGTAGCGTCGGGCGGGTCCGAAGCCCCATGCCCGGCCTCGACCGGGTGGCGGAGGGGGATCGTCGTGACCGGTTGGATGGGGATCGCGGTGGCGCTGGCCGCGGCGCTCGCGCTCGTGTGCCTGGCACGGTTCGTCGCGCGTGCTCGTGGACCCCGCCGCGACCCGGTGACCGTCCTGCCCTTCCAGTCGGGCCACGCGCCGGTCGAGCACGCGATGTCCCGCTACCACGCTCGCTGGTACCCGCTCACGCTGCTGTTCCTCGCCTTCGACGTGGAGATGCTGTTCATGTACCCCTGGGCCGTCGTGGTCGCGGCGATAGGGACGGCGGCGATCGTGGAGATGTTCGCCTTCCTCGGCGTGCTCCTGGCGGGCGTGGTGTGGGCCTGGCGCGAGGGGGTCATGCGATGGGTGTGACCCGCATCCGCCGTGGCGTGCACGTGTTGACCTCCACCGCCGCTGACGGCGTCCTGGTACGCCTGGCGGCCGAGCGCGCGGTGCGGACGCTCGGGTGGGTCCTGGCGTGGTCGCCGGCCGATGCCGACGTGCTGGTGGTGTGCGGCACGCCGGAAGGCGCCGAGGCGGACGCCGTCGAGCGGGTGTGGCAGCAGTTGCCGGGACCGCGGGCCCGTGTTCGGCTCGACGACCCCCAGGACGTCTCCGACGCTCTGGTGGCGGCCGCGGCAGCACTCGAGGACCGGGCCGCCCAGGAGGGGCTCGCGCACGACGCCGACATGGTTGCGCAGATGAGCACCCAGGGCGGCGAGGACATGGACCACGCAGGGATGGACCACGAGGACATGGACCACGGCGACATGGACCACAGCGGGATGAACCACGACCAGATGGACCACAGCCACATGGACCACGGCGGGATGTCCACGGGAGGTCCGGCCGGGATCCCGTTGGCGGAGGGCGCGAGCAAAGACCGGGACGACCTGGAGATGGATGCGTGGCACGTCGTGCTCGGCCAAGGCCTCCCGGGCTGGCCGGCGGGTCTGGTCCTCCGGGTCGAGCTGCACGGGGACGTCGTGACGGACCTGCTCGTGCTCGCCGAGCCGACCCCGCACGGGCGGCGCGACACCCCCGTGCAGGCGGCGCTCCTGCTCGACGCCGCGGCGAGCGTGCTGGACCTGGCCGGGTGGTCGCTGGCCGCGTCCGCATCGCGTCGCGCTCGGGACGACGTGATGGAGGGACGTGACCCCGCTGAGGTCGCTCCCCGGGTCGAGCGTCTCGCCCGGCGCATGCGGCGCTCGGTGCTGCTGCGCTGGTCGCTGGAAGGGCCCCGCCGCCGCACCACAGGCGACGCGCCCTCAGCCGGCCACCTCGTCCGTTCGCGCGCGATCGGCCTCCTTGAGGCGGCCGGGTCGATGCTGACGGCACCCGAGCGCGGCGCGCCGGCGCAGCGCCCCTACGACCTGGATGACCTGCCCGCACTCGCGGTCGGGCAGGAGCTGGCGACACTGCGCCTGCTGGTGGCCGGCCTGGCCCTGGACGCGCGGGTGGCGGCCGATGTCTGAGGTGACCGAGGCCGGACCGCTCTGGGCCGCGCTCGCTCCGGTCGCACTCCTCGCACTGGCCACGGTGGGCGCTGCCGTGGCGCACACCCAGGCCGCACGGGCCCGCGGCGAGGCGGCGCTGAGCGGTGTCGGGCTCCCGTTCGTGGAGAGTGCGCGGCTGCTGCGTCAACGGCGGCGGGTGACGGTCGCGGCCGACCGGGTGCTGTGGCAGGTGGCCATCGGCGGCCTGCCCGTGGTGGCCGTCCTGATGGCCGTGGTGGTGCCCGTCGGTCCCGTGGTGCTGGTCGACAGCCCGGTCGGCGTCGTGTGGTTCAACGCGATGGACGTCATGCTGTGGGCGCTGTGGTGGTTGGCCGGCTGGGGACCGAACAGCGCGCACTCGCTCATGGCCGGCCACCGGTTCCTGGGACTCGCCCTGGCCTACGAGCTGCCCCTCATGTTCGCGCTGACCTCCCCCGCGATCGCTGCGCACAGCCTGCGCGTGGCAGACCTGGCCGCGGCCCAGCAGGGCCTGTGGTTCGCGGTGTGGATGCCGGTCGCGTTCCTGGTCTTCCTCGGGGCCGCCGTGGCGTTCGCCTCCTGGGGGCCGTTCGCGGTCGCCGCGCACGCGGACCTGGCCGGCGGCGTGCTCGCCGAGACATCGGGTGTGGACCGGTGGCTGGTGCTGGTGGGTCGCCACCTGGTGCTGGCCGCGGCCGCGCTGATGGCGGTGCCGTTGTTCCTGGGCGGCGGTGCCGGTCCGTTGCTCGGCCCGGTCGCCTGGACTGTCGTCAAGGCGGTGGTCGTGCTGGCCGGTCTGGAGCTGGTCGCGGGTCGCGTGCCGCTGGTGCGACCCGAGCGGTTCGCGGAGGTGGGCTGGATGGTGCTGCTGCCGGCCACGGTGCTGCAGATGCTCGTCGCCGCCGTGGTGGCGCTGGGAGGTGCGTCGTGACCGAGGTCGTCTTCTGGGTCGCCGCGGTGGTCTCGGTCGCGGCCGGGGTCGCGGTGTTCCGCACCGACTCGATGGCGCGGGCGACCTACGCGCTGGCGGCCTCTTTCGTCGCCGTCGGAGTGATCCTGCTCGCCTTCGACCTGGACTACCTGGGCGTGATCGTCATCCTGATGATGATCATGGAGATGGCCATCATGGCCCTGTTCATGATCATGTTGATGGGGATGAACCCTGCGCTGATGCCGATGTCCATGGTGCACAGCAAGCGGACGGCGACCGCGATCGCCGTCGTGGTGTTCCTCGGGCTCGCGACGGCCGCCCTGGCGATCCCGTGGCCCGGTCGCTCCGGTGCACCCGCCGCCGATCTGACGCGGAGCCTGGGCGAGGCCGTGATGGGTTCGAAGATGCTCGTCATGCTCACGATCAGCCCGGTGCTGTTCGCGACCATCGTCGGGACGCTGGTCCTGGGGCACCCCCGGGACCGCTACCAGCGCTACGGCGACGACCTGGACCGCGCGCGTCCCGACGACCCGATCGAGGGCGGTGTCGGGCGATGACACTCTCACTGGTGCTGGTCGTGGCCGCCGCGCTGTTCGCCGTCGGACTGTGGGGCGCGCTGTCCCAGCAGGTCGTGGTCATGGTCATGATGGGCCTGGAGCTCATGATCAACGCGGTGATCCTCGCGGCGGGGGCCTTCTGGTGGTTCACCAGCCCCTCACCGGACGGCCAGGTGCTGCTGCTGGTGGTGGTCGCGGCGATGACCGTGGAGATGGCGATGGGCTTCGCGGTCGCGCTCCTGCTGCACCGTCGCCGTGGCACGGACATGACCGACATGGCCGGGGAGCTGAACCGATGAGCGGCGCCTGGCTGGTGGCGCTCGTCCTGGTGCCCGCGGTCACGGGCGGCGGCCTGGCGATCCGTGGGGTCGCTCGCGCGCGATCCGGCGCCGGGCCGGACCGTCCGGCGGCTCCGGTGGCCCTCGTGGCCGCTGCGCTGAGCGTGCTGCTCGCGGCGGTGGTCGCGGCAGAACGGCCGACCCTCGAGTGGTCGTTCCTGCCCGGCGGGGCGTTCGCGCTCGGCGCTGACGGGCTGTCAGCCCTGCTGCTGCCGGGCGTCACGGCGGTCGCACTGCTGGTCCTGGTGGTCGCGGCGGTGGAGCGGACCGCTCCGGCGGCGCGGTTCCACGGCCTGATGCTGCTGTTCGTCGCGGCCGTGGCGATCACGCTGACCGCGGTCACGCTGCCTGCGCTCCTGCTCGGCTGGGAGCTGATGGGCGCCGCGTCGTGGGCCCTGATCGGGTTCCGGTGGCGAGACCCGGATCGCACGACGGCGGGTCTCGTGGCGTTCGTGACGACGCGGACGGCAGACCTGGGGCTGTACCTGGCCGCCGGCGCGGCCGCTGCCGGGGCGGCCTCGGCCGGCGGTGCCGGGCTCGGACTGGGTCTGGCGGACCTGCCGCAGCTGCCCTCCCCGTGGCGCGAGGTGGCGGCGGTCGGTCTCGTGGTGGCCGCTGCGGGCAAGGCGGCGCAGCTGCCGTTCAGCTTCTGGCTGTCCCGGGCGATGCTGGGACCCAGCCCGGTCAGCGCCCTGCTGCACTCGGCGGCGATGGTCGCGATGGGTGGCTACCTGCTGCTGCGGGCGGAGCCGCTCCTGGCGGCGACCCCGGCGGTCGCCCTGGCGACGGCCTGGGTCGGGGCGCTCACCGCGGTCGGGCTGGGGGTCGTGGCGATGGCCCAGCGCGACCTGAAGCAGCTGCTGGCCGCGTCGACGGCGGCGCAGCTGGGCTTCGTGGTGATGGCCGCGGGGGTGGGTGACGTCCCCGGTGGGGCGGAGCACCTGCTGGGTCACGCCGCGACGAAGGCGCTGCTGTTCCTGGTCGCGGGCCTCTGGCTGGCCGCGCTGGGGACCAAGCAGCTGGACGCGATCGCCGGGGTGGCGCGCTGGTGGCGCCCGGTCGGTGTGCTGTTCACGTTCGCGGCGCTGACGCTCGCCGGGCTCCCGCCGTTGGGCCTGTGGGTGACCAAGGACCACGTGCTCGCCGCCGCGGGCGAGCGCAGCGGGTGGCTGTACGTCGTCGGGCTGGCCGGCGCCGTCCTGTCGGCCGGGTACGCGGCGGTCGCACTGCGGGCGGCGTGGCACGGACCTGACCGGCGCCCGGACCACCGCCCCGGCTGGGACAGCGAGGAGGACGGTGACCGCCACGTGCCGGCGCAGGCCACGGTGCCTCTCGCCGTGCTGGCGGTCGGGGCCCTGGTGCCCGTCGCGCTGCTCGTACCCGCGGTCTCGGGTGCGGTCGACCGGTTGCTCGGTGCGAACGGCGCAGTGACGCCGGGGGCCGCCGAGATGGCGGCGTCGGCCGGTCTGGCGCTGGCCGTGTTCGGCCTGGTCCTGAGGCGGCTGCCGCGGGCGGTGCCCGGTGCCGCACGGTGGTGGTACCTGGAGCGCGTCGCGACGGCCACGGTGGTGGCACCTGTCGAGTGGCTCGCCACCCGCGCCGACCGGCTCGACCGGGCACTGGACCGCGCGGTCGTGGGGGTGGCACGCACGACGGCCGCCGTGTCCGCCGCTGCGTCCCGCCTGGACGTCTCGGTGGTGGACGGGGCCGTGCGCGGGGTCGTCGGGTCGGTGCGCGCCGCCGGCCGGGCCGCCCTGCGGCCGCAGTCCGGACTCGTCCATCAGTACCTGGGTGCCGCGGCGGTCGTGCTCGCCGTCGGTGCCGTCCTGCTCGTGGTGGTGAGGCCCTGATGGTGTCCGTGGTCGTGTTCCTGCCGCTGCTCGGTGCGGCCGTGCTGGCGTTCACCCGGGCCGGGCCGCGGCTCGCGCGTGGTGTGTGGCTCGCCGTCACCGGGCTGGACCTGGTGCTCGTGCTCGCCATGACGGCCGGGTACAGCACTCCCCCTCCCGGTGGTCTGGCGTACGCCGAGCAGGTCGCCTGGATCCCTGGGGCGGGGGTGTCCTACCACGTGGGGGTGGACGGCCTGTCGTTGCCGATGCTGCTGGTCACCGACGTGCTGTTCGTGGCGTGCGCGGTGTGGGCGCTGCGCGCCGACGATCGCGTCCGGCGCCTGGCCGCGCTGTTCCTGGCCCTGCAGACCACGTGCCTGGGCTTGTTCGCGGCCCAGGACCTGATCCTGTTCTTCCTGTTCTTCGACCTGTCGATCGTGGCGATGTACGCGGTCATCGCCGGGTGGGGTCACGGAGAGCAGGCCAAGCGGTCGGCGCTGCAGTTCTTCCTGTACACGTTCCTGGGGTCGCTGGCGCTGCTCGTGGGCTTCATCGGTCTGTACCTGGGCTCGACGCCGCACACCTTCGACATCCCGACGCTCGTGGCCCGCGCCCAGGGCGGCACCGTCCTGGCCGGCGGTGTGGTCCTCGGGCTGATCCTGCTGGGCCTGGCCATCAAGACCCCGACCGTCCCGTTCCACACCTGGCTGCCCCCGGCCCACACGGACGCACCGGCGATCGGCTCAGCGATCCTGGCCGGGGTGCTGCTGAAGATGGGCACCTACGGATTCCTGCGTGTCGGGATGCCGCTGCTGCCCGACGCGTGGCGCTCGTGGGCCTGGGTGATCGTGGTGGTCGGGCTGGTCTCGGTGCTGTTCGGCGCGCTGGTCGCACTGGCCCAGACCAACGTCAAGCGGATGATCGCCTACACCTCGGTGAACCACATGGGCTACGTGGTCCTGGCAGTCGGGGCGGCCGGCCTGGTGGCGTCCGACACCGCCACGGCACGGGAGGTGGCCGTGACGGGCGCCGTGACGCAGATGGTCAGCCACGGGTTGATCACCGGGGCTCTGTTCCTGCTCGCCGGGGTGCTTGACAGCCGCTCGGGGACGTACGAGATGGACAGCTTCGGCGGCCTGGCGGCCGCGGCCCCGCGCTACACGGCCCTGTTCGCGGTCGGTGCGCTCGGATCGCTCGGCCTGCCGGCCCTGTCCGGGTTCATCGCGGAGTTCCAGATCTTCACCGGGGCGATCGCGGCCACCTGGGTCGCCGCGCTCGCGCTCCCGGGGATCCTGCTGACCGCGGCGCTGTTCCTGCGGGCCTTCCACCGGGTGTTCACCGGCCCCGACGGCCCGGCCACCGGCGGCTTCACGGACGTGCGCGGCCCGGAGCTGGTGGCCGCGGGCGGCCTGCTCGCGCTGTCGATCGCCCTCGGCATCGTTCCCGGCCCGCTGCTCGACCTGATCCGGCCGTTCGCCGCGTCGGTCGTCGCGGCGCTCGGCGGGTGAGCGGGGTGGACGCAGGGAGCACGCGGTGAGCGGTCACGACTACGGCGCGCTGCTGCCCGAGGGCCTCCTGGTCGCCGGAGCCGTGGTCGTGCTGCTGCTCGGGTCGTTCCTGCCCCGGCGACGCCTGCCGGTCACCCGGTGGGTGGCCAGCGCGGCGCTGCTCGGCTCGGTGGCGGCCGCGTCGGTGGCCGGCACCGGCGCGATCTTCGACCACAGCTACGCGCTGGACCCCGCCACCACCGTCGCCCGCGTCGTCGCGCCGCTGGCGAGCCTGGGCGTGGTGTGGCTGGGATCCGGGGAGCTCGCCCGCACCACCCGCGAGGCCGAGACCTACTCCTTGGTGCTGCTCGGAACCGCCGGCGCGGTCGTGATGGCCGGCGCGACGGATCTCGCCGTGCTCGCCGCCGCCTACCTGCTGGCCACGGTGCCTGTGTACGCGCTCGTCGGGCTCGCGCGCACCCCGATCGCCGCCGAGGCCGCGCTGAAGACGTACCTGCTGGGGGCACTGCTCGGCGTGATGATGCTCCTGGGCACGGTGGTGCTCTTCGGAGTCGGCGGGGCGACGGGCTACCGGGACCTGCACGCGGGGCTGGCGGCCGCCCCGCCCGCCGGCGTGGCGGTCGGGCTGGTCGCCCTGCTCGCCGGCCTGGCGTTCAAGGCCGGCGCGGTGCCCGGGCACTTCTGGGTCCCCGACGCGGCGCAAGGCGCCGGAGTGACGGCCGCCGCGTTCGTCACCACGGTGCCCAAGGTGGGGGCGCTCCTGGCCATCGTCCGCGTGGTCGACCTGCTGGGCGGGGTCCCGGTCGCCGCCGTCTGGGCCGTCGCGGTGCTCGCCGCGGTGTCGATGACGGTCGGCAACCTCGCGGCGCTCGGTCAGGACGACGCCCGGCGCCTGCTCGGGTGGTCCGCCGTGGCGCAGGTCGGGTTCCTCCTCATGGCGCCCGCCGCGATCGCCGACCCGGGTGCCCTCCCGGCGCTCGGCCTGTACCTGGCCGGGTACGCCGCGACCAACCTGACCGCATTCGCCGTCGCCGCCGCCCACCCCGACCGGCGGCGGATGGGCGAGTGGGCCGGTCTGGCCCACCGCCACCCGCTCAGCGCCACGGCCCTGGTCATCGCGATGCTCGGCCTGGCGGGGACCCCGCCGACCGCGGTCTTCGCCGGCAAGCTCACGGTCTTCACCGCTGCGTGGGGCGCCGGATTGCCGTGGCTCGTCGTCCTCGCCGCCGTGCTCAGCGTGGTGAGCCTGGCCTACTACCTGCGGTGGATCAGGGCGGCGTTCGCACCGGACGAGCCCACCGCGGAGCCCCGCCCGGCACCCCAGCGCGCCGGCGTCGTGGTGGCGGTCGTGGCGGCCGTGGTCGTCCTGGCGCTAGGGCTGGCGGCCGGCCCCGTGCTCGGGGCGCTGGCCGGACCGCTCGTCTCGTGACGGCGCGCCGCCCTCACGCGATCGGCACGCGCAGCGTGAACGTGGCCCCGGCCCCGGGCCCGGGGCTCGCGGCCTCGAGCGACCCATCGTGGGCGCGCGCGATGGCCCGGGCGATCGACAGGCCGATCCCGGAGCCGCCGTGGCGGCGGTCACGCGCGGTGTCGACCCGGTAGAAGCGGTCGAAGACCCGCGCGAGGTGCTCGGCGGCGATTCCCTCGCCGGTGTCGGTCACGGTGACCACCGCGTCGTCGTGGTCCCGGCTCGCGCGGACGGTGACGCGCCCACCGGCGGGCGTGTGCCGCACGGCGTTGTCGAGCAGGTTGGTCAGCACCTGCCCGATGCGGTCGGGATCCGCGTCCACGGTCAGCTCGTCGGGGGCTTCGGCGAGCACGGTCACGTCGGCGTCGGCGTGCCGGGCCTGTGCCTGGGTGACCGCCTCGAGCGCCACCTGGGCGAGGTCGGTGGGCCGCCGTTCGAGCCGCAGGCGCCCCTCCTCCGCGCTGGTGACCAGCGCGACGTCCTCGCTGAGGCGGGCCAGGCGGTCCACCTGCTCGCGCAGCATCCGGACGGTCTCCTCGTCGGGTGCCTCGACCCCCTCGGCGAACGCCTCCAGGTACCCGCCCAGGACGGCCACGGGAGTGCGCATCTCGTGGGCCAGGTCCGCCAGGAGCTGGGTCCGGGTCTGCTCGACCCGGGCCAGCTCTGCGGCCATCGCGGTGAAGGCTCCGGCGAGTTGGTCGAACTCCGGTCCGACACCCGGCGGGTCGACCCGGACCGTCAGGTCCCCCGCCGCGACCCGCCCCGCCGCCGCGCCCAAGGGCGCCAAGGACCGCCGGATCCTGCGAGCGAGCACCACGCTGACCGCAGCCGACGCCCCCAAGGCGGCCAGCAGCGCGAGCGAGAGGGCGAGCGCCGACGCGGTCGCGAAGGCCCGTTCGGCGTGCTCGGTGGCGCTCTCGGCCGTTCCCGTGGTGCGCAGCATGTGCTCGTGGAACAGTCCCGGCCCGACCGCCGCGCCGACCGCCCAGGCCGTCGCGGCACCGACGAGCACCACCACGACGATGGCCAGCAGCAGCCGGGTCGCGAGGTCCGCTCGCTCGGCGCGTTCGATCAGGCGCACGGGCCCAACCGGTATCCGTAGCCACGGACCGTCTGGACGAACTGCGGAGCCGAGGCGTCATCGCCGAGCTTGCGGCGCACGTGGCCCAGGTGCACGTCCACCAGGTGCGGATCGCCCACCCACCCTTCGCCCCAGACCTCACCGATCAGCTGGTCGCGGGAGAACGCTCGCCGGGGTTGGGACACCAGGACGGCGAGCACGTCAAACTCCGTGCGGGTCAGCCCCACCGGCTCCCCGTCAAGGGTGACCTCACGCGCGGCCAGGTCCATCCGGAGCCGGCCGACCTCGCGCACGTCGTGCTCTGCCTCGGCCGTGGAAGCGCGAGCGCCGATACCCCGCGGGCGGCGCAGCATCGCCTGGACCCGCGCGACCACCTCACGCGGGCTGAACGGCTTGGTGACGTAGTCGTCCGCGCCCACGGACAGCCCGATCAGCCGGTCGACCTCCTCGGCGCGTGCGGTGAGCATGATCACGTAGCAGTCGCTGAACGTCCGGATCGCCCGGCAGACCTCGACGCCGTCCGCACCCGGCAGGCCCAGGTCCAGCACCAGCACGTCGGGGTGCCAGGTCCGGACGCGGTCAATGGCCTCCAGCCCGTCGCCGAGCGTCTGGACGTCGAAGCCCTCACGGGTGAGGTAGGAGCCGATGAGCCGGGCGAGGGCGGCCTCGTCCTCCACGACCAGGACGGTGCCCTTGGTGCCCGGCGGGGGCGGGGCAGGAGCCATGGCCCCATCCTCGCGCCCCCGCCGGACCGGGTCAGGCCGACGCACCGACGGGCTCCGGCACGCGCGCTGCGCTCGGCGTGGTGTCGCCCGCCTCGAGCGAGACGGCGGTGAACCGGCGCAGCCGCAGGCTGTTGGTCACGACGAACACCGACGAGAACGCCATCGCCGCGCCGGCGATCAGCGGGTTGAGCATCCCGGCGATCGCGAGCGGGATCGCGGCGGTGTTGTAGGCGAACGCCCAGAACAGGTTGCCCTTGATCGTCGCCAGCGTCCGCCGCGACAGGCGGATGGCGTCCACGGCGGCGCGCAGGTCGCCACGGACCAGCGTCAGGTCGGAGGCCTCGATGGCCACATCCGTCCCGGTGCCCATCGCGATGCCCAGGTCGGACTGGGCCAGGGCGGCCGCGTCGTTCACGCCGTCGCCGACCATCGCGACCACGCGGCCCTCGGCCTGCAGGCGTCGCACGACGTCGACCTTGTCCTGGGGCAGCACGTCGGCGATGACCTCGGTGATGCCCACCTGGCCGGCCACCGTCGCGGCAGCCCGTGCATTGTCCCCGGTCAGCAGGACGGGTGTGAGACCCAGCCCGACCAGCTCGCGGACAGCCTGGGCCGAGGTCGGCTTGAGGGTGTCGGCGACCATGAGCACACCCTTGACCTCACCGTCCCAGCCCACGGCGACCACGGTGTGGCCCGCCTCCTGGGCGCGGTCCACCGCGACCCTGGCCTGGCCCGGTAGCGCGACGGTAAGCGCCTCCGCGAGCCACGCCGGGCGGCCGGCCAGCACGGCGCGCTCGTCGACCGTGCCGGTCACGCCGCGTCCCTGCACGTTGGCGAAGTCACCCACGGCCGGCAGCGGCCCGAGGCGGTCGTTGGCCGCGGTGGCGATTGCTGCGGCGATCGGGTGCTCCGACGCGTCCTCGACCGCTCCGGCCAGGCGCAGCAGCTCGTCGGCGTCGGTGGCACCGACCGGGACGACGCCCACCAGCTGCATCCGGCCGGCGGTGACCGTGCCGGTCTTGTCCAGCACGATCGTGTCGACCCTGCGGGTGGACTCCAGGATCTGCGGGCCCTTGATGAGGATGCCCAGCTGGGCCCCACGGCCGGTGCCGACCATGAGTGCGGTTGGCGTCGCCAGCCCCAGGGCGCACGGGCACGCGATGATCAGCACGGCCACGGCCGCGGTGAAGGCAGCCTGGGCGCCGGCACCGGCGATCAGCCAGCCGATCAGCGTGATCAGCGCCAGCGAGATGACGACCGGGACGAATACCGCCGAGATCCGGTCGGCGAGGCGCTGCACGGGGGCCTTGCCGGTCTGGGCCTCCTCCACGAGCTTGGCCATCTGCGCCAGCTGGGTGTCCGCGCCAACCCTCGTTGCCTCGACCACCAGCCGTCCGCCGGCGTTGACGGTGGCACCGACGACCTGGTCACCGACGGTCACCTCGACCGGCACCGGCTCGCCGGTGAGCATCGAGGCGTCCACTGCCGAGGCGCCCTCGACCACGCGCCCGTCGGTTGCGATCTTCTCGCCCGGGCGGACCACGAACCGGTCGCCCACGGCCAGCTGTGAGACCGGGATGTGCTGCTCGGCACCGTCGCGCAGCACGGCGACGTCCTTGGCGCCCATCTCCAGCAGGGCACGCAGGGCCGCGCCCGAGTGGCGCTTCGCGCGCGCCTCGAGGTAGCGGCCCAACAGGATGAAGACGGTCACCGCGGAGGCGACCTCGAGGTAGATCTCGGTCATGCCGCCGGCGCCGCGGGCGGGCAGCAGCGTGAACTCCATGCGCATGCCGGGTTCGCCGGCGCCGCCCAAGAAGAGCGCGGCCAGCGACCACAGGAAGGCCGCGCTCACGCCGACGCTGATCAGGGTGTCCATGGTCGCCGCACGGTGGCGCAGGTTCGTCCACGTCGCCCGGTGGAACGGCAGAGCGCCCCACACCACGACGGGCGCAGCCAGCGTCAGGGACAGCCACTGCCAGTTGTCGAACTGCAACGGCCGCACCATCGACAGCAGCACGACAGGGGTCGTCAGCACCGCGGTGATGATGACCCTGCGGCGCAGCGCCTCGGTCTCGGCGTCGATCGGCTCACCGTCTGCCGGGTCGGCGTCGTCCTCCGGTGGCGCCGGCACGGCCGCCGAGTACCCGGTCGCCTCCACGGTCGCGATCGCGGTTGCGGCCTCGGTGCCCTCCGGAAGGACCACCCGCGCCTTCTCCGTGGCGAAGTTCACGCTCGCCTCGACACCCGGAAGCTTGTTGAGCTTGCGCTCGATCCGGGAGGCGCACGACGAGCACGTCATCCCACCGATCTCCAACTCGATGATCTGCCCTGCCATCTCGTTCCTCTCCTCCCGTCTCGGTCCCGGTCGGGTCCGTGCTCGGCACGGACCCGACCGTGCTGTCAGTGGTGGTGCCCGCCGTGCCCGTGGTCGTGGCCGCCGTGCCCGTGGTGCCCGCCGTGCTCATGGCCACCCCCCAGGTACGCCGACGGGTCCGCCATGAAGGCCTTACGGCACCCCGGTGCGCAGAAGTAGTACGTCGTCCCGTCGACCTCCGCGCTCGGCGCCGTCGCCGGATCCACGCTCATCCCGCACACCGGGTCGATCGTCGTCTCCGCCATCTCGTCCTCCTCGTGTTGCTCCAACCAGATACCCCCATGGGGTATTCCTAGGCTACTCCCGACGCAACAAGGAACCACCTCCCAACGATGAAGATGCGGTCAAGTCCGCGCCGCCGGCCGGGGCCTCACGCCCGCAGCGACGTCATGCGACGGAAGACGAGGACGGCCGCGACACCGGTGACGGCCAGCCACCCGACGGCGAGCGGCAGCGCCCCCGTGACATCCATCGTCGACGTGAAGGCGCCGTCGACCAGGAGCCGGACGGCGCCGCGGGCCGGGAGCCAGACGCCCCACCCCGGCGGGGCGGCGTCGAACATGACGTTCTGCGCGATGCCCACGTCCAGGAACGGCAGGACGAACATCGCGTAGAGGCCTCCGAGCCGTCCGAGCAGTGGCCCCAGAACGACGCCGATCATGGCGTAGGTGAGGGCCACGAGGACGGTGGCAGCGGCGAACGGGAACCATTGCCGCGGAGTGAAGTCCGCGGCCGTCACGGCCAACGAGACGCCGCTGACGAGGACGGCGGCCGCGACGATCACCGCCAGCCGAGACGAAGAGGCCCGCGAGGCCGGCCAGGAACGCGACCGTGATGGGGATCATGACGGCGCCGTGGACGTCAGCCATCGACAGCATCGTCGTGGTGGTGACTCCTGCGTCGACGAGATCCACGGGTGTCGGCTCGTCCGGGGTGATGGCGATCGAAGCGCTGATGAACAGGACCGGGAGGCCGAGCAGCAGCACCCACAGAGCCGGGCTCCGACGGTACTCGTGCCAGGCGAACCGCGCGCCGGCCACCAACCGGGCCACGGCGGACACGCTGCGTGCGTGCCCACTCGAGGGTCGAGTGGTCAGCACGAGGGGGACCGCAGCGAGCGCGAGTCCGGCGCCGGTCCACACCAGGGCCGCCCCTAGGACGCCCAGGCGGCCTCCCTCGTGCGATGTCGGGTCGAGCAGGTACAGGGTTGCGAAGTGCCCGGGGAAGGCCCTGGTGATGCCTCCGGTCGCCCCGCCCATGGCGGGACCGAAGAACACGTCGAGCATCCAGATGAAAGTGATCACCAGCGACCCGTTCATCTCCGACCGCACCACCGACCCCACGGCCGCCCCGATGCCTAGGTAGACCAGCACCGACATGAGGGTCGCTGCGACCACCCGACCGGGCGAGGACAGATCGGTGCGCAGCGCCAGGGCAAGCAGGGCGGCCACGGCCGCCAGGAGCGCGAGCACGACGGACGAGCCGAGCCTGGCCCACGCGACCCGCCCCGCACCGGCACCAGCCGCGGCGAGCCGGCGATCGATGTTTCGGGAGCCCGCCACATGGAAGAAGCCTGCGACGCCGGCAAGGAAGGACGCGGCCCACGGGGCCGTCGCAGCTTCCAGCTGCCCGACGCCCGCGGCCCCGCCGAGAATCCGCGCGAAGTCGGCGATCGCGCCCGCCGACGCGAGGACGAACACGACCGGCACGATGGCGAGGAGCGCGACGTTGAGGGGCCGGCGTGCGTACTCCTTCAGGAACCGTTTGAGCAGCAGGCCGGTCATCGTTCGACCGTCCGCCCCTGACTCAGGTCGTACACGCGGTCGAACCGCTCGGCGTCGGTGACGAAGTGGCTGACGACGAGCAGGCTCCGGCCCGCGTCGCGACGCTCGCTCGTGAGCGCCCAGAACCTTGGTAGGTGTCCCAGTCGAACCCGGCGTACGGCTCGTCGAGGAGCAGCACGTCGGGATCCGGGAGCAAGGCCAGTGCCAGGTTCAGCTTGGCCCTCGTCCCTCCGGAGAGCTCATCCACCCGCACATCGGCCCATTCGCCGAAGCCGAAGGTGGCATAGAGGCTCTCTCGCGCGCGGTCGACGTCGACGGCGGACATCCGGTAGGCCTTGCCGAACAGCTCCAGGTGCTCATCGCACGTGAGCCGCGCGTAGAGGATCGGCTCCTGGGGGCAGTATCCGAGCCGCCCCCGCAGATCCACCTCTCCCGCGTCGTGGCCCACCGCGCCGACGATCACCTTCAAGAGCGTGGACTTGCCGGCACCGTTCTCGCCGACCAGGCCCACCACCTCCCCTGGCCGCAGCTCCAGGTCGGCCCCCCGAAGGACGGCCCGACCGCGTCCACGCCGCCATCCGCGGCGATACGTCTTGACCACGCCCGCGACGGTGAGGGTCGGGTGGGGCACCTCAACCGCTCGCGCTGCCAGGTCCTGCTGCCGATCCGTCATCTCAGAACCCTCCTCGATACCCCATAGGGGTATCTGTAGCGCGCCCGACGGCCGAGGGGAAGGGACCGGGGCCAGACTTCGGCAAACCTTCATGCCCGCAGGCACCGCTGCTCACCCGAGGACGCGGCGCCTCGCACGCGGGTCTGCAGGCCACGCGCTGACGGGCCTACCGGGCCGGCACGGACCCTCGGGTCACCGACGAAGAATCGGTCAAGAACGACCGGGTACGGACGCGCGCCCACGCGTACCGGTATATGCAGGAGGAGGAGCAACCCATCGCTCTGAGGGCTGCAAAGGAGTCTCCATGAGCTTCGAGCGCACAGTCGAGGTCCGACTGTCGTTCAAGGACGCGCTGGCGCGCACCCGTGAGGCGCTCGCCGCGCACGGCTTCGGTGTCCTCACCGAGATCGACATGCAGGCGACACTGCGGGCCAAACGGGGCACACAGATCGCCCCCTACACCATCCTCGGAGCCTGCAACCCTGCCCTTGCCGAAGGTGCACTCGCCACCGACCCGCGCGTCGGCGTCCCGCTGCCCTGCAGTGTCGTGGTCAGGTCGAGTGGCGCGGGCACCTCTACGGTGCACGTCTTCGAGCCCGGTCTCCTGCCGGCGCTGGCCGAGAACGTGGATCTCGCCGGCTACGCCGACGAGGCCGGATCGCTGCTCGAGGGAGTGCTCGCCGAACTGGCGACATGATCGCCTCCGGATGTCTTGACCGAATCTTCGCAGCTTCGCGACCGGAACCCTCTGCTCCTGCCCGACGATGACTCCGTGACAGTCGTAGACACCCGGGGGCCGGCGATCGGCCCCGCACCCCGTCGGCGCGGCGCCCTGGGCTCGCTCGCGACGGGCACGCTCGGCGGCATCGGTGGCCTGGCACCGCACGTGCTCCACCACGTGGGGCCTCTGGTCGGCACGGCGCTGGTCGCGGGCGGCTCGGGAACGGCGATCTTCGGCGCGCTCGGGTTCGTGGCATCGGTGCCGATGCTGATGCGCCTGCGTCGCAGGTTCGCGAGCTGGTTGGCGCCGGGGATCGCGCTCGCCGCGTTCGCCGCGATGTTCGCGTTCTCCTCGTTCGTGATCGGTCCGCTGGTCAGCGGAAGCTCTCCGGCACAGGTCCAGGAGGCGCCGGCACACGAGAGCCACCACGGCTGAGGTGCCCGCACGTCCTGCGGGGCGGGCCCGTCCTCGGTGTGCCGTTCGGCGCCGTGGTCGCGGACGGCGATCCCTCCGACTATGGCGACGAGGCCCGCCCACGGCGTATCGGGATGCCGGCCGATCTGGCCGCACGAGCGACGGACGACCATCTGGCGAAGCGGGGTCGCAGGACCAGCCACATGGACCCGAGCACGACAGCCAACCCCACGGCCGTCCACCCGGTGGGCACCTCACCCAGCACCGCGCCACCGAGCACGATCCCGAAGACCGGCGTCAGGAACGTCCACGCGCTGAGCGCATCCAACCGGGAGTCACGCACTTCCGCGAACCAGGCCAGGGTCGTCGCCGCAGTACCGACGAGGCCGAGGAACGCCACCACCGCCACGAAACGCGGCGTCCACGAGATAGAAGGACTGCCCTCGACGACCGCGGCGGCGACCGTCAGGACCACGCCGCCGAGGACCAGGTGCCAGCCCCCGGCGACCACCAGATCGACCCCCACCAACCGGCGCGCGAGGAGCGTGCCGGTGGTGATCGCTACCGCCGAGAGCAGGGCCAGCCCCGCACCTCGCCCGCCACCGCCAGGCACCGCGACGACGAGCAGGCCGACGAACCCGACCAGGAGCGCACCCGTCGTCCGCGCGGACACGGCCTCTCCGTACAGCCACCACGCAGGCAGCAGGATCAGCAGCGGCTGGGCGTTCGAGAGGACGGCGGCCGTTCCCGTGGCGAGCCCGGACACACCCCCGAACATCGCCGCGAAGCCGATCGCGACGTTGACCACCCCCAAGAGGGCGATCAGCCGCCAGATCGACGCGCCGCGAGGAGCCGGCCTGCGCTGGGCCCCGGCGACCACCAGGAGCGCCACTCCGGCAACCAGGGCACGCAGCGCCGCGAACCACAGCAGCGGCGCGTCGCGCAGCCCCCACTGGATGCCGATGAAGCAGGCACCGTAGGCGGCCGTGACCCAGAGCATCCGTCCGGCGCGTGGTGGCCGTCGTGCGTCCGGCCCTCGCGAGCTCGTCGTGGGTCGAGCATCAGGCGGCGCAGCACCGCGGCGATGCCTCTGACCAGGTGCCCGCCTCAGCACGCCCGCTCCGCACGAGCGCAGCCGGAGCTCATCGGACGGGCACCGGCTGCTCGCGCGAGCTCGCCTGTGGCAGACGTGGCGCGTCCGATGCCGTCTCGCCCGCGACCGGCAGCTTCATGCGTCTGAGGAGCAGCGCGTTCACTGCGACGATCAGAGACGACCCGGACATCGTCAGGGCGGCGACCTCAGGGCGCAGGACGAGGCCGAACGCCGCGGCGAAGGCGCCCGCCGCGACCGGCAGGGCGACGACGTTGTAGCCGACGGCCCAGGCGAGGTTCTGTCGCATCGTCCGGAGCGTGCCTCGACCGATCCGCAGCGCGACGGGAACGTCCAGCGGGTCCGAGCGCATCAGCACGACATCCGCAGTCTCCACGGCCACATCGGTTCCGGCGCCGATCGCGATGCCCACGTCCGCGGTCGCCAGGGCCGGCGCGTCGTTGACGCCGTCGCCCACCATCGCCACCCGCCGACCCGCCGCCTGGAGCTCGGAGACCCGGGCCGCCTTGTCGCCGGGCAGGACCTCGGCCATCACCTGGTCGATGCCGAGCGAGTCGGCGATCCGCTCTGCCGTGGCCCGGTTGTCCCCGGTGAGCATGACGACGTGCACGCCCGCCGCTCGTAGCGACGCGATGGCGTCGGCCGCCCCTTCGCGAACGGCGTCGGCCAGCGTGATCACCCCGACAGCCCGCCCGTCGATCGCGACCGCCACGCAGGTGTGCCCTGCGGCCGTCAGGCGCCCCAGCGCCTCGCCCAGGCGGCCGAGGACGACCCCTTCGCGGTCGAGGAGGCGGCGGTTGCCGACCACGATCTGGTGGCCGTCGACCGTGGCGATCGCCCCGTGGCCGGGGACGTTGCGGAACTCGGTGACGTCAGGGAGCGACACCCCCCGCTGGGCCGCGTAGCGCCCGATCGCCCGCGCCACGGGATGCTCGGACTCCCGCTCCACGGCGCCGACCATCGCGAGGATGCGCTCCTCGTCGATGCCGTCGACCTCGATCGCCGACACCGCGGGCTCACCCTTGGTCAGGGTTCCAGTCTTGTCCATGACCACGGTGTCGATCCGGGCCGCGGCCTCGAGCGCGGCTGCGTTCTTGAACAGGACGCCCCGCTTGGCTGCCCGCCCGGTCCCCACCATGATCGCCATCGGGGTCGCGAGGCCCAGGGCGTCCGGGCAGGTGATGACCACGACCGTGATGGCGAAGAGCATCGCCGTCTGGACCCCTGCACCGGCTCCCAGCCACGCGAGGAACGTCGCGGTCCCCCCGAGAAGCGCCACGAGCACCAGCCAGAAGGCCGCGCGGTCGGCCAGTCGCTGGCCGGGCGCCTTCGAGTTCTGGGCCTCCTGGACCATCGCGACGATCCGGGCCAGGGCGGTGTCCGCGCCGACCTTGGCGGCCCTCGCACGCAACGTCCCCGTGGTGTTCATCGAACCGCCGGTGACCGCGTCGCCGACGGACTTCGGGACGGGCATCGACTCGCCGGTCACCATGGACTCGTCGATCTCCGACTGCCCGTCCTCGACGACCGCGTCGACCGGGACCTTCGCACCGGGGCGGATCAGCAGGAGATCGCCGACGACGACCTGTGCCGTCGGCACCTCGTGCGGCACGCCGTCGTGGAGCACGACCGCGTGCGACGGCGCCAGCTCGAGAAGCGTGCGCACCGCCTCGTTGGCGCCGCCCCGTGCGCGCATCTCGAACCAGTGTCCGAGGAGCACGAACGTGGTCAGCACGCTGGCGGCCTCGTAGAAGACCTCGCCCCCGCCGGTGAGGGTCACGGCGAGGCTGTAGGCCCAACCGGCTCCGACACCCACCGCGACCAGGACCATCATGTCCAGCGTCCTGGCCCTCAGGGCCCGCCAGGCACCCTCGAAGAACACCCAGGATGCGCCGAACAGCACCGGGATAGACAGCAGCAGGGCGAAGACGTCGTCACGGAGGCCGAACGGCGCCGGCACCCCGAAGGACAGCGCCTGCCGCCCGACCGGGGACCACAGCGCGATCGGCACCGACAGCGCGGCGGCGAGCAGGAAGCGGTTGCGCATGTCACGGACCATCGCCGCCATCGACATCGCACCGTGAGCGTGCCCGGCGGATCCGTGCTCGGTCCCCGCAGCCACGGGTCCGTGCTGGTGCGGGTCCACGGCGTCGGCACTGGCTCGGCGCGTGCCGTGCGCAGGGTGGTGCTCGTGGTCGTGCGCGGCCGGGCCGCCCCCGGGGACGCGGATCGAGGGCAGCGGCCCCACCTCGCGCACCGGGTCGCACAGGTGGTCGGGGACGGCACGGCCCGCGCAATGCAGCCCGCAGGCACGGATCCACCCTGTGAGGTCGTCGGCGGTCACCTTTGCCGGGTCGAAGTCGACCGTAGCGGTCTGGTTGGCCGCGTTGGCTCGGACCGAGATCACGCCCGGTTGCCTCGCCAGTGTCGCCTCGACCACGCCCGCAGACGTGGCCCACCCCAGGCCTCGCACGTCCATCGTCACCGTCGAGCTCATCCGCCCCTCTCCCTTCCCCGCGACCGCCGCCCCGAGCCTCGGTTCGGGCGGTTCCGCGCCCTACCGGTGTACCCCCTAGGGGTATCGAGCGGCAACGCCGCGGCCAGACCTTCGTCGAACGTTGATCGCATGGGGGGACCGCCTTCGCAATCGACGGTCACCCTTGCCCGAAGGGGCGCCGGACCCGGCCCCGGAACAACGAAGGAGGCGGCGCCGTGACGACGCACGCAGACCTCGGGCGGCTCCCTCATCGTCACACCCGATCGGCGCCACCCGCGCGCCCGCGCCCGGCCTGGCCCGTCATGGCGAGCCTGGCCGTGCTGGCCATCGGGTGTGCCGATGCGCCGGTCGCTTCGACACCCGCGACGTCGCCCGCCCCGATCACGCAGCCTGCGACGGGTACTCCGAGCCCTCGATCGAACAACGCGGCGGACGTCTCGTTCGTCCGCGAGGCGGTGGGCCACCTACGGGCCGGCACAGGCGTCGCCGATCGGGCCGCGCGACAGGCGTCGTCACCCGAGGTCCGCGCCCTCGCTCAGAGCATCGGCTCGTCCCAGACGGCCCGGCTCACGCGGCTGTCGCGTTGGGCCGAGGAGTGGACCGCGCGACCAGAGGGCACCGACCAGGCGGAGACGCGCGCGTCGGGTACGGAGCAGCTCGCCGACGGCGCGGACCTGGACCGCGCGTTCATCGACGAGATGCTCACCCACCACCGTCAGGGCGTGACGCTGGCCGAGGAGGAGCGCGAGCGAGGCGCCGATCCCCGCGCCCTGGGCGAGGCGGGGCAGATGATCGACGACCTCATCGTCGAGATGACGGCGCTCGAGAATGCCCGGCTCACCCTGGACGGCTGGCGAGCGGGCTGAGCGGCGATCGCGGTCGGCCGCCCCGCGCGGGCCGGGCACCGCTTACCCGAGGAACCCGAGGGCCACAGCACCGACCACGGCCACGCCCGCACCGACCAGGGACGCGGTGCGCCCGTAGCTCGTCGCGCGTGGCAGAGCCCGAAGCGGAAACAGCAGCTGGCGGACCAGCACGTAGGCCCCGAACCCACCGACGAACAGGACGCCGCGCGGCGTCGGCTGCACCTGCCATGCGACCACGGCCGCCACCGCGGCGAGCGCAGCCGCCGACACCGACTCCATCAGCTGCACCGGGACACGTCGGGTGCCGACCCGCCGGTCGGAGGACCACACGGCCCAACGGGACCGCGAGGGTACGCCCACGCAGCACCCACCGAGGAGGCACCCCTGACGCCCCACCGCCTGCCCGAGGAGCAGAGCCGGCACCGTGACGTCGAGCACGTCCCCGATGGACGCGCCCAGAACACCGGCGCCGAGGGCGAGGGCGCCGGCGGCACCCAGGACGAAGCCCTGGACGCTCAGCCCCGAGAGCCATGTCACGGCCTGTTCGTGGCGGTGGGTGAGGCGGTAGTAGAGCCTGGCGCCGACCAGCCCGACCAGACTCGCGACGAGTGACAGCACCAGCAACGGTCCCCGGGGCAGCCCGTACGCGGGCGCCAGGGCCGCCTGGAGACCCAAGCCGAGCACCGCGCCGAGAGCCACCAGCGCGGGCCAGGCTCCGAGCACGACCCCGGGGGCACGTGCACCGGCCACCAGGGCGAGCGTGGACCGGCCGACGCCTTCGGCGTGGGGCAGACGTTTGCGAGCGCCTGAGGCGCCGCCGGACGGGATCGCCTCCGCGTCCGCGTGCACCTGCCAGCGCCCAGCAGCCTTGTCGTGGACCCGGTGGGTCAGGGACGTCCTGCCGGCCCGCGGCGGCAGGCCCTGGAGCCGGGTCTCCGAGACGAACTCGTCCGCGGGCGTCCGGGGGCCTTCGACGTCGAGTCTGCGCCCCGTCAGGCGCAGCACGACGTCGTGCGCTTCGTCGGTGTCGGGAGCGTCGAACCAGTAGGTGATACCTAGGCCTTGTGGGCCGGCTTCGTCCACGACCGCGGAGCCGAAGCGCACGAACTCGAGTGCCGGCCCGATGCGCCCGCCGCCCGCCAGGCGTGCCAGCAGCGGCCGGCGCACAGGCGGGGCGGCCACCGGCCTCGGACGTGAAGACCGATCGCGAGGTGCAGCGGGAACGTTCCCGCCGGGCTCTCCCTTGCCCTCACCCCGACGCGCGTCCCCACTCGGCCACCAGATAGGGTCCCTCGCCCCAGCTGCGGGCGCCCCCCGGGTCGGGTCCGCCTGAACGCCGCCGAGTCCGAACGCAGCGCCACGAGGCGAGCTCTGCTGGCTGCCGCCGGACGCACGCTCGCGGTCGCCCGCTCCACGCGAGGCCGGTCCCCCCTTCGAGCGGTCAGCCACGGCCTGACTCGGTGCGACGCGGCCGGGTTGCGACCAGGGCCCGCCGGCGAGACATCGACGTGGACCCCTGCGGCGACGCCCCGACGTGGGCCAGCGCGCTCATGACACGCAGCGCCAGACCCAGGGAGACGACGACCGCGAGTGCACTCGCCACGAACCACAACCCGGTGGCCGGCGACGGTGGGGCACTGACAGCGCCGCTGAGCGACCCGGTCGCCGCGATCGCCATAGCGGTCAGGATCCAGAAGGACCGGCGGGCACGCCTCGTTGCTGCACGCATCAGTTCACGTTCAAGCGTCGACACGTGCGCCTCACATCCCCAGGTGCTGCTTGGCGGGCGTGACCGCCATCAGGATCGTCAGGACGGCGACGATGGCGACGAGGAGTACACCGCCGATGATGACGACCGGGCGCTTCCGCCACAGGCGCTGGGGGCTACGGTCGATGAAGGGCAGCGCGACGAGGATCGCGAAGAAGGCCAGCTCGCCCCACAGGATCCCGGCCAGCCCGACCCAGTTCTCCAGGGTGAAGACCCACCAGAACATCCACGGTGGGCGGGTGATCTCGATGCCCTCGACCGACGGCGCCCCGACCCCCGGCGGCAGCAGCACCGCGAGGATCCCGATGATGCCGAACAGCGCGACCCCGAACGCCGCGATCCGGCGCAGGTGGTGCGTGAACGGCGCGGTCGGCTCCTCGGTCGGCGCCTGCGTTCCCGAGGCGTCCGTGGGTAGCGCCGGGTGCGGGGAGATCTTGTGCTTCTTGACCAGGAGCCCGTGCAGGACCGCGAGCACGATGATCAGGCCGGGGACGATGACGGTGTGGGCGGCGTACAGCCGCACCAGGATCGGCACCTGGTCGGCGAACTGGGGCGAGAACCACGACCCGACCCCGCCCAGCAGGTTGCCGATCTCGATGTTGTGGCCGAGGGCCTCGAAGCCCTCCTGGTCCCACTTCAGGACCGTGCCGGTGAAGATCGCGAGGGTGACCAGCCCGAGCATCGCGACACCGACGAGGTAGTTGCCCTCGCGCGGGCGCTTGTACGAGCCCGTGACGAACACCCGACCTAGGTGGAGCAGCGCGGTGACGTACATCGCCTGGGCGGCCCAGAAGTGCACGCCGCGGACGAAGCGCCCGCCCCAGACGTCGGTCACGATGTGCCGCACCGACGCGTTCGCAGCCTCGGGGACCGGGCTGTAGAACTGCACCAGCAGGATCCCGGTGACGATCAGGATCCCCAGCGACGCGGCCGTGATCCCGCCAAGGCTCCAGGCGAGGTTGTTGGCATGGCCTGGAACGGGATACTCCAGGGCACTGATGCCCAGTCGTTCGTCGATCGCGTCCAGGACCACACGGCCACGGCTCCGGCGGGCAGCGTCCGGGGGAGGGCTCGATGGGGCGCTCGTGCTCGGTGCCGGTCCGGCGTTGGTGGTCATGCCTGCTCCATCCCTGCTGCCTGCTCGTCCACGTCGAGGGGTTGCGCGCCACCCAGCCGCGCCTGGAGCGAGCGAACGGTATCGGCCGGCCGGAGCCTGACCGCGAGCCACGCTCCGACCGCCAGGAGCAGCACCGACAGGCCGAGGAATGCCCAGTCCAGGCCGCCGAGCGGGCCGCGCCCGGGCAGGTCGGAGGGGATGACCGTGGTGCCGGTCTCCGAGCCGACGGCCGGGGGAAGGTCGCTCACGGCCTCGGTGATCGACTCCTGGAGCAGCGCCTGACCACCTGCCACGTCGCCAGCCTCCAAAGCGCCCTGGGCTTCCACGACAAGGCCCACGTCAACGCCCTCCTGGTCGGTGGTGGCGAGGGTGTCGTCGATCTTCTCCAGCGCGGCATCGATGCCGTCCTCACCCGCATGGGCAAGGTGCCCGAGCGCCTGCTGGACCAGGAGGTAGCCCTCCTGGGTCTCACCCTCGCCATCCCCATGCGCCCACGCGGCCGGGGCGACGGACATGATCCCCGCCACGGCCAACGCGCACACCACGAGCGCCGTCCTCCACCAGGACCGTCGGCCCGGCCCTCGTCGCGGTCTGCGCATCGCTCTGGCTCCTCCTCGTGACTCTCCGGCCGGCATCGCCGGACACACCAGTCCCATCCTTTGAAGGAAGCCGACCGCGAGCCAGGGTCCTAACCCCCGACCTGGTGGCGGCACCTACCCATGCCGGGTGCGTGATACCACCCATCGGCGCACGCGACCGCGTGACGTATGGTTCGAGACGTGACGCCGGTGACCCGCGTACTCGTCGTTGACGACCACGCGCTGCACCGGGACGGCGCCAGAGGGATCCTTGCCCAGCACGCGGACATCGAAGTGGTCGGCGAGGCGGACACCGGCGAGATGGCCGTCGCCCTCGTCGGCCGCCTGGAGCCCGATGTCGTCCTCATGGACGTCCGGCTACCAGGGATGAGCGGCATCGAGGCGACCCGGACCATCCGCGACGCTCACCCCGACGTCCGGGTGCTCGTCGTCAGCGCGTACGAGGACGACGAATACGTCCGGGGCGCCCTTCAGGCAGGCGCCTCCGGCCATCTCAGCAAGGCCGCGCCCGGCCACGAGCTGGTGGACGCGATCAGGTCGGTGGTGGCCGGCCGGAGCGTGGTCCGCCAGGACGTGCTCGCCCGCCTGCTCGCCACTGACGCAGATGCACCGGACCCGGTCCCGGTGCTCAGCGAACGCGAGAGTGCGGTGCTCGACCTCCTGGCCCAGGGCCTTGCGAACAAGCGCATCGCCGGCGCGCTTCACATCAGTCCCAGGACCGTGGAGCGGCACTGCGAGAGCATCTACACCAAGCTCGGGGTGCACTCCCGGACCGAGGCCGTCGTGACGGCCTTCGGGATCGGCCTGCTGCGGGGCCCGGATGCCCCGCACTGAACCGCGCGGCGCTCGGCGCCGCCTGTCGGTCCCCGTACGCTCGCGGCGCTTCTGGGGTCTCCAGGCCACCATCCTCGCGATCATGACCCTCCACACGCTGGTGCTGGCCTCCCTCGGCGGCCGGGACCTGGCCGGCATCCCCGCGCCGCTCACCTCGAGCCTCATGCTCATCCCGGTGCTCTACGCAGCTGTGAGCTTCGGGGCCGCCGGTGCGATGGCCACAGCCACGTGGGCGACCGCGTTGTTCGCCCTGCATTGGCTGGTCGTCCACCGTGACCCCGTCACGAGCGCGCACCTGTGGATCGAGCTGGTCAGCATGCTCGTCCTGGCCGCGAGCGGCGCCGTCGTCGGCCAGCGGGTGGACGCCGAGCGCGCCGCCCGCACGCGCACGGAGCATGCACTCCAGCAGGTCGCCGTGGCCGAGGCCCGGTTCCACGACCTGTTCGAGCACCAGCCGTCACCGGTCGTCGTCACCGACACCGAGGACGTCGTCCTCGAGGCCAACAGCGCCGCCCACCGCCTGCTCGGAGACGCGGTCGTCGGTCAACCGCTCGTGCTGGTCGCGGGCCACACCACCGGTGACCTCCTCGCGCGCGACGCACCACTGCCGATCACCGCGGCGGACGGCACCGTCCACCAGTACATGCCGTCGACCCACACACTCACCGACGGGAACGGCCGCACGGTGACCCAGGTGGTTCTCGCCGACGTCTCCCAAGAGCACCGGCGGCGCGAGGTGCAGCGCGCCTTCACGGGCCGCGTCCTGGAGGCCCAGGAGCAGGAGCGCCTCCACCTCTCACGGGAGCTGCACGACGAACCGCTGCAGCAGCTGACCTACCTCACGCGGAACCTCGACGAGCTCGGCAGCGACCCGCGGCTGCCCTCGGACCTTGCACACCCCGTGCACGAGGGGGAGGATCTCGCGCGCGCCGCGTCGGCCTCCTTGCGGCACCTGATCCAGGGCCTTCGGCCACCCGTGCTGGACGATCTCGGCCTCGTGCCCGCCTTACGCCAGCTCGCCGAGACGGTGCATGGGCGGGCCGGGCTGACCGTGCGCGTCAGGACGGTCGGTGAGATGACTCGCGCTCCGGCTGAGATCGAGCTCGCCGTCTACCGCATCGCCCAGGAGGCGCTGACCAATGCCGTCAAGCACGCCCACGCGCGGCACGTTGCGCTGGAGGTCGAGATCGGTGCGGGGCTAGTCGTGACGGTGCGCGACGACGGTCAGGGCTTCGACCTCGGCCGGGGCGGCGATGGCGGCTTGGGACTCATCGGCGCCCGCGAGCGCGCCGAGCGGATAGGCGCGAGCCTCGCGGTCGAGTCCCGGCCCGGCGCCGGGGCCACGATCCGGGTGTCCGTACCTCTCGAGTAGCCCGGTCACGCTCCGAGCAGTCGCCACCCTCGGTCTCGACGCGACGAACGAAATCCTACCCGAGATGTCCCACGGTGCCAGGTGCCCCGCCCATGGCCAGCCCTGTGATCGTGGAGGCCAGCCCGCGGTTGTGTGCCCCTGCAACGACGAGGGCCGTGACCGCCCTACGGTGCCGGTAGCCAGTTGCGGCCCATCGGAGCCGACGAAGCCGGCGACCCAGGCGCACCTGCATGGCGTGGCGGTAGGCGGGAAGGGCCGCGCCCGGAGCCGCGACGGCAGCTCGCCCGGCCAGCATCCCGGAGATGAGGGCCGTGTGTACGCCTTCCCCGGTGAGTGGGTCGACGAGGGCGGCCGCGTCGCCCACGAGGAGCACCCGCCCGAGGCCGAGACGGGGGCCACCGCTCGAGAGCGGGAGCAGGCGACCCGAGAGGCTGGCCGGGTCCACGGCCGCATCGCCGAACTGGGCATGCAGCGCCTCGACGAGGGTCAGGCGGGTCGGACAGGTGGTGACGTCGAAGGTCCCCACCCCGACGTTCGTGAAGGTGTCCGAGTGGAACGCCCAACCGTATGCGGGCCACAGTCGACCCGGGATGAAACGGACGTCCAGACCACCTTGGCCGGGCCGACCGGGACCGTACCCGCGTATCGCCAGGCCGGTCTGCCGCCGCGGATGTGCACCGAGGCCGATGCTGGCGCGCACGCTCGACCCTGCGCCGTCGGCGCCGACCACCACACGGGCCCGCCATCGCTCGTCCACGAGCACGTACCCGTCCTCCACGGCCAGGCGCCGCACGCGTGCACGCAGGAGCTCTGCCCCGTGCGCGACAGCCGCGGCGGCGAGGCGTGCGTCCAGAACCCGTCGCGGCAGCAGGTACGCCGAGCGCGGCAGCGTTGAGGACAGGCGTGGGGCCCCGGCCGGAGCCGTGATGGTGAAGCCGTCGATGGGGAAGGCGTCGCGTAGCACCTCCGACACTCCGAGCTCTCGAAGGGTCGCGGCGGCTGACCACGTGAGCCCATCACCGCAGGCCTTGTCGCGGGGGAACGCAGCCCGGTCGACCAGCGCTACCCGCGCAGCGGGCGCCGCTTGCAGAGCGGCGAGCGCCGCGGCCGAGCCCGCCGGCCCGGCGCCTACGACCAGCAGGTCGTAGGGCTGCACGTTCTGAGCACTCATGTCTGCTCCTGTTCGGGCCCTTCGCACCCGAGATGACGGTGGTCCAAGGTCGCCGGGCCGCCGAGACCATCCCCATCATCGGCGAGCCCCGCGCCCCGCGCCTCGGGACGTCGCGGCCGTCTCGGATCAGGGGAGAGCTGATGGCGCATTGTGTTCAGCGGCATGTTTGCGAGGCTGCACCACCACCCACATCGCGACCAGCACGCCGCCAAGGCCTGCCGCGGTCCACCCGGTGGGCATTGCGCCGAAGGCCGCGGCAGACAGTGCAATCCCGAACACGGGGGGTGAGGAAGGTCCACGTGGTCAGGACGTCGAGGCGCGAGCGGCGCGCCTCGACGAACCAGGCCACAGTGGTGCCCGCCGTGCCCAGCAGACCAAGGAACAGCAGGAGCAGGATGAACCGGGGCGTCCAGGCGATCACCGGAGCTCCTTCCACCGCCGCGGCGAGCGCGGCGAGTGCAGCTCCCCCGATGAGCAGATGCCATCCTGTGAACATCATCACGTCCAGGTGGCCCAGACGCCTCGAGAGCAGGGTCCCGGCGGTGATCGCCGCGGCGGAGAGCAGCGCGAGCCCGGCACCGCTGCCACCACCACCGGGAACGGCGACGAGCACGAGCCCCGTGAAGCCGACCGAGAGCGCCACAGCGATGCGGACGGAGGGCTTCTCACCGAAGAGCCACCACGCCGGTAGCACGATCAGCAGGGGTTGGGCGTTGGCGAGCACCGCCGCTGTACCGGTGGCCAGTCCCGCGACGCTGGCGAACATGGTCGCGAACGCCAACGTCACGTTGACCAACCCGAGCACCGTGATCCGCGCCCAGTCCCGCGCCCCCGACGGGCCAGGGCGGTGCTGGACCGCCCCCAGAGCCAGCAGGGCAGCCCCTGCGAGCAGGGCCCGCATGGTCGGATACCACAGAACTGGCGCGTCCCGCAAGCCCCACTCGATCGCCACGAGGCATGCGGCCAGGGCTGCGGTGATCCCCACCATGCGCCGCGGCCTGGGGGGCCGCAGCGCCCGACCGTCATCTCCCGGTGCCCGCGGGCAGCGGGGCCGTGGGCTCCACGTCTCGGGCGACAGGCTGTGACGCGGCCGGGCCGTGATGCTGGGGCAGTCGTAGCCGCTTGAGCAGCAAGGCGTTGACTGCGACGATCAGCGACGAGCCCGACATCGTCAGTGCTGCGATCTCCGGGCTCAGGCCCAGCCCGAACGCAGGGTAGAAGACCCCGGCTGCGATGGGCAGGGCGATGGCGTTGTATCCGATGGCCCAGCCCAGGTTCTGCCGCATCTTGCGAAGCGTGCCCTTGCCGATCCGCAGCGCGACGGGGACGTCCAGGGGATCCGAACGCATCAGCACGAGGTCTGCGGTCTCGACGGCGACGTCCGTCCCGGCACCGATGGCTACGCCGATGTCGGCGGTGGCCAGCGCTGGGGCGTCGTTGACGCCGTCGCCGACCATGGCAACCTTCTTCCCGGCTCGTTGCAGCTCGGTGACCTTGTCGGCCTTGTCCGCGGGCAGCACCTCCGCGATGACGGTGTCGATGCCGAGCTGCCCAGCGATCCGGCGAGCCGTGGCCTCGTTGTCGCCGGTGAGCATGACGACCTCGACGCCCATCTCGTGCAGAGCGGCCACCGCCGCGGCGGCGGTCTCACGCGGGGCGTCGGCGAGGGCGATGACAGCAACCGCGCGCCCGTCCACCGCGACGAGAACCGCGGTGCGCCCGACGCCCGCAAGCTCGTCGCGAACCCCGGCGAGCTTCCCGAGGTCGACGCCTTCCGCGGCCATCAACCGGCGGTTGCCCACCACCACCCGGCGGCGCCGCACTGTGGCGACGGCGCCGTGCCCGGCCACGTTGCGGAAGTCCGATGCCGGATGGACCGGGACGTCCGCCTCCTCGGCCCGGGCCACGACCGCGCGGGCCAGGGGATGCTCCGACTCCCGCTCGACAGCCGCGACCAGCGCGAGCACTTCGTCCTCGCCCATCGCTGCCGTGACGATGTCAGTGACCTCGGGCTGCCCCCGGGTCAGGGTGCCGGTCTTGTCCATCACCACGGTGTCGATCCGCGCGGAGGTCTCCAGCGCGGTGGCGTTCTTGAACAGGACCCCCCGTCTGGCGCCCAGCCCGGTGCCTACCATGATCGCCGTCGGCGTCGCCAGGCCTAAGGCGTCCGGGCAGGTGATTACCACGACGGTGATCGCGAAGAGGATCGCCGCGGGCACGCCCGCCCCGGCAAGAAGCCACACCAGGAACGTGCCGGTGCCACCGATGAGAGCGACGAGTACCAACCAGAACGCCGCCCGATCGGCCTGTCGCTGCCCAGGGGCCTTGGAGTTCTGCGCCTCCTGGACCATCGCCACGATCTGTGCGAGGGCGGTGTCCTCCCCGACCTTGGTCGCTCGTGCCCGCAGGGCGCCCGAGACGTTGATCGAGGCGCCGATGATCTCCGCCCCCGGCGCCTTGCTCACCGGCATGGACTCTCCGGTCACCATGGACTCGTCGACCTCGGACTCACCGGCCTCGACGACGGCGTCCACCGGGACCTTCGCGCCGGGTCGCACCAGCAGCAGGTCGCCGACGACGACCTCAGCGGTCGGGATCTCGATCTCGGTGCCCTCGCGGAGCACGACGGCCTTTGGCGGGGCCATCTCGAGCAGCGTGCGCACAGCGTCGTTGGCCCCACCCCGGGCACGCATCTCGAACCAGTGGCCCAGCAGCACGAAGGACGCCAGCACCGTCGCGGCTTCGTAGAACACGTCGCCGCCACCCGTGAGGGTGACGACCAGGCTGTAGAGCCAGCCGGCGCCGATCGCGACGGCGACCAGCACCATCATGTCCAACGTCCGCGCCCGGAGCGCTCGGTAGGCGCCGTCGAAGAAGATCCAACCCGAGTAGAAGATCACCGGCAGGGACAGGACCAGCGCGAAGACGTCGTCGCGCAGGCCGAACGGCGCGGGAGCCGCGAAACCGAGGAAGTCTCGTCCGATCGGCGACCACAATGTCACCGGAACCGCGAAGATCAGCGCCACCAGGAACCGGTTGCGCATGTCGCGGACCATGTCCTCCATCGACCCGCCGCCGTGGTGGCCGCCGTGCCCCATCACTTCCTGCGCCGAGCGACCGCCTCCATCGTGCTCGGCGTGGGCGGCGTGCCCGGCGTGGGCGTCGTGCCCAGCGTGGGCCCGCTTGGGCTCATCCATCGGGGCGCAGACGTGCTGCGGCACTGACCGACCCTCGCAGTGATACCCGCACTCTTCGACCCAACCCACCAGCTGAGCCACCGAGGTCCGCTCCGGGTCGTACGTCACCGTCGCAGTCTGCGACGCCGCACTCGCCTGAACGGCCTGCACACCGGGACGGCGCAGCAGCGTGTTCTCGATGACCGGCTCGGAGGTGGCCCAGTACAGGCCTCCGACCTGCACGACAATCGTCTGACTCTTCATGGTGAACGCTTCCCTTCAACTCCCGGATGGCCGACCAGCACGTCGCACGGGCCCGGACGCCGCCGAGTCCGTGCGACGTGCCTCACCGGCGCCACTACGCGCCGACCGTGGCGGGCAGGAACTCCTGGCGAATCCCGAGGACCTCGTCGGTCAGTGCTATGGAGCTGGCGCCGTCGCTCACCGTGCCGCTCAGTGCACGGACGGCGTCGATCGTCTCGGGGACGACGATGGCCTCGTTGTAGACCTGGTAGGTCAGATACGCCTCGTCCCCCTGGACGCTGAGGACGTCCTCCCACAGCGCGACCTCCCACATGTCCCCTCGGGGCCGGCCCAGGTCGCGCATGAGCTCGACGGTCGTGTTGAGCGCGGTCAGGCCGTCGGCCATGCGGACGAATGCGATGCGCGGCGCCGCCCGCAGAGCACCGAGGACCTCCTCCCGGGAGGTCGGGCGCGTCAGCTGCAGCGTCCAGAAGTGCTGGTGGGTCTGGGTGTGGGACGCCTTGGCGGCGATGGTCACCACGTCCAGCTCGGGCCGTACCGTCGTGGCGTCCGGGCCCTGGTGTGAGGGTATGGCGGCTTCGGGGGCCATCGTGTTCATGATCCCGCCCAGGTGCGACTCGCCGGGATCGGTGGCCCGCCGGATGAGCACGCCACGTGCACGGGCAAGCAGTCCGGCGTCCTGCAGTGCACCAAGGACACGAACCACGCTGGTGGTGTTGCAGGAGACCACCCGGGTCATGTCCCTGCCCACGGCGGTGGCGTAGTTCGCCTGGGCGACGAAGGAGTGCCCGGTGGTGGCGTGGGACTCCCCACCCTGGAGGACCGCCTTGACTCCGGCCGCCCGGTAGCCGGGCAGGTTGGCCGCGGCGACCCGCTTCGGTGTGGTGTCCACGACGACGTCGACCCGTCCGAGCAGGTCGCCGAGGTTGCCGGCCACCGGCAAGCCGACCGCGGACATCGCACCTGCGGCTGCCTCGGTGGCCCCGTACACCGCGATGCCGAGTCCGACCGCGGTGCGGACCCGCCAATCCGTGGCGATGTCGGCGACGCCCACCAGATCCATGTCCGGCATCGCACGCACCGCGTCCGCGACCCGCTTACCGATCACACCGTATCCGTTGACGGCAACTCGAATGGTCATCGACTCTCCGTTCCTCACACAACCTCACCGGTCTCGCGTGCCGGCGCTGGGCCAGGGTGCTGGCCTCGTCCCTCAGCTACGAACCAGACGCGCGATCGCGTCTGCAGCCTCCTTGAGCTTGCTTTCCTGGGCGGTCCCGCCGATGCGGGCGGCATCGACGAGGCAGTGGCTCATGTGAGCCTCCAACCGGTCCAGGGCCACGCACTGCAGGGCGTGGTTGGCATCGGAGACCTCCGTCATGATGCCGATGCAGTACGTGTCCTTCTCGACCATGCGGGCGATCCCCCGGACCTGGCCCTCGATCCGGCGAAGCTGCACGTGCGTGTCGTTCGCCGTCGGCGAGCTGGTCATCGTTCCTCCTGGACCGGGCGGGCGGGCGGCATCCATCGGCTCAGTGCGCCCCTGCGGCGGTGTACGCGGCCGGGTCGGCCTGGAAGCTCGCCGCGCAGTGGGCGGAGCAGAAGTAGTAGGTGCCACCCTCGTGCTCGGCGCTGCCCGCCGCGGACGTGGGGTCGATGCTCATCCCGCAGACAGGGTCGGTGACCGTGCGCGGGTCGGCGGCACTCTCGGGCATCTGCTCCTCCACCCCTTCATCGCGCCCGACCTCCACCACCGGTTCGATGGCTGGGACGTGGGCGATGTCGGGGACGGCTGGCGGGGTGAAGCCGCGCAGCCGGTTGGCGTTGGTCACCACTGACAGCGAGGACAGCGCCATCGCCACCGCGGCGATGATCGGGCTGAGCATCCAGCCCAGCGCCGGATACAGGGCGCCTGCGGCGATCGGGATGCCGATTCCGTTGTAGAGGAACGCGAACACGAGGTTCTGGTGGATGTTGCGCATCGTGGCGCGCGACAGGTCCACAGCTGTGACCAGCCCGGACAGGGCACCCGAGACCAGGGTGATGTCGGAGGACTCGATCGCCACGTCCGTGCCGGTGCCGATGGCCGAGCCGACGTCGGCCTGGGCAAGGGCAGGGGCGTCGTTGATCCCGTCGCCGACCATGCCGACCACGCGGCCCTCGCCCTGCAACCGCTTCACCTCTGCGGCCTTGTGCTCGGGCATGACCTCGGCCACGACCCGCCGGATGCCGACCTGACGGGCGATCGCCGCTGCGGTGGCCCGGTTGTCGCCGGTCATCATCACGACGTCGATCCCGCGGGCCTGCAGGGCGGCGACGGCGGCAGCGGAACCGTACTTGAGCGTGTCGGCCACGCCGACCACCCCGGCGAAACGGCCGTCCACGACCGCGATCATGGGCGTCTTGCCGACGTTCGCCAATGACTCGACGTCTGCGACGCCGACCGAGGACCCCGCGGCGGCGACCAGCCGACGGTTTCCGACGAGCACCTCCCGGCCCTCGACGAAGGCCCGGACGCCCTGGCCGGTCACCGAGTCGAAGGCTGTCGCCTCGGGAAGCTGGAGGCCGCGCTCGACGGCTCCGGCCACGATGGCCGTCGCCAGCGGGTGCTCCGAGGACCGCTCCACGGACGCCACGAGCCTCAGGAGTTCGGTCTCGGTGAACCCCTCGGCCGGCAGCACGTCCGTCAGCGCCGGCGCCCCCTTCGTGATGGTGCCGGTCTTGTCGAGCACCACGGTGTTGAGCTTGTGCGCCGTCTCCAACGCCTCGGCGGACCGGATGAGGATGCCCGCCGTGGCGCCCTTGCCGGTGCCGACCGTGATCGACATCGGCGTGGCGAGGCCCAACGCGCACGGGCAGGCGATGATCAGGACCGACACACCTGCCACGAGCGCGAGGACGAACGCCGGCGGTGGGCCGAACAGCGCCCAGGCGACGGAGGCCCAGATCGCGATGAAGATCACTGCGGGCACGAAGTAGCTGGAGACCTTGTCGGCCAGCCGCTGGATCGGCGCCCTGGAGCCCTGCGCCTCGCGGACCAGCTTGATGATCTGCGCCAGCATCGTCTCGGCGCCGACCTTCGTGGCGGTGTACCGGAACGAGCCGGTCTGGTTGATGGTGGCGCCGATGACCGTGTCGCCGATCCTCTTGGTGACCGGGATCGGCTCGCCCGTGACCATCGACTCGTCGACGGCGGACGTGCCCTCGGACACCTCACCGTCCACCGGCAGCTTCTCGCCGGGGCGGACCACGACACTGTCGCCGACGACCACGTCGTCGATGGGCACCTCGCGTTCCACACCGGCACGGACCACCCGCGCGGTGCGTGGCTGCAGGCCGATCAGCGTGCGGATCGCCTCGCCGGTGCCGGCCTTCGCCTTGGTCTCCATCATCCGGCCCAGCAGGATCAGCGTGATGATGACCCCGACTGCCTCGAAGTAGACCTCACGCGCGTTCTCCGGCACCACCGTGGGGATGAAGGTCACCACCAGGCTGTAGCCGTAGGCAGCGATGGTGCCCAGTGTGATCAAGGAGTTCATGTCCGCTGTGCGGTGGGACAGCGCCAGCCAGCCGGTCTTGTGGATCGGCCATCCCGTCCAGAGGAACACCGGGGTGATCAGGATCAGCTGGACGAACTGGTTCATCATGATCGGGGGCACCCAGGTCACGCCGAACAACTCCTCCGCCATGACCGCGAACAGCACGGGCAGGGTGAGGACCGTGCCGAGGACCACTCGGTGACCCAGGTCCCTGATCTCCGCCGCTCGCTCGCGCGCCTCGGAGTCCTGGGAGTCCTCGACGTCCGCAGACGCCGCAGGCGCCTGCACCGCAGCAGCCGGCGGCCGCGCACCGTGGCTGTGGCCGTGCTCGGCCGCCACGGCGTCTCGGACGTGGGCGTCGGAGGCGCCGCGGACACCCCGAGCCGCTCCGTCCGTGTCCCCGGCCTCCGCGCCGCTCACGACGTTGATGCGGCCGCGCAGCATGTTCATGCCGCACGCGAAGGAGTACTCCCCCGGCTCGTCGGGAACGAACTCCACCGTCGTCGTCTCGTTCGCCGGCAGCAGCTGGTTGATCCTGAAGTCCGGGAGCACCACCCGTGACGAGCAGTCCCCGCTCTCCTGCCGGTCGAACGACAGCCGCACCGGCACACCGGCAACCACCTCGATGAAGTCGGGGGTGTAGCCGCCCTTGACCGTGACCGTGACGTGCTGCACCCCGTCGGCAACCGCTGCTCGGCTCGATCTCTTCGGTCCGAAGAAGAACCAGACGACGAACCCCGTCAGGAGCACAGCCCCACCGATGACTAGCCAGCTAACAGGTCCCATGACCCGCACCTCCCTCGATCCCGTTTCGATCTACCCGCCGATTCACGAGCCCTGGCAGGTCCACACCATCGCGCTCCGTGCCGACCGACGTCCTCGCACCGTCACTGCCGCCGGCCCTGGGCCTCCCCGCTGCGAACTCGAAACCCGAAGCCCGGACGGCTTCGCGCACCCGGGCCGGCTCCACCCGCACCGGCGAGGCGATCCGCAGGCGTGAAGCGCCTCCCACCGCCAGGTCCACCGAGACCCTCCTCACACCCGCCAGTGCGCGGACCCGCTCCATCAGATGCGCCATGCACACGCCGCAGACAAGACCACGAACGGCGTACGTCACAGTTCTCATCGCCCCTCCACCCCCCAGGCGGGGTTCGGCGGGCCCGGTGGCCCGACAACTCCCGATACCCCCCTAGGGTACCCACGCGTCCACAACGGATCAGGAAGCAATCGATGAAGGTTCGATGCATCCGAGGACTGGCGTCCTGGGCAGAGCCATCCCTCGCCGAACACCTCGGCTTGTGGCCCATGGCACGCCAGGGCGCCGTCGGGCCAGCGCTCCGCTGCGAGCCGCGACCGGGACCGGCGCGGCCGGGCGGTCGACCTCCGTGATCGGGACGCTGTCGGCGCTGCGCGCGGATCGCGAAACGGGCCGCCCAGTCGTGCCATCGCTCCGCAGCCGCCGGCGCCCGGGGAGATCCGTGCCCATGCGTCGCTCCAGGTGGCCTCAGGACGTCATCGACAGTCCCGAGACGCCCCGTGTACGGGCAAAAGCCTCGCTCCCCGTCACGAATTGCCCCGGTGCCGTCCGGAGCGCCCGCGAACGATCGCGCCGGCCGCGACGAGGACCGCCAGACCCTCCGCGATCCATCCGGGCCACTCCCCGAGCCGCGTCGCCGGCGTGCGGCTCGTACGTAGCGGGAGCTCGCCCACCATCTGCTCTGCCGTGAAGAGACCCGTGCGCGCCAGGACGCTGCCGTCCGGGAGGATGAGACCACTCACGCCGACGGTCGAGATCTGCACGACCGCCCGTCCGTTCTCGACCGCGCGGAGGCGCCCCATCGCGAGCTGCTGCGTCGACTCCTGCGTCAGCCCGAAGGACGCGTTGTTCGTCGGGACGACGATGATCTCACCGCCGCGCCGCACGCCCTCACGGATCAGGTCGTCGAACGCGACCTCGAAGCAGATGGCCGTGGCCACCGGGACGGGCCGCCCGAGCCGCGCGATGTCGATGTTCAGGACTCCCGGCTCGGCGCCGGCGACCATGTCCGTACCGATCCGATCCACGACCGGCGCGATCCGGCGGAAGAAGCTCCGGTAGGGCACATACTCACCGAACGGCACAGGGCGCTGTTTGGTGTACACGACCGCGGGATCCGCACCACGACCAGGCGCCCACAGGATGAGGTCGTTGTAGCGGCGTCCCGGGACGAAGCGTTGCGTGCCCAGCAGGATCGGCGCCTCGACGGCCTCAGCGGCGTCATCGATCGCAGCGGCGACCTCGAGGTCCGCACGCGGGTCGATGTCCGATGCGGACTCGGGCCACAGGACGAGATCCAGCTCCCCCGGCTCCACTGCGCCCAGGAGGGCGCGGGTGCCGTCAGCGTGGTTGGCCGCCACCTCCCGCGCCTGGCCCATGGCGTCGGCGCCCCTCGCGGGGACGTTCCCCTGCACCGCGCCGACCCTCAGCTTCCCCGACTCCGCCGCGGTGCCCAACGGGACGAGACTCGGAACGACGACGGCCGCCACGGCCCCGGCGGCCATCGCCAGACCGCGTCCCGATACGCGACCCCGCAGTGGCAGCAACGCGGTGGCGAGCACTGCTGCCACGGCCACCACGGTTCCGCTCACCAGCGGGACCCCGCCGACGGACGCCAGTCGCAGGACGGGTGCGTCCGTCTGCGAGAAGGCGACCTTGCCCCAGGGGAATCCGCCGAACGGCCAACTGCCTCGCACCTGCTCGACGGCGATCCAGATGATCGTGATGGTCGCGACGTGCCATCCGGCGCTACGACCGGGAAGAAGGGTTCGCCGGGCCGTGACCCACACGGCGCCGAAGGCACCCAGGTACAGCGCCTGGAACGTCGAGAGCGCAACCCAACCAATGGGCTGCCCGACGGACTCGTTCGCCCACCACAACAGAGGCAAGAAGAAGCCGAGGCCGTACACAGAGCCGACCACGAAACCCCAGCGTGCCGAGTCCCGCCGAAGGGCGAGCAGCAACAGCGCCACGCCTACATAGGCCATCGGCCACCAGGAACGGCCGGGGAAGGCGGATTCGGTGACCAGGCCGCCGGCACCCGCGACCAGGAGCGTCGCCCAGCGGTACGGCCGGCGGCGCACTGCGGGCACCGGCCCGAACGGGGAGCGGACGACCGCCGGGGCGTCCGCCGCCGCGGCGGGCGCCCCGGTACGGCCTCTGGTCATGCGCGACTCACTCCGGGCTCCCTGGCGCACCGCCCGAACCGGGCGGCGCCTCACCGGCCGTCGTGCTCCATGCCGGCGTGCCCGGACCCGGTCCTGCCGGCCGCCTCGGGTCGCGTGTCGTCGTGGTGGCCCCCCTGGGTGCCGTGGCCGTGGCCGTGGCCCCCGAGGTGCATCACCACCATCAACCCCACGAGGAGGATGGTCCAGATCGTCTGGCCGGCGACCCCGAACCACCACATGCCCAGGGCCAAGACCGCCAAAGCTAGAACGGCATACTTGGGTGTCATCACCTTGCTCAAGAGCTCACCTCTCGTCGACCTACGCCCGGACGCGGGCCTCCACGCTCAGGACCGCTCCTCGTCACCGCAGCAGCCGGATTCGTCACCACCGCAGCAGCCGCCAGACGACGTCGTGCTCGTGCTGGTGCTCGTGCAGCACCCGCTCATCGCTTCACCTCCCCTCGCCGGTCTCGCCTGTCTGGGCCCCCCTGTTGAGGGGTCGCGCCCTCGTGCCCGCGCAGCACCGGCCCGGACCTGGGCGCGGGGAAGATCTGGGCGATCGCCCACACACCGAGGCCGATGAAGATCAGCCCGATGAGCGAGACCACCACCACGGCCGCGACTGTCATCTGAAGACCTCCGTCCTGCTCTCGGGGCGCGGGTCGTCATCGGCCTGCGCGTCGTCGCCCGGCGCCCGGCCTGCCCGCTCGGCCTCCCGCGGGATGCCGGCGCGAACGACCCACGCCATCAGGCCGGCGCCAACGAGGATGCTGACGATCGACCACAGCTGGGGCTGGGTCAGTCCGAGCAGGGCCGGCTGGTTGATGCGAACGGTCTCGACCAGGAAGCGTGAGATGCCGCTGAGGACGAGGTAGGCACCGAAGACCACCCCGCCCACGGACGTGCGCCGGGCCAGGGCCCACAGGACGCCTGCGATGAGCACCGCGGTGATCGCCTCGTAGAGCGGGGTGGGATGCACGGGGACCGTCGTGGGCACGACGCCGTGGGGGAAGGCCATGCCCCACGGCAACGTGGTCGGCTTGCCGTAGGTGCCGTCGCCGGACAGGAAGCACCCGAGCCGTCCGATGCCGTAGGCCAGGGTGAGGGGGATGGCCGCGGCGTCGGCGACGGTGGCCAACGGCAACCGGTGGCGCCGAATGATGACGACCGCGGCGGTGATGCCGCCGATCAGGCCGCCGTACCAGGTGAAGCCCATGCCGCCCAAGTGGTGCCAGGTGAGCTCGGGCAGGTGCTCGAGCAGGTAGTAGATCTTGGCCCCGACGAACCCCCAGATGGTCGCCCAGAACACCAGGCTGTGCGCTCGTTCCTTGGCGAGCCCGGCGCGGTGGAAGGCGCGACCCAGGAGCCACGCCGCCACGAGCGCGGCGAGGGCCTTGCTGGCGCCGTAGGACTGGATGTCCAGCCCGAGGATCGAGAACAGCACGGGTCGCACGACGCCTCCTGGGTGGTCGATCAGCTATGTCCCAGCATCACCGGCGTGCGCGAACTCTCCGGGCAGAGCGCGTCAACCTTCGGTCAAGATTCGCCGCGCCGGTGATCCCGGGTCTCGCGGGACGCTTGCCTACTCGCCGGTGCCCGAGTCGATCGCCGCGACGGCGTCGGTGAACTCCCAGTGCCAGGGCTCGTAGGGCCCGGCGCCTCCGCGGTGCGCCCAGGGCGGGTTCGCCCAGCCGTAGACCGGACCGACCTCGTCGAGCCACCTGCCGCGTTCCCCGGTGTAGTCGGACTCGCAGATGTCGATCGCGAGCCCCCAGCCGTGGTTGCTGGTGCCCGGTGGTGCCGCCAGGCCGCCCTTGGCAGCGCGTAGCGCGGCCTGCTGCTCGAGGGTGCGGTACCCCGAGGTCAGGCAGAGGTCGCGCCCGAAGGCCGCCCGGAAGTCGTCGTTGAGGGCGAACAGGGTCACCACCGCGTCGGCGCGATCCTGGTAGGGCGCCTGCCACAGGTCGCACAGCACCGACGCCGGAAGGCGTCCGTTGTGCCCGGGCGACGTCACCACACCCGAGCACTTAGGCGCAGGGTCGCGCGTGACCAAGGAACGGGAGACGAGCTCGACACCACGACGCTCGATCGTCACCTGGTCGAGAGTCACGGCCAGCGACTCAGGCACTGTCGGCTCAGGGGCGGGCGCACCCAGGACCTCGCTGACGGGTGGTCCCGCGGCCACCGGGGCAGCCTCGACCGCCGTGGTGCGCTCCAAAGCGGGGTAGGCGATGGTGGTCGCTGCGATGGCCACCACGACGGCTGCCCGGGCGCCCAGTCGGCGACGACGGTGCCGAGCCGCGTGGGCGCGGGCCGGACGTCGGGCGCCGAGCGTGCGTCCGACCGCGTGAGCTCCGCTCACGCCTCGAGCCGCGAGGTGATCTCCTTGAGGAGGTCGGCGGGGTCGAGCCACATCGAGGGGTACTCGCCGTACCACAGCTGGGTGCCCTTGCCGTCGATGAGGATGAACGAGTGGCCTGGCAGGCCGGCGTGCATGCCCTTGCCCAAGGTGTCGTAGGCCTTGGAGACCGTGCCGTCGTCCAGCAGCACCGGGGTGGTCACGTCAAACCGGTCGAGATCGGCCTGGATCTGCTCACGGGAGTTCATCACGATCGGCAGGATCGCGACGTCCAGCGCGTCGAAGGCCGCGCGGTTCTGCTCGATGGCCGCGAGCTGGGCCGTGCAGGCATCGCACCCCGCGCCCTCGTTGAAGTACAGCAGCACCGGGCGTCCGCGGAAGTCGGACAGCGACACGGTCGTGCCCGCGGTCGTCGGGAGGGTGAAGTCGGGAGCCGCGCGCCGGTCGTCGCTGTTGGTGGGGCGCGAGGTGACGAGCGCGGCGGTCGTGAACGCGGCGACCAAGAGCAGGACCCCGACCCACAGCGAGATCGTGCCGAGCCGGCGGTTGCGGGCGGCCTTGGCGCGCAGCGGTGCCAGGATCGCCTGCCGCTGCGCCTCGCGGCGACGCGGACTGGTCGAGCTCATCGAGTGTGCTCCTCACGGTCGGTGGTGGTGTGGCAGGCCGGGGCCTCGTGGGCCTCGGCGTCCTCAGGCGGTGCCGAGGCGGGGCGCCGGCGCAAGGTGGCGACCACGAAGATCGCCGCGGCCGCGAGCAGGCCGAGCCCGAGGACGGGTTCTGGCACCGGAGCGAGCCAGTCGGCCAGCGCTCCGAAGGCACCGGTCAGCGCCTCAGCGATCGCGGCCTGGGCCCCGGTGCCACCGGTCATCTCACCTGCGGCGGCCAGCCAGGCCACCAGCCCGGCCATGATCGCGAACACGATCGCGACGGCGAGGTTGACGGTGTTGGTGACCAGCGTCCGCCCGGCCACGGTCAGGCGCAGTGGCTTGGCGCGCATCCAGCGGCGCTCGGAAAGCCTGGCCTTGTCCCACACCAGGGCCATGATGAACAGCGGGAACGTCATCCCGAACACGTACGCCAGGCCCAGTGCGACGCCGCCGACCGCCGAGCCGGACAGCGCGGACAGGGTCATCACGCCGACGAGCACCGGTGCGCAGCAGCTCGAGGCGATGCCCGAGAAGACCCCGAGGGCGAAGAAGCTCGCCGTGTCGCCGCGGCTGGTATCCGGTGAGGCGAGGAAGGAGGGCAGCGACCACATCCGCCCCGACAGGCTCAGCACCGCCAGGGCCAGCATCAGCACCGCGCCGCCGTAGTACAGCACCGAGTGGTAGGACGCGATTGCCGCCGAGAGAAGGCTGGCCCCGATGGTGATCGGGACCAGCACGAGCGCCAGACCGGCGGCGAACACGAAGGTCAACGGAAGCAGCCGCCAGCGGCGGTTCTTCGCAGCGACCGCGAGATAGCTCGGTGCGAGGAACACGATGCAGCAAGGCGCGAACAGCGCGACCCCGCCGGCGAAGAAGGCCGCCAGGACGCTGCCCGTGGTCAGCAGGGTGCCCATCAGCCCTCCAGGACGGGAGAACCGGTCGCGCCGAGGCGCTCGAGGTGCCGGGTCAGCTTCTTGACCGGCAGACGACCGGCGCTGAAGAACTCCCCGTCCACCAGGACGAGCGGGTTCATCGCGGGGCGGTGCCGCGCGACGAGCGAGGCGCCTTCCTTCGACTCGATCGGCACGGCGCGGATCTCGATCGGGAACCGAGGTGCGAGGCGTGCCAGGTCCTGCTGCGCCTGGTCGCAGAAATGACACGCCTCACTCGTCACGACGGTCACCTGAACCGTGGGGCCGGCCTGGGCTGCGTCCATCGGGCGCTCTCCATTCGGGTCGTGTCCAGCGGCGGGCAGACCCAGCCTCACGGACCAACCCGAAGCAACGGCCGGCCAAACCACGAAGAGTCCGTCAAGATCCGCTCCGGGCGGTCGACATCGCCGTCCCGCTCTGGGACTTTGGGCTCTTGTGAGTCCCGCCTCGTCCATCCTGAGACCGGCCGCGCGCGGCAGGCGTCGCTCGTATGCGCTGATCGCGGCCGTGGCCGTGCTGCTCGCGGGATGCAGCAGCACGGGCGTCGCGGGCTACACCGACGCGGGTGAGCAGGCCGGCTACGTCTCCGGCGACGGCTCCGTGACCACCTGGGACCCCGCCCGGCGCCCGGGCCCGATCACGCTCCAGGGCACGGCGTTCTCCGGCGAGACGATCGACGTCGCCGCCTGGCGCGGCGACGTGGTCCTGATCAACACCTGGTACGCCGAGTGCCCGCCGTGCCGCGCCGAGGCACCCGACCTGACCGCCATCGTCAACGAGTACGCGCCCAGCGGCCTGCACGCAGTAGGCGTCAACGGCGTGAACGACGCCGGGACCGTCACGGCGTTCGAGCGACGTTTCTCGACCCCCTACACGTCCATCCAGGACGCCGACGCCACTGCGGTCGCCGCGCTCCAAGGCGTCGTCCCGCTCCAGGCAGTGCCTACCACGGTGCTGCTCGACCGTCAGGGGCGTGTCGCGGCCCGCGTGATCGGACAGATCGACGCATCGACGCTGCGGACGCTCATCGACGAGCTCCTCGGCGCAACCGACCAGAGGGAGTGACCATTGTCCCTCGCTGAGCTCAACACGTTCCTGGTGTGGGGCACGGCGGCGGGCGACGCCCCGGCGTTCGGGGCCTTTGCCGTCGATCTGGCGCGCCGCACCGAGGTGAGCACGGCGCGGCGCGCGCCGATCAATGGCCACCGACCCGGCTCCGAACGCATCCGACGCCGTGCCCGCTGAGTACCGGCCCGGTCCCGTGCTGGATATCGCTGCGTCGGCGACGACCCTGGGCCCGGCACTGCCCCTGGGCGGCATCGTGCTGCGCTCGAGCACGTTGTGGACCGTCGTCACCGACCTGTTGAGCGAGTCCGGGTGAACGCGGCCGGTGTTGTGGCCGGCGCGGTCGCCCTCGGCGCGGCGGCGTCCGTGGGTGGCAGTGTCCAGGCCACGGTGCTCGGCGGTTCGATGCTGCTCGCGGTGCCGCTCGCCGTGCTCGCGGGTCTGGTCTCGTTCGCCTCGCCGTGCGTGCTGCCGCTCGTGCCCGGGTACCTGGGGTTCGTCAGCGGGATGGCCGGCGGGCTGGCCGCCGAGGGCACGGTCGCGGGTGCGGCCCCGGGCGCGGCCCCCTCGGCGGGCGCGCCGTCCGGGGTCCTCGCCCGCGCGCGCCGCGGGCGGCTGATGCTGGGCGTGGTGCTGTTCGTCGCGGGGTTCACGGTGGTGTTCGTGCTGCTCGGGGTGCTGGCCGGCACGGTGGGTCAGGCCCTGCTGCGCCACGCGGACGTCCTCACGAGAGTGCTCGGCGTGGTGGTCGTGGTGATGGGCCTGGTGTTCGCCGGGTGGTTGCCGATCGGCCAGCGCGAGCGCCGGATCCACCTCGCGCCGACCGCGGGGCTGTGGGGTGCCCCGCTGCTCGGGCTGGTGTTCGGGCTCGGCTGGGTGCCGTGCATCGGGCCGACGCTCGTCGCGGTCTACACCCTCGCGCTCGACCAGGCCTCGGCGGGGCGCGGTGCGGTGCTCTCGGTGGCGTACTGCCTGGGGCTCGGCCTGCCGTTCGTGCTGGTGGCGCTGTCCCTGGAGCGCTCGCAGCGGGCTCTGAAGCTGCTGCGGGACCACAAGGTCGCGGTGATGCGGGTCGGCGGCGGGCTGCTGGTGCTGGTCGGCCTCGCGCTGGTCACCGGGCTGTGGTCGACGCTCACCGACGGTCTGCAGGGCCTGGTCGGCGGATTCGAGCCGGTGGTCTGATGGCGAGGACCTCGACGCCGGCCCCGCTCCCGGCCCCCGCGCCCGCCGCGCCCGGGCCGGCACTGCCTCGCCTGGGCGTGCGGGGCGCGCTGCGCTGGGTCTGGCGCCAGCTGACCAGCATGCGGGTCGCGCTGATGCTGCTGATGCTGCTCGCGGTGGTGTCGGTGCCCGGGTCGATGCTGCCGCAGCGGCCCCAGAACCCCGCGGCGGTGGCCCGGTACCTGCGTGACAACCCCGACCTGGGCACGTGGCTGGACCGGCTCGGGTTCTTCGACGTGTACTCGTCGGTCTGGTTCTCCGCGGTGTACCTGCTGCTGTTCACGTCGCTGGTCGGCTGCATCCTGCCGCGCATCGCGGTGCACGCGCGCGGCTGGCGGGCCAGGCCGCCTCGGGCGCCGCGCCGCTTCGAGCGGTTCGAGGTCCACGACGCGCTGGTCACCGACGCGGACCCGGAGGCCGCCCTCGAGGCGGCACGGGCCTCCCTCGCCGCCGGCCGCCGGTTCCGGGTGGACACCGACACCGAACCCGCCACCGCACGCACGCCCGCGGCACGCACCGTGTCCGCCGAGCGGGGCTACCTGCGCGAGACCGGCAACATCGTCTTCCACCTGGCGCTGCTGGGGCTCCTGGTGGCCGTCGCGACCGGGCAGATGCTGCACTACCGCGGCCAGGCCCTGGTCGTGGAGGGGCGAGGCTTCGCGAACACCCCGGCCGCCTACGACACGTTCGAGGCGGGCACCGCCGTGAACCCGGACTCGCTGGTGCCGTTCACGCTCGAGCTCGACTCGTTCACCGCCCGCTTCGACACGGCGGGCAAGCCGACGTTCTTCGAGGCCGCGGTCACCCTGACCGAGCCCGGCGCCGCGCCCCAGGACCACACGATCCGGGTCAACCGCCCGCTGGACGCCGGCGGTGCGCACGTCTACCTGGCCGGCAACGGGTACGCGCCGCAGGTCACCGTGCGCGACTCGGCGGGCCAGGTCGCGTTCTCGGGAGCCGTGCCGTTCCTGCCCCAGGACGCGTCCTACCGGTCGCGCGGCGTGCTCAAGGTGCCGGACGTGTCGACCGGCGACCAGATCGGGCTGGTGGGCTTCCTGCTGCCCACCGCGGTGATCAACGGCGACTCGGCGTACTCGGCCTACCCGCAGCCGGGCAACCCGGCGCTGGTGCTCCAGGTGTGGCGCGGGAACCTCGGGCTGGACAGCGGGGTTCCGCAGAACGTCTACCAGCTGGACACCGCCGGGATGACCCAGGTCGCCGGGGCGGACGGGGCGCCGGCCACCGTCGTCGTGCCGCTCGGCGAGACCGTCGACCTGCCGGACGGCCTGGGCTCGCTCAGCTTCGACAAGCTGCCCCGGTACGTGGCCCTCGACCTGCGCTACGACCCGTCGCTGGGCTGGGTGCTCGGGTTCGCGGTCACGGCCCTGATCGGGCTCGCGCTGTCGCTGTTCGTCCCGCGCCGCCGGGTGTGGGTGCGGGTGACCGAGGAGGGCGGACGTACCCTGGTGCGCACCGCGGCGCTGGCGCGGTCGGAGGACGTCGGGCTGGTGGGCGAGGTCGAGCAGGTGCTCGACGCCGTGCGCGAGCTCGGGCCCGCCGAACCGTTCGCCCCGCTCGACGAGCCGAACGGCGCTGCGTCGGCCAGACTGTCCGGCGCGGACGCGCACGAGGTGGGTGCTGCCCGCGGACGGGGACACGGAGGACGAAGATGAACGTCGCTGAGCTCAGCACGATCGTGGTCTGGGGTGCGACGACGGCCTACGCGCTGGCGTTCGTGGCCTTCGCCGTCGACCTGGCCCGCCGCGCCGAGGTGAGCACCGCGCGCCGCGTCCGGGTGAGGCAGCCGGCGCTGGTGGGGGCCGCGACCGGATCGGTGGCCGACCCGACCGGCGGTGCGTCGAGCACCACCCGCCCCGCCGAGGACGGCGCGGCCGGCGCCGCCGGCGAGCCGGACGGGGACGCCGCGGACGCCGAAGCCACGGGGGGTGCGGAGGCGACCGTCACCGAGGACGACGCGCCCACCGAGTACCGCCCCGGGCGCGCCCTGGGCATCGCGATGTCGGTGACCACGCTCGGCCTGGTGCTCGAGCTGGTCGGGATCGTGCTGCGGGGGATCGCCGCCCACCGGGTGCCGTGGGCCAACATGTACGAGTTCACCGTGGTCGGCACGTTCGTCGCCGTGCTGACGTTCCGGCTGCTGACCCTGCGCCGGGACGTGCGGTTCCTTGGCGCGTTCGTGCTCGGCCTCTCGGTGGTGGCCCTCGGCCTGGGCCTGACGGTGTTCTACACCCGGGCCGGCGCGGTCGTACCCGCGCTGCAGAGCTACTGGCTGGTCATCCACGTCACGATCGCCGTGATCGCCACCGGCATGTTCACCGTCGGCGTCAGCGCGAGCGGGTTGCAGCTCCTCAAGGAGTCCCGCGAGTCCGGTTCGCCGCGGCTGTCCCACCCGCGCTTCGCGATGCTCGACCAGCTCCCCAGCGTGCGCGCGCTGGAGGGTCTGGCGTTCCGGATCAACGCGATCGGGTTCGTGCTGTGGACGTTCACCGTGATGGCCGGGGCGGTGTGGGCCGAGCACGCCTGGTCACGCTTCTGGGGCTGGGACCCCAAGGAGGTCTGGAGCTTCATCGTCTGGGTGGTCTACGCCGCCTACCTGCACGCCCGCACCACCCGCGGCTGGTCACCCAAGGCGATCGCGTGGTTCTCCATCGCGGGCTTCGCCGTCCTGATCTTCAACTTCACCGGCGTCAACCTGCTCCTACCCGGCAAGCACTCCTACTCCGGGCTCGACCTGAACAACTGAGGCCCGGACGGGCTCAGCTGCGAACCAGGCGCGCGATCGCATCGGCAGCCTCGCGGAGCTTGACCTCCTGCTCGTCACCGCCCGTGCGGGCGGCAGCGACCAGGCATGTGGCCATGTGGCGGTCGAGCAGCTCGAGTGCAAACGACTGCAGAGCCCGTGAGGTCGCGGCGACCTGCGTCAGGGTGTCGATGCAGTAGGACCCGTCCTCCACCATCCTGGCCAGGCCGCGGACCTGCCCCTCGATGCGGGCCAGCCTCCGCAGCAGGTCAGGCGTGTGCCCCGACGCCGGCGCCTCGGTGGTCATGCCGCAGCCCCGACGACGGCGTAGCCCTCGTCGGCCACGGCCGCACGAACCAGGTGCCGGTCCACCGGCGAGCTCGAACTGACCGTGACCTGGGACACCCCTTCAGGCACCAGGAGCACCTCGACGTTCGTCACCGTCTCGATGGCCAGGAGGGCCGACGTGACAGCGCGCACGCAGTGCGCGCAGGTCATTCCTGCGACGGTATAGGTGGTCGTCACGATGACACCCATCAGCCCTCCTCGTGTCTCCTGCGTCCATTGATACCCCCCACCGGTATTCGCGCAAGGGCTCGGCGGTGGGCTTCATCGAACCTTGGTCACACCCGCGCCAGGTCTTGACGTGCGCGACCTGCCCCGACCCCGCCGTCGGGCAGGACCTGCGATCCACCAGGCCACGCCGGCCAGCACGGCGACGGCAGCGCCGGCGACCAACCAGGCCGTGAGGCTCGACCACCCACTGCCGGCACTCACCTGGCCCACGCTGGTCACCTGCCCCGCGCTCTGCGCGAGAGCAACGTCGAGTACCACTGCCACCAATGCCGTCCCTCCTACTGCCGCCGTCCGGATGTCGACCGCTCCGCCGAGGCGGAGTCGGCCGCGCCTCACGTTCGTTCCTCAGTGCCCGGGGAGTGTCCCCGCCCGCGGCAGGGTGACCTCGAAGGTCGCCCCGTGCCCGCGCCCGGCACTCCGGGCGCGGATGCGCCCCCCGTGCGCTTGGATCAGTGCACGGGCGATCGCAAGCCCGATCCCACTACCTCCGGCAGCGCGGGACCGGCCGCCGTCGACACGGAAGAAGCGCTCGAAGACCCGTGGAAGGTCTTCGGCGTCGATGCCATCTCCGGTGTCGCGAACGATGATCGAGAAGCCGCCAGGACTCGGTTGAGCGCTCAGAAGCACGCTGCCACCGGCCGGCGTGTGCCGCAGAGCGTTGTCGAGCAAGTTCGCAAGGACTTCCTGGATACGGTCGGGGTCGACGAGAATCGAAGGGTCGACCGCATCGGTCTCGACCGCATCGGTCTCGACCGCGAGGCGGACGCCACACGCCTGGTACTCGGGTGCCGCGGCGCGGGCTCCGGCCCTGACCACGTCACCGACAGCGACCCGGCGCACGTCGAGGTCGAGGGCTCGCTCCTCCGCGCGGGAGACGCGCCCGACATCATCGACCAGGCGCTCGATCCGGGAGATCTCGGCGGCGACACGCTGGAAGTTGGCTGGGGTCGCGGGCAAGATCCCGTCAGCGACCGCCTCGTGGTAGCCACGCACGGTGCTCAACGGTGTGCGCAGCTCGTGGGCGAGGTCACGTAGTACCCGCGCGCGGGTCCGCTCGGTGCGGGCGATGTTCGTCGCCATCTGCGTGAAGGCCTCGGCGAGCGAGTCGAACTCGGCACCGTAGCCCGCCGCGTCGATGCGAACCGCGTAGTCGCCCGCGGCAACCGCCGCGGCTGCATCGGACAGCTGGCGCAGCGGGCGGGCCGCACGTCGGGACACGAACCAGCCCACAGCCAGTGCAGTCACGGTTGCGATGGTGACCGCCACACCCAGCGAGATCATGATCGCCCGGGAGAAGGCGATGTCGAGGTGGGTGGCAAGCTCGGCGGTGACGGGACCGACTGCCCGTTCGACGTGGTCGCGAAACATTCCTGGCGCCAGGCCGAGCGCGACGACGAGCAACGTGGTCCCGCCGGCGACGATGACCAGAACGTGCGAGAGCAACAGCCGCGCGCCGAACCCGCCTCGCTGGCCCACAGCCATCACCGCCCGTCGCCCATTCGGTAGCCCACGCCCCTGACCGTGCGGACGTATCGGGGCTCGGCGGGGTCGTCGCCGAGCTTGCGTCGTAGGTTGCCGATGTGCACCTCGGTGACGTGGTCGTCGCCGAACCAGTCGTCGCCCCACACGGCTTCGAGCAGCCCGCGCCGAGACAGCACGGCCCGAGGCCGGCTGGACAAGGCGTCCAGGATGTCGAACTCGGTCCGGGTCAGATCGACCCGGACACCCGAGACCTCGACCTCGCGGGCGGCGACGTCGATCACCAGGTCCCCGAACACCCTCGCGTGCTCTCCGGCACTGGGACTGCGGGGGCGGCGCAGCACCGCTCGAACACGCGCGGTGAGCTCTCGTGGGGAGAACGGCTTGGAGAGGTAGTCGTCCGCGCCGACCGACAGCCCGATCAAGCGGTCCACCTCTTCCGCACGCGCCGTCACCATGATCACGTAGACGTCGGAGAAGGTCCTCACCCGACGACACACCTCGACCCCGTCGATTCCTGGGAGCATGAGGTCCAGAAGGATCACATCCGGCTCCCACGACCGCGCGAGGTCGACTCCCGCCTCGCCGTCCGCCGCGACCTTCACCGCGAACCCTTCGGCTTCCACGTAGTCGGCGATCAGGCGCGCGATCGCCGCGTCATCCTCGATGGCGAGCACTCGGCGACGCCGCCCGGCACCTGCCTGGGCACCACCGGGACGCGTGGGTCCCGCTCCGGGGCTGGTCATGGCGCCTCGGACATGGCCACGAATCCCCCATGCCATGAGTGGTACCAGACGTCGCCGGTCGTGGCGTCCACCGAGAGCATCCCCTCGACCTGCCCGTCGCGCAGGGTGTGAAGCGTGTAGTAGCCCGGGAAGGGATCGACCGCGCCGGCGGTGAGAGCTGGCGCGTCGCCCTGGTCGGCCAGCCACCGATCAGCGACCTGGCGCGCTTCGACCGCGTCGATCTCAGCGCTCGTGGACCTGCGCGCCATCATGCCGTAGCGGGCATTCCACATCCGGGCCGGCCCGGGTTCGATCTGCACCGCACCGGAGCCGGGATCGATCAGCACCTCGGTCGCCAGGGAGCCATCGGGCTGGACGAGCTCTGCGTAGTACTGGCGCTGGAACTGCATCACCTCACCAACCGTCATCCCGGGCCCGAGATCAGCCGCGAAGGCCTGCGCTCGGGTCCGCGCCTCGGCCAGGCCAAGGACCGGTGCGCTGTCCCCGCCCGGCTCGGCGCCGCCGTACCAGCCGTCGCCCATCATCCCGTAGCCGTCAACCACGCCGGCACCCCAGACGCCGACGCCCTGCCCCTGCGTGAGCATCCAGGCACCCGAGCCCACCATCGCCGCGATGGCGACAGCAGGAACGGCCCACGCACGGTACGCGCGCTTCATCGTCACCGTCACTCCCCGGTGCGGGTCGCGCGCAAGGTGGTGCGCACGGACTCGTAGGTCGCGGTGTCGATCTCACCGGCGGCGAGGCGCCGGTCAAGCACGTCCTGCGGTGTCTCGCTCGGCGTGGCACCGGGGTGACCCCCCGGCACTGCGTCGTCGCGCCGGCTTCCCGGCAGGGCGCGCACCGCCAGCCAAACGACCAGCGCGATGAGCGCGATCCAGAACACCGCCATGCCGATCCAGCCGCCGACGCCCATGCCGAATCCGTATCCCATCATCGTGACAGACCTCCTGGTTGAGTGCTTCGTCCGTGAACAACCCCATCGTGCTGGGGCCCTCTCAAGGAGCGCCCGGGCGTAGCCTCAAGGTTTCGTCAAGCCGATGCGTCCGTCCTCGCCGGCCGACGGCCCTCTCCATCCCGGCCCCGAACTCCACAGCTGGACGCTGCACTGTGGCCAGCCGCTGAGGGCGTGCGCACTCTTCATCGATTCTTCGCCGTTTCCGGGGGCTGGCACACAGCCGCGGCCCGCACGATGGAATCGAGACGCCGAGAGGAGGGCACGAATGACGATGGACTGGGACGGCGACGAAGGAGCCGGCCTCGGCCGGCCGGGTTTCGACACGGTCGAGCACACCCTGTTCCACCCGACCATCGGGCCCGCGGTCGGCCCGGCGGGGCTGCGCGGACTCACCGACGTGCGGGGTGACGCACGATGACCCCCCGAGCGCAGGGCTGGATGCTCGCCGCCCTCGTCGCAGCGGCCGTGCTGCTCGTGGTGCTGGACGCGTGGGCGTTCGGGACCAGCTGGGCGTGACCCCGGCAGCTGTGGGGGATCTGCCGATCTCCTCACCTTGGGCCGCCCGCAGGCGCAGCCCGGCCGAGGGCGGAGCGTGCCGTCGTCAGGAACGAGTCGCACGAGAGGAGCACACGTGAGCGACCAACTCGCTTCGATCGCGGTGATCGGCACCGGCATCCTGTTGGCCATCCTCGGTGTGCTGGTGACGATCTTCGTGGCCAGCGGTCGCCGGGACGCGAGACGACGGCGCGGGGAGCCGGTCATCGGTGCGGGCGACCGCGGTCGCGTCGAGAGCGATGCCGCGTCGACCGCGTCGCTGCGCAGGCGCGCCAACGCCTCGCTCGTCGCGATCGACGACGCGCTCAGGAACTGGGAGCAGGAACTCGGCTTCGCCCAGGCGCAGTTCGGGTCCCGGGCGGCGGCGCCGCTGCAGGCAGCCGTTGCCACCGCGAAGGGTCGCGTCGCTCGTGCGTTCGCCCTGCGAGGTGGGCTCGACGACGCCGCGCCCTCGAGTGAGGCTCGGGTCCGCGAGGTCGCGACCGAGATCATCCGCATCTGCCACGAGGTCACGCGTGACCTCGACACCCATGCGCACGACTTCGACTCCGAGCGCGCCGCCCAGGCACACACCCCGGCCCTGCTGGATGAGCTCTCCCGCAAGGGTCGGCTGCTCGGTGCGCGCAGCGCTGCCGCGCGAAGGACCCTCGAGGCCCTGGCGCACTCGTACCCCGCCGTCGCACTCGCCGCGGTCAGCGCGAACCCCGATCTGGTCGACGCACTCGCGGATGAGGCAGCCGCGAGTGTCGCGGCGGGTCGCGACGCACTCGCGGAGGCGGACCGGGCGGCAGCGGCCGCGGCAGCCCGTGCCGCACAGTCCGCCGTCGACCGGGCGACCGGGCTTCTCGATGACGTCGATCAGCTCCCCGCGCAGCTCCAGGACGCCGCGAGCCACCTCGACGCAGCTGTTGCGGTCCTGCGCGAGGAGATCGCCCGGGCCGAGCAGTTGGCGCCCGCGGATCCCACGGTCGGCTCCGCGGCGTCTGCCGCGACCGCTGCGCTCGCAGCCGCGCAGGACGCTCGCGCCGATGGTGACCTCGTCAGCGCGCTGCGCGCCGTCACGCAGCAGCGGGCCGAGCTCGCAACCGCCCTGGCCACGTCGCGCGAGCGCGCGGGCCGCGCCGAGCAGGCGCGCTCCCGGCTCACCGAACTCCTTGACCAGACGAATGCCCGGATCGGCGCCGTGACCGCCTACATCGACACGCACCGCGACGCCGTCGGAGCCGACGCTCGCACACGACTGGCCGCGGGCGTCCGCCACGCCGACCAGGCGCTGGCTCAGACCGACGGCGAACCTGAGAAGGCCCTCATGGCGGCGGCCACCGCCGCCCGACTCGTCGGGGAGGCGCAGGCGCTCGCGGAGCACGACGTAGCCACCGCGGGGGGCAATGGCCCGCAATGGCTCGGTGGAGCCTCGCCCGGCTCCTCCGGGAGCGCGGAGCTGGTGCTCGGAGGGGTCCTCGTCGACCAGCTTCTCCGAGGCCACGGTCGCGGCCTTCGCGGCCGGGGCTGCTGACCCGACACCGACACCCCGTCCCGACACGTGTCGCCGGACGGCAGGACTGCTGACGAAAGGAACGACCCATGGCAGACAAGCAGACCGTGCTCGGTCGAATCTCCCAGCTCGCGAAGGCGAACATCAACTCGCTGCTGGACCGCGCGGAGGACCCCGGCACGATGATCGACCAGCTCATCCGCGACTACCGGAACAACATCGCCGAGGCCCAGGACGCCGTTGCCCAGACGATCGGCAACCTCCGACTGGCGCAGCAGGATCATGCTGCTGACGTCGCGGCGGCGGCGGACTGGGGGCGCAAGGCGCTCGCCGCGTCGAGCCGCGCGGACGAGCTGCGGGCCGCTGGAGAGACGGCAGACACCGACAGGTTCGACAGCCTCGCCAAGGCCGCGATCAGCAGGCAGATCACCGCCGAGCGGGACGCCGCCACGGCCGAGCCGGTGATCGCCGCGCAGGCCGAGGTCGTCGACAAGCTCAAGTCCGGGCTGACCGCGATGAAGGAGACGCTTGCCGACCTCCAGACCCGCCGAGACTCGCTGGTAGCCCGGCAGAAGAGCACCGAAGCCCAGTCCAAGGTCCAAGGTGCGTTCTCGGCGATCGACGTCCTCGACCCGACGAGCGAGATCGCCCGCTTCGAGGACAAGGTGCGGCGCGACGAGGCCCACGCCGCCGGCCAGGCCGAAGTCGCAGCCTCGTCGATCGAGGCGCAGTTCGAAGAGCTCGAGACGTCCGGCGGGGCCCTGGAGGTCGAGGCCCGGCTCGCCGCGCTCAAGCACCGGGACGCCTGACAGGGTTCGACGTCCTGAGGCTTCGCCGGGCTGAAGGCTCGATCAAGGAACCGTCAAGATGCTGCCCACTCGGTGGGCGGGCGGGCCGAGGTCTGGTTTCATTCCGCCATGCGTGAGATGACGACACACCGGTGCACCGCGGCCGCCGCGGTGCACCGGTGTCGCCTCCGCAGCTCCTGTCGCTGAGCGACACCGCGGACTGCCCAGCAGCCGCCCGCGCGCCGTGCGCGCGCCCCAGGGACTCCCGCGCGACGCGGCCCGACCCGCCCACCCACCGAAAGGCTCTGCCATGCGTTCGTTCGCTCGCCCACGCACCCATCGCACCGCGGCCGCCGCTGCCTTCGTCGCCCTCACGCTCGCCACGGCCGCTTGCTCCGCGGCCGGACCGACGCCGTCGGCCTCGGCCGCCGACGCCTCGCTCACCGCTGTGCAGGAGTCCGGAACCCTGGTCGTGGCGACCGAGGGCACCTACCGGCCCTTCTCGTTCCACGACGCCGGGACGGGAGAGCTGACCGGCTACGACGTCGAGGTCGCCCGAGCCGTCGCCGAGCGGCTCGGCGTCCGTGTCACGTTCGAGGAGACGCAGTGGGACGGCATCTTCGCCGGCCTGGACGCCGGGCGGTTCGACATGATCGCCAACCAGGTCTCGATCACCCCGGAGCGGGAACAGGCCTACGGCTTCTCCACGCCCTACACAGTCTCGACCGGTGCGATCGTGGTGCGATCTGACGACACCTCGATCTCCTCCTTCGCGGACCTGGCGGGCAAGCGCACAGCGCAGTCCCTGACGAGCAACTGGTACGACCTCGCCGAGTCCAGCGGCGCTCAGATCGAACCGATCGAGGGCTGGGCTCAAGCGGTCGCACTGGTCGAGCAGGGGCGGGTCGACGCCACCATCAACGACACCCTCACCTTCCTCGACTACCAGCAGCAGACCGGCGACACCGGTCTCCGCATCGCCGCGCGCACGACCGACACGTCGTCCAGCGCGTTCGCGTTCCGGCAGGGCAGCACCGCCCTCGTGAGCGCCGTCGACGACGCGCTGGAGTCGCTGCGGGCAGACGGCACCCTCGCCCGGATCTCCACGACATACTTCGGCGAGGACGTGTCCGGGTGAGCGGCCACGCCTCGAGGCCCAGGCCGTGAGTGACGGGTGGACGCAGGCGCTGCACGCGCTGGGGCCGATGATCACCGGGGCGTTGCTCGGTACCGTCCCGCTGGCGCTCGCGTCCTTCAGCCTCGGTCTGGCTCTGGCGCTCGGGGTCGCACTCATGAGGCTGTCCCGGCACCGCATGCTGGTCGCGCCGGCCCGGGCGTACGTCTCGGTGATCCGCGGTACGCCGTTGCTCGTCCAGCTGTTCGTGGTGTTCTACGGCCTGCCGGCGGTCGGCATCGTCATCCCGCCGTGGCCGAGCGCAATCCTCGCGTTCTCGCTCAACGTTGCCGGCTACACGGCCGAGACCGTACGCGCGGCGGTCGCGGCAGTCCCGCGAGGCCAGTGGGACGCCGCCTACATGATGGGCATGTCCCACACGATGACGCTACGCAAGGTCGTCCTCCCCCAGGCGGCCCGGATCGCGGTCCCACCGCTGTCGAACAGCTTCATCGCCCTGGTGAAAGACACATCGCTCGCCTCGCTCGTGCTGGTCACCGAGCTGTTCCGCCGCGCACAGCAGATCGCCGCGTTCACCCAGGACTTCATGCGTCTGTACGTTGAAGCGGCCCTCGTCTACTGGGCGGTCTGCCTTGCCCTGTCCGCCGGCCAGTCGGCCCTCGAGAGGCGGTTGACGCGCTATGCCATCTGAACGCCTCGAACCCAGCACACGCCGCACCCCCGTGCTGTCGGTACGCGGCCTACGGGCGAGCATCGCCGGGCGGAGCGTGCTGCGCGGCGTGGACCTCACCGTGAACCGCTCCGGCGTCCTGGCCGTGATCGGACCGTCCGGCTCCGGCAAGACGACCCTGCTGCGCTGCCTCAACGGGCTGCACGTCGCCGACGCTGGCCGGATCACCGCCGGCACCGGGCCCGACGTCCACTTCGACGACGCCGCCGGGCGCCGAGACGCACCGCGCCTGCGCCACCGGTCGGCGATGGTCTTCCAGCACCACAACCTCTTCCCGCACATGACCGCGATGCAGAACGTGTGCGTGGGACCGATCGCCGTCCAACGTCGCGCCGCCGACCTGGTCGAGCAGGAGGCTCGCGCGCTGCTGGACAGATTCGGCATCGGCGACCGAGCGTCGAGCTATCCCAACGAGCTCTCCGGAGGCCAGCAGCAACGGGTGGGCCTCGCCCGAGCCCTCGCGCTGAGGCCGGACCTGCTCCTGGTCGACGAACCCACCTCCGCCCTGGATCCCGAGCTCGTCGGCGACGTGCTGCAGCTGATGTCGGAGCTCGCCGCCGAAGGATGGACGATGGTGGTGGTCACCCACGAGCTCGCGTTCGCCGCGGACATCGCCGACCACATCGCCTTCCTGCACGAAGGACGGGTGCTCGAGGAAGGTCCCCCGGGAGCGGTCCTCCGAAGCCCCGAGCACGACAGGACGCGCCAGTTCGTCGCCCGACTCGCCCACTGACCTCGTCGCTCGTGCGCCACGGCCGGCGGCCGGGTTCGATCGGCCTCGCCACCCGCCGAACTGGAAGAGACCTACTACCGTCAGAACACCGCCGAGGCGACCGCCGACGCGTCAGCTGCGAACCTCCACTGAACCCGGGGCGAGACAGTCAGCCAGGTCAGTCGCGTCACGCACGTCGTTCTTGACCCGCCGGTAGCGATGAGGCGATCACACCAACAGTCACCTCGACGGCCATGAACGCCAAGATCAGCGCCAACGCCACCCGAGATAGCGACTGTCCCGGCTTTCGCCGTCGGGTGCGGTGCCGCCGACAGCGTGCTGGTGACCCGTCATTGGGCATTCTCCGATCGGATGGGATCATCCCGGCTCGACCGGTCTTGACCCTTGTCGTTTTGGTCTTGCTCGTCGTGGTCGTGGACGAGTTCGCCTTCCCAGGCTTCGCGGCCCTCCTTGATGGCGAACACGGCGATGACGAGCCCGGCGACTGGGTCGAGCCAGCCGGCCCCGGTGACGGTGTACAGGACCAGTCCGGCCAGGGTGGAGATGCTGAGCAGTACACAGATCCGGGTCTCGGCCGCATCCGCCAGGATCAGCGGGTCTCCACCGAGCTGCTCTCCGACCCGACGTTTGGCGCGGGCCAGTATCGGCATCACGATGATCGACAGTGCCAAGAGCACGATGCCGACGGTGCTGTGCCGAGGGCTGTCCCCACCGATCAGGGATCGGACGCCCTCGACCACCACGTAGCCGGCCAGCAGGAAGAACGTGACGGCGACCAGCTTCAACGCCCGGCGCTCCCGCCGTTCGTCGGCGTGTCCGTGGCGCAGCCGGGCCGACAGCCGCAGCCCGACCAGCACCGCCGAGATCGACTCGATTCCGGAGTCCAGGCCGAACCCGACCAGCGACACCAAGCCTGCCAGCAGTCCCGCGGTGACCGCCACCGCGCCTTCGACCACGTTGTAGGCGACCGTGAACTGGGCCAGCCGCAGTCCGCCTCGGGTGAGGTGTCGGACGCTGTCGTCGGCGAGGTCGGCCGGCTCAGCTTCCGGGCTCACGGCTGCTCTTCGATCCGGCTAGGCCCGCCTTGGTTGCCGTACACCGGGCACAGCACAACCGCGTCGCCGGTCGCAGCCAACAGACGCTCCGCCGCAGCCAACACCCCCAGGACGGCGTCGTCGTGACACAGCGAAAACACCGAGGCCCGGCCCACCGGGCGCGACTCGACCAGGCCGCAGTCCCGCAGGCAGGCCAGGTGCGCCGACACCGTCGACTGCGCCAGTCCCAGATGCGCAACCAGATCCACCACCCGATGCTCACCCAGCGTCAGATGCCGCACGATCGTCAACCGGGCGGGCTCACCCAGGCTGCGGAACAGACACGCGGCCGCCGACAACGCCGCCGACTCATCCACCACGCCACGCCCCACCACCCCAGTCACATCTATCGGCATGAGACGATGATAGCGGGACGAGGCGTTGCTGTCGTAGTCGGGACGAAGAGGTAGACCAGTGATCACTCAGACAGCCTGGAACTGCTACCCGTCAGCGGCGTCGAACCTGGCCGGGCCTCGAGCCCTGTTCTGGGGCCCGGAATGCGGTTCGAATTCAACTCAGTCGACGATCTCGCCTGTCTCCGGGTCGACCTTCATGCCGTCGATGAGCTGCAGCCTCGGCCTCGACTCCGGGGACCCTCGGCGGCCCGCGGGCGGAGTCGGCACCTCGTCCTCGGCAGGCAGCGCGGCAAGGTCCGCAGCGAACACCGCCGCCCGGTCGGTCGCCGCGCCGTCGGCCAGGTGACGGGCGTGGCGCCCCTGACCGGGCCATGGTTGATGGCCGTTCGCGCAGTGCTGCCCGACGCGGTGACGCATCCGGTCGACGAACGCAGGTAGCGCGTACCGGTGCCACTCCTCGAGCGCGTCCCCGGTCAGAGCAAGACCCGCCCGCCGGCGCAGGTCCGCCAGCACGGCGAGCTCCTGGACCAGGTGTGGGTGGCGTGGCCAGCACGCCGGAACCATGGTCTCGGCGTCCCACATGTATTCCCGGTTGAGCCAGTTCACCGCCCCGTCGAGCCATTGCCACAGCTGGGCGCGCAACGTCGGGTCGGTGCAGGTGGCGGGGTCCCAGGGCCGGGCTAGCAGCCGCTGGTCACCGAGAGCGTTCTTCTGCTCGCCGGTCCCGTAGGCGGCAATGTCGAGCTCGGCGTAGGCGCGCTCGATGGCCCGGCCGGGCCGCGGGAACGCCGCGAGCATGGCCCGCGGGCGCGCGTCCGGCCTGGGGGTCGGCTGAGTAGTCACCCTCCGACATCCTGACCGTCGCCGACCAGGCCGCGTCGGCGGGCTTCGACGACCGCAACCGTCGCGCGTGCCTCCGGGTCGATCTGGCGACCGCGGGCGGCGGCAAGCACGCCGCGCAACTCGTCCTGATCGGCGAGCAGCCGGCTACCGCCCTTGCCGTCGATGCACCGGTGCAGGTCGGCGATGATCGGCGGGCTGTTCTCGGCCAGCACCAGAGCGCGGCGCTCGGCGAGCTGTCGGATCTCGGCGGGAGTCATGATCGCGATGTCCTCTCCGGTCGCCTGCCGGCCGCCCATCTGCCCGGTCTGCCAGCTGGTGCGTGCCACCCGCACCTGACCGAGGAGGTCGGAGATCTCCTGGTTGAAGGCGACGTCCTTGGACCCGCCGAACATGATCAGGTTGTTGGTCAGCCCGATCAGGGTGCGGGCCTCCTGCTCGCCGAAGACCGCCGCCAGCTGGGGCCACGCCTGAGCGGCCCAGATGAAGGCGATCCCCAGAGCCCGTTCGTTAGACATCCTGGTCCGCAGAGTCGGCAGGGGAGCGGTCGAGGGCAGCTCGTCGAGCACGGCATGGAACGGCGGGCACAACCGGCCCCACCGGCTCGTGTTCGCTACCGCCAGTGCGGTGTCGAGCACGTGCTCGGCGAACGCGGTCATCAGGGGCGACGCCGAGGCGTAGGGGTCCTCGCGGCCGAGCAGGTAGATCGTGCCGCCGCGGGCGATGACGTCGGCGACATCGGTCGCCGGCCGGCCCGGACCCGGAACGCACCGCCGCCGGATGTCGGCCTGGAAGAACAGCGCCAGAGCCTGCTGGACGGTGGTGACAGTGTTGCCTGCCGTGCGGTCGTCGCCGTGAAGTGCTCCGTGCAGCAGGCCGTCCCAGAACGGTGCCGCGTGAGGGTGCTCGCGCAGGATCTCCACGGGTTGGCTGGCCGCGAGCGGCCGGGCGACCCAGCCCAGCACGTCGTCCAGGGTGCCGCCCGTCAGCGCTGCGGCGTGGAAGTAGCCCTGAAGGACCTTGGCGGCCTCGGCGGCGTAGAACCGTGCTGCGTCGTCGCGGTGCCCGCCGGCGACGGCGCCCTTGACCGTGCCGGCGGTGAACGCCTTCGCCCGGCGCTCGGCCACCAGCGGGTCCACGCACCCTCGCACGGGGTCCCACACGGCCTCGGGTAGGCCGGGCACGAGGCCGAACGGGTCCAGCACGACGCCAGGGCGTCCTCCACTGGTGCGCCTGGTGAAGGAAAGCAGAAGGTCGTCGACCTTGGTCAACGTGGACATGGCCGCGCCGGGTGCGGCCAGCAGTGCGGGGACGAGGAGGTCGAGGGTCTTGCCGGACCCCTGGGGGCCGATCACCCCGGCGGTCCGGTCCCATGCCACCCACAGCTGGCCGCCGCGCGGTTCCCGGCCGGTGCCCAGCTGCCAGCCGACCTCGGCCGGGCGAACGCGCCTCACCGGTCACCTCCTCGCCCCGACCGGTACAGGTCGGGGCGGATGATCGACGCGTGCTTGCGTAGCCGAGCACGGCCCAGCACTGCCTCGGCCTGGGCCTGGGTAGCCATCCCTCGGATCCGGCCCGGTCCCCATCGGTCCATCCCCACCTTGATCGCCACGGCAGACGACGCCAGCACCGCCAGTTCGACAACGGCGATACATGTCCACATCAGCCCGGTGGCGGCCGGGTGGGCGACGCCCGTCAGCCCGGCCCCCGCGTGGCCGCCCAGCAACCCGCCGATGGTGGAGAACAGGTCGGCACGCCCGACGAAGACCCAGCCGTTGCCTGCCAGGAGGTTCGCCACCGATCGGCCGACCTGCAGCCCGAGGACCTGTGCCAGCAGGAACGCGACGGCGAGCCCCGCGGGGATCTCCCAGGTGAACGGATACGGGTTGGTTCGTCGCGACTGTTGCATGGAATGCCCTCCACTGTGGTCCGTCGTCACCAACAAGCGCCCGGGTACTCACGGGCGGTCACCACCGCCGGCGATCCGGCCCGGGTGCGGCTCACGCGGACGCGCCCACCCGCCAGATGGAGAACAGGGGGTGGTCCTCCCAGTACGTGTAGGCGTAGTTGCCGACCCGGTCGCCGCCGGCCTCGATGGTGAGCTTCCGGGCAGGGTCGTAGACGATCATGACGTGCCCGATCTGGTTGGGGCCGAGGTAGCTGTCGACGAAGATCAGGTCGCCTGGTTGTTCCTGGCCGAGAGGAACCTGGTACCCGTTCCCGCGGGCGACCCAGTCGTGCTGCGCCGCTGCGGTACGCGGCAGGCTGATGCCGATCTGGGCGAAGGCCGCCCGCGTGAACCCCGAGCAGTCCCAGGCGCCGGGCCCACTGGCTCCGTAGACGTACGGCTGGCCCACGTGGGCCTCGGCCCAGGTCAGCAGCTGACCGACCGTCGCGTTGGGGATCGCAGCCAGGTCCGGGTTGCCGGCGCCTCCCGTCCCGCAGCCCGCCGGGTCCCCGGCGATCACCCCGCCGCCGTAGACCTGCGCGTAGTACAGGACATCGTTGACGTACCAGTCGGCGTGGTTGTAGGCGAACAGCGCGCGGCGGACCCCGTCGGCGCCGCCCGTGGTGACGCCGGAGACGGTGAGGTAGTTCGCGGCGCTCATCGCCGAGTCGGCCGGATCGGTGATCTCGACCCGTCCGTCGCCGTCGCCGTCGACGCCGTACGCGGCCCAGGTGGCGGGCATGAACTGCATGAGCCCCTTGGCCCCCGCCGAGCTGGTCGCGGTGGTCCGTCCGTGGCCGGTCTCTTCCATGCCGATCCCGGCCAGCAGCGTCCAGGGCAGGTGGTAGCGCTCGGCCGCCGCGGCGTAGTAGCCCTGGACCTCGGCGGGGATCGGGAGCGCCGGGTTCCGCAGCGAGGCCAGCCGTGGGGTGCCCGGCTCGGGCAGGGCGAACCCGATGCCGCCCTCGCCACTGGGGTCGCCTGCATCGACGACCACCTGTCCCGTGGGCGACATCACCGTCGTGCACGTCGCCTGGTAGGCGCCGCCACTGGTCGAAACGATCGCCGCAGTGCCGGCGAGCATCCCGAGCAGCGGCACCAAGAGCGCTGCGGTCACCACGGTCAGCAACTTGTTCACCGGGCGCCCCCCCGTCTGCCTCAGGCCGCGCCTTCCAGCGCTTCGTTGGTCCAGGTCAGAGCCGTCTCTGCGGGGTGCAGGTGGGTCTCGACCTTGTAGGCCCGTTCGCCGACCATCCACAGCGCCCGACCCCGCCGCTGCATCGCCCACCCGGTGATGGCGTCGCTGGCTTGGGGGCCCAGGCCGAGCATGGTGTCGAGCTCGGCGGCGACGCCGGCCTTCTGCCCGTGGAGGATCTTCACGTCGGCCAGGTGCATCAGGTCGCGGGCGATGTTCGCTGCCTGGGAGCCGAGGTCACCGACGGTGAGCATGTCCGAGGGCTTGTGGGCGTTGACCCATTGGATGTCGCCGCCCTTGCCCGCCACCCCGCGTGAGAGCCGGAAGTCCTCGTCGAGGGCCTTGACCGCGTCGACCCCGAGGCGCATCACCTTCCACACCTCGTCGCGGATCACCACCCGCAGGTCCCCCGGGGGTGCGACCTCCCGCATCCCCCGGCCCCAGCTGTTCAGCGCCAGCAGCGCGATACCGATCGCTTCGTCGCCCAGCGGGGACAACCGGGACAGCGACAGCGACTGGATCGGGGCGTCCCAGTCCACGTCGATGTTGGTGTGGTCGTCGAACAGCCCGGCCAGGACGCCGGACACCAGCTGTCCGAGGGCGTTGCGCAGCAGTCTCGTCTCGTCGAGGAACTGCTGGCGGTCGACGAAGCGGCACTGGGCGACGAGGTCGTCGTCCGGCTCGTCGAGGGCGCGCCAGAGCCTGGGGATCGTCGTCTCCCTCAGCGGCGAGCTGCCCGCCGCGTAGCCGGTCAGGCGCTCGAGCGCGGCTCGCACGACCGCCGCCTCGTTGGGCCCGAACGGCACCCGCTGGTCGCCGATCCTCTGGCTGCCGACCACGCCGCGCACCAGGTTGAGCCACCGGGTGAACACGACCGCCGACCTGGACCGGGCCTCGGACCCGCTCAACCGATCCCAGCCCTGCCCGAGGGGACCGAGGGCAAGGGGATTGACCCGCGCGGGCATGCCAGGACCGAGTGCGATGGGCGTCACCCCGAAGAAGTGGCACAGGCGCTCGTACTCGTCCTTGGGATCCCCGAGCACCAGGATGCGGTAGCCGAAGTCGGTCATCCGCAACGCGAACGCCTTCGTGGTTGCGGACTTCCCGGTGCCCGGCTTGCCCATCGTGATGACGTTGGCGTTGGTCACCGGGATCTCGTCGCGCAGCACCCAACCGACCGGGTCGGCGCAGAACGCGGCGCCGGACTGCACGTCGATGCCCATCTGGGCGCCGGTCGGAGGCAGGCCGGGGCCGGCGATGAACGGCCACAGGGCGGGGGCCTGGTCGGAGGTCATCTGGTAGGCGGCCACCGGCGGGCGCGCAGCAACCCACCCGCGGTCCGGTTCTCGCAGTCCCCGCACGCCGACGTGGCTGAACAGCCGCGCTGGCTTGGGCATGGCCACGGCCGGTGCCACCGCGGGGAGGTCGTGACCGAAGTCGGAGAGCAGGTCGGCGACGCCCCGCCCGCGCGGGCTTCTCACGCGGCCCCCTTGCGGGTGAGGCTGACCCCCAACGGGATCACCGACGCCGCGAAGGCCACGTCCTGACTCACGTCCAGGCGCAGGGGTGCGAACCCCGCCCGGCGGATCGAGGCGTCGAGCAGTCGCCCGTACTCGGCGATCCTGGCGGTCTTCGCCACCGTGACGGTGCACACCGCGTACGGGCGGACCAGCGCGCTGCCCCGCGACAGCTTGGCCTCGCGGCTACGCACCCGGTGCGCCTCGTCACGCAGCCGGGTGGTCTGCTTGACCCCGGCCCGCTCGCGCAGAGCCTGCCCCATGTCGGCGGCCCACTCGCTGCTCGCCGCGGCGCGCGATGCCCTGGTGCGGGCGAGGATCGGGAAGGCAACCACCAGGCTGCGCCGTTCGCCGGGGGTCGTCGGGGCGAGCGCCGGGCCCAGGGCGCCGATCACCGCGCCTCTGTCGGGGAGCTTGAGGGTCGCGGACACCGAGTTCCACGCGTCGTGGCTGTAGTGCCGCACGGCAGCCTCGGCGCCCGACGGGGCCGCCAGAACCCACGGCACCCCGGCGTTGACGCCCTCGCCACGGCTGGCAGCGGCCAGCGCGTCGACGATGGAGGCGCGGTCCCCTGGGGCGAAGCCGGTGCGGCAGGCGATCGCCAGCTCCTGGCTGGACAACCACGACACGGCGTCCATCCCCATTCCCGCCTTCAACTGTGCCTCGACCTCAGCCATCACGCCGTAGAGCACCTGGGCTCGGCCCTCGACCCCGCCGCCGGCCTCGCGGGCGGGCCTGGCGATCCGGGTCTCGGGGAGGACAACGGTCACGAACGCCTCGGTTCGCACCGAGGCGCCGGTCAGCACGCGTTGCAGGTCGTCGTTGATCGCGCGCGCCGCCACCGGTCCGTCGGTACGCCGGTGCCGGGAGATCCAGTCGTCGCGCTCGGCGCCGTCGTCCGGGACGGTGCGGACCACGAACAGCAGCTCGTCGATCAGGTCGGTACGTTCGGCCTCGTCGATCAGGTCAGACAGGCCCTTGCCCATGCGAGCGCGGTCGGCCGCGTCGCGCATGCCCAGCCCCGGGTGCACGACGCGCGCCGTCACCGCCCAGGTCCGGGTCGCGTGGTTCTGGATGATGGCGATCCGCGCCGCGGCCAGCCCGGTCGGCGGGCCCTCGTGCAGTTCGATGCCGGCGAGCGAACCCGGGAGGTCGGCCACGTCGAGGTCGGCCGCCTGACCGGCCACGGCCCGGGAGCGCCACCGGGCCCAGCCGGTCAGCCCGCCCAGGGCGAACGCCGCCACCGCGCCGATCCAACCGATCGCCGACCGTCCGCGCACCGGAACGACGGTCACGACGGTGACTGCGGCGGAGATCGCCAGGAACAACCCGGCCGAGCCCCACGCCTGGCGTTGCACGGCCCACCACACCGGGACCGTCGAGGCTGCGACGACGACCGCCTGCCACCCGGTGAGCCCGAGGAACCAGCCGACGCGGGCCTTGGAGTACTCGTCGTAGACCACGCTCATGGCATCTCCCTCGCTCACAGGGCCGCGACTGCGGCGGCGTCGGCCGAGGCGCCGCCCGCGCCCGCGGCGCCAGCGCCCTGGCCACCTGCGCCTGCCGCGGGCGCGCCCGGCCTGAGGCCGGCGCCTTGGAACCCGGACGGCACCGGGCCCGACGACGAGGTCGGCCCAGAACCGGTCGAGTCCTCGGGTGCGTCCTCGTCGGGGCCCGACCCGTTGACGTCCGGGGTGTTGCCATCACCGCCGCGACCGCCTCGTCCCGGGACGTCGGGCACGTAGGTGTTGTGCCCCACGCCCATCTGGTTGGTCAGGTCGGCGCCCAGGGCCGCGGCCTGCGACCCGATGCCCTGCGCCTTGCCCCACCCCGCGGCGGCGACCTGCCCGACCGCTCCCAGCGCGCCGAGGAACCCACCCGCCGAGCTCGCGACGCGCTGGTTGGTCGCGGCCTCGGTGGACGCCTCACCCTGGGAGCGTCCGGTGTCATCGCTGCTCGCCGCCGCACCCGAGGTCCCGGCCGACGCCTGCCCGCGCATCAGCCCGTCCACCCCGCCCTGCGCGGAAAGGCCCGCGCGCATCGCCGCGCCCGAGCTGGTGCCGGGATCGACGAACGCCAGCAGCTTGAACAGCGCGAGAGGCGCAAAGCAGCCGATCGCGACCAGAGCCACTCCGGGTACCGCCGTGCCGACGGCGCCCTCAATCGAGTCCGTCGTTCCGAGCGCGACTCCGGAGCTGGCCTGTGCTCCCAGCCCGAGCATCAACGTCATCAGCACTGGGGTGAACGCGGCGGCGTGGAACCAGCGGAAGGCCTTCCAGAACCAGGCGCGTCCGGCGTCGGCGACCAGGCCCGCCGCGGCGATCGGGTTGGTCGCGGCCAGCACCATAAGCGCCGCGGCGCGGGTGAGCATGACCAGCAGGTGCGCGATGGCGGCGAAGACCAGGAAGAACCCCATCACGCCGAGCACGGTGGCGACGGTGGCCTGGGTGATGTCGGCGGTGGAGAAGTCCGTCCAAGGTTGCCAGGCGGACATCGCGTCCACGCCGAGCAACGACGACATCAGGGCTCGGGTCAACCCGCCTGCGGCAGCGAGGACGGCCACGCCGTAGACCACCCAGGCGACCCACACCGCTCCGAACTGACCGGCGCCGAGCAGGGCTCGGGCCAGGCTCTGCCCGTCACGGCGCAACGCGGCCACGCCCAGCTGGACCATGAGCATGACCAGGACCAGGGCCCCGGCGATCCAGAACGTCGCCTGGTAGATCCCCGCCATCGGCCCGTTGGCGCGCAGGTCGGGGATGAGGAAGCTGTCCTCGATGGTCAGTGCGATCCGCAGGAGCCAGAGCCCGGCGTTCCAGATCGCGAGCATCGCGGCGGTCCAACCGTCGGCGACCACCGACGCGGCCGCGTTGCCCAGCGCGGCGAACGGGTTGACGATGTCCGACCAGTCCATGCTTCGCCCCTCACCGTCGCCCGTCGTCGTCGCGCCAGTCGAGCCAGCCGGCCTTGGCGGCCAGGTCCGTCCCGGGCCAGGTGGACGGCGCCTCAGCGGGGGCAGCGCCCGCGCCGATCACCCATCGCCCCGTCTGCCATTGCATGCGGGCGCAGTGGCCCCACGCCGTGCGCGCCTCGGTCACGACGGTCGCCCGGACGTCCAGTAGGACGCACGCCACGACCCAGTCCGGCCCGTCGGTGCCCTTGATCTGCCCTGCGACGGGAGTGGCGTGGACCTGGGTGGTGGTGCGGTCGGTGTACTGCCCGGCGGCGCTGCCCAGGAACCCCTGCACGGCCCGCGCGAGTTCCCAGGTGTCTACCGGTGGGGCGCCATCGGCGGACCACGCGGCGTACACGGCCGTGGTCTCCTCGATCGACATTGCGTCCAGCACGGTGGTGGCGATCGCGGCGAGCTGGCCGACGGCGCCCTCAGGGGTGCGGGGGAACCCGGTGGGGACCTCGGCCGCTCCGAGCGTGGTCGCGATGGGGACGGCGATGGTGCCGGCCGAAGTCAGCGACGGCGTGCCGGAGCGGGCGTCCTGCGCGGAGACCTGGAGCATGCCCGCGGCGGCGATCGCGTCGCGGCGGTCTGGTCCCGACGCCGTGTCTTCGACGCCCGCCGAGTTCGCCTCGAGATTCGAGGTACCCGACGAAGTCGCGGCCTCGACGACGGCGATGACGAGACCGCCCAGGGCCACCAAGGCCGTCGCGACGATCGTCGCCGCGACCGCGAGCAGTCGGCGACGACTCCACGGCCCGTCCTGCTCCGCAGCGGGCATCAGATGCAGCCCGATCCGGTGATGCCGTCAAGCATGCTCGGCACGACCATGTAGGCCACGGCGGCGATGAAGACGACCACCACCGAGACCACGCCTGCCTTGCTGGCGTGCGGCATGGAGAACACCCGGCCGGCGACGATCGCGCCGATCCCGATGATCACCCCGACGCCGAACAGGATGATCACGCCCCACAGGACGTAGCCGGTGATCTTGTCGGCGTAGGCCTCGGCGCCGGGCGGCGCGACCGGGCACACCATCGGCAGAACACCGCCCGCGCGGGCGAGGATCGATGCGGTCATGAGCGTCCCTTCTCCTGTGCCTGCGGGCCGGCGTGGCCCAAGACGGTGCGCGCGGCTCCCAGGACGGGGCCCGGTAGCGGCCTCGAGTCGATCCCGCGCACCGCGAGATGCCTGTCGACGGGAACCGTCACCAGCCGTCCCGTTCGATCCAGCTCGCGGCCGGCCGCACCCAGCGCCGCGGCAACAGCCGCCGGCCACCGTCGTCTCGGTGGCCCGAGGACCGCGGCGACACAGCGGCGCGAGCCGAGCTGGCTCAGCGCTGTCTCCAGGCGGCGCATCCCGGGGATCGTCGCCGTGGTGGCGAGCACTATCGGCGCCGGGCCCGCGACCCGCTCGCCGACCCAGCTGTCTGTTGCGAGGACCTCGCCAAGGTCCGAGCCGACGTCCAGGACCGTCAGGTCCGCCGAGTCGATCGGGTGAGGCAGCGGACGCCCGCCAAGGCCGACGTGCGCGTCGCGCGATCGAGCGATCGTCACCTCGCCGCGCCGGCCGAGCGCCCACCCGTTCTCCGTGGCACCAAGCTCTGCGAGGGGCGCGGCCGCGAGCCCCGAGGACGCTGCCGGGCAGCACTCGAGCACCCGGGCGCGCCCGAACACCGTGGCGATCGCGAGCGCCACCGTCGTGGCTCCGGCCTGAGGCAGGCACCCGACGACCGGGATCACGGGTTCGGCCGGTTCCCAGTGCGACGAGGTGGGCCGGCGCTGCACGGGCCGCACTCCCGGGCGGGCTCGGAACTGCCCGTCCTGGATCGCGTGCCAGGCTCGGCGCAGCTCGTCGACGGCCACCGGGCGCGGCGGGGCTGACACGCCCCCGGTCATGCCCGGTCTCCATCGAGCTGCCCGCGACGGCGACTCAACGCCGCGCGGAGCTGCTCAGCGGGCAAGACCGCGAGCCTCGTCTGGGCGGCGCGCGACCGCACGAGCCTGCCCACGCAGCTCTCCAGGTCCGCGACGGCGGAAGCCTCGTCGCCGGCCTCGAGAAGGAGGCGGTCCAGGTCGGGTTCGTCGGTCACGTTCATCACCTCGCCACCGAAGGCAAGGCCCACAACTCCGGGGGCCACCGGTCAGGCCGGGATCGACGAACGGACGGCTTGAAGGGCGCGCATGCCGCTGTGGACCCGGCGACGCATCGTCCGCTCGGAGACCCCACGCTCGGCCGCAACCGCCCGCGAGGCCTCGCGCGAGCAGAGCCCGCCCTGCCCTCGGCTTCCCCGGGCGATGGCGGCGTCCGCCGCGTACGCGAGGCTGATCAGCAAGTCCCGGTCGTGTTCGTCGATCACCCGTTGGGCGACCGCCCGGCCGAGGACCTCCTCCAGTTCATCGGCCGGGTCCAGGGGAGCGTGGTCGTGGGTAGCGCCGAGGACTTCCCACTGGTGCGCTTCAGGTGGCAAGGGCACCGCGCGCGACCACGCCGGGTCGACCTCCTCCAGGTGACTGCCGACCCCGAGTTCGCGGAGCACACCGCGGCGCACGTTCATCACGATGTTGGCCGCGACCTTGCCCAGTCGCTGCCAGGGGAACTCCCGCACCTCCAGCCACAGCTGGGCAGCGACGACTTCGTCGATGCGCGGCGTGAGGCTGCGCAGCCGGTGGGCGGTCGCGCACGCGCCGGGGAGCAGGAGCCACGCCAAGGCACCCGCCGCGGCGACGTCGTCTCCGCCGGACGGGCTCGCCAGCCGAGCCAGCTCCCACAGCACGCGATCGACCTCACCCTTGTCCGCTGCTGCGATCCAGGCGGGCAGGTCGAGGAGCTCGTCGACGACTCGAAGGCGCGGGCACCGGTCGCTCCACACCGGCCACTGCTGCCGCGCGCGGGCGAGCAGGTCGCGCTCGGGGTCGGCCAGTTCGAGTTGGGCTGCAACGCTCATCACGATGTCCTCTCGTCGTGTTGCCACGACGCGAAGGTGGCGTCACTGCGTCCCTCGACCCGTCCCTCGAAGGTGCACCCGAGGGTGCTTCAGCCCGCGTCCCGCGCGTCCGCCGCCAGCCAGGCCAGCGCCGTGACCTGCACAGACACCGAGTCCCCCCGTCGTCCCCCTTCGTCCCCCCACTCGTTGTGCGCCTTGGCTTGCGCGGTGGCGGTGGCGGTGGCGGTGGCGCTGCGGTGCGGGTGGGTATGGCCGCCGGGCGCGACGTCGGGGCTTTTGACTCCTTTGCATGTGCCGCCCCCGCGGCCGAACCGCCGACGAGGGTGCTTGCCGTCGCAGACGGCCACTGACACCATTTGCAAAGACTACAAAGGAGTACAAACCGATGGCGCGGAACCCCTTCAGACCGACTGCCGGCGCGACGCCACCGCTCCTCGTCGGACGCGACGACGCGATGGAGGAGTTCACCGAGTCCCTCGAGGACGGCCCCGGCGCACCCGGTCGTCTGGCACTCTTCACCGGCCCTCGCGGCGTGGGCAAGACCGTGATGCTCACCGAGGTCGGGGACCAGGCCCTGCGCCACGGGTGGATCACCCTCGCCGAGACGGCGACACCAGGGATGGTCGAACGACTCCGCCACGCGACCACCGACGCCCTGCACACCGTCGATCCGTCAACGGCGCCGACAAGGACGGTCACTGGCGTGACCATCCCCGTGATCGGCGGCGGAGTCACCATGTCGACCCCGGCCGCCTCGGTGGTCCAGTGGCGTCAGGAGCTCGGCCGGCTGCTCGACGCCCTGGCGCGCAACGACGCGGGCCTGCTGATCACCGTCGATGAGGTGCACCGAGGGGCACGCGATGACCTACGCGACCTCGCCGCGACAGTCCAGCACCTCATCCGCGAAGACCGCGACATCGCCCTGGCGATGGCCGGCCTGCCGTCGGCCGCCTCGGATCTACTCAACGACGAGATCCTGACCTTCCTACGTCGCGCCACTCGCTTCGAGCTGGCCGACGTCCCTCTAGCCGCCGTACGCGACGCCCTGCACACCACGATCACCCAAGAGGGCCGCACCATCACCGACGAGGCTCTCGACGAAGCCGCCGACGCGACCGGGGGCTACCCGTTCATGATCCAGCTGGTCGGATACCACATCTGGCGCCTGGCCACCGGCGAGACCATCGACGCCACAGCCGTCCGCGCGGGAGTCGTTGCCGCGCGCAAGCGGCTCGGCTCCACCGTCCACGAGACCGCCCTCGCCGACCTGTCCGACATCGACCGCACCTACCTTCTCGCCATGGCACACGACCCCGGCGAGTCCTCGACCGGCGAGATCGCCCGCCGCCTCGGCGCCGCCCCCAACTACGCCGCCGTCTACCGCTCCCGCCTCATCGCCGCGGGGATGATCGAACCCACACGCCACGGATACGTCGACTTCGCGATCCCGTACCTGCGCGAGTACCTCCGTGAGCACGCCGCCCGCTACGAGATGTCCGCCCGTTCGACGCGGCGTAGGCACTGAACCTTGATCCGGGTGGGCCAATCAAGAAGATGCCCCAGGCCGCGACGCTGAATGTCGCCAAGCGAGTCGGCGCCCCAGCGTGCACGGCGCAAAGGGTCCCTGGTCGAGCCCAGTCGGGATGCCCACGATCACGGCGCGACCGCGACGCGTGACCGGGCGCGCTTACACTCCGACAACTAGGCGCGGTGATGCGCGAGTCGCCACGCGATCGGCCCCGCTCCGGCGTCGAGCGTGGAGCGCGCGCTAGTTCTCAGGGGACTGAGCGGCCGCACGCCATCGCTGGAGGGCATCGGCTCTGAGCGCGGTCCGGTCCGCGCGCGGCCGTTGGCCATCGTGGATCCGTTCGGCGAGGTCCCTCAGCCGTTCGGCCCCCCGGGCTAGCCATCCGTAGGCCAGGGCCCATGCGTAGATCTCGTCTGGGTCGAGGACGTGTCCACCTTCGTGCAGGGTCCGAAGCACGTTCACCGCGTCGCGGTGATCCAACGATCCGGAGAGGGCGTTGGCGTGGTTCACGAGGGCCGTCAGTGTGAGCAGACCCTGTTCCACGACGCGGTCGGTCAGCTGGGCTGGGTGGACTGCCGGCGCACCGGGCGAGAGCTGGTGGGCGCCCGTCGCCGCCGCCCACGGCTCGACGTCCTTCGGAAGCCAGGTCATCACGCACAGGCCGCGAGTCCGGGGGTGTTCGTCGATCTCGGCGAGGTGCTGTGCGTCTGGCCATGCGGCAAGAACCACGCCACCGGGCCACGGAGCAGAGTGGAGAGTCTTCCAGGTCGCCGAGGTCGCACCCTTCGCGAACGCCGACAACCTAGGGTTCTGGTCGATGTTGCGGCGGCCGGGCGCGTACACGAGAGGTACCCCACCAAGTTCACGGGTGCGCTCAAGGACCCAGGTGATCGCCCGCTCGGTCGCGCGGGGATCGTCGGCTCGTGACGAGACGACGGCCCGGGGGTGGGACGACTCTTCGCGGGGATTCATGAGGCCACGGTAGGTCTGCCCACCGACGGCGCGGTGTGGGTCACCCCATGCCGTCCCGTGCTGCAAGGGCGGCCCAGTTGACGGTCTCCATCCACTCGGCCAGGCCGTCGCCGTCCAGGCACGTCGGAGCCGCCTCGAGGTCTCGGAGGAACCGCGACGCTCCCTGGCGGCGTCCGTGGGAGTACCGCACGCGCGTGAGGACAACCCCATGTCGTGCTCGAGAGACCATCACCGACAGAACCCGGGCCTCCTCGCGGATCTCCTCGTCGCTGGTCGCCTTGAAGAAGGGCAGCGTTCCCTCCTCGAGGCCAGCCACGACGATCCACTCGAACTGCTGCCCCTTGCCGAGGTGTCCGTTCAGCAGGTGGACACCGGGAGTGGTGAGCACCGTGTCGCCATCGACAGACCGCAGTCGCCCAGCGATCTGGGCGAAGGCCTCGCCATCCTGGTGAAGATCGGCGGCCCACGCGACGGCGTCATCGAGGCTGCCGCGTACCAACGGATCCTGGATCTGGCTCCCGCCCGTCAGTTGCCACAGGTACTCGCGGTAGGAGGCCGCCCTGGCCGCTGCACCATGGTCTGCCCTGCGAAGCGCGTCGCGAAGGAGGCGCAGCACCTCCTTGTCGATGAAGGGCTGATCCCACCTGAAGGACGTCAGGTCCGAGTCGCGCGCGAAGACGGCGTCCAGCTGTTCGCGACGGCTGTTCGTGCGGGTGACCACGGCGACTCGATGACGTGGCGCTCGCTCGAGGATCACCTTGGCGAACCTGTGAACCCAGTCGGCTTCATCATTGCGGTCGTCGAACACAAGGCTGCTCGTCACCCCGTCGCCCGGCCACGCGGCCGGGTCAGCGCACGTGAGGTGTTGGCCGTGCACCGTCGGCGCCATCGCGTTCACCAGGTCGAGTACCGCCGGAGATGACCGGTGAGACTCGGCGAAGGAGATCTCGACACTAACCTCCCGGCGGATCTCCTCAAGCGCCCGTTCGGGCTCGGCGCCTGCGAAGCGGTAGATCCCCTGAGCGAGGTCGCCAGCGTAGGTCGTGCGTCCGTAGCCGATGCGCTGGATGACCCTGAGCTGCTGGGGTGTGAGGTCCTGGAACTCGTCGACGACGGCCGCGTCGAAGTGACCGCGGTAGAGCCCGGCAACCTGCTCGTTGGCGAGGATCAGTTCAGCGAGGCGAAGCATGTCGTCGTAGGTCAGCCGGCCCTCGGTCTGGCGTCGCTCCTCAATCTGGACTGCGCGCACGTCGGCCTTGGACTGCAGGTACTCCAGGACCTCCGCGTCGGTGCGCGCGGACTGCTTGGCCTGCCGCAGGGCATCATTGACGGCCGCGACCGCGTCGAAGCCCAGGTTGTACTCGTCGCGGCACACCCTGGTCACCCAGTCCGAAGTTGGGATCTCGACGTCGACGGGTACTCCGACGACGTTGCCGTGCGCGCGCACGAGCCGCGCGGCCAGGCCGTGGAAGTTCATGACCGTGACCAGACCGCGCAGCTCGTCGGGCCGCAGGTGCGTGCGAAGCCGGTCCCGGATGTTGTCCCTCGCGCGGTTGGTGAAGGCGACGACGAGAACCCTTCCCGGTGCGGAGACACGCCCCTGGTTGATGAGGCCCCGGACCCGCAGAGCCAACGCCTCCGTCTTGCCGCAGCCGGCGGGCGCCAGCACGAGCAAGCCTGGCTCGACAGCGTCGCGGATCTCAGCCTGGCGCGCGGTGGGGGTGTACGCCCTAGGCACCGGGGCGCACCTGCCCTATTAGCTCGCTGACCGAGGAGATCGCCGCCGCCGTCGTGGGCGTGAGGGCGTCAGCGACTGCGATGGAAGCGAGCACCTTGTTCCGCCTGTGCCGGCAGAACGTGATGACCTTCTCCTCGTCTGGGGTGCTGTTGGCATCGAGGAGGGCAGCGAGCTGGACGGGCTTCCAGAAGCCGGCCGCCTCAAGCGCCTCGAACGTTGCCTGCACGCCCAGCGCGCGGACGTACTCCTCCTCAAGATCACGTTTCGAGACGACGATCGTGTACGGCGTCTCCACCTCGAGGAGCACGGGGTCGGCGTCGAGCACATCCGCGGTGTCTTGCCGCGCGTCCTCGTCGATGAGCAAGGCGAGGGGCACGCGGAAACCAGGCTCGCCGAAGAGCGCGACGATGCTCCCCACGGCCCGGGCGCCTCCGAGCTCGACCACCGAGACGCCGACCCTGTCGAGGTCGAGCCCGAGGTGCTTCGCGGCTGAGGCCAAGACGATGCGGTCGGAAGGGCCTTCGACACAGACGACCTGGCTGGCGGTCAGCGGCTCCAGGCGAGACTGCACCCACCAACTGGCGAGGAGCTTGTGGTTGCCCCCGAGGAAGCCCGTCGGTGGCTGGACGACCTCCCCGCCCTGCCGTACAACTGCCACCTGCTCTGGCTCGAACCGGCCCACGATGTTCGCGAGGCTTCGTTGACTGGTCGGGTGCAGGTGGATCTCGGGCTCGTCGACCGCCACGATGTTGGCCGATTCGGCGACCAGGTCGTAGAGGGCGATCGCAAACAACGCACGCGCACCATCGGACTGCTCGGTCAGGTTGCGCGGCACGCCGTCCCGAAGCACCTGGAGCCGAACGCCAGCCAGCAGATCGTCAGTGGAGGTGGCTCCCGTGGTGAAGGCGAGGTCGCCGGCGGCCACGTCGGTCGGGGTTGCTCGCGACAGTTGGCTCGCGAGCCTCTCACGTAGGGACTCCAGCACTGCCGAGGAGCTGATGGCGGACTGGAACTCCTCCGTCAGATGCGCGAATGAGGTCTCCTCGGCCCCGAGGTCGATCCGCGCCAGGATGTCGTCGAGGGTCGCGTTGGAGTCCTCGCGGAAGTCGCGGGTTCCGGTCTGCGTGGCCCCAACCATGCGCCAACCGATCGCTTCGATCTGCTCGCGTGTCAGCAGACGATCCGTACCGGCCGCTGGTGCGGTCCGACGGATGGCGAGGTTCTCCTCGTCCGTGGCGGTCACCTCAAGGCGCACGGTCAGCGTCGCCGGGGCCCCCGCCGGGTCGACGGTGACTTCGTCGGGGAAGTGTCGGGCCTCCGCATCGGTCAAGTCGCCGAGTGTCGCCTCGACGACCATCGGCTCGTCGAGATCGCGAACGTCGGAGGGGTTCAGGCGTGCGTACAGCTGAGCGGTGCTCGCGCCGAGTGTCAGGTCGAGGCACCGCAGCAGCGACGACTTCCCGACGTCGTTGGCGCCGACCAAGATCAGGTGTTCGCGCACTTCGACGTCTGCGTCACGCAGGCGAGTGTGGTTTCGGATGATGATGTGTAGAAGACGCATCGGGCCCCCGAAGTTGTGTATCCAGTCCTACGGGATCCTCGGGACTGCGGTTGACAAAGCGCCTGGGACTCTTTGGGGTGTCTCCGTGCTCAGGGGCGCGTCCAAACGACCCGACCTGGGGCCTTTCTGGGACTCCCACGCGTCCCGGCGGCGAGGATGCGCCGCTGGCGGGCCGCCGCCTGAGAGCATCGAGGCATGACGAGAGAAGAGTCGACCGGGCGCGCGGCTGCCGTCCGGCCCGCGTTGCTCGCTCTTGCTCTCCTACTGGTTGGTGGCGCCGGAGCAGCCATCGCCGCCAAGGCGCAGGCACTGGGCTGGTTCTCCGCTTCGGCCACGTTCGGGACCGCCCTCGGAACCGTCGGATTGGCGCTCTACACCTACCTGCTGGCCCGACACACCGACCGATCGGTCGGAAACGCTGAGCGCCTCACGAACCTCTCGATCGACCAGCTCGAAGAGGTGCGCAAGCAGGGCAGACTGATCGAGGAGCAGGTACGCGTCGCGAATCAGCAGACGCTCGAAACGGCGAAGGCTCGAATCGACGCAATCTCACCACTCCTCACCCTTGTCGTCGCGACGTCCCGGGTCGGGCTGGTGCAGGGCAGCGAGCGAACCCGACTCCATGAGGCCACCGAAATCGCAGAGCGCGACCTGGATCACGCGACGATCGAGGTCGCCCTGGATGTCACGATCGAGAACGTCGGGGCGAGCCCGGCCATCGTGACCCTCGGCGACACTTCGTCGAGTGTCGCGTTCGACCGGGACACGAATCCGTTCGTGCTCGTACCCGGCGGTGGGGATCACGGACCCATGACGGTCCGGTTCTATGGGCGTAAGGCGACGGAGCAGAAGATCATCTCCATTCCGATCACGTACGTCGGGAGTCTCCACGGTGAGGTCTTTGACCGTCTCCAATGGAACGGCATCATCCTGCCCGCCACCGCGCGCGACGGCTTCGCCACGATCAGACCGATTCCGGTCATCGTGTCGTCGTCGGGTGCTCAGGTCGTCAGGAGCTACCCGAACTTGGAGCGGCCGGAGGAGATGGCGGAGGCGCGGGCCAGGTTCCTGGAGGCACCCGGGCGCGAAGCGCCCGCCTGAACATGCAGCCAACCTGGACGCTGGACGCCGCGACGATCCGGGCCGCCATCGTGCTGTGCAGCCCCGCCCCGTCCGGGCCGTGTGCGCTGACCAGGGCAGGGCGGAGCGGTGCGAGGTGTAGGCCGCGATAGCGCGGCCTCGCCCAGGCAATCGCGCTCGACCACGAACGGCGCCGGCTTCTCCGCGCCGTGGGCGACGGGGCGAGCCGTTCTCTCGCCCAGGGTGCGCGCCTTCCGCCACGCTGAAGGCGTGCCCTGGCAGACTGCCGGGGTAATCGGTGGCTCATCGCGGTTGAGGGTGTAGTCGGGGTCTGACGCCGCTGGTCTCGAGCAGGCGGCGGGGCACTTCGCGCTAGGAACTGACATCCAGCCCGAGGTTGGTCGCGTCGGTGCACACCGCGGTCGACGGGTAGGAGTAGCAGGCCGACTGCACGTCTAGCAGCTGGGGGATGTATCCCTCGGTCATGCCCATCACCCCGGGGTAGGTCTCGATCGCGGACATCCACTCGCTGACGGACGTGCACGCGTCCAATGTCGCGGCGATGAGGGGCTCTGCGCGGTCGACGTCAGGCTCGTCGGCAGCTGCCTGTGCCGCTTCGGCGCAACCGGCGGACACCTGGACTCGTTCCCCAGGAACGCCTAGCCACGGACTGTCGGGGGCAGCGGACCTGAGGTCGCCGTCTGTCCGTGCCGATGTTCGGGTGTAGCACCCGATGTTGATGAGTTCGCCTTGCGCGGTCGGGAACGCCGAGTCCTGCTCGTCGATGCCGTCAAGGATCGTGAACAGGTCAGGGCAGTCGGCACCGTCGTTGATCGCCGCCCGCAACCGCTCAACTCCAGTACTGCCGCCTGAACCCGTTCCGGAAGGAGTAGGGGCGCCAGGGCTGCTGCAGCCCGTCACAGTGAGAACAAGAACGGCGAGTGCCCACAGCGACGGACGGCGCATCGAGGCAGCGTAGCGCCGGCCACCTCCGCGCGGGCAGTGCCCTCAAGGCTCGCGCTGTGCCTGCGCTCCGTGACGCCGTTGCTGAGGGTTGCGCTGAGCCCGTTCGTTCTTCCTGAGCCCGGCTCGACGCCGATCGCTGCCGCGCCACACCCTCGTTCGCGAAGAGCCCGTTTGGTGACCTTCGTCCTCACTGTCGCGGACAGGAAGTAGTCCAGCCAGATCGCCGAGCTCGGCGGCGACAGCCCGTTCACAGCGGGCCGGTCTCTAGCGGCTGGCCCGACCCACCGACGGGTCGCCCGGCGTCCACAAGGCGCTGCCCATCCGCCGAGCTGCTTCCTGACGTAGCTCATCGACGGCGTGGGAGTACCTCTGGGCGGTCGCCATCTCGGTCCATCCCATGATGGCCATCACGGTCCTGATGTCGACACCCTGGACCAGCAGCAAGGTCGCGGCCGTGTGCCGCGCGTCGTGCAGCCGAACGTCTCGCACACCTGCAGCTCGAAGCACCTGCTTCCAGGCGCGCCAGTCCTTTGCCGGATCGACGGGGCGCCCAAGCGGGTCAGGGAACAGCAGATCGGCGTCGGCATCCCAGGCGGGACCTGCAACGAGCCGCTCCTCGGACTGCGCGCGGCGATGCTTGCGGAGCTCCTCCACCAGCGGCGATGGCAGGGCGATCGTGCGGCGGGAGGCGGTGGTCTTCGTCTCCACGAAGCCCACCCCGCCGTTGAGGCGGAGCGGGCAATCAGCGCCCCGCTTGCGGCCGCACGCCGGCTCGTCGCCGTGCGGAGCACAACCGTGCTCCCACGTGCGTCGCTGCACGGCCCGACGGATCCGAAGAGTGCCCGCCTCGAAGTCGACATCGGACCACGCGGCGCCCAGGGCCTCGCCCTGCCGTAGGCCCAGCGCGAGGGCGACGGACCACCTGGCCGCGTTTCGCTGGCCCTCGGCGGCCGCGAGGATGCGCCGACACTCCTCGACCGTCAGGGGCTCGACCTCGAGGACCGGGACTCGCGGTGGCCGCGCGACGTGGGCCGGGTTGGCGACCAACCTGCGGCGGGTCACGGCCTCGTTGAGCGCCGATCGCAGCACTCGGTGCACGGCGTGCACCACGTGCGGAGAACACCCCGAGTCCAGCAGGTGCCGGTAGTGCTCCTCGAGGGTCTCCGCGCGAACCTGGCTCAGGCGCATCGCCCCGAGCGCCGGGATGACGTGGCGTCGCATCTGGCTGCGGTAGGTCGACAACGTCTTCCACCGCACCGTGGCAGGAAGGATCGCTCCGAGCCAGTGCTCGAGCCACTGCTTGAGCGTGGGGTCCGCCCCGGTCCACGCGTACTGACCGGCGTCCCGCGATCGCTCAAGCTCTCGCACCGCCCGGTCGAGCTCGGCCTTGGTCGCCCGGGTCACATGCTTGCGGTCCGGCCTCCCATCCAGGCGCAGGCCCATCGTGACGCGGCCATGCCACCGCCCGTCGCTGCCCCGGTACTTCGACGACGTGGTCTCCGCCGCCGCGAGCGGGCGCCTACCCGCCATCGCCACCAGCTCGCAGCGCTCCCAAGTAGCGTTCCAGCTCGACCCGCTCGACGCGGACGGCCCGACCGACCTTGACCACCCTCAGGTGCCGAGCGGCGACCTGACGCTCGACCGTTCTGCGGGTGCACCGCAGATGGCCGGCGACCTCGCCAAGGGTCAACAGCAGGGGCGGCTGCTCGGGGGCAAGAGTCGTGGTCTCCATGCCCGCCATAGGCCGACGGCAGCCGTCTGGGTGGTCACCCAGGGGCAGCCGAAGGAGGCGGCTGACGACTGAAGACGACCGGTTCACACCACCAGTGCTCCGGTCCGACCCGGGGCCCCTCCGGCGCACTCTTGAGCCCATTCTTGAGCCCATCGGCCGGGCGCGGAGGACCTCCGAGCCCCCACGACGAAGGCCCCCAACCCGCGTCTCCGCAGTTCAGAGGCCTTGTCGTCGCTGTCTCAACGAGCGCGCCCGAAGGGATTCGAACCCCCAACCTTCTGATCCGTAAACGGTGTTGCTGACAGGGACCGTCTCGACCTGACCCCAGGCGACGCCCCGGGGACGCATCGTCCCAGGTCAGCCGCCCAATGTCGGCTCCCGTCGCCTTCAGTCGATTGTTGTCGGATCGTGACCAAACCCGCATCTCTCGGCCATTCTTGAGCCCGTTTCTGAGCCCACGTCGGGAGCGCCCACGTCGCGGCGTTGGCTTCGAACCTGCTCGCCCTCTTCGAGGCGGACCTGCAATGGGCCACGTCGCAGAGGGGCATCTGCGCGACCGTCATGCTTCTGATCGAGCCACTGTGGTGGGCCCGGGCCAGGCGTCGGCGTTCAGCGACGAGCGGACAGAGCCCGGGCTCGACACCCCGAAAGGGTGCCAAGCGACTCAGGGGTCACTCCCGTCGCCGAGCGATGACACCAACCCTGCCAGCCGGCCCAGGCCGGCCACCACGGAGACTTGCGGGCGGTTCAGCGCCGCCAGGGGACTCCTGCCAACTCGCCCACGGGATCCATCAGGATGGACGCCGACCGGCGAGGATCACGTCGTCCAGCCGCTTCCAGTAGACGTCGATCCCATCGAAACCGGCCAGGCGCAAGTACTCGAGCTGGCGCGCAAGGGGGGCCATGTGTCGCACGTGGTCCTCATGGCTCGCCTGCTCCAACGCCGTGCGCGGGTGCACGTCACGCGCGGTCGGGGTCTCGAGGCGATCACTTGCCCTGGCCCAGGCGGCCTCGACCACGGGGTCCACAGCGCTCACCGAGTCGTAGTTGACATACCAACCTCCGGGGACAAGGCGTTCGAAGATCTCGGCGAACAGGCCGCGCTTGCGGTGGTCGGGCAGGTGGTGGATGCACATCGAGGTGACGACCGCGTCGAGGACCATAGGGATCGCGTTCGGCCACTCGGCCGCCTGCATGTCGAAGGTGACGTACTCGAAGCGACCCGCGAACGGCTGCATCTGCGCCGCTCCCCCGACCATCATCCGGGGGGAGAGGTCGGCCAGGATCGCCGTGCTCCTCGGGTACAGCTCAAGAACAGTCCTGGCGGCCGCCCCCGTCCCGGTTCCGAGGTCCGCGAACGTGAAGGTGTCCCCTTCGTCGAAGGGGAGCAACTCGCCCATGAGGCGCCAGCGCGAAGCGTTGCGCTGCTCATGCTCGGCCGCCCCCGCCACCCAGTGCTGGACAAACTCCTCAGATCTCCACAGGGCCCCGCTCGCTCCCGTTGGATCCTCCACGGGCGCAGAGACTATCGGCCGTGACTGCGCCGGCACAGGACCTCGCTTCCCGGAAGCCGCCCGCCCGGCCCCGGCGCCCCCGCGCAGACCACGACCCGCACCGGAGCATGGAACCGACCTGATTTCCCATCGGTGGTTCGGTCCGCGGCAAGCAGGGGCCCCCGCGCACTCGAGGGAAGCTCGCCCGAGACGGGTATGGGTAGCCTGAGCCGATGAGCTCGGTCCTGGTACCGCCTCCGAGGGTGCCAGCCGCTTCGGTGACTGCCGCTCAGTTCGCGCTGCTCGCAGACCCGCTGCGATTGGCCATCATCGAAGCCCTGGCCCGCGAGCAACTGTGCACGTGCCATCTCATCGACATCACTGGCGCCCAGCAGACGACGATCAGCAACCACCTCCGCCTGCTCCGCCAAGCCGGCGTCGTCGCCACAGACCGTCAGGGTCGCTACACGTGGTACTCGTTGGCACCCGGTGCGTTCGCCAGCGCGCTCCTCACGCTCGCCGGAGTCGTTGAGGACGGCCCCGATGCGCGGCGCCTCCGGCCAGCCTGCGCCAGCTGAGATCGCTGCCTGCGACACTGCCCACGGGTGCCGCAACGACGTCGCGCGCGGCCGCCGCGACATCGAGGCGGCGGCGGATCGCCGTCCGGGCCATCGTCCCCTGGTGCCTGCGGTGAAGAGGCGGGCTCTAGCCGCAGCAGCCACCGCCTCCACCCGCGTTCGGGTTGTCGATCGTGAAGCCCTGCCGTCCTGGTCCGTCCATGAACCCGATCGTCGCGCCGACGAGGAAGGGAGCGCTGAAGCGATCCACGACCACACCGACGCCGTTGGTGTCCCGCACCTGGTCGCCGTCGCGCACCTCGTTGTCGAAGGCCATCTGGTAGGAGACCCCACACCCGCCCGGGCGGACGGCGACCCGGAGTCGCAGCCCTGGTTGGGTCTCCTGCTCCAGCAGCTCGCGAAGCTTGGCCGCGGCCCCGTCGGTGAGGCTGACGCCGTGGGTGTGGGTAGAGGTGTCGCTCATCATCGCTCCGAAGGCCGCGGTATCGGTGGATACATCACCGTACGCTGATGTGATCCTGGATGTCGGGTGGCGCGCGATGTCCAAGGCCGCTGGCCCGCGACGCGTCTCGCGCCGAGGAAGGTCACCCGACGGCTTCGCGAGCGCGGGCGGAGACCAGGTCGTGCAGAGCCGCGACGCCGACCGGTTCGTGGGCCAAGAGCGGCACGATCGCGCACCGGTGAGCGTCGGCGGCCAGAACCTTGGCGATCTCAGCCTGCTCGCTTCGAGCGCGCCGCACGAGCAGCGGGTCGCTCGTCGCCGCGGCAGCGAGAGAGTTGTTGACTACCCACCCCCAGGGGTGGATAGCCGCGCGCTCCAGATCTGCAACAAGTGCCTGGGCCTCCAGGACCGGGGTGGCCTCGGCGAGGGTCACGATCAGCACCTTGGTGTGGTCCGGGTCCTGGAGTCGCATCATCGGCGTGGTCCGCGTCCCGGGAGCGGCGCCCAGCTGACGGACGACATCTCGGTGGTAGGACCCGGTGGCGTCCAGGAGCAGCAACGTGTGCCCGGTGGGTGCCGTGTCGACGATGACGAACCGGCGGCGGCCTTCGTTCACCACTCTCGAGAACGCCTGGAACACGGCGATCTCCTCGGTGCACGGGGAGCGTAGGTCTTCCTCGAGGCTCGCTCGGCCGACGTCGTCCAGGGAGGCGCCCTTCCGCGTCAGAACCTCCTGACGGTAGCGCTCGGTCTCCGCGGCCGGATCGATCCGCGACACCTCCAGACCCTCGACCGTGCCGTCGAGGGTCTCGGCCAGGTGGGCGGCGGGATCGGTGGTGGTCAGATGCACCGGCAGCCCGCGCTCGGCCAGCGCAAGGGCGATTGCGGCCGCAATCGTCGTCTTGCCGACACCGCCCTTGCCCATGAGCAGCACCAGGCCGTGTCCCTGGCCGGCGATCTCCTCGACGAGGCCGTCGAGCGACTCGACGCCTATCGGCAGGGCTACCGGCGTCGACTCGTCGACGATGGCCGGGGCGGAGGCGCCCGGCTGGAACAAGCGGGTCAGTGCGGCCGGGCCCACCATGTTCTCCGGATCGAGCTCCAGCACGTCGCGCGGGAGAACGGCGAGCGCGGCGGGCAGCGATGCGAGGACGGCCTGCTCACGATCCCGCACCGCTTGAGCGAGCGCATCGGGGAGCCGCGGCGCAGGCATCACGGCGTTGATCACCAGGTGCTGGCGGCGCAGCCCGAGGGCCGCGAGCTCGGTGTGGGTCCTCGCGACCTCGGCCATGGCCGCGCGCTGCGCGCGAGTCACCAGAACGAGCCTGGTGCGCGCCGGGTCGCCCAGCGCCGCGACGGCCTCGGCGTACACGGCGCGCTGGCGGTCCAAGCCGGCCAGCGGGCCCAGGCACGAGGCGTCGCCCTTGCCCTCGTCCAGGAAGTTGGTCCACGACGATGGCAGTTGCAGCAGGCGGATGGTGTGCCCTGTCGGAGCGGTGTCGAAGATGACGTGGTCGAACCCGGCCGTCGACTCCGCCCCAGTCAGCAGTGCGGTGAACTCGTTGAACGACGCGATCTCGGTCGTGCACGCCCCTGAGAGCTGCTCCTCGATGAGAGTGACCTCCGCCGCGGGAAGGATGCCCCGGACAGGCCCGACGATCCGCTCACGGTAGGCCGTCGCCGCCTGGTCCGGGTCGATCTCCAGCGCGGACAGCCCGGGCACCGCCGGGATCGGCGTCACGACGTTCCCGATCTCGAGACCGAAGACCTGCCCCACGTTGGACGCCGGGTCGGTGCTCACCAGCAGCACGTTCTTGCCCGCGGCGGCCAACGAGGTCGCGGCGGCGCACGCGATCGACGTCTTGCCCACGCCGCCCTTGCCCGTCAAGAACAGGAAGCGCGGGGCGTCGCCGAGAAAGCTCGGCAGCATGGCGGGCGGTCCGGTCAGCACGAGCCACCCCCATCGCAGCAGGCACCCGCGGCACCGACGAACCGGAGGACGGGCCGAGCCCTACCCGGAGCCGCCTTGCCGGCCCACCGGGCGAGCTCATCACGAGTCGGATAGCGCCCGGCCATCGCGATCGCACCGTCAACCAGGACCAGCGGCAGGCCCTCAGAGCCGGACACCTGCAAGAAGTCCAGAACGACGGGCTTGCCGGCGAAGGTGCCCGGCTCGCTAGCCAGATTGTGCCGCTCCACATCAGCGCCCTGGCCGCGCAACCAGTCCACGTCCGCCGAGAAGGTGATCAGCTCCTGCGGAACGTCGGGACCGCACACACCGGTGTTGCAGCACAGCGCGGGCTCGAAGACTTCGATGGTGCTCATGAGGGCGCTCCAGGGAGTTCGATCGACAGTTGTCGATGCAGCATAACTCTACATCGACAACTGTCGATGCAGCGAGGATGATGGGCACATGACCTCGGCCCCTACCCCTCTTGCCCTCCTCGAGCTCTCCGCCTGTTCAACTCCCCTTGTGAGCTCCCCGATGGATGCCGACCGAGCGACCGGGGTCGCGCTGCAGTTCAAGGCGCTCGGCGACCCGGGGCGCCTGCGCCTGCTGTCCCTGATCGCGGCCCACGAGTCCGGCCAGGCGTGCGTGTGCGATCTGACCGAGCCGCTCGGTCTGAGCCAGCCCACCGTGTCCCACCACCTGAAGGTGCTTCGCGAAGCCGGACTGGTCGCCGGTGAACGGCGCGGGACCTGGGTCTACTACCGCCTCATCCCGGGGGCGCTGACCGCCCTGGCGGCGACTCTGAATGCGGGGCTGTCCTCGCCGCACGGCTCGACAGTCCCGGCCTGAACCGCGACGTGGCTGCGCCAGCCGTCGGAGCCCAATGTCGTGGCCGCCGGGGACGGTTTCGGTCTGCCATGTCCGGCGCGAGGTCGCGGTCACCCGGCTCGGTGACGCCGCCTCGAACTCGCACAGCACGCAGCTCGTGCCCGACGCCGCGCACGCTGGCGCCCCGGTCGCCCGCCACCGGACCGCCCCGACGAGGCCGATCGCGGGTTGACATCATGAAGCCCCTCAGTCATTGTTGAGTCAATGTCCGATGACCGAGTGCGAGACGCCGAGCGCCGCGCGGCGCTGCACGGGGTGCTGTCGGACCCTGGCCGGCTTGCCGTGGTGGACCTGCTGGCGTGGGGCGATCGCTCCCCGTCCGAGCTCGCCGAGGCCTTGGGGATGGCCTCGAACCTGCTCGCCCACCACGTGAACGTGCTGGTGGACGCGGGCGTCGCGCACCGGCACCGCTCCGAGGGCGATCGGCGGCGGACCTACGTGAGCCTGGTACCCGGGGCCCTGGACGGCCTCACCGAGCTTGGGCCCGCCTTTCAGACCCCCGCCCGGGTCGTGTTCGTCTGCACCGCAAACTCGGCGAGATCTCAGCTCGCCGCTGCCCTGTGGTCGCACGCGAGCGACCTGCCGGCGGCCTCGGGCGGCACCCACCCGGCCGCGAGGGTCGCACCCGGCGCGCTGCGCGCCGCACGCCGCCACCGCCTGACTGGCCTTGGCACGCCCCACGCCATCGACCAGGTCCTCGGGGGCGGCGACTTCGTGGTCACGGTATGCGACCTCGCGCACGAAGAGACCGGCGTCCTGGCCGACTCTCACTGGTCGGTGCCCGACCCCGTCCCGGCCGGCGGCGACGACGCCTTCGAGGCAGCCATCACCGAGCTCGAACGGCGGGTCGCCGACCTGGCACCCCGTTTGGCACCACCGCTGGCAACGACGCCGGTGATCACACTCAGGAGATGACCACCATGACCGACACATCGGCCCCGTTCGACGGCCTCAACCTCGAGCTCCAGCTCAGCCTGCGCCGCGCGTCCGAGCGGCTGGTCGGTGACTTCGCCGGGGTCTTCGGCAAGGAGACCATCGAGAGGTTCCTGACCAGCTCCTACGACGAGTTCGCCGGCCACGCCACCATCCCGAACTTCCTGCCCTTGCTGGCCGAGCGGTTCGCCCGCCAGCGGCTCAAGGCTCTGGCCCGCGTCGAGGGCAAGGTCAGCGACGACAAGCCGGTCGTGCTGTTCCTGTGCATCCACAACGCCGGGCGCTCGCAGATGGCGCTCGGGTTCTTCACCCACCACGCCGGGGACAACGCCGTCGCGTGGTCCGGCGGGTCCACCCCGGGCGTGGAGGTCAACCCCGCGGCGATCGCCGCGATGGCCGAGCGCGGCATCGACATCTCCGCCGAGTACCCCAAGCCCTGGACCGACGAGATCGTCCGGGCCGCCGACGTGGTGATCACCATGGGCTGCGGAGACGCCTGCCCGATCTTCCCCGGCAAGCGGTACGAGGAGTGGGAGCTCGACGACCCGGCCGGCCTCGACGTGGCCGACGTGCGTCCCATCCGCGACGAGATCGAACGCCGCGTGCTGGACCTTCTCGATGAGCTCGACGTCCCGGTCTCCGCCGCCACCACCGTTTGAACCCGACCCCCGACCAGAAGGAGCCCTCGTGACCGAGACCGCCACCCGCCCGTCCGTGCTGTTCGTCTGCGTGCACAACGCCGGCCGCTCGCAGATGGCCGCCGGCTGGCTGCGGCACCTGTCCGGTGGGGCGGTCGAAGTCCGCTCCGCCGGGTCCATGCCGGCCGACCAGATCAACCCCACGGCCGTGGAAGCCATGCTCGAGCAGGGCATCGACATCCGCGCCGAGCAGCCCAAGATCCTCACCACCGAAGCCGTCAAGGCCTCCGACGTGGTGGTCACCATGGGGTGCGGCGACGCGTGCCCGATCTTCCCGGGCAAGCGGTACGAGGACTGGGCGCTGGACGACCCGGCCGGCCAGGGCATCGACGCCGTCCGCCCGATCCGCGACCAGATCCGCAGCCGCATCGAGGACCTGCTCGACGAGCTCGGCGTCCCTCTGGCGGTGTGACCGGCGGCCCCGACGAAGCGACGCGAGACCGATACCAGCCACCCACCACCTGTGACCTCTCAGCACCGACCGGCCGGGCTTCTGGGACCTCGCGGTCACTCACGCGGTGGCGAGGTCCCAGACCATCTTCGCCGCCACCACCCACAGCACGACTGCGATGAGGCGTTTGAGCTGGCCGCTGGTGACCCGGGTGGTCATCAGCCGCGACCCGACCAGCGACCCGACGGCCGCGGCCACGACGCTGACCACGATCAACGTCCCGTCCAGCGAGCCGACGGAGACCCGCCCGAGGAACCCCGACAGCGAGGAGAACACCACCGCGAAGCTGGTGGTCCCGGCGGCCTTCTTCGGGTCCAGGCCCATCGTGTGCAAGGACGGCAGGATGACGTTCCCGCCGCCCACGCCCAGCAGCCCGCCCAGGAACCCCGCTCCAGACCCGACGACGGTCCCCGCACCGATCTGCGCGGCCCGGCTGGGCTCACGGCTCACGTCCGGGCGCTGGTAGAACAGCATCATCGCGCCGGCGAAGACCAGGAACGTGGCGAGCAGCCACAGAAGAACGGTGGTGTCCACGTGCGGGGCGACGCGTGCCCCGATCGGTGCGGCGACCACGGCCGCGATGGTGATCGGGATCCCGAGGGCGAGGTTGACCAGCCGCGCGCGCCAGTAGGTGATGCTGGCGAAGGACAGGCTCACAGCATTGAGCAGCAGCGCCGTGGACGCGGCGACCGGCAGCGGCACCCCGAGCCAGTAGAACAGCGGCACGAACAAGAACGCGGCACCAAGCCCGGCCATCGCCATCACCCCGGACAGCACCACGACGATGACCGCGATCACGGCATAGAGCATCAGCGGACCCGTCTCAGGCCAGGTATCCGGCGCAGTCCACGCACATCTGTTCCCCGTTGGCCACGCGCAGGTACGGTTCGGCGACCAGCTGTCCGCACCCGGGGCACACGGCGAACCGGATGACCTCGGCGATGGGCTGCCATCCGGCCGGCTCGACGGGCCCGACGGTGAGCACGTCGGCGGCGGGTGCGTCCCACACGAGGTTGACCAGCTCCCACTGCTCGGCCTCGGGGATCTCGCTGGCGGGGATCCCGGCGCCGCGCTTGCGCATGAACGCCGAGTCGCGGATCTGCGGCTGAAGCGTGGGCTTGTAGGCCACCTGGACGCGACGGTCGGACGCAGTATCGACAAGGGTCAGCGCCAGCTTGCCCTTGCCGGACTTGGTGATGTTGCCCTTGCCGAACGTGCACGCCGTGGTGACCTGCACCCCGTCGGCGAAGCACATCGCCCCGTGGTGGTCGCCGATGTCGACCACGGCGTGCAGCGACTTGCCGCCGCTGGCCGGCACCCCCAGGGCGTCCAGCGCCGCCTGGGCGACCCGCACCCCGGCGGTGCTGGCCCAGCAGCGGTGCCCGTGGAACGCGAACAGCCGGTCGAGCAGCTCAGTACTCATGACAGGTTCCTTCCATCGAGAGGCGTGGCAGCCGGTCAGCGCCGCCAGATCTGACCCGAACGCATCGAGGCGATCGTCCTGGCGGTGGCCACGACCCACGCGGCGGCAAGACCGAGGTACAGGAGCGCACCGAGCGCGTCGACCGCGGGCACCTGCCACGCCCGGGCGAGGGTGAGGGTGGCCACCGTGTAGGCGCCGAGCGGGAAGACGAACCCCCACCAGCCCAGGTGGAAGGGGACCGGCCCGGTACGCAGGTAGCGCACGAGCAGCGCGACGACGATCGCCAGCCACCACAGCCCGAAGCCCCAGACCGCCGTGGCGAAGACCCGGCTCACGGTGGCCACGACCGTGGAGTCTGCGGCGAAGGCGGCCTGGCCGGCCCGCGCCAGGTTCATCGGGACGAGCGCGCTGACGCCGATCGGACCCAGGGCGATCCACAGGGACGGCGCCAGCTGGGCAGGCGGGAGCGGGTGCAGGACCAGCCGGTCGTGGAGCATGCCGAGCACGAGCAAGAACAGGATGAAGCCCAGGCCGAGGAAGGCGTAGCCCGCGAAGAGCAGCAGCCTGGCCAGGTCGGCACCCACGTGCGGCATCAGCGGGGTCAGGGCCATCGGCACGATGACGGTCACCACCGGTGGGATGAACCACCCGCCATTGACCGCGCCGGCCGGGGCGTCGCCGGTCAACAGCGCGTAGCCGAACGCCACCCCGAACACCAGGGCCAGGACGGTACCCACCACGGCCAGCACCGCGATGGTCGCGGTCGCGAGGCCGGCGGGCATCAGACGCTCGCCCAGCGCGGCGGTCATCACGGCCAGGACCAGGATCGCGCCGGGCAGCGTGGCGTGCAGCCCGCCCAGCACCGGGTGGCGCAGGTCCGCCACCGCCGCCCGGGTGTGCCGGGTCCAGCGGGCCGCCGTCGCCACCAGTACCACGGCCCCCAGCAGATACGCCGCGACACCCAGCACCGAGCCCGCAACGTGACCCACGCCCGCAAGTCCCGCCAGGTTCCCCGGGTTGGCGTCGGTGGCGACCGCGAGGATCGCCGTTCCCATCGCCGCCGCCGGCCAGCCCGGGTGCAGATCCCGCAGCCCTGAGCGGGTCTCGGCCAGCTGGCGGACAGCTGCACCGGTGCCGAGGACCGGGCCTGGCACGGCGGGCATGACAGCGGGTTGTACCGGCGCAGCGGTGGGCGGCGCCGGCGATGTGTTCGGACATGGGGAGCTCTGTTCTCCTGACGGCTGTCGTGGGCTTGGGGGCTACTGCTGGTCGGCGAGCCGGGCGAAGACGTACTCGGCGTTGCCGAAGACCCTGGTCGCCTCCGCGAACCGGGCGATCTTGAAGGTCTCGAGGATCGATGCGGCGTCGATGCCCTGGGCGGTCGCCTTGTTCATCATCGCTTCGATGCAGTGGCTCCCGGTGGCCAGGGCGATGCCCAGGTAGATCAGGGTCCGGGTCTGCGGCGTCAGGGCGCCGCCCTCCTTCGGCATCGCGAACGCCCCGTCTTGGGTGTGGCGGTAGACCATCTCGGGCATGGCCTGCGCGGCCAGGCGCACGGTGTCCGGCAGGTGACCGTTCAGGGAAGCGGTGATCGTCGCCAGGACCTCGTCGAGGGCGGGACGGGCGGGCTGGTCGGACTGGGTGGTCATGGGCGCTCCTCGGCGCTCGTGCCTCGCACGGAGGCGGGGGTCGCGGCACCGGGCGGTGACGCGGGGCTGGCGGTGTCCGTGAAGGTCGGCAACGGACCGACGAGGGCGCGGACCGGGCCGGGCGCCGGCGCCGCCTCGGTCTCAAGGGTGACGTGACCCAGGGCGAACCCGTCGCCCAGGGCCCGCCTGACACTGTCGGCGACCGTGGTCGCGTCGGCCAGCGTGGCCGAGCCCGCGAGCACCAGGTGCGCCGAGCAGGCCGGTACGTCGGAGGCCAGGTTCCACAGGTGCAGGTAGTGCACGTCCACGACCCCGGGGACCGCACGGATCGCGTCGGCCACAGCGTCGGGGTCGAGCCCGGCCGGTGAGCCTTCCATGAGCACGTGGGTGGTCCTGAGCAGCAGGACGGCGCCCGCCCACAGCACCAGCACCGCCGTCGCCACGGACGCGACCGCGTCGGCGCCGGTCCAGCCCCAGACCACGATCACGACGCCGGCGATGACCGCGGCGAGCGACCCCGCGGCGTCGGTCGCCATGTGGGCCACCGACGCCCGCATGTTCAGGCTCTCGCCCTGCGAGTGGTGCAGGAGCACGGCACTTCCGGCGTTGACGACCAGCCCGATCAGCGCGACCCACGCCAGGCCGGCGCCGTTGACCACGGTCGGCTGTCGCAGTCGGGAGATCGCCTCCACGACGATCCACACACCGGCCGCGAGCATCAGCAGGGCACTGACCTGGGCTGCCAACACCTCGGCCCGGGCGAACCCGAACGTGTGCCGGGCACTGACCGGGCGGCTGGCCAGGACCGCGGCGGCCAGCGCGATCCCCAGGGCAGCGACGTCGGAGAGCAGGTGCGCACCGTCCGCGATCAGGGCGAGCGAGCCGAAGACCAGCCCCCCGACGATCTCGAGCACCATCAAGGCGGCATTGACCGTCAGCGCCCAGCTCAGGGCCCGACGCTGGCCGCCCCGGTCGCCGTCGGGCCGGTGCTCGACCTCGTGGCCGGCGTCCACCGGCCCGGCCGGCGTCTCCGCGTGCACCGAGCCGGTCACGCCGGCACCTGCTCGGCCTGCCGGTGCCCGGCGAAGTAGCCCCGCAGGCGCGGGGCCAGCTTGACGTAGCCGACCATCAGCACCACCTGGAAGATCGGCATCGTCGCGGCCGGGACCGCGACCAGGGGTGAGAACGCGGTCGCCGCGATCGCGATCGCAGTGCCGTTGTTCTTGCCCGCCGAGGCGAACACCACGGCCATGTGCTCCTCGTAGCTCATCCCGATCCGCCGGTCGAGCCAGGTCGCCACCGCCAGGGTCGCGACCATGAACAACGCGTTCGGCACCAGCAGCAGCAGGACCGTGGCCCAGCGGTCCCAGATCATCGCCGCCTTGGCGAAGAAGATCAGGAAGATGATCAGGCTCATCGCCATCATCGACGCCGCCGAGAACACCGGCTGCAGCCCGGCGAGCCGGGCCCTGCCACCGAATCGCACCAGGAGCGCTCGGGTGGCCCACCCGGCCAGCATCGGTGCGAGCAGGACCGTCAGGATCGAGGAGACCATGGTCGACATCGGCAGCGGCATCGAGTAGCCGGCAGCGAACAGCGCCATCCATGCCGGGACCGCGATGATCGCCACGACGAAGCTGATTCCCACGATCACCGTCGCGAGCTCGACGTCACCCTTGGCCAGCCCGGTGTAGGCGATCGCCATCGACGAGCACGGCACGACCATCACCAGCAAGAACCCGACCGCCAGCAACGGGTCGTGCAGCAACCAGGTCGCCAACAGGTACCCGATCGCCGGCGCCCACACGAAGTTGAACACCAGCGCGACCACCAGGCCCCGCACGTTGCGACCGGCCTTGGCCATCTCCTCGAACCGCAGGTTGACCATCATCGGGTAGATCACCAGGAACACGGCCACCGTCGTGGTGGTGCTCAGGGCGCCGGTGTGCCCAGAGCTCCACCCGCGCATCGGGTAGCCCGCCACCATCCCGAGGGCGATCGCACCCAGCGCGTACGCCAGCAGCCACCGGCTCAGGTGCTGCTGGGTCCGCACCGCCCGGCCCGGGGACACGCGTCCGCCACCGGCGCCTGACCCGCCGCTCACGAGGCCACCGACCCGATCAGCCGTGCCAGCTCCGCAGCCTTCGGCACCCGCCCGACCAGCACCACCTGCTCGTCGACCACCAGGGCCGGGGACGACATCCCCCCGTACCCGGCGATCGTCGGGTAGTCCTCCACCTTGACCACCGTCGCCTCCACCACGCCCCGCTCCACCAGCTCACGCACCATCCGGTCAAGAGCCACACACTTGGGACACCCGGGCCCCAGCACCTTGATCACCATCACGCCTCCTCCTGGTCCAGCGGCGGTCAACCGGCCACGATCTGGACGACCTTCACAGCGGTCATCACCACGATCAGGACGCCGAACGCCCGCTTCAGGCTCGCCCCGGACACGAAACGGCTGGTCAGCCGGGCACCGAGGAACGCGCCCGCGGCGCCCACGACGACCAGCACCGCAGCCAGCCCGAGGTCAAGATCGGCGGTGCCCAGGTGCGGCACCAGGGCCGTGAAGGACGGCAGGGTCACCGCCACCGCCGTCACGGCAGCGGCCACCTTGGGCTGAAAGCCGACCACGATCAGAGCCGGCATGAGCAAGAACCCCGGTCCCACGCCGAGCAGGCCGGCCAGGATCGAGATCGGCACCGTCAGGGCGAGCGCCACGCCCAGGCGCGGCTTCACCTCGACGTCGTCAGCCGGGCCCGAGCGGAACAGGCGCCACGCGAGATACGCCACCGCCACCAGGTACAGGCCCCACAACCACGTCGGGGAGGCGCCCTGCGCCAACCACGACCCCACCGGTGCCCCCGCCGCGGCCACGGCCGTGAGCAACAACGCCGGACGCCACGCCACCAGACCGCTGCGCGCGAACCCAGCCGCGGCGAACATCGCAGTGACCCCGTTCAGCAAGAGACTCAACGGCTGGAGCTGGTGAACCAGGTCCGGCAGGAAGAACCCCAAGAAGGGGACAGCGGCGAACGCCACCCCCAGCCCCACCATGCCCGAGGCGATCGAAAGGACCAGCAGGCCCACCACCAGCACCACGACGGTCGCGGTATCCATGATCCCTTCCCAACGGCGAGCAGAACTCAGATCAGGCAGGCCCGCGCAAGCGAGCAGCGCCGAGCCCCTGGCTCAGGAGGCGACCAGCGGGAAGCGGGTGGGCACGCGGCCGGAGAGCAGGACCTGCTCGTCGACGACCAGACCGGGGGTGCGCATGATCCCGTAGGCCGCGATGTCGGCGTACTCGGTGACCTTCTCGAACTCGGCCTCCGCGCCGAGCTCGCGCAGTGCGTCACGCGTGACGCGCTCGAGGTTGACGCAGTTCGCGCAGCCGGAGCCCAAGATCTTGATGTTCATGGCAGTACCTCTCGTGGGTGTGGGTCGATCAGCCGAGGATGGCGTTGAACAGGTAGCCGACGGCGAGGATCCCGCTTGCGACGACCGCGATGAAGGTGGCGATGAGCCGAGGCTTGAGCACGCGGCGCAGCAGGATCATCTCCGGCAGCGAGAGCGCGACGACGGCCATCATGAAGGCGAGCAGGGTGCCCATGGGCAGGCCCTTGTCATGCAGGGCCTCGACCAGGGGGAGGATGCCGGCCGCGTTGGAGTACAACGGCACGCCGATGAGGACGGCGATCGGGACGGCGAACGGGTTCCCGGACCCGGCGTACCTGGTGAAGAACTCCTCGGGCGCCCAGCCGTGGATGGCTGCGCCGAGCCCGATCCCGACCAGCAGGTAGGGCCAGATCTTGCGCAGGATCGTCGCGACCTCCTCGCGGCCCATCTGGAACCGGTCGGCCCAGGTCAGCCCGATGGTGGAGTCGATGACCTTGCCACGCAGCCGGGTCTCGAACACGAACGGTTCGACCCAGCGCTCGGCGTGCACCCGGCCCAGCACCATGCCGCCGACGATCGCGACGACCAGCCCGGCGCCGATGTACAGCAGCGTGGGGCCGATCCCGAACAGGCCGAGCAGCAGGGCGATCGCGATCTCGTTGACCATCGGCGAGGCGATGAGGAAGCTCATCGTCACGCCGATCGGCACGCCTGCCGCGACGAAGCCGATGAAGGCCGGCACGGCCGAGCACGAGCAGAACGGCGTGATGACGCCGAGACCCGCGGCCATCACGTTGCCGACGCCCTCGCGCTTGCCGCCCAGCAACGCGCGGGTGCGCTCGACGGACATGAACGAGCGCAGCACCGTGACCACGAAGATGATCCCGGTCAGCAGCAGGCCGATCTTGACGGTGTCGTAGAAGAAGAAGTGCACCCCGGAGCCCAGCCGCGAGGCCGGGTCCAGACCGGCGACGTCGAACACCAGCCAGTTCCACAGGTGCACGTTGAGCTCGTAGGCGACGACCCAGACCGCGGCCGCACCTGCCAGACCCAGCCACCGCCGCGTCGGGCTCCCTGCGGCGACCCGCTCGGTCACGCTTACGACGCCACCGTCCGCCGCAACGGCGCGGTCGGCAGCGCGGCCGACAGCCGCGCGGCGGCGTCGGGGGCCACCGTGTAGTCGATCCACCGCCCGCGTCGTGCCGTGGTCACCAGGCCGGCGTCGCGCAGGACCTTCAGGTGGTAGCTGAGCAGGTTCGACGCGACCGGGACGTGCGCCTGCAGATCGCACACGCACTGCGTGCCGTCGGTCAGCCGGTCGAGCACCGCCCACCGCACCGGATCCGCGACGGCCGCGAGCACCGTGAGCGCCTGCTCGGCCCGCTCCGACGCTCCAGTCGGGTTTGATTCGATCCTGATTGATTCAGCCACACCTGAAACATATGGACCGCGGCCAGCGGCCCTCTGGGACCAACGTCACGAGCGGACGCAGCGAGCGGTGCGCGAGCGTGTCCCCACCCTTCCGTGGAATCAGGCCCTGTACGAGACCCGGGGCGCATCAGACCGCGTGGGCCTGCTCAGGACGCAGCACTGTCGAACCAGTCCTGGCGCCGCTTGAGGATCGCCTCGGTGCGCTCGCCCAGCTCGGGCGGTGCGCCGTCGTCGTCAGTCCGGTTGGCGACCTCGTCGCGGATGATCCGCTGCGCCTCGGCCCGTCGACCCTCCGCGGTCGCCACGGCGGCGAGGTCGAGCCGCGGGATCTCCTCGTGCGGCGCGGCCAAGGCGGCGGTCTCTGCCGCGACCCGCGCGGTCGCCACGTCGCCGTCGGCAAGCGCATGGGTGACCAGCAGGTGGGCAACATCCACGACGGCGACGGCTGCATGCTCGTCGAGACGGTCTCCGTCGATCAGCCAGGTCCACCCTCCCCCGGCCCGGCGCTGAAGCGGGAAGTCGAACGGACGGCCCTCCACCAGGCGCAGGGCCGTGCGCAGGTCTTCGATCCCCTCAGGGCCGCGGGCCTGGGCGCGCAGCCGCAGGCGACGGAACAGATCTAGGTCGATCAAGATGTCTTCGACCTCGTAGACGGGGGTACCGCGGTGAACGGCCCCGCGGGCGAGGCGAGCGTCGGGGAGGTGCGGCTCGCCTGTCCGCGGGTTGCGACCCAGCCAGTCCCGGACGATCCGCACGTACTCGCGGGCCTTGGCCGTGGTGGTCGCGAAGGCGTCGGCGACCTCGCCCGGCGTGGCCCCGTGTGGCTTCAGCGCGATGAACGTGAGCAGCTCGGTCATGTAGGGCTTGCGCTTGACCAGGGGAGTGCCGCGAGTCGTCGCCCGGACCGGGCCGAGGAGGCGGAGCTTCGGCAGCGAACTCGACTCGGCGAACCACGCGGCAACATCGTCGTCCAGGGTGGGGTCGGCGTGCTCGACGCCGTTGCGCAGGGCCCCCGGGACGCGGGGAGCCAGGGCGGCGAGATCCTCGACCGTGGCCGCGGCCGCATCGAGGTAGGTGGCGTCGGGCTCCTCGAGCAGGCTGACGCCCGTCGGGGCGTCTGGGTCCTCGGGCTCGGCGTTGCGCGGCAGGGTGTGCTCAGCCCGGATGGCGCCGGCGGCATCCACCCAGGCGCGCCATCCCTCCGTGCCGTTGGCCTCGACCGGGATAGGCGCCTCCTGGGTGTCCTCGCCCTGGGCGAGCAGTGCGGCACAGCCCGCGGCCTCGTCGCTGGTCAGACCGACCGCGACCAGGTCGAGGCCAACCGCGGGGATCCGAACACGTCCCTGTGCCGTGAGCTCGACGACCAGGCCGTCGCGATCGTCACGAGTGCCGTCGATCACGACGCACGTGCCGGTGCGGCCGGCGTGGGTTCGCAGCACGTCGAGCAGTCGGTCCAGGGCCGGGTGGCTGGTCGTCGCGTTCAGGAGCAGCAGACGCGCGGGCCACGCTTCGGCACCGGCTTGCGTGGCGCGGGCGGTCGCGACGCCGAGGCCTGCGTCAGCGGCGCGGTCGATAATCCGTACCGCCTCGGCCAGGGCGAGCCCGATCGGATCGTCGTCGTCGCCGGCGGCGTGAGCGCGGACTCGGTCGGGGTTGAGCGCGACGAGCTCGTTGGCCACACCGAGCAGATCGACCCTCGCACCGCTGGCCCACGGGTTGCAGGCGACGTCGGCAACCAGGTGGCGCGCGAAGTCCAGCCCGTAGGTCGGGTCCCCTGCGATGGTGACGTGCAGGTCCTCCAGGTTGAGCAGCCACATGGCCTCGTCATCGCCGGTGCCAACGGTCACGAGAAGCGGGTAGGGCGCGGGCTGGTCGGCGATCTCGGGTCCCACGTCGTCCAGTGCTTGGCTGGGCGCGAGCTGCCAGTGGTAGCCGTCGTCACTGCCCCGCCACGGCACCGGAAGCGTTGCAGCACTCGCCAGGTGCAGCACGACGTGGGTTGCGGTGAGCTCGACTGCAGCGACATCCGGCATCGCGCCGTGGTCCCGCCAAGCGGCCCCCGCGAGCCGCCGCAGGATCGCGTCGACGTGCTCCACCGTTGGTGCGGTGAAGCTCCCGATCGAGAGGATGGTCTTCTCCACCGGGGCCAGGACAGGATCCGGGGCAGCGAACGTGCGGCCGGGGCGCCTGTGCCGGAACTGAGCCCGCCGACGACGCCGCAGCGCCAGGAGCAGGGACCCGGCCAACAGGGCACCGCCGCCGGTCAGGCCGGCGAGCACCCACGGTGCGAGCCCGGGGTCGCCGACACCGTCGTCGTCCACGGCGCGCACCTGGGTGGCGCCCGCCGGTACGGGCTCGGCCACCGTCGGCGGAGCGGCCTCCTCCGGAAGCTCCTGGGCGCGGCCATCGGGCGCGGGATCTTCTTCGGATGCGCCCGGCGCAGCGGCATCGAGGCCGGAGTGCGCCGACGTCGCCCTGGCAGGCGGGGCAGGCTGGGTCATCGCGGCGCTCGAGGGCTCCTGGGTGCCTGCGGCGGCCGCGTCGTCGGAGGCAAGAACCTCGGCCTGCGGAAGCTGCAGGACGGTGCCGGCGTAGATGAGGTTGGGGTGGTCGGCGACGGCCGGGTTCAGCGCCACAAGGTCCGGCCACCGACCCGCGTCACCGAGCTGGTCACGTGCGATCTTCGACAGGCTGTCGCCGTGGCGCACCGTGTACGTCGAGACGGCTGCGTCCGACGGGACGGCAGCCATCATAGGGAGCTGCAGCACCGTCCCTGCGTAGATCAGGTTGGGGTGGTCGGCGACGACCGGGTTCAACTCCACGATGTCCGGCCACCGACCCGCGTCACCGAGCTGGTCACGTGCGATCTTCGACAGGCTGTCGCCACGACGGACGGTGTAGGTCGGGCCCTCGGTATCCGACGCGGACGAGGTGGCGCCGGATCCCGGGCTGGGGCGGGTGGCCTCCTCGGCAGCGTGGGTGGTGGGGTCAGCAGGCGCGGAAGATGCGGATGAAGCGTCCTCGCGTGCCGGGCTTGCCGCGGCCTGCGAGGTCGCGGCGACCGGAGCGAGCACGAAGAGCAGGGCAGCGGCCGCGACCAGATGGCGCGCTGCCAGCTGCGGCACCCGCAGCCCGGGCAAGTTGGGCGCCGCGACCCCGCGTACCCGAGATGCGATCTCCGTCAGGATGCTGACGGCCAGGATCGCCCAGGCGATCCACGCGATGACGGTGACCGCGCCCAGTGCCAACGTGCCGTCGTCCTGCGCGGTGAACGCGTTCCGGAGCTGGTCCCAGGTCGGCAGTGCGTGCGGGACGAGGTCGGTGCCCAGCCTGACGAGGGCTACCGGAACAGCAGCAACGATTCCGGCGAGCAGCAGCGTTGCTGCCAGGCCGAGCAGGCGGGATCGCAGTCTCATCGCTCGACACCTCCGACGGCGCGCACGGGTCTGGCTTCGGCATGTCCCGTGACCGTGAGGGAGTTGATGCCGATGATGCTCAGGAACGTGGTGGTGTAGGTGGTGCTGGTGTCGACGACGACCACCTGGCCGGCCGTGATGGTGGCAGTGCCGGTGACGTCCGTGGCCGCGGCCAGGTAGGTGTTCGCGGCGTTCACGGAGGCTGCTACGTCGAGCTGCGCGCCGTCGCCGCGGAGCGCGGCCGCTCCGTCAAGCTGCTGCCCGCCGGCGCGCGCCGCCTCGACGGCGATATCCTGCGCGCGTTCCTTGGCCCGGACCTGGCCGCTGAGGTCCACGCCCAGCCCGAGGAGCAGCATCATCGTCAGGGCGGTGGTGATCATCCAGATGCTCACCGAGCCGCGCTCGGGATCATCACCGAGGGGCCGCATCCGCGAGGCGAGTCGGTCGGGCACGGTCGTCACCGCCTCCCCCGGTAGGTGTCGATCGGGCTGACCACTGTGTACGTGACCGCGAGCGTGCCCGGGAGCCCCGGCAGGGTATCGGCCAGGTCGACCTGGCAGGTCACGGTGGCGCTGACCGAGGCCGGGGTGCCGACCGGGGCGGCGAACCCGGCAAGGTCCAGCGTGACCGTCGTGGCCCGACAAGTCAGGTTCTCGGTGTCGAGGCTGGCCACGGCAGCGTCGCGAGCCGCGCCCTCGGCCTCGGCCTGGCTTCGGGCGATCGAGGCGGCCCGGGCAGCGTCGGCGGCGGCAGACTCGACCGCCTGGTGGGCGACGGCCATCCGGCCGCCTGCGATGATCAGCCCGATGAACAGGGCCAGGGCTGGCGCGAGGATGACGACCTCCACGACGGTCGAGCCCTCGTCGCGGGGTCTCGGCACTCGCAGGGCGCGGCGCGGCGCGCGGACGGTGCTCATCCGGTCAGCCGTTCGATCGAAGCCGAGGCGGCCTGCGTGATCCGCGGCACCCAGCCTGGCACCACCGACAGCGTGGTCCCGGTCACCACGACGGTGATCGTCGTCGGACCCGGGCTGGTCGTGACGGTCACGTCGCGCAGCACGTCCGCACCGCCCGCGGACTCGACGAACCCTTCGGCGGCGCTCTGGCCGGCGCCAACAGGGGCCGCTTCCGCTGCGGCGGCACGAGCGCCCTCGCTCGCAGCCGCCATCGCGACGGTCCGGCCGTGGTAGATCAGCGCGGCCTGCATGCCGACGAACATCATCAGGAACAGCGACGGCATGAGGACGACGATCTGCAACGAAGCTGAACCGCGGTCGCGCGCGTGGTCAACCGCCCCGCGGCGCGGGCGCAAGTGGGCGGTTCGTTGACGCGCGGGCACGGTCAGCTGATGCCGGGGATCTTGGAGTTCACGAACGCCAGGATCGCGGCGTAGACGATCCCGGCCAGGGCCAGCAGCCCCACGGCCCAGAACACGATCTCGATGGTCGACGCGCCCCGGTCCGGGTCGGCCACGGCGGCCTGGACGCGGTCCCGCACGGCGAAGCCGAGCGTGTGGATGGTGGCGATCAGGTACAGCATGGTCGTGCCCCCTTCGTCTTGGGTCAGATGGATCCGAACAGGCGCAGGAGTGGTGGGGCCATCAACAGCGCGAGGAAGACCAGGCCGAGGAACGAAGCCGGCAGATACATGCGCTCCTCGACCTGGTTGGCCTCGGCCAGCTCGGTGGCGAGCTGGCCGGACCTGATCGAAGCGCTGCGGGCACGCAGCTGGCGGAACACCTCGGAGTTCTCATCGCCCGCGAGCCGCATGATGTCCGCGACGTCGGCGAGCTCCGGCAGAGAGAGGGCCTGAGCGAGCTCGGTCAGTGCATCCCACGCTGGTTGACCGTCGTAGCGGGCGCGGGCGAGCTCCTCGCGAATGCGCCGGAAGATCCACGAGTCGCCCACCGCGGCCGCGTTGGCCAACGCGACACCAGCGCCAGCGCCTGCGTTGCGTTCGAGTGCGCACAGCTCCACGTAAGCGCTCACGGCTCGGGCGCAGTCGGCGCGAGCCCTGCGGGCGGCCTCCGCGGCGTCGCGCGACGGCGCCATGAACAGAACCACCGCGAGGACCACCGTCGCCGCGATCGGCAACGGCAACGGCACGCGGACGCCCAGCATCGTGAAGAACCCGGTCAGCGCCGAGGGCAGGACCAGGCCGAGGAGCCCGAGGGAGACCTTGCGGCCGTAGAACTGCGCGGGTGTCTGGCGCAGGACAGCGAGGTCCGAGACCGGCACGACCCCGAGCAGCCGGGCGGGCAGGGTGCGCTCGGCCCAGATGCCTAGGCGTTCGGTCCGGTCCGGAGCCGCCGTGGCAACAGGGGCACCGGCACGGCGCCTAGAAGACGGTGACAACCGTGCCAGAACGTCGCCAAGATCAGGCTGGGCAGGGGTCAGCGCAAACACCGCGCCAGCCACTCCGCCGCCGATGAGGACGCCCAGAAGCAGGGACAGCTGCAGCCCGGTCATGAGGCACCTGCCCTGGCGGCCGCCCCCACGATCCTGGGCGGCGGCTTCGCCTCGGCCATCTTCCGCATCCAGGCCAGACCGGCCGCGTAGGCGGCGAGCAGGACGACGAGCAGGAGCTGGCCGAGCGGCGTGCGATAGGGCGCGACGTAGTCGCCGGTGAAAGCGAGCACCACGAGCACACCGGCCGAGAACATGGTCACCAGTCGCGCGGACCCACGGGGCTTCGCTCGCCCGGCCTCCACCCGGCGCCGCGACGCCACGTCCTCGCTGACGGACTCGGCGACCGCTTGGAGGGTGCCAGCCAGGCTCCGGCTGCGCCGCCGGGCGGCGAGGATCAGGTTGGCGGCGATCAGGTCGCCCGTGACGTCGTCCAGGTCGTCGGCGAACGCCCGCAATGCCACCTCGGTGTCCCACCGCGCACGGAGTCGAGCCACCAATCGGGCGACCTCGGGCCGGATCGCCTCTGGGGTGGACCGAAGCGTCGCACCGATCGCTTGCTCCAGCCCGACCCCCGCACCGAGCACCCCAGCCAGGCTGCGGGTCCACTCCTCCATCGCCTCGAGACGCCGGATTGTTGCGGCCGCGGGTGGATCCGACAGCAGGTAGGGCAGGCCGAGGACCGCCGCAGGGACGATGAGCACCGCGACCAGCCAGCCAGTGACGACCGCCAAGACCAGCCCTACGGCGATCGAGGCAGCAAGCTGCAGGACCGTGCGACGCGCAAGCCGACGCGTGAGTCCGAGCGGCTGCCACGGCGTGCGCCGCACGGGCTCGCCGGACGCGCGCCCGACCAAGGCCCAGCCGGAACCCACGAGCCCGGCGACCACCATGGCGCCGAACACCCCCGACAGCACCGCCAGGTTCATCGCGACCACCCGGCGTCGGCCTCGGCCTGGTAGGCGTCCAGGTCGAACCCGTGGGCGACCAGGTCCCGGCAGGCTTCGGTGATCACGCCGGTGGCCAGGGCCGGGCCGTTGCCCGACGGCCCGAACAGGTAGGTCAGGGCGTAGCCCTTCTCCCGCTCGCCCGGCTCGACGACGGCGACCTCACGGACCCAACGGCGCATCGCCCGGGTGCCGTCGGGCAGGACCACGGCCTTGCGGTCGAGCTGGACGATCACGTCCAGGCATCCGGCGAGCTTCTCCATCGCCAGGTCCCGGGTGACGTGCCCGCCGGTCTCCATCGCACAGGTGACCAGCTTGTGCACGCACGCCTCGGCTGAGGACGCGTGGGTGGTGGACAGCGAACCCGTCCCGGACTCCATCGCCTTGATCATCGTCCAGACCTCGCGGCCGCGGATCTCCCCGACGATCTGGCGGTCCAGTGCGAAGCGGAAGGAGTCGACCAGCGCGTCGTCCAGGTCGAACGCCCCTGCGGCGCGCCCATCGGCTCCGATCTCCCCCATGCCCGGGCGGGACTCCCAGTCGATCACGACCTCGTGGCGGCCGGCCTGGTCCACGAACAGCTCGTACTCGGTCTCGAAGGTGCCGATCGCCTCCTGCGGTGGGATCTGCGCGCACAGCGCCCGCATCAAGGTGGTCTTGCCCGCCGACATCGGCCCGGCGACCACCGTGGACCATCCGGCGCGCACCGCCGCGGCCAGGAAGTCCGCGCACGCCGGGGACATGCAGTCCCGGTCCACCCACGCGGCCAGGGAGTCGATGGAAAGGCGGTGGCGGCGGATCACGACCGTGGGGACCGAAACCACCCACGCGGTCGCGGCCAGCCGTGCCCCGCCGTCCAGCTTCAGGTGCAACCGGGGCGTGCCCTCGGAGAAGGGCCGAGGGTTGGACTCCGACCGGTTGGCCACGAACCGCAGGAAGTCGATCAGCTCCTCATCGGAGTCGGCCACCGGCTCCGCGCCGATACGGGTGCCGTCGACCAGCTGCAGCAGCACCTTGCGGTGGCCCAAGACGAAGATGTTCTCCACCCGGTCGTCGTCGATCAGCGGTTGCAGGCGACCCAGCCCGAAGACCGCGTCGAAGACCGCCTGCGCCATGCGCGCCTGCTGGGCACCGGTCCACGCCTGGCCGCCGGTGGCCACGGCGTCGGCGGTGTGATCGGCCAGCAGCTCGTCGATCACGGCCCGGCCGTACTGCTCCTGGGCGGTGCGATCGCCGGCGGCCGAGGGGCCGGCCTCGTTCCGGTCCTGGGCGTTCTCCTTCGTGTGGTCCTTGGTCAGCCGGCCGGCGACGATCGTGCGCAGGGCGCGCACGAGACTCCAGTCGATCTCGGCGCTGTCGGCTGTTGGCCGAGGAGCGGACGACGGGATGACGGCGGGACGCGGGGACGAGTGCCGACGACGCGCGTCCTCCAGGACCGCCGGAGTCCGGGAGGGCTGTGCGGCTGGGCGCAGCGAGAAGGTCCCACGCACCCGTCCGTGCGGCGCCTGCGCGGCGAACAGTGGCAGGGCAGTCGGGTCGCCCGGGTCGTTGCTCGGCTCGGTGCTCACGCGTGCCTCCCGCGACCGGTCGTATCGATGCGCTCCGCGTTCGCTCGGATCGCGCCGGTGATTGCGCTGCGCGTGGCGCGCAGGCTCCCCATCAGAGGCGAGTCCGTCCAGTCGGTGCGCCCCACCCACCGGTGCCACCGGCGCGCCTGGGGCGGCTCCGCCCCATGGGACAAGGTCGCGGCTCCGGCCGGGTCCCAGGCCACGCTGCTAAGGACGGGCACGCGCAGGACCCGGGCCACTTCCCGGGCCCGGAAGGGCGCTCCCTCTCCGACGAGCAGCACGCCCAGGGACGCGGTGGCGCCATCTCGCGCGAACCGCTCATGCAGGGTCTCGGCCCACGAACGCGCGCCGGCCAGGGACACAAGATCGGTGCGCGTGACGAGCAATGCCAGGTCTGCAGCGGCGACGAGCGGCTCGGGGCTGCCGAACAGCCCCAACCGCCCGCCGTCGACGATCACGTCCTGACCGGTGTCTTCCAGCGATCTGAGAGCGTCGGCCAGCGGCTCCCAAAGACCGACCAGGCTGCGCGCCTGCGCATGGGACCGGGTCCCGGACACGAACCGCGCCGCTGTGCCGGGCAGATCCTCCGACATGCGCGCGAGAGCGTCCAGGAGGCGGCCGTTCTGGTGACCTAGCGCGAGCTCGATCATGCCCTCAGGTGGTGTGACGCTTCCGCGCAGGTACCCGGCCGCGATCGCCGAGCCCCCGGTCGGGTCGGCCTCGATCAGCAGCACCGGACGCGTCCAGGTCGACGCCAGACCCAGAGCCGTGGTCGTGACGCCGGGCGAGCCCGACGCAGACACCAGGACGATCAGGCTCATCGCCTCACCGGTCCCTCGAGTCCAGAACCACCGCGACCTTGCCAGTGGACGCGAGCGCTGCCAGGCGAGCCGCGTCGGTAGTCGGAACCTGCACCGTGATGATCGTCTGGCTGCCCGCCACAGTGGGGTCCGTCCCGGCCCGGGTGCTCACGACGACGGCCGCGATGGACACCGGGTCGGCGGAGGTCGCGGCTGCTGCGACCGCGGGATCGGCGGTCGCAGCAACGAGCCGGATCTCGTCGCCGGCGAGCAGCTGGGTACCGGGCATCATGGCCTGAGCCACTCCGACGCCCACCAACGAGTAGCCGTCCGCGGGGACGTTCACCTCGACCACCGACTCCGGCGTCAGCAGCGATCCCGCTGCCACATCGAGGGCGGCTCGCTTGCCGACCATGCTGCCCAGGTCGGCCGCGGGCACCGTGTGCACCGTCGGGTCCACCTCGACCCGCACGCTCATCAGGTCTTCCGCGGTGATCAGCGCGCCACGCTGGATGGTCGATCGCGCGGCCACCACCTGAGTGGCGCTCGTCGTGGCGGCGTGCAGCCAGACGTTGCCCAGCGCACCCAGGCACACCACCAGCACCATCGCGGCGAACAGGCCCCATCGACGCCGCGCCTTCGGAGGCCCCGGCGCTGCGATGCGGTCTCGGGCCTCGCCCAGCCCACTACCGGCGTTGTCGTGTCGCTGCTCGACCTCGGTCGCCATGCGACCGCCCCCTGTTGTCGTCATTGGCTGAGCACCTGCACCTCGCCGATGGTGACCGGGGTCCTTCGAGTCAGATCGATCGTGATCGTCCCGGCCTGCCCGATCCCGGACCACGTCACGACCCAGTGGGACGTCGCGGTGACGGTGTACTCGCCTTGCTTGGTGTAGACGTGCCCGCAGTCCGGCGACGCGGCCTGACCATAGGAGGCCTTGTAGGGGGTCCCCGAGCCGCAAGCAACGACCTGTCCGTCGCCCATGTCCCACGTCACGCGATCTACCCGAGCGGTCGCGGTGACGGTCCACCCGCCCGCGGACGCCGACGCCGTATTCGGCCCGAACGTCACCGCGTCCGGAGCGTCGACCCACATCCAGTTCGGCATCCCCACCAGGCCCACCGCGTCGGGCTGAGAGAGCGGCACGATCCCGATCCGCACCGCCTGCAGCCCCATCGAGTCGACCGCCTGCTGGGCCAACGCACGCGGATCGGGAGGGGGCGGCGGGGCAGATGACGACCAGAACCGCAAGGTCACTGGCGGGGCCATGACTCCGGCTGATCCGGACCCTGCCAGACCTGCCATGCAGTCGTAGATGGCCCCGTCGGTGTGTCCACCCCACACCGGGTCGGAGAGCGGAGGTTGCGGGTCCGCCAGCCCGCCCGGGGTGCACCACTGCCCGTCCACCGGGATCTGCGAGGCCGAGCCGTCGCCGGCCGCGGAGCCGCCCGAACCTGAGCCGCTCCCCGATCCAGCGCTGCCGCCCGGGTCGCTCTGCGCCCACACGAGGCAGAACCCTGTGTAGTCGTCGTACTTGGTGCAGATCGGGTCGGCGCTCGCCGGCGCGGACCCGGCGACCACTAGTGCGCCGAGAACCAGGAGAACGGCGAACGTCCGTCGTGCGGTTAGCACGTCGTGACCTCGTCGGGCGCGACGTAGAAGCCCACGCGCCAGGTCGTGGGGTCGGGGTAGTCGTAGTTCAGGACGTGGAACTCGATCACTCGTCGCTCGACGCGGTCGGGCGAGACGATCGAGTTCCCGTCCTTGTCGACGATGTCGTAGCCACTGACGTCCCGGCACACGACGAGGACCACTTCTGGGACGACCGGCGGCGATGCCTTCAGGTCGATGTCGAGACTGACCGAGACGAGGTCGACCGACACCACCTCGATCGATCCGGTCGCGCGGGTCTGCATCTGCTGGGCGCTCGCCAGGAGGTTGCGCAGGTTCGTCAGCTCGGTGCCGATCGCCACCCCGTCGAAGCACGTCGGCTCGCTCGACACGGGGTCCGCGAGGCAGTCGACGGTGGCGCGGTTGTACGCACGGACGACGTCCTCGGCAGCGAGAGCAGCAGACTCCTCTTCGGAGGGTGTCGACGGTGTCGCCGAGGGCTCGGAGGATTCAGGTGTCGAGGGCTGCGGGGAAGAAGTCGAGGGCTGTGTGGTCGGGTCCGGCGTCTGGTTCACGCAGCCCGCAAGAAGCGTGGATGCGATGACCAGCACGATCGCGGCGATCCGTCGTCTCACTTCGCCCCCTCCACGGACACCGAGTGGTGCCGACGCGTCGACCACCGCACGCGCCCGGTCACCTCCCGGTGGCCTTCATCCACTCAATATGCCACTCGAATCACTAGTTCGTATAGAGGATGTCAGAGGGAACCTGGTCGTGGCGCGCGGTCGCGCGACTCCGGATGCCCGCTCCGGATGCCCGCTCGCCGGGCCCCTCCCCTGTGGTGTGTCGTGCACGGGCGCAAACCCACGCACACCGGGCATCCTGACACGCTCGGGCCGCTTGGTGGTGGAGATTTGACAGACACGACGACATCCGTCACATGCTGCAGTGACCGCGGGGGATCTCCTCGGGGTGGTCTATGAGCCCCTGAGAGCCGCCGAGACATCGCCTTCGTCGGCTCCCAGCGCTGCCGCCAACGACTCGACGGCCCTGGGCGAGACGGCCCGACGCACTCCCACCGCCTCCCACCGCTTGAACGTGTCCACCGAGACGTGGGCGGCGACCGCCGCCTCGGCCACGCTAAGACCCGCAGCGAACCGCATCCACCGTAAGCTCGGCACCTCTGGCGCTGCCAACAGCTCTCGTGGCGACACTCCCAGCGCGTCCGCGACGCGGTGCAGTAGATCCGGGGTTCTCGGCCGGGATCGTCCATGCTCCCAAGCCGAGATCCGTTCACCGCCGGCGACGCCGACGACCCTGGCCAGCTGGTGCTGCGTCAACCCGGCGGCCTCGCGGGCGCAGGCGAGCGCGGCTCCGTCGATGGCGGGGGCAGTCTCCATGTCGAGGTCACCCTAGAGGGGGATCAGTTTCGGTCGGAACGCACCGCCCAGAACCGCACCGCGCTGTCCGTCCGCAAGGTCCTGCGCCAGCTACGCCCACTGCGCTCGGTCGCCATCCAGGTCAGCGCGCGACCCGCACCTACCCACCTGCTGACAACGGCGACCACCGGGCCCCATCGACACGATCCGGGCCCCGACGTCAAGGCGCAAAGACGCTTGACACACGTCGGGTCTGGGTCGGCCCGCGGAACCGCCGCGTCTCATGCGGGCGAGACGCGTCCTACCTACTGAGGATCCACCCCTCCGACCGGATCACGTCGACGAACCGACCGTGGGCGATGCCCCGCTGCTGGCAGACGTACGGGATCTTGGGGTTCCGGGGCCCGCCGTTCTTCTCCCCAGAGACGACGAGGCAGCCTCGGGCTTCGCCCACGGCGATGACGAACGGATCTGCGGCGTTCTTCCGCCCCTGCCTGACCCAGTTCGGGTAGTCGTTGCCGATAGCCCCAGCGACGGTTGCCACCGCCGCATCAGTCGGAAGGACACAGCGATCACGGTTCATGCCGTTCTCTTCACACCACTGCCGTAGCGGAGCGTCGGCCGCCAGCGCTTCAGTCCATGCCTCCTCCGACACCAGTAGACGCCCCTCATCGATCAGCCTCGCCCTTTCACGTTGAGGGCTGGCGGGTGGCGTGCCGGTGACGTGAAAAG
>JAHLLI010000011.1 GCA_020444245.1 Actinomycetales bacterium
GCACCGCCAGGTGGAGCACCACCGGGTGGAGCACCGCCAGGTGGAGCACCACCGGATGGGGCGCCACCAGGTGCCGCGTCGGGAGGGACCGCGTCGGCGGTCATGCATCAAGGCGTGCTCGACGTGGCGTGACCCGCTGGTAGCGAGACGGCTCAGGGCTGCTGGGTGAGGACGACCCTGGGCTGCGTGGCAACGCCGGTGATCGGCCAGAACCCCAGCTCGGAGGTCTGGAGGTACGGGATGGCGAGGTCGTCGGCGCGCTCCCAGCCGGTCTCCGGGGAGCCGACCCACTGGACCGCGGCGTCGGTGCCGGCGGCGGCGTCGAAGTGCCGAGCCGAGATCGCGACGCGGTCGCCGATGGTCGCGATGCCGGCCACTCCGACCAAGGCAGTGTCGGGGTCGAGGTCGACGTGCGGGGCGCTGACCCGCCGCCACGAGCGGCCGTCCGACGACTCCCACGCGGCGAGGTTGCCGGTCGAGGCACACGACCCGACTCCGAGCAGGCCGGACCCCGTCTCCACGACGTCCGTGAGGGAGCACTGGTCGGCGGCCTCGACCGTCGCGGGCGTCCAGGTCAGGGCGTCGGTCGAGGTCCACGCCGCCGCCGTCGGCACGAACTCGCCACCGGGAGACGCGCCGACCGCCACCAGCACGCCGTCGTGGTCGACGATCCGGGAGAGGTTCGCGTTGTCGAACACCACGCCCGGGTTGTCGCCGACGCCGGCCGTGTCGTGCGGGATGCCGGCGCCGAGCTCCTGCCACGTGGTGCCGTCGGTGGTGGTCCACAGCGTCGCGGCCATCGACTCGGCCCCGGCGAGGCGCTGCGTGACGACCGTGACGCGGTCGCCCCACACCGCCGCGGCGACGTAGTTGCCGAGTGGGTAGCCCTCGGGTGCGGGAAGCACCTCGACCGGGGACCACGTCAGGCCGTCGTCGGAGTGCAGCAGCGCGGACCACGCCACCGCGAAGAACCCGTGCGGGGTGGCGACCACCTGCGACAGGCAGTCCACCGGCTGGTCGGGCAGCGGCGAGTCGATCGGCCCGACGCGCGTCCACGTGCTGCCGACGCCGGTCCAGATCGGCGCATCGGCGCCCGCTGTGGACCCGGCGTTGTGCGCCTGCGCGTCGCAGCCCACGGCCACGACGGTGCCACCCACGGAGGCGGCGTCCGTCACGACCGCATCGCCGAACAGTGCGGGGTCCACGCCCAGCTCACGCCAGCCCGCGACCACGTCCACGCCGGTGAGGGGCGCCGTGGTTCCGGAGGTGGGCGTTGAGCTGGACGTCGGGGCGGAGGTCGGGGTGGGGGTGGGGGCCGACGTCCGGGTGGGGCTCGGGGCGAGGGTGGTCGCCGGCGGTACGGGCGCGGGGCGGCGGTCCAGCATCGAGCCGCCGAACGCCACGACGCCGAGCGCCGCCACCAGGCCGCCGGCGAGCGCGGCGGTACGGACCCGCCGGCCGCGGCGGACGCGGGCGGTCATCTGCGCGGTCCAGTCGTCCCAGACGTCATCGTGCTCGCGGCCGATCCGCTCGCCGAGCTCACGCAGGCCGGAGTCGAAGCGCTCGCTCATCGGGTCCTCCTCGCGGTGAGCCGGACCGGTTCGGTCCGGCTGTGCTCCTCGGACGACCCGTCGCCCAGCAGCGCGCCCAGCCGGGTGCGGGCGTCGGTGAGGTACCGACGCACCGCCCCCTGGCTCAGGCCCAGCTGCTCGGCGATCTCGGCGGTCGGCAGGTCCTCGTAGTGCCGCAGCACCACGCAGGCCCGCTCCCGCGGGGTGAGGCGCTCCAACGCACGCTCGACGTCGACCTTGTCGACGGCGGTCTGGTCCGGGTCGCCGAGCGGTGGCTCGATCAGGCGCGACCTGGCACCCAGGAACGTGCTGCGCCTGCGGAACCGGTCACGCACCCCGTTGAGGATCGCGCGCCGCACGTACGACTCGAGCCGCTGCGCGTCGTGGCCGGCGCCGAGCCGCACGAACGTGCGCACGAACGCGTCCTGGACCAGGTCCTGGGCAGTCGGCCGGTCGCCGGTGAGCAGGTAGGCGTAGGCCACCAGCGCCGAGCCACGTTCACGCGCCAGCGTGTCGAGGTCGTCCTGCCAGCCCACGTCTGCCTCCCGAGGTCATCCTTCACCGACCAAGACGCGCGACGGGGGCGTTCTGCTGGGGTGGCGCGGGAGCTCGCGGGGAGGAACCGGCGGGAGCGGGGCGGGCGGGGTGGGATGGGGCGGCTAGAGGGAGGTGGCTTCCTGGTCCCAGTTCTCGGCGGTCTGGAGCAGCCAGAACACGATGAACGCGGCGAGCAGGATCGCCTCGACCACGAACACCCAGCCGAACGGCAGCGTCCACACCCCGGCGGAGTCCAGGATCCAGCCGACCACCGCGGCCACCAGGGTGGCCACCATCACCGCGGCGATCACGCGGTAGGCCTGGGCGTAGCGCATCGGTGTCAGCACCCGGGCGGTGATGCGGGTCTGCACCCCTCGGCCGTTGATCCACGCCACTGCGGCGGTGAGCAGGAAGAAGGCGATCGCCGCGACGTCGTGCGCTGCGACCAGGAAGGTCGCTCGCCATCCCCAGAACCAGACCACCAGCACCAGGTAGGCACCGGTGGCGGTGAGCAGCCCCGCGAGGGCCGAGGTCCCAAGCGCGCGCCTGCCTGTCCACCACGCGAACGCCAGCACCGGCACACCCATCAGGGCGAGCGCCGTCACGTTGTTCACCACCGCGGGGACCAGGTCCGGCGGAACGCACCGTTCGGCCCCCGCGCCGCAGATGGCCTGGCCCAGCTCGCGCGGCACCGGCACCAGCGCGACCACCGGTATGACCATGCCCGCCAGGTCGAGCAGCATGTCCTCCCAGCCCGGGCGGCCCTTGATCGCGATCAGCGCCGGGCCGATCGCCACCAGTGCCCCGACGAACAGGCTGCGCACCGGGGAGTAGAAGTAGCCGCTGATCGAGCCGAAGCGCTCGCCGCCCGAGGCGACGTCGAGCCCGATGCCGACGAGCAGCAGCAGCCCCATGACCGCCACGGACACGCGCAGGTAGCGGTAGGTCAGGCGCGCCGGGTCCGGCATCGCGGCGCCGGGATCGTCGTGCGTCATCGCCCCTCCCCTGCGCCGGAGCGTACGCCGCCGCGCCCTCGGGCCGACTGCACACACGTGCACGATCCGTGGGAGGCAGTGCACGCGGAACGGAGGGAAACTGGGGGTGGGACGGCAGGGCCGCCGTCGTGGTCCTGCGCCCGGGGGGAGGTTGCCATGACCACGGATGCGCAGATCGCCACGGAACAGTTCCAGCAGATGGCCACCGGCCAGGGGTTCATCGCTGCGCTGGACCAGAGCGGCGGCTCGACGCCCAGGGCACTGCACCTGTACGGGATCGAGTCCTGGGCGGACGAGGCCGAGATGTTCGCGCTCGTCCATGCGATGCGCACCCGGATCATGACGAGCCCGTCGTTCGGCCGCGGACCCAGCCTGGGCGGGCTCGGACCGTCGGAGGGCGGCCGGGTGATCGGCGCGATCCTCTTCGACCGGACCATGGAGTCGACCGTCCACGGGCTCGGCGCCGCCGAGTACCTGTGGCAGGTCAAGCACGTCGTGCCGTTCCTCAAGGTCGACAAGGGCCTGGAGGAGGAGGCGGACGGCGCGCGGCTGATGAAGCCCATCGCCGACCTGGACGACATGCTGGCCCGGGCGACCGGCCACCGAGTCTTCGGCACCAAGATGCGCTCGGTCATCCGCCTGGCTCACAAGGACGCGATCGGCACCGTCGTCGACCAGCAGCTCGCCCTCGCGCTGCACATCCTGGACGCCGGTCTCGTGCCCATCATCGAGCCCGAGGTCGACATCCACAGCCCGGAGAAGGCGCAGGCGGAGGACCTGCTGCTGCACGGGCTGATGGGCGCGCTGGACGGGTTGCGGCCCGAGCAGCAGGTGATGCTCAAGCTCACCCTGCCCGACGAGGACGGCCTGTGGACGCCGCTGGTGGACCACCCGCGGGTGCTGCGCGTCGCGGCGCTCTCGGGCGGGTACACGCGCGCCGAGGCCACCGCCCGGCTGGCCCGCAACCACGGCGTGATCGCCAGCTTCTCGCGCGCGCTCACCGAGGGTCTGCGGGTGGACCAGGACGACGAGGAGTTCGACCGCCTGCTCGACGAGTCGATCGCCGCGATCCATGCGGCCTCGCTGACCTGACCGGACACAGCCGGCGCAGAGCGTCGCCGCCGGGTCGGCGTCGGGCAGCACGGCGGGCAGGGAGTGGCCGGTAAGCCGCCGTCGGGCAGCACGGCGGGCAGGGAGTGGCCGGTAAGCCGGCGCCCGGCGGCACGGCGGACAGGGAGTGGCCGGTCAGCCGGCGTCGGGCGGCACGGCGGTCCAGGGTGTGGTCGCCGGGCCGGCACCAGGCGGCGTAGCCTCCGGCCGTGCAGTGCGACTACTACGACGCGGCGTTGTGCCGCTCGTGCGCGCTGCTGCCGGTCCCCTACCCCGACCAGCTCACGGCCAAGCAGGAGCGGGCCCGGGCCGCGGTCGGCGAGCACGAGGGGCTGACCTGGCTCGCCCCCGTGCCGAGCGCCGAGCACGGCTTCCGCAACAAGGCGAAGCTCGCCGTGGCCGGCACCCGCGACGACCCGACGCTCGGCATCCTCGACCGAGCCGGCCGCGGCACCGACCTGCGCGGCTGCCCGCTGCACACACCGGGGATCGTCGCAGCGCTCCCGGAGCTGGCCGCCTTCGTCGCGCGGGCCGGGCTGACCCCCTACGACGTCCCTACCCGGCGCGGTGAGCTCAAGTACCTGCTGGTGACCGAGGGCGACGGGCTGATGGTGCGGTTCGTGCTGCGCTCCACCGAGGCGCTGGCCCGGATCCGCAAGCACCTGCCGAGCCTGCTCGACGCGCTCGGGGCGGGGACGGTCGTGTCGGTCAACGTCCAGCCCGAGCACAAGGCCGTGCTCGAGGGCACCAGAGAGATCCCGCTCGTCGGCGAGGCGCTCGCCATGCCCCTGGGCGACGTGGTGCTCCACCTGCGTCCCCAGAGCTTCTTCCAGACCAACACGGAGGTGGCCCGCGCGCTCTACGCCGATGCGCGGGCCTGGACCGCGGACCTCGACGTCGCGAGCGTGTGGGACCTGTACTGCGGGGTCGGCGGGTTCGCGCTGCACGTCGCGCGGCCCGGGGTCGAGGTGCTCGGGGTCGAGATCAGCGGTGAGGCGGTGGCCTCGGCCCTGCTCAGCCGCGACGAGGCAGGCCTGCGCGACGTACGGTTCCAGGCCGGCGACGCCGTCGCGTTCGCGCAGGCGGCGCGGGTCAGCCCGGACCTGGTCGTGGTGAACCCGCCCCGCCGCGGGATCGGCGAGCTGGCGGCCTGGCTCGAGGCCTCGCGAGTGGGCCGGGTGCTGTACTCGAGCTGCAACGCGACGACCCTCGCGAAGGACCTGGCGGTGATGAGCTCGTTCGTGCCGCGGCAGGCCAGGGTCTTCGACATGTTCCCCCACACCGAGCACTTCGAGACGCTGGTGCTGCTCGAACGGCGCTGAGCCGGGAGCGGGCGGAGGCAGGTCCGGGCGGAGGCAGGTCCGGGCGGCGAGCGACACACGTGCAGGTCCCGGGCCACGTAGCATCGATGGGTGCCACCCACCGAGCCGCGGTCGCGCCGCTGGGGCGTGCTGGTGGTCGTCGGCGTGCTGGGCGGGATCCTGTCGGGCGCGTTCGGTGTGGGCGGCGGCATCGTCGTCGTCCCCCTGCTGGTCACGCTGGCCAAGATGGACCAGCGCACGGCCGCCGCCACCTCCCTCGCCGCGATCGTGCCGACGTCCCTGGTCGGCGCGATCACCTACCTCGCCCGCGGCGAGGCCGACCTCGTGATCGGCGCGCTCGTCGCGGTCGGCGGGGTGCTCGGGTCCTGGCTCGGGGTCCGGCTGCTGCACCACCTGCCGCAGCACGTGTCCCGCTGGATGTTCATCGGGCTGCTCGTGATCGTGGCCGTCCGGATGTTCACCGCCGTGCCGTCCCGCAGTGCCGAGCTGGCGCTCACGTTCCCGACCGTGCTGCTGCTGCTCGTGGTGGGGCTGGTGATGGGGCTGACGGCCGGGCTGTTCGGCGTCGGCGGCGGGATCGTGGTGGTGCCGGCCCTGGTGGTGCTGGTCGGGGTGGGCGACCTGCTGGCCAAGGGCACGTCACTACTGGTCATGGTCCCCACGACGATCACCGGGACGGTGGCCAACGCCAGACGCGGGATGGTCGACCTGCGGGTCGCCGCCGTGGTCGGGCTGTCGGCGATGGTCGCGTCTTTCGGCGGCGTGTATCTCGCGTTCGCGATCCCACCGCGGCTGTCCGGCGTGCTGTTCGCCGCCCTCGTGCTGCTCACCGCCGCCCAGATGGCGTACCGGGAGCTGCGGTCCGGCCACCGCTGAGCGGACACGCGCTCGCCCGCGAGTCGCCACACCGACGTCCGGGGCCGGGACGTGTGTCATGGGACGCCGACCGGCCGCCGCGGGATCCTCGCACCGTGGGCACTGTGGACCGGATCAGCCCGGCCGACGCGGTGGAGCTCGCCGCCGACGTCGGCCCCGCGCCGCGCACCGTGGGCGCGGTACTCATGCTCGACGGCCCGGACCCTGCCGTGCTGGTCGACCTCCTGGCGGCGCGGTTCGACGCGGTGCCCCGCTTCCGTCAGCGCCTGCGACGTCCGCCGATCGGGTTCGGGCGGCCCTACTGGGAGCCCTGGCCGGGCTCGACCGCCGATCGGGTGGAGGTACGGGCGGTAGGCGCCGACGACGACGCGTCGCTCGTCGCGGCCGGCGTGCGGGAGCTCGGCCGGCCCCTGGGGGACGGCCCCCAGTGGCGCGCGGTGGTGCTCACCCACCAGGGCCGCACCGCCGCGGTGGTCCTGGCGATGCACCACGTCGTCGCGGACGGCATCGGCGGTCTGGCCGTGCTCGCCGGCCTGGCTGACCCGCCCGAGGCCGGCCACGGCCGGACCGGCGGGACGGGCGCGGGGCACCGGCAGCATGGGGCTGGGGCCGGGGCTGGGGCTGAGGCCGGGGCTGAGGCCGGGGCTGGGGCCGGGGCTGGGGCTGAGGCCGGGGCTGGGGCCGGGGCTGGGGCTGGGGCCGCTGACCGCGCCGTTCCGACCGCGCCGAGCAGGTGGACGCTGCTGCGCGACGCGTGGTCCGAGTGGTGGCTCGCGGCGCGCAGGATGCCCGCGACCCTGCGCCGGGCACGGGCGGGACGGGCCGAGCTCGAGCACGGCCCACGCGGTGCCCCACGTTGCTCGCTCAACGCGCCCTGCGGCCCGCACCGCGCCGCCCACCTGGCCGAGGTGGACCTCGCCGCACTGCGCACCGGCGCACGGACCGCAGGTGCCAGCATCAACGACGCCCTGCTGGTCGCGGCCGCCGCTGCGATGGGTGACGCGCTGCGCCGCCGCGGAGAGCATCCCGACGCGCTGGTGATCTCGGTCCCGATCTCCGCTCGGCCCGCGGCCGGCGGGGCCGACCTCGGCAACGCGGTGGGTGTGATGCCGGTGCGCGTGCCGCTCGCCGGGGACCTCGCCGCACGGCTCGCCCAGGTCGCGACGTCGACGCGGGCCCGCAAGTCGCGCTCGCGTGGCGCCTCGCTGGCGCTGCTCGCGCCGGCGTTCCGGCTCTTGGCGGCGCTCGGCCTGTTCCGGTGGTTCGTCGAGCGCCAGCGGCTGGTCAACGCGTTCCTCACCAACCTGCGGGGCCCGGAAGGCCTCGTGCTGGGCGGCCACCGGGTGCGCCGGATCGCGCCGATCGGCGTGGTCGCCGGCAACGTCGCGGTGGCGTTCGCCGCGCTGTCCTATGCCGGGCGGCTGACGGTCACGGTCGTGACCGACCCGGAGGTCGTCCCCGAGGGCGGCGAGATCGCCGCGGCGTTGGACGCCGCGCTCGGCGAGCTGGCGGCGCTCGGCGCGGAGCCGGGCGCGCCCTAGGGACAGTGCGTCCTAGGGGCAGTGCGCCCGAGGGGCGATGCGCCCAGGAACGCCTCACCCTAGAAGTCCGAGGAGCACTCCCCCGCGCCCAGGACGGCCAGCCCCGCGAGGTCACCGTCGGCGAAGGTCGACCGCAGCCCGGCCTCCGGGTACATGAGCTCCCCGGGGTCCTCCACGTGCGCGAGCCCGACGACGTGCCCCAGCTCGTGGCGCAGCACGGCGACCCACCCGGGCACCCCGGACCACGACGGGTACGCGAGGGAGTCGCGGTCCAGCCGCACCTGGGCGGTGAGCCGGACGCCGGGGCCGTCGCCGAGCCGTGCCGTGCGGCTGCCGGTCAGGCCCGCGACCGGCTCCCCGTCGTGCGTGAGGGCGTCGACGAACGCGACGAGCACCGGCGCCCACCGGTCGCCGTAGCGCTGTGGTTGGAAGGGTTCCCGGGCCCCCGACGCCGGCTCGTCGGTCGTGCCGTCGTAGACGAACTCCAGCCCGGTCGCAGCCGACACCGCACCGAGCGACGCGACGAGCTGGTCCTCGGCGTCCGCCGGTGCGCCGTCAGGGTTGAGCACCACGTGGATCGGCCGGCACGGTGACCAGGCCACGGGCCGCTCGGTGCCGTCCGAGGCGGTCCAGGTCGCCAGGAGCTCGTACGGCTCGTCGGTCGGCCACGCGGTGACCGCCGGGCGCAGGCGGACCGCCTGCTCCTCGAAGCCGGGCGTGGGCCGCTCGCTCTGCGGTGCGACGGGAGCCGGCAAGGTGTCCGGCCCAGCGCGCACCACGAGCGCGGAGTAGTCCGGGGCGTCGACCGCGGGCCACACGTCGCCCCACCAGCTCCGCGCGGCGTCCACCCGGGGGCCGAGCAGCGCGAGCGCGAACGCCACCACGGCGACCACGGCCACGGCCCGCGCCCCGCGGCGGCGCGGCGGCGGTGGCGGCGGGTGCCACTGGGACGCCGGAGGCGGCCCGCCGTCGTACGGGCCCGGGTACCAGGCGCCGCCGTGAACGGGCGGCGGGCCACCGGGCGGCGGGGCACTCACGCGGTCCCCGACGGCGTGCCGTCGGCTCCGGTCGGGCGCGCCACGGCCCACGGCCGGTCGGACGGCACGCCGCGGTCGTCGCTCATCACGCCGCCGTCACCCGGGGATCGCGGTCGTCGCTCATGGCCCCATCGTCACCCGAGGACCGCCGGCGACGCGAGGCGCGACTCATTTCTCAACGCTTGTTGATAACTGTCGGGGGGCGGCGTACCGTCGGCGCCATGCGAGCGATGGTGGTCAAGGAGTTCCGTGAGCTGCGGCGTGACCGGCGCACCGTGGCGATGATCGTGTTCATGCCGCTGCTGCTGCTGGTGATCTTCGGCTACGCGGCGAACTTCTCGGTGGACTCGGTCACCACCGCCGTGGTCGGCCCGCAGGCCGACCAGGTGGCCGGGATGCTCCCCGACTTCTTCGACGTCACGACCACCGATACCGCGCTGACCGAGGCCGACGCGCACGACATGGTCCAGCGCCGTGACGTGGACGTGGCGTTCCTGGCCGACGGCACGCCGGTGACGGTGCTCGTGGACGGCTCCAACCTGTTCGCCGCCCAGGCGACCGTCTCGGTGCTCAACAAGATGGGCGACCAGGTCACCGCGGACGTGCTGTTCAACCCGGACCTGGAGACGTCGTGGGTGATGATCCCCGCGATCATCGGCCTGATCCTGACCTTCATCGGGACGATCGTGACCAGCATCGGCCTGGTGCGGGAACGCACGGCCGGGACGCTCGAGCAGCTCGCCGTGATGCCGATCCGGGCGAGCACCGTGATCCTCGGGAAGATCGCGCCGTACTTCCTGCTCGCCGCGTTCGACATGACGCTGGTGACGGTGCTCGGCGTGTGGCTGTTCGGCGTCCCGTTCAACGGCAACGTCGCGGTGTTCGCGCTCGGGGCCGCGATCTTCCTGTTCGTCGTGCTGGGCCTCGGCGTGTTCATCTCGACGATCTCGCAGAACGCCGGGCAGGCGATCCAGGTGGCGTTCATGCTGATGCTGCCGCAGATCCTGCTGTCCGGGATGATCTTCCCGCTCGACGCGATGGCCGCTGGGGTGCGGTGGATCGCCTACGGGCTCCCCCTGACCTACTTCACGATGATCTCCCAGGGCGTCATGCTGCGCGGTGCGCCGATCGACTCGCTGTGGCTGCCCCTGGGCGCGCTGACCGTGATGGCACTGCTCATCTTCACCGGGGCGGTGCTGCGCTTCCGCCGCGACCTGGCTCCCAGCAGGCGACGCGGCCACGCCCACGGTGAGCACGTCGAGGCGGCCACGCGATGACCTGGGGGCTCACGGACGTCACCGTGCGGTTCGGGGTGACGAACGCCCTGGTCGACACCACCCTCACGGTCGAGCCGGGCCAGGTGATCGGCATCGTCGGCGGCGACGGCGCGGGCAAGACGACGCTGCTGCGCGCGCTGGTCGGCGAGGTGGTCCCCCGCAGCGGGAGCGTGCACGCACCCGCGCCGCACCGGATCGGCTACCTCCCGGCGAGCTCGGGGTCGTGGGCCGAGCTCTCCGTGCGGGAGAACCTCGAGTTCGTCGGGCGGTCGTTCGGGCTGTCGACGTCCCAGGTGGCGGCCAGGGCCGACGAGCTGCTCGCCCGGGCCGGCCTGGACTCGGCCCGCGACCGCCTCGCCAGGCAGCTGTCCGGCGGCATGCGACGCAAGCTGGGTTTCTGCATGGCCACGGTCGCCGAGCCCGACCTGCTGGTGCTCGACGAGCCGAGCACCGGGGTGGACCCGGTCAGCCGGGTCGAGCTGTGGCGCCTGGTGTCGCTGGCCGCGGCCGGCGGTGCCGGCGTGGTGATGTCCACGACGTACCTGGACGAGGCCGAGCGGTGCGGGCACCTCATGGTGCTCGACGAGGGGCACGTGCTGCTGTCCGCGCCTCCGGAGGAGGCGCTCGCGTCCCTGGTCGGGACCGTGGTCACGACCACCGACCCGGTGCACCCCGAGCGCGCGTGGCGGCGCGGTCGGACGCACCACGAGTGGTGGCCCCCGGGCGAGCGCCCGGTCGGTTCGACCATCACGCCCGATCTGGAGGACGTGGTGATCGCGGCCTCTCTCGCCCGCCGCGCGGGGGTGGCAGCGTGACCCCGGCCCTGCTCGAGACCCGCGGCTTCAGCCACCGGTTCGGCACCCTCCTCGCGGTGGACGACGTGACGATGCACGTCGAACCCGGCGAGGTCGTCGGCCTCCTGGGCGCCAACGGTGCCGGCAAGACGACCCTGATCCGCGCGCTGCTGGGCCTGGTCGGGTCCCCCGACGGCCAGGTGCGCCTGCTCGGCGGCCCGCCGAGCAGGCAGGCACGGATGCGGGTCGGCTACGTCCCGCAGGGCATGGGGCTCTACGACGACCTCACCGTCGCCGAGAACCTCGAGTTCACCGCACGGGCCTACCGCGCGCGGGTGCCCCAGCTGCCGCCGGACCTCGCCGAGCACTCCGGCACGCTGGTGGGCTCCCTCGCGCTGGGCTCCCAGCGGCGCCTGGCCTTCGTGTGCGCGCTGCTGCACGACCCCGAGGTGCTCGTGCTGGACGAACCGACGTCGGGAGTCGACCCGCTGGCCCGAGCCCGGCTGTGGGACACCGTGCGCGAGCGCGCGGAGGCCGGCGTCGGTGTGCTCATCACCACGCACTACATGCAGGAGGCCCAGCAGTGCGACCGCCTGCTGCTCATGGCCGGCGGCCGCCTGGTGGGCTCCGGCAGCGAGGAGGACGTCGTAGGCGGCACCACGGCCGTGGAGGTGCGCACCGAGCGCTGGGCGGACGCCTTCGCCGCCCTCGAGCCCACCGGCGCGGCCGTGACCCTGTCGGGCCGGTCCGTGCGGGTGGCCGACGGCGACGAGGCGACGCTGCGCGCCGTCCTGGCGCAGGCCGGTGTCCCGGCGGAGCTGGTCAGCGTGCCCGCGACCATCGAGGAGCGGATGGCCGTGCTGGCCAAGGACGCGGTGCGGTGAGCCCACGTCGTCCGCCCGGCGAGTCCCGTCGGGCGATCCTGGAGGCGGCGCGTCGGCAGTTCGCCGCGGTCGGCTACCAGCGCGCGACGATCCGGGCGATCGCGCGCGCCGCCGGCGTGGACCCCGCGCTCGTGATCCAGTACTTCGGGTCGAAGGATGAGCTGCTGGACGCCTCGCTCGAGATGCCCGTCGACATCGCGGCGGTCACCGCCGACCTCGAGACGTACCCCGACCTCGGGACCGAGCTGGTTCGCCGGGCGCTGACCGCATGGGACAGCCCGCCGATCCGCAACGGCCTGCTGGCGATGCTGCGGACCGGGCTGTCGCACCAGCGCGCCTCCGAGGCGCTCGCCGCGCTGGTCTCCCGCAGCGTGCTCGGCGTGGTGGAGCGCTTCGCGACCGGGGAGGACGCCCGCTTCCGGGCGGCTCTGGTGGGCGCCCAGATCGCCGGGCTCGCGATGGGCCGCCTGGCCCTGCAGGTGCCCGAGCTCGCCGAGGCGTCGCCGGACCGGATCGCCCGGGCCGTCGGCCCGACGATCACGCGCTACCTCACCGGCGACATCTCCGGCGACCCGGGCGCGGACGGCGACGGCGCTCCGGCCGTCTGAACCGTCCGCGCCCCGCGCCGATCAGCGGGCGGGCTCGACCGCCGCGGGCTCTGCGCGGTCTTCCTTCCGCGACCACGGGACGCCGACCAGGGGCAGGACCCAGTGGTCCAGGCCGAGGTTGCCGGCGACCCGCCAGGCGACGATCAGCGCGACGGCCGAGACCGCGAACGCGGGGTTGACCCCGGCGCTGCCCGCGAACAGGAAGCTGAGGTTCATCAGAAGCCCGACGGCCGCCGCGATGCCGGTGAACAGGCCGAGGATGAGCAGCACGCCCACCGTCATCTCGAGGAACGGGATGACCGGGCCGATGAACTTGTAGCCGGTGTCGGCGACCCACGTGAGCCACGCCCTGTTCCAGCCGAAGGTCCCGGCGATCACCGCCGGGTGCTCGCCGGTCATGTTGCCCAGCGCACCCTTGGCGAAGCCCTGGACCGCCGCGCCGCTGCTCCACGCCCCGTAGCTGCTGAACTTGCCGATCGAGGCGTCGATCCACTGCCACCCCAGGAGCACCCGGACGATCAGCCAGATCACGCCCGAGGTGGAGGTGCGCTCGGCGAAGAGCACCCGCGTCCACGTCCAGCTCTCCACGAGTGGCTGGGCGACCTCGCGATCGTCGCCGGCAACGGTGGTGTGTGTCATGAGTACCTCCCTGTGGTGTTGTCCGGCCGTCGCCGGGACTGCTCAGGGAGGGCAGGAGCTCGGCGTTCCGCGGCCTCCTTCCCACTGTGCGCCGCGTCCGCCCACGTCGCACCTCGGGTGGCTCGCGCTCGCCCCGCCGGTCGGTCAGAGCCCGGTCGTGGAACCGTCGGTCACACCGCCGGAGTCGGCGTCCGTGCCGTCGCCGGGAGCGCCCTGGTCGCCGGGACCGACCTGGCCGCCGCGACCGACCCTGCCGCCAGGACCGGGGAGCTGCCCTGGGTCGGGACGACCAGCACCATCGAGACCGTGGTCGACACCCCCGAGGGCGGTGTCGTCGACGGTCCCGGTCCCGGTCACGCCGCCCGACGCCGAGGCAGAACCGGTCAGGAACCCGCCGCCGAAGCCGAGCCCTGCGGCGAGCACCGCCGCGACCGCCGCGGTGGCCACCGGGTGGTCCGCCATCGCTCGGACGCCCCGGCGCCGGACCGGGGCAACGTCGACCGGACCGCCGGGCTCCGCGTCCAGGAGTGGGGGCGGCTCCGCGGCGAGGACGGAGGTGGGCTCCGCATCGAGGACGGAGGTGGGCTCCGCGGCGGGGACGGGCGCGGGCTCCGCATCGACGTCCGGGGCGGCCGACGTCGGCTCGTCAGGCGGCGTGGGGCCCGGGGTGCCGGTCGAGGTAGTCATCTGCGCCTCCTTGGGTCTGGAGGCCCCAGGCTCGACGCGCGGCCTCAGGGGGTGCTGGGCGGCCGGTGTGCGTAGCCTGTGCGCGCCGCGACCGCGGCCGGGTGCGCGGCGGTCGTCGACACGCCCACCTCCGACGCGCGGGTCGGCGACCCGGCGGCCAGCGCGAGGGGCACGAGTCCGGCAGCGAGCAGGACCATCGCCGCGCACAGTGCGATCGTCGCCAGGATCCAGCCGAGGTGCCGAGGCGGCTCGCCGGGCACCACCGCGTCGAGCTCGAGCGGCACGAACCGGTCCAGCGGCTCCATCCCGCACCTCCTCACATCGTCCCCGGTGGAGAAGGAGCAGGCGGGGTCGGGTCTGTGACAGGTTCAGGTTCGCCGGACACGCTGGAGATCGCCGCTCGGGAGCCTGTGGCGGCGCTGTGAACCGTCCGGGTCACTCCCCGCGCGCGGGGAGCAGGATCAGCTCGGCGGCCTCGTCCAGGTCCGGGGGTGCGGACAGCACGGTGTCCCGGGAGAGCCCGTCGACCACCAGGTGGTACCAGGCGTCGTCGTCGTCGAGACTCTCCAGGACATCCACGTCGTGCACGCCGATGTGGTAGGTGGCTATCACTCGCTCCATGGTCCCTCCCCCCGGTCGGGAGACCACCGCTCACCACCAGTGTGCGCCCGGCCGCGGCAGCACGCCAGACCCGGGCGACCCGGGCATGTCTGTGAACGCTCACCCGTCCGGTGGATCAACATCGGGCCGTCGGCGGCCGATCTTCAGGTGTGTCGTCCGGTCCTACCCAGAACTACGACGACCCGAACCTCGACCGCTGGCGCCCCCGCCCGGTTCTCGCCGCTGTCGTGCGCCTCGGCGTCGTCGCGCTCCCGGCTGCCCTGGCGGTCGCGATGGGCTGGGCCGCGGCGACCTGGCTCCCCGCCGACCGGCTCGGGATGAACCCGTGGGTGTGGCTCGCAGGCGAGATCACCGTGGCCACCCTCCTGGTCCTCGCCCTGGGGCGACTGACCCGCCGCCTCCTGCCCCTGTCGGCCATGCTGGCCATGGCCCTGGTGTTCCCGGACCAGGCGCCGTCCCGCCTGGCCGTCGCGCTGCGGACCCACTCCCCGGCGGCGCTGCGGCGCCAGATCGCCGACGTCCAGGCTCGACGCACCGGGGCCGACGCTGAGCCGACCGCCGCGCTGCTGGGTCTGGTCGCGGCGCTGTCCCTGCACGACCACAACACCCGCGGCCACTCGGAGCGGGTCCAGGCCTACACCTCCCTGATCGCCGAGGAGATGGGGCTCCCCGAGCCGGCTGCCGCCCGGCTGCGCTGGGCCGCGCTGCTGCACGACATCGGCAAGCTGCGGATCCCCAGCGAGATCCTCGCCAAGACGGGACAGCCGAGCGCGGCCGAGTGGGAGGCCCTGGCGAACCACCCGACCCTCGGGCTCGAGCTCGCCGCGCCGCTGAGCGACTTCCTGGGCGAGTGGGCCGCGGGCATCAGCCAGCACCACGAGCAGTGGAACGGCGCCGGGTACCCGAGGGGCCTCGCCGGGCAGGAGATCCACCTCGGCGCCCGCATCATCGCCGTCGCGGACACCTACGACGTGATCACGTCCACCCGCTCGTACAAGGAGGCGATGCCGGCCTCGCAGGCCCGCGCGGAGCTGGCGCGGTGTGCCGGGACGCAGTTCGACCCCGTGGTGGTCCGCGGGTTCCTCGCGGTCGGGCTGGGCAGGCTCCGGCTCGCCACGGGCCCGCTGTCCGCGCTCACGAGCCTGCCCGGCCTGCGCTCCGTGCCGCTGCCCGACCTGGCCACCACGGCGGGCGGGCTCGGCACCGCCCTGACGGCCGGCGCGGCGGCGACGACCGCCACGCTCGGCCTGCTGGTCGGTGGGCTCGCGGCCCCAGCGGTCGCCGGCCCGGCCGCCGGGAGCGGTGACCCGGCACCCGCCGCCGCCGCTCGTCCCTGGTCGGGCATCGCGTCGGACGGCGGCGCGAGCACGCACCAGCCCGCGGACGGCGACGGCACGACCGCCACGAGTCCCGCGGACGATCCCACCGAGCCGACCAGCACCAGCACCAGCACCAGCACCAGCACCAGCACCAGCACCACGCCGGCCACCGGGGCCGCAGCTCCGGCGCCCGCCGCGCCCAGCGCGAGCGCGGCACCGACCACGAGCACAGCGGACTGCACCACCGTCACGGCGGACGAGCGGACCGCGTGCGACCTGCCAGGTGCCACCCTGGTGGGCGACTGGTCGGGCCTGTCCCTGGCCGGCCTGGACCTGCACGCCGCGACCCTGCGCGGGGTGGACCTGTCGGGCTCGAACCTCAACGCCGCCGACCTCACCTCGGCCACGCTGCTGGACGTCGACCTGACCGGCGCACGGCTGCAGGGCGGCTCGCTGTCCGGCGCCACGCTCACCGACGTCGACCTCACGTCCGCCGACCTCACCAACGCCGACCTGTCCGGTGCCAGCCTGACCGGCACGGTGCTCGGCGGCGCGGTGCTCACCAACGCCCAGCTGCTGGGCACGATCGCCCACGACGTGGTGGTGCTGCGCGACGCCAAGCTCGGCGAGGCCGACCTGGGCGGGGCGGTGCTCCCGGGCGCCGACCTGCGCGGGGCCAGCCTCGTCGGGGCGGAGCTGGTCGGCGCGGACCTGACCGGCGCGCTCCTGGACGGTGCGGCCCTCTCCCGCGCCGACGCCACCGGCGCGCTGCTGGTGGGGACCACGCTCGCGGGCACCGACCTGTCACGGGCGACGCTGACGCGCGCCAATCTCTGGCGTGCGACCGGCACACCGTCCTCGACCACCCGCGCGACGTTCTCGGCCACCGTGTGCCCCTCGGGCGACACGAGCAGCACCACCTGCTGGTGACCACCTAGGCTCGGCCCCGTGCGCGACCCAGGGAGGAGCCGGCCGTGCGGGTGATCGGGATGCTGGGCGGGATGAGCTGGGAGTCGACCGCCGAGTACTACCGGCTGGCCAACGAGCTGGTGCGCGAACGGCTCGGCGGGCTGCACTCGGCACGGGTGCTGCTCTCCTCGGTCGACTTCGCCGAGGTCGAGCGATTGCAGACGGCCGGCGCCTGGGACGAGGCCGGCGACCTGCTCGCCGCCGAGGCGGCCCGGCTCGCGGCAGGCGGCGCCGAGCTGCTCGTGCTGTGCACCAACACGATGCACAAGGTCGCCGACCGGGTTCAGGCGGCGACCTCCGTGCCGCTGCTGCACCTCGCGGACGCCACGGCGGACGCCGTCCGGGCGGCGGGCGTGCACCGTGTCGGGCTCCTGGGCACCGCGTTCACCATGGAGCAGGACTTCTACCGCGATCGCCTGGCGTCCCACGGACTGGAGGTGCTCGTCCCGGACGAGGCCGACCGCGCCCTCGTGCACCGGGTGATCTACGACGAGCTCGTGGTCGGGGTGGTGCGCGAGGTGTCCCGCGAGGCCTACCGGCAGGTCATCGCGAGGCTCGTGGCCGCCGGAGCGCAGGGCGTGATCCTGGGGTGCACGGAGATCGAGCTGCTCGTCGGCGCGCAGGACAGCCCGGTCCCGGTGTTCCCGACCGCGCGGCTGCACGTCGAGGCAGCCGTCGAGGCTGCGCTCGCGGACTAGGCGGAGCCGGCGCCGGCCGCGCGGGTCGCTTCCTCGAGCAGCACCCCGCGCAGCGCCTCGGCGGTCAGCGGGCGCCACAGGCCGAATCCCTGCACGGCGTCGCAGCCGAGCGGCCGCAGGGCATCGAGCTGTTCAGGGGTCTCGACGCCCTCCACCACGACCGTGGCACCCACCGCCCTGGCCAGGTCGACCATGAAGCCGACCATCGCGACGTCCTGCGGGAGGCGTGCCGTGAACGACTGGTCGACCTTGAGCACGTCCACCGGGAGATCGCGCAGCAGTGCCAGCGAGGAGTAGCCGGTCCCGAAGTCGTCCAGGGCGATCCGCACCCCGAGCTCACGCAGCTCCTCGAGTCGCTCACCCGCCGCCGCCACGTCGGCCATCAGTGCGCTCTCGGTGATCTCCACCTGCACCGCCGTGGCCGGCAGACCGTGCTCGGCCAGTATCCGACCGAGCATCGCCACCGCGCCGGGCTCGGCGAGCTGGCGCGGTGACAGGTTCACCGACAGGACCAGGTCGGCCCACAGCTCCGAGCGCCAGCGCTGCACGGCGCCGACGGCCTGGTCGACGACCTGCCGGGTCAGCTCGTCGATCAGGCCGAGGTCCTCGGCCATCGGGACGAACGTCGACGGCGAGACCGGACCGCCCGCCCAGGTCCAGCGGGCGAGCGCCTCGACCCCCACCACCCGGAGCGGGTCGAGCGCGACCACCGGCTGGTAGGCGACCTCGAGCAGGTCACGCTCGACCGCCTCGCGCAGCGCGGCGTGCAGCTCGAAGCGCTGCCGCGCACCGGCCCGCTGACCGGGGTCGAACACGGCGACGCGGTCCCGCCCGGCATCCTTGGCCTCGTACATCGCCACGTCGGCGTCCGCGAGGAGCTCCGCCGCGCCGGTGCCCTCCGGGACCCCGGCGGTCACGCCGATCGACATCGTGACGCTCAGCTCGCGGTCGGCGATCCGCAGCGGCGCGCGCACCAGCTCCCGGATCCGCTCGGCCACCGCGACCGCGTCCGCGGTGCCGGCCAGGTCACCGCACAGGACGGCGAACTCGTCGCCACCGAGCCGCGCGACGGTGTCACCGGTCCGCACGGCGTGCCGGAGCCGCTCGCCGGTGGCCCGCAGGAGCTCGTCGCCCGCGGCGTGACCCAGGGAGTCGTTGACGTCCTTGAACCGGTCCAGGTCGCAGAACAGCACGGCGATCGGCTCGCGGCGACGCGCGGCCCGCGCCACCTCGACCTCGAGCCGGTCGGCCAGCAGCGCCCGGTTGGGCAGCCCGGTGAGCGCGTCGTGGGTGGCCGAGTGCGCCAGGGCGCGGGCCGCCTCGCGCTGCTCGGTGATGTCGATGGCGGCGATGCCCGTTCCGAGCGGCCCGTCGGAGCCGGGGACGGCGAAGAGCTGCAGCGTCCACCACCGTCCGGCGCACATCACCTCCAGCGGGGGCGCCGGGTGCCCGTCGCGCACCCGCTCCAGGTGGTGCACCAGCCCGGGCACCAGCGCGCCGATCTCGTCCACCGGCCGGCCCGGCAGCTCGCCGTCCCGCCACCCGCACATCCGGGTGAAGACCGGGTTCGACAGCACGAACCGGAGCTCGTTGTTCACCAGGGCCATGCCGATCGGCGCTACGTCGCCGAACGTGTCCAGCACCGCCACCGCGTCCGCCCTGGCCACCGCGGCGTCACGCAGCGCCTCGGACGAGGCGTGGACCACCACGGCGATGAGCACCAGGCACAGCGCGCGTACCAGGGCCACCGGGAGGGGGCCGTCCGCGGCGCCCAGCGGGACGAGAGCCAGGTAGACGGCGGGCACCACGACCGCCACCGCGGCGCCGGTCAGCCCGGGAAGCACCAGCGGGTACACCGCCGCGACCACGAACATCCACAGCAGGAAGTACCCGGACCCCTCGCCCTGCAGCGCCATGAGGGCGAACGCCAGTCCCACGACCACCGCGAACCGGAAGACCACCGCCGACCGGGACTGCCATCCGGCCAGGCCGGTACCGCCGAGCGCCGCCAGGATCACGACGGCCACCACCGCAGCGGTGGTCCACGCGGAGACCATCTCCACGGCCACCGCGTGCGCCGCGAGCGCGAGGACCGTCCACGGCTCGAGCAGCCGGACGGCCCGCGGCACGATCTCGTCGCGGGCCGCCACACGGCTCGGCGGCTGCGGCGGGGTCATGCGCCGAAGGTACCCGCGCGGCCGCCGCCGCTCACAGGGTCGCGAGCTCGCGTTCGAGGTCGGCGAGCCCGAGGGAGCCCAGGCCGAGGGCCGCGGTGTGCCACCTGCGCAGGTCGAAGCTCGTCCCCCTGGCCTCGGCCGCGCCGCGGGCCGCGGCCCGGCCGGCCAGCCAGGCACGCTCGCCGAGCTTGTAGCTGATCGCCTGGCCGGGCCAGCCCAGGTACCGCACTACCTCGGAGTCGACGAACGCCGCAGGGGATCCGCTGCGCGCCGCGAAGAACTCCCGGCCCAGCTCTGGGGTCCACCGGGCGCCGGGGTGGAAGTCCTGGTCCGCCGGGACGGTCAGGCCCAGGTGCATGCCGAGGTCGATGACCACGCGCACCGCGCGCATCCGCTGGTTGTCCAGGTAGCCCAGCCGCACGCCGGGGTCGGCCAGGTACCCGAGCTCGTCCACGAGGCGTTCGGCGTACAGCGCCCAGCCCTCGGTGGCCGCCGAGACCGACCCGAGACTCACCTGGAACATGGAGAGCTCGGCGGCCCGCGAGGCCCAGGTGCCCAGCTGCAGGTGGTGGCCGGGGACACCCTCGTGGTACCAGGTGCTCACCAGGTCGTGCAGCGGGAACCGGGTCCGGCCCAGGGTCGGGAGCCAGGTGCGCCCCGGACGGGAGAAGTCCAGCGAAGGTCGCGTGTAGTAGGGCGCGGCCGCCGCCCCGGCCGGGGCGATCCTCGCCTCGACCCGGCGCACCGGCTCGGCGATGTCGACGACCGAGCCGTCCAGGTCCGCGATCGCGCGGTCCATCATGGCCTGCAGCCAGTCCCGCACCTCCTCGACGCCCTCGACCGCCGGCCCCTCGCGGTCCAGGTACGCGAAGGCCGTGGCGACGTCGGCGCCGGGCAGCACCCGCTCGGCCTCGACGGCCATCTCGGCCGAGATCCGGTCCAGCTCGGCCCAGCCGAACGCGTACGCGTCCTCGGGATCCACCGCCGCGCCCAGGAACTGCCGCGCCGAGAGCAGGTACCGCTCGCGCCCGACGGCGTCGGGCACGTCCGCGACCGCCGGCAGGTAGGTGCCACGCAGCCAGGCGGCCAGCTCGGCGACCGCTCCGGTCGCCGCGTCGGCCGCGCGCTCCGCCCTGCCACGCACCTGGTCGGGGGCGTCCGCGACGAACCCGGTGAACCAGCCGTCGGCCACCCAGGCGTCGAGCTGGCCGGCGACCGCCTCGGCCTGGCGCGCCGCGCTGCGGTGCGCGGTGTCGAGCCCGTGGACGAGCGCGGCCCGGTACGACATCGCAGCACCCGCCACCCGGGCCATCCGCGCCGCCACCACCTCCCAGTCCTCGGCGGTGGCCGTCGGCATCAGCAGGAACAGGCTCTGCAGCTGGTGGACCGGCGAGGCGATCGGGCGCAGGCTCACCAGGTCCTCACCGGCGTCGTGCAGGGCGAGCGCGGTCTGGAGCCGTTCGCGCAGCAGCGTCGCGCAGCGCCGGTCGTCGGCCGTCGGGGTCCCGGTCCGCTCGGCCTCGTCGAGCTCGGCGAGCACGTCGCGAGCCGCCTCCGCACGGGCGGCCGACCCGTCGGGCGACAGGTCCGGCATCCGGGTGTCACCCGGTCGGGTGCCGAGTGCGGTGCCCACGGCGGGATCGAGGTCCGCGAGCGTCTCGACCCAGCGGTCGGCCACCTGGCGTGGGGTGTCAGCGGTCATGCCGTCGACGCTACCGGCCCCGCCCGAGCTGTCCGGAACCATGGGATTGACGGCAGACCAGGACACATCTCCCGATCCGCTCACAACCGGGCTCCCCCTGCCGACCGTGAGGTCGGGATCGAAGGAGACATGTGATGCGCATCTGGAGCCGCCTTCCGCTGGCGGGCAAGCTGGTCCTCGTCAGCTCCGCCCTGGTGGTGGCCGCCACGGCCACCGGCGTGGCCACGACTCTGCAGGTCAGCGAGCGTCTGACGTCCGCGGCGGTGGACCGGGCCGTGGAGGACGCGGCCGCCGGGTTCACCCAGGCCGTCAACGAGCAGACCAAGCGTGCCGAGTCGATGGCGGTCCTGGTCGCCCAGGACCCCGAGGTGCGCGCGGCCTTCGCGGCCGGCGACCGGGACCGGCTGCTGGCCCTGACCGAGGACTCGTTCGCCGTCCTGAAGGCCGACTACGGGCTCCAGCAGCTGCAGTTCCACACCCCGCCGGCGACCTCGTTCCTGCGCGTCCACAAGCCGGAGAAGTCCGGCGACGACCTGTCGTCGTTCCGCCACACGGTGGTGGCCGCGAACGCCGACCAGACGATGGTCTCGGGTATCGAGAGCGGTGTGGCCGGCCTCGGCCTGCGGGCCGTGGTCCCGGTCCAGGGCCCCGACGGCGCCCACATCGGAACCGTCGAGTTCGGGCTGTCCGTCGACCAGTCCTTCCTCGACCGGTTCCACGAGTCGTTCGGGGTCGACGCCGCGCTCCTCCTGCCCGCCGAGGACGGCACGTACACGCTCGCCGCGACCACGTTCGCCACAGCCCCGTCCCTGACCGACGCCGAGGCCGCCGCCGCCATGAACGGTGACACCCTGCGCCAGCAGGCCGACCTGGGCGGGGTGCCCACCGTGGTGACCGGTGAGGCCCTGATGGACTACTCCGGCGCGCCGGCGGGCGTCCTGGTGCTGGGCATCGACGTCAGCTCGCTCACCTCGGTGGCCGCCACGGCCCGCACCCAGGGATTGCTGGCCGGGCTCGTCGTGCTCGTGGTCGGGCTCGTGCTGTCGCTCCTCGTCGCGCGTGCCATCGGCCGGTCGATCACCGAGCCGGTGGGCCGGCTCGGTGCGCTGCTCGCGCGCGTCGCCGGCGGTGACCTGACCCAGCGCGCCGAGCGCCAGGGATCCCGCGAGGTCGTCGAGATGGCCGACTCGCTCAACGCCACGCTCGACTCGATCGGTGGGACGGTCCGCTCCATCCGGGACGCCTCGCGGCGCCTCGCGGCGTCCTCCGAGGGGATGGCAGGCGTGGTCGGCGACCTGTCGATCCGCACCGAGGAGGCGACCCAGGGCGCCCAGGCCGCCGCAGGTACCTCCGGCGAGGTCTCCTCGCACGTCTCCGTGGTCGCCTCGGCGACCACCGAGATGGGCGCGTCGATCGCGGAGATCGCCTCCTCGGCGGCGACCGCGGCCGAGGTCGCGCACCGGGCCCGCGAGACCGCGGACCGGACCGGCGTGACCGTCGGGCAGCTCAGCGCCGCGACCGCCGAGATCGGCGAGGCCGTCCGCACGGTGACCGCGATCGCCGGTCAGACCAACCTGCTCGCCCTCAACGCCACCATCGAGTCGGCGCGGGTCGGCGAGGCCGGCAAGGGCTTCGCCGTCGTGGCAAGCGAGGTCAAGGAGCTGGCCCAGCAGACGGCCCACTTCACCGAGGAGATCTCGGCGAAGATCGAGGCGATCCGCTCCGGGTCGGACGCCGCCGTCGCGGCGATCGCCGAGATCTCCGAGGTCGTCGAGCAGGTCAACGACCTGCAGCAGGCGATCGCCTCGGCCGTCGAGCAGCAGTCCGCGACGACCGCCGAGATCGGTCGGTCGGTCAACGAGGCGGCGGGCGGGACCGAGGAGATCGCGCGGGCGATGTCCGGCGTGGTGGCCACGGCCCAGGCGGCCCTCGGTGACGCCCGTGCCACCGACCGGGCCTCGCACGACCTGGCCGAGCTCGCGACCCAGCTGGACGGCCTGGTGCAGCACTTCGATCTCGCCGACTGAGTCGACCCCCGGGTCCCACCATGTGGGCCCGGGCTGGGCCTCGGGCGCGGCGCGTGCGAGGGTCCCGTGCCATGCGAGCCGACCTGGTCCCGGGTGCGCTCGCCCCTGCCCGGAGCCTGACGGCCCGGCGCCCCCTGGTCTGTCGAATGTGCTGCTGCCGGCCGTAGCCGGTCCCTCAGCCCTGACGACCTCTGCCGCGCCCGCGCGCGGCTCGCACCAGGAAGCACCCCATGGCACCCAGCCGTCCCGTGCCGCGCCCGTCGGCGCGCGGCGTGACCGTCGTGCTCGACCTCCCCGACGCCTCACCCGGGGACCTGTTCGACGTCGCCGACACCCTGCACTCGCTCGCCCTCGACCTCGTTCCAGGGGCGAGCGCGCACACCGAGGTCCACCTCGGTGTCCCCGAGGCGGCACCCGGCCGCCTCCCGACCGCACCATCACCGACCGGAGGAGCACCATGACCGTCACCGATGAGCTCGTCACTGCCGCGGCCCGCTACGCCGACGCCTTCACCGGCGGTCCGCTGCCGATGCCGCCGTCACGGCGGGTGGCGGTCGTGGCGTGCATGGACGCGCGGCTCGACGTCTACCGGCTGCTCGGGCTGTCCGAGGGCGAGGCGCACGTGATCCGCAACGCCGGTGGCGTGGTGACCGCTGACGTCCTGCGCTCGCTGGCCATCTCCCAGCGGCTGCTGGGCACGACCGAGATCGTCCTGGTGCACCACACCGACTGCGGCATGCTCACCTTCGCCGACGACGAGCTGCGCACCGCCATCCAGGCCGACACCGGGGTCAAGCCGCTGTGGGCCGCCGAGGCGTTCACCGACCTGGACGCCGACGTGCGCCAGTCGGCGGGGCGGATCGCTGCGGAGACCGCCGTGCCGCACCGCTCGGCCGTGCGCGGGTTCGTGTTCGACGTCGCGGACGGGTCGCTGCGCGAGGTCGCGCTGTGACGCGGCCGTGAGGTGCCGGCTGCCCGCCCCGGCTCTCAGCCCGGGGTGGGCAGCCGGTCCGACCCCCGGACCGGCCACGCCTCGAGCTCGGCGGCGGCGAGCAGGTCCTCGACCGCGGCCACGCTCGCGCCCACCAGCGTGCACCGGCGGTCCGGCGCCGTGACCACGCACCAGGCGCGGTCCTGGGGCCAGAACGCGGCGGGCGACCGGGCCCACCAGCGTCCGGGTTCGTCGCTGAAGGCGAGCGGCACCGCCGCGTCGAGCGGGCCCGCGACCAGCAGGAGGTCTCCGCCCGCGAGTCGCACGGTGCCCGCGTGCGGCGGGCGACCGGCCGCGCCCGGCCACTGCTCGGGCAGCGCGAACGTGCACTCCGCGGGGGTCCGGGTGTGCCCGGCGAGCACGTCGCACAGCGCGGCGAGCTGCTCAGGGGGCAACGTGCCGACGGGTGGGTCGCCGATGCCGGCTCCGGCCAGCTCCGACCAGCCGGTCAGCGCGTGCACCCGCTGTCCGAGCAGCGTCGCGGCCTCGGCCCACGTGGTCCACGACTCCTCGGTCGTCACGGGGTGGAGCAGCCGCGCGTAGCCGGCGAAGCCCGCGGGTACCACGGAGTCCACGGTGCCGGCCGAGCCGGCCGAGCCTGCCGTGGCTCCGTCGGGGGTGCGGAGCCGGCGCACGACCCAGGCCGCCGCCTGCCCGTCCTCGAGCGCCTGCACCGTCTGCACACCCCTATGGTGCCCGGCCCGCCGCCGCGCCGCGGTGCACGGGTGCGTCGACCCGCCGGGTGCGGGAAGGTGGACGCGATGAGAGTCACCCGGGACGACGTCGTGTCAAGGGTGCTTCCCGCCGACGGACGGACCGGGCGCGGCGTGGGCCTGTGGCGCCTGACGGTCCGCACGGTCGTCGACAGCATGGACGACCACGTCCCAGGGCTCGCCGCCGAGATGGCGTTCTTCGCCGTGCTGTCCCTGCCGCCGCTGCTGCTCGCGGTGCTCGGCTCGGTGGGCTTCGTGCTCGACGGCCTAGAGCCGGGCGAGCTGGCGGAGCTGGAGCAGCGGATCCTCGACGGGCTCGCGACGGTGCTGTCGCCGAGCACCGTCGACGAGGTGCTGGCCACCCCGATCCACCACCTGCTGCGCGAGGGCCGCAGCGACGTGCTCTCGCTCGGCATCCTGCTGACCCTGTGGTCGGCCTCGAGGGCCGCGAACGTGCTGCTGCGCACGGTGGGGATCGCCTACGACCAGACCGACCTGCGGCCCGCGTGGAAGCGGCGCGTGGTGGCGCTCGGCATCACGCTGGTGGGCATCGTGACGGCGGTCGCCGCGCTGCCGCTGCTGGTGATCGGGCCGCGCCTGACCGCCGACGCCGTCGCGGCCCTCGGCCTGGATCCTGGCCTGTCCCGGCTGTGGCCGGTGCTCGCCTGGACGGGGGTCGTCGTGCTCCTCGTCGTGGCCCTGACCTGGCTCTACCAGGTGGCGCCCGGCTGGCACACGCCCTGGCGCCGCGACCTGCCCGGCGCCGTGCTGGCCGTGGGGCTGTGGCTGCTCGCCGGCTTCGGGCTGCGGATCTACACCTCGACGTTCGCGACGTTCACGCAGGGCACGACGTACGCCGGGCTGGCGGCGCCGCTCGTGCTGCTGCTGTGGGTGTACGTCACGGCCTTCGCCCTGCTGCTCGGCGCGGAGCTCAACGCGGAGATCGAGAAGGCGTGGCCGACGATCGACCGCTCGCCGGACGGCGAGCAGCTCACGTCCTGAGCTCGACCTCCGCCTCGAAGGGTGCGGTGCCGCACCACGTCCTCGCGGACGGCGTCGATCTCCGAGCGGTCAGCGCAGGGCGTGGGCGACGGCGGCGGGCACCTCGGTGGGCACCACGAGCACCGGGACGGTGGCGAACTCCAGGACCCGCAGCGTCGTGGAGCCGACCGTCGGCAGCGCGTGCCCCGGACGCGCGACCCGGGCCAGCACCACCAGGTCCGCCCCGCAGGCGGACGCCTCGGCGAGGATCTGGGCGCCCACCGAGCCGTGCCGCATCGTCCCGCTGGCCTCCACGCCCACGCGCTCGGCGAGGGCGCTCACATGGTGCAGGGCGGCGACGCCGCCCTCCTCGAGCAGGCGCCCGTGCGTCGCAGCGTCGGGGGCGATCCCGGCCGCTCCGCCGTAGGAGGCCGCATGCTCGAACGGCTCGATCACGGTGAGCGCGCGGACCTGCGCGTGCAGGGCCGCGGCGTAGGCCACCGCGACCCGGGCCGCGGCGAACGCGGGCTCGGAGTCGTTGACGGCCACCAGCACGGTACCGACGGGCGCGGTGTTCATCGGTCCACCCTCCCCTGCCCTGCCGAGGCCCCGGCGGCCCAGCGCAGCCGGAGTCCCTCCTCGAGCTCGAGATCGGCCAGGGCACGCTCGATCGTCGCCAGGTCGGACTCCAGGCGCGGCACCCAGCGGCGCTCGACCGCCCGCTGCCGGGTCCGCGTCGCGGCCAGCTCGGCGCGCACCGCGGCGGCTGCGCGGCGGGCGGCGGCGTGCGCGACCCCCGCGTCCAACGCCTCGACGTGGGCGCGCGCGGCGAGGGCCAGCGCGGACGAGCCGCCGATGTCGCGCGGCGCGGGCGACAGGGTCGAGGAGTCCACCGGGAAGACCACCCCCATCGCCCCGCCCAGCTGGACCCGCGCCTGAGCGGCGCCGGGCGGCGCGGCGGCCTGGATCGCCAAGGGGCCGTCCAGCCCCGCCGCGCGCCCCGCCCAGCGACGCGCCTCGACCGCGGCTGCCCGCCACTGCTCGCCGGTGCGCTCGGCCACCAGGTCCAGGCGCTCGACCTCCTCGACGAGGATGCGGCGCTTGCGGTCGAGCAGCTCGGCGCCGTGCCGCGCCACGACCAGCCGCCGCTGCACCCGGACCCGCGCCGCCCGCCCGACGTCCATCACGGCGACCCGAGGTGCTCGGCGACCATCGCCGCGGGCAGCATGGTCAGCTCGCGGCGCGGCAGCACGTCCAGCGCCGCCCAGGCGCGGTCCAGGGAGTCGGCGAGCTCGCGGCCCTCGTCGGTGCCCTGCGCGAACAGGTCGCGCTCGACGGTCTCGCGGAAGGCCAGGTAGGCGCGGTCCGTCTCGCTCAGCGCCGAGACCCCGACGAGCTCGCCGAGCTCAGCGGCCTGACGTGCTCGGGCCAGCGCCGCGAGCACCTGGGCGGCGACCGGCAGGTGGTCGTCGCGGGTCCGTCCGGGCCCCGCGCCGCTGCGCATCAGGCGGGACAACGAGGACAGCACGTCCACCGGCGGGTAGACCCCGCGCGCCGCGACCTCGGGGGCCAGCACGACCTGGCCTTCCGTGATGTAGCCCGTCAGGTCGGGCACCGGGTGCGTGATGTCCCCGGCCGGCATGGTCAGCACCGGCACCACCGTGACCGAGCCGGGCCTGCCCTGGATCCGGCCGCAGCGCTCGTACAGCCCCGCGAGGTCGGAGTACAGGTACCCGGGGTACCCCCGTCGGGCGGGGATCTCCCGACGGGCTGCGGCGACCTCGCGCACCGCCTCGGCGTAGCTGGTCATGTCCGACATCACCACGAGCACGTCGTCCCCGCGTTCGAAGGCGAGGTGCTCGGCGACGGTCAGCGCGATGCGCGGGGTGAGCACGCGCTCGATCACCGGGTCGTCGGCGGCGTTGAGCAGCAGCACGAGCTCGCCGGCGGCCGAGCGCTCCTCGAGCCGGTCGCGGACGTAGGCGATGTCGGCGTGCGTCAGACCCATCCCGGCGAACACCACCCGGAAGCCCTCGCCCGCCGTGGTGGCCCGGGCCGCGATCTGGGTGGCCAGCGTCAGGTGGGGCATGCCGGGCACGGAGAAGATCGGCAGCTTCTGCCCTCGGACCAGGGTGGTCAGGGTGTCCAGCACGGACACCCCGGTGAGCACGGCCTCGCGGGGCGGCTCGCGGCGCGTCGGGTTCAGCGGCCAGCCGGCCACCGGCCGCGGCTCCCCAGCGATCGGCGGGCCGCCGTCCAGCGGCTCGCCACGACCGTTGCAGACCCGCCCGTACCAGTCGGGGCCCACCCGGACCTGGAGCGGCCGGCCGGAGAACCGCACCCACACGCCACCCGGTGAGATCGCGTCGGTGCCCTCGAGCACCTGGAGCACGGCGAGGTCCCCGTCGACCTCGAGCACCAGGCCGTGCCGCACCGAGCCGTCCGGCAGGTCGATCGTGGCGAACTCGTCCCAGCCGACGCCGTCCACGTCCCCCACCACGAGCAGCGGACCGCGCAGCTCGCGCACGTCACCGAACCCGATCCGGGCGGTCTGGGCGGTCATGCCAGCTCCTCCAGCCTCGCCAGGACCTCCGCGCAGCGCTGCGCGACGCCCTCGGCGTCACCCGGCCCGACCTCCTCGCGCACCCGCACCAGGTCCGCCAGGTCGGTCTCCTCCACGGTGGTGGCGGCCACCCCACGGGCGACGAGGCGTTGGCACGCGTCCACCACGTCGAGCACGCCGCCCAGCAGCGCCGCGCCCTTGGCCGCCGTGCACGACGCGTCGTTGCCGGACAGCGCGTTCTGCTGGAGCACGGCGTCGCGCAGCAGCCGGCCGGCGAGCAGCACGACGCGCTCGTGGGCCGGCAGCGACGACGTCCCGATCACCTCGGCCAGGGAGGCCAACCGGTCGGCCTCGGCGAGCAGTGCCGTGGTCGTCGCGCGGCGCGAGCGCCACGCGGGGTCACCCCGCGCGGCGTGCCACGCACCCACGGCGTCGGCATCCCGCGCGAACGAGCCGTTCCAGCTCACCGCCGGGTAGTGCCGGGCGTAGGCGAGGTCCCGGTCGAGCAGCCACAGCGACCTGATGAACCGCTGGGTGCCGGTGGTCACCGGCTCGGTCATGTCCCCGCCGGGCGGCGAGACGGCGCCGATCACCGTGGTCGACGCGGTGCGCCCGCCGAGCGTGACCACCCGCCCCGCGCGCTCGTAGAACGCCGCGAGCTCCGACGCCAGGGTCGCCGGGTAGCCCTCCTCGGCCGGCAGGTCGCCGGTCCGGTTGGCGAACTCGCGCAGCGCCTCGGCCCACCGCGACGTCGAGTCCGCGATGACCACCACGTCGTAGCCCATGTCGCGGAAGTACTCGGCGACCGCGATGCCGCTGTGGATGCTCGCCTCGCGGGCCATCATCGGCATGTTCGACGTGTTCGCGATGATCACCGTGCGGTCCACCAGCCGGCCGCCGGTCCGCTCGTCGGGGACCAGCGCGAGCTCGGTGAGCACCTCGGCCATCTCGTTGCCGCGCTCCCCGCAGCCGACGTACACCACGACGTCCGCCTCGCTCCACTTGGCGATCTGCTGGAGCAGCAGCGTCTTGCCGGTGCCGAAGCCGCCGGGCACCGCGGCCGCGGCCCCGCGCGCGATCGGGTACAGCAGGTCCAGCACCCGCTGCCCGGTGTGCAGCGGCACCACCTGCGAGAGCCGCTCGCGGAACGGGCGCGGCACCCGCAACGGCCAGCGCTCGGCGAGCGCGACGTCCCGGTCGTCCACCCGCAGGGCGGGCTCGGTCACCGTCACCGGACCGTCCGCGACCCAGGTCACCCGCCCGCGCACGCCCGCCGGGGCGACCACCCGGTGCTCGACCGGCCCGGCCTCCGGCACCACCGCGAGCACGGTGCCCGGAACCACCTCGTCCCCCACCGAGACGCGTGCCTCGAACTGCCACGCGCGGTCCCCCGCGCCCACCTCGCGGTCGGGCGTGAGCCACACCGGGGCACCCGAGAGCGGGCGCAGCAGCCCGTCGAACGCCTGGCCGAGCAGACCGGGGCCGAACAGCCCGGACAGCCGGTCACCGGTCGCCTCGACCTGGTGACCCGGGCGCAGGCCGCCGGTGTACTCGTAGGCCTGCAGGGTCGCGCGCTCCCCGGCCAGCCCGACGACCTCCGCCGCGATCCGCTCCGGGCCCAGGTGGACGACGTCGAGCATCGCGACGCCGGTCAGGCCGTCGACCTCGACCAGCGGTCCGTTGACCCGCCGGACCGTCCCGGCGCTCAGCTCCACGGGTCGTCCGCCTCCTCGAGCACGGCGAGCGCGGCCTGCTCGGCGAGCAGGGGCAGGCTCAGGTCCAGCCGGCGGGTGCCGCGTGCGGCGACCACGCCACCGCCGGGCGCGGGCGACACCTCGGCCATGGGGCCCAGCCGCTCACGGCAGACCTCCTCGAGCCGGGCCACCAGCGCCGGGTAGTCCGGCCCGTCGCGCAGCCCGGCCGCGGCCTGCACGACGCGGTCGACGAGCTCGACCCGCAGCCGCTCGCGCTCGGCGAGCACCACCCGGTGCGCCTCGCGCCGGGCGCGCGCCGCCACGAGCGCCGCCGCGGCGTGCCCGGCTGCCGCACCGTCCGCCCGGGCGGCGTCGAGGAGCTCGGTGGCGTCTGCCCGCGCGCGCACCGCGAGCGCCTCCGTCTCGCGGCCGGTCGCCTCGCCGAGCTCGTCGACCTCACGGCGCGCGGCGTCCGCCAGTGCCCGGCGCACCGGCGCGAGCTCGTCCTCCCAGCGGCTCACGGCAGCACCGCCGTCATCGGGCCGTCGGCCGGCTCGCCCAGCGCGTCGCGGGCCGCAGGGGTGAGCAGGACGACGAGCACGTCGTCGGCCAGGTCGCGCCACACGGCACGGACCTCCTCGGGTGTCCCGGCGGGCAGGACCCGCGCTCCGGCGAGCGCGTACGGCTCGACGAGTGCGGCCTCGCCCACCACGGCGACCGTGCCGCTGCGCGTCCCGGACAGCGGGTCCGCCCCGCCGGTCGAGAGACCGGGAGCCATCACGCCCTGCCGATCATGATCATCGCGATCACCAGGCCGTAGATCGCGATGCCCTCGGCCAGACCGACGACCACCATCGCCCGGCCGAAGATCTCGGGCCGCTCGCTCATCGCGGCGAGCGCCGCCGAGCCGGTGTAGGCCACCGCGAAGGCCGCGCCGATCGACGAGCCTGCGACAGCGATCGCGGCGGCGATCAGCGCCGACCCCCCGATCCCGCCCGTGGTCGTCGTCTCGGCCGCGGTGACGACGCCGGCCTGCGCCGGGGACGCCGCGAGCGCGACGGCGAGCAGGACCAGCGCACCGACCAGCACCGTCGCGTCCACCGCGACGAGCAACCGCAGACCGCCGGGCGTGCGACGGCGCAGCAGCGCGACCACCGCCACGGCGACGATCGCGACGACGGGGACGGCCAGCAGCCACGTCATGACGGGTTCCCTTCGGTGATGGGGGTCCACGGCCGGAACGGCCGACCCTCGGCGGTGAAGATCCGCGAGAAGAGCTCGTAGTACTCCAGGCGGAGCGCCTGGATCCCGGCGACCAGGGCCTCCAGCCCGAAGGTCACCACGTTCCCGACGACGAGCAGCGCGATCGCCGCGACCGCCCGCCAGCCGGGCCCCCACAGCGCCTGGGTGCCCTGCCAGACCAGGCCGAGCAGCGCGGCGTGGGTCAGGCCGAACGCGGCCAACCGCGCGAACGACACCACGTTCGAGGCGAGCCGCACGACGGTGTCGAACAGCTCGACCACCGCCTGCATCGCCCCTGCGGCCCCGCCGCCGGACTCGGCCAGCAGCCCGATGGTGACCAGCACCAGCGCTGCCACGCCCAGGAGGGCCGCGGTCGCGACGAGCCACCCCACGCCGGTCAGCAGCCCGCCGGCGAGCATGCCGGCCGCGGCGAACAGCGCGGCACCGGCCAGCCCGGTCCGGGCGTACAGCGCGTAGCCCCAGCCGCCCTCGCGCACCCGGTTCACCGAGCCCAGCACATAGGCCACCGCCAGGAGCCCGACACCGAGGCCGATCGCGGCGCCGAGCAGCGGGATCGGGCTGGCCAACGGGTCGAGCCAGAGCACCGGGAGCACCCCGGTCGGTCCGAAGAACTCGCCGTACAGCGCGCCGAACACCATGGCCGCCACCCCCGCGCCGACCACGAACGCCCAGATCCTGGCCAGCGGCTCGAGCCGCGACCAGACCTTCGCGCGCAGTGCCAGCCCGAGCGCGACGAGGATCGCGCCGTGCCCGACGTCGCCGAACATCATGCCGAACATCACGACGTAGGCCGGGCCCGCCAGCTTGGCGGGGTCGACGTCCCGGTACGGCACGGTGCCGTAGGTGTCGACCAGGGTGCGCGAGGCCTGACGACCCGTCAGCAGCGTGGGCGGCTCGACCCCGGGAGGCCGGTCCAGCGGGACGACGGCGGCATCGCACGTCGCGAGCCGTTCGCGCAGGCCGGGGACCTCACGCGCGGGCACCCAGCCCACCAGCCCGGCCAGGCGACCGTCGGGCCCGTCGGGCGTCGGAGGGACGGACAGCACCGCGGAGTCGAGGGCGCGGTCGACCTCGTGGCCGCCCTCGGCGGGCGCCCCCGGCAGGTCGAGCTCGACCACGCCGGAACGCGCCACCTGGACGAGCATGTCCCGGCATCGCGCGGCCGGTGCCACCAGGCCGACCCGCTGCATCCGGACCGGGCTCAACGCCTCACGCCACGGCATCGAGCACCTCGCTCGTCCCGCCGGCGGCCGCGGCAGCGAGCGCCGCACGCACCCGCCAGGCATCGATCGCGAGCACCGCGATCGCGCCCACGACGACGTCCGGGCCCGGCGTGGCGCGGCGCAGCATCGTGAAGGCGTCGGCCTGGATCCTGGCGCGCAGCCCGGCCTCGGCCCGCCACAGGTCTGCCGGACCGGTGACGTCGGCCAGCGCCGGCCCCACGGACCTCGGCAGCGCGTCGCGCAGCGCGTCGAGGCTCCGCGCGCGCTGCCAGCCGTCGCCGACCAGGGGCCGCAGCACGCTCACCAGTCGCTCCGAGGGACCGGAGCCGAGCAGCGCCCGGCGGGCCACGATCAGCCCGGCGGCCGTGCGGGCCCAGGGCCGCGTCGCCGGGACCTCGCCGGCCAGGCGACGCAGCCACACCGCGCCGAGCACGTCGGGCAGGTCGGCCGGCTCACCGGGGTCGCCCCACGGGGAACGGCGCAGCTCGGCGTGCAGGTCGGCCGTCGAGGTCGCGGTCCGCAGCCGTGGCCAGGCCGTCGCGAGAGCGCCGAGCTCGACCTCGGGCTCGCGCGTCGCAGGCCCGGTCGCGAGCGCGGCAGCGAGCGCCACCACGTTCGACCGCTCGACACCCGCTGCCAGCGCGCGCACCACCGCCGTGCCGCGCGCGGGGATCCAGCCGGCGAGCACCCTCATCGACCACACCAGGTCGGCCATCCCGGCACGGTCAGCCTCCGCCACCGTCGTGCACCCGGAGAGCCGGCCGCCCGCCGGGGTCTGCGCGAAGACGGAGATCGCGGTGGGCAGGTCGGTGGCGGCGGCGGCCCGCCGGCACGCGCCCGCGCCCGCCCGCCGGCGGGCCATCGCCCTGGCCCGCACCGACGCGGCGACCCAGTCCGCGTTCACGTCTGCTCACCCACCAGCCGGGCCACCGCCCGGGCGACCAGGTCGGGCATCCGCTGCGCGCCACGTTCGGCGAGCGCGGCGACCTGGTCGGCGGCGTCCGCAGCCAGGCGGTCGGTCTCAGCGACGACCTCCTGCTCCACGGCGGCCCGGGCGGCGTCGCGTTCGGCCGGGGCTGCGGTGCGAGCCGCGGCCACCGTCGCGGCCGCCTGCTCGCGGGCGGCGGCCACGGCCCGCGCGGCGTCCTCGCGCGCGGCCGCGACCAGGGCGGCGGCGCGTTCGACGTCCGGCCGCAGGGCCGCGAACACGGCGGCGAGCTCACCGGCCGGGCCGGTCGCGTCCTGGCTGGGCACACCGGCCGGACCGGCCGGGCCCGGGGCACCGACCGGACGGAACCGGTCGAGGATGCTCTGCCACGCCATAGTGACGCCTCCGTCCCTTCGAGCGTAGGACCGGCGGGCCCCCCGTGGGTGTGACTTGGGCCCCGACTCGGGAGCCGGGCAGACCGCGCCCTAGGGTCGGACCATGAACGTCGTCGACCGCGACACCGTGATGTGCATCTCGCTGGCTGCCCGCCCGGGCAACCACGGCAACCGGTTCCACAACTTCCTGTACGCCGAGCTCGGCCTGAACTTCCTGTACAAGTCGTTCACCTCCAGCGACATCGGCGCGACCATCGCCGGCGTGCGCTCGCTCGGCATCCGCGGCGTGAGCGTGTCGATGCCGTACAAGGAGTCGTGCATGCCGTTCCTGGACGCGCTCGACCCGTCCGCCGCGGCGATCGACTCGGTGAACACGATCGTCAACGACGGCGGCGTGCTCACCGGCTACAACACCGACTACCTCGCGGTGCGCGCCCTGCTGGACGACGTGCCCCGCGGGCCGTTCGCGCTGCGCGGCAGCGGTGGGATGGCCAAGGCGGTGCTGGCGGTGCTGGTCGACTCGGGCTTCGACGACGGCGTGGTCGTGGCGCGCAACGAGACCGCGGGGCGAGCCCTCGCCGAGCGGTACGGCGTCGCGTGGTCGGCCGGCCTCGACGGCCGGCGGCCCGGCCTGCTGTGCAACGCGACGCCGATCGGGATGTCCGGCGGGCCGGGAGAACACGACCTGGCGTTCGAGGCCGACGCGGTGCGGGCCGCGGGAACCGTGCTCGAGGCGGTGTACCTGCCGGCCGAGACCCCGCTGGTCCGGCTGGCCCGTGAGGCCGGCGCCCGGGTGATCGCGGGCGGGGCGATCATGGAGCTGCAGGCCCTCGAGCAGTTCGTCCGCTACACGGGCGTGCGGCCCACCGCCGACCAGGTCGCCCGGGCGGAGGCCTACGCGGCCGGCTGAGCTCGGCAGCAAGGTGTGATGGATGGGTCAAGGCAGGTCCGTCGAGCGCGCCGGCCGGGCGCGCGGCGGCACGAGCGGACGACGCCAAGCCGCCATGCCATCAGCGGCACGAGCGGACGTGCTGGGCGGTGCCCGGCCGTGCGGAGAAGCGCTGACTCGAACATCGGGCACGAGTTCGTACGTCCGCCTGTTCGAGGACGCGCCACCTGTTCGAATCCGCGGCGGCGCGTCTTGCGCCACATGAACCGCGTGGGCTGCTCACCGGTCGCCGTCGGCGGTGGTGCGTGCGGCGGCCGGCGCGGCGGAGCGTGTCGGAGGCCCGGACGGGCGTCCGCAGGGTGGACGGCCCCGCACGGATCGGCGTGTGGGTGCCGGTTCGCCGCGTGGGGCGCCGGGAGCCGCCGGCGACGGCGCTCCTCACCTCGTGCACATCGGCGGTGACCGGGCACTGCGGCGGTAGCCGCACCCCACGCCTCGACCGGGGGTCGCGCGGAGGGTTTGGCTCAGCGGATCACACCTTGCTGCCGAACTCGCCGCGGGCTGAGCACCCGATCCACAGCAGGAGCACAGGTCGGCCCCAGCGTCCTCGCACCGGCGTTGGCGAGCGTGTCGCCATGACCTCACTCGCTCAACGCCCGGCGCCCGTCCCGGTGCCCGAGCCCTCCCGGCCGCCGATCCTCGACGTGGTGATCCCCGTGTACAACGAGGTCGCTGCCCTCGAGACCTCCGTGGGCCGGGTGCGCGAGTTCCTCGACGAGCACGTGCCGTACCCCGCGCGCGTGACGATCGCCGACAACGCGTCGACGGACGGCACCGCCGAGCTCGGTGCCGACCTCGCCGCCGACCTCCCCGGCGTCGCCTTCCGGCACCTGGACGCCAAGGGTCGTGGGCGCGCGCTGCGCGCCACCTGGCTCGCCTCGGACGCGACCGTGCTGGTCTACATGGACGTCGACCTGTCGACGGACCTGTCCGCGCTGATGCCGCTGGTCGCCCCGCTGGTGTCCGGCCACTCGCACCTGGCGGTCGGCACCCGCCTCGCCCGCGGCTCGCGCGTGGTGCGCGGCCCCAGGCGGGAGCTGATCTCCCGCGCGTACAACCTGCTCCTGCACGGCGCGCTCGCACTCAGGGTCTCCGACGCCCAGTGCGGCTTCAAGGCGATCCGGGCCGACGCCGCACGCGAGCTGCTGCCCCTGGTCAGCGACGACGGGTGGTTCTTCGACTCCGAGCTCCTCGTGCTCGCCGAGCGGGCCGGGCTGCGCATCCACGAGGTGCCGGTGGACTGGGTGGACGACCCGGACAGCCGCGTCGACGTCGTGGCCACCGCGGCCGCGGACCTGCGCGGGATCGTGCGGGTGGGCCGTGACCTGCTCACCGGGCGGCTGCCGCTGCGCGAGGTCGGCGAGCACCTGCGCGCCGATCGGGCGCCGGTGGGCCTGACCGGGCAGATCCTCCGCTTCGCCGTGGTGGGCGCGGCGTCCACCGCTGCGTTCGCCCTGCTGTACCTGATGCTCGCCGGGCCGCTGGGCCCCCAGGGCGCGAACTTCGCCGCCCTGCTGATCACGGCACTGGCGAACACCGCCGCCAACCGACGCCTGACGTTCGGCGTCCGCGGAGGCGCCGGCGTGTGGCGCCACCTCGGCCAGGGCCTCGTGGTGTTCGCGCTCGGCTGGGCCCTGACTGCGGGGTCCCTCGCGTGGCTGCACGCCGCCACCGAGCCCTCGCGTGCGACCGAGCTGGCCGTGCTGGTGCTGGCGAACCTCACCGCCACCATCCTGCGGTTCACGCTGCTGCGGCACTGGGTGTTCGCCCGCACGGGACCGGAGGCGGCAGTGTCCGCGCTCGCCGCGGCCCCGGTGGGAGGCGGCCGATGACGGCGGCGCGACCTGAGCTGGACCAGGGGCACACGGGCTCCGTCCCACCGCGACACTCGGCGTTCCCGGCCGGTCCGTTGGCCGAGGCCCACGGTCCGGCCGATCCCGTGCCCGAGGCCCCCAGGCCGGCCGAGCCGGTCGCGGGCGCTCCCACCCGCCCGGCGCGTCCCCGCTGGGAGATCCCCGCGCTCGTCGCCCTGCTCGTGGCGACCGCAGGCCTGTACCTGTGGAACCTCGCCGAGTCGGGCTGGGCGAACGCGTTCTACTCTGCGGCGGCGCAGGCGGGCTCGCAGAGCTGGAAGGCGTTCCTGTACGCCGCGTCCGACGCGGCCGCGTCGATCACCGTGGACAAGCCGCCCCTGTCGATCTGGGTGATGGCGCTCTCGGTCCGACTGTTCGGGCTGTCCTCGTGGTCGATCCTGGTCCCGCAGGCGCTGATGGGCGTCGCCACGGTGGGCGTGCTCTACGCGACCGTGCGACGCCGGCACTCGGCCCCGACCGCGCTGCTGGCCGGGGCGACCCTGGCTCTGACGCCCGTCGCGGCGCTGATGTTCCGGTTCAACAACCCCGACGCGCTGCTCGTCCTGCTCCTCACCCTCGCCGCGGCCGCGGTGATGCGTGCGATCGAGGACGGTCGGACGCGGTGGATGCTCGCCGCCGGCGCGCTGGTGGGCGCAGCGTTCCTGACCAAGCAGCTCCAGGCCTTCCTGGTGCTGCCGGGCTTCGCGCTCGCGTACCTGCTGGCCGCCCCCGTGCCCCTGGTGCGGCGGCTGCGCGACGGCGTCCTGGCGGTGCTCGCGATGGTGGTCGCCGGCGGGTGGTGGGTGGCCCTGGTGGAGCTCGTGCCGGCCGCCGACCGCCCGTGGATCGGTGGCTCGCAGACCAACTCGTTCCTCGAGCTGACGTTCGGCTACAACGGCCTGGGTCGGATCACGGGCGACGAGACCGGGTCGGTGGGCGGCGGCAACGGGTGGGGCACCACGGGCCTGGGACGGATGCTCGGCGGTGAGATCGGCGGCCAGATCGCCTGGTTGCTGCCGGCCGCCCTGGCGCTCGGCGCGGTCGTGCTGTGGTTCACCCGGCGCGCACGGCGCACCGACGGGCACCGCGCCGAGGTCCTGGTGTGGGGCGGCTGGCTCCTGGTCACCTGGCTGACCTTCAGCTTCATGGCGGGGATCTTCCACGCCTACTACACGGTCGCGCTCGCCCCGGCGATCGCCGTCCTGGTGGCGATCGGCGCGGAGGCGCTGTGGCGGCGACGGCACGAGCCGTTCGCCGTCGCGGTGCTCGCGGTGACCGTGCTGGGCAGCGCGGTGTGGGCCATGGTGCTGCTGGGCCGCGCGCCGACCTGGCAACCCTGGCTGCGCCCGACGGTGCTGGCCCTCGGCGTCCTGGCCGGCGCCGGGCTCGTCGTGACCGGGCTGGTGCTGCCCGGACGGGTGCGACGGCCGGAGCGGCTCGCGCCGGCCGTGGCCGGCCTGGCCGTGATCGCGGTGCTACTGGGCCCGAGTGCGTACGCGGTGCAGACCGTGGGGACCGCCCACAACGGCGCGATCGTCACCGCCGGGCCGCAGGTGAGCTCGTTCTTCGGGGGATTCCAGCCGGGCGCCGCAGGTCGAGGCGGTCCGGGCGGCTTCCCGGGCGGCTTCCCGGGTGGCCTCCCGGGTGGCACCGCGCCGGGCGGACCCGCCGCGGGCGGAACCGCTGCGGGCGGGCAGACCCGCCCTGGGCTCCCGCCGGGTGTCGGCACCGGTCAGGGCGGCACCGGGACCTCGGGCAACGGCAGCTTCGGCCCGACGGGCCCAGCCTTCGGCGGGATCGGCCGCCTGCTCGAAGGGTCGGAGCCCAGCACCCAGGTCACCGACCTGCTGCTGGAGGACGCCGGCAGCTACACCTGGGTCGCTGCGGCCGTCGGCTCGAACACTGCGGCCGGCTACCAGCTCGCCACGGGCCGGTCGGTGATGCCGATCGGCGGCTTCAACGGCTCGGACCCGTCTCCGACGCTCGAGGAGTTCCAGCAGCTGGTCGCCGCGGGCAAGATCCACTGGTTCATCGCGGGCGGCACGTTCGGCCCCCAGATGGGCGGCTCGGACGAGGCTCGCGCCATCACGTCCTGGGTCGAGTCGACGTACGCCTCGCAGACCGTCGACTACGTCACGATGTACGACCTCACCGGCCCGCAGACCGGCCCCGACGCCTTCGCCCGGGACACCACCGGGAGCTCGGGCTGACGGCGGGACCCGCTACCCCTGGGGGTGTACCCGGTTTGTGGGGGTTTCCACCGATTCAGGGCGCGCGTAGTGTCGCCTCAGACGTGGACGCGGCGTCCTCGAGCATCGATCGTGACCGCTCCGCCGCACCACGCGCTCGGGTCGTGGGAGAGCGATGCGCGCGATGCTCCGGCTGGCGGGCCCCGCGATCGCGGCGGCGCTCGTCCTGGCGACCTCGAGCGTCGCGGCGGCGGACGAGCCCACGACCGCTCCGGAGCCCGCGGCATCCTCCGGCAGCGACGTCACGACGGGGTGCGAGGAAGCGACGCCCGGCGCGACGGCCGCGGACCCGGCGGACCCGGCGGACCCCATGGTCCCCGACGAGCAGACCGACCAGACGGTCCCCGACGAGCAGACCGACCAGACGGTCCCCGACGAGCAGACCGACCAGGAGCTCGCCGACCCCTGCGCGGACTCCGCCGACGACCCGGCCGGGCAGCTGGCCGACGAGCCGGTCGCGGAGCCGACCGATGGGGCGATGGACGAGGCAGACCCCGAGGCGACCGCCGAACCGAGCGAGGCAGACCCCGACCCGACCGCCGAGCCGATCGCCGAACCGAGCGAAGCAGACCCCGAGGCGACCGCCGAACCGAGCGAAGCGGACCCCGACCCGACCGCCGAGCCGAGCGAAGCAGACCCCGACCCGACCACGGAACCGACCGACCAGCCCTCCGGCGATCCGGCGGGGGCGCCCGCCGATGAGCTGACGTCCGACCCAGGTCGCGAGCAGGTCGTCGGTCCTGCCGACCCGGTGGCCGACCCGGTCCTGGAGCTGCCGGCCCAACCGACCACGGACCTGGCCGCGCCGGCGCCGGACCTGGCGCCGTCCGCGCCGTCGACCTCCCGCGCACCCGGCGGACCGGTCGCCTCGGCTCCGACCTCGGGCGCCCTGCACGCGGCAGCGACCACGATGACCCCGCTGGCGGTGCTGACCACCATGCCGGCAGGGCCCTCCCCCCTGACGGTGCCGTTCGCCACCGTCGACGCCTTCCCGGCGTACGACCCGCAGGTGTTCTGCGACCCGACCCCGAAGCCCGGGACCGAGTACCTCGCGCGCCTCGCGATCAGCTACTTCGGCGCCGGGCACCTGTCGGGGATCAGCCGGGACTGCTCGGTCGGCCCCACCAGCGAGCACAAGGAGGGTCGCGCGTTCGACTGGGCCCTGAGCGTCGACGTACCCGAGGAGAAGGCCGCGGGGGACGCGTTCGCCCAGTGGCTCACGGCCGTCGGACCGGACGGCAAGGTGGGCTACAACGCCCGACGGCTCGGCGTGATGTACATCATCTGGAACGAGCAGATCTGGCTGAACTCCGACGCGAACGCGTCGTGGCACGCCTACTGGGGCCCGAGCCCGCACACCGACCACGTCCACGTCTCGCTGACGTGGGCCGGCGCCTACGAGCACACCTCGTGGTGGACGGGCGACCCGATACCGGACCGCGCCGAGCTGGCCAGGCTCGCCGGCGAGGCCTGGGCCCGGGTGTTCGGCCACGAGCCGGACGCCGCGCTGCTGGCCGCGTGGATCAGCCGGCTCGCCGACCGTGGCTCGCTACCGCTGACCGGGGCCGGCCTGGCCAGGCTCGCGGTGGTCTTCGCGGTCGTGCTCGACGCGGGCCGCTGGGGGCTGGACCGCCCGGCACCCGAGCCGGGGGACGGCGAGTGGGTGATCACCGTCGGAAGGTCGGTGATCTGACCGGCACGGGCCGGAGGCCCACGACGGGCCGCCGCGGCCCTAGCCTTCGGGGATGGACGACGCCGCCGTGCCGGCCACCGGCACGTGTGACCTGAGCACCGTCGGACGCCGCAGCGGCCAGGTGCGCCGGGTCGAGACCTGGTACGTGGTGGTCGATGGGCGGATCGTCGTGACCGGGACCCCAGGCACCAGGGACTGGTTGGCCAACCTGCGGCAGGACCCGGGCGCGATCATCCATCTGCGCGACCCCGCGCGCGACTTGGCGGTCACCGCGCAGGAGGTCACCGAGCGCGCCGACCGGCTGCGCGTGGTCGCGGCGGCGTGGCGCCTGCAGCCCTGGTACGCCGAGCAGCCGTTCTCCGTCGAGGACTGGGTCGCGCGCTCGCCCATGGTCGAGCTCGTACCGACCGCCGGGGACGCCTCGGCGGACTGAGTCAGCGCCGGGACGCGGCCTCGGCCAGCCGGAGCGCGAGCACCGGGCACGTCGTCACCGCGCGGCGCGCGAACCTCTGCAGGTGCTCGGGCACCGGACCCGCGGGGTTGGAGGGGTAGCCCCACTCGTCGAGGGTGAGCAGCTCGGGCAGCAGCTCGGCGCACGAGCCGTGACCCACGCAGCGGGTCCGGTCGATGAGCAGCTCAGTGGCCATCAGGGCCTCCCGACGTCGAGCACCGGACGGCCGTCGGTGGCCGAGCACCGCCCGGCCAGGTGGCGCTGGACCTCGCGCTCGAACACCGCGAGCGCGCTGGCCAGGAAGCGCACCGTCCCGTCCGGGTGCGCGCACGCGCCCCGCCGGACCACCAGGTCGCCCCACCGGCGCAGGTCGGCCATGTCCCGCGGCACGGCGCGGCCCTCGGCGAGCGCCTCCGCGACGAGCGCGATCCGGGGCAGCCCGTTCAGGCACGGTCCGCACTGGCCGGCCGACTGCGCCGCGAGGTAGACCAGCACCCGCGCGGTCTCGACGAGCCCACAGGCGGCCGCCGGCAGCGGCACCACCACGCCGGCACCGAGCGCACCGCCGGCCTCGCCGAGGGACGCCCGCGACAGTCGCACGGTCCGCGCGACCTCCACCGGCAGCCACGTGCCGTGGTAACCGCCGAGCAGCACCGCCTGGATCCCGGTGAGGTCCACCAGGGCCCCCAGCGGCGTGCCGATCTCGACCTCGGCCACCGTCCGCGCGCCCGGGTCGCCGGCCCCACCGTGCACCGTGGTGAGCATCGACCCCGGCTCGTCGGGCGTGCCGAGCCCGCGGAACCAGGCCGGTCCGTAGCGCGCCACCAGGGCGGCGTGGGCCAACGTCTCGACGTTCTGCACAAGCGTCGGCCGCCCGTCCACCCCGCGCTCGAACACCCGGGGCGGCTTGGCCCTGGGCAGTCCCGCACCACCTGAGATCGCGTCGACGACCGCGCTCTCCTCGCCCGCGATGAAGGCGTGGCGGGCGGCGACCAGCTCCACGACCCGGTCGTCGTCCCGCTCGGCGAGCGCGCTGCCCAGCACGTCCCAGGTGTCCACGTCCGGTTCGGCGTACAGCGCCACCCGTGACGCGCCGACGGCCCGCGCCGCGACCTGGAGCCCGTCCAGCACCAGGTGCGGGTTGGTGGTCAGCAGGACGTGGTCCTTGGAGCTCGCCGGCTCGCCCTCCGACGCGTTGCCCACCACCACCCGCGGGCCGGGCCCGCCGGCCACCGCGCGCCACTTGCGCCCGGTCGGGAAGCCGGCGCCGCCGCGCCCGGTCAGGCCGGACTGCTCGACGGCGTCGAGCAGCTCGGCGCCCGAGGCGTGCGGCAGGCTGCCGTGACGGGCGAGGTGGTCGCGCAGGCCACCGCGCCCGGAGGGCGCGAGGATGCGTGGCAGGGCCGTGGCCGACCGCGTGGTCCGTGGGTGGTGCTGCACCGTCTGGGTCATCGTCCTCACCTCGTCGTCGCGCGCACCCGGTCGGCGTCCGCACCGCGGGCGCGCAGCTCGGCCAGGTGGTGGCCGGCCCGCAGCGGGGCCGGGTGGGGGCGTGCGGCGGACATCCGCCACAGCCCGGCACCGGCCACCGCGAGCGCGCAGCCCGCGATCAGGACCAGCCCCGGCCGGGTGCGCATGTCCGTGCCGATGCCGACCGCGTGGATGAGCGCGACCGGCCAGAACAGGTACGCCAGCCAGTGCAGCGCCCGCCACAGGCGCACCGGGATGCGGTGGCGCAGCAGGCTGGTGACCGTGAGGATCGCCATCAGGTCCAGCGCGACCGTGCCCAGGCCCAGCCAGAACGTCTTGTAGGAGCCCAGGAACGGCACGACGACGTCGGTCCAGCCCACGGTGACGTAGGAGTCGGCGACCACCGTGGCCACGTGCACCCCGACCAGCGCGGTGGCGAGCAGCGTGGCGTTGCGGTGCAGCCCGACCCAGACGAAGCGCGGGGTGCGCGAGCCGCCACCGGCCATCCGTCGCACCGCGATGCCCAGCACCACCACGAGGGTGAGGAGCACCAGCGCCACCACACCGGTCGCACGGCTCGCGATCCACAGCGGGTTCATGCCGCCACCTCCCTGACCGGCCAGCCGCCGACGGTCGTCACGACGCCGTCGCGGGTCACCAGGCGGGCGGCCACCCCGAGGTCGGCCAGCCACTGCGGGGCGCGCTCGGCCCGGATCACCGCGGCGGTGCTCGCGGCGTTGGCCAGGGCCGCTGAGGCGGCCGCGACCGTCACGGCGCGCCAGGGCGTCCACGCGGGGAACCCGAGCCGCGGGTCGATGATGTGGTGCAGCGTCGCGCCGGACCGGACCCAGCGCCGCGCCCAGGTGCTGGACGTGGCCAGACCGCCCTGGGTGAGACCGAGGGTCTCCACCACGCCCTCGGGCTCCTCCTCCGGCGAGCCCGCGCGGTCCTGGACCCGCACCACCCATCCGCCGGCGGGCGCCGGACCGGCCACCCGCACGTCGCCGCCCAGGCTCACCAGCACGCCGGTGCCCAGGGTGTCGGCCAGCCGACGGGCGGCCCGGTCCGCGGCGCGCGCCTTGGCGGTGGCGCCGAGGTCGACGAGCACGCCCGGAGGCACGCGGACAGTGCGTCGCACGGCGTCGAGCTCGATCTGCTGCCAGCCGGGCGCCGGGCGGACCACGGGCGGCGCCGCGACCTCGCCCAGCAGCTCCAGGTCCCGGTCGTAGCCGAGGTCGACCATCGCCCGGCCGACCGTCGGGTCGACGTCGCCGTCGGTGAGCCGGGCCGCCGCGAGCGCCACCGTCAGCGCGTCCAGGAGCGTCTCGCTGATCCGCAACGGGCGGCCCCCGGCCCGCTCCAGGGCCATCACCTCGGAGTCGTCGCGGAACCGGCTGCACGCCAGGTCGAGCGCGGCCAGGTGCGCCTCCAGCATCGCCCTGGCCGGCTCGAGGGCCTCGTCGTCGGTCACGACCAGGCGGACGAGCACGCCGAGCGCCTGCCACTGTGCAGCGGCGACCATCACGACCCGCCGGTGGTCGCGTGCGCGGTTCCGCCCGGGGCGACCTGGATGAGGCCGGGCTGGACGCCACCCGAAGGCGCTGCGGGGACCACCGCGCCGCTGCCGCCACCGCCGGTGCTGGTGCTTCCGAGCGCGCTGCTGCCTCCGTCGTCGCCACCGAGCCCGCCGCCCGTGAGCGCCGCCGGCAGCAGCTGCACGCCCTGCGCCTCGAGCTGGTGCACGCCGACCGCGACGGCGGTGGCCCCGGTGGCGGCGATCGCCCCGATGGACAGCCCGGCCGTGAGCCGCGAGAGCTGACGCATGCCGGCGGCGCGACCGCTCGGTGTGGTCGGGGTCGGGAACCAGGTCTCGCTCATCGCAGCGTGTCCCTCCGGGTGGATGCCTGGCACACACCGTGACGTGTCGTCCTGGGGATCCGGTGGGAGGAGCCCGGGGATCTGCTGAGGCGTCCACGGGCGACGACGGCCAACGTTCATCGCCGCGTCACCCGAACGAGGGAGGACCTTCGTCCCGGTTCCTTAGCGTCCGCTGTGAACGACCACCCACGAGGAGGAACCGATGAGTCACCCCGTTCGACGCGCGGCGGTCCTGGCGCTGACCGCGAGCCTGGTCGCATCCGCCGCCGGAGCGTCGGCCCACGACCGGTCCGAGGACCACGACGGGTCCGAGAACCACGGTCGGCCCGCCACCACCACCGGCCCGTCCAGCAGCGACGCGCCCTACCTGGTCCCCGCGGCCACGGGCGTGCGCACCACGAGCGTCCTGACCGCCGGTGACACGGTGGCCGGCTACACGATGAGCGGCCTGCCCGACGGGCTGGGCGCCTTCGACAACCACGACGGCACGTTCACGCTGATCTCGAACCACGAGCTGTCCGCCGGCGACGGGCTGGTCCATGCGCACGGCGCCACGGGCTCGTTCATCTCCCGCTGGGTGATCGACAAGCGCACCCTGCGGGTGCTCTCCGGCACCGACCAGATCCGGCGTCTCCTGGTCGCGGACCCGGCCGGTGGCTGGGCCGTCTCGACGGACCCGATCACCCGGATGTGCTCGGCCGACCTGCCCGCGGTCTCGGCGTTCTACGACCGGCGCACCCGCACCGGCTACCCGGGCCGGATCTTCACCAACGGCGAGGAGACCGGCGGCGGTCGCGCCTTCGCGCACGTCCTGGACAGCGGCGACAGCTACGAGCTGCCCGCACTCGGGAACGCAGCCTGGGAGAACGTGGTGGCCAACCCGTCGACCGGGCGCCGGACCGTCGTCGTGGGCACCTCCGACACCGGTGGCGGCGAGGTGTACGTCTACGCCGGGACCAAGCAGCGCACCGGCAACCCCGTCGAGCGCGCGGGCCTGACCGACGGCACGTCGCTGGTGGTCTCGGTGCCGGCGCTGCCGACCGAGTCCGGGGCCGAGTCGGTGCCCTCCGGGCGGCTCCCGTTCGAGCTGGTCCCGGCGGGCGAGGGCACCGGGTGGGACCGTCCCGAGGACGGCGCCTGGGACCCGCAGCACCCGGACGACTTCTACTTCGTGACCACGGCCAGCATGACCAAGCAGAGCCGGCTGTGGGTGCTGCACTTCCGTGACGCCGCACGGCCCGAGCTCGGCGGCACCGTCGAGCTGCTGCTCGAGGGTCCGGCCGACGCGGTCGGCGGCCCGAAGATGATGGACAACATCACCGTGGACCGCGGTTCCGTGCTGATCCAGGAGGACCCGGGCGGCAACGAGTACCTCGCCGGGATCTGGCAGTACGACATCCGCACGGGCACCGTGCGGCGGGTGGCCGACTTCGACCCGGAGCGCTTCCTGCCCGGCGGGTCCGTCTTCGACACGGTCGACGAGGAGTCCTCGGGGATCATCCCGGCGCCGTTCCTCGGCCGCGGCGTGTACCTGCTCGACGCCCAGAACCACACGGCGGTCGCCGACCCGGCCGTGGTGCAGAAGGGCCAGTACCTGACCCTGACGATCCAGGGCTCGGGGCGCTCGCGGCACTGACCGCACACGACACGAGGGCCGGGTGGGACGTCCCCACCCGGCCCTCGTGCGCGTCAGTCCTGGCGCACGTCGCCGGAGCCGAGCACCTGCGAGCTGATCCGCGGGTCACCGCGGTAGATCACGTTGCCGCTGCCCGCGATCCGCGCGTCGAGGGTGCCGGTCACGCTGGTCTGGATGTCCCCCGAGCCGGCCACCTCCGCCTTCGCGGCGGCGACCTCGAGGTCGAACGTGTGCACGTTGCCCGAACCGGCGACCCGGACGTCGAGCTCGTCCGCCGTGCCGGAGAGCGTGACGTCGCCCGAGCCCTCGATCCGTACGGAGACGCGCTGTGCGTCGAGGCCGTCCAGCTTCACGTTGCCGGAGCCCTGGACCAGGATGCTGAGCTCGTCGGCGGTCACCCGGCTGCCGGTCACGTCACCAGAGCCCTTGATGACCACGTCGTCGAGGTGGTCGGTCTCCAGCAGGTACGCGATCGAGCCCGTGACGAACGCACCGTTGCTGCTCAGCACCAGCCGGCCGTCGGTGACCTCGCTGGTCAACCGCGGGAGCGCGGGCTTCGCGGCGGTCACGGTCAGGGCGGGCCGGTCGCCGTGGACCACGACGAGGTCCCCGCTGGTGGACAGCTCCACGGCCCGGATGTCGCCGACCTTGCGGTCCTCGGAGTCCGTGGGCCCCGTGACCACGGCACATCCGGTCAGGGCGAGCCCCGCCACCGCGGCGAGCACCAGCCCGAGAGTTCTGCGCATCGTTCCTCCTTGGTCGTCCCTACGCTCTCAGCGGGCCGCCGGCCGCGGCCATCGGGGGATGCCCTGAACCGACCCTGGTCCGTCCCCGAGGTGCCCGGAATGCGGCGGGCCCGGGAGCGGTTGCGCGAGGAGTCCCCCGGCGCGCGCCATCCGACGAGGCACGCTCCCGAGGAGGACCCGGAGAGGAGTGCACGTGCAGATCGGCAGCTCGGACCTCGACATCGCGCCCCTGGCGCTCGGCGGCAACGTGTTCGGCTGGACGGCGGACGAGGCGGCCTCGTTCGCGGTGCTGGACGCCTTCGTGGCCGGCGGCGGCTCGATGGTGGACACCGCGGACGCCTACAGCGCGTGGGCGCCCGGTCACACGGGCGGCGAGAGCGAGACGGTGATCGGCCGATGGCTCGCCGCGCGCGGCCGGCGCGACGACGTCGTGGTGGCCACCAAGGTCAGCCAGCACCCGGACTTCCGCGGCCTGGCGCCGAGCACCGTCCGGGCCGCCGCGCAGGCGTCCCTCGGCCGGCTCGGCACCGACCGGATCGACCTGTACTGGGCCCACTTCGACGACGCGGACACCCCGATCGCCGAGACCGCCGGGGCCTTCTCCGCCCTGGTGGACGACGGCCTGGTGCGGTGGATCGGCGTCTCGAACTACTCCCCTGAGCGCATCGACGAGTGGATCGCGGCGGCCGACGCGGACGGCCTGCACCGTCCCGTCGCGCTCCAGCCGCACTACAACCTGGTCGAGCGCGCGTTCGAGGGCGGCCTGCGGGACCGTGCCGAGCGGTACGGCCTGGGTGTCACGCCGTACTTCGCGCTGGCCCGGGGCTTCCTGACCGGCAAGTACCGCGACGGCGGCCCGGACGTGGACAGCCCGCGCGCCGGCCAGGCGGCCGCCTACCTCGACGACCGCGGCCGCCGCGTCCTGGCCGCGCTCGACGAGGTGGCCGCGGCGCACGGGGTGCAGCCGGCGAGCGTCGCACTCGCGTGGCTGCGCAGCCGCCCCACGGTGGTGGCGCCCATCGCGAGCGCGAGGTCGACCGAGCAGCTGGCCCCGCTCCTGGCCTCCCTCGAGCTGGTCCTCTCCCCCGCCGAGCTCGAGCACCTCACCACCGCCGGCGCCTGACCCGGCGCCGGGAGCGAAGCGGGGAGCCGCGGCCTCGCCGGCCTAGGGCCCGGCGCCGGGAGCGAAGCGGGGAGCCGCGGCCTCGCCGGCCTAGGGCCCGGCTCCCCGCCGCGGCGGGAGTGGGCAGACGCGGCACGGCCGCCCCGGTCCGCAGATCGGGGCGGCCGTGGTGAGCCCGGCTGTGAGCTCAGCCCTCGCCGAACCAGCTCTTGACCGCGTCCGCGATCTGCTTCTCGAACTGCGAGTCGTCGTGCCGCTGGCGCAGCCAGGCGACGAAGTTGCCGCCGGCCACCCGGTCCAGCTCGGCCCGGCAGGCGGCGGTGTCGGTCACCGCGCGGAACAGCATGTCCTCGGCCTCGCGGGCGTCGCCGTACAGGAACGGGTAGCCGTCCGGCAGCAGGGCCCTGGCCCACGGCCGGTCCGGGAACACCCCGACCGCGCCGGCCACCAGCGCCTCGACGTACTCCAGGCCGTATGACTCGTCCACCGCCGTGGCCAGGAACGCCGTGGTCCGGGCGAGGTGGTGGTAGTAGTCCTCGCGGGTCGCGGTCAGCGGCCCCACCCACGCCCAGTCCTTGCGGGACAGCCGCATGGCCTTCTCGCTGATCAGGTGCGACTCGTGCAGCCGAGCCTCGACGTTGATCGGCGTGCGCTTGTGGACCCGCTCGACGACGTCGAGGAACAGCTGGGGCTGCTTGCGGTCGGACAGGTAGATCGCCGGGTACAGCACGATCGGCACGGTCGGCTCCTCGCGCGCCTGCACGTGCTCCAGACGGATGCCCAGGTTCGCCCAGGCGATCTTCGCCTTCTCGGCCAGCTGCGGCACCGTGAGCGAGGAGACGATCTCCCGGATCTCGGTCGCGGTCCGCTCGGAGTTGGCGAAGGTCGGGAACAACGCGCACGAGAGCGCGAGCGACGCACGCTGCACCTCGCTGGTGAACTGCGAGGTGTTCCACCACACGAAGTTCATGATCCGCGGCTGACCCCCGCCCACGGAGAGCGTCCGCCACACGGCCATCGAGTCGACCACGTCCATGTTGATGACCACGGTCTCGGCCGGGTCCAGGTACTCCAGCGGCACGACGTCGAACCCCTCGGCGTGCCGGGCCCTGCCGCCCACCAGCTTCGAGCCCGGGAACACCCTCATGAGGCGTCGCACCAGGGTCGCACCGGCGTCGTGGCCCCCGACCCGTCCGTCCTCGACGAACGCGCCCGCGTACTTGATGGCGACGGACACGGTCACTCACCCGCTCCCTGGTCGACGAGATCGGGCTGGGTGGCACCCGGCCCGTTCGAGCCCGACGGCTCGGCGAGCGCCTCGTCGCCGACCATCTGGGTCTTGATGCGCATGCCGTAGAACGACCGGTACACGAAGAACGTCGACACCAGGAAGAACAGGGCGGCGAGCACGTACACCAGCACGTGGCTGCCCTCGGTGGTCAGGCTCACGGCGAGCTCGACGGCCAGCAGGCCGAACAGCGTCGTGAACTTGATGACCGGGTTCAGCGCGACCGACGAGGTGTCCTTGTACGGGTCGCCGACGGTGTCGCCGACGATCGTCGCGTCGTGCAGCGCCGTGCCCTTGGCGTGCAGGTCGACCTCGACGATCTTCTTGGCGTTGTCCCAGGCGCCACCGGCGTTGGCCATGAAGATCGCCTGGTAGAGCCCGAAGATCGCGATCGAGATCAGGTACCCGATGAAGAAGTACGGCTCGACGAACGCGAAGGCCAGGGTCGCGAAGAACACCGCCAGGAACATGTTGAGCATGCCCTGCTGGGCGTACTGGGTGCAGATCTGGACGACGCGCTTGGAGTCCTCGGTCGAGGCCTTGGTGACCCCGTCGAGCTTGATGGTGTCCTTGATGAACTCGACCGCACGGTAGGAGCCCGTGGTCACCGCCTGCATCGAGGCACCGGTGAACCAGTAGATCATCGCGCCGCCGGTGATCAGGCCGAGCAGGAACGGCGGGTGCAGCAGCGAGAGGTTCGACAGGCCCTCGGTCAGACCGCTGGTGAGGCTGATGATGATCGAGAAGATCATCGTCGTCGCACCGACCACCGCCGTGCCGATCAGCACCGGCTTGGCCGTGGCCTTGAACGTGTTGCCCGCACCGTCGTTCTCCTCGAGCATCCGCTTGGCGGTGTCCCACTGGACCTGGAAGCCGAAGTCCTTCTTGATCTCGTCGTCGACGTTCTCGATCTCCTCGATCAGCGACAGCTCGTAGACGCTCTGCGCGTTGTCGGTGACCGGTCCGTAGGAGTCGACCGCGATGGTCACCGGGCCCATGCCGAGGAAGCCGAAGGCGACGAGGCCGAACGCGAACACCGCCGGCGCCAGCATGAACGCGTCCAGGCCCAGGTTGGAGATCAGGAACGCGCCGCCCATCAGGCCGACGATCGTGATGCCCAGCCAGTAGGCGGAGAAGTTGCCCGCGACCAGCCCGGACAGGATGTTGAGCGAGGCGCCGCCCTCACGCGAGCTCTTGACGACCTCGCGCACGTGGCGGCTGGTGGTCGACGTGAACACCTTGACCAGCTCGGGGATCAGGGCGCCGGCCAGCGTGCCGCAGGAGATGATCGTGGCGAGCTTCCACCACAGCCCGTCCTCGAATCCGCCGATCACCCAGTACGTGGTGGCGTAGGTCGCCACGATGCTGATCACGGAGGTCAGCCACACCAGGGTGGACAGCGGGTGCTCGAAGTTCATCTTGTCGGCGTTGGCGTAGCGCGCCCGCACCCACATGTCGTTGATGAGGTAGGACGCCACCGACGCGATGAGCATCACCGCGCGCACCACGAAGATCCACACCAGCAGGCTGGCCTGGACGTTCGGGTCGCCCACGCCGAGCAGCAGGAACGTGATGAGCGCGACACCGGTCACGCCGTAGGTCTCGAAGCCGTCGGCGCTCGGGCCCACCGAGTCGCCCGCGTTGTCGCCCACGCAGTCGGCGATGACGCCGGGGTTGCGGGCGTCGTCCTCCTTGATCTTGAAGGCGATCTTCATGAGGTCCGAGCCGATGTCGGCGATCTTGGTGAAGATGCCGCCGGCGATCCGCAGGGCTGCCGCGCCGAGGGACTCACCGATCGCGAAGCCGATGAAGCAGGCGCCCGCCAGGTCGCGCGGCAGGAACAGCAGGATGATCAGCATCATGAAGAGCTCGAGGCTGATGAGCACCATGCCGACGCTCATCCCGGCCTTCATCGGGATCCGGTGGACCGGCAGCGGCTTGCCGCCGAGCGCCGCGAACGAGGTGCGCGAGTTGGCGTAGGTGTTGACCCGGATGCCGAACCACGCGACCGAGTACGACCCGGCCATGCCGATCAGGCTGAACGCGATGACGACGGCCACCCGCCCCCAGGGGAAGCCGACCAGGAAGCCGTAGTAGATGATGATCACGGTGGCGATGAACGCCCACAGCACCATGAGGAACTTGCCCTGCTGGATCAGGTACGCCTTCGACGTCGCGTAGATCAGCTCGCTGACCTCACGCATCGACCGGTGCACCGGCAGGGTCCGCATCTGGGTGAACACGACCACGCCGAAGCCCAGACCGAGGAGCGTGACCAGCAGGCCGACCAGCAGGAGGCCGGTGCCGGACGCACCACCGAGGGTCGTCACGTCGGACAGATCAGGCAGGACGAGGCTCGCCTCGCCACCGTGGATCTCGCCGCTCTCGGCCCCGGACGAGGCACAGGCGGTGAGGCTCAGCGCAGCTCCGACACCGAGGGCGGCGGCGAGCCACCGGCGGCGCGAGGAGGCGTCGGGACGGTCGGTCGGAACGCCACGAACGGCGTCCTCCGGGTTGTGCGCGCGGATCACGGGTCACCCCAGCGGGAGCTCGACAACGGTGTCGTCTCGCACGCTAGGCGCACCGGCGAGCGTCGAAGCGTGACCTTGGGCTCAGTCGGCCATGTCAGCACAAATGCACGGATGTGCACGGTGGGTGGAAGGTGGTGCACCCGCCGTGGGGCGCTCGCGCGACCTGGGAGGGATCCGTGGTGCACCCGCCGTGCGGACCCTCGCGCTACCTGGGAGGGAACCGTGGCGCACCCGCCGTGCGAGCGGGTGTGCAGCCGGGGCGGGGACCGTCGGGCGGCCGGAGCCCGGACCGTCGCCCGACCGGCAGTTGCGGCTCTCCCGCCGCGGCACGGCAGGATGGCACCGTGACCGCCGTCTTCGTGCCCGGGGAGCTCGTGGCCCCGCGCGCGGGCGACGCGCCGCGCGCCTCCGGTGCGCGCCGCACGGTCTTGACCGGGTACGGCCACCGCCCGCAGGACCACGCGGACGCCGACGCCCCGATCCTGGAACACTGGGGCGCGGCATGAGACCAGCCCTCCACAGCGCCCTGCTGTCGATCACCGGCCCGCACCGCACCTCCAACCAGGACGCGGCGGCTGCCGCCCGGGACTTCGCCCTGGTCGCCGACGGCGTCGGCGGTCATGCCGGCGGCGACGTCGCCTCACGCGTAGTGACCCGCGTCCTGGTCGACGGCCTGGCCGGCACCGCGGCCGTCGACCTCGACGAGACCGGCCTGCGCGCCCTCCTCAGGACCGCCAACGACGCCCTCGCGGGCGAGTCGGGTCGCGACCCGCGCCTCATCGGGCTCGCGACCACCGTCACCGGCGTGTTCTGCGCGCAGGACGGGGTCCGCGTCGCACACATCGGAGACTCCAGGGCCTACCTGGTGCGCGGCGGGATCGGTAGCCGCATCAGCCACGACGACTCCTACGTGCAGCTGCTCGTCGACACCGGGGTCCTGGATCCTGCCGAGGCGTGGCAGCACCCGCAGAGCAACCTGCTGACCCAGGTGCTGGCCGGGACCTCGGAGGACGCCGCGCAGCTCCAGGTGATCCACCAGCACGCGGCCCTGGGAGACCGCTGGCTGCTGTGCACCGACGGCCTGACCGACTACGTCGACGAGCCGAGCGTGCTCGAGGTCCTGGTCGACGCCGCCGACCCGGACGAGGCCGCCGAGCGGCTGTTGGCCGCCGCCTTGGCTCGCGACGCGCACGACAACGTCACGGTCGTGGTGAGCGACGTCGTGGCGCTCGAGGACGCCGACCCGGTCGAACCGCGGCTCGCGGGGTCGGCGCTCGACCGTGGCGCCGAGCCGGAGCTCGCGACGCAACCGATGCCCGAGGCGGAGCCGCTACCCGAGGCGGAGCCGCTACCCGACGAGGAGCCGGTACCCGAGGCGGAGCCGGTACCCGAGGCGGAGCCGGTACCCGACGAGGAGCCGGTACCCGAGGCGGAGCCGAGCACCGACTGAGCCCGAACGGCAACGGAACGCCGGTCAGCCGCGCTCCGGGCTCCCGGACGGCTCGGCTCGCACTGCCAGCGCCGTCGGGATCGCTGCCAGGCTGAGCACAGCCCCGACCAGGAACGCCGCGTGCACCCCGGCGGCGGTCGCGACCACCTCCCCGGCGCCCACCGCCTGCTGCGACAGGGCGGTCGCGGTGAGGACGGTGACGAACAGGGCAGTGCCCGCGGCGCCCGCCACCTGCTGCACGGTGCCGACCACCGCGCTGCCGTGCGAGTACAGCGGCTGCGGCACCGAGCCGAGTGCCGCCGTGAACAGCGGCGTGAACGTGAGCGCGAGCCCGATGCTCAGCACCACATGGCAGGCCAGCACGAACCACGGCGCGGTCCCCGCGCCGAACAGGGTCATGCCCCACAGCGACAGGCTGACGACGGCGGCGGCCGGCACGAGCAGGGGCCGCGGCCCCAGCCGGTCGTACAACCGGCCGACGCCGGGCGCGAGCAGGCCCATGAGCAGGCCGCCCGGGAGCATCAGGAGGCCCGTGCCCAGCACGTCGAGCCCGAGCACCCGCTGGGTGTAGATCGGCAGCAGGATGATCGTGCCGAAGAGCGCGAGCATGCTCAGGCCCATCAGCCCGACGCTCACCGCGTAGGTCGGTGAGGCGAACACGCGCAGGTCCAGCAGCGCCGCGTCCGCGCGCTGCAGCCACAGCTGGCGAGCGACGAACAGCGAGAGGGCGACCAGGCCGACCCCCAGGGGCAGCCAGGCCCCGAGCGCGCCGCCCGTCGCGACCTCGCCGAACCGGCTCAGGCCGAGGACCACGCCGCCGAACGCGAGCGCCGACAGCACGACGGAGAGCACGTCGACCCGGGCGTAACGGGGCTCGTTGAGCGTGGGCAGCCGCCACAGGCCCGCGCCGAGAGCGACGAGGGCGATGGGCAGGACGAGGGCGAACAGCGCCCGCCAGGGCAGCACGGCGAGGACCAGGCCGGAGATCGTCGGGCCGATCGCGGGGGCGACCGAGATCACCACGGAGATGTTGCCCATGGTGCGGCCCCGCGAGGCCGGCGGGGTCACCGTCATCACGGTGGTCATCAGCAGCGGGAGCATGATCGCGGTCCCCGACGCCTGGACCACCCGGCCCGCCACGAGCACCTCGAAGCCCGGGGCGAGCGCGCTGATCAGCGTGCCCAGCGAGAACAGGCCCATCGCCGCCCCGAAGGCGGCGCGCGTCGTGACCCGCTGGAGCACGAAGCCGGTGACCGGGATCACCACGGCCATGGTGAGCATGAACGCCGCGCTGACCCACTGGGCGGTCGCCGCGGTGATCGCCAGGTCGGTCATGAGCCGGGGCAGGGCCACGCCCATGATCGTCTCGTTGAGGATCACGACGAACGTGCTGGCCAGCAGGATCGCGACGGCGAGCCGGTCGCGTCGGCTCATGGTCGCGGGAGCGGCGGCCACGTCGGGGAGCGGCGCGGACGCCGGCTCCGTGGTGGCCTGCCGGGTGGCTTCGGTCATGAAGGTGCCCCTTGCACGTCGTCGGGAGGATCCCGGCGTCACCTCCGCTCAGGACCGCGGCCCAGTCTGCGACCCACCACCGACACGCGTCGAGACGTTTCCGCCGACGGCGCACGCCCCGGGCCGGACCCGCCGCGGAGCGCCGCGCTCAGCGCGCCGGCTCGTGCGGGAACAGGCAGAACGGGTGACCCTCGGGGTCGAGCATCACGCGCACGTCGTCCTGCGGCTGCCACGCCGCCTGGCGGGCACCGAGCGACTCGGCGAGCGCGACGCCCTCGGCCAGGTCGTCGACGGCGATGTCCAGGTGCAGCTGCATCTGACCGGCCTCCGGCTCGGCCGGCCAGGTCGGCGCCTCGTGCAGCGGCTCGAGCTGGAAGGACAGCCCGGCGCCGCCGCCGGGGGCACGCAGCGTGCACCACGTCGGCTCCTGGGTGACCACCTCCCAGCCCAGCAACGCCTGGTAGAAGCCCGCGAGCGCGACCGGGTCGCGAGCGTCCAGCACCGTGGCACTCAGCCCGAGACGAGGCATGCCGATCCCTCCCTCCACCATGACACCACCTCGGCCGCGGACCCGCAGGTGGTGTCGCCGCGAGGGCGCAGGCGATCCGCGGCCGCAATTGCCCGTGCGGGTCGGCCCATGGAGGTGCGACGTTGGCCTGGTGTGGCAGGTCGAGGCGGTACGACGGATGGTGGAGGAGACCGTCGGGTCGGCGGTGCTGGGCGTCTACCTGCACGGCTCCGCGACGGATGGTGGCTTGAGGCCGGCGAGTGACCTCGACGTGTTCGCGGTCACTCGCCGGGGCCTGGCCCCGGCCGTGCGGAGCGCCCTCGTGGAGGGTCTGCTGCCACTGTCCGGCCGCGGCGCGGCCGACGACTCGCGGCCCGTCGAGCTCACCGTGGTGGTCCAGTCCCAGGTGCGCCCGTGGCGCTATCCGCCGCTGCGCGACTTCCACTACGGAGAGTGGCTCCGAGCGGAGATCGCCGCGAACGGCCCGCCCCAACCCCAGTACGCGACCAACCTGGCGATCGAGATCACCCAGCTGCTGGCGCGTGGGCGCACGATCAGCGGCCCACCACCGAGTGCCTTGCTCGACCCTGTGCCCGTAGGCGACGTGGTGCAGGCCAGTCTGGACGCGATCCCCGGGCTCCTGGACGACCTGGCCGGTGACACGCGAAACGTCGTGCTCACCCTCGCCCGCATCTGGGCGACCGTCGCCACCGGCGAGGTCCTCGACAAGGCGTCCGCCGCCGCGTGGGCACTGCGACGCCTTCCGCCGGTCCATCGACCGGTCCTGCGCCACGCGCGCGACCTCTACCTCACGTCCACCTACGCGGACGAGGAGCCCTGGAGCTCAACCCTGCTGGCGCAGGTGGAGCGGCACGCACCGGCAGTGCTCGAGCGCATCGCGCAGGCGGCGGTGCAGCGGCGGGACTAGGCAGGCCGCCACACTCCGCCGCCACGCACCGTCAGTCGGCGTAGCGCAGCACCCCGAGGTCGTGCGAGCACTCGTCGCCGATCGGGTGCACCGCGACCCGGCCGTCGGCGCGCAGCGCCGCGAGCTCGGCGACCATCCGGTCGCGCAGCGTGTACGGGTCGATCGTGTTGACGTTGATCTTGGTGCCGCCCTCGAACCCGGCGAGGGTGGAGACCCGCCACTTGAGCACCACGTGCCACGGCATCGGCTGCGCGGCGCTGGGGGGCCGGTAGTGCCACTCCTCGTTGGTGGGCACGTCCGCGCCGGTCGCGGCGTGCAGCGCGTGCAGCAGGTCGGAGAACCCACGCAGCTCGGCCGGCGTGTGGTCCCACGGCAGGTGGTGACGGCTGCGCGAGTAGACCTCGAGCGCCGGGTAGCGGTGCCCCACCCCGGCGACGGCGATCGCATGCTCGTTCTCCGCGACCACCAGCCGGTGCGCGGCGGCGTGGTCGAGGATCGCGGTGGTGTACACGTCCGGCTCGGCGGCCAGGCGCGCGAGCTCGCGCTCGGTCTGCGGCCCGAACTCGTCGATCGCGACCAGCTGCTTGTGCAGGTGGTCGAAGGACGCGCCGGCGGCCCGCAGCCAGTTCTGGAACACCGCCACGTAGCGCGCGTAGGGCTGGGCGGCGTACTGCGCCCGCATCGCCTCGACCGTGAACTGCAGGTAGCGCAGGTGCTCCTCGGGCGTCAGGCTCCCCGAGCCCGCGAGCTGGTCGCTGAACCGGGCCCCGTCCACCAGGTGGCGGCGGGCCACGACCACGTCGTGCGACCCGGCGAACAGGTCGACCGCCTGGGCCAGCCGCTCGGCCTCGGGCTCGGTGGCCCACACCCCGGACAGCCCGGTCGCCGCGGCGCGCCGGCCCAGCATGTCGAGCACGTGCGCCCGGCCCAGCGGGTCCGCGGTGTAGGCGGTCGCCCGGGTCAGCAGCTCCGGCGAGGGCTGGTAGCCGTGGTTGGCCCGCCAGTACTCGACCGAGAGGATCTCGTAGAGGTTGGGCACCAGCCGCAGCTCGGCGACCGTCTCGTCCAGCCGCGTCGCCGGCAGGTGCTCGAGGGTGCTCGGCCCGTCCTCGGTGAGCACGAGGCGGGACTTCTCCGGCGGGGTGTCCAGGTAACGGGCCGAGCAGAACGCGCAGAGCCGGTCGTGCTCGGCGGGGTCGACCTCGAGCCGGTCGCGCCGGGGCACGGCGTGCGGCCGACCACCGCGTCCGGGCACGGTCCACACGACGGTGCCGGTGAGCGGCGAGACCTGCTTGACGGTGCCGTCCGGGAGGCGGACGAGCGGCTCGCTGCCGGAGGTGTGACCGATCACGGACGGGGCTCCGGACGGGGGCATGACGTGACGGGGAGCACGGCGACACCCTAGCCAAGCCGCGCTCGGGACGGGCACCCGTCACCCGGCCGGACGTCGCCCGTGAAAGCCGGTGCTCCTTGTCCCTACCGGGCGGTAACGTTCCGGCTCGTGCCCGTCCCCGTCATCACCGCCACCGGCCTGACCAAGCGCTACGGCGAGCTCGTCGCGGTCGCCGGCATCGACCTCGAGGTCGCACCCGGCGAGTCCTTCGGCCTGCTCGGGCCCAACGGCGCCGGCAAGTCGACCACCATGCGGATGATCGGCGCGGTGTCCACCCGCACGTCCGGCGACCTCCAGGTCCTCGGGCTGGACCCGGACACGCACGGGCCGGAGATCCGCTCCCAGCTCGGCGTCGTGCCGCAGGAGGACAACCTCGACACCGAGCTGCGGGTCCGCGACAACCTCATCGTCTACGGACGCTACTTCGGCATCCCGCGGGCCGAGTGCGGCCGTCGCGCGGACGAGCTGCTCGCCTTCGCCCAGCTCGAGGAGAAGTCCAAGGCCAAGGTCGACGACCTGTCCGGCGGCATGAAGCGCCGCCTGACCATCGCCCGCGCCCTGGTGAACAACCCGCGCGTGCTCATGCTCGACGAGCCGACCACCGGCCTGGACCCCCAGGCTCGGCACGTGCTGTGGGACCGGCTGTTCCGGCTCAAGGAGCGCGGCACGACGCTGGTGCTCACCACGCACTACATGGACGAGGCCGAGCAGCTGTGCGACCGGCTGGTCGTGGTCGACGAGGGCCGGATCATGGCCGAGGGCAGTCCGGCGTCGTTGATCCGCGAGCACTCCTCGCGCGAGGTGGTCGAGTTGCGGTTCGGCTCGCGCCGCAACGAGGCCGCCGCCGAGCGGCTCGAGGGCCTGGGCGACCGGGTCGAGACCCTTCCCGACCGCGTCCTGGTCTACGCCGGAGACGGCGAGGCGGTGCTCGAGCAGGTCGCCCGGCTCGGCCTGCACCCGACCACGAGCCTGGTGCGCCGCTCGAGCCTGGAGGACGTGTTCCTCCGCCTGACCGGACGGAGCCTGATCGAATGACGACGCTCGACGAGGCCACCGGGGCCGCCATGGCCGGCGCGGTCCGCCCGCGCCGGTTCGGCGCGCTGTACGTCGCCGAGCACCAGCTGCGCGCGATGCGCTCGTACGGCTGGACGATCGTGATCGGCGGGCTCGGCCAGCCGCTGCTCTACCTGCTGGGTCTCGGCCTCGGGCTCGCGACGTTCCTCGACGTACCCGTGGGCTTCGGGCCCGACGGCCCGGTGCCCTACGTGACGTTCGTGGCGCCGGCGCTGCTGGCCACCGCCGCGATCTCGGTCACCACCGAGGAGTTCACGTACACGGTGATGGCGGGCTTCAAGTGGCGCCGGATCTTCTGGGGCATGAACGCCTCGCCGATCGCGCCGGCGCAGGTGGTCGGGGGGCTGGTGCTGGCCGTCGGCGCCCGGATGGTGTTCGTGTCCACCGCGTACGCCCTGCTGATCTGGGCGTTCGGGGCGGTCGGCAACGCCTGGGCGGTCGCCGTGCTGCCGCTGCTCGGGCTGCTCGGCGGGCTCGCGTTCGGGCTGCCGCTGCTGGCCTACTCGGCGAGCCTGCGGGACGACGCCGGCCAGTTCGCCGCCGTGCAGCGCTTCGTGTTCACCCCGATGTTCCTGTTCTCCGGCACGTTCTACCCGCTGAGCACCCTGCCGGTCTGGCTGCACTGGATCGGCTGGGTCTCGCCGCTGTGGCACGCCAGCGAGCTGGGCCGGGCGGTGTCCTACGGCGCGCCGATGAGCGGGACGACCGTCGCCGTGCACCTCGCGGTGCTCCTCGGGCTGACGGTGGGCGGATGGTTCGTCGCGCGCCGGGTCTTCGTCGGACGGATGCACGGATGACCGCCACGACGACCTCGGAGCCGACCCGCACCGGCGGTGTCCGCGCGCTGTACTCCGGCAACGCGGGCGCCGTCCTGGGCCGCGGGCTGCTCGCGGCCCGTTCCAGCACCTGGGTGGTGGTGGTCTCAGGGTTCTTCGAGCCGGTCTTCTTCCTGCTCGCGATGGGCGTCGGGCTGGGCACCTACATCGGGGACGTCGCGCTGCCGTCCGGTCGTGAGATCCCCTACGCGGCGTACATCGCCCCGGCGCTGCTGGCCGTCTCGGCGATGAACGGCGCGGTGTACGACTCGACCTGGAACGTCTTCTTCAAGATGCACTTCGGCAAGCTGTACCAGGCGATGATGGCCACCTCGCTCGGGCCGTTGGACGTCGCGCTCGGGGAGATCGGCTACGCGCTGCTGCGCGGGGTGGTCTACGCGACGGGGTTCCTCACCGTGATGCAGCTGATGGGCCTGAACCTGTCGTGGACCGCGATCCTGACCCTCCCGGCGGTGCTGCTCATCGCCTTCGGGTTCGCGAGTCTGGGGATGGCGGTCACCAGCTACATGTCGACCTTCCAGCAGATGGACTGGATCAACTTCGTCCTGCTGCCGATGTTCCTGTTCTCCGCGACGTTCTTCCCGCTCAGCGTGTACCCCGAGCCGCTCCAGTGGCTGATCCAGGCCCTGCCCCTGTGGCACGGCGTCGAGCTGATCCGCGGCCTCACCACCGGGGAGCTGGACGGCGCGACGGCGGTGCACGTCGGGTACTACGCCGCGCTGGTCGCGATCGGCGTGGTGGTCACCACCCGCAGGCTGCGCGCGCTGTTCCTCGACTGACAGGTGTGGCCCCGACCGCACCGGAAGCGGTCGGGGCCACACCTCGCACGGAGCTCGCGCCCCGCAGCTCGGGTCAGCGCTGCTGGATGAGGTGCCCGTCCTCGTCCAGGTAGTCACGCCACGAGCGCTTCGCCTTCCAGCCCAGGACGCGCTCGGCCTTCGCGGAGCTGATGCCCGACGAGTCCGGGCGCGCCAGCTCGCGCAGCTCGATCTTGTCGCCGTAGTACTGGTGCAGGATCGTCGCGAAGTCCCGCCCGCCGACGTTGTCGGGCGCGGCGATGTAGAAGACCTCGTGGCCCGCCAGGTCCGACTCGACCGCGAGCACGATGGCATCGGCGAGGTCGTCGGCGATGACGTAGCTCCACAGGTTCGGGCTCAGGTGCGCCGCGTCGCGCACCTGGGCGCCGAGGTTGCGCTCGATGTTGCCCGCGTGCTGCACGTGGGTGGGCCGCAGGGACACGCAGCGCAGGTCGCTGCGGCGGACCGCGGCGTCGCAGAGCTGCTCACCGAAGGCCTTGGACAGGGCGTACGGGTCCTGCGGCCGGATCGGGTGCTCCTCGTCCACCGGTGCGTAGTCCGGCAGGTCAGGGCGCTCGGGGAAGAAGAACCCGGGCACGGTCTCACTGGAGACGTTGACGAAGATCTTCACGCCCCAGCGCACCGAGGCCTCGAGCACGTTGAAGGTCGCCGTGATGTTGTTCTGGAACACGACGTGCGGCGGGTTGTGCGTCGGCTCCGGGATCGCGCCGGCGTGGACCACCGCCTCGAAGCCACGCACCACCGCGAACGCCTGGCCGGCGTCGGTGAGGTCCGCCTGCTGGTAGTCGGGCTCCCCGGGGAGCATCCGGTCGAAGTCGTGCCGACCGAGGTCGGTGCCCGTGACGTCGTGACCGGCCGCGAGCAGCGCGCGCACCGCCGCACTGCCGACCTTGCCGCGGGACCCGGTGACCAGGACTCTCATCATGTCTCCTTCAACGAACTCTGCTACGGACTGGACTGACTGCTGCCGGGCGGCTCACCCGCGTCGAGCGGGTCCGCACGGAAGTCGAACAATGACTGCTCCGGGTCGGTGACGAATTGCACGAAGTCCGACTCGGTCTGGGCGATGTGGCGACTCATGGCATCGGAGGAACCGGCCGGGTCGCCCGCCGTGAGAGCGCGCAGGATGTTCTCGTGGTGGACCATCGCGTGCTTTCTCACGTCGCTGTGCGCGGACGTCTGGTACCTGGTGAGCCGCAGCACCTCCTCGAGCGGGTTGAACAATGCGACGATGAATGAATTCCCCGTCGCCTCCAGAATGACGCTGTGAAAACGTATGTCGGCGTCAACGAACTGCACGACGTTGTTCGTCGCCGCCGCCTCGGCCATCGTCGTGACGAGCCGACCGAGCTCGGCCAGGTGCTCGTCGGTGCGGTGCTCGGCCGCGATCCCTGCGGAACCGACCTCCACCAGCCGACGCGCCTCGAGGAGCCGTCGCGACCAGGTCGAGCTGTCGGCCTCGAGCTTGGAACGCGCCACCAGCAGCACCGGGTCGAGCAACGACCATTCGGTCATGGGCGACACGAACGTGCCACGCCCGGCCACGATCCGCACGAGCCCCTTCATCTGCAGGAGCTTGATCGCCTCCCGCACCGTCGGTCTGCTGAGCCCGAACTCCCGGGACAGCTCGTTCTCGTTCGGAACCTGCGAACCCGGCGGGTATGCCCCGTCGACAATGGATTCTTGTAGAGATTCCGCAAGACCTTCGGCGAGTGGACGGCGTGCCATTAGATCTCCCCTGAGAAGGTGGCGACAACGCGCTGGATCCTACACCGACGACTTCTTCTGGATCCGCGCTAGGACCCCCGCCCAGCCACGTCCGCCGGCACGTCCCCCCCGGCGGCGCATGTTGAGCGCGACGGCCAGGACGATGATCGCCCCGCTGAACATCTCCTGCCAGTACGCCGAGATGTTCAGCATGATCAGGCCGTTGAGGATCAGCCCGAGCAGCGTCGTGCCCAGCACGGTGCCGAGGATCGACCCCTCGCCGCCGAACAGGCTCGCCCCGCCGATCACCACCGCACCGATCGCGACCAGCTCGTAGCCCGAGCCCGCGTCAGGCCGACCCACGCTCAGTCGCGCGGTCTCGATCACCGAGGCGAACGCCGCGAGCGAGGAGGAGATCACGAAGATCGAGATCTTCACCGCGCGCACGCGCACGCCCGAGAGCACTGCCGCCTCGGTGTTGCTCCCGATCAGGAACACGTGCCGGCCGAACACCGTCTTGGTCAGCACCAGGTGGGCGACCAGGGCGACCACGGCGGCGAGCCAGACCGGCACCGGGACACCCAGCCACACGCCCTGCCCGAGGAACAGGAAGCCGCTCGGGAAGCCGCTGATCGTCGACCCGGTGGTCAGGCCCAGTGCCAGACCGCTGGCCATCGCCATGCTTCCCAGCGTGACCACGAACGACGGGATCCTGGTGAAGGCGAACACCGCCCCGTTGAACAGCCCGACCAGCGCCCCGGCGAGGATCGCCAGGGGCAGGGCCAGGACCGGGTTCAGCCCGGCGTCGACCATCAGCAGGCCGGTGCTCACCGAGACCAGCGCGACCACCGAACCCACCGACAGGTCGATCTGACCCGCGAGGATCACGAAGGTCATCCCCGTGCTGATGAACAGCGCCAGGGCGACCTGCCGCGAGACCACCGTGAGGTTGCCCGCGGTGAGGAAGTTGGGCGACTGGATCGCCAGGAACACCACCAGGACGACGACGGCGATGAGGAGCCCGAACTCCTTGGCACCGACGATCCTGCGAAGCAGCCGGCGCTGAGGTACGTCCTCCGCCGGCGACACGCTCAGCGTTGCGCTCTTCACGCCACACCCCTCTCGTGGACGCCGGTCGCCAAGCTCATGACCGCGCGTTCGCTCATCTCGTCGCCGGACAGCTCGCCTGCCACCCGGCCCTCACGTAGGACGACGACCCGGTCGCTCATCCCCAGCACCTCGTTCAGCTCGGAGGAGATCATCACGATCGCCACCCCGGTGGCCGCGATCGTGCGCATCAGCCCGTAGATCTCCTCCTTGGCCCCCATGTCCACCCCGCGCGTGGGCTCGTCGAGCAGCAGGACCCGCGGGTTGGTGGCCAGCCACCGGGCCAGGACGGCCTTCTGCTGGTTGCCACCCGACAGCGAGCGCACCGGTTGGCGCAGGGCATTGGTGCGCAGGTTGAGCCGTTCGGCGTACTCGCGCGACAGACCCTGCTCACGGTCGGAGCTCAGCCACCCGACCCGGGAGACCCGCTGCGGGCAGGCCGACACGATGTTGACGCTCACCGGCAGGTCGAGGAAGAGTGCGCTGCCCTTGCGGTCCTCGGGCACCAGCGCGACGCCCGCCGCGATCGCCTCCATCGGGCCCTGCCAGTGCACCGGCGTGCCGTCCAGGAGGATCTCGCCGGCCTCGACCGGCTCCATCCCGAACACCGCTCGCGCCGACTCGCTCCGGCCCGCGCCGACCAGGCCCGCGACCCCGAGGATCTCCCCGGCGCGCACGTCGAAGCTGACGTCCTTGACCCGTGGCCCGGACCGCAGGCCCCTGACCTCGAGCACGGGGGGCTCCTCGGGCACGGCCTCGAGGCGGTGGCCGAAGACCTGGTCGATGTCCCGACCGACCATCCGGTTGACCACCTCGGCGGGCGAGCTCGCGGACGTCTGCAGGACCTCACCGACGTTGCGCCCGTCGCGCAGCACGGTGATCCGGTCGGCCACGTCGAAGATCTCCCGCAGCCGGTGGGAGACGTAGATCACGGCGACGCCCCGGTCCCGCAGGCGCCGCACGATGTCCAGCAGGACGTCGACCTCGTCCTCGGTCACCGAGGAGGTCGGCTCGTCCATCACGACGATGCCCGCGTCGGCGGACAGCGCCTTGGCGATCTCCACCATCTGCTGGCGGGCGATGCTCAGCGAGCCCACCAGCGCGTCGGGGTCCTGCCGGATGCCGAGCTCGCGCAGCAGCGCCACGCTGTCCGCCCGCATCCGGCCGAAGTCCACCGTGCGCAGCCGGGTCCGCGGCTCGCGCCCGACCCAGATGTTCTCGGCCACCGATAGGTGCGGGGCAAGGTTGAGCTCCTGGTGGATCACGGCGATGCCGTGCGCCTGGGACAGCCGCGGGCTCCCGAGCTGGACGACCTCGCCGCCGACCTCGACGACGCCGGCGTCCGGGGTGTACATCCCCGCCAGGATCTTCAGCAGGGTCGACTTGCCTGCGCCGTTCTCCCCGACCAGGGCCATCACCTCGCCGCGTCTCACCTCGAGGTCGACGTGGTCCAGCGCGATCACACCGGGGAACCTCTTCGACATGCCTTGCATGCGGACTGCCACCGCAGACATCGCCGTCTCCATTCGGATCGGTCCGGCCCACCCCGCGTGGGGTGGGCCGGACGCGGTGATCAGTGCGGGCCCTCGGCGAGGAACGACTCGAGGGTGTCGGGGGTCACGACGACGACGCCGGTGTCGATGACGAACCCGTCGGCCTGGTCCCAGGACCCGTCATGCATCTTGATGAGCGTGTCGAGCGCCTGGGCGGTCATCCCGAAGGGCTTCTGCGAGATCAGGGCGTCCACGCAGCCGCCACGCATGGCCTCGATGCCCTGGTCGACGACGTCGAACCCGACGGCCTTGACCGTCCCGCAGGTGTTCGACGACTTGAGCGCGCCGGCGATGCCGGGCAGGTCGGAGCCGCCGATCCCGACGAAGGCCGTCAGGTCCGGGTGCGCCTGGAGGATGGTCTCGGCGATGGTCTGCGCGTCCGCCATCGACTCGCCGGACTCCTCGGTCGCCACGATCTCGATGTCCGGGTAGCCGTCGAGCGCCTTGGTGAGGCCGTCGAGGCGCTGCTTGAGGTTGGTCGCGCTCAGGCTGCCGATGACGACGGCCACGGTGCCCTTGCCGCCGATCGCGTCGGCGAGCGCCTTGCCTGCGGTCTCACCGGCGGCGACGTTGTCGGTGCCGATGTAGCCCTGGACCTCGGAGTCCGGCACGGGGCCGTCCCAGGCGATCACGGGGATCCCCTGGGCCCGCGCGCGGGAGATGACGTCCTTGACGCTCGCCGGGTCGTTGGGCGACACCGCGATGCCGAGCGGGTTCTTGGCCAGGATCGACTCGAAGATCGCGACCTGCTTGGCCGCGTCGTCGGAGTCCGGCCCGAGGAACTCGGCGGTGACGCCCTGCTTCTCCGCCTCGGCCTCCATGCCCTTGCGCGCGTCCACCCAGTAGGGGTTGTTGAGGGACTTCGGCAGGAACACGTAGGAGCCCTCGGACGCGGCCGTCGAGCCGCCGCCGTCGGCGGTCGAACCCGAGTCCGAGCCGGTCGAGCTGCACCCGGCCAGGACCAGGGCAGCGGCAGCCAGGGTGGCTGCGACGGTGATGCGCATTCGCTTCATGTCTTGTCCTTCGTTGTGTCCACGAACTTCGTTGTTGGGGATCTCGCTCTGCCTCGAGCGATCAAGACGACAAGCCGGTGAGCTCCGGGCTGCTCACGCACCCCCTTCCGCACTCGTCGACCTGAGCCTTCGGACGACCGACGCCAGGGAGCCCTCGCTCCCGACGTTGCCCGGGAAGACCACGTAGGGCATGCCCGATGGCACGTCGGCCTCGACGGTCGTCAGCACGGACACGACGCCGTCGAAGATCTGACCCGCGACCACGGCACGGGCGATGCCCAGGCCGTGCACGGCCACGTCGTGGGAGGTGATGCCGCCCTTGGCCACGACGAAGCCCAAGGGCCTCGCCGCGCGCACGGCCCGGACCACGTCGGTCACGGCCGTCGACACGGCTCCGGCGACCTCGAGGCTGGTGCGTCCGCCGGTCGCGGTGACCAGGGTCCGGCCGGTCTGCAGCACCACGTCGCCGGCCGCGAGGCCGTCGATCGCGGCGCGAGCCGCGCGGGACACCTCGGCCCGCGCCGCCTCGGGCGAGGCGAGCACGCCGGCGACGTCCAGCTCGACGAACCTCAGTCCGGGCAGCTGCTCGAGCCGGGCGAGCTGGCGGGTCGTGTTGGCGGTGTGCGAGCCGACCACGACCAGGCCGTGCCCGGGGGCCGGCGTGAGCTGCGCGTCGGTCAGCGCCGGCCACACGGGCTGTCCCGCGAGCACCCGCAGCAGGGAGGGCGCGAGGCGGTGCAGCAGCCGACGGCCGGCGTCCTCGGCCTCGATCACCGCGAGCGCCACGACCTCGAGGTCGTGCACCGAGGCGGCGTTGACCACCACGGGCGCGCCACCGGTCACCGCGAGCAGCTGGTCCAGCACCGCGTCGGGGCCGCCCGCGCGGATCGTCTCCAGCGAGATGCTCGCCACGCGCCGCGCGGGCCACCGGCCGCCGGACTTCTCGTCGAGGTAGTCGCGCAGGTCCGAGCTGCGGTAGCCGAAGGTCGCGTCGGCGGCGTACTCCGAGTCCCCCGCCATGATCCAGCCGTCCGGCGTGCCCACCCACTGCACGTCGCCGACCGTCATCCGGCCGGCTTCCAGGTACGCCGGCGTGAACAGCACCGCGTCGTAGGGCCGCCCGTGGGCCGCGGCGACCTGGGCCAGCACGTCGGTCTCCAGGGGTACGTGGCCGCGCAACGTCGAGTCCCCGCGGGCCACCAGGCGCAGTGGCCACCCCTCGGCGGTGGCGAGCCGCTCGAGCGACCACGCGAGCTCGTGCACCAGGGTCGTCGCGTCCGGCCGGGACAGGCTGCGGGTGTTCGTCAGTGCCACGCTCACGCCCGGCTCGGCGCCGAGCGCCCACCGCAGGTCGTCGTCGGTCCATCGCGAGACCAGCCGGACGCCGCGCAGGGTCTGCGTGCCGGTCGGGTCGTCGTCCAGGGCGACCGTCCGGGTTCCGGTCCGGCGGGCGTGCTCCGCGATCCGCTCGAGCGCGCCCGGGACCACCAGGGGCTCCGGCAGCGCGTCGAGGAGGGCCGCGGCGTCCACCGCGTGCGGTGTGGAGGTGGTCACGGGGCGGGCACCTCGGCGGCCGGGTGGGCGACGGTGGCGAGGTACTCCACGCCGAGCCGCGGGCTGGACAGCACGGTGAGGCCGGTCTGCTCGGCGAGCGAGTCGGCCAGCCGGGTCATCGAGGCCTGGGCGAGCACGATGAGGTCGACGCCGCGCTCGACGAGCTGCTGGGCGCCGGCGCGCACGAGTGCGTCGTGGCGGTCCTTGTCGCCGCTCATCAGGGCCTCGAAGGCGCCCTCGGCGAGCTGGGTCAGGATCGTGACCTCCCGGCCGGCCTCCTGGGCGTGGCCGCGGATGAGGTCCGCGGTCGGCGGCAGCGTGGTGGGCACGGTGGCGAGCACGCCGACCGTGTCCGCCGTGAGCGCGGCCTTGCGCGTCATGGCGTCGTCGATCTTGACGATCGGGATCTTCACGTGGGACTTCGCGCTCTCGACGGCCGGCCCCAGCGAGGAGCACGCGGAGAAGATCACGTCCGCTCCGGCGTGCTCCGCGGCCTCGGCGAGCAGCACCATCCGGGCCTCGCTGTCGGGCGAGATCTCGCCCTCGCGCATCACGGTCGCCAGGACGTCGGAGTCGACGAAGTGGATCACCTCGTCCTCCGGCATGAGCTCGCCGATCAGATCCGTGATCTGGGTCTCGACGTTCACGAACACGAAGCTCGTGTGGAGCATCGCGATCTTCGTCATGGCGTCCTCCCTGACGTCTGATGTCGGATGTCTGACTGCAATGATGGGACCAAACACCCAAAGTCGGCAAGACGCTCTGGGCTATCGGAAGGTCACGATCAGGTAACGGTGCGGGCGAGGGCCTCCCCCACCGACGTCACCGGAGGGCTGTGGCGGCCCGTCCCGACCGACGTGCCGACGGTGGTGAGACAGTGGGAGCCGTCACCCACACTCCCCAGGAGGTATCCATGGCCGCCGAACCCGGCAGCGTCGTCGTCTGCATCCCCGTGGCCACGGGCCGCCAGGTCGACCACAGCTGGGGCAAGGCGACCACCGTGGCCACGGTCACGGTGCGCGACGGCGCGATCGCGGACTGGACCGAGGACGCGGTGGGCTGGGACGTGCTGCACGACGAGGGCCCGCACGGCAGCCACCACGCACGGATCGCACGATTCCTGCTCGAACGTCACGCGCAGGCGGTCGCCGCCTCGCACATGGGGCCGCCGATGGTGAACATGCTCGCCAAGATGGGACTGGTCGTGGACCTGGGCGCGAACGGGGACGCCGAGGCCGCTGCGCTCGCGGTCGCCGCCAAGGTCGCCGCGCCCGCCTGACCTTCACCGGACCCACACCGACGGCGGTCGACGAGCCGCCGCGCCGGGGCGAGGATGGACACATGATCCGCGGAGCCCTGCGTTGGACCGTGCCCGCCGGAATCGGCGCGGCAGTGATCGCCGCCACGCTGGTGGCCCCTTCGGTGGCCGCCGCCGGCACCAACCTGCCAGCGCTGACAGCGCAGCAGCTGCTCACCGAGCTGCAGGGCGCCACAGCCTCCGCCGTGCAGGGCACCGTCAGCGTCGAGGCCGACCTCGGGCTGCCGTCGCTGCCGAGCGTGGCGCAGTCGGGCGGCGCGCCCGGTCACGACGCTGCCGACCTCACCTCGATCCTGTCCGGCACCACGACGATGCGGGTCTGGGCCTCGCACGACGGCGCGCGCGTCGCGGTGCACGGCACGCTCGGCGAGACCGACGTGATCGCCGACGGCACGCAGGTCTGGATCTGGTCCTCGGCCGACCGGACCGTCACGCACCTCGTGGGCGCGGACAAGACCGCGACCCGCGACGAGTCGTCGAAGCAGGCCGAGCAGTGGGCCGGCACCGACCCGCGTGCCGCGCTCGCCTCGCTCACCCCCGACCAGCTCAGCAAGGCCGTCCTGGCCGCCCTGGAACCGAGCACCACCGTGACCAGCGGCCCGGACGTGACGGTCGCCGGCCGGCCGGCCTACCAGCTGGTCCTCACCCCCAAGGACGCCGGCACCCTGGTCGGCTCCGTGACGATCGCCATCGACGCCGCCGAGCGGGTCCCGACCCGGGTCACCGTGACGTCCACGGTCACCGGGCGGCCCGCGCTGACCGTCGGCTTCACCGACGTGAGCTTCACCGCCCCCGACCCGAGCGTGTTCGCCTTCACGCCGCCTGCAGGTGCGACGGTCACGGAGAAGACGGCCGGTGAGGCCGGCGCGTCCTCCTCCGTCCCGGCGCCCGGTGCCGACGATCCCACCCCGCAGGTCGTGGGGAAGGGCTGGTCGAGCGTCCTGGTGCTGGCCGGCGTCCCGGACCTGGCGACCCTGACGGGCGCGTCCGGCTCGTCGGGCACCCCGGCGTCGGGCACGTCGGGCGCGGGCGACCTGAGCGCCATCGTCGCGGCCCTGCCCGAGGTGTCCGGCTCCTGGGGCTCGGGCCGGCTCCTGACCTCCAACCTGGTGTCCGCGCTCCTGACAGATGACGGCCGGGTCCTGGTCGGCGCCGTCGACGCGCAGACCCTCGAGGCCGCCGCAGCGGCATCCCGGTGACCGCGGGGGTGGTCGACGCCGCGCAACCCGCCGCGGTCGTCACCGAAGGCCTGACCAAGCGCTTCCGGTCAGGCCAGCTCGCCGTCGACGGGATCGACCTCGCCGTGCCCCAGGGGTCGGTCTACGGATTCCTGGGTCCCAACGGCTCCGGCAAGACCACGACGATCCGGATGCTGCTCGGCCTGCTGCGGCCCACCGCGGGCGGCGCGAGCCTGCTCGGGCACGCGATGCCGGACGGTGCGGCCGAGGTCCTCCCCCGGGTCGGCGCACTGGTGGAGGGCCCGGCGTTCCACCCGTACCTGTCCGGCTGGGACAACCTCATGCGGCTCGATGCGGCGGACCGCACCGCCCCTGCGGTCTCCGCGTCGGACCGGATCCACACGGCCTTGGACCGGGTCGGGCTGGCCGCCGCGTCGGCCAAGCGGTACCGGCACTACTCGCTCGGGATGCGCCAGCGGCTCGGGATCGCCGCGGCGCTGCTGCGCCCGCGCGAGCTGCTGGTGCTCGACGAGCCCACCAACGGCCTGGACCCGCAGGGCACCCGAGAGGTGCGCGGGCTCCTGGTCGAGCTCGCTCGAGGCGGCACCACGGTGGTGCTGTCCAGCCACCTGCTGGCGGAGGTCGAGCAGGTCTGCACGCACGTCGGGGTCATGCACCGCGGCCGGCTCGTCGCCCAGGACACCCTCGAGGCGCTGCACGCGCGGGGTGCGCCGCGCGCGGTCGTGACCACCTCCGAGCCCGCCGCGGCGGCGCGGGTGCTCGCCGCGCGGGGCCTGGCCGACGTGTCGGTCGAGCCGCCCGGAGCCAGCGCGGAGCTCGGCTCCGCGGCGCCGGCCGACCTGGTCGCCGCCCTCGTCCACGCCGACGTGCCGGTGTCCGGGTTCCGGGTCTCGGCGACCGACCTCGAGGAGCTGTTCGTCTCGCTCACCGGGGAGGGCTTCGATGTCAGCGGCTGAGGTGGTGGCACCGACCCGGGCCCGTGGGGCGTTCGGACGGTTCTTCCGTTCCGAGCTCTGGCTGATCTTCGGGCGGCGCCGCAACTGGATCGGCGGCCTGATCCTGGCCGCCGTCCCGATCCTCATCGCGGTGGTCATCAAGGCGTCCGGGTCCTCCGGTGGCGACACCTTCCTGTTCGGCCAGATCACCCAGAACGGGCTGTTCGTCGGGCTCGCCGCACTCACGGTGGAGATGCCGTTCTTCCTGCCCATCGCGGTCGCGGCGATCTCCGGCGACGCGGTGGCCGGCGAGGCCAACCTCGGCACCCTGCGGTACCTGCTGGCCACGCCCGTGGACCGGACCCGTCTGGTGCTCGTCAAGCTCGGCGGGATCGGCGTGTTCACGCTCGCCGCGACCGCCCTGGTCGCCGTGGTCGGCGCGGTCGCAGGCCTCGCGCTGTTCGGTGGCGGCGGCTTCGTGACGTTGTCGGGCACCACGCTGGGCTTCGGTGCCGGTCTGGGCCGGCTCGCCCTGGTGTGCCTGTACATGACGCTGTGCCTGACCGCGCTCGGCGCGATCGGGCTCTTCGTCTCGACCCTGACCGAGCAGCCGATCGCGGCGGGCATCGCGGTGCTGGGGCTCACCGTGGTCAGCCAGATCCTCGACCAGCTCTCGCAGCTGTCGGCGATCCATCGCTACCTGCCGACGCACTTCTGGTACGACTACGGCGAGCTGCTGCGCGACCCGCTGGACCTGACGGCGCTGGGGCCCGGAGTGCTGTCTGCGCTCGTCTACGTCGCGGTGTTCACCGCGGCGGCGTGGGCCCGGTTCACCACCGCCGACGTCAGCTCCTGACGGCCGCGTACCCGACCCGGCTAGCCTTCGGCCCATGGTCGCACCGCCCGGCGGACCCCTCCCCCCGCTGCGCGCTCTCGCGCTGGTCGCCGTGCCGTTCGTGCTGACCGTCGTGACCTGGGCCTACGGCGGCTGGAGCGGCTGGGTCCTGATGGTCGCCGTGCTCGCCGCGCTGGGCGTGGCCGCACTGCTGGCTCCCGGGTGGCGCGGGTGGGCGAGTGTCGCGTCGGCGGCCGGGGACACGCGGTCACCAGAAGCGCTACGGCGGGTGACGACGGGCGTCGGCGCGGCCCTCCTGGTGGCCGCCGTCGCGCTCGCCTGGTCGCGGATGGGCTCGGCCTGAGGGGTCAGGCGACAGCCACCGGCCGGCCGCCGGTGATCCGGACCAGCTCGTCGAAGGTCGTCGGGAACACGGTGCGCGGGTGCCCCGCGGCGGCCCACACCTGCTCGTGCTCGGCCAGCGCGACGTCCACGAGAGTGGTCAGCGCCGTGGCGTGACCCACCGGAGCGACCCCGCCGATCGCGAAGCCGGTGCGCTCGCGCACCAGGTCCGCGTCGGCGCGCTCCAGCCGCTCGACCCCGAGGTGTGCGGCGACGACCCCGGTGTCGACCCGGTGGGCGCCGGAGGTCATCACCAGCACCGCGTCGCGCCCGCCGTCACCGTCGGGGACGGCGAACACCAGCGAGTTGGCGATCTGGGCGACGGTCACGCCCAGCTGGTCGGCGGCGGCGGCCGCAGTCCGCGCGTGCTCGTCGAGCACCACGACCTCACCGGTCGCACCGGCAGCGGCGAGGGCGGAGCGGACGCGAGAGACGCCGGGGTGGTCGTCGAGTGTCGTCATGGCGTGGAGGGTAGGGCCGCGCCCTCACCAGGGCACGTCCCCGCCACTCCTCGGACGCCGACGACGCGGGGTCCGGCATCCCGTGTGAGCAGACGCTCAATGTCTGAGCAAATCCTTGTGAGCGCTCGATGGATCGACCTAGGTTCGCGTCGAGAGCTCAGAGACGAGGCTCATGGGAGGTCCAGACGTGACTGGTGACCCACGTCCTCCGCGCTTGCGGATCTCACGGGTCTCGAAGCACTTCGAGGCCGTACGGGCTCTGCACGACGTCAGCTTCGACCTCGCACCGGGCGAGGTGCACGCACTCGTCGGCGAGAACGGCGCGGGCAAGTCGACCCTCGTCGGCGTGATCACCGGACTGCTCGAGCCCGACGGCGGCGAGGTGGTGCTCAACGGTCGGCCCGTGCACTTCCGCAACCCGCTCCAGGCGCGCGCCGCCGGGGTGGCCGCCGTCTACCAGGACCCCAACCTGTTCCCCCACCTGTCGGTCGCCGAGAACATCGCGACGGGCCGGTACCCCACCTCCGGCCCGTTCCTCGACCGGACCACGATGGTCGCGCAGGCCCGCGCCCGACTCGAGGACCTCGGCTTCCCGCTCGACCCGGAGCAGCTCGTGGCCGGCCTCACGGTGGCGGAGACCCAGTTCGTCGAGATCGCGCGCGCGGTCGACGAGGACCTCCAGCTACTGATCCTGGACGAGCCGACCAGCGCCCTGACCCCCGGTGAGGCCTCCAAGCTGTACGACGTCGTCGAGCGGCTCCGCGCCGAGGGCACCACGGTCATCTGGATCTCGCACCGGATGGAGGAGATCCGCGAGCTGGCCGACTCGATCACCGTGCTGCGAGACGGCGAGCACGTGCGCACCGCCCCTGCCGCCGAGCTGGACGACGCCGAGATGATCCGCCTGATGGTCGGTCGATCGGTGGTGCTCGAGCAGGTGGCCCGCACCGAGCCGCTCGGTCCGCCACGACTCGAGGTCGAGAACCTCACGGACCCTGGGGTGTTCGAGGACGTGACGTTCTCCGTCGCCGAGGGCGAGATCGTCGGCGTCGCCGGCCTGGTCGGGGCCGGTCGCTCGGAGATCGCGCAGGCGGTGTTCGGCCTGAGCCCTCACCTGTCCGGCGAGGTGCGGATCGACGGCGAGCCGGTGGTCCCGCGCGGCCCGGCGGCGATGGTCGAGCGCGGCGTGGCCTACCTCCCGGAGGATCGCGACGCCGAGGGCGTCATCGCCTCGATGACGATCGCGTCGAACATCGCGCTGCCCAGCATCCGCTCGCTCTCGCGCGCAGGCTTCATGCTCCGGCGCAAGGAGCGCGAGCTGGCCGCCCGTGAGCGCACCGCGCTGAGCATCAAGGGCGAGATAGACGACCTGGTGAGCTCCCTGTCGGGTGGCAACCGTCAGAAGGTCGCGCTCGCCCGGTGGCTCGCCACCGAGCCGCGCGTGCTGCTGCTCGACGAGCCGACCCACGGCATCGATGTCGGCACCAAGGCCCAGGTCCACGACATGATGCGCGAGCTCGCCCGGGTCCGCCGGATGGCGATCCTGATGGTCTCCTCCGACCTGCCCGAGGTGCTCGCGGTCAGTGATCGCGTGCTGGTCATCGCCAGAGGGCGGCTGGTCGCCGACCTGCCGATCGCCGAGGCGACGTCGGAGCGGATCCTCACCCACGCGACGGCGGGGGCGGCGCGGTGAGCGCGGCGAGCGGGGTCGTCGCCCGGTTCGGCCTCGCCGGCGGGGGCGCGGCACTGCGCGTGCGGTTCATCGGCGTGATCGTCTTCCAGCTCCTGCTCATGGCGGTCTTCACGCTGGCCCGGCCGCGCTTCGCGTCCTGGGACAACCTGCAGAGCGTCCTGTTCACCGCAGCGATCCTCGCGATGGCCGCGGCGGGCCAGACGCTCGTGGTCCTGACCGGGAACCTCGACCTGTCGGTCGGGTCGATCATGGGAGCGACCGCCTACGTCGTGTTCGACCTCACCGGCACCATGCCTGCGCTGGGGCCGTGGGTGGTGCTGATCGCCGTGCTGATCGGCCTGGTCCTGGGCGCCGTGAACGGGTTCCTGGTCACGACGTTGCAGATCCCGTCGATCGTGGCGACGCTCGGCACGCTGTCCGTGTACCGCGGCTTCGTCTCGTTCTACGCCAACGCCAAGGAGGTCACGGTCGGCGAGCTGCCGCCGTGGACCCGGAGCCTCGCCGCGGCGCGCGTGCTCGGGCTCTCGAGCTACGTGTGGATCGCCGTCGTGCTGGTGATCGCGGTAGGCGTGATGCTGCGCGGCATGCCGTGGGGGCGCGAGCTCTACGCGTACGGCTCCAACCCACGCGCCGCCTACTACTACGGGCTGTCGTCCACCCGCATCGTCGTGACCGGCTACATCGGCGCCGGGATCATCGCCGCCGTCGTCGGCCTGCTGCTCGGCGCGCAGGTGGGCAACATCAACTCGCTGCTCGCCTCGGGCATCGAGATGCAGGTGCTCGCGGCGGTCGTGATCGGCGGCGTCAGCATCTGGGGCGGGTCCGGCAGCGTGTACGGCGCGGCGCTGGGCGCGGTGGTGCTCGCCACGATCAACAACGGGCTGGTGCTGCTCGGTGTCCAGGAGTACTACCGCCTGCTGTTCCAGGGCCTGGCGATCGTCGCCGCCGTCGCGGTCGACGCGCTGGTCCAGCGTCGCGTGCTGCGGGCCACGCGGCGCAGGAGCGTGGGGGTGGCGGCATGAGGCGCGCGATCCGTGCCTACGCACCCGAGCTCTTGCTCGTTGCGCTCATCGTGCTCGCGGCGATGTGGTCCTCGACGCTGTCGCCGTACTTCCTCAACGCGGTCAACCTGCTCAACTCCGCACAGTTCTTCGTGATCTTCGCCCTCATGGCGTTCGGGCTCTTCCCCGTCGTGGTCCAGGGCGAGATCGACATCTCGCTCGCCTCGACGCTCGCGGTCGGCGCCGTGCTGATGGCCAAGATGTCGGTCGCGGGCATCCCCCTGCTGGTGGGTCTGGCGATCACCCTCGCCGCCACCGCCGTGCTCGGCGCGGTGAACGGCGTGCTCGTCGCGCACTTCGGGCTCCCGTCGCTCGCGGTGACCCTCGGCACGCTCGGCGCCTACCGCGGGATCGCCTACCTGATCGCCGGGGACGCCGGCGTCACGGGGATCACGCCGGACTACCTGCTGCTCGGCAGCTCGTGGGTCGGCATCGTGCCGTCCTCGGTGATCCTCGCTCTGGTGGTCGCGGCGGGGTTCTGGGTCCTCATGGGCCGCACCGCGTTCGGCCGGTACAGCTACGCCATCGGCGCGAGCCCCGGCGCAGCCCGGATGGCAGCGCTGCCGGTCCGGCGGATCCGGGTCAGCGCCTATGCCCTGGCTGGTGCGATGGCGGGCCTGGCCGGCCTGGTCTGGGTCAGCCAGTACCAGTCGGCCCGTGGCGACAACGCGGACGGCGCGATCCTGTTCGTGCTCACCGCCGTCGTGCTGGGCGGCGTCTCGATCAAGGGCGGCACCGGCAAGACGGAGGGCGTCCTGCTCGCCACCATCCTGCTCGGCACCATCCAGACCGGGATGCAGCTGGCCAACGTGCCTGGCACCAGCCAACGGCTGGTGGTGGGGGCGCTCCTGATCGCGAGCATCGGCGCGCCGCGGGTCGTCCACCTGGCCCGCCACGCCTGGACCACATCACGTCGACGGCTGAGTCCGACGGCCGTCGCGCAGGACTGACCGCCACACGGCGGTCGGACGAACCAACGGCGCTGCGCACGCAGCCCGACAAGGAAGGGTGATGGCAGGTGAGGACACAACGACAGCGCAAGCTCGCGGGTGTCTCGGTGATCGCGATCGCGGGCATGATCCTGGCGGCCTGCTCGACCACGGCTCCGACTGCTCCGGGCGACGACTCCGGCTCATCCAGCTCGGCGGAGAGCAGCGGGGGTGACTCCCCGAACCCGGCGGACATCAAGATCTTCATGGCTCCGAAGTTCACCGGGCTCGCGTACTTCGAGGTCGCCCGCGCCGGAGGCGAGAAGGCCGGCAGCGAGCTCGGGATCGACTTCCAGTACATCGGGTCGGACAAGCCCGAGACGACCGAGCAGATCGCCACCCTGACCAACGCGGTCCCGCAGTCCCCCGACGCGCTCGTGGTCTCGGCGATCGACGGCGATGCGGTGGCTCCTGCACTCAAGGAGGCCATGGGCAAGGGCATCAAGGTCGTCACGTACGACGCCGATGCCGCCGCTGACGCCCGTGACCTGTTCATCAACCAGCTCTCCTACGAGCTCGCCGCCAAGACGATGCTCGACGCCGCGCTGCTGAATTCGCCCGACGGCGGCCTGGTCGCGTTCATCTCCGCCTCGCCGACGGCCCCGAACCACACGGCGCACGTGAAGATCATGAAGGAGCTCATCGACACCGACCCGGCGTACTCGTCGCTGAGCTACGTCGACACCGTGCAGTTCGCGGGCGACGACGCGACCAAGAGCCAGCAGCTCGCGCTGGACCTCATCCAGGCCCACCCGGACCTGAAGGTCATCATCTCGTCCTCGGCGGTCTCGGCCCCCGCGGCCGAGCAGGCGATCATCAACGCCGGCAAGGCGGGGCAGGTCTGGGCGACCGGGTTCGCCCTGCCCAGCTCGGTGCGCGACTTCATCAAGAGCGGTGACTCCGTGGCATTCGCGCTGTGGGACCCGGCCGAGCTCGGCTACGTCGCCACCATCGCGGCCTACCAGCTGGTCACCGGTGAGATCACGACCGACCCCGGCACCGTGATCGACGCCGGGGACGCCGGTCAGTACACCGTGCTCGAGGGCGGCGAGGTCCAGTACAACAAGCCGCTGATGTTCACCGCCGACAACATCGACGACTTCGACTTCTGACGGCGGCCGTGCCGCCCTCCCCCGGCGGGAGGGCGGCACGGGCACCACCGAGCGAAAGGCAGACGGTGGCCAGCAGCAGGGGCACGCTCGACCAGCCGAGCGATCAGGACCGCTACACGACGGTGGTCCGTGCAGCCTGGCTGTACTACAAGGACAACCTCACCCAGGCCGAGATCGCCGAGCGTCTCTTCGTCTCGCGGGCGACGGTGGGGCGCCTCCTCGACATCGCCCGCGAGGAGGGGATCGTCCGCTTCGAGATCAGTGCGGACCACCTCTCCGCCCTCGAGCTCAGCACGCGGCTGCGGGACGGCTTCGGGCTCCTCGACGCCGTGGTGGTGCCCAGGATCCTTGCCACCGGCAGCCCGGACCAGGTCAACGGCCGCGTGGCGGCCGCGGCCGCGGAATACCTGGGGCGGTTCCTGAGGCCCGGGGCCGTGATCGGCGTCGGCTGGGGCGACACCGTCCTGCGTGTGCTGTTCGCGCTGTCCCGCTACGCGCTCGACGGCGTGACCATCGCCTCGGTCGCCGGGGGCATCGACGTCTACACGCGAGAGGTCACGGCGCGCAACACGAACGGCGTGAACGAGCACCTCAGGGCCATCCCGGCGCCGCTGCTCGCATCGTCTGCGGCGATCGCCGAAGCGTTGCGCGAGGACGCGTCGGTTCGCTCCGTGCTCGCCCTCGCGAGCCAGGCGGTGGCAACGCTCACCGGCATCGGGTCGGCGGACGTCGGCACTGCGAGCGCAGTGAGGGCCGGGCTGTACACCGCCGAGGAGGTGGTCGCGCTGCGCGCGGCCGGTGGTGTGGGAGACATGCTCGGCGAGTGGTTCGACCGATCCGGCGCCGTCGTGCCGGCCGAGAGCTCCGGCCGCCGGATCGGGATCACCCTCGACGAGCTCCGTGCGCTGCCCAACGTCATCGGGGTCGCGGGCGGCGTGGAGAAGACCGATGCGATCGCCGGTGCGCTGCGTGGGCGCTACCTCGACGTGCTCGTCACCGATGAGGGCACCGCCGAGGCCCTGCTCACCCGCACCACCTGATCACCGTCACCCAGGAGGACCCTCATGCCCGGTTCAGCAGTTCGCCTCGGCCGCTTGCTCGATCGCACCTCGGGGCGCTCGTTCATGGTCGCGTTCGACCGCACGCTCGCGATGGGGCCCGAGTCGTACGCCGAGGACTCCAGCGCGGCGATCACCCGGATCGCCGAGCAGGGCGTCGACGCGATCCTGTTGAGTCCTGGCCTCATCAAGCAGCACGGCGGGCTGCTCGCCTACCGCGGCGCACCGGCCATCGTCTGCCGCCTCGACTTCCCGTTCCTCGGCTCCGCCGACCGCGGCGCCGGGGAGCAGTTCCGGCTCATCGCGTCGGTCGAGGAGGCCGCCGCGCTCGGCGCGGACGCCGTGGTGATGTTCCACACTCTGGGGTATCGCGACAAGCGCGCCTGGGCCGACAACGTCGCCGCCATCGGCGCGGTCGCAGAGCGCGCGCGTCGGATCGGGGTGCCGCTGATCGTGGAGGCGGTGCCGTGGGGAGCGGCGGCGGACGACCCACGCGACCCGACCGCCGTCGCAGAGGCGGCACGGATCGCCGCCGAGCTCGGCGCTGACGCGATCAAGACCGAGTACGTCGGCTCCGTCGACGCGATGCGCGACGTCGTCCGGGCCTGCCCGGTGCCGGTCTTCGTCCTGGGTGGACCGCGGGTCGGCCTGACCGAGGTGATCCAGTTCACCGACGACGCGCTCGAGGCCGGCGCGGTCGGCGTGATCTACGGGCGCAACGTCTGGCAACGCGACGACCTCGCCGACGTGGCCGCGGCGCTCACCCGTGCCGTGCACCACCGCGAGGTCATCGCGCCATGACGGGGATCCTCGGCATCGACGTCGGCGGGACGGTGGTCAAGGCCACCCTGTTCGACCTCGCCGAGGGAAGCGCATCGAGCAGGGGTCGCGAGGTGGCAGTCCGGCACCCCTTCCCGGGCCACAACGAACGCGACCCCCATCGCATCTGGGAGGCGGTCGCCGAGGTCGTGCACGAGCTGCTCTCCTCGCGGCCGCACCCCCGGATCGCCGCGGTCGGCGTCACGGGGCACGGCAACGGCCTGTACCTGGTCGACCGGTACGGCCGACCCACGAGGCCCGCCGTGATGGCCTCCGACACCCGCGCATCGGGCATCGTCAAGGACGCGGTGCGCGACGGCGTGGACCGAGCGCTCGCGCCGCTGACCTGGAACCGGGTCTGGCCGGGCCAACCAGGCCCCGTGCTGGCGTGGTTCGACCGCAACGAGCCCGGTGCGCTCGACGACGCCGCGCACGCGTTGATGTGCAAGGACTTCATCCGCCTCCAGCTGGTGGGGCGGGTGGGTACGGAGCTGACCGACCAGAGCTGCAACGGCCTCTACGACAACGCCCACGGACGGTGGTGCGACGAGACGTTCGAGGCCCTGGGCATCACGGCTCGCCGGGGGCTGCTCCCCGACCCGCGGCCGTCGACGGAGATCGCCGGCGAGGTGAGCCGCGAGGCCGCTGAGGTCACCGGGATCCCCCGCGGCACCCCCGTGGTCGGCGGTGCCGTGGACAACGTCGCCCTGCACCTGGGCTCCGGTGTTCTCGACGGCAGCCGGCTCTGCGTCGCTGCCGGGACGTGGAGCGTGAACCAGCTCATGGTCGACCCGGCCGAGATGGTCCCCGAAGGCCGCCTCGGAGCTGATGCCCCGCTCGCCGCGTGCCGCACCGCCTCGCCGGGCCAGGCCCTGCTCATCGACGCCAGCGCCACCTCGGCGAGCGCCCTCGCCTGGGCGGTGAACCACGTCATGCACGCGGTCCGCGATGAGGCCCGGGCCGCGAGCAGCGACGTCTTCGAGCTGGTGCTGCGGCGCGTGGCGCTGCGCGAGCCGGCCGGCACGGATCCGGTGTTCGTGCCCTACCTGGACGGCAGCCGCGACGAGCCGAGCGCGCGCGGCGCGTGGCTGGACCTTGCGTCATGGCACGACTCCGACCACCTGATGTCCGCGGTGGTCGAGGGCATCTGCATGGAGCACCGCCGCCACATCGACCGGATCGCCGGGGATGCCGCCGAGCTCCCGCTCAGGTTGTCCGGAGGCGCGGCCAAGAGTGCCACGTGGGCCCAGCGGTTCGCCGACGTGTGCATGCGACCGGTCGAGGTCTCACCGGTCGAGGAGCTCGGGGCGCTGGGCGCGGCGGTGATCGCCGGTGCCGGTGTCGGGGTGTTCGACAGCCTCGCCACCGGGGCGCAGGTGCTCAACTCGCGACAGTCCACCTTCGCCCCGGACGAGGCGCGCGCCTCCCACTTCGCGGACCGCTACGCCCGGTACCAGCAGCTCGCCGGCCTGGTCGAGGCCAACGCCCGCGCCTGAGCCGCGCTCAGGCCCCGGTGTCCGCCTTCGACGCCGGGCGCGTGCTCAGGCCGAACAGCCGGTACAGCGGGCAGAAGCCCGTCGCGCCGGTGACCAGGGCGATCGCCCCGACCGCGGCGAGCGCGATGCCACCGCCCGTGGAGATGCCGACGACGAAGCCGCCGGCCAGGGCCGCAACCCCGACGACCACGCGCACAATCCGGTCGGTGGTGCCTTCGTTCTGAGCCATTGCTCCTCCTAGATAGATACCCCCATGGGTATATCGCCGACAGGAGTCTCGCATATTCCCGTGGGTCGACCGCGTAGCGCCGTCCCGCGGCACACTGGTGCGGTGATCGCGCGACGGGTGGTGGTGCACGGCCTGGTCCAGGGGGTCGGCTTCCGCTGGTCGATGGCCGGCGCCGCCCGCCGGGCCGGGGTCGCGGGTTGGGTCCGCAACCGCAGTGACGGGGCCGTCGAGGCGCACCTGGAGGGCGACCCGGAAGCCGTGGAGCTCGTGGTGGCCTGGGCGCACGAGGGGCCGCGGCACGCGAGTGTCACGCATGTCGAGGTCAGCGACGCACAACCCTTCGGCGCGGTGGTGTTCGACATCGAACCGTGAGCGGCGCCCGTGAGCAGTGCCAGTCGCGAGTGCCGGTCGACAGCGCCGGTCAGCAGTGCCAGTTGGCAGAGCCCGTCAGCAGTGCCCGTACGCGTAGTCCGGGTCGCCGGGCGCAACCAGCTCGCGGTCACGCAGCACCACGGACGCCGGGGTCTGCGGGTCGGCGCACACGTCGGCCCAGCTGCCACGCAGGTCGTCGGTGTACTCCACGTCGAGCACGTGCGGCCCGTACACGTCGGTGTACGACGCGCACTCGTCCCACCGGTGGCACTCCTCGGCGATCGCCAGGTCGAAGCCGACGTCACGGGCCCGCGCACTGAGCTCCGCGGCGTTCTTCTGCGCCACGGCCAGGCCCGCCTCGTGCGCGATCGCGACGAGACGTCCGGCCAGGTCCAACGCGCCGTCGGCCGAGAGCCGCCCGCCCGAGCGGGTGTAGGAGTCCAGGTTGTCCAGCTCCACGGCGTCGTAGCCCGTGCCGGCACAGTCCCGGATCGTCCGCCCGACGATCTCCGCGAGGGCGACGCGCCCGGCGTCGCTCGACGTGTCCAGCAGGTACTCGTCGGGCCAGCCCGGGTCGACCACCGGCTCGCCACCGGACCGGAGCACGAGGTCCGGGTGGTTCGCGAGCCACCAGTCCCCCTCGTCCGGCTGGGTCTGGAACGCGTTGACGTAGCAGATCCCGTAGGCCCCGGCCGCGGGCGGCTCAGTGCTGTCCCGCTCGACCACCGTCACCCCGTCCGGCGGCGGGTAGGCGCCCCCGAGCTGGTAGTCGAACCTCGCGCGGTCCGGAGGCAGCGCGATCGTCCCGCCCGCGCCACCCGCGCTGCTCGTGGGCGCTGCAGGAACCGTCGGAGTCGCCGAGCCGGTGGGCGTCGGCGCGGGGACGGAGCGGGCGGCTTCAGTGGTCGGGGGTTCGAGCGTCCCCGTCCCGGTCGACGCGCCGGGCCCCGAGCACGCCGCGAGCACGATCGCCAGCAGCGGGATCCACCGACGCACGTCAGAGGGCCGCGAGGACCGAGGTCACCACGGCGGCGGAACGGTCCGCGGCGTCGTCGACGTGGGTGCGGAAGTCCTCCCCGGCCACCGGGCCGCACAGGTCGGAGATGCCGCGGACCGAGACGAACGGTGCTCCGGCCAGGTGGCAGGTCTGGGCGATCGCCGTGCTCTCCATGTCGGTGCTCAGCGCGTCGGGGAAGTCGGCACGGACGTCGTCGACCGTTCGCGCGTCGACGAAGGCGTCCGAGGAGAGCATCGTGCCGACGAGCACCGCACCGTCGATGAGGGTGACCGCGCGTGCCGCCTCGACGAGGTGTGGCTCGCCGACGAAGTCGACCGGCATCCCGGGGATCTGCCCGCGCTGGTATCCGAACGCCGTGGCGTCGGCCCCGCCGAACCGGTACCGCTCACCCACGACGACGTCGCCGACCCGGACCTGGGCGCCGAGCCCTCCCGCGCTGCCCGCGCTGATCACCGGCACCGGCCCCGTCTCGTGCAGCGCGACGGCGACCGCCGCCGTGGCGTTGACCGCGCCGATCCCGGTCCGCAGCAGCAGCACCCGACGGCCGGCGAGGCTCAGGACGGTGCGCTCGGCGTGGCCCACCGACCGGGTCGGACCGACGTGGTCGGCGGCGGCGCGCAGCGGCTCGGCCTCGGGCACCATCGCGACCACGACGAGCACCTCGGTCACGCCATCACCTTCAGCCACTCGTCGCGACTCGCCAGGAACTCCCGCGCGGCGGTCTGCGCCCCGGCGAGGGTGTGGTTCGCGCCCCAGCCGCACTGCACCTCGTTCGCCGCGGGCACCTCGGTGGCCGCGAGCACGTCGGTGAGGGTCGCCGCGAGCAGGTCGGACACCGCGGCCATCTCCCACTCTCCGATCAGCAGCAGGTAGAACCCGGTCTGGCAGCCCATCGGCGAGAAGTCCACGACCGCGTCGGTGTGGTTGCGCACGTGCTCGGCCACCAGATGCTCCAGGGAGTGCACCACGGGCATCTCGAGGTGCTCGACGTTGGGCTGGCAGAAGCGCACGTCGACCTTGGTGAGCACGTCCCCGCCCGGCAGCACCTTGCGGTCGGCGACCCGCAGGTACGGCGCCGCCACCGCGCGGTGGTCCAGGTTGAAGGACTCGACGTTCATGTGCGGGTGTGCGGCGGGGTCCACGGTGGTGTCTCCTCGGGCGATCGACGGACGGCGGGCCGGGCCGGTGGCTGCGGCGAGTGCACGCCCATTGTGCGCCAGCCCGGCGCGCTCCCGGGCCCGTCTCCACGGTGATCGATAGGGTCGCGGCGATGGCCTCTCGGGGCCCAGGGGGATCGGAGACCGGTGAGCGACTACGCCGTACTGACGCGCGACCTGCACAAGTCGTATCGGACCAGACACGGCCGCCAGGTGGCGGTCGACGGCCTCGACCTGCGGGTCCCCCGCGGCGGGGTCCACGGCTTCCTCGGCCCCAACGGCTCGGGCAAGACGACGACCATCCGGATGCTGCTCGGTCTGGTGCGCGCCGACGCGGGCCGGATCCGGGTGTTCGACCACACCGTGCCGCGCGACCTGCCGGAGGTGACCCGTCGGGTCGGCGCGATCGTCGAGTCCCCGGCGTTCTTCCCGGCGTTCAGCGGCCGGCGCAACCTGAGCCTGCTCGCCCGGGCCATCGGCACACCGCAGGTACGGGTGGACGAGGTGCTCGAGGCCACCGGCCTGCTCGACCGCGGCGGTGACCGGTTCAAGACGTACTCGCTGGGCATGAAGCAGCGGCTGGCCATCGCCGCCACCCTGCTCAAGGACCCCGAGCTGCTCATCTTCGACGAGCCGACCAACGGTCTGGACCCGGCCGGGATCCACGAGATCCGCGGCACGATGCGCCGGCTGGCCGACGAGGGCCGCACGGTCCTGGTCTCCAGCCACATCCTGGCCGAGGTCGAGCAGGTCGCCGACACGGTCTCGATCGTGGGCCGTGGGCGGCTGCTGGCCAGCGGGACGGTCGCGGACGTGATCGGGGACCGGGTGGGTGCGGTGCGCGTGTCCGTGCCCGACCCCGACGCGGCAGCGCAGGTGCTGGCAGGCGCGGGCCTGGCCGTCCGCGCCGACGGACAGGCGTTGCTGGTGGAGGGCGAGCGCGACCCCGGGCGGATCACCTGGCTGCTCGGAACCCAAGGCATCTGGCTGCGCGAGCTCGTGACGGTTCGCCCGGGGCTCGAGTCGGTGTTCCTCGAGCTCACCAGCGGCCAGGGACTCCCGACCCAGCCGGGGATGACCCCACCGGCCCCCGGGATGGCGGCGGTCGGCGCCCAGGACACCGCGCCGCCTGCCGGGCACGGCGACGGGAGCGCCCGATGAGACTCCTCGACGCCGAGATCCGCAGGTTCCACGCCCGCCGGATGCTCCTGGTGGCTGCCCTCGTGGGCCTGGCGGCGGTCGGGCTGGCGCTGTACGGCACGTACTCGGTCACCCGACCGCTCAGCGCCGACCAACGAGCGGCCGCGGAACAGGCGTATGCCGCCGAGCTCGCGAACTGGGAGGAGCACGGCGACGAGCGGATCGCCCAGTGCCTCGACGCCCAGGCCCTGGATCGTGAGCAGTCCGGCGACGCCACCCTCGACTACGGGTGCGAGCAGATGGGCCCGCCCCAGGAGGAGTGGTTCGTGCCGAGCGCCCCGCCGCTCGGAGCGCAGCTCTCCGGCTCCCTCACCGGCCTCACGTTCGTCCTCGGCTTCCTCGCGTTGCTCGCCGGCGCGACGTTCACCGCCGCAGAGGCATCCAGCCGCTCCCTGAGCACCTGGTTGACGTACGAGCCCCGTCGCGGGCGCGTCTTCGCGACGAAGGTCGGCGCGGCGGGCATCGGTGTCGTCCTTCCGGCGGGCGCGCTCCTCGGGATGACGGTCGGGGGCGCCGTCGCCATCTTCGCCCTCATGGGTGCACCCACGACGCTGACGGCCGACGGCTTCAGCCCGGTCCCGGACGTCGTCGGGCGCCTGCTCGTCATGACGGTGCTTCTCGCCGTGGCGGCAGCGGGGCTCGGGCTGCTGCTGCGCCACACCCTGGCGGTGCTCGGGCTCGCTTTCGGTTGGGCGATCGCGGTCGAGGGCATCCTGGGTAGCGCGGTCCCCCGCCTCTCACCGTGGCTCGTGCTGCCCAACGTCAGCGCCTGGGTCAACGGCAGCTCCGACTACTACGTCCCGCAGTGCACCGTCAGCGCCCAGGGAACCGCCTGCGACTACGCGACGCACACCCTGACGATGACGCACGGCGGCATCTACCTCGCCGTGCTGACGACCTTGCTGGTCACGGTCTCGGCGCTGGCCTTCCGACGGCGCGACCTCGCATAAGGCCTGGTCACCGGCCTCACGCGCCCGTGCGGCCTCGGGCCCGTCCGGGTGACCCGGGTCCGTCGGCCCGGGGATCCAGGGATCCGGGGATCCGGGGATCCGGGGATCCGGGGATCCGGGGATCCGGGGTCAGCGTGCCGCGCGTGCGGCTGCGACGGGATGCCGGTCCCAGAAGTGCTCGAACCGACCCGCCCAGCCCATGACCTCTCGCAGCGGTCGTGGGTCCAGCCCCGCGGTGCGCCACTGCGCGTCCCGGCCCCGCACCACCAGTCCCGCGCGCTCGAGCACCTTCAGGTGCCGGGACACCGCTTGGACGGTCATGTCGAACGGCTCGGCGAGCTCGCCGACGGTGAGGTCGCAGCCCGCGAGGCGCTCGAGCATCGCGCGCCGGGTCGGGTCGGCCAGGGCCTGGAAGATGCCGCTCAGCGAGTCGGACACGTATTCAACATATCAGTTGCTCAACATATCGATTGAATACGCTCGCCCTGAGAACGGATGTCGGGGGGCAATGTCGGGCAGAGCGGACGCGCTTGCCTGTCGAGGCACCCATCACAGTGATCCGAGTTCGTGCTGGGCGGCCCCGCGAGCCTCGTCGGCGGCGCGTCTCACCGCGCCGCCGAGGCCGCTGAGGGGGTTTCGTCAGGACGGATCCTGAGCGCGGTTCCCAGCCCTCCGGGCCGTCACCGGCGGTTCCGGGGACCACAGGATCGTTCCTGACGAAGCCCAGGAGCCGGCCCTCAGTTCCCTTGGAGCCGGCCCTCAGTCCCCCGGAGCCGGCGCTAGTGCCCCCGGAGCCGCTCGATGGCGCGCCGCTCCCGCTTGGTGGGCCGGCCGGCACCACGCTCGCGCACCGCGACCGCCGTCGGCCGCTCGGTGCGGGGCAGGGGCGGGGGCGTTCGGTCCTCCAGGGCCTCGGCCGCGAGCGTCGCGGACACCCGCTTCACCAGGACGCGGCGCACCACCACCACCCGCTCCACGGGGTCTGCGCCGGGTCGGGTCAGCCTGACCCGCACCTCGTCCCCCGGACCGACGAGCGTGGCCGGCTTGGCCCGGTCCCCGTTCACCCTCACGTGCCCGCCACGGCACGCGGTCGCCGCAGCCGTTCGGGTCGGGGTCAGGCGCACCGACCAGATCCAGGCGTCCACCCGGACCTTCTCGGGCAGCTCACGGGCCGGGCTCATCGCACCAGCGTAGGACGGCCCGTCAGGTGACCACGTTGACCGGCGTGCCCGCCACGAAGGCCTCGACGCTCGCCACGGTCCCCTCGGCCATCCGAGCCACGGCGCCGGGCGTGCGGAAGCCCACGTGCGGGCTCAGCACCGTCCCTGGTGCTGCGAGCAGCGGGTCGTCGACGGCCGGGGGCTCCGGGTCGTACACGTCGAGCGCAGCGCGGATGTCCCCGCGGGCCAGGCGGGCGGCCAGGGCGCCGGGGGCGATCAGCTCGGCTCGTGCGGTGTTCACCAGGATTGCGCCTGGTGACAGTCGGTCCAGAAGGTCGCGGCCGATCAAGCCTCTCGTCTGGGTGGTCAGCGGCAGGTGCAGGCTCACCACGTCGGCCTGGTCGAACGCCTCGTCCAGCGACACGAGCCGCCCCGCCACCGCGCCCAGCACCTCGTCATCCACCGACCGCGCGTGCACGAGCACGTCCATCCCGATCGCGTGGCCCAGCGCTGCGACCGCGCGCCCGATCCCGCCGAAACCGATCACGGCGAGCGTGGACCCGGCCAGCTCCCGACCCGGGCCGATCTCCGACCACCGGCCCGCCCGGACCGCACGATCCCCGGCCGGCAGGTCCCGGGCTGCTGCCAGCATCAGGCCGAGCGCCAGCTCCGCGACCGCGCGGTCTCCGTAGTGCGTGACGTTGGTGACGGTGATGCCCAGCTCGCGCGCGAGGGGCAAGGACACGTAGGACGCGGCGCCGGTCCCGGAGAAGGCCACCAGGCGCAGCCGCCCGGCCGCCGCGCGCAGCGCCTCGTCCGGCAGATGCGTGGTGAGCAGCACCACGTCGCTCTCGGCCACCCGGCGCACGAGCTCGTGGTCGTCGGGCAGGTCGTCGGCGATCCACAGCTCGCCCAGCGCCTCGAGCCTTGCCCGCAGCTCGCCGGACCCGAATGCGGCAGCGAAGCCCCCGTCGGTGCTGGGGTAGACGATCCTCACGCGCCGAACCTAGCCAGCCCGTGTGACGGGCAGGTGTCGCCGGGCCTCCGTCAGTCGTCGGCGTCGGGCGTGGCCCTACGGTGCTCCAGGTAGTAGCCGATCAGCCCCCGGGTCGATGGGTCCTGCGCGGTGAGCGCGTCCCGGTCCCCCGCCACGGCGGGGGCGATCTCGAGCGCGAGCTTCTTGCCCAGCTCCACGCCCCACTGGTCGAACGAGTCGATCCCCCAGACGATCCCCTGCACGAAGGTGATGTGCTCGTACAGCGCGATCAGCTGGCCGAGCACCGACGGGCTGAGGGTCGGGGCCATGATCGACGTCGTCGGCCGGTTCCCGGAGAACACCCGGGCCGGGACGATCGCCTCAGCGGTGCCCTCGGCGCGCACCTCGTCGGCCATCTTGCCGAACGCGAGCGCCTTGGTCTGGGCGAAGAAGTTGGACAGGAACAGCTCGTGCACGTCGGGCCGGCCGGGCGCGTCGACGTCGATCAGCGGGTGCGCCGGGTGCGCCATCGCGATGAAGTCCGCCGGGATCAGCCGGGTCCCCTGGTGGATGAGCTGGTAGAACGCGTGCTGGCCGTTGGTGCCGGGCTCGCCCCAGAACACCTCGCCGGTCTGCGTGGTCACCGGCGTCCCGTCCCAGCGGACCGACTTGCCGTTGGACTCCATGGTCAGCTGCTGCAGGTAGGCCGGGAAGCGGTGCAGGTGCTGGTCGTAGGGCAGCACCGCGTGGGTGTGGGCGTCCCAGAAGTTCGTGTACCAGACATTGAGCAGGCCCATGAGCACCGGCACGTTGCGCGCGAAAGGCGTGTGGCGCAGGTGCTCGTCGACGGCGTGGAAGCCGCCGAGCAGCTGCTCGAAGCCGTCAGGGCCGATCGCCACCGCGAGCGACGTGCCGATCGCGGAGTCCATCGAGTACCGGCCACCGACCCAGTCCCAGAAGCCGAACGCGTTGGAGGGGTCGATCCCGAAGGCCGCGACCTTGTCCAGCGCGGTGGAGACCGCGACGAAGTGCTTGGCCACCGCCTCGGTGCGGGCGTCGTCGGTGTCCTCGATGGCACCGACCTCGACCAGCCGGCGCCACAGCCAGGCCCGCGCGAGCCGGGCGTTGGTGAGCGTCTCGAGCGTCGTGAACGTCTTGGACGCGACGATGAACAGCGTCGTCGTGGGATCCAGGTCGGCGACCGTCTCAGCCATGTCGGTGGGGTCGATGTTGGACACGAACCGGACCTCGAGGCCCGGCTGGACGTAGGGCCTGAGCGCCTCGTAGGCCATCACGGGACCGAGGTCCGAGCCGCCGATGCCGATGTTGACGACGGTCGCGACGGGCTTGCCGGTCACTCCGGTCCACGCGCCGGAGCGCACCTTCTCGGCGAAGGCGTAGACCTTGTCGAGCACCGCCTGGACGTCGCCGTCCACGTCCTGCCCGTCGACCACCAGGGGCGGGGTGGCGCCGGCGGGCCGGCGCAGCGCGGTGTGCAGCACGGCGCGGTCCTCGGTGACGTTGATGTGCTCGCCGGCGAGCATGGCGCCGATCCGCTCGGCAAGGCCGACCTCCTCGGCCAGGCCCACCAGCAGGTCGAGGGTCTCGTCGGTGACCAGGTTCTTCGACAGGTCCACGTGCAGGTCGCCCACCGCGCGGGTCAGTCGCTCGGCCCGTCCGGGGTCGGCGGCGAACCAGGCCCGCAGGTCCGGGTCCATCGCCTTCCGGTGCGCGGCCAGCGCCTGCCAGGCCGTGGTCGAGGTGGGGTCGACGGGCTTGCGCGTCTCCACGAGGTGCCTCCTTGGTCGGTCGGCTCCACCGTAGTGCGGCGCGGGCGCTCCGACGTCCTCGCCGGCGGTGTCCCCACGGGCGGCTGAGCCACCGCGGAGGACGAGCAGTCGCCATGGCCGGCACGCGCGGGGCCGTCCTTGCGGGGGCCGGCTCGGAGATCGTCTGCCAGCGGTGTCGTCATCTCGGCTCGTGCCGGACATGTAGGTGGTGTAGGCCGGGAACTCGGTCCAGGGAGGGCCACGATGCGCAACACCGACGACCAGGACGGGTTCGCGACCGATGCGACCCCCGAGGTCAGCGACGACCTCGACCTGCTGCTCGCGGGCTCCGCACCCGGTGTGAGCCGGCCGACGGCCGAGCGGTCCGAGGCGCTGGCCCACCTGGTGATGGCGACCAGATCGACGGCACTGCGGGGTCCGGGTCGACCCCGCCGCGTGCCGCGGGCGGCGGCCTTCGTGGGGGCCGGCGCCCTCGTGCTGGCCGGCGCGGGCGCGGCGGCAGCGGTGGTGCACGCGCACTGGCAGGTTCCGTGGGCCGACGACGCTGTTGGCCAGCTGAGCTTCACGGCGCCGAGCGGGGCCCGGTGCGAGGCGATCATCGGCGGGTTCACGGGCCCTCACGACACGGTGGCGGCCGCCGAGGAGTACATCCAGAGCATCGACCTCGCCTCGGTCGTCGACCTCGACGCCGCCTACGCGCAGGTCCGTCTCACCTCCATCGACGGGAGCGAGCTGCCGCCGACGGACGAGAACAACGACATCCGCTACCGCATCGCCGTGAACGAAGCGGTCTATGGCGCCATCGCCACGGAGATGGGACGCCAAGGCCTCTCCGTCGACGGGTTCCAGATCCAGGGCGACGAGCACTGCGCCGGAGATGAGCAGTGACCGACGACCCGGCTCCACCCCTCGCCGACCCGGTGGCCGACGCCCTGGAGACCAACGCCGACGACCTGCTCGCGTTCGCCGAGCGACGAGTGGGGCGCGACGACGCACCCGACGCGCTCGCCGAGGTGATGCTCGTCGCCTGGCGCCGAGGCAGGGACCTGCCGGCCGACCCGGCCCAAGCACGGATGTGGCTGTTCGGCATCGCGCGCGGGATCGTGGCCAACGCGCGGCGCGGCCAGGTGCGACGCAGCAGGCTGGTCGGCCGGCTCCGCGCCCTGACCACCGGTCCGCCGGCCCAGGGGGCGCCGGCGGATCGGGGTGTCGAGGTCCGCGACGCGATCGAACGGCTCGACCCGGACCTCGCCGAGATCGTGCAGCTCGTGCACTGGGAGGGCTTCACCCTCGCCGAGGCCGCCACCGTGCTCGCCCTACCGCCGTCCACGGTACGAAGTCGCTACGCGCGAGCCCGAGCCCTCCTCCACGAGGCCCTGCAACCCACCCGGACCGCCCCGAGCCCGTGACGCGGGTGGTGCGCGTCGCGCCGCTGCCGGGTGCCACGGGCACGAGCGCCTAGCGGCCGACCGCCGCCAGCACGTCAGCGAGCTCCGCCGGCCGGCTCACCATCGGCCAGTGCCACGTCGGGAGCTCGACGTAGGTCCAGTCGCCGTCGACCAGGTGCGCGAACGCGGGCGCGTGCGGTGCCATCTGCTGCAGCTGCTCGAGGCTGAAGCTGCACAGCACCCCCGTCCGCGGCAGCCGCTCCCAGGCGCCGGTCAGCGCGACCGGCTGGGCGGCGGTGAGCCAGGGCTGTGGCCGCGAGCCCTCGACGAGAGCGGCGACGGCGGCCTCGTCGACCTCGGGCACGGCGGCCCCGAGCACGGCCCACGGCGGCGGCGGGAGCTGCCACCCCTGACCGTGCGCCATGACCAGCTCCTCGTTGGCCACGCGCGCATCGGGCCCCTCGAAGTCGGCCTGCGCCATCCCGTCGGGCAGGGGGCCCGCGTCGATGTAGACCAGGCGCGCCACGCGCTCGGGCACCCGGTCTGCGGCACCGGTCGTCACGAGGGCGCCGTAGCTGTGGCCGACGAGGACCACGTCGTGCAGGTCGCGCTCCTCGAGCAGGCGCACGACGTCGTCGATGTGAGTCGTGAGGTCGGTCTCGGGCGAGGCGAGGTCGGCGCGCTCGCCCATGCCTGTGAGGTCGACGGTGTGCACGACGTGGCCGCGCTCGCGGAGCAGGTCTGCGACGGGGCGCCAGACCCAGGCACCGAGCCAGAAACCGGGGACGAGGACGTAGGTAGGAGTGTTCATGGCGACGACGCTAGGGTGGATTGTGGACAGGTTCCGCCCGGTATCCTGAACTCTCTCTGAACGTCTTCGCCGACAGCGCCGAGGAGGGCCATGACCCGCCCGACCGCTCGCGTGCTGGCGCTGCTGGAGCTGCTCCAGGCGGGCGGGCAGCACACGGTCGGCGATCTCGCCGCTCGGCTCGGGGTCGACGAGCGCACGGTGCGCCGCTACGCCGAGCACCTCGCCGACCTCGGCATCCCCGTTCGGGCCCAGCGGGGCAGGTACGGCGGCTACCGACTCGCACCGGGCTACAAGCTGCCGCCGCTGATGCTCACCGACGACGAGGCCGTCGCCGTCGTCCTGGGCCTTCAGGCCGCGGAACGCGCTGGGCTTGCCACCACCGACCGCGCGGCCACGGCCAGCGCGCTGGCGAAGGTGTCACGGGTGCTGCCCCAGGCCCTGGGCCGGCGGCTCGACAGCCTGCTGTCGACCGCACAGTTCACGACCCCGGCGCGCGTGGCGGCTCCTGCCGGTGCCGCCACGCTGCTCGGGCTCGCCTCCGCGGCGCAGGCGCGGCGCACCGCTGTGATCGCGTACACCGCGTGGGACGGGCGGGAGTCGCGGCGGGAGCTCGACGTCTACGGCCTGGTCTTCCACTCCGGCCGGTGGTACGTCACGGGACACGACCACGCCCGTGACGGCATGCGGACCTTCCGCCTGGACCGCATCGCCTCGGTCGAGCAGGGCGACGGCTCCTACGTCGTGCCCGCCGACTTCGACGCCAGGACGCACGTCGTGTCGGGCATCGCGGCGGTCGGATGGTCGCACGAGGTCTCCGTCGTGCTGCGGACCACCCTGGCGGACGCGGGCGAGCGGCTGCCGCCGAGCGCGGGACGGCTGAGCGAGCACGCCGACGGTGTGCTCCTCCAGACGCGCGCCGAGCGCCTCGACGGCATGGCCCGCATGCTGGCCGGGCTCGGCTGGGACTTCGAGGTGATCACCCCGGACGCCCTGCGCGACGAGGTCATCGCCCTGTCCGACCGGCTCCGCGTCAACGCGGTCCGGGGTGCCGACGCCGGCGCCACGGCCGTGCCGCCGAATCCCTGACCGACACTGCCCGCACGGCAGCTGTGGGCGAACCGTGAGCAGCCGGCGCGGTTCATGTGACAGGAGTGGTGGATGGGACGGGTGGGGCAGCGCATCCGTCACCGCTGCACCTCTGGCCACCTGATCCGCGTGGGCTGCTCGCCGGACGCCGTCGGCGGTGGTGGGAGCCGGGCTGTGGCGGCGGCCGGCGCGGCAAAGGGCGTCGGAGGTGCGCTCGGCGTCCGCAGTGTGGACAGCCCCGCACGAATCGGTGTCTGAGTCGCTCTTCGCCGCGTGGGGCGCCGGGAACCGGCTGGGTGCGGGCAGCCGCCCAGTTCGCCGCCAAGGGCGGGACCAGGCGCGCCGTTGGCGGGGACACACCGGGTCAGAGCGCCCCGACGACCTCCGTCGCCTCGGCCGAGCCGTCGGCACCGAGTGCGACCCAGCCCTCACGCCGGTACGCGGGGGTGAAGACGGCGAGGATCAGCACGCCCGTCACCGCGGTGCCGAGGATCACGCCGGACATCGCGATGGCGCCACCGCCGAGCAGCCCGACCAGCGAGCTCACCGACCCGGCGACGCCGGACTGGAAGGTCCCGATGGTCGCCCCGGCCGTGCCGGCCCGGTCGCCGTGCCGGCTCAGCGCGATGGCCGAGGCGTTCGGCGGGACGAAGCCGATCGCCAGGAACGTGCACCACATCGCCGCCAGGAGTGCCCCCACCCCGCCCACCCCGGTGACCGAGACGACGACCATCGCCGCGCCACCCAGCGCGAGCGCCGGCAGACCGAGACGCAGCAGCCGGGCCGGGCCCACCCGTCGCACGACGGCCGCGTTCACCTGGGCGCTGGCCACCAGGCAGATCCCACCGGTCGCGAAGACGAGCGAGAACTGCTGGGCCGACAGGCCGAACTCCTCGCGGAACACGAACGGTGAGGCCGCGACGTAGCTGATCACGACGGCCTGGGTGATGCCGGGCAGCACGGCGAGCGCCCGGAACCGTCCGTCGCGCAGCACGGCGGCGTAGCCGCCGAACAGCGAGCCCGCACCGCGATGCCGCCGGCGCTCGGGGGGCAGGGTCTCAGGCAGCGCGAGCGCGGCGAAGGTGAGGACCACGGCGCCGAGCAGCGCGAGCCAGCCGAACACGGCGCGCCAGCCTCCGTGGGCCGCGATCACCGCACCCAGGCTCGGCGCGAGCAGCGGTGCGGCGCCGATCACGAGCATGATCCGCGACATGAAGTGCGCGACCTCGGCCCCGTTGTACAGGTCGCGTACCACGGCGATCGCGCTGACCGTCGCGGCCGCGGCCATGAATCCCTGGACGAGCCGCAGGCCGATGAGGATCCCGATGGTCGGCGCGACCATGCACAGCAGCGACGCGACGACGTGGCCGCTGATGCCCACGAGCGCGGGGCGTCTCCTGCCGTAGCGGTCGGAGATCGGCCCGACCACGAGCGTGCCGACCGCGCCGCCCAGCACCATCCCGGTGATCGTGAACTGCGCCCCGGCGGCGGAGGTCGACAGGTCGGTCGCGATCTCCGGCAGCGACGGCAGGTACATGTCGCTGGCCACCGCCGGCAGCAGGGTGAACGAGCCGATGAGCACCACCATGCCGGCCCGGTCGAGGCGGATCATCGGGCGGCGGGACCCGGTCGTCGCGGCGGGTGGCGCGACGGTCGGCGGGGAGTGCACGGGCCTATTCTGCGCCACGCTCGTATCGATTCGACAGTTGCGTCTCACGGTGCGTCCGGCTCCGTGTCCGACGCGGGCGCGAGACTGCACCCATGAACACCTCAGCCATGCTCCGCGACCGCCTCGACGGGCAGCGCCGCGCCCTGCTCGCCAAGGTCGACGGGCTGTCCGAGTACGACGCACGCCGGCCGCTCGTGCCGACGGGCACGAACCTGCTGGGCCTGGTCAAGCACGTGGCGCACATCCAGCTCGGGTACCTCGGCGACTGCTTCGGGCGCCCCTCGGGCATCCCGTCGCCGTGGGACACCGCGCCGGACGACCCGGATGCCGACCTGTGGGTTCCGGCCGAGGAGGCGCGCGCGGACGTGCTCGACCTCTACGCGCGCTCCGCCGCGCACGCCGACGCCACGCTGGCCGCGCTGCCGCTGGACACCGTGGGCGAGGTGCCGTGGTGGTCGCCGGAGCGGCGCCACCCCACGCTGCACGAGGTGACGGTGCACCTCATGGTGGACGTGGCACGGCACGCCGGTCAGGCGGACATCCTGCGCGAGCAGCTCGACGGCACGATCGGCTACCTGCCCGGCAACACCAACCTCCCCGACCGCGACGCGGCGGGCTGGGCGGCGCACCGGGCGCGGGTGGAGGCCGCGGCCCGGGAGGTCGCGGGCATCCCGCCGGAGGGCTAGGGGCGTTCCCGCGACGCCAGCCGGCGAAGGCCCGCGATGCCCTGGGCGAGCACCTGCTCGCGCTTGACGAACGTGAAGCGCACCCTCGAGCGCAACGCGTCCGCCGTCGGGGACCCGGCCAGGCAGAAGGCGCTCACCGGCACCCCGACCACCCCGGCGAGCTCGGGCAGCGCACGGCACAGCTCGGCCCCGTCGTCGAACCCGAGCCCGGCCCCGTCGGCCACCGCGAAGTACGTGCCGCGCGGCACCACCACGTCGAACCCTGCCTCGACGAGGCCGGCGCACAGCAGGTCCCGCCGGGTCCCGAGCGACGCCGCCAGCTCGCGGATCCATGCCGCCGTCGTGCCGTCGTCGTCACGCAGCGCCTCGGCGACAGCGGGCTGGAAGGGCGCGCCCGAGGCGTAGGTGAGGTACTGCTGCACGGTGCGCACCGCGGCGACCAGCTCCGCCGGGCCCGTGAGCCACCCGACCTTCCATCCGGTGAAGGACAGCGTCTTGCCCGCGGAGGACACGGTGAGGGTCCGCTCGGCCATGCCGGGCAGGGTCGCGACGGGCACGTGGCGGGTGTCGTCGAACACCAGGTGCTCGTAGACCTCGTCGGTGACCACGAGCAGGTCGTGCTCGCGCACCAGGGCGGCGACCGCGTCGAGCTCGGCCCGGGTGAGCACGGCACCCGTCGGGTTGTGCGGGGAGTTGAGCAGGATCATCCGGGTCCGCGGCCCGACGGCGGCCTCGAGGGCGGCCAGGTCGACGCGGAAGCCGTCGGGGCCCGGCACGAGCGGCACGGTGACGTGGCGCGCGCCGGCCATGGCGATCACCGCGGCGTAGGAGTCGTAGAACGGCTCGAGGGTGAGCACCTCGTCGCCCGGGTCCGCGAGCGCGAGGACCGCCGCGGCGAGCGCCTCTGTGGCGCCGGTGGTGACCAGCACCTGGGTCGCCGGGTCGAGCTCCAGGCCGTAGTGCCGCTGCTGGTGCGCGGCCACCGCGGCGCGCAGCTCGGGGATGCCGCCGCCGGGCGGGTACTGGTTGTGCCCACCACGCAGCGCCGCGACCGCGGCCTCGACGACGTGCTCGGGGCCGTCGACGTCCGGGAAGCCCTGCCCGAGGTTGACTGCGCCGGTGCGCACCGCGAGCGCACTCATCTCGGCGAACACCGTCGGGCGCACCACACCGCCCGGGCCGGTCAGCCCGGTCGCGTCGGCCACGCGCTGCCAACGGTGCACGCGCTCAGGGTAGGCGGTCGGGGGCGGCGGACTCTGGCCGTGCGCGGGGATCAGGCGGTGCCGACCAGGGTCTCGCGCGGCTCCTCGAGGGCCACCCAGCCCTCGCGGCGGTACGCGGGCGTGGCCAGGGCCAGGACCAGGACCGTGACCACGGTGCTCGCGAGGATCACGCCGGTCATCGCGACCGCGTCGCCGCCGAGCAGCCCGACGAGCGAGCTGACCGCGCCGGCGATCCCGGCCTGGAGCGCACCGATCGTCGCGGCAGCGGTGCCGGCCCGCTCGCCGTGCCGGGTAAGCGCGAGCGCCGCGGCGTTGGGGCTGACGAGGCCGCTCGCGAACAGCGCGCACCACAGGGCGCCGAACAGGGCGACCACGCCGCCGACCCCGGTGAGTGCCACCGGGATCATCACCGCGGAGCACAGCGCGGCTGCCGGCGCGCCGAGGCGCAGCAGCCGGGCCGGCCCCATCCGCCGCACCGCGGCGGCGTTGGCCTGGGTCCCGGCCACGAGCGCCATCCCGCACAGCGCGAAGACCAGCGAGAACTGCTGGCCGGTGAGCCCGTACTGCTCGCGCAGCACGAACGGCGACCCGACGACGTAGCTCATGATCATCGCGAGCATGAGCCCCGGCATCACCGCGAGCGCCCGGAACCGTCCGTCCCCGAGCACCTCGAGGTATCCGCGGGCGAGCGCGCCCGGGCCCTGGCGTCGGCGCCGCTCGGGCGGGAGCGTCTCGGGCAGCCGCAGGGCGGCGACCACCAGGACCACCGCCGCCACCGCCGCGAGCACTCCGAACACCGCACGCCAGCCCCAGCGGTCCGCGACCACGGCGCCGACGGTCGGCGCGAACAACGGAGCCGCGCCGATGACGAGCATGAGCCGCGACATCAGCCGCGCGGCCTCGGCGCCCGTGAACCGGTCGCGGATCACGGCCGTCGCCACGACCGCCGCCGCCGCGGCCGCGAACCCCTGCACCAGCCTCAGTCCCGCGAGCACCGTGATGGTCGGCGCCGCCATGCAGGCCAGCGACAGCAGCACGTGGAGCGCCGTGCCGGTCAGCGCGGGCCGGCGCCTGCCCATCCGGTCCGACAGCGGGCCCACGACGAGCTGGCCGACCGCGCCGCCGAGCACCATGCCGGTGATGGTGAACTGCGCCCCGGCCGGGCCGGTGCCCAGGTCCTGGGCGACCTCGGGCAGCGAGGGCAGGTACATGTCGGTGGCGACCGCCTGGAGCATCGTCAGCGACCCGAGGAGCATGACGAAGCCGGCCTGGTTCCGGCGTGCCGCACCCGGCGCGCTCGGTCCCGTCTCGCGCGCCGACGCGGCTGCGGCCGCAGCCGCGGGCGGCGGCGCGGAGGCCGTGGCGGCGCGGCGGAACCTCACCGGAGGAAGTATGCCGCGAATCGATTCGATCCGGGATGCCCTCGGTCACTCCGCAGGCCACGCCGCGCCGGGTTCCGTAGCATCCGCGCATGGACGCCGACGTCGTCGTCGTGGGTGCCGGGCTCGCCGGGCTGGTCGCCGCCGCCGAGGCCGCGGACGCCGCGCGCACCGTGCTGGTGCTGGACCAGGAGCCCGAGCAGTCCCTGGGCGGTCAGGCGTTCTGGAGCCTGGGCGGCCTGTTCCTGGTCGGCACCCCCGAGCAGCGCCGGATGGGCGTGCACGACTCGTTCGACCTCGCGTGGTCCGACTGGCTGGGCTCCGCGCAGTTCGACCGGCCGGAGGACGCCTGGCCGCACCGCTTCGCGAGGGCGTACGTCGAGCACGCCGCGGGCGAGCAGCGCGCCTGGCTGCGCGCGATGGGGCACCGGGTCTTCCCGGTCGTGGGCTGGGCGGAACGTGGCGACGGGCGCGCGACCGGCCACGGCAACTCCGTGCCACGGTTCCACCTGACGTGGGGCACGGGGCCGGGTGTGGTCGAGCCGTTCGAGCGCCGGGTGCGCGCGCACGCCGACGCCGGCCGGGTCCGCCTGGCCTTCCGGCACCGGGTGGACGAGGTCGTGGTCACCGACGGCGTGGTCACCGGCGTGCGCGGCGCCGTGCTCGCGCCCAGCGGCGCCGAGCGCGGCCGGCCCAGCAACCGGGACGTCGTCGGGGACTTCGAGGTCCACGGGCAGGCCGTCGTGGTGACCAGCGGCGGGATCGGCGGGAACCTGGACCTGGTGCGGGCTGCGTGGCCGGAGCGGCTCGGCACCCCGCCGCGCGACATGGTGACCGGTGTCCCGGCGCACGTCGACGGCCGGATGCTCGCGATCACCGAGCAGGCCGGGGCCACGGTGATCGGCCGCGACCGGATGTGGCACTACACCGAGGGCGTGCGCGACTGGGACCCGATCTGGCCGGGCCACGGCATCCGCATCCTGCCCGGCCCGTCGTCGCTGTGGCTCGACGCCACCGGGCACCGGCTGCCCGCGCCGTGCTACCCGGGCTTCGACACCCTCAGCACCCTGCGCCACCTGCGCACGACGGGACACGACCACTCGTGGTTCGTCCTGACCTCGCGGGTGATCGAGAAGGAGTTCGCACTGTCGGGCTCCGAGCAGAACCCGGACCTCACCGGACGCGACGTGCGGCTGCTGCTCGAGCGGTTGCGGCCCGGACCTCCCCGGCCCGTGCAGGCGTTCCTGGACCACGGCGAGGACTTCCTGGTCGCGGACACGCTCGAGGAGCTGGTGGCCGGGATGTCCGAGCTCGGCGGGGTGCCGCTGGACCCCGCTGCGATCCGCGAGGTCGTCGAGGCCCGGGACCGCGAGATCGCCCACCCGTTCGGCAAGGACGCGCAGGTCACCGCGATCCGCGGCGCGCGGCGCTACCGCGGCGACCGGCTGCTGCGCGTCGCGCCGCCGCACCCGCTGCTCGACCCGAAGGCGGGCCCGCTGATCGCCGTGCGGCTGCACGTGCTGTCCCGCAAGACCCTCGGGGGCCTGGTCACGGACCTGGACGGCCGGTGCCTGGCGGGCGACGCGGCCGCCGGCACCGCGACGCCCGTGCCCGGGCTGTACGCGGCGGGCGAGGTCGCCGGGTTCGGCGGTGGCGGGATGATGGGCTACAACGCGCTGGAGGGCACCTTCCTGGGCGGCTGCCTGTTCTCGGGCCGGGTCGCCGGCCGTGCCGCGGCCGCTGCGTGTGTCTGAGCCGAGCGGCATCCTGGAGCCATGTGCGGCCGCTACGCCTCGTTCCGGGCGACCCAGGACCTCGCCGACGCGTTCGGGGTGGACCCGGAGGACGTCGCCGACGACGCCGCGGGCCTGCCGCCGTCCTGGAACCTCGCCCCGACCGACCCGGTGCGGATCGTCGTCGAACGGCCCGAGCGGCTCGACGACGGCACGCACGGCGATCCGGTCCGCTCGCTGCGGCTGGCCCGCTGGGGGCTCGTGCCGGGTTGGGCCAAGGACCCGTCGATCGGGTCGCGGCTGATCAACGCGCGGATGGAGACCATCGCCGAGAGACCGGCCTTCCGCAAGGCGCTCGCCACGCGGCGCTGCCTGGTGCCCGCCGAGGGCTGGTTCGAGTGGACCGACCCGCCGCCGGGCTCGCCGCGTGGCACCCGCAAGACGCCGCACTGGATCCACCGCACCGACGGCGGGCTCCTGGCGTTCGCCGGGCTCTACGAGTTCTGGCGTGACCCGGACCTGGCCGACGACGACCCGCACCGCTGGCTCGTCTCGATGACGATCGTCACCGGAGGGGCGCCGGCCGACGACCCGGTGATCGGGCCGCTGCACGACCGTCAGCCAGTGCTCCTCACCCCGGACGCGTGGGCCGCGTGGCTCGACCCGGCGGTGGACGCGGGTTCCGCGGCGGCACTGCTGGGCGCTGCTCCGCGCGGGCTCACCGCGGTCGTGGTGTCGCCGGCGGTGAGCTCGGTGCGCAACGACGGCCCGGAGCTGATCGAGCCGGCCTGAGCTGCGACCCGGGCCTCGACGGTGCGTGCCCGCGCGGCCCGTTCAGCCCGGGTAGGGCGCCGAGTCGAAGTAGATCTCGAGCGCGTCGATCGCTCCGTCGCGCACCGCGAGCACCTCCGCGACGTCGCTGCGGAACGCCTCGCCTGCCGGCGGCTGCAGGGTGTAGGTGGTCAGCGCGCAGGCCCGGTCACCGTCGACCACCAGGTCGCGCAGCTCGACGTCGCGGACCATGGAGAAGAAGCCCGCGGTCGCGGCGAGGTACTCGTCCCGTCCGGCCACGGCGCGGCCGGGCGAGGCGTGGCTGGTGAAGGTCAGCGTGGGGGCGAGGTGCTCGGACCATGCGCCCCCGGTGCGCAACGCGGTGAAGTAGTCCTCGACGATCGTCCTGGTCGACATCATGACCTCCCTGATCGATCGGTGTGGTGGTGGTGCGGCCGAGGTCGGTCGCGTCACGGGCGGAGCTCGGCGAGCAGCCGGCCCGGGTCGGCGACCCACGGGTCGGGGCCGGCGTCGCCCACGGCGGCCACGGCAGCCAGGCGCTCGAGGTAGTGGGCCCAGCCGCGGGAGTGCGAGCCGGCGGCGCGCACTCCCGGCAGCTCCCGGTGGGTCAGGCGCAGCAGCGTGCCGCCGTCGAGCGGCACGAGCTCGTACGCCACGGCGGTGGTACCGGGCGGCACGGCGCCGCCCTCGCCCACCCAGCCCCAGGTGTGTGCGAACCGGGTCGGTCGCTCCGCGACGAGGACCTCGCCCTCGACGACCTCCCCGGGCACGACCTCGACGCGGTACACCCCACCGGGGCGCGGGTCGATCCGCGCGTCGACGCCCATCCAGCCGGTGGCCGCCTCGGGGTCGGTGAGCATCGCCCAGACCCGCTCGGGGCCGGCCGGCAGGTAGACGTCGCGTTGGACGCAGACCCGCTCCACATCGTCGGCGGCGGGCCGGGCGGCCTCGGAGCCGACGGCCCTGACGAGCCGCCCGAGCCGGTCGTCCCAGAAGCCCTCGAGCAGGAGTGCGGCGCCCGCGAACCCCGCGCGGCGAGCCCGGTAGAGCCGCCGCGTCCCGTCGCGCCGCAGCTCGAGCAGGCCCGCCTCGACCAGCACGGCCAGGTGCTGGGAGACGGCCGGCCGGGTGAGCGTGAAGTGCTCGGCGATCCCCCCCGCGGTCAGCTCACCGTCGGCGACGAGCTCGAGGATCCGGCGTCGGTGCGGGTCTGCGAGGGCCTTGAGTGCGGCATCCACGCGGCTATGTTAGCCCCGCCTTACGTAAGTCGTCACTAACCTTCTTGAGACTCGGCGATCAGCAGGTACGGCCGCAACGGGCCGATCCCGGCGACGTCTCGCACCTCCAGGGCGTCCAGCAGGAAGCCGGGCAGGCAGCCTGCGGTCGCCTCGTCGACCAGCACCCGGCCCGGGCCCGCCTCGTCGCACAGCCGCGACGCGAGGGCGACGGCCGGTCCGAAGATGTCGCCGAACCGGGAGAGCACCCGACCCCAGACCAGGCCGACCCGGAGCGGGGCATCGCTGTCCGGGCCCAGGGCCTCGGCCAGCCCGAGCGCGACGCGGGCGCCGGTCGCGGCGTCGTCGGCGACGAACAGCAGAGCGTCGCCGATGGTCTTGACCACCCGGCCGCCGTGCGCGGTGACGACGTCGCGCGCCTGGGCCTCGAAGCCCTGGACGTAGTCGGCCAGGGCCTCGGCCCCGAGCTCGGCCGTGCGGGTGGTGAACCCCACCACGTCGGCCAGCCCGACGGCCCTGGCCAGTGGCAGCTCGTCGGAGACCTCGTCGGCGCCCCGTGCGGCGAGCACGCTCGCCCGGCCGGCGGCCGCGGCCAGGTGCCGCCGCCAGGCGTGCACCAGTCCCTGGGCAAGGAGGTCGTCGATGAGCAGCAGGCGCTCCAGGAGCAGACCCCGCGCGTCTGCGTCGCGAAGCCCGTACTTGGTAGCCAGGTGCTCCACGATCGTCTCGGTCTGCCAGCTGACCAGACGCTCCATCGTGTGGCCCATGGCGCGCACCAGCGAGACGCCGGCGGTCGGCGACAGGCCGTACTCATGGCTCGCCCCGATGAAGCCGCTGACCACCGCCACGTCGGCGGTGGTGAAGGCCTTCCCGTCCGGGTCGGGCAGGCGCAGCCCGAGGGCGTTCCAGAAGGTGGCGAGCTCGGCAGGCTCGACGCCGGCCAGGCGCGCGACGTCCGCCGCGGTCAGCTCCCGCGGGCCGCCGAGCACCGCGTCCTCGAGCCGCGCGAGAGCCAGGTCCAGGTCCTCGGGTGGCCGGCCCGCAGCCTCCACCATCAAGCCAGGCTAACCCCGCGCGGGTCCGGGCGGGAGGACACTGCGCGGGCGCCTCGCGGCCGAGCGGGAGGACACTGCGCGGGCGCCTCGCGGCCGCGCGGACGGGCACCCGGGCCGGTCGGTCAGCGGTGCCGCAGCCGCACGTCACCCGCCCGCACGGCGGTCGTGCTGCCGCCGGCCCGGACCAGCAACGAGCCGTCCTCGGCGACGCCGGTCGCGAGCCCCTCGATCGTCCGCCCGCCCGGGAGATCGATCAGCACCTCGTGGCCGAGCGTGACCGACATCGCCGCCCACTCCTCGGCCAGCCCGGCGGCCGTCGCGTCCCCACCGGCCGCGCGCCAGGCCGCGTCGGCCTCGAGCCAGCGGGCGAGCAGCGCGACGAGCACGTCCTGGCGGGCCGCCTCGAACCCGGCCATGGCGAGCGACGTCGCGGTCGGCACCGGCAGCTCTCCTGCAGTCTGCGCGACGTTCAGTCCCACGCCCAGCACCACCACGGGGTCGCCCGGCCCGGGGCGCAGATCCGCGAGGACACCGGCGACCTTGCGGTAGGGGCCCCAGCCGGGCACCTCGGTCGCGGCGGGCAGCAGCACGTCGTTGGGCCACTTGAGCATCGCCTGCGCCCCGAGGTCCCGCAGCGCCCGCGCCGCGGCCAGACCGCCGAGCAGCGGCACCCAGCCCAGGTGGCGCCGGTCCACCGCCGGGCGCAGCAGCACCGACACGGTCACCGCCACGCCGCGCGGTGTGGTCCAGGTGCGCCCGGCCCGCCCGCGTCCGGCCTGCTGGTGATCGGCGACCAGCACGGAGCGGTCGGGCCACGCCCCGGGATCGGCCGTCGCCGCCTCGAGCAGCGCCGTGGAGGTCGAGGGGACCGCGTCCACCACCTCGACGCGGCCGAGCGGCAGGACCGTCAGCGCCGCACGCACAGCCTCCGGGTCGAGGGGGGTTCGGTCCACGGGGCCACCGTAGCGAGGGTCACCGTCGAGCACGCCGTTGTGCGATCCGGCACAACCGAACCGGACGACACGGTCGACTCTCACACAGAGCATGTGGGGTTCCGACAACTACTCTGCTGCGAGTGACCGACCCGCAGATCGTCGACGCCCCGGCCCCGCCGGCCGCTGAAGCCCCCACCACCGCGGGCCGCCTGGCCGACCTCGAGGAGCGCACCGCGCGGCTGGCCACCGCCGAGGAGGTCGCCGCGGCCAAGCAGCACCCGCGCGGCAAGAAGACCGCCCGCGAGCGCATCGACACCTTGCTCGACGAGGGCAGCTTCACCGAGCTCGACGCGCTGGCCGAGCACCGCTCGACCAACTTCGGCCTGGGTGCCAAGCGGGTGCCCGGCGACGGCGTGGTCTGCGGGCACGGCACGGTCGACGGCCGCCCGGTCGCGGTCTACAGCCAGGACTTCACGGTGTTCGGCGGGTCGCTGGGTGAGGTGCACGGGCAGAAGATCACCAAGGTGATGGACCTGGCGCTGCGCACCGGCATGCCGGTGGTCGGGATCCTGGACGGCGGCGGCGCGCGGATCCAGGAGGGCGTCGCGGCGCTGACCCAGTTCGCCGAGATCTTCCGGCGCAACGTCGCGGCGTCCGGCGTCGTCCCGCAGATCTCGCTGATCCTCGGGCCGAGCGCGGGCGGCGCGGTCTACTCCCCCGCCCTGACGGACTTCGTCGTGATGGCCGACGGCACGTCGCACATGTTCATCACGGGCCCTGACGTGATCCGCGCGGTGACGGGCGAGGACGTCGGCTTCGAGGAGCTCGGCGGTGGCCAGACCCACAACTCCCGCTCGGGCGTGGCGCACTACCTGGGCGCGGACGAGGACGATGCGATCGACTACGTGCGGACCCTGCTGGGCTACCTGCCGAGCAACAACCTCGCCGATCCGCCGGTGTGGCCCGAGGACGTCGAGCGGCCCGAGGCCCTGGAGATCTCCGAGGCGGACCTCGAGCTGGACACCCTGGTGCCCGACTCGGACAACCAGCCCTACGACATGCGCACCGTCGTGGAGCACGTGCTGGACCACGGCGAGCTGCTCGAGGTGCAGCCGCTGTACGCGCAGAACGTGCTGATCGGGTTCGGGCACGTCGAGGGCCACGCGGTGGGCGTGGTCGCCAACCAGCCGCTGCACATGGCCGGCACGCTGGACATCAACGCCGCCGAGAAGGCCGCCAGGTTCGTGCGGACCTGCGACGCCTTCGGCCTCCCGGTCCTGACGTTCGTCGACGTGCCGGGCTTCCTGCCGGGCACCGACCAGGAGTGGAACGGGATCATCCGGCGCGGCGCCAAGCTGATCTTCGCCTACGCCGAGGCGACGGTGCCGCTGGTCACGGTCATCACGCGCAAGGCCTACGGCGGGGCCTACATCGTGATGGGGTCCAAGCAGCTGGGCGCGGACGTCAACCTCGCCTGGCCCACCGCGCAGATCGCGGTGATGGGCGCCGCGGGTGCGGTGAACATCCTGCAGCGCGGCACGCTGAAGAAGGTGGCCGACGAGGGCGGCGATGTGGAGGCCGAGCGCGCCCGGCTGGTCGCCGGCTACACCGAGGCGCTGGTCAACCCGTACGTCGCCGCGCAGCGCGGTGACGTCGACGCGGTCATCGCGCCGTCGCACACCCGCACCCAGGTGCTGCGCGCACTGCGCACGCTGCGCACCAAGCGCGCCGCGCTGCCGGCCAAGAAGCACGGGAACATCCCGCTATGACCCCCGACGTGCGCGTGGTGCGCGGAGACCCGGACGAGCTGGAGCTCGCCGCCCTGGTCGCAGGCCTGGCCGCCGGGGCGTCGGCCGGTGCCGCGGTCGCGGCGGTCGCCGACCTGGACGAGGTGGCGACGGCAGCGCGGCGACGCTGGCGCGACGCCGTCCACCGCCTGGGTGCGCCCCTGGAGGGCGGCGCTGAGCGGACCGGCGACGACTGGCGCTGGAGCCTGCGCTAGCCGGCCGCGGCCCGCGGGACCGCGGAATTCGGTGACCGGCCGGGGCGTCGGTCGTTCTAGGGTCGGACCATGACCGACACCTCCCGTCCCACGAGGACTGCGTCCGCCATCGACGCGATCGCCGACGCCTACGTCCAGACCACTGCCCGCCTGAACCCGCTCGCCGCGACCGCGATGGGCCTGGCCGGGTACGACCATCTGATGACCGACTTCTCGCCGGCCGGGCACGAGGCGCTGGCGCAGGCCGCCCGCGAGGTGCTGGCCGCGCTCGAGAACGCCGAGCCGGTGGACGACGTGGACCGGGTCACGGTGGCCGCGATGCGTGAGCGGATCGGGCTCGAGCTCGAGCTGCACGCGGCCGACGAGTTCCTCGGCCAGCTCAACAACATCGCGTCGCCGGTCCAGGAGCTGCGCGACATCTTCGACCTCATGCCCACCGACACCCCCGAGCAGTGGGCCAACATCGCAGCCCGCCTCGAGGCGCTGCCCACCGCGATCGCCGGCGTGGTCGAGTCGTTGCGGCTGGCAGCCTCGCGCGGGCGGGTCGCGGCCCGCCGTCAGGTCGACGAGTGCGTCCGGCAGGCCACCGAGCTGGCCGGACCCGAGTCCTTCTTCACCACCTACGTCCGGGGCGAGACGGTCGACGCTGCGCTGGCCGCTGCGGACGACGCCGCCGAGCTGGGCTCCCGCCTGGAGGGCGGCGCGGCGGCTGCGCGCGCCGCGTACGGCGACCTCGCCACCTTCCTGCGCGACGAGCTCGCGCCGCTCGCGCCGGAGCAGGACGCGTTCGGCCGGGAGCGCTACCAGCTGTGGTCCCGGTACTTCCTGGGCGCGACGGTCGACCTCGAGGAGACCTACGAGTGGGGCCTGGCCGAGCTCGACCGCGTCGTCGCCGAGCAGGAGGACGTCGCCGCCCAGATCGCGGGCGAGGGTGCGACCGTCGAGCAGGCCGTCGCGGTGCTGGACGAGGACCCGGCCCGCAAGCTCGAGGGCACGCAGGCGCTGCGGGCCTGGATGCAGGAGACCGCGGACGGCGCGATCACCGCCCTGGACGGCGTGCACTTCGACATCCCGGAGCCGCTGCACACCCTGGAGTGCATGATCGCTCCGACCCAGACGGGCGGGATCTACTACACGGGCCCGTCCGACGACTTCACCCGTCCGGGTCGGATGTGGTGGTCCGTGCCGCCGGGCGTGACCACGTTCAACACCTGGCGGGAGAAGACGACCGTCTACCACGAGGGCGTGCCGGGCCATCACCTCCAGGTCGCCCAGGCCGTGTACGAGCGGGAGACGCTCAACTCGTGGCGCCGGCTGGCGTGCTGGGTCAGCGGGCACGGCGAGGGCTGGGCGCTGTACGCCGAGCGGCTGATGGCCGACCTCGGATTCCTGGACGACCCGGGCGACCGGCTCGGGATGCTCGACGGGCAGCGGATGCGCGCGGCGCGCGTGGTGTTCGACATCGGCGTGCACCTCGGGTTGCCCTGCCCGGAGCGCTGGGGCGGCGGGGTGTGGGACGCCGACAAGGCGTTCGAGTTCCTCAAGGCCAACGTCAACATGCCCGAGGGCTTCGTGCGGTTCGAGTGGAACCGCTACCTGGGCTGGGCGGGGCAGGCGCCGTCGTACAAGATCGGCCAGCGGCTGTGGGAGGGCGCCCGGGACGACGCGCTCGCGGCGCTCAAGGCCCAGGGCGCGGAGCCGGACCTCAAGGAGTTCCACGCCCGCGCGCTGGCCCTGGGCTCTGTGGGTCTGGACGTGCTTCGCGAGGCCCTGGCCTGAGGTGACCACGCTCCTGCTCGCCTCGGCGTCACCGGCACGGCTGTCGACCCTGCGCTCGGCGGGGATCGAGCCGGTCGTGCGGGTGTCCGGGGTGGACGAGGATGCCGTGCTCGAGCACGCCGCGGCGTCCGCCGGTGCCCCGTTGCACCCGGCGGACGCCGTGCTGGCGCTGGCCAGGGCGAAGGCGGACGCGGTGGTCACGTCGCTGAGGGCGGACTCGGAGGCGGACGGCGACGACGGGGCGGCGGGCGACGCGGGTGCGCAGCGGCTGGATGCGCACGGGGCCCCGCTGCCGGACGACCTGGTGGTGCTCGGCTGCGACTCGCTGCTGGAGCTGGACGGCGAGCCGCTGGGCAAGCCGACCGGGCCGGCCGACGCGGTGGAGCGCTGGCGGCGGATGCGCGGCCGTTCGGGCGTGCTGCACACCGGGCACTGGCTGGTGGACACCCGCGACGGCGCGACGGGGTCCACCGGTGCGACCGCGTCGACCCTCGTGCACTTCGCGGACCTGTCCGACGCGGAGATCGACGCGTACGTGGCGACCGGGGAGCCGCTCGCGGTCGCCGGGGCGTTCACCATCGACGGGCTCGGCGGGCCGTTCGTCACCGGGTTGGAGGGCGACCACCACACGGTGGTGGGGCTGAGCCTGCCGCTGCTGCGGGACCTGCTCGCCCGGTTGGGCGTGGGGGTGCCGGAGCTGTGGGCGACGGCCGGCGGGGGCGGGGTGGCAGGACCGTCGCCGCAGACCGATCCGGGCGCGAGTGCGTCCGACTCCGCCGGGGCTGCCGCGGACGAGTCGGGCTCCGCCGGGGCTGCCGCGCGCACGGGGCCGGCCGTGGCAGGCGTCGTCTGGCGCACGCCGCGGCTCGTGATCCGCTCGATGGGAGCCGAGCACGCCCGCTCGCTGGCCGCGTACCGCTCCGAGCCCGAGGTGGCGCGCTACCAGAGCTGGGACGCGCCCTTCACGCTGGCGCAGGCCCGTGCGTTCGTCGCCGGAATGGCGGGGCTGGACCCGGTCAGCCCCGGCCGGTGGGTCCAGCTCGCGATCGAGGCCGACGGCGCTCACGTCGGGGACGTCGCCGTCCGGGTCGACGAGGACGGCCGCCAGGCGCGGGTCGGGATCACCCTCGCCGGGGATGCCCAGAGCCGCGGGTGGGGCACCGAGGCGCTCGGCGCCGCGCTCGACCGGCTGTTCGCGGCCGGCCTGCACCGGGTGGTCGCGGATTGCGACGTGCGCAACGAGGCATCGTGGCGACTGCTGGAGAGGGTCGGCATGCGCCGGGAGGCCGAGCGTCGTCGAGCGTCATTCTGGAAGGGCGAATGGGTCGACGAGTACGAATACGCCGTGCTCGCCGAGGAATGGCGGGGCTAGCGGTGGCGTCGAATCTCAGGTGATCTCCGCTGCGCCGCGAGAATCCTGCTCGCGGCCTCTGCGATGGGCGCGGCGTCAGCGGTGCGCGGCATGAGCGGACGACGCTACGCCGCCATGCCATCTGCGGCATGAGCGCGCGGCACTGTTCACCGCTACCTTCGAGACGTCGTCGAGCGAGGGGGCGTGGTGAGGTTCCGACGGGTGGCTGCCGAGCCCACAAGCTTCGGGCCGGAGATGGAGCCGTTCAAGCGCGGTCTGGCGGCACTCAAGCGGAACGGCAAGACCGTCGGGCATGTGGCTACGTCGCTGGGCCACTTCCGCACCCCGTTCGCTCCGCGAACGCCGCAACCGTGGGTCTGGCTCGTGGTCGTGTGGGACGACGGGGTGAAGGAACCCTCGGTCGAGGACTACCCGCCGTGGACCTACGTCGCGGAGATGCGTGCGGGCTACCTCGACTGGCAGCACGGCCGCGGTGACGGCCGAAGGGGACGCTACGAGATCGAGTGGGTGGCCGCAGATCTGGCGGCGGCAGAGCGCGAGCGCCTCGGGATCCGCACCGAGGACTTCTAGTGCCGAGCGCGAGCTCACCGGGGGGCCAATGACCGCGCGGCCCGCGGCATGAGCGCTAGTGAGCAGCTGGCGCGGTTCATGTGACAGGAGTGGCGGAGGGGGCAGGTGAGGTAGCGCATCCGTCCCTGCTGCGCCTTCCGTCACATGAACCGCGTGGGCTGCCCACCGACCCCGGCGGGAGTCGCGATGTGGCGGCGGCCGGCGCGGCGAGGAGCGTGGGAGGCTCGATTCGGCGTCCGCACTGTGGACGGCCCCGCACGGATCAGTGTCTGGGCGCCGCTTCGCCGCGTGGGGTGCCGGGACCGTGTCGGCCGAGCGCTCATCGGCTACTTGTTCCATTGACCTAGGACTGGTGCCTGGCGAGGCTCGGTCCATGAGCGTGAGAGCGCATCGCCGTCTAGCACACCCCGATCGTCGGCGGGGGCGGAGCCCGCGCTTCCTGTGGAAATCCCTGCATGCCGAGGAATGTGGAAAACGCAGGATCTCGGTCCCGCGACATTCACAACGCCTGTCGAGGCCCGCATTCGCGTGTCAGTGGTGGGTGCCATAGTGGTGGCATTCTCAAAGGGGGCGATCCGGTGACAGCGACGGCGGAGCCACGGGCGCTAGGCGGCGCGCCGCGGGGCGACGTGGGCAGCCTGCCCGCGCGGCTCGCGGATGCGGTACGCGCCCTCGACGCCGCGCTCGACACCATCCTCGCCACTGACACACGGGACCTGGACGGCATCCAGGCCGACGCCCTGGCCGAGGCGCTGCACCGCGCTTCGCAGCGGGCCCGGGTCGGCACGGCGCGGTGCCTGCCCGTGATCGAGGCCGACGGGCTCTGGGCGCTGGATGGGCACCGCTCGTTCGGGCAGTGGGCCGCGCGCCGGCTGGGCACCACAGTCACCACCGCCCGGCGCGAGGTCCGGCTCGGGCGTGCGCTGCGGGACGCCTTGCCGCTGACCGCCGCGGTCGCGAGCGCCGGTGAGATCAGCGCCGACGCGGCGCAGGTCATCGCCTCGGCGGCCAACACCGATGCCCGCTGCGACACCCTCGCCGACCCGCTGCACCCCTGCAACGAGGAGTTCCTCGTCGGCCAAGCACGCGTCCTGCCCGTGGACGACCTGCGCACGGTCGCCAAGGCGTGGGCCGACCACGCCGACCCGGACGCCGACGACCGCGGCTACCGCGAGGCCGACGCGCGCGAGTTCCTCGAGCTCGCCCAGGTGCCGTTCGGCTATCGGCTCGCCGGCCAGCTCACGGTCGAGCACGCCCAGACCGTCAAGGCCGCACTCGCCGCCGTGATGACCGTCCCGGCCGCGTCGGACCAGCGCAGCACGGCACAGCGTCGCGCGCAGGGCCTCGCGGACCTGGCACGCACCGTGCTCGATCACGGATTGGCCGGCACCGCGCGGACTTCACGGCCGCACCTGACGGTGCTGGTCGACCACGCGACGCTGAGCAGGCTCGTCGAGCGGGCCAAGACACGGCACACGGTCGGCGAGGCTCGCGCCGAGGTCGCCGCCGGCGACGCCGAGGACGCGTTCGGCGGCCGGACCACCGCTCAGGTCTGCACGAGCGGGCACGGTGACGCGACCTTCACCCCGGACGACCTCGAGCGCGGCGCCCGGTTCGAGGACGGCACACCCGTGCCCCGACACGTCCTCGACCGCCTCGCCTGCGACGGCGAGCTCAACCGCATCCTGTTCACGCCCGGCGGCGAGGTGCTCGAGGCCGGGCGCACCCAGCGGCTGTTCACCGGAGCCAAGCGCGCGGCGATCGTCGCGCGCGACCGGCACTGCACCTACCCCGGCTGCACGGCCCCGCCGGCGATCAGCGAAGCCCACCACGTCCACCACTGGGCGCGTGACGGCGGCAGCACCGACGTCGACGTGGGCGCCCTGCTCTGCTTCCACCACCACGACGTGGTCCACAACCGCGACATCACCATGCGCCGACGCGACCTGGGATGGCGGTTCACCGACCGCTGGGGTCAGGAGATCCGGGAGTGAGCGGGCGCCTGGGCAGCGACCCAGCAGCCCGGCACCGCGCGAACACCCGACCAGGCACGGCCGCTACGCATCGCGCCTGGTCGGAAGCCGACAAACCCCCCCGCCGGACCCTTGTCGAAGCCCACAGTCTTGCCGCCGCGCACCGTCGCCGAAGCGGCGCTCCGAGACCGGGGCGTTACGGTGAGCCGTGCCCGAGATCCGCAAGGTGCTCATCGCCAACCGTGGCGAGATCGCCGTCCGCATCGTCAGGGCGTGCGCCGACGCACGCGTGGCGTCCGTGGCGGTCTACGCAGACCCGGACCGCGAGGCGTTGCACGTCAGCCTGGCCGACGAGGCCTTCGCGCTCGGCGGTGCGCGCGCTGCCGAGACCTACCTCGACATCGACAAGCTCCTGGACGTCGCGCGCCGCTCGGGCGCCGACGCGGTGCACCCCGGCTACGGCTTCCTCGCCGAGAACGCCGAGTTCGCCACCCGGGTGATCGACGCCGGTCTCACCTGGATCGGCCCACCGCCGTCCGCGATCGAGGCACTCGGCGACAAGGTCAGCGCGCGGCACCTGGCCCAGCGCGCCGGCGCGCCGCTGGTCGCCGGCACCCCCGACCCCGTGTCCGGCGCCGACGAGGTCCAGGCGTTCGCCGCCGAGCACGGCCTGCCGATCGCGATCAAGGCGGCCTTCGGCGGCGGCGGACGGGGCCTGAAGGTCGCCCGCCACGCCGACGAGATCGCCGAGCTGTACGACTCGGCCGTCCGCGAGGCGACCGCGGCCTTCGGCCGGGGCGAGTGCTTCGTCGAGCGCTACCTCGACTCCCCGCGACACGTCGAGACCCAGTGCCTGGCCGACACCCACGGCACCGTCGTGGTGGTCTCCACCCGTGACTGCTCCCTGCAGCGCCGCCACCAGAAGCTCGTCGAGGAGGCCCCGGCACCGTTCCTCACCGACGATCAGGTCGCCACCCTGCACTCCGCCTCCACGGCGATCCTGCGCGAGGCCGGCTACGTCGGCGCCGGCACCTGCGAGTTCCTCGTGGGCCAGGACGGCACCGTCTCGTTCCTCGAGGTCAACACCCGCCTCCAGGTCGAGCACCCGGTCACCGAGGAGGTCACCGGCATCGACCTGGTGCGCGAGCAGCTCCGGATCGCCGCAGGCGAGCCGCTCGGCTACACCGAGGTCGCCACCCGCGGCCACTCGATCGAGTTCCGGATCAACGGCGAGGACCCCGCCGCGGGTTTCCTGCCGATGCCCGGCAAGATCACCCGGCTGCGCGTCCCGTCCGGCCCCGGCGTGCGCTGGGACGGCGGCGTGATCGAGGGCGACAGCGTCTCCGGCGCGTTCGACTCGATGATCGCCAAGCTGATCGTCACGGGCGCCGACCGCACCCAGGCCGTCGAGCGGGCCCGCCGCGCGCTGGCCGAGCTCGTGGTCGAGGGCATCCCCACGGTGATCCCGTTCCACCGTGCCGTCCTCGACGACCCCGCGTTCGTCCCGGCCGACCCCGCGGAGCCGTTCACCGTGCACACCCGGTGGATCGAGACCGCGTTCGCCGAGCGCCTCCCCGGGCTGCGCCCCGGCGGCACCTCTGCGGCCACCGAGGACGAGGCCGAGGCGGAGACGACCGAGCGCGTGATCGTCGAGGTCGGCGGCAAGCGCATCGAGGTCGTCCTGCCCGCAGGCCTGGGTCTCGTCCCCGGTCGCGGTCGCCCCGGCGCCCGACCCGGCGCCACGCGCCCCACCCGCGCCAGGCGCGGCCCGGCTCGCAGCGCCACGAGCGGCACCACGCTCGCCTCCCCGATGCAGGGCACGATCGTCAAGGTCGCGGTGGCCGAGGGGGCCCAGGTCGCCGAGGGCGACCTCGTGGTCGTGCTCGAGGCCATGAAGATGGAGCAGCCGCTGGTCGCCCACCGCTCGGGCACCGTCGCCGCGCTGATGGCCGAGGTCGGTGCCGGCGTCAGCGCAGGGACCGCGATCTGCGAGATCGTCGACTGATGACGCGGGAGCCCGGCGACGGCGACCGGCTCCGCGCCACGGCCGACGAGGGCACCACCGCTGCGGGCCCACCCGCAGATCCCCGCGAGCGCGCCGGACGACCGCGCCCCACGGCCGACGAGGTCCACCGGCTGCACCGCCAGCCCGGGGACGCGTGGCTCGAGTGCCGCTGCGGGCACCGGCACTGGGGGCTGCACGGCGCCGCCGGCCTGCTCCTGGTCCGCCGCACCACGACCGGCCACGAGGTCGTCCTCCAGCACCGGGTCGGCTGGAGCGACCAGGGCGGGACCTGGGGCGTGCCCGGCGGGGCGCTCGCCCCCGGCGAGGACCCGGTCGCCGGCGGGGTGCGCGAGGCCGTCGAGGAGGCAGGCCTCGACCCCGCAGCGCTCGAAGTGGTGGACACCTGGGTGATGGACCACGTCGACTGGGCCTACACCACCGCGATCGCCCTGGCCACCGGCCCGCAGGACCCCCGGCCCACTGACCCGGAGAGCGAGGCGATCGCCTGGGTCGACGCCGACGCCGTCACAGACCTCCCGCTGCACTCCGCCTTCGCCGACGCCTGGCCGCACCTGCGGGCCGTCGTCGACACCCTCTGACCGCGGTCGTTCGGCCGGTGCCACGCCACGGCACGGGCGCGTCAGGTGACCACCCGCACCATCGCGTGCACGGCCACGTTTGACACAGACGATAATCGCAACGCTACTCTTGCGTTATTAGGTAAGGCATACCTCATTCGGAGCGTCCTCACCCGACGCTCCCGCCACCGGCCGACGGGAGCACCATGCTGGCGAACTACCTGATCGGGCTCCGTGAGGGCCTCGAGGCGGCGCTCGTCGTCACGATCCTCGTGGCCTACCTGGTACGCACCGGTCGTCGCGGCGCACTCCGTCAGGTGTGGCTCGGCGTGGGCGTCGCCGCCGGCGTCTCGTTGGCGGCCGGCGCCGCCCTCACCTTCGGGCCGAGCGGGCTGTCGTTCGAGGCTCAGGAGGCGCTCGGCGGCACGCTGTCGATCCTCGCCGTGGGCCTGATCACCTGGATGATCTTCTGGATGGCTCGGACCGCACGGCACCTGAAGGCCGACCTGCAGGGCCGGATGGACGGGGCGTTGGCCGCCGGCGGGCTCGCGGTGATGCTCGTCACGCTGCTCGCCGTCGGCCGAGAGGGCCTGGAGACCGCCCTGTTCCTGTGGGCCGCGGCGCGCGCCACCGGCTCGACCACCGACCCCCTGCTCGGCGCAGCGCTCGGCCTGGCCTCCGCCGTCCTGCTCGGGTGGGCGCTGTACCGCGGCGCGCTGCGCGTCGACCTGCGCCGGTTCTTCGCCTGGACCGGGCTCGGCCTGATCGTGGTCGCCGCCGGCGTGCTCGCCTACGGCGTGCACGACCTGCAGGAGGCCGGTGTGCTGCCCGGCATCGGCTCGCTCGCCTTCGACGTCTCCGCCGCGATCGCGCCGGACAGCTGGTACGGCACCCTGCTGCGCGGCACGCTGAACTTCACGCCGCAGACCACGTGGCTCCAGGCGATCGCCTGGCTCGCCTACACGATCCCGGTGACGTGGCTGTATGTCCGCCGGGTCTGGCCGCGGCAGGCGACCGCACCCGCCGCGGAGGCCCGCAGCGAGCACGTGGCCGCCTGACCGCCCACCCCCACCACACGACCACGCCCTGCCCACGCCCGGTGTCCGTCCGCCGGAGCGCAAGCCGTCGCGCGTCCGCGCGCCCACCCGAGGAGCTCCCATGTCCCGCTCACGCCTGCTCGCACCCGTCGCGCTGACGCCCCTGGCCGCTCTCGCCCTCGCAGGCTGCGTCGCCAACACCCCGGGTGAGGACACCCGCACGCTGACCGTGGACTCCTCGGCGACGGCCTGCACCGTCTCCGCCACCCGGGCGCCCTCGGGCACCCTGACCTTCGCGGTGACGAACAGCGGCCAGGAGGTCACCGAGTTCTACCTGTACGGTCCTGACGGGCAGACGGTGATCGGCGAGGCCGAGAACATCGGCCCGGGCCTGACCCGCAACCTCGTGGTCCAGGTCTCGCCCGGCGACTACGTCACCGCCTGCAAGCCCGGTATGGCCGGGGAGGGCATCCGCGCCCCGTTCACGGTGACGGACTCCGGCGCCGCCACGGGAGCCTCGGGCACCGCCGGCGCCACCGCCGACGGGTTGGCCGCGGCCGAGGCTGCCTACCTCGACTACGTCACCGGCGAGGTCTCCACCCTCGTCGCCCGGACCCAGGACTTCGCCGACGCGTACGCGGCGGGCAACGCCGACGCCGCGCGCGCGCTGTACGCGTCGACCCGAGTGCACTGGGAGCGCATCGAGCCCGTCGCCGAGTCGTTCGGCGACCTCGACCCGCTCCTCGACGCACGCGAGGCCGACCTCGCCGACGGCGAGGAGTGGAGCGGCTGGCACCTGATCGAGAAGGACCTGTGGCCCCCGGCAGCCGCGCGCAACGGCGGCGACCGGTACACCCCCCTCACCGCGGACCAGCGCGTCACCGCCACCGAACGGCTGGTCGAGCTCACCGGCGAGCTGCACGACCGCGTCACGGCCGACGACTTCGCCTTCGCCGCCTTCCAGATCGCCAACGGCGCCAAGGAGCTCCTCGACGAGGTCGCCACCGGCAAGGTCACCGGCGAGGAGGAGATCTGGTCGCACACCGACCTGTGGGACTTCCAGGCGAACGTCGAGGGCGCGCAGGCGGCTTTCGAGGACCTGCGCCCGGTCGCCGAGCAGGCCGACCCCGACCTGGTGACCGAGCTCGACGCCCGGTTCGACGCGTTGCTCGCCCTGCTCGCGACGCACGGCTCGATCGAGACCGGCTTCACCACCTTCGACGCGCTCTCCGCCGACGAGGTGACCGCCCTCGCTGCCGCGGTCGACGCGGTTGCCGAGCCGCTGTCCCACCTCACCGCGACGGTCGTCGGGGCGTGACCCACCCACCGTCCCGCCGCGCACCCAGCCGTCGGGCGGTGCTCGGGCTCGCCGGGGGCACGGCCGGGCTCGCCGGGCTCGCCGCGGTGGGTGGTCTCGCCGTCGGCCGGTCCACCGCGCCCGACCCGGGCCTGACCGCCGAACGTCGCGTCTACCCGTTCACGGGAGCCCACCAGGCGGGCATCGTCACGCCGCAGCAGGAGCGCGTGCACCTCGCGGCGTTCGACGTCACGACCACGGACCGGGCCGCGCTCGTCGCCCTGCTGCAACGCTGGACGACGCTGGCGGCCCGGCTCACCCAGGGCCTGCTCGCCGGTCCCGACGGGTTCGCGTCCGGACCCTACGACGCCCCGCCCGACGACACCGGGGAGGCGGCCGACCTGCCCGCGTCGGGCCTCACGATCACCGTGGGCTTCGGCCGCTCGCTGTTCCTGGGCGCCGACCGGGCAACGGACCGGTTCGGGCTCGCCTCGCGCCTGCCCGACGGCCTGATCGAGCTGCCGCACTTCCCCGGCGACGACCTGGACCCGGCCCGCAGCGACGGGGACCTGCTCGTCCAGGCCTGCGCCGACGACCCTCAGGTCGCCGTGCACGCGGTCCGGGCGCTGTCCCGCGCAGCGTTCGGCACCGCCCGGGTGCGCTGGACCCAGCTCGGCTACGGGCGGACCTCGGCGACCACCACCGCGCAGTCCACGCCACGCAACCTGTTCGGCTTCAAGGACGGCACGGCGAACATCAAGGCGGAGGAGCCCGATGCCCTGGCCGATCACGTCTGGGTCCAGCCTGGCGACGGCAGCGTGGCGGCCGCCTGGCTCACCGGCGGCACGTACCTCGTCGGGCGGCGGATCCGGATGACCATCGAGACCTGGGACCGCACCTCGCTGCGCGAGCAGGAGACCGTCATCGGCCGCACCAAGCGCGAGGGCGCCCCGCTGTCCGGCGGCGGCGAGCACACGGCGCCCGACCTCACGGCCACCGGTACCGACGGCGCGCCCCTGATCGACCCCGACTCGCACGTGCACCTGGCCCACCCGTCCTCGAACCACGGGGCGCGCATGCTGCGTCGCGGCTACACGTTCACCGACGGCAACGACGCGCTGGGCAGGCTCGACGCCGGGCTGTACTTCCTGGCGTACGTGCGCGACCCGCGGGTCGACTACGTGCCGGTCCAGGACGCGCTGGCGCGGCACGACCGGATGAACGAGTACATCCGGCACACCGCCTCAGCCCTGTTCGCGATCCCGCCCGGGGTTCCGGACGTCGCGCCGGACGGCTCGCTGCGCGGCGCCTACCTCGGCTCGACGTTGCTCGCCTGACGCGCGTCCGCTCGGCGCCCGGCGACGCGGCGCAGCGCCTCAGCCCGTCCACGCCTGCTGGCCGGACACCAGGCGCGCGGTCTCGGCCAGGCTGCCCGACAGGGACGGGTAGACCGACAGCGCCGCCGCGACCTGGTCGGCGGTCAGCCGCTGGGCGACCGCGATGGTCACCGGGAAGATCAGCTCCCCGGCCCGCGGGGCCACCACCACGCCGCCCACGACGATCCCGGTGCTCTCCCGCGCGAACAGCTTCACGAAGCCGTCCTTGATCCCCAGCATCTTCGCCCGGGGGTTGCGGTCCAGCGGCAGGTGGCTCACCACGTACCGCTCCCCCTGCTCGCGCAGCACGCGCTCGGACAGCCCGACCGTCGCGATCTCGGGCGCGGTGAAGATGTTGGCCGCGACCGTCCCCGGGTCGAACGGCTGCACGGCGTCCCCCAGAGCGTGGGCCATCGCGATCCGACCCTGGGTCGCCGCGACCGACGCCAGCGGCAGCACCCCGGTGCAGTCCCCGGCGGCGTAGACCCCGCGCACGGACGTCCGCGAGACGCGGTCCACCTCGACGTGCCCGGACGGCGTGAGGCGCACGCCGGCCTCCTCCAGGCCGATGCCGCGGGTCGAGGGCACCGAGCCGACCGCGAACAGCGCGTGCGACCCCTCCACGACGCGCCCGTCGGACAACGTCACCTCGACCCGGTCCCCCACCACCCGGGCCGCCTCGGCCCGGGACCGGCCCAGCACGGTCATCCCCCGCTGGCGGAAGACGTCCTCGAGCACCCGGGCGGCGTCGGCGTCCTCGCCGGGCAGCACCCGGTCACGCGAGGAGACCAGCACCACGTCGGCGCCGAGCGCGTTGTACGCCCCCGCGAACTCGGCGCCGGTCACGCCCGACCCGACCACGATGATCCGCTCGGGCAGCTCGGTGAGGCGGTACAGCTGGGTCCAGCTGAAGATCCGCTCGCCGTCCGGCACGGCCGTCGGCAGCACCCGCGGGGTGGCGCCGACCGCGACCAGCACGGTGTCGGCGTCCAACGTCGTGCTGTCGTCGACCACCACCCGGTACGGGCCGTCCAGCCGCCCGGTGCCGCGCACCACCCGGACGCCCTCGCGGTCCAGACGGTCGTGGATGTCGTCGGACTGCGCCCGCGCGAGCTCGACCACCCGCTCGTTGACCCGGGCCAGGTCCGCGCGGAACCGGACCGGCGCACCACCCGCCGCGGGGTCGGCGACCGGCTCCCCGTCCGGCCCGACGGCGCTGATGCCGAGCTCGGACGCGCGCTCGGCGATCGTCATCCACTCGGCGGTCGCGATGAGGGTCTTGGACGGCACCACGTCGGTGAGCACCGCGGCCCCGCCGAGCCCCTGCCGCTCGACCAGCGTGACGTCCGCCCCGGCGCGGCGGGCGGCCAGCGCCGCCTCGTACCCGCCCGGACCACCGCCGAGGATCACGACGCGGTGGTCACCGGACTGCGGCTCGGGTGCTGCGGGAGCGGTCGCTGTCACCTGGGGCATTCTGCCGTGCCGGCCTCGGCGAGCGCACCGGTGCGGCCGCGTCTCAGGCCGGCAGCAGCGCCCGCACCGCCTCCACCTGCGCGATCCGGTCCGCCGCACTCGCACCGGCCGGGTGCACCGTCGCCGTGGTGACCCCGGCGGCCTCGAGCGCCGCCAGCCCGTCGCGCACCGCACCCTCGTCACCGATCAGCGACGTGGCCGCCACCAGGTCCGCGGGCACCGCGGCGGCGGCCCCGGTCCGGTCCCCGGCCAGGAACCGCTCCTGGACCTCCGCCGCGGCCTTGGCGTACCCGAAGCCCGCGGCGAGCTCGGCGTAGAAGTTCTTGTGCCTGGCCCCCATCCCGCCCACGTAGAGAGCCAGGCGCGCACGGTGCGCCGCGAGCGCCGCCTGCACCAGCGGCCCGCGACCGACCGCGAGCGGGACGACGACGTGCACGTCCAGCGGCCCCAGCCCCGGGTCTCGCCGGGCGGCGCCCTCGGCCAGGGCGCGTCCCCACACCGCGTCGGCGCGCTCGGGGTGGAAGAACGCCGGCAGCCAGCCCTCGGCGATCTCGGCGGTCTGCGCGACGCTGCGCGGCGTCAGGGCCGCGATGGACACCGGGATCCGGGCCCGCCGCGGGGTGTTGACCAGGGCGAGCGGCTTGCCCAGCCCGGTCCCCTGGTCGGCCGGCAGCGGCACGTGCACCGCGGTCCCGTCGAGCACCGCGGGCTCGCGCCGCCAGATCGTCCGGCACACCTCGACGGTCTCGCGCAGCCGCGTCAGCGGCGCCACGAACGGCACCCCGTGGAACCCCTCGACCACCTGCGGGCCCGACGCGCCGAGGCCCAGCTCGAACCGCCCGCCGGAGACGTCGTCCAGGCCGGCGGCCGTCATCGCGAGCGTGGCCGGGGTCCGGGTGTAGGCGCCCAGGATCGTGGCGGCCAGCGCGACCCGGTCCGTCACGGCCGCGAGGTACCCCAGCCGGCTCACCGCGTCGAACGAGTACGCCTCGGCGACCGCGACCAGGTCGATGCCCGCGCGTTCACCGCCGCGCACGACCTCCACGGCCGTGGCGAAGTCGTCCGCGTAGTCCACCGCGAGGCCCAGACGCACGCCGCCAACCTACCGACCACCGGGCCGCGAGGCGCTCCCGGCCGCGATGGGACCGCTCCCGGCGGGCCGCGTGGGGTGCGCGACGCCCGGCCCGGACTAGCCTGCTGACCATGGACGACGCCGCCCTCCACCCCCTGGACGACCCCCGCACCGATCCGCTCGACGTGGCGGCCGACGCCGCGCGCGTCATCGCCGAGCGCACCGGGGTGCCGCGCCACGACCTCGCGCTCGTGCTCGGCTCCGGCTGGGGAGGTGCCGCCGACCGTCTCGGCGACGTGGTCGCCGAGATCCCGTCCCACGAGATCCCCGGCTTCAGCGCCCCGGCGGTCGCCGGCCACGGCGCCACCACCCGCTCGATCCGCCTGGCCGGTACCGACCGGTACGCGCTCGTGCTGGGCTCGCGCACCCACCTGTACGAGGGCAAGGGCGTGCGCCGCGTCGTCCACGGCGTGCGCACCGCGGCGGCCACCGGAGCCCGCGCGGTCGTGCTCACCAACGGCTGCGGCGGGCTCAACCCCGACTGGCGCCCGGGCACGCCCGTGCTCATCCGCGACCACCTCAACCTCACCGCGACCTCACCGCTCGAGGGCGCCACGTTCGTCGACCTCACCGACCTGTACTCCCAGCGGCTGCGCGACGTGGCACACACCGTCGACCCCACCCTCGACGAGGGTGTCTACGCCCAGTTCCGCGGGCCGCACTACGAGACCCCGGCCGAGGTCGCGATGGCCGGCGTCATGGGCGCGGACCTGGTCGGGATGTCGACCACGCTCGAGGCGATCGCCGCGCGCCACGTGGGCCTCGAGGTGCTCGCCGTCTCGCTGGTCACCAACGCCGCGGCCGGGATCAGCCCCGAGCCGCTCTCGCACGAGGAGGTCCTCGAGGCGGGCCGCGCCGCCGGACCTCGGATCAGTGCCCTGCTCGCCGAGATCGTCGGGAGGATCTGATGGGCCGCCACAGCGCCGGAGAAGCGAACGACGACCACCTGCTGCCCAGCGTCCGGACCTGGGTCGCGGACGACCCGGACCCGGTGACCGCGGCGGAGCTCACCGCACTCCTCGACCGGGCCACCGCCGGCGACGCCGAGGCGCACGCCGACCTCGCCGACCGGTTCGCCGGCACGCTCGAGTTCGGCACCGCCGGGCTGCGTGGCGCGCTGGGCGGCGGGCCGAACCGGATGAACCGCGCCGTGGTCATCCGCGCGGCCGCCGGCCTGACCCGCTACCTCACCGACGCCCTCGCCGAGCAGGGCGAGCACGGCGACGGTCCCGGGCCGCGCGTCGTGATCGGCTACGACGCCCGCTACAACTCCGACGCCTTCGCCCGCGACACCGCTGCCGTGGTGACCGCCGCCGGTGGCGAGGCGCTCCTGCTGCCCCGCCGGCTGCCCACCCCGGTGCTCGCGTTCGCCGTGCAGCACCTGGACGCGGACGCGGGCGTCATGGTGACCGCGAGCCACAACCCGCCCCAGGACAACGGCTACAAGGTCTACCTGGGCGGTCGGGCGGTGCCCGAGACCGGCCGCGGCGCGCAGATCGTGCCGCCGTACGACCGCGAGATCGCCGACCGGATCGCGGCGGTGGGCGCGGTCGCCGACGTGCCGCGGGCCGAGGAGGGCTGGACGGTGCTCGGTGAGGAGATCGTCACCGACTACCTCGCCGCCGTCGCCACCCTGCGCGCCGACGGCACCCGCGACCTTCGCGTCGTCCTCACGCCGCTGCACGGCGTCGGCGGCGCCCTGGTGGAGCAGGTGCTGCGCGGCGCGGGCTTCGCCGACCTGCACACCGTGCCGGAGCAGGCCGAGCCCGACCCGGACTTCCCGACCGTCGCGTTCCCCAACCCCGAGGAGCCCGGCGCGATCGACCTCGCGCTGGAGCTCGCACGGCGCGTCGAGGCCGACCTGGTGATCGCCAACGACCCGGACGCCGACCGCTGCGCCGCCGCCGTCCTGGACCCGCACACCGGCGCCTGGCGGATGCTGCACGGCGACGAGGTCGGTGCGTTGCTCGGCGAGCAGGCGGCCGCCTCCCACGAGGGCGGCGACGGCGTGCTGGCCTGCTCGATCGTGTCCTCCCGGCTGCTGGCCAAGATCGCCGCGGCGCACGGCCTGGCGCACGCCTGGACCCTGACCGGGTTCAAGTGGATCGCCAGGACCGAGGGCCTCACGTTCGGCTACGAGGAGGCCCTGGGCTACTGCTGCGACCCCGGCCACGTCCGGGACAAGGACGGCCTGTCGGCGGCGCTCCTGCTGGCCCAGCTCGCCGCCCGCACCAAGGCCGACGGGCGCACGCTGCTCGACCTGCTCGACGACCTGGCCCGCCGGCACGGGCTGCACGTGTCCGACCAGCTCTCGGCGCGGTTCACCGACCTCTCCCAGATCCCCGCGACGATGGCCAGGGTCCGCCAGGCGCCACCGGCGGCCCTCGCCGGCTCGCCGGTGGTCGAGGTCACCGACCTTGCCCAGCCGGACCCGGCCGACGGCGTGCCGCCGACCGACGGCCTGCGCCTGGTCGCCGCGGACGGCACCCGCGTGGTGATCCGGCCTAGCGGCACCGAGCCCAAGGTCAAGTGCTACCTGGAGGTCATCGTGCCGGTCGAGGAGCACGCCCCCACCGCGACGCTGACCCAGGCCCGCACGGCAGCCCGCGAGCGGCTCGATGCGGTCCGCCAGGACCTGGCGACCGCCCTGGGCCTGTAGCGCTGGTCGCGGGCCCTCAGGCCTGCCACTCGCCGCGGTCCTCCAGGACCTCGCGCAGCAGGTCGGCCCGGTCGGTGACGATGCCGTCGACCCCGAGGTCGAGCAGTCGGCGCATGTCGGCAGGGTCGTTCACGGTCCACACGTGCACCTGCAGGCCGTGCGCGTGGGCGGCCTCGACCGTGCGCCGGTCGACCACCGTGACCCGCCCCTGGCGCTCGGGCACCTGCAGGCAGTCGACGTCGCGCGCGACCCCGGCCACCACCGACTGCGACCGCAGCCGCGCGCCGAGCAGGAACCTGACCACGCCCCCCGTGCTGGCCGACGTCGAGACCGGACGGGAGAGCTCGCTGAGCACGCCGCGGCGCCTGCCCCTGGCGAACGAACCCACCAGGACCCGGTCGTGCGCCGCCTCCCGCTCGATCACGGCGATCGTCGGCGCGATCGCCGCGGCGGCCTTCACGTCGATGTTGACCCGCAGGTCCGGCCAGGTGTGCAGCACCTCGGCCAGGGTGGGCACCGGCTCGCGGCCGCGGATCCGGGCCTGCCTGACCTGCGACCAGGGCAGCTCCGCGATCCGCCCCGTGCGGTCGGTGACACGGTCGAGCGACGCGTCGTGGAAGGCGATCGCGACCCCGTCGGCCGTGGCGTGGACGTCGGTCTCGACATAGGAGTAGCCGAGGTCCACGGCCGCCTGGAAGGCGGCCATCGAGTTCTCCAGGCCGTCGCGGGAGAACCCACGGTGCGCGAGGGCGAGCGGGCGTGGGCCATCGAGGTAGCCCACCGTCCTCACCTCGCTCCGCTCGGGTCCGGGTGGCGACGGAGGTCGCCTCGCCCTGCTCCCCCTGCGGAGCGCCGCACGTGCGGCGCGCTCCAGCGGACGCCCCTGGGCGCCCTCAGTACCCTCCAGGACCAGCGTCCTCCGCCCCGTCGGCACTGTCCAGGCCATCGAGCACGGCCGCAGTGCCCGACAGGCCCAGACGAGTGGCGCCGGCGGCGATCATGGCGAGGGCGGCCGCCCCGGTGCGGATCGCGCCGGACGCCTTGACGCCCAACCGTCCGCCGACGGTGGCCGCCATCAGCTCCACGGCGTGCACGCTCGCCCCGCCCGCCGGGTGGAAGCCGGTCGAGGTCTTCACGAAGTCCGCGCCGGCGGCCTCGGCCGCGCGGCAGCAGCCCACCACCTGCTCGTCGCTGAGCGCCGCCGACTCCAGGATCACCTTGAGCACCGTCGGAGCGGGCACGGCCGCGCGCACCGCGGCGATGTCCGCCTGGACGTCGGCGAACCGCCCCTCGACCGCGGCGCCGATGTCGATGACCATGTCGACCTCGTCGGCGCCGTCGGCGACCGACCGCGCCGCCTCGGCCGCCTTGATGGCGCTGGCGTGCTTGCCGGACGGGAATCCGCAGACGGTGGCGACCTTGACGTCGCCGAGCGTGGCCCGGTCGATCGGCAGCATCGAGGGTGAGACGCACACCGAGTAGGTGCCGAGCTCCCTGGCCTCGGCGACCAGGGCGGCGACGTCGCCAGGGGTGGCCTCGGGCTTGAGGAGGGTGTGGTCGACCATGTGCGCGACGGTGGCGCGATCGGGGGTGGTCATGCTCGGTGTCGTCCCTTCGGGGTGTAGGCAGGTTGCAGCACGTCCTCGACGAGCGCCTCGCGCTCGTCCTGGTGCACCAAGGTGCTCCACGCGGCGGTCAACGCGACGTCGCGCAGGTCGTCCAGGGTCCAGCCGATCTCGACCAGCCGCCACAGCTCTGCGGTCGGCGAGGTCGCGGACATCAGACGGTTGTCGGTCGAGATCGTCACGGCGAAGCCGAGCCGGTGCAGCGCCGTGACGGGGTGCTCGGCGAGGCTCGGTGCCAGATGGGTGTGCAGGTTCGAGGTGGGGCACAGCTCGAGCGGCACCTGCTGGTCGCGGACCCAGTGCGCGAGGTCGCCGAGCGCCGCGCCGGACAGGCCGAGCGGGTCGTCCTCGGTCCGCCGGCCGAAGGTGATGTCCTCGACGAGCCGCGCGCCGTGCCCCAGCCGTACCGCCCCACCGACGTGCAGCGCCTCGGCGATCGACGGGACTCCGGCGCCCTCCCCGGCGTGGATCGTGACCGGCATGCTCGCCCGGCGCAGCATCCGCAGCGCGTTCTGGTGGCGCGCCGGGCCGAAACCCGCCTCGGGCCCGGCCAGGTCCACCCCGCCGACGCCCGTACGCCGCCAGCGCAGCGCGAGCTCGGCGGTCGCCCGGCCGTTGTCGGCCTGGCGCATGATCGTCAGGATCTGCACCACCCGGATGGCGCGGCCCTGCGCGGCGGCCCGGGCGATGCCGTCCGCGATCCCGTCGGCGACGGCGCCCACCACCTCGTCGCCGGTCAGCCCACCCTGCTGGTGCAGCTCCGGCGCGTAGCGCAGCTCGGCGTGCACCACGCCGTCCGCGGCGAGGTCCTCGACGGCCTCCGACGCGACCCGGCGCAGGTGCTCGGCCCGCTGCATCACCGCGACGGTGTGCTCGAAGGTCGTCAGGTAGTCCTCCAGCGAGCCCGACGAGGCCGACGCGAGGAACCAGTCCGCGAGGCCCGCGGCGTCCTCGGCGGGCAGCGGGTGACCGATCTCGTCGGCCAGCTCGAGCACCGTGGCGGCACGCACCCCGCCGTCGAGGTGGTCGTGCAGCAGCACCTTCGGCAGGGCCGCGACCTGGTCGAGGGTCAGGTCGTCGGCGCTCACCCCCCGAGCGTAGTGCGCCCCGGCCGGGCGGGCGGGTTTGCAGAACCCGAACACGGGCCGGGCCGAACCCTGACGAGGCCGCGCCACGGTGTGCCCAGGTGCCCGCCAGGGGCACCACGGAGGGAGGACCCATGTTCCGCACGACGAGCAGGACGGCCCACACGTCGGCGCGTCTCGCCGCGACCTCGGCGGTCGGCGCGCTCGCACTGGCCCTGATCGCGACGCCGGCCCTCGCGGCCGGCCCGGCCGCCACCGACGCCACGTCCGACCCGACCGGCGGCACCGTCACCATCACCGTCGACGCGGCGGCGCTGGCCAGGCTCTGCGACGACCGGGTCCCCCGGGTGACCGAGCGGGCCACGGCGCTGCTCACCCGGATCCAGGGCGACGCGAGCACCGAGGGCTCCGCGGCGTGGCTCCGCGCCCGCGCCGACCGTGCCGCCGCGCAGGGGCACGACGACCTCGCCCGCCGGCTCCAGTTCCGCGCCGAGCAGCGCCTCGGCCACGTCGACGAGATCACCACCCTGCTCGACCAGCTCGCCACGTTCGACGCGAACGTGTGCAGCCAGGTCGCACCGTGAGGTCCGCGGCGCACGTCGCCGTGCCCGCCCTCGCGCTGGCGGCGACGCTGGCCCTGGCCGGGTGCGGCGGCCGCCCGGCGGACCCGGCGTCGATGTCCGCCCCCGCGACGGCCTCCGCCGCGACCGGTACGGGGCAGAGCACGGCGACCGGAGCACCCGCCGCCACCACCGCCACCACCCCCGCCGGGCCGGTCGTCGACCAGGACACGCTCGACGCGATCACCGGGGTGCTGGACGACACCGAACGCGTCCTGGACGCTGTCGACCAGGAGATCGCCGCCGACCCCCAGGAGTGACCCCATGGATGCGCCAGCGCGCGGCTGGGTGGTGGTCGCCGAGGACGAGCCGGCGATCGCCGACCTGGTGCGGCTGTACCTCGAGCGTGACGGCTTCGGCGTGCACCAGGTCCGCGACGGACGCGACGCGCTCGCCGCGGTGCGCACCGAGCGCCCGGTCGCCCTGGTCCTGGACATCGGCCTGCCCGGGATGGACGGCGTCGAGGTGTGCCGCACGCTGCGCGCCGCCCAGGACTGGACCCCGGTGGTGTTCGTCACCGCACGCGACGAGGAGGTGGACCGGGTGCTCGGCCTCGAGCTCGGCGCGGACGACTACGTGACCAAGCCTTTCAGCCCGCGTGAGCTCGTCGCCCGGGTCCGCGCCGTGCTGCGCCGGACCGCGGGCCCGCAGCGCCAGGTGCTGACGGCCGGCGCGGTGACGGTGGACCGCGACGCCCGCAGGGTGAGCGTCGACGGCCGACCCGTGGCGCTCACCCCCACGGAGTTCGACCTGCTCGCGCACCTGCTCACCCACCCGGACCGGGTCTACCCCCGCGAGGAGCTGCTCTCCGCGGTCTGGGGCTACGCCGCTGCCGCCGGCACCCGGACCGTGGACGTGCACGTGGCCCAGCTGCGCGCCAAGCTCGGCCCGCACGCCCCGATCCGCACGGTGCGCGGGGTCGGCTACGCCGGAGTGACGGGCGCCGACACGTGAGCCGGACCTCGCTGGCGACCCGGGTCGCGGTCGCGAGCCTGCTGGTCGCGCTGGTCGCCTCGGTGGTCGCGGCCCTGAGCGCCACCCGGGTGCTGGGTCAGCAGAACCGCGAGGCGGCCAGGGCCGCGCTGGCCACCGAGGCGGACGCCCTCGCGCTCGCCCTCGCCGACCACCCTGCGGCGCGCTGGGCGTCGGTGGTCGACGGCCTGCGGGCCCCGCTGGCCGAGCAAGGCGTGGACGTCGTCGCGATCGGACCACGCGGCGCACTGACGGGCCCGGACGCCGCGGTCGAGGCCGTACGCCTGGCCGGCGTCGGCTCGCCGGCGGACGCCTCGCGCGTGGTCGTGGTCGGCCGCACGGCCAGGCTGGTCGAGGCGAGGGCGGCCGGCGCCGGTGGGGTCGCGCTCGTCCAGACGTACAGCCCCGGGCTGCGCGGCCCGGCGGCGCGGGCGATCTGGGTCGGCGCGCTCATCGGGCTGGCCGGGGCCGCCGTCGCCGGCGCGGCGCTGTCCGGCGTCGTGAGCCGGCCGCTGCGCCGGGTCGCGGCGGCCGCGCACCGGCTGCGTGAGGGCCGCCGCGACCTCCGTGTGCCGGTCGAAGGCCCGCGCGAGGTGGCCGACGTCGCGGTGAGCGTCAACGAGCTCGCCGCGTCCCTGGAGCGCTCCGAGGGCCGCGAGCGAGCCTTCCTGCACTCGGTCTCCCACGAGCTGCGCACCCCGCTGACCGCTGTGCGGGGCTACGCCGAGTCCATCGCGGACGGGGTCACGACGGGCGAGGAGGCCCGCCGGGCGGGCGCGACGATCCTGGCCGAGGCGGGCCGGCTGGACCGGCTCGTCGGGGACCTGCTCGACCTCGCCCGGCTGGGCGCCGACGACTTCCACCTCGACCTCGCCGACGTCGACCTCGCCGCGGTGGTCGACGCCGCCGGCCAGGTCTGGCAGGGCCACGGCGAACGCTCGGGCGTGCCGGTGACGGTGCGCTCGCCCGAGCGGCTCGTGGTGCGTACCGACCCCGGGCGCGTGCGCCAGGTGATCGACGTGCTCGCCGACAACGCCCTACGGGTCACGCCGCCGGGACGGCCCGTGGTGCTCGAGCTCAGCACGTCCGCCGACGGGGCGACCCTCGAGGTGCGGGACGCCGGTCCGGGGCTCGCCCCGGAGGACTACCCGGTCGCGTTCGAGCGCGGCGTGCTGCACGAGCGGTACCGCGCCCAGCGCGCCGGGAGCTCGGGCATCGGGCTCAACCTCGCCGCGGGTCTGGTCACCCGGCTCGGGGGCCGGATCAGCGCGCACCCGGCGCCCGAGGGCGGCGCCGCGTTCCGGGTCGACCTGCCGCGCACGCCCGCGGCGGGCGCTCAGCTCTCCGGGTAGTCGTCCTCGTCCTCGTCGGCGACCTCCATGGCCTGCTCGACGACGTCCGGCTCGGCAGCCTCGTCGGCCAGGTCGGGGCGCGATGCGCCGACGTGATCGGCGGCGCGCACGTCGTCCGTCGCCTCACGGGCCTGGTCGGGGTCCGGGGGGACCAGACCGGCGTCGACCCAGGTGCTCTCTCCGGGGATCGTGCTCATGGCTCCTCCGTCCGCTCGGTGGCTGACACCACCATCGTGACGCCGACGGACGGCGTGCGCCAGAGCCAGGGAGCGCGAGTCAGCCCGGGAGCACGACCCAGGTCAGGTGGCTCCAGCCGCCGAGCGCGGGACGCGGTCCGGCGCCCTGCCGATCCAGCGCGAGGAGCCGGCCCGAGGACGGCTCGAAGACCTCCAGGGCGCCGCCCGCGCCCACAGCCACCGCGAGCACCACGTGCCGCGGGACGGCCGTCTGCCAGCCGCCGGAGGAGTCGCCCCCCGCGTACAGCGGCACGGGCACGCCGCTGCGCACCGCTCCGGCGACCAGGGCCCACAGCGCCGCGACCTCGTCGGGTCGGGTGTCGTCGACCATCCGGTGCGTCCAGCGCACCCCGGGGTACCGCGCCACCCGGGCCGCGCCCCACGGCGGGGTGCCCAGCGACCCGGGCCACGGCACCGGACCGAGCGCCCGCGCGTTGGTCCGGCGCTTGACCACCTGCTGGAGCAGGGCGAACCGCTCGTGAGACGGCCGGTCCGCCAGCAGCGCCGCAGCCCGGTCGGTGGCGCCCGACAGCTCGGTCGGACGCGACTGCGGCACCCACCCGGAGGCCAGCCACGCGGCCAGCGCCGGGTCGCCCGTCGCCGCGAGCAGCACGAGGCTCGCCGACCCGCAGGTCGTCGAGTCGGTCTGCCGTGCGTCGGCCGCGAGCCGGTGCGCCGGATCGGCCACGGCGGCCTGCAGGTCGCCGCCCCACCCGTCCCAGGCGGCGGCGATCTCGGCGACCGGAGCGAGCCGGCCGGCGCCGGCCAGCGTCCGGGCGAGCACGAGCGCCGCCTCGGGGCGGTCGGCCACCCAGGTGTCGTAGGCGGCACGCTCATCGGCCCGCAGGCCCTCGCGCACCCGTGCGGCGCGTTCCACCGCAGGGTCGGCACCGCCCGCGGACGGTCGCAGCCCGTGCAGCGGGTGCACTCCCAGCAGCCGTTGGACACCGCGCGCGAGCGTGGTCAGCTGCCAGGCCACGTCAGGTCACCCGGTCCAGCACGATCGGGCGCTCCGGAGGCCGGGATCCGGCGGGTGCGACGACCACCGCGTCGGCAAGGGCCGCCATGGCCCGTTCGAACCGCTCCGGGGTGTCGGTGTGCAGGGTCATCAGGGGCTCGCCGGCGCGCACCTCGGCGCCGGGCTTGGCGTGCAGCTCGACGCCCGCCCCGGCCTGCACCGCGTCCTCCTTGCGCGCCCGACCCGCACCGAGCCGCCAGGCGGCGATCCCCACCGCCAGCGCATCGAGGCCCACCAGCACCCCGTCCGCCGGGGCGAGGACCTGCTCGGTGTGCCGGGCGACCGGCAGGGCCGCGTCGGGGTCCCCGCCCTGAGCGGCGATCATCGCGCGCCAGGCGTCCATCGCGGCACCCGAGGCGAGCAGCTCGGCGGGATCGACGCCGGCGGTGCCCGGCGCCTGGGCGGCCTCGAGCATCTCGCGGGCCAGGGCCACGGTGAGCTCGACCACGTCGGGCGGCCCGCCGCCCGCCAGCACCTCGACGGACTCACGCACCTCCAGCGCGTTGCCCGCGGTCAGGCCCAGCGGCGTGGACATGTCCGTGAGCAACGCCCGGGTGCGGACCCCGGCGTCGGTGCCCAGCTCGACCATGGTGCGGGCCAGCTCGCGCGCGGCGTCGATGTCCTTCATGAAGGCACCCGTGCCGACCTTGACGTCCAGCACCAGGGCACCGGTGCCCTCGGCGATCTTCTTGGACATGATCGAGCTCGCGATCAGCGGGATCGCCTCGACGGTCCCGGTCACGTCGCGCAGCGCGTACAGCTTGCGGTCCGCGGGGGCCAGGCCGGAGCCGGCCTGGCAGATCACGGCGCCCACCTCGTCGAGCTGGCGCAGCATCTCCTCGTTGGACAGCGCCGCGCGCCAGCCGGAGATGGATTCGAGCTTGTCCAGCGTGCCGCCCGTGTGACCCAGGCCGCGGCCGGACAGCTGGGGCACCGCGAGCCCGCAGGCCGCGACCAGGGGTGCGAGCGGCAGGGTGATCTTGTCCCCGACGCCACCGGTGGAGTGCTTGTCCACGGTGGGGCGCGACAGCGAGGAGAAGTCCATCCGCTCCCCGGAGGCGATCATCGCCGAGGTCCACCGCGCGATCTCGGCCCGCTCCATCCCGTTGAGCAGGATGGCCATCGCCAGGGCGGCCATCTGCTCCTCGGCCACCACCCCGCGGGTGTAGGCGTCGATCACCCAGTCGATCTGGGCGTCGGCCAGCCGACCGCCGTCCCGCTTCGTCCGGATGACGTCAACCGCATCGAACGCCTCAGCACCGCTCATCGTTCTCCGTCCTCGCCGCTCGGGTGTCGGTGGACCCCCGGCCTGCTGCACCGGCCGCCGGATGGGCGGCCTGTCCTCATCCTCTCTCGACGAGGTCCTGCGGGCCGAAGGCGTCCGGCAGCACCTGGGTCATCGGCCGGATGCCGGACACGGTGTCCACCAGCAGCTCGGGCCCGCCGTGCTCCCACAGCAGCTGCCGGCACCGCCCGCACGGCATCAGCGCCTCGCCGTGGCCGTCCACGCAGGTGAACGCCACGAGCCGGCCGCCGCCGGAGACGTGCAGGGCCGAGACCAGCGCGCACTCCGCGCACAGCGTCAGCCCGTAGGACGCGTTCTCCACGTTGCAGCCCACGATGACGCGCCCGTCGTCGGTCAGCGCCGCGGCGCCGACCGGGAAGTGCGAGTACGGCACGTACGCCCGGGCACTGACCTCCACCGCGGCGGCACGCAGCGCGTCCCAGTCGATCGGCGTACCCATCCGTCCTCCCTCAGGCCAGCGCGGGCGGCCCGGCCACGGGTGCCGGGCCGCCCGCAGCCGTCACTCCTTGATGTACGGCTGGCCGTCGGCGGCCGGGGCCCGCGACTTCCCCACCAGCCCGGCGACCGCGAGGATCGTCACGACGTACGGCAGCATGAGCATGAACTGGCTCGGCACCGGCGCGCCGACGATGCTCAGCGCGCCCTGCAGGCTGGACGCCGCGCCGAACAGCAGCGCCGCCATCGCCGCGCGCACGGGGTGCCACTTGCCGAAGATCACCGCGGCCAGCGCGATGAAGCCCGCGCCCGCCGTCATCTCCTTGCCGAACGAGGACACCGAGACCACCGTGTAGAACGCGCCGCCGATGCCGACCACGCCGCCCGCAACGAGGATGCCCGCGTACCGCATCCGCTCGACCTTGATGCCGACCGTGTCCGCGGCCTGCGGGTGCTCGCCGACGGCGCGCAGGCGCAGGCCCCACCGGGTGCGGAACATCACGAACCAGACCACCGGGACCGCGATGTACATGATGTAGACGATCACCGACTGGTGGAACAGGGCAGGGCCGATCACCGGGATCCCCGACAGCCCTGGGATCGCCCAGGTGCCGAACCGGTTGGTGGAGTTCAGCCGCTCCGCGTCGGGCACCAGCACCTCGGAGTAGAAGAAGCTCGTCAGACCGATGACCAGCACGTTGAGCACCACGCCGACGATGATCTGGTCGACCCGGTAGGTGATCGCGAACACCCCGAGCACGAGCGCGACCAGCATCCCGGCACCGATCGCGGCGACGAGGCCGGCGAACGGGCTGTCGGTGAGCGATCCGACGATCGCCGCGGTGAAGGCGCCGGCGAGCAGCTGCGCCTCGATCGCGATGTTGACCACACCGGCACGCTCGCCGAGCACACCGCCCAGCGCGCCGAACACCAGCGGCACGGCCAGCAGGATCGAGCTGGCCAGCAGCCGGGACACCGGGAAGTCGGCGCTGCTACCGGCGCCCGACCACGCCAGGAACCCGAAGAGCACGGCCACCGCGAACAGCACCGACAACCAGATCGGGACCTTGCGCGCCGCCCGGGTGGACAGGTAGGCCCCGACGGAGAGGGCAGCGGCGATCACCACACAGATCCACGCGGTGAGCATCGCCGGCACCGCAGCACTCGGCAGCATGACGAAGTCGCCGTCGGTCGCGAACCGGAAGTGGGTCAGACCCTCGCGCGGCGCGAGCAGCAGGAGCAGCGCGAAGAGCGCCGTCACGGCGCCGAGCACGATCGGCGCCTTGTGCGAGATGACGGTGACGTGGCGGGCCTCGAGGGCCGGTGCCTCGGTCGCGGTGGTCACGCGGCCACCTCCTTGCGCCTGGCGCTCCGCTTGGGGCGCTTCTTGGGCTTGGCACCCGGCTGAGGCAGCCGGAACACCGCGCGCACCAGCGGGGGCGCGGCGATGAACAGCACGATGAGCGACTGGACGACGAGGACGATCTCGATCGGCACGCCCTCGGCGGCCTGCATCAAGGAGCCACCGGCTTTGAAGGCCCCGAACAGGATCGCCGCGAACAGCACGCCCACCGGCTGCGAGCCGCCGAGCAGGGCGACGGTGATCGCGTCGAAGCCGATGCCGGCGTCGATGTCGGAGCTGAAGCCCGTGGTCACGGTGCCCAGCACCTGGGTGACGCCCGCCAGACCCACGAGGGCACCGGCGATGAGCATCACGTAGACGGTGTTCTTCGGCACGTCGATGCCCGCGACCCGCGCGGCGGCGGGGTTCTCCCCCACGGCCCGGAAGGCGAAGCCCATCGCCGAGCGGTTCAGCAGCCACCACACGAAGGCCACGGCCAGGAGCGCGAACACGAACCCGAGGTGCAGGTTGTACTGCGACCCGAGCAGGTCCGGCATGATCGCGGTCGACTTCATCGGCGGGGTCTTCGGGTTGGACGAGCCGGGGGCCTGGAGCAGGCCGGGCGTGGCGAGCAGGTAGCTGATGAGGTAGAAGGCGACGTAGTTGAGCATGATCGTGACGATCACCTCGTGGGCGCCGGTCAGGGCCTTGAGCAGACCCGCGATGCCGGCCCACAGCGCGCCGGCGAGGATGCCGACCAGCATCGCCAGCAGCATGTGCCACGGCCAGGGCATGTCGAGCCCGAAGCCGATCCAGCCGGCGCCCGCCGCGGCCGCGAGCATCTGCCCGCGACCACCGATGTTGAACAGGCCCGCGCGGAAGCCGAGCGCGACGCCGAGACCCGCCATGATCAGCGGGGTCGCCATCGTCAGGCTCTGGGTCAGCGGCCGGATGCCCCCGGCGAAGTCCGTCGCCCGGAAGTCCCACACCGCACCGATGAACAGTGCGTAGTAGGCGCCGCCCACGGCCGTACCCATCGCGGCGAACGTGTCACCGGGCCGGGAGAAGAAGTACTGCGAGGCCGCCTGCACGCCCGGGTCTGTGACGATGATCATGATCGAACCGGCGAGTACCGCGAGCACCACGGCGCCCAGCGAGACGAGCCAGCTGCCCGACACGATCCTGGTCATCGCGTCGCGCCAGCGGTTGTCCTCGGCGACGGTGGTCTCGGCCTTGTCCTCGGACTGAGGTGCGGTGTGGCTCATGCCGCCTGGCTCCCCTCGGGTGCGACACCGGCCATCATCAGGCCCAGGACGTCACGCGGCGTGTCGGACGGCACGATGCCGACCACCCGGCCGCGGTACATCACCAGGATCCGGTCGCCGAGGGCGACCGCCTCGTCCAGCTCGGTGGAGATCACGACCACCGGTACCCCGGCGTCGCGCGTCGCGACGATCCGCTTGTGGATGAACTCGATCGACCCGACGTCCACGCCGCGAGTGGGTTGCGCGGCCACCAGCAGGCGCAGCTCACGGGACAGCTCGCGCGCGAGGACCACCTTCTGCTGGTTGCCGCCTGACAGCCGCTCGACCGGCTCGGCGATCCCCTGGGTCCGGATGTCGAACTCCTCGACCGCCTCGGTGGCGAACGCGTCGCGCGCGCCCAGCTGGAGCGACCCGGCCTTGACGAACGGCGGCCCTTCCCGGCGGTCGAGCATGAGGTTCTCCGCGACCGTGAACTCCCCGACCAGGCCGTCGGTGCTGCGGTCCTCGGGCACGAAGCCGACCCCTGCGTCGAGCACCTGCTTGACGGTCCGCCCGAGCAGCTCCTGCCCGGCGAGCCTCACGCTGCCGCTCGACGCCTTCTCGAGCCCGACCAGCGCCTCGGTCAGCTCTGTCTGGCCGTTGCCCTGAACGCCTGCGACCACCAGGATCTCCCCGCCGCGCACCGTGAAGCTGACGTCGTCGACCACCACGGTGCCGTTGGCGTCGGTGACCTCCAGTCCGCTGACCTCCAGGCCGGTGTCGGCGTAGGTCGGCGCGTCCTTGTGCACGGTCAGCTCGACGGCGCGGCCCACCATCATCGCGGCGAGCTCGGCGTCCGACTGGTCGGCGCTGGCCTCGCCCACCACCGCGCCGCGGCGGATCACGGTGATCCGGTCGGCGACCTCGCGGACCTCGCGCAGCTTGTGCGTGATGAAGACGATCGCGGCGCCCTCGTCGCGCAGCTGGCGCATGATGCCCATGAACTCGTCGGTCTCCTGCGGCGTAAGCACCGCGGTGGGCTCGTCGAAGATGAGGATCTTCGCGTCCCGCGACAGCGCCTTGATGATCTCGACACGCTGCTGGACGCCCACGGGCAGGTCCTCGATGAGGGCGTCCGGGTCGACGTGGAAGCCGAAGCGCTCGGCGATCGCCTTGACCCGGGTGCGTGCCGCGCCCAGGTCGAGCCGCCCGCCGGGCAACGTGGTCTCGTGGCCGAGCATGACGTTCTCGGCGACCGAGAAGACCGGGATGAGCATGAAGTGCTGGTGCACCATGCCGATCCCGGCGGCCATGGCGTCACCGGGCCCCCTGAAGTGCTGCACCTCGTCGTCGAGGAGCACCTCGCCCTCGTCGGCCGTGTAGAGGCCGTACAGGACGTTCATCAGGGTGGACTTCCCTGCGCCGTTCTCTCCGAGGAGGCAGTGGATCTCGCCTGGCTCGACGGTGAGGCTGATGTGGTCGTTGGCGACCAGTGCGCCGAAGCGCTTGGTGATGCCGCGCAGCTCGAGCTTCATCCCACGATCCTCATCGACTGTTGGGGGGCCAAGGAAGCCTACGCGCAACGACACGCCCCGGGAGGCACTTGGCGGCGCCTTCCGGGGCGTGTCGTGTCACGCGGTGCGGCTCACGCCACGGTCACTGGTTCAGGTAGGAGGTGACCGGGACGGTGCCGTCGATGATGTCCTGCTTGAGCTGGTCGACCTCGGCCACCAGGCCCGGGTCCACCTTGGACTCGAAGTTGTGCAGCGGGGCCATGCCGACGCCGCCGTTCTCGAGCGTGCCGACGTACGCGGTCGGGTCGAAGCTGCCCTCGCCCGCGGCCATGATCGTGTCGTAGCAGGACACGTCCATGTTCTTCATGATCGAGGTGAGCAGGATGTCCTGGACCGACGGGTCGGTGTTGTACACGTCGGCGTCCACGCCGATCAGCGCGATGTCCTTGCCGGAGTCGGCGATGGCGTCACGTGCGGACTGGTAGATCGGGCCACCCACCGGGAGCAGGACGTCGACGCCCTGACCGATGATGTTGGTCGCCGTCGCCTTGGCGGTGTCGTTGGCCTCGAAGCCACCGGTGAAGGAGCCGTCCTTGCCGTCCCAGCCGACCACCGCGACCGAGGTGCCCTTGACCTTGTTGTAGTAGTCGACGCCCTGCTTGAAGCCGTCCATGAAGATCGTCACGGTCGGGTAGGGCTGGCCACCGAAGGTGCCCACCTTGCCGGTCTGGCTGTAGCCGGCCGACAGGTAGCCGACCAGGAACGCGGCCTGAGCCGTGTCGTACAGCAGCGGCTTGATGTTCGGCGCGTCCTTCTCACCGTTGAAGTCGTTGTCCGCGGCGTCGTCGACCAGCACGTACTCGAGGTCCGGGTTCGCCAGCGCGGACTCGACGGTCGCGGCCGAGAGCGCGAAGCCCACCGACACGATGGTGTTGCAGCCCACACCAACCATGGCCTCGAGGTTCGGCTGGAAGTCGGTCTCGGAGTCGGACTGAACGCTCTTGAAGTTCGCGTTCAGGTCGGCGGCCGCCTTCTTCGTGCCCTCGAAGGACAGCTGGTTGAAGCTCTTGTCGTCGAAGCCGCCGGCGTCGGAGACGATGCACGCCGTGTAGTCGATCGGCTCGGCGGTCTGCGTCTCGCTGGCCCCGGCGGTGTCCGTCGAGCTGCTCGTCGAACCCTCGTCCGGCGCCGAGGCGCAGGCGGCAAGGGCAAGGGCGGTCGCAGCGGCGAGCGCCACGCCTCGCATCACAGTCTTCACGTGTTCTCCTGGGTGTCGTGCTCTCGGCCGGCCGCACATCGGCGCATGGGGGGCCGTCGTGCGGTCCGGGGCGCCGCCGAACGGGTCGGCTGCTGTAGAGCGCACACTAGCCGCGCGGACGTCCGCTCCGGGTTACCGACCGGTAGCACACGGTGGTCGTTACGCAACCGGAATGTTGAGCCCAACCCCCGGACAGGCGTCTTACGCGCGCAGGTCCGCGGCCTGCGCCAGGGCGGTGCGTACCAGCAGCCGCGCACCGACGGCGATCGCACGCTCGTCGACGTCGAGGTCCCCCTGGTGCAGGTCGTAGGTGTGCCCGCCCGGCGCCCTGGTACCCAGCCGGGCCATCGCGCCCGGCGCCCGGGTGAGCAGCCAGCCGAAGTCCTCCCCGCCGAGGGACTGCTCGGTGAGCACCACGGCGTCCGGGCCGAGCACCTCGCGCGCCGCGGCGTCCATCAGCCGGGTGGCGTGCTCGTCGTTGACCACCGGCGGGACGCCGCGCTCGTGGTGCACCTCGACGTCCACCCGGTAGGGCGCCGTGACGTGCGCGACGGCCTCGCGCAGCACGGTGGACGCGTCGGCCCAGGCCGCCGAGTCCAGGCAGCGCAGGCTGCCCTTGACCTGCCCGGCGGCCGGGATGGCGTTGTGCACCGTGCCGGCGTGCACCAGACCCCACGTGAGGTTGACCCCCGACCGCGGGTCCAGCCGACGCCCCAGCACCGCCGGCACCTGGGTGATGACCTGGCCGAGCGCGAACACCACGTCGCCGGTCAGGTGCGGCCTGCTGGTGTGCCCGCCGGCCGAGGTGATCGTGACGGTCACCGGGTCGGAGGCGGAGGTGATCGGGCCGATCCGGGTGCCGACCATCCCGACGTCCAGCTTGGGGTCGCAGTGCACGCCGTAGACCCGGGCGACGCCGTCCATCGCGCCGGCCTCGATCGCGTCCAGCGCGCCGCCGGGCTGCACCTCCTCGGCAGCCTGGAACAGCAGCCGGACCCCCACGTCCAGGAGTCCGTCGGCGGCCACCTCGGCCAGCACCAGCCCGGCGCCCAGCACCACCGCGGTGTGCACGTCGTGCCCGCACGCGTGCGCGACGCCCGCGTTGACCGACCGCCACGGGTGCGCACAGGTGTCCGGCACCGGCAGGCCGTCCAGGTCCGCCCGCAGCATGACGAGCGGTCCGTCCGCGGGGCCGAGGTCGCAGGTCAGCCCGGTGCCCGGCAGCAGCCGAGGCTCGAGCCCGGCGGCGCGGAGCCGCTCGGCGAGCACCCGGGTGGTCCGGCGCTCGGCATGGCCGATCTCGGGGTGGGTGTGCAGGTCGCGCCTCAGGTCGACGAGGTCGGGCAGGTGCGCCTCGACCCGCGCGACGATCCGCTCGGTGGGCACGGACGAGGTCGGGAGCACGCTTGGATCCTAGGGCGTGGTGGCCCGCCGCCACGGACCGCGGGCGGGCCCCGACACGGGCGGGGACCGGAACAGGTCCACCGGTCAGAGCAGGTCGGTGCGCCCCCGCTCGCGGACCGCGTCGACCACCGACTTGACCCGCTGCGCCTGGTCGCGCGTGGTGACGAGCAGGGCGTCGACGGTGTCGAGGACGACCGCATCCGGTACGCCGAGCACCGCGACCATCCGCCCGGACCCGGGCACGACCAGCGAGCCCGGCGCGTCCAGCACGATCACCTGCCCCGCGTCGCCGAGCACGTGCGGGTCGCCGGGCAGCAGGTCGCGCAGGGCCGCGACATCACCCACGTCGTCCCAGTCGAAGTCGCCGGGGACCACCGCGACCCCACCGGCCGCGGCGACCGGCTCGGCGATCGCGTGGTCGATCGCGATCCGCTGGAGGCCCGGCCACACCCGCGCCACCACCTCGTCGCGCGCCGGGGTGTCCCAGGCGGCAGCGATCTCGCGCAGGCCGTCGTGCAGCACGGGGAGCAGGCGCGCCAGGTGACCGAGCAGCACCTCGACGCGGACCAGGAACATCCCGGCGTTCCAGCGGTACCGCCCGGTGGCCAGCCACGCGGCGGCGGTCGCCGCGTCGGGCTTCTCGGTGAAGCCCGCGACGTGGAAGGCGCCGGGGACGGCCTCCAGCGGCCGCCCCGACTCGATGTACCCGAAGGCCGTGGACGGCCCCGTCGCCGCGATGCCGACGGTGGTCACGAACCCCGCCCGAGCCGCATCCACGCCGAGCCGGACGGCGCGGGCGAACCCGTCGCCGCCGATCACGTGGTCGGCCGCGAACGACCCCAGCACCACATCACCCTCGCGCTCGGCCAGCACCGCCGCGGCCAGGCCGATCGCGGCCATCGAGTCACGCGGCGACGGCTCGGCGAGCACCGCTCCGGGGCCCAGCGCGGGCAGCTGGGCGCGGACCGCGGGCTCGTGCGCGGCCCCCGTCACGACCAGGACCCCGTCCGGTCCGGTCAGCGGCGTGAGCCGGTCGACGGTCGCCTGGAGCAGGCTGCGTCCGGTACCGGCCAGGTCGCGCAGGAACTTGGGCGACCCGGCACGGGACAGCGGCCACAGCCGCGTGCCGGCGCCCCCGGCGGGCACCACGGCACGGAAGTCGGCGAGCGGCGACGGGGTCGAATCGGTCATGTCACGATCCTGGCAGGTGTGACCCGCCGGGCGCGGCCCGCCCCGTGGGACCAACGACCCGAAGGACACTAGAGTGGCGATGCGGCAGCCCGCCGCGTCCCCTGGGCCCCATCGTCGGGGCCGTCGTCGACAGGAGGTCCCCTGTGCCCGAGGCGCCGGCCGGAACGCTCTACCGCGGCCGAGAGGGGATGTGGTCCTGGGTCGCCCATCGGGTGACAGGCTTCCTCATCTTCTTCTTCCTGCTCGTCCATGTCCTCGACACCTCGCTGGTGCGGGTCTCCCCCGAGGCGTACAACGCGGTGATCGGGACGTACAAGAACCCGATCATGGGGCTGGGTGAGGCGGGCCTGGTCGCCGCCGTCGTCTTCCACGCGCTCAACGGCGTACGGATCATACTCGTGGACTTCTGGGCCAAGGGCGTCCGCTACCAGCGGGTGATGCTCTGGGTGGTCGTCGGTGTGTTCGTCGTCCTGATGGCCGGCTTCCTGCCGGTGCACCTGTCGCACGTGTTCGGAGGCGAGTGATGGCCACCACGACCCCGACGATCGCCGCTCCCCGCAGCCCGCACCGCAGCTCGCGCACCAGCTGGGAGATGTACGGCTGGATCTTCATGCGGGCGTCCGGCGCACTGCTGCTGGTCCTGATCTTCACCCACCTGATCGTGAACCTCGTGATGGGCGGCGGCGTCTCGCAGATCGACTTCGGCTTCGTGGCGGGCAAGCTCGCGAAGCCGGTGTGGCAGGTCTGGGACCTGCTGCTGCTCTGGCTCGCGATGATCCACGGCACCAACGGGCTGCGCGTCATCATCAACGACTACGCGACGAGGACCGGCACCCGGCTGGTGCTGAAGTCCGCGCTCGTCCTCGCGTTCACCGTGGTCGTCGTGCTGGGCACCCTGGTGATCTTCACCTTCGACCCGTGCCCGGTCGGCGCTCCCGCCGACCTGCTGCCCAGCTTCTGCACCGCAGGCTGAACCCCGAGCATCGAACAAGGACGAGTGATGCAGACCCACACCTACGACGTCGTCATCGTCGGGGCCGGCGGCGCCGGCATGCGAGCCGCGCTGGAGTCCTCCACGCGTGCACGCACGGCCGTGCTGTCCAAGCTGTACCCCACCCGGTCCCACACCGGCGCGGCCCAGGGCGGCATGTGCGCCGCCCTGGCGAACGTCGAGGAGGACAACTGGGAGTGGCACACGTTCGACACCGTCAAGGGCGGTGACTACCTGGTCGACCAGGACGCGGCGGAGATCATGGCCAAGGAGGCGATCGACGCCGTCCTGGACCTGGAGAAGATGGGCCTGCCGTTCAACCGCACCCCGGACGGGCTGATCGACCAGCGCCGGTTCGGCGGCCACACCCGCAACCACGGCGAGGCCGCGGTGCGCCGGGCCTGCTACGCGGCGGACCGCACCGGGCACATGATCCTGCAGACCCTCTACCAGCAGTGCGTGAAGAACGAGGTCGAGTTCTACAACGAGTTCTACGTGCTCGACCTGCTGCTGGACACCGACCTGCGCGAGGCGAAGCGCCCGCGCAAGGGTGCCGAGGTCACGGTCGTCGGCGTGGTCGCGTACGAGCTGGGTACCGGAGAGATCCACGTCTTCCGGGCCAAGTCGGTGATCCTGGCCACCGGTGGCGCGGGCAAGATCTTCAAGACCACCTCCAACGCGCACACCCTGACCGGCGACGGCATGGCGCTCGCGCTGCGGCGCGGGCTGCCGCTGGAGGACATGGAGTTCTTCCAGTTCCACCCGACAGGCCTGGCCGGCCTGGGCATCCTGCTGTCCGAGGCGGCCCGCGGCGAGGGTGCGATCCTGCGCAACTCCGAGGGCGAGCGCTTCATGGAGCGCTACGCGCCGACCATCAAGGACCTCGCCCCGCGCGACATCGTGGCCCGCTCGATGGCCAACGAGGTGCGCGAGGGACGCGGCGCCGGCCCGCACAAGGACTACGTGCTGCTCGACCTCACGCACCTCGAGCCCGAGCACATCGAGGCCAAGCTCCCGGACATCACCGAGTTCGCGCGGACGTACCTGGGCATCGAGCCGTTCACCGACCCGATCCCGGTCTACCCCACCGCGCACTACGCGATGGGCGGGGTGCCCACCACCATCAACACCGAGGTGCTGCGCTCCAACACCGACGTGGTCGGCGGGCTGTTCGCGGCCGGCGAGTGCGCGTGCGTCTCGGTGCACGGGTCCAACCGGCTGGGCACCAACTCGCTGCTGGACATCAACGTGTTCGGCAAGCGCGCCGGGGTCGCGGCCGCCGCCTACGCGAACGAGCACGAGCTGGTCGAGCTGCCCGAGGACCCCGCGGCCGAGGTCGTCGCCGAGCTCGACCGGATCCGTACCGCCGAGGGCGGGGAGAACGTCGCGGAGCTGCGTCGCACGCTCCAGGAGACGATGGACGCCGACGCCCAGGTGTTCCGCACCGAGGAGTCGCTGACCCGGGCCCTGGGGACCATCGACGACCTGCGCCGTCGCTACCGGTCGGTGAGCGTGCAGGACAAGGGCAGGACGTTCAACACCGACCTCCTCGAGGCGGTCGAGCTGGGCTTCCTCCTCGACCTGGCGCGGGTGGTCGTGGTGGGCGCACTGGCCCGCCAGGAGTCCCGCGGCGGGCACTTCCGCGAGGACTTCCCCACCCGCGACGACAAGGGCTTCATGCACCACACCATGGCGTACGCCAGACCGACGTCCGGCCCGGACACCGAGATCCGTCTCGAGACCCGGCCGGTCACCGTGACCCGCTACCAGCCGATGGAGCGCAAGTACTGATGACCGCGACCACCACGTCCCCTGCCGCGTCGGTCGGTGAGGTGCCGAGCTTCGACGTCACGTTGCGCTTCCGCCGGTTCGATCCGGACGCCGCGAACCCCGAGCCGTTCTGGCAGGAGTTCACCGTGACGGCGCACGGCACCGACCGGGTGCTCGACGCCATGCACAAGGTCAAGTGGGAGCTCGACGGCACGCTGACGTTCCGGCGCTCGTGCGCGCACGGGATCTGCGGCTCGGACGCGATGCGGATCAACGGCCGCAACCGGCTCGCCTGCAAGACGCTCCTGAAGGACCTCGACCTGAGCAAGCCGATCGTCATCGAGCCGATCAAGGGCCTGCCCGTGGTCAAGGACCTCGTGGTGGACATGGAGCCGTTCTTCGCGTCCTACCGCGAGGTCATGCCGTTCCTCATCGCGCAGGGCAACACCCCGTCCAAGGAGCGCCGGCAGTCGCCGGAGGACCGCGCACGCTACGACGACACCACCAAGTGCATCCTGTGCGCCGCGTGCACCACGTCGTGCCCGGTGTTCTGGACGGACGGGCAGTACTTCGGCCCCGCGGCGATCGTCAACGCGCACCGGTTCATCTTCGACAGCCGTGACGAGGGCGCAGCCCAGCGCCTCGAGGTGCTCAACGACAAGGAGGGCGTGTGGCGCTGCCGCACGACCTTCAACTGCACCGACGCCTGCCCGCGTGGCATCGAGGTCACCAAGGCGATCGCCGAGGTCAAGCGCGCCATGATCACCCGCGCGTTCTGACCCAGGCAGCCCGCGCCGCCCGCCCGCGCCGCCCGCGTGTTCGCATGCGTACTCGTGCGCGCCCTCGAACGCCCCGCGGTTCGCCACCGTCACGGATGTTCGCAACGTGCCCTGCGGCCCGGCATCACGAGTCTTCGTGGGGTGGGTCGGCGACCCAGGCGGCGGACAGCAGCATGATGCGGGCGATGAGGTTGACCCAGATCAGCAGGGTGACTATCGCCGCGAACGAGAGGAGCAGGGGGTTGCGGCTCGCGGCACCGGCCACCACGGACGTGCCCAGGAAGCGGACCACGCCGATCCCCACCGCGGCGATCGCCGCGCCGCCCAGCAGGTCGCGCCGCGGCGGTGACTGGTCGGCGAGCACGCGCAGCACCAGCACGAAGATCCCTGCGTCCACCAGGAACGAGACCGCCAGGCCGACGAGGCGGACCGCCCACCCCGTCCCCACGCCCAAGCCGACCAGACCCAGCACCCAGTCCGCCGCCGACGTCGCCCCCGTGGTCAGCACGGCGGAGATCAGCACCGCCACGGCGACTCCGACGAAGCCGGCCAGGGCCCTGACCCGGGCCAGCACGGCGTTACCCGCGCTGGGCGGCTCGCCGAACATGGCCCGCACGCCGGTGCGCAGGGCGGCCATCGCGCTGGTCGCGCTGAGGAGCAGCACCACCACCGAGATCGCGCCCGCGACGCTGAGCCCGGCGGTGAGGCGCAGGCTGGCGGGATCGATCATCCCGGTGCCGTCGCCGGTCTTGACCAGCCCCGGCAGGCTTGCGTCGATCGCGTCCAGGACCGCCGACCGCAGGTCGGCGTCGCCGCCGAGCACGGCCATGAACACCGTCCAGCTCAGGGTCAGCCCTGCGAACACGCTGAACAGCGCGGCGTAGGCGATGCCGCCGGTGAGCACGCCGCCACCGGCCCGTCCGAAGCGGGCGTTGGCCCGCATGGGGCGGGTCCGCTGGACACGGTCGATGAGGGCCTTCGCGCGGGCCACCAGGCCGCGTCCCGGCTCGAGCCCCGACGGCTCGTGGGTCGCCTCGGCCGCCGCCAGGTGCGCGCTCCCGGCGCCGACGGGCGGGTGGGCCGGATCGGGCTCCTCGCGGTTCTCGGTCACCCCGTCGACCCTAGGACGCCGGGCCCGGACCGGCCCGCTCAGCCCAGCGGATACGTCCGGCGCAGGTGCCAGACGCAGTCCGGCGTCTGCACGTACCCGTCGAACGAGGCGACGTGGAACGTCCCGTCGAAGTCGGCCATCTGCTCGAACGCCACGTCCAGCCGTTCATCGTCCACCGCGTGCGCGATCGTGACGTGCGGGTGGTACGGGAACTTGGCGGGCACCGCCAGCGGCCCGCGCCGGACGTCCCCCGCGAGGCGCTCGCACTGCGCGATCCCCTCGACCACCTGCACGAACACCACGGGCGACACGGGCCGGAACGTCGCGGTGCCGCGCAGGTGCAGGTCGAACGGCCGGTGCCGCGCCGCGACCCGCTCGAGGTGCTCGTCGACGTCGGCGAGCCAGGTCTCGGTCACCGTCACCGGTGCCAGCAGCGTGACGTGCGGCGGGATCGACTCGGCCTCGGGGTCCCCGGCGGCCGAGCGCGCCTCACGCAGCGCTTCGGCCCAAGGGGCCGGCACCGTGATCGCGACGCCGACGACGATGTCGGCGGTCGAGGTCATGAGCGACGCCGCGGCAGCAGCCCGACCCGCTGGTAGACCGTCGCGAGGGTCTGCGCGGCGATCTCCCTGGCGCGCTCGGCTCCGATCGCCAGGACCCGGTCGAGCTCCGCCGGGTCGTCGAGGTAGCCGTGCACGGTCGCCTGGAACGGCGTCACGAAGTCGACCACCACCTCGGCGAGCTCCTTCTTCAGGTCGCCGTAACCCCGGCCCTCGAAGTCCTGCACCAGCGACTCGACGCTGCGCCCGGACAGCGCGGAGTGGATGGTGAGCAGGTTCGAGATCCCGGGCTTGGTCTGCGGGTCGAACCTGATCTCGCGCTCGGCGTCGGTCACGGCGGACCGGATCCGCTTGGCGATCGCCTTCGGGTCGGCGAGGAGGTCGACGAGGCCGTTCGCCGTCGACGTCGACTTGCCCATCTTGGCCGTCGGGTCGCCGAGGTCGTAGATCTTCGCGGTCGCCTTGACGATGTAGGGCTCGGGCACCCGGAAGGTGTCCCCGTGCCGGGCGTTGAAGCGCTGAGCGAGGTCGCGGGTGATCTCCAGGTGCTGGCGCTGGTCCTCGCCGACCGGCACGAGTGCGGTGTCGTACAGCAGGATGTCCGCCGCCATCAGCACCGGGTAGGTGAACAGCCCGACGTTGGCCCCCTCGGCGCCCTGGCGCGCCGCCTTGTCCTTGAACTGCGTCATCCGGGACGCCTCGCCGAACCCGGTGTAGCACGACAGCACCCAGGCGAGCTGGGCGTGCTCGGCGACGTGGGACTGCACGAACAGGATCGAGCGCTCCGGGTCGATGCCGGCGGCCAGGTACTGCGCCGCGGTGCGCCGGGTGCGCTCGAGCAGCACGCTCGGGTCGGGCGCGACGGTCAGCGCGTGCAGGTCCACCACGGAGTAGATCGCGTCGTGGCTGTCCTGCAGCGCAACCCAGTTGACCAGCGCACCGAGGTAGTTGCCCAGGTGGAGCGAGTCGGCGGTGGGCTGCATCCCGGAGAAGATCCGGGGGCGGGGCGCATCAGGCATGGTGTGCATTCTGGCAGGAACGGGCCGCGGGTCCGAACTCGCGTGGACGGCGTCCGACGGTGCGCGCGGCCGGCTTCCCGTCGGACGCCACGGAGCTCAGGTGGCCTCGTCGTCGAACGGTGCGGGGCCGCCCTCGACCCGGGCCGATCTCGGCTTGGGCGCCGGCTCCTCGACGAGGGCGTCGCGCACGATCCGGCGCGGGTCGTACTGGCGCGGGTCGAGCTGCTCCCAGTCGACCCCCGTCTCCTCGGTCACCCGCTCCCGGGCGGTCGACAGGTAGCCCCGGGCCTTGCGCACCCACCGTCCCAGGTCCTCGGCGTAGCGCGGCATCCGCTCCGGCCCCACCAGGAGCACAGCGAGCAGCAGCAGGACGAGGAACTCGCCTCCGTTGATGCCGAACACTGCGCCAGGCTACGCGGCTCAGCCGGACGCCGACTCGGAGAGCACGACGCGGACCTCGTTCTCCTGCCCGCCGCTGCGCACCGTGAGCACCACCGTGTCGCCGGCCTGCTTGGCGCGGATCGCGACGATCAGCTCGTCGGGCTGCGTCACCGGCCGGCCGTCGATCGCCAGGATCACGTCCCCGGGCCCGATGCCAGCGCGGTCGGCGGGGCCGTCGGGGACCACGGGCGGCTGACCGTCGACCGTCTCGGTCGCGACCTGGACGCCCTCCCCGGTGTACCGCGAGTCGATCAGCACCCCGATGATCGGGTACGTCGCGGTGCCCGTCTCGATGAGCTGCTCGGCGGTGTGCCGGGCCTGGTTGGCCGGGATCGCGAAGCCCAGCCCGATGCTGCCTGCGGTGCCGGAGAGCGTGGTGCCGGGCGGCTGGGCGATCGCCGAGTTGATCCCGATCACCTCGCCCGCTGCGTTGACCAGCGGGCCGCCGGAGTTGCCGGGGTTGATCGCGGCGTCGGTCTGGATCGCGTTGATGAACGCCGGCGCCGAGTTGTCCCCGGCCGTCACCGGACGGTTCATCGCGCTGACGATGCCGGTGGTCACCGTGCCCTGGAGGCCGAGGGGCGCACCGACCGCGACCACCGGGTCGCCGACCACCACCTGGTCCGAGTCGCCCAGCGTGAGCGGGGTCAGGCCGGTCCGGTCGACCTTGAGCACGGCGAGGTCGTAGTCCGTGGTCACGCCGACCAGCTCTGCCGCGGTCTGGCTGCCGTCGGAGAACACCACGGTGATGCTGCGCCCCGAGCCCACGTCCGCCGTGGCCACGTGGGCGTTGGTGAGGAGGTAGCCGTCGGACTGGAGCACGAACCCGGAGCCGGTGCCCTCGCCGTCCGCACCCCGCACCTCGATGAGCACGACGCTCGGGAGCACCTGTGCGGCGATCGACGCGACCCCGGTGAGTGCTCCACCGTCGGGCCGTGCGGTGGCGGCCGGCGGCAGGTCGGCCTGGGGGCTGTCGGCCGTCCGGGCGCCGATCACCCCGCCGACCGCGCCGGACACCAGGGCGAGCAGCACCGCACCGGCCACCAGCCAGCCGCCCCGTGAGCGGCGACGACGACGTGGCGCGCGACCCCACGAGTCGCCCGTCCAGACCGGCGGGGCCACGGGGATCGCGCCGTCGGGAGGGACCACGCCCTCGAGCAGCACCGCGCCGCTGGGCAGCGCGCCGTCGGGCCGCACCGCCGTGGCCGGCCCGTCCGGGGCCACGGCGTACCGTCCGGGTGGCGCGACCGGCGATCCGGTGACATAGGGGTCGGGTCCCGGTCGCGGCGCCGGAGGCGGCCCCTGGGTGCCGAACGGGCTCGAAGGCCACACCGGCGCGACAGGACCTGGCTCTGGTGCCGCCCCGGGCGAGGTGTCGGTACCGGTGCCGTCGTCGTTCACGAGCCACTCCAGGCCGTCAGCAGCTGCCATCCGCGGGCCACCCGGGCCGAGGCGCCCCCGTCGTACGCCTCGACAGGATAGGCGGCCACCACGGGGGTCGCCGACCATGGCGGTCCCTCCGCGATCACCGCGACCACCGCGTCACCGGACTGCCAGGCCAGGGTCCACGGGCTGTCGTCGATGAGCTGCACCTCGCGCCCCGCCACGTCGACGGGCGTGCCCGTCGTCGCGAGCCGGCCGCGGGTCTGGGTCACCACGACCAGCCCGTCGGGTCCGGTGAGGTCCAGCTCCAGGCGGTCCGCGTCGGTCCGCACCGCCGCGACGGCATAGCCGTCCGGCACCGCGACCGGCACCGCCCACGGATGGCGGCCGAACCAGGCGTCGAGCTCCGCGGTCACGTCCTGCTCGCCGTAGCCGACCGCGACGGACGCCTCCTGGAGCGCAGCCAGGGCGGCAGCGGGCCGAGCCTCGAGCGACACGTCGGGCTCGTTGCCGAGCACGAACAGCAGCACGAGCATCACACCGGAGAACGCACCGGCGACCAGCGGCACCCGCGAGCGGCGCGGACCGAGGTCCCCGGACATCGCCCCGGCAGCGACCCCCGAGCCCGGCATCGGCAGCGATCCGGTGCCCGGGCCCGGCCGCCGAGACTGAGGTGGCGGCGGCGGGGTCGCGCCCAGGGCGAGCAGCCGCGCCGTCAGGTCGGGGTCGGGGCACAGGTCCTCGATCGAGGCGAGCGTGGCCCGCGCGTTCCTGGCGGCCGCGAGCTCGTCGGCGCACTGCGGGCACCCGGCGACGTGGGCCAGCGCACGCTCGGCGTCCTGGGGGCACAGCTGGCCGTCGGCCAGCGCGCTGATCCAGCTGCCGAGGTGGCTCACCGGCCCACCTCCACCGCGGCGCTGCCCTCGCTGTCGGAGGTCAGGCCCTCGACGAGCGCGCCCGGGTCCGCGCCGGGACGCGGGGCGCGGTGCGCGAGCGACTCGCGCAGCTGGGCCCTGGCCCGGTGGATCCGCGAGCGCACGGTGCCCAGCTTGATGCCGAGCGTGACCGCGATCTCCTCGTAGGACAGCCCCTCGATGTCGCACAGCACGACGGCCGCGCGGAACTCCGGGGACAGCTCGTCCAACGCGCGCTGCACGTCGTGGTCGAGGTTGCCGTGCTCGAAGCCGCGCTCGGGCGTGCCCAGGCCGCTGCCGCCGGGGACCCGCTCGGCGTCCTCCCCCAGCGGATCCATCCGGATCCGGGCGCGGCGGCGCGCGGTGTCCAGGAACAGGTTGGTGGTGATCCGGTGCAGCCAGCCCTCGAACGACCCTGGCGTGTAGCCCGACAGCGACCTGAACACCCGCACGAAGGTCTCCTGCGTGAGGTCTTCCGCGTCGTGCCGGTTGCCGGTCAGGCGGTACGCCAGCCGGTAGACGCGCGCCGAGTGCTCGGTGACGATCTGCTCCCAGCTGGGCGCGCTCCAGGGGGCCTGTGACTCCACCTGACCTCCCGCAGCACCATGGCCGCCCGGACTCGGGCGGTACCTGAGCAACGCCGCTCGGGCCCAGGATGTTCCCGGCCGCGTCGCGGACTGCGCCGACCCACGGTGCGCCGCCCCTGGCCCGGCCGCCCCGCGGTCTAGCATCGAGTCGACGTCAGGAGGACGCCATCACCGACAAGGCCGGAAGCTGGGCCCACAGCGAGGACTTCCGCACCGCGGACGACGTGCTGCTGCGCGCCACCGAGCGGGCCGCCGAGCTGGGGTGCGGCGCGGTCTCCCCCGGCACGGGTGCGCTGCTCCAGGTGCTCGCCGCCGGTCACCGGGCGACCGCTGTGGCCGAGGTCGGTACCGGCGCGGGCGTGTCGGGCCTGTGGCTGCTGCGCGGCATGTCGCCCGACGGAGTCCTGACGACCATCGACTCCGAGGCCGAGCACCAGCGCGCGGCCAAGGCCGCCTTCGCCGAGGAGCAGGTCCGGGCGATGCGGACGCGGACGATCACCGGTCGCGCGCTGGATGTCATGCCCCGCCTGGCCGACGGCGCCTACGACCTGGTCCTGCTCGACGGGGACCCGCTCGAGGCGGTCGACTACCTCGAGCAGGCGGTGCGCCTGCTGCGGCCCGGCGGCCTGGTCCTGGTGCCGCACGCCCTGGCCGACGACCGGGTGCCGGACCCGGCCCGACGCGACGAGCTGACCACCGCGATGCGCGAGCTGGGTCGGGCCGTGCGGGCGGACGAGCGGCTGGTCGCCGCGATGGTGCCCAGCGGCGACGGCCTCCTGGTGGCGGCCCGGCGCTGAGCCGGCCGGGCGGGTGACCGCTACAGCTCGCCGGACAGCCAGGTCAGCAGCGCCCTGGCGCCGAACCCGGTCGCGCCCTCCGGCATCTCGTGCGCCGCGGACGACGCCCGCGCCGGCCCTGCGACGTCCAGGTGCGCCCAGCGTCGTCGTCCGACGAACTGCTGGAGGAAGAGCGCGGCGGTGATCGCCCCGCCGCCGTGGAAGTCCGCTCCGGCCACGTGGTGCAGGTCGGCGATGGTCGAGTCGATGGCCGGCCGGTAGTCCTCGACCAACGGCATGCGCCACAGCCGCTCCCCGGAGCGGGCACCGGCCTCGGTCAGGGCGGCGGCCAGCTCGTCGTCGGGACTGAAGAGGGCGCCGTGCGTGCGGCCGAGCGCCAGCGTCGCGGCGCCGGTGAGCGTGGCGACGTCGACCAGGACGTCCGGGTCGAGCGTCAGGTCGGCGTGCACGAGCGCGTCGGCCAGGACCATGCGCCCCTCGGCGTCGGTGTTGGTCACCTCGACCGTCGTGCCGCCGCGCACGGTGACGACGTCGCCGGGTCGGTAGGACGACACCCCGACCGCGTTCTCCGCGAGCGCCAGCAGCGCCGTGACCTCGTGCGGGACCCGCGCCTGCGCAGCGCCGAGCACCGTCGCGAGCGCCACCGCCGCGCCGGTCATGTCGGTCTTCATCGAGACCATGCCGGTGCGTGGCTTGATCGACAGGCCACCGGTGTCGAAGGTGATGCCCTTGCCGACCACCACGACGTGGGAGGGCCGCGCGTCCGGCGTCACCTCCGGGCGGTACGTCACCCGCACCAGCCGCGGCGGGGCGGCCGAGCCGGACCCCACGGCGAGCAGCCCGCCGAAGCCCTGCGCCGCGAGGGCCTTCTCGTCGAGCACCTCGACCTCGAGGCCGGCGGCCTGGGCGAGCTCGGTGGCGCGTGCGGCCAGCCAGGCGGGGTTCTTGGTGTTCGACGGCGTGACCGCGAGCACCCGTGCGGTCCAGCTCGCCCGCGCGGCGATCCCGGCCAGGCGGATGGCCTCGTCGTCGCCGCCGAGGAGCACCAGCGCCTGGGCGGGGCCGGGCTGGCTGCGCTTGGCCGCGCGGGTGGGGTGACGGTACGCGCCGAGCAGGTAGCCCTCGACGAAGGCCTGCTGACCGGCCGGGCCGGCGCCGGAGGCGATCGAGGTGACCACGGTCCCCAGACCGCGCGTCACGCGCGAGACGGCGGCTCCGGCCCTGCGCAGGGCCGCCGGGCTCCGGTCGCCCACGCCGATGAACGCCAGTCGATGGGGCAGTCCGGTCCAGGGCAGCTGGGTCGCGCCGTGCGGCCGTGGGAGCACGACCGTCGTCGCGTCACCGGGTGTTCCACCTGCGCCGGACCGCTCGGCCAGGTCGCCGAAGTCGATGCCGTAGCGGACGGCGGCCTCGACAGCACCCTCGCGCGGCTCGACGCCGTCGCCATCGGTCCCGGCCGTCACCGGCAGCAGCAGCGCCTCGGCCCCCTCGGGCAGCGGGTCCGCCACCGTGCCTGGGGCCGCCTGCACGGTGGGGAGCGGCGGGACGATCGCCGGGACGCGACGCCGGGTCGGCACCTGTCAGCCGGCGACGGAGGTCAGGGCCTCACCGAGCTCGGTGGCCTCGGCCGCGTTGAGCTCGACGACCAGCCGGCCGCCACCCTCGAGAGGCACGCGCATGACGATGCCACGGCCCTCCTTCGTGACCTCCAGCGGCCCGTCGCCCGTGCGGGGCTTCATCGCGGCCATGGATCCTCCCATCGTCTCGCCCACCTGGCTGGGGCCCCGCGCAGGCGCGCGCGACCGCCGATCTGCTCGGTGGATGTCCGAGGTCAAGTCTAGGCCACCGGCATGTGCCCCGGCTCACGGTGGCCAGCCGGACGGCGGTACCAGACGCCACAGCAGCCCCACCCAGGCCACCTGGCCCACCAGCCCCAGCACCACCAGCACCCACGTCCAGGTCCACGGCCGCCGAGCGTGCAGCACCCGGACCGCGAGCGCACCCCACGCGGGGAACGCCAGGATCGCGAACCGGACCAGGCTCGTGCCGGGCTCCAGGACCCCCACCAGGTAGAGCACGTAGGCCACGACCCACGCGTGCAGCTCCGCGCCGAGCAGCCGCAGCCAGGGGCTGGCCAACCCGATCACCGCGAGCGCCGCGAGCACGGCGAGAACCAGGATCCCCCACCCGCCGAACAGCCAACGCGCCACGTCCAGCCACGGCAGGAGCGGCACCACCTCGTGGCGGCCCCGCCAGGCCCCCTGGGTCAGCTCGTAGGCGTCGGGAACGCCCGTCACCCACCCGGTGATCGTCGGCCAGGCGAACCCTGCGGCCACCGCGAGCACGGCGAGCCCGCCCACGGACACCCGGCTGCGCGCGGGGAACACCTCCTCGTGAGGCCGGTCCGACCGCCGCGCCTCACGCAGCCGGGACACCCCGTGCACCACGACGACGGCCGCGAGCGGCAGCGCGACGGCCCGGGTCAGTCCGACCGCGACCACGGCCAACGAGGCCAACGCGTAGCGGCGCCGCTGCACGGCCCACAGCACGGTCGCGATCCCGAGCAGCGCCGCGGACTCGGTGTAGGCGACCTGGAGCACGGGCGCCGACGCGGAGGTGCTCAGCAGGGCGACCGTGAGCAGCGGCCCCCACCGCCGCGCTCGCTCGTCCACGTCGGCACGGGCGAGTGCATCGGTCATGACGGCGTGCACCACGACCATCGCGAGCAGGCCGAGCGCGAGGGCGATCAGCGGCCCGAGCACCACCCAGGTCCCTCCGGTCACGACCATCGCGGCACGCACCAAGGACGGGAACAACGGGAAGAACGCCCAGGAGTTCTGCTGCACGCGGCCGTCGAACCCGATCGGCAAGGTGTGCGGGTAGCCCTGCTCGGCGATGTGCCGGTACCAGGTCGCGTCCCACATCGTGCCCGTGTAGTCCAGGTACGACGGGCTCGCGGGTGTCCAGCCGTTCTCGGCCTGGGTCCGGGCGACCGCCACGAAGACGACGGCACTGAGCAGACGCGCACCGACGCTGACGAGCAGGACCTGGACCCACCAGACCTGCAGCGCGCGCCTCACGCGAGCCCCCGCACGGCGCGCGCCGGCGGCACCTCCCCCCGCAGCACCGCTGTCATCTCCACGACGCGCCGGGTGGCGCGCGCGTCGTGCGTGCGGAAGACCGTCGCGCCCAGCCAGGCCGCGACCGCCGTCGCCGCCAGACTGCCCTCCAGCCGCTGCTCGACGGGCAGGTCCAGCGACTCGCCCACCAGGTCCTTCCGCGAGAGCGCGACCAGCGTCGGGAAGCCCAGCGCCACGAGCTCAGGGGTGCGGCGCAGCAGGTGCACCGAGTGCCAGGTGGTCTTGCCGAAGTCCAGCGTCGCGTCCACGAGCACGGACCTCGGGTCGACGCCCGCGTCCACCGCCCGAGCAGCCGCGACGCGCAGGGTGTCCAGCACGTCCGCGACCACGCCGTCGAGGCCGTGCCCGGTGTACTGGGGCCGCAGCGGGTCGGTGCGCGGCGGCGCTCCGCCGGTGTGCGAGCACACCACCCCGAGCCCGTGACGGCCCGCGACGGCGACCAGTGCCGGGTCGTGACCGGCCCAGGTGTCGTTGACCAGGTCGGCGCCCGCGGCGGCCACCGCCTCGGCGACCTCCGACCGCCAGGTGTCGACGCTGATCGGCAGGTCGGGGAAGGCGGCGCGGACCTGCTCGACGACGGGCACCACGCGGTCGATCTCCTCCGCGACGCCCACCTCGGGTCCCCGGCCGGCCCGGACCCCGCCGATGTCGACCAGGTCCGCCCCGTCAGCGACCGCGGCCTCGACCTGCGCGACCGCCTGACCGGTGTCCGCCGAGCGCGCCCCGGGGTAGAACGAGTCCGGGGTCCGGTTCACCACGGCCATCACCGCCGGCCTGCCCTCGCCGATCGATCGGCCCCGCAGCCACAGGGGCGTGCCACGCCGCGGCACGCCGTACGCCTCGCTCACCGGCGCCCCCCGCCCGTCACCAGTCCCCCTCAGTACGGGTCGAAGCCCGGCTCGTGGGCCGCGGCCTGCTCCGCCTGGAGCTGCGCGTCCCGTTCGCGGACCACCGCGACCGCCTCGCGCGGGTCGTCGACCACCTGCACCAGGTCGAGGTCCTCGGCGGAGATGGTCCCGGCGTCCATCACCGGTCCGCGCAACCACGCCATCAGACCCTGCCAGTACTCCGAGCCGACCAGCACGATCGGGAACTCGGTGACCTTCTGCGTCTGCACGAGCGTGATCGACTCGAACAGCTCGTCGAAGGTGCCGAACCCGCCGGGCAGCACGATGAAGCCCTGCGCGTACTTGACGAACATCGTCTTGCGGGCGAAGAAGTACCGGAAGTGCACCCCGAGGTCGACCCAGGCATTCATGCCCTGCTCGTGCGGCAGCTCGATGCCCAGGCCCACCGACAGCCCGCCGGCCTCGCTCGCGCCGCGGTTGGCCGCCTCCATCACACCGGGGCCGCCGCCGGTCATCACCGCGTAGCCGGCCTCGGCCAGGCTCCGGCCCACCTCGCGCGCGGCCGCGTACACCGGGTCGTCGCGGCGCGTGCGGGCCGAGCCGAAGACGCTCACCGCCGGGCCCACCTCGGCCAGGGCCCCGAAGCCTTCGACGAACTCGCTCTGGATCCGCATCACGCGCCACGGATCCGAGTGCACCCAGTCGGCGCCCTCGCCGCGCGCCAGCAGCCGCTGGTCGGTGGTGGTGGTGGGCACCTGACCGCGGCGCAGCAGCACCGGGCCCTTGCGGTAGCCGTTGCCGGGGGGCACCTCGTCCATGCCCGCCAGCCTAGGAGGTGAGCCAGGTCCGCAGCGCGTCGAAGCAGACGTCGAGATCGCTGATCGGGGTGCGTTCGTCGTCCGCGTGCGCCAGCGAGGGGTCGCCGGGCCCGAAGTTCACGGCGGGGACGCCGAGGCCCGCGAACCGGGCCACGTCGGTCCAGCCCTGCTTGGCGCGTGGTGGACGGCCGGTGAGCCTGGCCACCACGTCGGCGAGCTCGATGGCCTCCGGGCGGTCCAGGCCGGGGCGCGCGCCCGGGGCGGAGTCGGTGACCCGGACCTCGTAGCCGTCGAACACCTCGCGCACGTGGGCCTGCGCCTGCGCCTCGGTGCGCGACGGTGCGAAGCGGTAGTTGACGGTCACCACGCACTCGTCGGGGATCACGTTCCCGGCGATCCCGCCGCGGATGCCGACCGCGTTGAGACCCTCGCGGTAGGTGAGGCCGTCGACCTCGACCTCGCGCGGGACGTAGGCGACCAGCCGGGCGAGGACCTCTGCCGCGCCGTGCACCGCGTTGACCCCGAGCCACGAGCGCGCCGAGTGCGCCGCGGTGCCCCGCACCACGACCTCGACCCGCAGCGTCCCGTTGCAGCCGCCCTCGAGGGCGCCCGCGGTCGGCTCGCCGAGCACGGCCATGTCGCCGGCGACCCAGTCCGGGTGCCGGGCGACGAGCCGGCCCAGCCCGTTGCGGTCCGCCTCGACCTCCTCGGCGTCGTAGAACACGTACGTCACGTCCACGCTCGGCTCCCGCACGGCGGCGGCCAGGGCGAGCAGCACGGCGTCGCCGGCCTTCATGTCGACGGTCCCACGACCCCACACCACGGGGCCCGAGCCGTCGGGCTCCTCGCGCAGCTCGCTGGGCAGGTTGCCGGCGACCGGAACCGTGTCCAGGTGCCCGGCCAGCACCACCCGGCGCTCGCGGCCCAGGTGGGTGCGGGCCACGACCGCGTCGCCGTCGCGCAGCACCTCCAGGTACCCGAGGTCCTCGAGTGCGGCCTGGACCTGGTCGGCCAGCTCCCGCTCGTCGCCGCTGACCGACGGCACGTCGCACAGCGCTCGGGTCAGGGTCACCAGGTCGGCGAAGGGGTCGATGGCCACGGCCCCGACCCTAGCGAGCGCGCGGGCTCGGCGGGCGCCGCCCGCCCGGGCTGCTGCCACGACGTGAACACGCCCGGGCGGGCGGGCGTCGGCTGGTTAGGCTGATTCCATGACGCGCTCGGCCTGGGGCCACGGGCTGGCCACGGTGGCCGGCGACACGGTCCTCGACACCTGGTACCCCGCCCCCGCCCTGGGCACCGCACCCGCCGGCTCGGCGGTGCCGACCGAGCTCACCGCCGCGCAGGGCGAGGACCCGGTGCGCGGCGTGCGCACCGTGGTGGCGACCACGCAGATCGAGCTCGACGCGCCGCCCGCCGGCACGGCGGACGCCTACCTGCGCCTGCACCTGCTGTCCCACCGCCTGGTCGCCCCGCACGGCCTGAGCGTCGAGGGCATCTTCGGGGTGCTGCCGACGGTGGTCTGGACCGACGCGGGCCCGTGCCCCGTCGAGGGCTTCGAGACCACCCGGCTCCGGCTGCTCGCCGCGAACGGGCGGCGGCCGACGGTGCACGGCGTGGACAAGTTCCCGCGGATGGTCGACTACGTCGTGCCGGCGGGGGTGCGGATCGCCGACGCGGACCGGGTGCGCCTCGGCGCGTACCTCGCGGCGGGCACGACCGTGATGCACGAGGGCTTCGTGAACTTCAACGCCGGGACCCTGGGCTCGTCGATGGTCGAGGGCCGGATCTCCCAGGGCGTCGTGGTCGGCGAGGGCAGCGACGTCGGAGGTGGCGCCTCGATCATGGGCACGCTGTCCGGCGGTGGCCAGCAGGTGATCTCGATCGGCCGCCGCAGCCTGCTCGGGGCCAACTCCGGACTGGGCATCCCGCTCGGGGACGACTGCGTGGTCGAGGCCGGGCTGTACCTGACCGCCGGGACCAAGGTTCGGGTCGGCGACCGGGTGGTCGCCGCGCGCGAGCTCGCCGGCCAGGACGGTCTGCTGTTCCGCCGGCACTCCCAGACCGGCGCCGTCGAGGCGATCTCCCGGACCGGTGCCGGCGTGACGCTCAACCCCGCCCTGCACGCCTGAGATGGCCCGACGCCGCAGGCGCGGCAGGGGCCTGCTCACCGTCCTGCTGCTGTCCGCCGTGCTGGTGGGCGCGAGCGCCGGCGTGGTCACGTGGCTGCGCGCCCACGACGCGCCCGTGGTCGAGCCACGGTGCCAGGCGGCGCTGGACGGCACGGACTGGTACCTCACCCCGGAGCAGGCCGACAACGCGGCCCTGCTCGCCGCCGTCGCCCTGCGGCGGGGTCTGCCTGCGCGCGCGGCGACGATCGCGATCGCCACCGCGCTGCAGGAGTCCGGCCTGCGCAACCTCGACCACGGCCACCTGGACTCCCTCGGCCTGTTCCAGCAGCGCCCGTCCCAGGGGTGGGGCACCGCGGAGCAGGTGATGGACCCGGTGCACGCCACCAACGCGTTCTACGACGCGCTCGTCAAGGTCAAGGGCTACCAGGACATGCCGATCACCGAGGCGGCCCAGGCCGTCCAGCGCTCGGCGTTCCCCGACGCGTACGCCCAGCACGAGACCCGTGCCCGGGCCTGGGCGTCGGCGTTGACCGGCTACTCGACCGCTGCGGTGACCTGCACGCTGCGCGAACCTGCGAGCGCGGATGCGGCGGGCGTGCTGGCACGGGCGGACCGCGACCTCGGCGCGGCGGCCACCGCGGCGCCCGCCGGCTCGGCGCAGGGCACCACCGTGACCGTGGACGTCCGGGGGCTGCCGGCCGGCGACACGGAGCCGGGCCGCCTGGCCTGGGCCGTCGCCCAGTGGGCGGTGGCGGTCGCCGAGCCGCTCGGCCTGACCGAGATCACGGTCGGCGACCTGACCTGGTCCCGGTCCTCGGGCACCTGGGCCCCGGCGGACGCCGCGGCCCCCGCCGGCCAGGTCGAGCTGCGGCTCGGGCGCTGACGCAGCCGCCCGAAGCGCCCTCAGCGCCCGTTGACCGGCGAGTACTCCCGGGTGACCGGGCCGGTGTAGATCTGCCGCGGGCGGCCGATCTTGGTGGCCGGGTCGAGCATCATCTCGCGCCACTGGGCGATCCAGCCCGGCATCCGGCCGACCGCGAACAGCGGGGTGAACATCCGGGTCGGGAAGCCCATCGCCTTGTAGATCAGGCCGGTGTAGAAGTCGACGTTCGGGTAGAGCTTGCGCTCGATGAAGTAGTCGTCGGAGAGCGCGATCTCCTCGAGGCGCATCGCGATGTCGAGCATCTCGTCGCGCTTGCCCAGCGCGTTGAGGATCTCGTCGGCGTGCTTCTTCACGATCGCGGCGCGCGGGTCGTAGTTCTTGTAGACGCGGTGGCCGAAGCCCATGAGCCGGACGCCGGCCTCCTTGTTCTTGACCTTGGTCATGAACCCCGTCGCGTCGCCACCGTCGGCCTGGATCTCGGTGAGCATCCGCAGCACCGCCTCGTTGGCGCCCCCGTGCAGCGGGCCGGAGAGCGCGTTGATGCCCGCGGACACCGACGCGTAGAGGTTGGCGTGCGCCGAACCGACGATCCGGACCGTCGAGGTCGAGCAGTTCTGCTCGTGGTCCGCGTGCAGCAGGAGCAGGACGTCCAGCGCCTTGGCCATCACCGGGTCGACGTCGTAGTGCTGCGCCGTCGGCTGGAACGACATCCGCAGGAAGTCCGCCACGAAGCCCCGACCCCGCTCCGGGCCGATCATGTTCTGGCCCAGCGCCCGCCGGTGCGCGTAGGCCGCGATCGTCGGCGCCTTGGCCAGCAGCAGCACGGTGGCCAGCTCGACCGTGGACGGGTCGAACGGGTCGACGCTCTCGGGGTAGTAGCCCGGCAGCGCGGAGACCGCGGAGGACAGCACGGCCATCGGGTGGGCGTTGGTGGGGAACGCCCCGATCAGCGCCTTGAAGTTGTCGTGCAGGTGGGTGTGGCGCTCGATCCGCTCGACCCAGCTGGACAGCTGCTGGTGGCTCGGCAGCTCGCCGTGGATGAGCAGGTACGCGACCTCGAGGAACGAGGACTGCTCGGCCAGCTGGTCGATCGGGTAGCCGCGGTAGAGCAGCACACCCTTGTCGCCGTCGATGTAGGTGATCGTCGACTCGCACGACGCGGTGTTCATGAAGCCCGGGTCGACCGTCACGGTGCCCGTCTCGCGCAAGAGGGAGGAGACCACGATCCCGTCGTTGCCCATCGAGGAGCTCACCCGGGGCAGTTCCAGCGTCGTGTCGTCGATCTGCAGACGGGCCGGGGTGGCGATCTCGGTCATACGTCCTCCTCGCGGACTGTCCGTGCGTCGTAGGCCGAGGCGACGCTACAACCTCACCGCCATCGGCACCTGTGGAGCCCATCACCGGACGGGCCCCAGGGGCACCGTCGCCCCCTGACTCGACCCGGTAGGGGTCAAGCGACAGTAAAGCATGCGCCCAGGAGACGGGGCGCACGGCCGCCGCTGTGATCTACGCCACCGCCCGGCGACCGGGCGGGCAGCACGTCAGGCGCCGGTGAGGCGCGACACCGCGCGTGCGACGGCCTCGTCGGAGGCCGTCAGGGAGACCCGGACGTGCTGGGCTCCGGCAGCACCGTAGAACGAGCCGGGCGCGACCAGGATGCCCTGCACGGCCAGGTCCGCGACCGTGGCCCACCCGTCCTGGCCCTCGGCCCGCAGCCACAGGTACAGGCCCGCGGGCGACGCCTCGACCGAGTAGCCGGCCTCGCCGAACGCGGCGAGCAGCGCGGCCCGGCGGCGACCGTACCGCTCACGCTGCGCGGCCACGTGCGCGTCGTCGTCGAGCGCTGCGAGCATCGCGGCCTGCACCGGCCCCGGCACCATCAACCCGATGTGCTTGCGAGCCTCGAGCAGCCTTGCGACGAGCGCCGGGTCGCCCGCCGTGAACGCGGCCCGGTACCCGGCGAGGTTGGACTGCTTGGACAGCGAGTAGAGCGCGAGCAGCCCGTCGTGGGAACCGCCGCTGACACGCGGGTCCAGCACGCTGGGCACGCCGTCGCCGACCCACGGCTCGGCCCACGGCAGGAGCGCGTAGCACTCGTCGGACGCGACCACGGCACCGACGCTCCGCGCCGCGGCGACCACCCTCGCCAGCGCCTCGGCGTCCAGCACCCCTCCGGTCGGGTTGGACGGCGAGTTGAGCCACACCAGCCGCACGCCTGGGACGCCGGCCCAGTCGGCCGGGTCGTCGGCGGGCAGCGCGGTGGCGCCGGCCAGCCGGGCGCCGACGTCGTACGTCGGGTACGCGACCCGCGGGTGCACCACGACGTCCCCCGGCCCGAGCCCGAGCAGCGAGGGCAGCAGCGCGACGAGCTCCTTGGAGCCGACCGTCGGGAGCACGGCGTCCGGGTCGACGTCGGGCACCCCGCGGCGCCGCGCGAACCAGTCGGCCACCGCCCGGCGCAGCGCGGGCGTGCCGTGCGTGGTGGGGTACCCGGGCGCGTCGGCCGCGGCGACCAGCGCCTCGGTCACGACCGTCGGCGTGGGGTCCACCGGGGTGCCCACCGACAGGTCGACGATCCCGTCGGGGTGCGCGCGGGCGCGAGCGGCATGCGGGGCGAGGGTGTCCCAGGGGAAGTCGGGCAGGTTGCCGACGCGCAGTCCCACCGTCAGGCCGTCAGCTCACTCGGCGCCGTTCTGCGGCGGCAGCGCGGCGATGATCGGGTGGTCCCGGTCGATCTCACCGAGCTTGGCCGCGCCACCGGGCGAACCGAGGGGCTCGAAGAACTCCACGTTCGCGGTGTAGTACTCCTGCCACTGCTCGGGGACGTCGTCCTCGTAGTAGATGGCCTCCACCGGGCAGACCGGCTCGCAGGCACCGCAGTCGACGCACTCGTCGGGGTGGATGTACAGCGACCGCTTGCCCTCGTAGATGCAGTCCACGGGGCACTCGTCGATGCAGGCCTTGTCCTTGACGTCGACGCAGGGCTGAGCGATCACGTACGTCACTGGCGATCCCTTCGAGCTCACGGACCACGCCGGTCGGCGCGCCCGCCCTAGTATCCCCCAGGTGAGCACCCCCGACGACGTGGCGCCGTGGCTCGCGTGGCCCGTGGGCGCGAAGGTCATGGTGCGCCGCCGCCTCGCAGCGGGCGGCTACAGCGACACCGTCGGGATCCTGCTCGAGCGCGACGCCGAGCATGTCGTGGTCCGAAGCCGGCGCGGCGACGTCACGGTGCCGGCCGCCGAGATCGCGATCGGCAAGGTCGTGCCGCCCCCGCGACTCGGCCCGCGGCGCCCCTGAGCCACCACGGGGCCGCCGGCGGGGCCGGAGACCGTCAACCGGACGAAGGCGCGGGGCCGCACACGATCTTGTTCTGTGCCCGGTAGGTGACCGTCCAGCTCTCCTCGGACTCCACCGTGCCGTCGAGCGAGACCGTCCGAGTCACCTTGACGGTGAATCCCGGGTTGCCGGCGCCCTGCGGCGTGCAGGTGGGCGACTGCGAGTACACGGTCGTGGGCGAGTGGACGTTCCACCGCCCGCTGGTGGTGGACTCGACCGTCCAGTACTTCGTGCCCCAGATCCGTACGTGCACGTTGTTGGCCTTGGAGTCGACCCAGGCCTGGATCAGCACCCCGTACGGCGTGTTGTTGCGCCACTTCATGTCGATCGTGGGCGTGAAGATCGTCGCCTCGCGGCCCTCCGGATACCGCGTGAAGTACTCGCTGTGCGGCTTGTGCTCGACGATCTCCATCCCCGCGAAGTAGGCGGCGTTGTAGGTGGTGGTGGAGATCTGCGAGAGGCCGCCACCCAACGCCTCGGTGTGCTCCCCGTTGACGATCGCGCCCGCCAGGACATAGCCGTGGGCCCTGTCGATCGGGCTGAGCGCGTCACCCAGGCTGAACGTCTCGCCGGGACGGATCAGCATGCCGTTGAGCTTGCTCGCGCCGTTGGCGATGTTGATCGTGCGGATGCGGTCGCGGGTCAGCGGCGTGTCGAACTCCGAGACGATCTCCTTGATGCCGAGCGCCTCGAGGGTGGCCTCGGACTGCTGTGGCTCGGTGGGGACGAGCTCGACCTTCGCGGTGCGCACCGGGCTCGTCGCGGCAGTCTCCACCGCCTTGGCGAGGGCCTCCGGGTCGAGCGTCGTGCCCGGTGTCCCGGGGATCACGACGGGCTTGTCGTCCTTGAAGGCGAACGTCGCGTCGGCCGCCGGGGTGAGCAGGTCCGTCGTGCGAGCCATCACGGCGTCGACCAGCATCCCGCCGTCCATCTGCAGGGCCAGACCGCCGTCCTGGGGCACGAAGGACGCCGCGGCGGTGAGCACCGAGACCGGCAGCTCGGCGATCTGCCCTGCCACGTCCACGGTGACCGGGTCGGAGGCCAGGGGCCGGGCCTCCTCGCGGACGACCCGGTCGATCTCCTCCTGGCCGATGTCCGGAGTGACGACCTCGGTGGGCAGCTCGACGGGCCGCGGCGCGGTCAGCCACTGGGCGACCACGAGGTCGCGCGCGGCCGGGACGTCGACGGAGGTGCCGTCGGACGGTGCGGTGGTCTGGACCTGGTTGTCGACGAACACCACGGTGCCGTCCACGGGCGGGGTGGCGAGCGCGTCGGCGACGGCAGCGAGCGCGGAGTCCAAGGCCGCGTCGTCGACCGTCGTGACCGGGGCGACCACGCCGCCACCGAAGATCTGGTGCCACAGCCGAGACGGCTCCAGGCCGAAACCCGTCACCTGGTCCACCGTCGCCGAGACGTCCAGCGAGAGCCCCGCCCCGACCGGGTCGAGCGCGGTGCGCTTGTCCCCGGCGGCCACCGGGATGGGCTCGGTGGTCGCGGTCGCGAGGCCGTCGGTCAGACGCTGGGCGGCCTCGTCGGCGGAGAGCCCGCCGATCTCGACCCCCGCCACCACGGTCCCGGACGGGACCCGGTCAGCCAGGAACCACAGCGCGCCGACGTACGCCCCGGCGAGCACCAGCGCTCCCGCCGCGATCCCGCCGAGCACGCGGGGCCAGCGGCGACGGCGCTGCTGGGCAGGGAACGGCAGGCCCGCGACGGCAGCCGGCGCGGGCGCAGGCGTAGGTGCGGCTACGGGCGCAGCCGCGGGTGCGGGTGCGGGTTCGGGTGCGGGTGTTTGGGAGGGTCCGGGCGCCGTTGGCGTAGGCGTCGGCTCGGCGGCCGCAGCCACGACGTCGTGCTCGGCGACGGGGTCGAGGACCTCGGTCGGTGCCTCGGTGCCCCAGGGCTCGGGCGTCCACACCGGCGAGGCGTCGGCGGCGTCCGAGACTGGAGCGCCAGGGCCTTCGGCCGCGACGAGCGCCGTCTCCTCGTCCACGGCTTGCCCGCCGGGACGTTCCGCGGCGGGCTCCGACGCCGCGACGGGCTCGGACTCGGTGGCTGCCTCGGGTTCCGGCTCCGGCTCCGGCTCCAGCTCGGGCTCGGCTTCACCAGCCGACTCCACGGCCACCTCAGGCTCACCAGCCGCCTCCGGCTCCACGGCCTCGTCGACCGGCCCGGGCTCCACGGCCTCGTCAACCGGCTCCGGCTCCGCGGCCACCTCGGGCTCCGGCTCCGGCTCCGGCTCCGCGGCCACCTCCGGCTCCGCGGCCACCTCAGGCTCCGCGGCCGCCTCCGGCTCACCAGCCGACTCCGGCTCCACGGCCTCGTCAACCGGCTCCGGCTCCACGGCCACCTCGGGCTCGGGCTCCGGCTCCACGGCTTCGTCGACCGGCCCGGGCTCCGCGGCCACCTCAGGCTCCGCGGCCACCTCAGGCTCCGCGGCCACCTCAGGCTCCGCGGCCGCCTCCGACTCCGGCTCCACGGCCTCGCGAACCGGCTCCGGTTCCGCGGCCACCTCAGGCTCGTCGACCGCCTCCGGCTCACCAGCCGACTCCGGCTCCACGGCCTCGCGAACCGGCTCCGGTTCCGCGGCCACCTCAGGCTCGTCGACC
>JAHLLI010000012.1 GCA_020444245.1 Actinomycetales bacterium
CAGGTCACAGCCCTGCAGCTGTCCGCGATCCGCCAAGGTGACCCAACTCAGGCGGCGCTGACCGACCTGTTCCAGCAGACCATCGAACGCGTCGGGTCCTTCGGCGGCTGAGGAGCGCGCCGTGGTCGCCGGCGCGGCCGGGACGACGGATCGGCGGTGGTCGATGCGGTGCTCGTCGGCGCCCTGACCACGCTGCTGTTCGCCTCGGTGCTCCAGCTGGGCCTCGCCCTGCACGTGCGCGCGGCGGACCTGATCGGCTTCGTCAGCCGCGGTGACCTGTCGCGGATCGCCCGGCCCACCATTTGGGCGCGTTCGCGCATGTACGCGGTGCCGTCGGCCCTCAGCCTCTCGAGCACGAGACTCAGCATCGCGCGCGCAATCACCGTGCTCGACACCGACTAGCACCGCCCGGCGCTGACGTGCTGCGGTCCCGCGCCACCCCTGCCGACTCGGGGATCGCCTCCTCCACACGGTCCGACGGACCGCGTAGGGACCACTCGAAAGGGTTGTCCACAACCGGACATATCGGACCCCAATCGCGCCTATGCTCGGCCCGACGTGATCCAGGGGGCTGATCCGCCTCCGTGGCATGCGCAGGGGGACGGGGCATGGACACGGCTGCCGAGCTCGAGCACGAGGTGCGCGAGCTGGTCCGCAGGCGCGGCATCGACCCCGTGCGCGACCGGGCCCGGCTGCGCGACCTGGTCCGTGAGGCCCTGGACGACTACGACGACCGTGCGCTGCGCGGCCACGCTCCCCCGCTGGTCGACCGACCCGGCACCGGCAAGGCCCTGGAGGACGCGCTCGGCGGGTTCGGCCCGCTCCAGCCCTACCTGGACGACCCCACGGTCGAGGAGGTCTGGATCAACGCCCCGGACCAGGTGTTCGTCGCCCGCAGCGGCAAGGCCGAGCTGACCGCCACGATCCTGGAACCGTCCCAGGTCCGTGACCTGGTCGAACGCATGCTCAAGGTCTCCGGCCGACGCCTGGACCTGTCCAGCCCGTTCGTCGACGCGGCCCTGCCCGGCGGCGAACGCCTGCACGTGGCCATCCCCGACGTCACGCGCACCCACTGGGCCGTCAACATCCGCAAGTACCTGGTGCGCGCCTCCCACCTGGACGACCTGGTCGCGCTCGGCTCCCTGACCCCCGCCGCCGCACGCTTCCTGGCCGCCGCCGTCGCCGCCGGGCTCAACGTCCTGGTCTCCGGGCCCACCCAGGCCGGCAAGACCACGATGCTCAACGCGCTGGCGGGCTCCATCCCGCCGCGCGAGCGCAGAGCGCGGCCCCGAGGAGCTGCGAGCGCCGTTCGCCGCGTTCGCCGAGGACTACCGCGTGACCGGCCGGTTCACCGAGTGCCTCGACGCGCTCAAGGCCCGGCTCGCCGACCCGGTGGCGGACCGCATCGTCGAGTCGCTGCGCCTGACCCGGGAGGTCGGCGGCACGGACCTCGGCCGCCAGCTGCGCACGCTGGCCACCTTCCTGCGGGCCGACGAGCGCACCCGCGGCGAGCTGGAGGCCCGCCAGAGCTGGACCGTGAACGGTGCACGCCTGGCCGTCGCCGCGCCGTGGGTCGTGCTCGCACTGCTCGCCACCCGCCCCGAGGCCACCACGGCCTACAACACGCCGACCGGGGTCGTGGTGCTGGTGGGCGGGGCGCTGAGCTCGGTGGTCGCCTACCGGGTGATGCTCCGGATCGGGCGCCTGCCCGAGGACGTGCGGGTGCTGCGATGACCCTGACCGGTGCGCTGGCCGGGCTCGGCGCGGGGCTGGGCTGCTGGCTCGTGGTGGCGTGGTTCGCGGCCCGGCGGCCACGGCTCGACGACCGGCTCGCGCCCTACCTGCGGGTGCCCGCCCGCCCGGCGACACCGCCCGCCGGCGGCCCGGGACCGCGCACGCCGTTGGGCACCGTGGAGCGACTGCTCGCGCCTGTGATGGCAGACGCGGTGCGCCTGGTCGAACGCCTGAGCTCCCCGACCGCGGACCTCGCCGCGCGCCTGGCCCGTGCCGGCCGGTCTCAGTCGGTCGAGCAGTTCCGCGCCGAGCAGGTCGTGGCCGCGGTGCTCGGCACGGGCGCGGGTCTCGCAGCCGCGCTCGTCCTGGCAGCCGGCGGACGGGTCGGGCCCGCGGCCGGCGGGCTGCTGGTGGCGGTCGGCGCGCTGACCGGGTTCGTGCTGCGCGACGTCCTGCTCAGCCATCAGGTCCGGCGCCGCTGCGAGCAGATCCTGCTCGAGCTGCCCACGGTGGCCGAGCTCCTGGCCCTGGCCGTCGCCGCCGGCGAGGGCGCCGCGGGCGCCGTGGAGCGGGTCTGCGCGGTGGGCGACGGGGCGCTGGCGGGTGAGCTGCGCCGAGTCGTCGCCGACACCCGAGCGGGGGCACCGCTCGCCGAGGCACTCGAGCGGATGGCCGACCGTGTGGGCGTGCCCGCGCTGTCCCGCTTCACCGAGGCGGTGGTGGTCGCGGTCGAGCGCGGCACGCCGCTGGCCGACGTGCTGCGGGCCCAGGCGACTGACGTCCGCGAGGCGTCGCGCCGCGAGCTGATGGAGCTGGGCGGCCGCAAGGAGGTCGCCATGATGGTCCCGGTGGTGTTCCTCATCCTGCCGGTGACCGTCGTCTTCGCCGTCTTCCCCGGCCTCACCGCACTGAGGCTCGACCTGTGAAGGAGCACACCGTGGAGCACCCACCCCTCGACGACAGCGACCGGGGCGACGTGCCCGGCTGGGTGCTGGTCACCCTCATGACCGCCGGGCTCGTCCTGGCGCTGTGGGCGGTCGCCGGCCCGGCGCTGACCGACCTGTTCCAGCAGGCCATCGAACGCGTCGGGTCCTTCGGCGGCTGAGGAGCACACGGTGCGCCGGTGGAGCGGGCGGGACGACGGATCGGCAGTGGTCGACGCGGTGCTGGTCGGCGCCCTGACCACGCTGCTGTTCGCCTCGGTGCTCCAGCTGGGCCTCGCCCTGCACGTGCGCGCCACCCTGATCGACTGCGCCGCCGAGGGCGCGCGCTACGGGGCCCTGGCCGATCGCGAGCCCGGCGACGGCGCGGCGCGCGCCGCGGACCTGATCGGCATGTCGCTGGCGTCGTCCTACGCCCAGGACGTGACCGCCACCCGCACCGTGCTCGACGGCCTGCCGGTGGTCGAGGTCCAGGTCACCGCCCCGCTGCCGATGCTCGGCATGCTCGGCCCGACCACGCTGACCGTGCACGGCCACGCCCTCGCGGAGGAGCCATGACCGCCGCCCGGCTCCGACGCGGGTACGCCGTACTGCGTCGCCGCGCCGACCTGCGCGGCGACGACGGGAACGCGGTGGTGGAGTTCCTCGGCGTCGCCCTGGTCCTGCTGATCCCCACGGTGTACCTCGTGCTGGTGCTCGGCCGGCTCCAGGCCGCCGCGTTCGCGGTCGACGGCGCAGCGCGCGAGGCGGTACGAGCAGCGCTCGTCGCCGCCCAGGAGCCGGCCGCGTCCGACGAGGGCGTCGACCAGCCCGACGAGCACCCGCCGGCATCCCTCGCCGGCCTCGACCCCTCCTCCGCGGCCGCGGCCGCCGTGGGCATCGCCCTCGCCGACCAGGGCCTGCCGGCCGACGACGCGGTGTCCCTGGTCTGCACCCCCGCCTGCGACCAACCGGGCGCCACGGTGATCGCCCGCGTCGAGGTCACCGTGGACCTGCCCCTGATACCCGCCTTCGTCCAGGACCGCGTGCCGCTCGCCGTGCCCGTGTCCGCCAGCGCCACCGGTCGCGTCGACCAGTACCTGGACGCCGGATGACAGACCGACGCATCCCCCGAGTGCCGTCGTCGTCGCGCCCGTCGTGGCGCGACGACGACGGCCAGATCATGCTCATGGCGATCGGCTACGCGATCGTCGCCCTGCTCCTGGTCACCGCCGTGGTCTCGGCCAGCGGCATCCACCTGGAGCGCAAGCGCCTGCTCGCCCTCGCCGACCTCGCAGCCCTGGCCGCAGCCGACTCCATCGACCAGCACGCCTACTTCACCCGCGACCCGGCCGGCGACCTCGTCCGGCTCGCCGACGACGAGGTCCGCACCGAGGTGATCGACTACCTGACAACCGCCGCCCCGGCAGCCGACCTCGACGGCGTCGACCTCCTCGCGGTCACCACCCAGGGCCGCACCGCAACGGTCATCCTGCGCTCGATCGCCCGACCCGCCCTCGTCTCCTTGATCACCGCCCCCTGGTCCGACGGCATCGAGCTCGTCGTCACCGCCACCGCCCGGGCCGACTGACATGACGCCCGCCCGACCGGCTCCCCCACCCGGCCCGACGCGTGGTCACGAACGCCCCTCGACCCGCCGGCGCCCGCCGCACGCGATCCCGCAACCCCCGAACGGCTGTACCCGGGCGCGGCTCGCGACGGTACGGTCCGATTTGTCCGATTCCGGAACGGTGGCGCTCGACACGACGCACCACCGACGACACAGGGGGCAAGGCATGAGGACAAGAGCACTGCTAGCGAGCGCCGCAGCCGTAGGAGTGGTCATGGCTACGGCGACAGGAGCCGGCGCAGCCGACGCCGAGGCGTGTCCGGGGATGGTCAACGACGCGCCGAACCACTACGTACTGGCCGGCGACGCGACGTGCGATCTGTCGTGGCTCGGCGACGGCGCCTACGTCGACCTGGCCGGCCACACGCTCTACACGACCAACGCGAAGGGCACCGGCACCACGACGATCGCCGCGGACGACGTGACCCTCGCACGCGGCAAGCTGCGGACCGACGGGATCGACTGGGTCCAGAGCCGCGGGCGCCTGGACCGCGTCGACGTCTCGGCGATCGACCCGACCGCGACGAGGATCCTGATCGAGGCCGGACGCTGGTTCACGGTCACCCGGAGCCACTTCCACGACCTGCCCAACGCGATCGGCGTCGACTTCTACTACGCCGGGGACGGCACCGTCTCACACTCACGGTTCACCCGGACCAAGATCGGGGTGAGCATCCAAGGCGGCGCCACCTTCACGATCGAGCACTCCAGGTTCGACAGGAACGAGATCGGCCTGCAGCTGTGGAACGAGGACTGGATCGGCGTCAACGACGTCCTCGTCGCGAACAACACCTTCACCGGCAACACGGTCACGGGCGTCCGCGTGCGCGCCTACACGGGCGCCCTCTACCCGCCCGCGGAGCAGCGGACGTTCGACAACGTCCGGGTCGTCGGGAACCGCATGCTCCGCAACGCGGGCTCCGGCATGGACGTCACCATGTACTGCCTCACGGAGGAGCGCTGCGCGACCGGGCAGACGGCCGTCGCGGTCACGCGCAACCACTTCACGCGCAACGGCCTCGCCGCCCCGCAGGACACCGGTGACGACGGCTTCACCGCCAAGACCCTGGTCGGCTTCGGGCCGGCGTCCTGGGTCACGGGCACCCAAGGACTGTGGGTCTTCACCCTCACGGGCAACACGACCAGCAGGAACGCCGACCGAGGCATCGACGCGGCCGGCGTCACCGACGGCGGCGGGAACCGGAGCATGAGGGACGCCAACCCCGAGCCCTGCCTGGGAGTCGCCTGCACCTGACGCCCGCGCCTCGCACCCGAGCACACGACGGCTCCGCCTCCGCCCACCGGGCTGGGGCGGAGCCGTCGCCCGATCCGGCCGCCTCCGGCGCGGCGCGTCAGCCCACCGCGACCTGCCCCGCGGCCCCGCGGCCCTCGACGATCCCGACGATCTCCGCGGCCAGCTCCGCAGGCTTGGTCAGCTGGGGCCAGTGGCCCGTGGGCAGGTCGATGATCGAACGGTTCTCCATGCGGGCGAACTCACGCATGTACGGGTGGTCGTCCGCCATCAGCTTCTCCAGCACCACGCTCAGCATCGAGCACGCGATCACCGTGCTCGGCACCGAGAACCGCCGCTCGTCGCCGACGTGCTGCGGGTCGCGTGCCACGCCGGCCGGCTCGGGGATCGCGATCTCCTCGAAGTGCGCGCGCACCCGGGGCGTCATGTCCGTCAGCTCAGGGGGCTCGAACGCGTCCCACCCGGGGAACGGCACCTCGTCGGACTCCACGGGCAGCTCGTCGTTGATCACCGCGCCCTCACCCATCGGGCCGGTGTCGACGTAGATCGCGTGCTCCACCCGGTCCGGCCGGGCATCGGCCGCGCCGGCGATGATCGAACCGCCGCCGGAGTGGCCCACGAGCACGACCCTCTCGGGCGCGGCGTCGATCCGGGCGACCACCGCCGCCACGTGGTCCGCCAGCCGCACCGAGGAGCGGTCCGCGTGGCGGGACTCCTTGCCGGGCAAGGTGAGCGGCTCCACGTCGTAGCCGGCCGCGCGGAGAGCCGTGGTGACGGTCCCCCACGAGTCGCCGTCGAGCCAGAACCCGGGGACGAGGATCACGTGTGTCATGTCTCGACGCTAGATCCGCCCACCGACGCGCGCGCCCCGGACGCGAAGGCCCGGACGCACCGGTCCACCTCCCGGACGCCGCTGCCTGCGAAGCCCTGTCACACCCGGGTCGCGGTGCACGGGTACCCTGGTGGGTCGTGGCTGCTACCGACTTCCCCGCCGAGATCGCCGCCCTGCGCACGACGCTGGGCACGATCACTGCGGTCATCGACCCCGACGGGCTGCGCGCGAAGATCGCCGAGCTGTCCGAGAAGGCCACAGCGCCCGACCTGTGGGACGACACCGACCGCGCCCAGGCCGTGACCTCCGCGCTCTCGCACGCCCAGAACGACCTGGAGCGGCTCGAGGGCTTCGCCCAGCGCCTGGAGGACCTCGAGACCCTGGTCGAGATGGGCATGGACGCCGCGGAGGACGACCCCGAGCGGGCGGCGACCCTCGCCGACGCCGAGTCCGAGCTGGTCACGCTGACCAAGGACCTGGCCGGCTACGAGGTGCGCACCCTGCTGTCCGGCCCGTACGACTCCCGTGAGGCAGTGGTGACCATCCGGTCCGGCGCCGGCGGCGTCGACGCGGCCGACTTCGCCGAGATGCTGCTGCGGATGTACCTGCGCTGGGCCGAGCGGCACGGCTACCCGACCCAGGTCCTGGACACCTCCTACGCCGAGGAGGCCGGCCTGAAGTCGGCGACCTTCGAGGTCAAGGTGCCCTACGCGTTCGGCAACCTGTCCGTGGAGGCCGGCACGCACCGCCTGGTGCGGATCAGCCCCTTCGACAACCAGGGCCGCCGCCAGACGTCGTTCGCCGCGGTCGAGGTGGTCCCGCTCATCGAGCAGACCGACCACATCGACATCCCCGAGAACGAGATCAAGGTCGACGTGTTCCGGTCCTCCGGCCCCGGTGGCCAGTCGGTCAACACCACGGACTCCGCGGTGCGCCTCACGCACATCCCCACCGGGATCGTCGTGTCGATGCAGAACGAGAAGTCCCAGATCCAGAACCGTGCGGCCGCGCTGCGCGTGCTCCAGTCCCGCCTGCTGCTGCTGCGTCAGGAGGAGGAGCGCGCCACCAAGAAGGAGCTCGCCGGGGACATCAAGGCGTCCTGGGGCGACCAGATGCGCTCCTACGTGCTCCAGCCGTACCAGATGGTCAAGGACCTGCGCACCGAGCACGAGGTCGGCAACCCGGCCGCGGTGTTCGACGGCGACATCGACGGGTTCATCGAGGCCGGCATCCGCTGGCGCGCCGGAGCGTCCCAGAACTGACCGGGCCTGCGCCATCGCCGCAGGTCGGACCGCGCGCCTCAGCTCCACCACCGTCCGATCACCCGACTGTCACCAACCCGACGGCCGAGCACACCTGGCCGACGCGGTCCCGGCGCCCCACGCGGCGAAGCCGCGCTCAGACATCGATCCGTGCGGGGCCGTCCACACTGCGGACGCCGATCTGCGCCTCCGACACCCCTCGCCGCGTCGGCCGCCGCCACGGCCCGGCTCCCCACCACAACCGACGGCGCCCGGTGAGCAGCCCACGCGGTTCAGGTGACGGATGGTGCAGCGGTGACAGATGTGACACCCCACCCGCCTCATCCACCACTCGTGTCACACGAACCGCGCCGACTGCTCACGCTGCGGTAGCCGCGACGCGGTGACCCCGGGCACGCGCGGAGGACCGCCGCGCGGACGATCGCTGCCTGGTGGCGCCCGGAGCTCGTGGGCGCCGCACGGGGGCCTCCGGCGACCCCCGCGTGGAGGCCGGCGGATCGCGTCAGCTCGTGCGCCGCCCGAGGCGCGACCGCCGCGCGAGCGCCTCGCGCCCGACGAGGCCGACGACTGCGACGGCCACCGCGAGCATCAACGGCTTCCCCACCAGCGCGGCATCCGTGGCGTACTGCCGGAAGATGCCAGCGCCGTACTCGAGCATCCCCCCCAGGTCACGGGCGAGGGCCCGCGAGCCGAGAGCGTTCCAGACCGCCGTCGTCAGGGGCGGCGCCAACCAGACCAGCGCGAGACTCACCAACGCCGACACGACCCCGCCGACCGTCCGCACGCCCGCCCACGCGATCGCCACCCCAACGAGGATCGGCATGACGTAGGTGAACGCGCGGAGCAGCCACATCGGGACCGACGTCGTCCCCATCGGGTCGACGAGGGCGATCGGCAGCCACAGCCCCGCGGCGATCGCGCCGGCCGTCAGGCCGAGCAGCACGCCGGGGCGCGGAGCGAGGGCGATGAGGGCGAACGCTCCGGCACTGACGACGAGGCAGCCCACGACGCCGCCGCCGATGCCCGCGAGGTACACCGCCGAGTCCCGACCCTCCCGCAGGCCCGCACCCACGACCGCGACGGTCTGCAGGGCGGCGAGCACCTGCACGGCGACCAGCCCGCCGCCCACCCGCAGCGCCGCTCCTCGGCCACCGCCCCGCGAGACGAGCACGCGCGCCGCGATGCCCGCGAGCGCCCCACCCATGACGAGCAGCGCGAAGATCGACGTCACCGTGTACTGGCTGAACGGGAGGAGCACGACGGGCGCCTCGGCCGGGGTTGCACCCTCCCAGAGGTTCTGCACGGGCAGGCGCGCGCCGCGGACGAGCCACGGTCCCAGCCCGACCACTGCTGCGACGGCGCCTGCGAGAGGCTCGGCCCACAGCGGCACGGTTCGATGGCCGCCCTCCGACGGCGCCCCGCCGATGGCACTGTCCGGCACCAGCCCCTGCGGGCGTGCCTCGTTCACGAACTCGTCCATCGGTCTGCGCCGACTCCCCCCTCGGGCGCGTTCGTGCGCCGTCGACCCGGCCAGACTAGTCACCGGACGCGACGGCACGGCGGACGCGACACTCCGCCCGAACCGGCGCGACGAGCTCGTCCTCGTTCGCCTCCCGCGTTCGGCAGCCGCAGCGCCCGACGTGAGTAGCATCGCCGCCGTGACCACCCTGCTGCTGACCGTCATCGGCGACGACCGCGCCGGGCTCGTCAAGGCCCTGGCCGACGTGGTGCAGGCGCACGACGGCAACTGGGAACGGAGCCACCTCGCCGAGATGGCCGGCAAGTTCGCGGGCATCGTCGAGGTGTCGGTGCCGCAAGCCCGCGCCGCGGAGCTCCAGGCCGCGCTCCGCCCGCTCGAGGGCATGCTCGAGGTCGAGGTGCACACCGGCACCCCGCACGCGCCGGACGCCCGGCACGAGGTGGTGGTCGAGATCCTCGGCAACGACCACCCCGGCATCCTCCAGGCCGTCTCCGGCGCGCTCGCCGAGCAGGGCCTGAGCGTCACCGAGCTCGAGACCTCCACGCGAGAGGCGCCGATGGTCGGCGGTCAGCTGTTCGAGGCCCGCGCCCTGGTCGCCGTGCCCGAAGGGTTCGACCTCGCCGAGCTGCGCGCCGCCCTCGAGCGGATCGCCGCCGAGGTCCTGGTGGACCTCACGCTGACCAGCGCCGACGACTGAGGCGCCCCGGCGGCTGGTCCGCGAGACGGCCGAGGCGCCCTCGGCCGGGTCCCGACGCCCTCAGCCGAGCCCGGCCCGCCACCCCGCGATCCGGTCCACCGCGGCCGCCACCACGTCCGGCGTGGTCGCGAAGCTCAGCCGGACGCGCGTCCCGCCGTCGACCGGGTCGAAGTCGGTCCCGGGCGTGAGCGCGACGCCCGCCTCGTCCAGCAGCCGCGCGCAGTACGTCACCGAGTCCAGTCCTGAGCTCGACACGTCCGCGTACACGTAGAACGCGCCGTCGGCCGGCGCCGGGTCGCGCCAGCCGAGCTCGGCCAACCGGTCCAGCACCACCGCCCGCGAGCGCGCGTACGTCGCCACGTTCGCGTCGGCCGCCGCGTACGCCTCGGGCGTGAACGCGGCGACGGCGGCGTGCTGCGACAGGGTCGGTGGGCACAGCGCGAGGTTCCCGGCCAGTGCGTCGACCGGCGCGACGAGGTCCGGCGGCAGCAGGAGCCAGCCCAGCCGCCACCCGGTCATCGCCCAGTACTTGGAGAACGAGCCGACCACCAGCGCGCCGTCCGAGGTCGCCGCCGTCGGCGCCCCGGCGCCGTGCCCGGACACCGCAGCGCCCGAGCCCGCACCCGTCGACCCCACCTCACCGGCACCGTAGGTGATCCCGTGGTAGATCTCGTCGGAGACCAGCCGCACGTCGTGCGCCTCGCACCAGGCGGCGATCGCGGCCAGCACCGCCGGCTCGACGAGGGTTCCGGTCGGGTTGGCCGGCCCGGCGAGCACCAGCCCGTCGATCGGGGCGTCGGCGACCAGCGCGTCGAGCAGCTCGACCGTCGGCTGGAACCGGACCTCGGGGCCGCAGGGGACGTCCACCACCTCGCAGCCCAGCGCGGTGATGAGGTTCCGGTACGCCGGGTACCCGGGCCTGACCACGGCCACCCGGTCTCCCACGTCGAACGCGGTGAGGAACGCCAGGACGAACCCGCCCGACGCGCCCGTCGTCACGGCGACGGAGCCCGGGTCCACCTCGACGCCGTACCAGCGCCGGTAGTGCGCGGCGATCTCCGCGCGCAGCGCGGGCATGCCCAGCGCCTCGGTGTAGCCCAGCGACCCGCCGGCCAGCGCCGCGGCAGCCGCCTCACGCACCGCCGCCGGGGCGCCCCCGGACGGCTCCCCCGCGCAGAGGTTGAGCACGTCCGCCCCAGCCGCGCGCCGGGCGTTGGCCGCGGCGATCACCTCCATCACGGCGAACGGCGGGACCTGCGAGCGCGCGGCGACCTTCACACCCCCATCCTGCCCCCGCCGGGCCGGCGCCACGCCGCCCGGTCCTCGCCGGTCCCGGACCGGCCACCGACCCCGCCACCGCCCACAAGTGTCCGATTCGTCCGATCCGCACGACATCGGCACAGGTCACCGCGGCGTGGCGGTCCCGGCCACGGGTGAGGCAGTGCTTAGTCTCGAACGGAGCGCGCCCGGCGTGCGCTCGTTCCTGCCCCCGGAGGACTGGCCAACCACGTGATCCGTCTGACGAACGTCACCAAGGTCTACGCCCGCGGCGCCCGGCCGGCGCTCGACGACGTCGACCTGGAGATCGAACGCGGCGAGTTCGTGTTCCTGGTGGGCGCGTCCGGCTCGGGCAAGTCGACGATGCTGCGGCTCATGCTCCGCGAGGAGCGGCCCACGGCGGGCAAGGTGTTCGTCGCCGGCAAGGACCTGTCGACCCTGTCGACCTGGAAGGTCCCCTACCTGCGCCGCCAGATCGGCGTGGTGTTCCAGGACTTCCGCCTGCTGCCCAACAAGTCGGTGTTCGAGAACGTCGCCTTCGCGCTCCAGGTGATCGGCAAGCCCAAGCACCACATCCTGACCACGGTGCCGGACACCCTGGAGCTGGTGGGCCTGGGCGGCAAGGAGAAGCGCCGCCCGCACGAGCTGTCCGGCGGCGAGCAGCAGCGCGTGGCCATCGCCCGCGCCTTCGTCAACCGGCCGAGCATCCTGCTCGCCGACGAGCCCACCGGGAACCTCGACCCCACCACCTCGGTGGGCATCATGCGGCTGCTGGACCGGATCAACCGGACCGGCACCACCGTCGTGATGGCCACCCACGACGACGAGATCGTCGACCAGATGCGCAAGCGCGTCGTCGAGCTCGACACCGGGCAGGTCGTCCGCGACCAGTCCCGCGGCGTCTACGGCTCGGACCGCTGAGGGGGCGCGGGCATGCGACTGCAGTTCATCCTGTCGGAGATGTTCATCGGCCTGCGCCGGAACATGTCCATGGCGGTCTCGGTCATCCTCGTCACGTTCGTGTCGCTGACGTTCGTCGGGGCGGCAGGCCTGCTCCAGCTCCAGATCAACCAGCTCAAGGACCAGTGGTACGACAAGGTCGAGGTCACCATCTACCTGTGCACCGCGACCGACACCGACATCGCCACGTGCGCGGGCGGCGAGGCCACCAAGGACCAGGTCGACGCGATCGGTGCGGCGCTGGAGTCCGACACGCTCTCGCCCTACGTCAAGCAGGTCTACTTCGAGACCAAGCAGCAGGCGTTCGACTCGTTCCAGAAGCTGTACCCGGACCAGTCGTGGGCCCAGACCGTCACCGTCGAGGACATGCCCGCCTCCTACCGGGTGGCGCTCGTGGACCCCGAGCAGTACCAGGTCATCTCCGACTACTTCACCGGCCGCCAGGGTGTGGAGGAGGTCCGTGACCAACGCAAGGTCCTCGAGCCGCTGATCCTGGTGCTCAACCGGGCGACGCTGGTCTCGGCCGGGCTGGCGGGCGTGATGCTGCTGGCCGCGGCCCTGCTGATCACCACGACCATCCGGCTGTCGGCGATGAGCCGGCGGCGCGAGACCGGCATCATGCGCCTGGTCGGCGCGTCGAACCTGTTCATCCAGCTGCCGTTCATGCTCGAGGGCGCGATCGCCGCGACCGTCGGCGCCGGTCTGGCGATCGGCGGGCTGTGGTTCGGGGTGCGCTACCTGGTCGAGGACTGGCTGGCCGGGTCGGTCGGCTTCGTGCGGTACATCGGTACGGACGCGGTGTGGACGGTGGCGCCGATCCTGCTGGTCATCGCCATCGGCCTGGCCACGATTTCATCCCTGGTCTCCTTGAGCCGATACACGAGGGTGTGAGCATGGGACGCCGACTGCGAGGTCTGGTTGCTGCCGTGATGGGCGTCGCGCTGGTCACCCTGGGTGCGATCCCCAGCCAGGCCGACCAGTACGACGACCAGCGTGCCCAGATCGAGGCGCGTCAGAAGGCCACCGACGCGGCGCTCGCCCAGCTCAGCGCCGAGCTGGAGGACACCAGCGCCGCGCTCGTGCAGGCCTACGCCGACCTCCAGGGCATCAAGGCGCAGATCCCGGTGGCCGAGGCCCAGCTCAAGGCCGCCGAGGACAAGCTCGCCGAGCTCCAGGCCAAGGCGCAGGTGATCGCCCAGCGCCTGGACGCCGCCACGGCACTGGAGAAGCAGATCGGCGACCAGATCGCCACCGACACCCAGCGCGCCGAGGACCTGCACGTCGCGATCAGCCGGATGGCCCGCGACGCGTACAAGGGCGACCTGGCGACCTCGACGATGACGGCGATCCTCGACTCCTCCAGCGCCGCCGACTTCGTCCAGCAGACCGAGCTGGCCCAGGTGGCGCTTCGCACCCAGACCCAGGCACTGCGCGAGTCGGACGAGATCGTCGCCGTCAACCGCAACCGCGAGGCCCGCCAGACCGCGGTCCGCGAGCAGATCACCGAGCTGAAGGCGGAGGCCGACCAGAACGTCGCCGACGCCAAGGTGGCCAAGGACGCGGCCGCGAAGCACAAGGCCGAGCTGGTCGCCCTCGAGAAGGAGGCGCAGGCCAAGGCCGCCGACATCGAGAAGCAGAAGGCCGAGCAGCAGGCCAAGGCCGACGAGCTCAAGGCCCAGCAGGACAAGCTCGAGAGCGACCTCAAGGCCGTCATCGCCAAGCAGGAGGCGGCCCGCCGGGCCGCCGGCAAGTCCCCGATCGGCTCGACCGCGGACCAGCCGTTCATCAACCCGACGTCGGTCAACCCGATCTACAAGACCTCCGACTACGGCATGCGGTTCCACCCGATCCTGCACATCTGGCGCCTGCACGCCGGGGTGGACCTGCGCACCTGGTGCAACACCCCGATCTACGCGGCCGCGGCCGGCACCGTGCAGTGGACGCAGTACCGCTACGGGTTCGGCAACCAGGTGATGATCAACAACGGGTACTGGAAGGGCAAGTCCCTGATGTCCAGCTACAACCACCTCACGTCGTGGGTGGTCAAGCCCGGGCAGCAGGTCAAGCAGGGCCAGCTCATCGCCTACTCGGGCAACACCGGCACGTCGGCCGCGTGCCACCTGCACTTCGAGGTCTACCTCAACGGCAGCACCACCGACCCGTGGCCCATGATCGCCAAGTAGGAATCCCCTCCGGGCGGCAGCGCCCGATCCCCTAGCCTGGTCGCATGGCCAAGGACACCGGACGTCGCCTCGTCGCGAACAACAAGAAGGCGCGGCACGACTACCACATCGACGAGACCTTCGAGGCAGGTCTCGTGCTCACCGGTACCGAGGTCAAGGCGCTGCGGGCCGGGCGCGCGTCGTTGGTGGACGGGTTCGTCGCGGTGGACCGCGACGGCGAGGCGTGGCTGGAGAACGTGCACATCCCCGAGTACACCGAGGGGACCTGGACCAACCACGCCCCGCGCCGCAAGCGCAAGCTCCTGCTGCACCGCCGCCAGATCGCCGAGATCGCGCACGAGACGCAGGCCAAGGGCGTCACCGTGGTGCCGCTGAGCCTGTACTTCGTCGACGGCCGGGCCAAGGTGGAGATCGCCCTGGCCCGAGGCAAGAAGGAGTACGACAAGCGCCAGGCCCTGCGCGAGCGCCAGGAGAACCGCGAGGCCCAGGCCGCGATGAGCCTGCGCAAGCAGGGATGAGCGCCGTGCGCCGCATCCTGGCCGCGCTGGGTTCGCTGGGGCTGGCACTCGGCGCGCTGCTGTGGCTCGCCGGCCCCGCGGCGGCGGACCCCGAGGACGTCATCACGTCCTACCACCAGGCGATCACGCTGGACGCCGACGGCACCGCGCACGTGGTGCTCGACCTCACGATGGACTTCGGCTCCTCGCCCAACCACGGACCGTTCCTCAGCTACGTGGTCAAGCAGCAGTACGACTCGACCCACGACCGGGTCTTCCGGTACTCCGACGTCCGGGCGTCCAGTCCCGACGCGCCGGCGCAGGTCGACGTGCAGGAGAACGAGGGCTGGATCGAGATCCGGATCGGCGACCCGGACCGCACGATCACCGGCTCGCACACCTACCGGGTCGCCTACGACGTCCAGGGCTGGGTGAACCCTGCCGGCTACCCGTTCCCCAACGGCACGCTGGACCACGACGAGCTGTACCTCAACGCGATCGGCGCGCACTTCACGGCCCCGCTGCGCGACGTCCAGGTCACGGTCACCGGGCCTGCGGACCCGACGGACGCCACCTGCTACGTCGGCCCGCAAGGGTCGACGCAGACGTGCGACGAGGCCACGACCGCGGGCGCCACCGTCACCTACCGCCAGGCGGGCCTCGCCGCGGGCGAACAGCTCAGCGTGGTCGCAGCATGGCCGGCCGGCACGATCGACACCGCGCCGATCATCCAGGAACGCTGGGCACCCGAGCGGGCCTTCGCCCTGAACCCCGGGACCGGGACCGCCGCGGCCGTGGTGGGCGTGGCGGGCGCGGCCGTGGTGATCACCCGGGTCCGGCGCCGCGGGCGGGACCGGGAGTACCTGGGGCTGACCCCGGGCCTGGCGCCGGCTCCCGGCCAGGAGGCCGCGACCGGGCCGCGCCGTCGCACACCGATCAGCGTGCAGTTCACCCCGCCGCCGGACGTCCACCCGGGTCAGCTGGGCACGCTCGTCGATGAGCACGCCGACGTGCGAGACGTGACCGCGACGATCATCGACCTGGCCGTGCGCGGGTACCTGCTGATCGAGCAGGTCGGTGGACCCGAGGTGCGCGAGCGCGACCGCGACTGGCGCCTGGTGCGCACCGACAAGACCGACACCGACCTGCTGGACTACGAGCACCGGCTGCTGTCCGCGCTGTTCTCCGGCAGGTCCGACGTGACGCTGTCCGACCTGCGTACGACGTTCGCCTCCTCGCTCGCGCGCGTGCAGTCGATGCTGTACGAGGACGTCACGGAGCGCGGCTGGTTCTCCGGCAACCCGCGGTGGGTGCGGGCCCGGTGGGTCGCCGCGGGCATCGCGCTGGCGGTGGTGGGCGCGGGGATCACGGTGGTGCTGGCGGCCACCACGCACTGGGGGCTGGTGGGCGTGCCGATGGTGCTGGTGGGTCTGCTGGCCGCAGCGGTGTCCCGCGCCGCGCCCTCGCGCACCCCGGCGGGCACCGCCGTGCTCGCCCAGACCGAGGGGTTCCGCCGGTACCTGGCCACCGCCGAGGCCGACCAGCTCCGGTTCGAGGAGGGCGAGGACCTGTTCAGCCGGTACCTGCCGTTCGCGGTGGCGTTCGGGCTCACCGAGCGGTGGACCCGGATCTTCGCCGAGCTGGCCGCACGGGGCGTCGACCTGCCCGTGCCCACCTGGTACGTCAGCGGCTGGGGTTACGCCGGGTTCTGGGCCGGTGCGAGCGCGTTCGAGCGGGACCTCACCGGCTTCACCACCACGATGGACACCGCGATCTCCGCCCCCACGCCGGGGTCCAGCGGCAGTTCAGGCTTCTCGTCCGGCGGCGGCTTCTCCGGCGGTGGCGTGGGCGGCGGAGGCGGCGGCAGCTGGTAGGTACGCCGGTCCCGGCCCCGGCACCCGGCGCGTCGCTAGGGTCGGGCTGACCAAGGAGTGCGGGGGGACGCATGAAGGCTCGGTTCTGGATCGTCGGCGCGATCGTCGCCGCTCTCGTCGTCGCAGCGGGCGTCCTGGTGATCCCACGGCTCATGGCGGATGACGCCGGCGATCCCCCGCCGACCGCTGACGGGTCGCCGTCGGCGGACCGCCCGGCGTCGCCGACCGAGGCGCCGACCGAGACCGGCACCACCGAGCCCTCGTCGCAGGATCCCGGTGCCGTCGCGACCCCCCTGGTGCTCCTGGGGCCGGACGGCACCATCGACTCGTGGTCGGCTGGCGCCTCGTCCGCCGGGCTCGCCGACCACCTCACAGCGACGCTCGGCGACGCGCCCCGTGTGTCGGACGGCGCGTGCGCCTCGTCGGCCGACCCCGGCGAGACGTGGACGTGGCCGGACCTGACGGTGATCGTCCGGACGACCGACGCCGACGGGAACCCGACGGACTCCTACCTCGCCGGTTGGGTCATCACCACCGACAGGCTGGGGCTGCCGACGGGCTTGAGTCCCGGCGACACGACCGACGAGCTGGAGCGCCAGTACCCGCAGGCTGCGGGCGAACCCTGGTTCGGCGACCTGACCCTCTGGACGCTGGACGGTGGCCCGGCGTTCGACGACTCCGGGTACACCGCGGTGAGCGCGGACGGCCTCGTGCAGTCGATCACCGGTGGGTACGCCTGCGGGGAGTGAGCCGCCGACCGGCCACCCGGGCCGGCGCCCCCGCTAGGCGCGGGCCCAGCGGGCGAGCTGACCGACCTCGACGACGCGCTTGCGGCCGATCGCGAGGGTGGTCACCGCCAGGCCGAGCAGCGACCACAGCAGCAGCAGGATCACGGTCCCGCCGATGCCGGACGTCCCGTCGATCACCCCGCGCAGCCCGTCGAGCACCGTCGTGGTGGGCAGCGCGCTCGCGATGTCGGACATCAGCCCCGGCACGGTGGAGATCACCGCGGTGGACAGTGCCACCACCGCGACCACCATCGACACGAACCGCCCGATGCCGCCGAACGCCGCCGCGAGCGCCTGGTTCAGCGCCGCGAACGCCACGCCGCCCAGCATGGCAAGGGCCGTGAACGCCACCCACCCGCCGGGTGACAGGTCCACCGCGAACGCGACCACCGCGGTGAGCAGGGCGCCCTGGATCGCGCCGATCGCCGCCGCCGGCACGAAGGCCTGCACCGCGAGCCGCACCGAGGACCGGGTCGAGCCGAGTGCGTCGCGGCTCGCCGGTGCCAGCACCAGGAACGTCGCGAGCCCGCCGAGCCACAGCGCGACGGCCAGCAGGAACGGCACCGTGCTCGAGCCGAGCAGGCTCGTGGTCCCGCCGTCGACCCGCACCGGGTCGGCGATCACCGTCGCGAGCGAGGACGCCTCGTCCTTGGAGTAGTCCGGCACCTGGTCCACGGCGGTGCCCAGGCCACTGGCGAGGTCGCCGGCGCCGCCGGCCAGGCCCTCGGCGCCGGACGCGACCTGCGAGGCCCCGTCGGCGAGCTGGCGTGCGCCGTCGGCGGACTGGTAGGCGCCGTTCGCGAGCTGGTTCGCGCCCGCCGCGGACTGCGACGCACCGGAGGCGAGCTCGGACGCACCTGCGGCGGCCGAGTCGGCCCCCGAGGCGAGCTGCGCCGCACCCGCTGCGGACTGGGCCGCACCGTCGGCGAGCTGGTGGGCGCCCGCCGCGGACTGCGCGAGGTAGCTCGCGAGCGTCGACAGGCCGGTCGCGGAGTCCGAGGCCCCGGTCGCCAGCTCCTGGCCGCCCACGGCGAGCTGCTCGAGCGTCGGCCCCAGCGGCGGCTCGGTAGGCGGGTTGCCGGTGGTGAACGCACCGTCGAGCTGGGCGAGCCCGTCGGCGAGCTGGCTCGCCGCCGCGGTCACGGTGGGCTGCCCGCCGACGACGGCCTGGTCGCGCTGGTCGGTGATCGTGGTCAGCAACGTGTCGCACATGCCGGGCACGCCCGCCTGGCAGGCCTGGGCGAGGGTCTCGAGGTTGTCCAGCAGCGTGGGCAGACCGGTGGAGAGCTGGCTCGCGCCGGCCGAGAGCTGACCGAGCGAGTCGCTGATCCCGCCGGTGCCGTTGACGGCGTCGGACACCTGGGACAGCCCGTCGGCGAACTGCTGGGCCCCGGGCACGGCGTCGGCCGCCGTCTGGGCCGATGCCTTGGTCTGTGCCGCGAGCTGGTCGAGGCCGGAGGCGAGGCCGGACGCCCCGGAGGACAGCTGCGCCACCCCGGAGGACAGCGCGTCGGCGCCGGTGCCCACCTGCTCGACGCCGCCGGACAGGCTCCCGGCGCCGGCCGAGAGCGAGGCCAGACCGTCGGCCAGCGACGCCGTGCCGCCCGCCACCTTGTCGACCCCGTCGGCCAGGGCGGCCGTGCCGTCGGCGACGCCGGTCGCCCCGGTGGAGAGCTGGGTGGCGCCGTCGGCGAGCTTGGTCGCGCCGTCCGCCGCGTCGCCCAGGCTCGAGTGCAGGGTCCCGAACGAGACCAGCACGTTGTCCAGGAAGGACTGGGTGAGCTGGGTGCCGAGCCCCCCGGCCGCGGCCTGGGCGATCACCTGGGCGATCGTGCCGTCCAGCGGACGCGCCTCGGGGCTGGTCTCGATGCGCAGCGTGGCGGCCGTCGCGTCGGCGGCGTTGCCGCTCGCCGAGGTCGCTGCCGCGGAGAAGTCCTTGGGGATGGTGATGACGGCGCCGTACCGCCCGTCGGCCAGGCCGGCGGCCGCGTCGGACGGGTCGGACAGCACCCACACGAACGACGCGGGGTTGTCGGAGCCCGAGACGTTGGCGACGGCCCCCGAACCCGACGTGCCGGTGGATGACGTGCCCGACGTCGGGTCGGTGCTCGAGCCGCCCGTCGCGGCGTCCGCCGAGGCCTGGCCGGTGACCAGTGCCGCAGCGAGCTGGCGCCCGAGCGGCACCGTCTGGCCGTTGACGGTCACGGGCTCGTCGAGGTTGACCACCGCGGCGGTGATCCGGTCCAGACGTTGGGTGGGGTCCCACAGCGCCCAGGTCATCAGCCCGCCGACCACGAGCGGCACGAGGATCAGCCCGACCAGGGTCAGCCAGGTGGCCCGGCGCGGGAACCGGACCCGCTCGACGTGCATCCTCATCGCGACACCTCCACGGCACGGGTGACCTCGAGCAGCACGGCGTGCTCCGGGTCGGGTAGCAGGCCGTCGAGGGCCGCGGGATCCAGACAGGTCACCAGGAGCGTGGTCCCGGTGCGGTGGGCCTCGTTCAGCCCGAAGGCGACGGCTCGGCGGTACTGCGGGTCGGCGACGGCGTCGAGGTCGTCGATCGCGACGACCGGTGCGCCGGAGTCGAGCGCGGCGCCGAGCTCGGCGACCGGGTCGGCGGCGCGCGCCATCCGCGCCACGGCCACCCGGCCGCGGATCGCCGACGCGCGCACCGGTGAGACCAGACCGTCGACCTTGAGCAGGCCGGAGTCGGGGTGCACCCGGCCGGCGAGCGTCAGCAGGAGCGGCGAGCGTCCGCTGCGATGCCCGCCGGTCACGACGAGCGTCCCGCCGCGCGGCACGCGGACGGTGATGCCCTCGTAGAACGGGCCGTCGGGCCCGTCGAGCCGCAGGTCCCGCGCGACGACGGCGTCGGTGGCGCCGGGCTCGGGCCAGTCCGCGAGCTGCAGCTCGGCCGCGACGCCCTCGCCCTCGACGTCGAAGTGCGGCAGGAGCCGGTCCAGGCGGTGCGGGAAGTGCCAGGCGCGGTCACCCAGGAGCTGGAGCACGGCGGGCACCAGCGTCATCCGCACCACGAACGCGTCGACGAACACCCCGACGGCCAGCCCCAGCGCGATGGGCTTCAGATTCGCGTCGCCCTCGGGGACGAACGCGGCGAACACCGAGAACATGATCGCCGCGGCCGCGGTGACCACGGTGGCCGAGTGCACGAAGCCCGTGCGGATCGCGGCTCTGGCGTCCCCGCCGTGCACGTACTCCTCGCGGATCCGCGAGACCAGGAACACCTCGTAGTCCATCGCCAGACCGAAGAGGACACCCATCAGCAGGATGGGCAGGAAGCTGATGATCGGCCCCGTGCGGTCCAGGCCCAGCAGGCTGGCGCCCCAGCCGTCCTGGAACACCAGGACGACGATCCCGAACGACGCGCCGACGCTGAGCAGGTAGCCCAGGGCGGCCTTGACCGGCACCCACAGCGACCGGAACACCATCGTCAGGAGGATGAAGGACAGGCCCACGACGAACAGCCCGAACGGCAGCAGCGCGTTCCCGAGCCGCGTGGAGATGTCGATCGCGACGGCGGTGATTCCGGTCACGGCGATGTCGACGCCGTACTTGGCCTGCCACTCGGCGCGGTGCGAGCGGATCTCGCGGACCAGGTCCGCGGTCTGCGCGGACTCCGGACCGGTCTCCGGGATCACCTGGACGATCCCGGTGTCGGCGTTCTGGTTGGGGGTGGCCAGCGGCACCGCGGCGACGCCGGGCAGGGCCTCGATCTCGGTCTTGAGGTCGTCCATCAGGCCCAGCGGGTCGGTCGAGCCGATGATGGTCGCCGTCACGATGAGCCGGCCGTTCCAGCCTGGGCCGAAGTGCTTGGAGATCAGGTCGTACGTGACGCGGGCCTCGGTTCCGGCGGGCTGGGAGCCGGCGTCCGGCAGGGCGAGGTTGAGCTTCGCGGCGGGCACCGCGGCGAGGCCCAGCACGGCGACCACCGCGAGGATCGTGACCACCGGGGCACGCGTGGCGGTGCGCACCCAGCCCGCGAAGAACCGGCGGCCGTGCGGCTCGACCGGTGCCCCACCACGGGTGCGGCGCGGGCGAGGTCGCAGCCGGTCCCCCGCGAACCCGAGCAGGGCGGGGGTCAGGGTCAGTGCGATGACCACCGCGACGCCCACCGCGCCTGCACCGGCGATGCCCATGATGGTCAGGAACGGGATGCCGGCGACGAACAGACCCACCAGGGCGATCATCACGGTCAGCCCGGCGAACACCACGGCGGAGCCGGCGGTCGCCAACGCCCGCGCAGTGGACTCCTCGGGGTCCATCCCGCTGCGTAGCTGGTCGCGGTGCCGCGAGACGATGAACAGCGTGTAGTCGATGCCGACGGCCAGGCCGAGCATCAGCCCGAGCATCGGCGTGGTCGAGGAGATCGTGGCGAACGCCGTGGCCGCGAACACGATCGCGGTCGAGAACCCGACACCGAGCAGCGCGATGAGGATCGGCATCCCCGCGGCGATGAACGACCCGAACGTGATGAGCAGCACGAGCAGCGCCACCAGCAGTCCGATGCCCTCGGTGATGCTGACGCTGGGCACGTTGTGGGTGAACAGGTCGCCGCCCAGTGCGGCCTCGCTGCCGGAGGGCAGTGCCGCCTCGAGAGTGGTGAGCTCGTCGCGCAGGTCGGCGCGGACCTGGTCGGCGTAGGTGGCCGAGCCACCCTCGATCTGCACGGTGATGACGGCGGCGCTGCCGTCGTCGGAGACTGCGCCGCCGACCTTCCCGAACGGGTCGGCGACCGCAGCGACATGGTCGACCTTGCCGAGTGCGGCGACCGCGTCCTCGACCGGGGTCTTGACGGCGGGGTCGGTGACCTTCTCGCCGTCGGGCGCGACCACGACGTACATCGCGGACGTGCCGCTGACCTGCGGGAACGTCCGGCTCAGCTGGTCCAGGGCGTTGCCGGACTCGGTTCCGGGGATCGAGAACGTGTTGTCGGTGCCCTTGCCGAGCAGGACCGCGCTGCCCGCGGCCACGACGATCAGCAGCACCCAGGCGATCGCGACACGCACCCGGCGGCGGAAGGCCCAGCGGCCGAGGCGGTACAGGGACGAGGACACAGGTCTCCCCGAGGGTGTGAGACGGCGGTGGATGGATACACCGACGTATCCGATACAGGAATGTATCCGCTAAGGTGTGCCGCGGCAAACGCGCGGTACGGTTCCGAGCGTCGGCCTTCCACGATCCGAGAGGGGGCGCCGTCCATGTCCGAGACCGAGCCCCGGCCGGACTCACCCCGCCGCGCCCGCACCCGCGAGCGCCTCATGGACGCGGCGTTCGAGGTGTTCGCCGAGCAGGGCCTCGCCGCGACCAGCGTGGAGCAGGTCGCCGAGCACGCCGGCTTCACCCGCGGAGCGTTCTACTCGAACTTCTCCACCAAGGAGGAGCTGCTGCTCGCCCTCATGACCCGCGAGCGCGACCGGTGGGTCGCCTCGCTGAGCGAGCGGGTCCCGGCGGTGTTCCCCTTCGCCGCGGGCCCCCCGATCGAGGCCGAGATCGGCGCGGCCGTCGCCGCCCTGCTGGCCGGCCCGACCAACCACCGCCACGCGGCGCTGATCCAGGGCGAGTTCCGGCTGCTGGCGCTGCGCGACCCGGAGCTTGCCCGGGCGTTCGAGGTCCATCGGATGGCCCTCGAGGACTCCCTCGTGGACATCGTCGACGACGCGGTCAGCCGCTCGGGCAGGCGTCTGCGGCTCGACACGCGGTCGATGGTCCGGGTGGTCGTGGCGCTGCACCAGGACGCCGTGGAGCGGTCGATCCTGGCCGGCGCCGAGGGCGACCCGATGGAGTCCGTGCACCTCGAGCTGGCGCGGCTGCTCACCGCGATCACCGAGCTGCGCTAGGAGCCTGCGCTGAGGGGCTTGTCGCGGAATGCGCCGTCGTCGAACGCCTTGCCCGAGAAGGCACCGTTCTCGAGCGGGCCGGCCTCGGACATCCGGCGGTCGCGCACTCGGCGCTCGAACGCCTCGGCCTCGGCCGGCGCCAGCTCGCCCTCCTGGACGGCGACGCCCGAGGGATCGTGCCCGATGACCACCGGCCGCCGTACCCCTGTCCGGCCCACCCGCACCGCGGTGACGCTCGCGTTCGCCAGTGGCCGGTGCGTCGGGAACCCGGACATCGCCAGGTAGACCATGAGGGTCATGCCGTGGCTCACCACCAGGACGTTCTCGCCCGGTTCGTGTGCGGCCTCGATCTCCTCGAAGACGGCCCCGACGCGGTCGAGGTAGGTGCGTGCCGACTCGCCGCCCGGGAAGCCCGGGTAGGTGCCGTCGAGCACCCCACGGAACAGCTCCAGCCAGTCGATGTGGTCCACGAGCTCGGCCTCGGAGCGCTCCTCGTACTCGCCGAAGTTGAACTCGCGCAACCCGTCACGCGGTACGACCTCGAGCGCGGGGTGGTGCTCCAAGATCGCCGATGACGTGGTCAGCGTCCGCTGCGACGGGCTCGAGTACGCCGCATCCAGCGTGACGCGGCTGAGGTCGACGGCCGTGGCGCGCACCCCGGCCAGCCCGTCGGGCGTCAGCTCCGAGTCGGCCCAGCCCTGGATCCGGCGCTCCGCGTTGAAGCGCGTCCGGCCGTGCCGGACGAGCAGAAGGGTGAGGGACTCGGGGTCCGGGGTCGTCAGATCGTCGGGCAGGGGCACCTCGCCAGGGTAGCCGCGGGTGCTGGACTGCCGGTGCGAGCCCACTGGATGTGATCCCAGGGTTCACCCGCGCGCCCCTCCCCCGATGCCCTCACACCGACCCTGCCGCGCCCCGCCGCGCCCCAACCCGCCCAGTCCACTCGACCCACCCGAGCACCCGAGCACCCGAGCACCCGAGCACCCGACCATCGCGCCCACCCGACACACCCGCACTCAGCCCCCTCCCGTCACACCCGCTCGCCCGCCGGACTCGATGTTCCTTCCTGAAATGCATCGCCGATGTGATGGACCTTCCACAGGCACTCGGGTGCGCGGCACTCCACAGGGTGGGCGGCCCCGTTTCGAGGGCCCGGCCGGACCCGATGCATCACTTCTGAGATGCAATTCGAAGAGACACCATGGTTTCCCGGGGTACCCCGCGGCAGGCCCGAGGTGCCGATCCACGACCCGGCCATCGCGCAGGCCGCAGACAGCGCGGGCGCGGCACCCCGAGGCAGCGCGGGCGCGGCACCCCTCGGCAGCGCGGACCCAGCACCCCTCGGCAGCGCGGGCGCGGCACCCCTCGGCAGCGCGGAACCGGCACCCCTTGGGTACGGAGGAGGAGGCAGCGGGCTCGGCCGGGGCGCACGCGCGTTCGACGGCCCGCCGGAGGACGAGAGTCCGTTCGACGCGGACGTCGAGGCGATCGCGACCTCGCTGGGGATCCTGCGGCGCCTGGGTGGCCGCCGGGCGGCGGCGCGGTCGGCGGCGTTGCCGATGCGGGAGTACGCGGTGGCGGAGGTGGTGGACCTCGTGGCGAGCCGGGGGCACTCGTCGGCGGGCGAGGTCGCGGCGACGCTCGGCCTGGCCCAGTCGCGCGCGAGCGTGCTCGTCCGCCGGGCGCGCGATGCGCGGTGGCTCGACGCCGAGCCTGGTCCGTGGGACGCGCGGGTCACCGTGGTGTCCGTGACGGACGAGGGTCGGGAGATCGTCGAGCTGATGCAGGCGGACCGCTGCACCACCGTCGATCGCGCGACTGTGCTGTGGTCGGACGAGGACCGCGCCACGCTCGCGCGCCTGCTCGGGCGGTTCGCGGAAGCCGTCGAGCGCCCGTTCCGCCGGTGAGGAGGCGGGACGGGCGCTCGAGGCCGGTCGGCGACGGGGCGCGACGGGCTACGCGCGGCGGCGCAGCCCGGGGGCAGGCGCGTCCGGCTACGCGCGGCGGCGCAGCCCGGGGGCAGGCGCGACGGGCTACGCGCGGCGGCGCAGCGCGGCGGCGGCCCCGACCACGGCGGCCACACCCCACACGACCAGCAGGACCACCGATCGCAGCGGCATGGTGAACGTGTCGTGCGCCAGGCCGGAGCGCACCACCTGCGCCATCGGCTCGATCGGCAACCAGTCGTGCGCCGTCTGCAACCACTGCGGCATCCGCTCGGACGGGTAGCTGACCGGGGAGAACAGCAGCACGATGAACACCAGCGCCTGGGTGATCAGCATGGCCACCTGCGGCGGCAGCAACGACGCCATCGCGTACCCGACCGCGGCGCTGACCAGCGACACCGCGAGAGCCCCGGGCACCAGCCACGGCGCCGGCGACAGGTCGACGTGGAACCGCAGCACGCCGGTGAACACACCCAGCACCATCCCGGGCAGGGCGATGAGGGTCCACACCGTCAGGTCGGCGGCGAGGAACGCCCAGCGCGGCACCGGCAGGGTGCGCATCCAGTCCAGCGACCCCTCGGTGCGAGCCTGGGCGACCATCTGCGGTGTCATCACCAGACCCACGGTGATCAGGGTGATCGTCGGCGCACCTGTGGCCAGGTACAACGCCGTCGTCGGGTCGGGATCGCCCACCAGCAGGCCGTAACCGACCACCGTGGCGACGGCCATGAACACCTGCACCACCACCAGCAGAGGCATGAACTGGGCCTGGCGGCGCAGCTGCCACTGGGCCAGGAGCAGCGTGGCGCGCAGCGGTCCGGCGGTGGGCCCGGACAGGCGGGCGACGGTCGCGTCGTCGGCGCGCGCGACGGATGTGACGCTCATCGGGGGTCCTCCTGCTCGGTCGAGGGCTGGCCGGTCGCGGCGCGGCCGGTCGAGGGCTGGCCGGTCGCGGCGCGGCCGGTTGCGGTGGAGCCGGTTGCGGCAGAGCCGGTTGCGCCCGTCGCGGCACCGCCGGTCGCTGTACCGCCCGTCGAGGACTCGTCGGCCGCAGCAGGGCCGTCGTCGTCGCCCACCGTCGCGGTGCGCTCGGGGCCCACCAGCTGCACGTAGACGTCTTCGAGCGAGGCCGGCACCAGGGCGTAGCGCTCGAGGTGGCCGGACTCGACGTTCTCCTGCGCCCACGCGACCACGGCGGCGGCGTCGGCCGCGGCGACCTGGGCGACCGCGCGCTGGCCGATCACCGCGACGTCGCCCAGCGCCGCGGGGAACTCGCGCCACCCGTTGGCCAGGTCGAGTTCGACGCTCAGCGAGCCGCGCACGTCGGCGGCGAGGTCGGCCGGGGTCCCGGCGGCGACCACGCGCCCCTGGTCGAGGACCGCCAGGTGGTCGACCACGCGCTCGGCCTCGCGCACGTTGTGCGTGACCAGCAGCACGGCCGCGCCGTCGTCGGCCAGCGACCGGATGTGCTGCCACAGCAGACGGCGGCGCACCGGGTCGACGTCGTTGGTGGGCTCGTCGAGCACCACGAGCCGGCCGGGCACCACCGTCGTCATCGCGAAGGCGGTCAGCCGGGCGACGCCGCCGGAGACCTTCTGTGCCGGGGTGTCGGCCCACTGCATGAGGTCGAGGGACTCGAGCAGAGCGGCAGTGCGGGCTCGCACCTCGGCGAGCTCGCCGCCGCGGATCCGGCCCACGAGCTCGACCGCGCGGCGCGGCGTCAGGCCGGTGATCGGCACGTTGGCCTGAGCCTGGACGGACACCAGCGCCCGCGCCAGGTCCGGCCGGGCGACCGCGTCGACGCCGTCGACACGGATGGTGCCCTCGTCGGGGCGGACGATCCCGACCACCTGGTTGACGAGGGTCGTCTTGCCGGCGCCGTTGTGGCCGAGCAGCCCCACCACTGTCCCCGGGGCGACGTCGAGGTCGATCCCGTCGTTGGCTCTGGCGCCGTTACGTCCGCGGTACGTCTTGCGCAGACCGCGGATGCTCAGCATGGCTGTCGCCATGAGATCCTCCGTTAGTGAGATACCGATTGGTATGCGCAGCACGATAGGACGGATGCCGCTGGGTATGCAACTGTCTCAGCGGTATCCCAGCACGGCAGGCGTCTGACCTGCATAAACGCCTCGCGCCGCTAGACCCCCCGATTCGCTCGACGCTCTCAGATACCGATCGCACTGGTACCGACCGGTCCGATTGTGTATCCTCAGCGGTATGGCAGATGACGAGAACGTGGCCAACGCCGCCCGGGCGCTCGCCGAGGCGACCGCAGCTCTGACGCGGGTGCTCGGCCAGCAGATGGGTGCGGTCAGCGACGACGTAGGACGTGCGGTCACCCAGGGCCTGCGCGAGGCGTCGCGCGGTCTGGAGACCGCGTCGGAGAGCCTGAGCAACAGCACCAAGGCCGGCGACCGGCGGCGCGAGCGCGCCGAGGAGACCCGCGCCGACCTGCTCGACGCGGCCGGCCGGATGTTCGCCGCGCACGGGTATGAGGGCACCGCCGTCGGCGACCTGGCCCGTGCGGCCGGCTACACCAAGGGCGCGGTGTACTCGAACTTCGGGTCCAAGGAGGACCTGTTCCGCGCGCTGGCCAGGCGCGAGCTCGCCGAGCGTCGGGTGTTCCCGCTGCGCGGCGCCGACCTGCCGGCCCCCGAGCAGGCGCTGCTCGACCTGGAGATCCTCGCCGCGATCTCGCGCTCCCCCGCGCTGGGCACGATGCTCGCCGAGGACGTCGCCGACGCCGTGCGTGCAGCGACCGGCGCCGAGCCCGGCGAGCCGGTGGACACCGCCGAGCAGGACCGCGTCGTCGCGCGTCTGGCGATCGGACTCGTCGGCCCTCTCGTCGAGCAGGCCGACGCGACCCTGGCCGGCGTGACCCGGCGCCTGGCGGAGGACCTCGACCAGGGGTGAGGATCGGCGCATGGGACGCGTGCGCTACACCGCCATCACCTCGCTGGACGGCTACGTCGCCGACGCCCACGGCTCGTTCGTCTGGGCCGCGCCGGACGAGGTGACGCACCGGGCGATCAACGAGCTCGAGTCCGGCGTCGGCACCGTCGTCTACGGGCGGCGGATGTACGAGGTCATGCGCTACTGGGCGACGGCGCCCGAACCCGGCGAGACCTCGCAGGCCGCCCGGGAGTTCGCCGAGCTGTGGCGGGCCACCGACAAGCTGGTGGTCTCCCGCACGCTGCCCGACGCGCCGACCCCCAACACCACGCTGCTGCGCGAGCTCAGCCCCGCCGCGATGGTCCAGCTGGCCCGGGCCTCGGACCGCGACCTGTCGATCGCCGGCCCCACCATCGCCGCCGTCTCACTGCACGCCGGCGCGGTGGACGACCTGCACGCCATCGTGGTCCCGTACGTGGTGGGCGGCGGCCTGCCCTGGCTACCGGCGGACCTGACGATGGAGCTGGAGCTGGTCACGGTGCGCGAGCTCGGGCCCGGCGTCGTCCACGTGCACTACCGGACGGTCTGAGGCGGGCGGGGCGATGAAGGCGCACCACTGCGCGGTCTGCGGGCACCCGCTGTACGCCGACAACACGCACTGCGAGTCCTGCGGCACCCGCCAGGCGTACTCCAGGGCCGAGCGCCGGATAGTCCCCGTGGACGCGGCGGGCACCTACGTCGACGCCGACGAGCGGATGTGGTTCACGTGCCGCAACGGCTACCTGTCCGGCTGCACGTGGCTGGCGTCGACGCCCGGCGGCCAGTGCTCCGGCTGCGACCTCACCCGCACCCGCCCCAACGACGACGACATGGCGGGCCTGGCCGCGTTCAAGGTCGCCGAGGCCGCCAAGCGCCACCTGGTGATCGAGCTGGACGCGCTGGGCTGCCCGGTGGTGGACCGACACACCGACCCCGAGCGCGGGCTCGCGTTCGACCTGCTCTCCTCCGCCGATGCCGACGTGGTGACCGGCCACACCGAGGGCGTCGTCACCGTCGACCTGGCCGAGGGCGACGACGCGCGCCGCGAGCACCGCCGCGCCCTGCTGGGCGAGCCGTACCGCACGATGCTCGGGCACCTGCGCCACGAGGTCGGCCACTACTACCAGTGGCTGCTGGTGCGCGACGGCGACGTCCTGGACGGCTACCGCGCCCTGTTCGGCGACGAGACCGCCGACTACGCCGCGGCCGTCGAGCGGCACTATGCGCAGGGCCCGCCGCCCGGGTGGGAGCTGGAGTACCTGTCCGCCTACGCCACGATGCACCCGTTCGAGGACTTCGCCGAGACCTGGGCGCACTACCTGCACATCACCGACGCCGTGGAGACGGCACGGGAGTTCGGCCTGCTCGACGCGGACGCGGCCGCGGACGACGCCCCGTTCCGCGACGTCGTGACGCAGGTGTGGGTGCCCCTGTCGATCGCCCTGAACCAGATGAACCGCGCGATGGGCGCCGCGGACGTGTACCCGTTCGTCATCCCCGCGCCGGCGCTGAACAAGCTCGACTGGGTGGCGTCGCTGGTGCGGGCGGGGGAATCCTGACGACGCACCCGGCGTTGTCACCTACGCTGGACCTGCACGGTTCTGCGCGCCCCGGTCCGCCGGGACGGGCGGCCGGGTGGTTGACAACTGCACAGGGGGTGATCGGTTTCGACGATGGTCGTCGTCCCAGGAGAAGCGGGTCGAGGATGTGGGGTTATCTCGTTAACGCTCCCCGCAAACCAATAGGTGCCGATTCCAAGAGCACCGACTTCGCCCTCGCCGCCTGAGCGAGCTTCGAAGTCCGTCAGCCTGAGCTAGCTTCCGTCTCAGTTCCTGGCGTCATCTAGGAAGCCACTGCTCGTAGCCCTGGTCATGGGGGCTGCGGGGACTCTCACGTGACTGGGCCCGTCAGCGACATGTCTGCGTGATCGCTGGGGCCGAGAAACTCATAAGCAGACTGCACCCGGAGAAGGCCTGGTTCACTGCTGTCGGACGCGGGTTCGATTCCCGCCACCTCCACCCCTGTGACCTGCGGAAACGTAGGACACGTTGACAGGAAGGTAGTCATCCGTTGACACGGAGGGCTACCTTCTCTGTTTGTGGCGTCCATCCGCGAGCGTCGACGGGCCGACGGGACCCGGTCGTTCGCCGTGCTGTGGCGCGACCCGGAGACAGGCCGCCAGACGTCGCTCACCTACGACGACGAGCGCGAGGCGCGGGTCGCGAAGGAGCTCATCGAGGCGGCCGGCGGGCATGCCGCTGAGGCCGCGCGGATCGCCGAGGCCGTGCGTACGCCCGGGCCCACGGTCGAGTCGGCGATCGCCGAGCACATCGACCTGCTGACCGGCGTCGGGCCGGACACGCGCTCGCACTACCGCGGGCAGCTCACGCGGCACATCGCACCGGTGCTAGGGCCCTACCCGGTGGCGGCGCTGACCTACCGGCACGTGGCCGGGTGGGTGCGGGCGATGGGCGACAAGGGCCTGTCCCCCAAGACGATCGCGAACGTCCACGGGCTGCTGTCCGCGGCGATGTCGACCGCGATGAAGCTCGGGTACCGGACCGACAACCCCTGCGTGGGCGTCGAGCTGCCCAAGTCCGTGTCGACCCGCGACGAGATGACCGTGCTGACGCGCGATGAGTTCGCGCTGCTGCTGGACAAGATCCCGGCGTTCTACCAGCCGCTGGTGCTGACGCTGGTGGCGACCGGGCTGCGCTGGGGCGAGGCGACGGCGCTCACGGCCGGGGACGTGGACCTGACGGCGCGGCCGGCGACGATCCGCGTGACGAAGGCGTGGAAGCGGGACGCCGACCGGCGCTGGTACGTCGGGCCGCCGAAGACGAAGCGTGCGCGGCGGACGGTGTCCCTGCCCGACGACCTGGTCGACGTGCTGTTGCCGCTGGTCGCCGGCAAGGCGCCGGACGATCTGTTGTTCACCAACACCGTCGGGGCCCAGCTGTCCTCGTCGAGGTTCTGGACGACGACGTGGACGCCTGCGCTGGACGCTGCGTGCGATCCGCGTCAGCCTGACGGGAAGCCCGACGCGGACGCGCCGAGGCTGACCAAGCGGCCGCGGGTGCATGACCTGAGGCACACGCACGCGTCGTGGATGATCGCGGCCGGGACGGATCTGTTCGTGCTGCAGCGGAGGTTGGGGCACGAGTCGATCACGACGACGACCGAGACCTACGCGCACCTTCTGCCGGACCAGCAGCGGGCAGCTGCGGATGCGGCGGGGCGGGCGCTGGGCGGGCTCGCCCTTCGCCCATCGACCCCGCCGCTTGCCACCGGACACCGGTCCAGCGACGGAGAGGCGTAGAGCGCATGCACGAGGTCAACCTGTGGGCCGAGCCCAAGCACCCGCTCGCCGACCTGTGGGTCGAGCGTTTCGGCGACGCGAGCCTTCTGGGCATGCTCCCGCGGTCGGTCAGGTTCCACTCGCTCCCTCGATCTCGCCAGTACCCGCGTCGCGTCCTGGGCAGGCGGACCGACGAGCGAGAGATTCGACGGCGCCACACGACGCTCATCGGGGAGCTGGAGGATCTTGCACCTGCCGGCTTCATCTATCGGCCGGAATGGAGGCCGGAGGACCGCCAGGAGGCCGTGAACGCCCGGTGGATCTCCGACGGCATCACGTGGCGGCCGCTCGCTCGAGTCTTCGAGCCGGATAGCGACCCGGACGACCCGGGCATCGAACTCCTCGTGACAGACGCCCCCGACGACCCACGCTGGCGCACCTGGTGGCTGGTCACAACCGCCCACGATCTCGTCTACATGGCCAGCCTTGTGGCCAGTGACGCGTCGTGGTCGGCGACCCCGTACCCGGGCGGAATCGACATCTCGGCGCCTACCGACGAGATCCGGGATGATCTCGCGGCGCGTTACCGCGAGTGGCTTCCTCGGCCGACCCAAGTGCCGACATGATCCCTATGGTGCAAGCATGGAAGGGAGCTGGCGCCAGCCGTTCGACTGGGGCACGGCGACGGTGGTCGACGTGCCGCAAGGCCTGATGCGCGTTCGGGTCTTCCTCGACTCCGAACAACACACCGATAGGGCGCCCTCCCCCTCGAGCCGGCGACGGATGCGAGGTGACCAAGTGACGCGGAAGCACCCCCGAGTCGTGCTCAGGCGCGAGCTTGCAGAAGAGGCGCCCTGGACCCGGCACCCCCGACTGCTTGCACCTGACGATGCGCTCGCTCGCGTCGCCCACGGAACGCCCTGGGTAGTGCACTGGTGCGGCGGCCCGTCCGCGAGCTCCGCCGACGACGGCGCGGCGCAGCAACTCGCCAAGGTGCGCGACTATGGCCGCTTCGTCGGCCCGACCGAGCAGGAGCGTCTGGTCGCCAAGGCCGAGAAGAGGCGCCGGACCCATACGGTCCTGCTCGCCGAGTCGTGGGTCTCGGCCCGTGGCACCGAGGTCATCATGTTCGCCGAGGGCGGCCCTCGGCCGTGGGCTGGCCGCTGCGACCCGTTCACCCCGGGCTGAGCCTGGACAGAGTTGACGGGAGCGACTGGTGCGACAAAACCTTGACACGTAGTACTATCTGTCTAGGTTTCGTCTCATGGAGGTGGTCATGCGCACAGCCGACCGACTCCCGGCACAACCGTTCACGCCCGCCGAAGCCGCGAGCCTCGGCATCAGCCGCGCCACCCTGTACCGCCTCGCTGAACGGGGCGAGATCGAGCACCTGGGCCCCGGCCTGTTCCAGCGTCTCGACGCAGATCCTTCGGACACCGACCTCATCGAAGCGGCCACCCGCGCCCCGCAAGCGACGATCTGTCTGACGTCGGCCCTAGCCCACCACGACCTGGTCGACGCCATCCCGGCTGCATGGGACCTCGCGCTGCCCCGTGGCCGCTACCTGCCGACCAGCTCACCGGCGATCCAGTGGCACTCCTTCGACCGGACCACGTTCGACCTCGGGCGCACCGTCATCGAGATCCGGGGCAGCGACCGCCAGATCGGGCTCTACTCCCCCGCCCGGTCGATCGCCGACGTCTTCCGACTCCGCGGCCAGGAGGGCTATGAGATCGGCGTCGAGGCGCTCCGCGAGTGGCTCCGGCGCCGAGGTTCCAGCCCGAGTGAACTCATGCAGATTGCGTCCGCCCTGCCTCGCGCAGCGGGTCCCGTCCGCACCGCGCTGGAGTACCTCACGTGAGACCGGCACAGATCCACGCGGCCCTGGGGCGCCAGGCACGCGAGCGCGGCCGGGCCACCACCGAGCTCCTCACCCTCTACGTGCTCGAACGGTTCCTCGCACGCCTCGCCGTGACCGACTACCGGGAAGACCTCGTGCTCAAAGGCGGCGTCCTCCTCGCGGCCTACCGGCTGCGCCGCCCGACCCGGGACGTCGATCTGCAGGCCGTCGACCTCGCGCTCGACGAGGAGCACCTGCGCACGGTCGTCGCAGCAGTCGCGGCCGTCCCCGCCGAGGACGGTCTCACGTTCGACCTCGACAGGATCGTAGTCGAGCCGATCCGCGACGACGCCGAGTACCGGGGCCTGCGCGTCAGCGTGGGCGTCAGGCTCCACACCTTCCGCATGGACCTGAAGCTGGACGTCTCGACCGGCGACCCGATCTGGCCCGCGCCCGAGGACGTCGAGCTGCCGGCGCTGCTCGGCGGCACGTTCACGGTGGTCGGTCATCCGCTTCCGACGGTCGTCGCCGAGAAGGCGGTCACGATCCTTCAGCGCGGCACCACGAGCACCCGGTGGCGCGACTTCCTTGACCTCCGCTCGATCGCGCGGACGCACCGCTTCGGCGCAGGCGAGCTGAGGGCAGCAGCGCATGCGGTGGCCGATCACCGAGCGGTCACGCTCGGCCCGCTCGCTCCGGTCACAGTCGGGTACCCGGATATCGCCCAGCGCAAGTGGACCGCCTGGCTGCGCAAGAACCAGCTCGAGGCCGACGCGGAGCCCCACTTCGCTGACCAGCTCGACGCGGTGATCGCGTTCGTCGACCCCGTCTTCTCGGGGACCGTTGACGACGCGGCCAAGTGGGATACGGACGCGTTCGGCTGGATCTCATGACGCCTCGCGGCCATTACCCGTTGCGCACCTGGACTCCGCCGCGACACCGTGAGGTGTGGCTCCCAACGACAACGGCGATCTTCGAGCGGCCGTCGAGAAGGCATCCGTCGAACTCGTCGACCTGGACCAGGTACACGTCGTGTTCCGGGGCGAACGCCTGACCGAGGCACGCGCCGAGGCAATCGCGGCCGAACTGCTCGCTCGCGCCGACAGCGCCCTCGCCCAGCAGCCGCGAGAACGCCCCGCCCTCGAAGACTGAGCCCGGCGAACGGCGCTCCCCTACTCCTCGTCCTGCGACGAGATCGCCGTCGACGTCAACGCCGGCGCTACCTCGTCCTCGACACGGACGTCCGTGTCCGACCGCATCTTCGCGGGCTTGGCGGACCACGCCTTCAGGTGAGCCGCGACCTCGTCGTAGAACGTGTCGATCGAGCCCAGGACCGAGTCGATGAACGACCCGCGGCCGCGGCCGCGCTTGGCGCCCATCGGCCGCTGCAACGCCACCCGGAAGGACCGCAGCTCCCTCGCCGGGTCCTCGACCAGCACCGACGGGTCCTCGCGCACCACACGCAGCAGCTCGGCGGCCCCGTGGCCCCGTGCGCGCGCAGCGTGCGACTCCAGCACGACGGTCGCGGGCGCTTCCTTGAGTTGCCGAACCAACCAGTTGACCCGAGTCGTCGGCCGCCCGTCGCGTGGGGCGTCGATGTCGACGTAGCAGGTGACGGTTCCGGCCCGGAGGTCGGCTGTGACGCCAAGCGGCGCGATGGCTTCGGGCACCTTGATCAGGCCTGACATGCTGCCGTGCTCGACCAGCTCCGCGACGAGCGCCTGAGTCCGCAGCGTCGGGTCGGCCAGCTCCCTGCGGGACAGCAGCGGCGTGACCTCGACGCCGAGCTGGCGGCCCAACGAGAGCCCGGCGAAGCGCAGCAGCGCGTCGAACCGGGACGCCACCTCCGTCAGGCCCTTGTCGCTGGCCCGCAGTGTGCCCGCCTTCACGGCGTCGCGGATGCCGACCCACGAGTCGCTCATGTCGTCGAACTCCAAGGCGCCCGAGCGCGGGTGCTCCAGGTACCGGATCAGCTCTCCGAGGATCCAGGCCTGGTCGGGATCGGCCACGCCGCGGAACTCCTTCTGCATCACCGCCTCGGCGAGCACCTGTGTCCACGACAGGTGGTACAGCCCGACCTTGCGCAGTTTGCGGCCGTCGACCTTGGTCGGGTGCTGCCCTGCGACGGCGGGGATCTCGTTCGAGATCGTCAGGACGGCGTCGTAGCCCTGTTCGCGCGCGACGTCGAGGTAGTTCTCGAGCTGCTCGGCGACCAGCACGTTGCCCCCGGTCTTGACCTCCACGAGCGCGGTCCAGACCGCCTGCCCGCGCGTGACCCGGATCAGGCCGTCCGGGAACAGCCGCCGCTCCGCTAGCTCGAACGGCACCTCGATGTACGTCTCGACGGTCCCGGCCGGCGCGCCGAACGGCTTGGTCAGCGCCCGCCCGTACTCGCGCACCGCGGTCATCACCGCGAGGAGCGCCGACGTCGCACGCCGCTCCTGCTCCTCAGCCCCGTTGATGCCCGACGTCGGGATGAGGCGGGCTTCGTTCCACGACTCGACCGGCATGGCGATCTCCCCCTTGGGAAGCGCTTTGCGTGCAGGCTACCGACGCAGCGGCGAGTAGATCACCAGCCACACCGCCGGATGACCGGCCCCCGGCGTTCCGTCAGGCCGGCGGGAGCGCGGCCGCAAGGGCTCGCAGAACCTCGTCGATCCGTTCGGGCGCCAGCGCCGGCTCCTTCGGCACGAGCCGCTCGCCGAGCCGCTTCGGCCACAACACGTCGACTCCGTCAACCGTGAAGTCGCCCCCGAACAGCGGCCACTCGGCCTCGACGAAGCACAGCACGCCTCGCACACGCACCTCGCCCAGGCCCGCGGCGTCGAGTACCTCACGCACCACGGCGACCTGCTTGTGCACACCCGCGACCAGCGGTGTCTTGTCCCGCCCGCCGACGTAGAGCTTCTCCGTGCGGGTGCCGAACAGCCAGCCGTCGACGCGCCGCTCCGGGCGCTTGCCTGCGTAGCGCTTGGCGTCGATCACGTGGACCCCGCCTGGCCCGACGGTGATGTGGTCGATGTTCGCCCGAGACATCGGGATGCGTCGGTCGTGCAGCGCGCGCACGCCACGCTCGGCGAGTCCGTCGAGTCGAGCCCCGAGGAGCTCCTCGCCCCGGGCGCCCTGGGCCCACGCGGTGGTGCTCTGCGGGTCATCCGACAAGGCGAGGATCAGCCCACCCAGATGCGGATGAGCCTCGCGGATCCGTGTCTCACGCTTGGCGGAGCGGCGCTCGTACTCGCGGCGGGCCGATGCCCCAGCGCGGCCCGCGTCGAGCGGATCCGGTCCGGGTGGGGTAGCCGCCGGTGGTCCCGGCTCCACAACCGCTCCGGCCCGGCACGAGAAGCACTGCACGGTCTTGGTCGTCTTGTCGTAGACCGCCGTGGTCCCCGCCGCGAGCTGCGCGCCGCAGTCCCGACACCGACCCGTGTACCGCAGCCGCATCACCTTCGTGCCCGGCTGCGCTGCCCCCTGCTGCTCCGTTGTCACGCTCTCGACATCGGCGCCCCGGCTTGCCCACTCAAGGCCCGACCACACCGGTGCGGCCGAATCGGTTCTCGACGCCCGAGACTCGCTCCAGGGACGCGCCCAACGTCATCGTCCGTCGCCAGCGGCCTTCGCCCGCTAGAACACCATCGCCCTGCACGTGCGGCCGACGTCGGTGCGCCTGCGCCGAGCGATCGGTCGGCCGCAGCGCCGTCAGGTCGCCTGACGCGGAGCCTGACGCAGCACTCGGCCTGCCTGACGCAGGCCCGCCCGAGCCTGACGCACCCCGCACCGAGCCTGACGCACCCCCACCAGCCCCGCCGTCGGCCTGCCACCCCGCAGGCTCGACGGTCACCAGCTCGATGATCGCGTCCACGTGCTCGGGCAGCAGCGCGATCCGATGGCGGCCGAACCGCAGGTGCGGCACCCGCCCGCGTCGGATCTGCTCGCGCACCCACCACTCGGAGATCCCCAGCCGCTCGGCGACCTCCTTCGGCGTCATCGTCAGCGTCCCGCGACCCGTCGCCTCCGCGCTCATCACCGGCTCCCTCCGTTGCACCCCATGCATGTACGTGTGCGAGAGGACGACCGAGATGGGCCCAGCGCCGCGACCGGTAGCGATCGGTCGCGACTGCAGCACGACGCGTTGCTCTCACGAGGCATGGGTGCGCGAGGACGACCAACCCGGACGCTGGCGGCCCTGCGCCTGTGAACGAACGGCCTCGACAAGCCCTGTGGACTACTCCGGCCCGAACCGCTGACGGGCGCCCTGCCGGGTCATGCCCAGAGCCCGGCCGACGTCACCCCAGCTCGCACCCGCGCGCCGCTCACGACGCACCTCGGCCACGATCGCAGCCTCAGCCTCGGCCAGACGGCCACGCAGCTCGTCACGCTCGCCCGCGAGCCGGGTCAGCTCCGCGCAATCGCGACCACGAGACCCACGCCTCGTGTGCGCCGCGGCTGCCGACGACGTCCTCGGGGTACGCCGGGCGCGCGCCTCGGCGCGAGGCAAGGCTCCCGGCGCCGGAGATGGCCCCGAGCCGCGCGGGAGCACCGCCTCGATGTCCGACCACGCGACTGACTCCGCCGCCCGCCTGGCGGCCACAGACCGCTCGACAACCCGTTCTGCCCGCAGCCGACGCCCCTTGCCCATCGCGACCCTCCCGATGCCAGGACGCCATGATGTCCCCGGACACCGACAACGCCGGTTGCCGCCACCGAAGACGCGTCTTGCACCGGCTGCCCGGCAGGTCCACCCTGGCCCGGTGAGGTTCGCTGGCCGACCATCGTGGCGCGTCTCGCTCGATCTGCCCCAGCACCTGCACCTGGCCGTGTTCGTCCGCGACGCCTACCGCCTCGCCGAGCGCACCGACGCGCCGACCCCTGCAATGCCCGGGCGCCTACCGCGAGTGCCCGACCTGAGCACCGAACCCGATGCTCCGACTCCGGACCTCGCCGACTGGGCGTCGTGGTGGCAGGAGGTCCTTGCCGCCGATCGCGCCGCCCGAAGCCGCCAGCCGCAGCCTGGATCTCCGCCAGACGACTACGCGCGCGCCGCCCTGCAACGCCACGCGATCGTCGACGCCCCCGACTTCCCGTCGTTGGCCGAGCGCCCCGAGCTGCAGCGCGCCACGCAGGTCGCGTTCCATCCCTTCCACCGCTGGTGGAATCGCGGGCCCGACCGGCCGCGGTCCACGGGGCAACTCTCCGTCCCCGGCTTCAAGGGCGAGCTCGTCGACCTCATCCATCCCAGCCCCGGCCCCGGTATCGCGAACGAGACGGTGAGGCGCATCGAGCAGAACCTCGGCCGCCGTGTCGCCCCGTTCAACGTCGACATCGACGTCCTCGGTACGGCCGGTCCCGAGAACCTGGTCCAGGAAGACGACTACGCCCTGGTGTCGAGCGTGCTGATCTCCGACCCGCAGCGCTTCAGTGCATGGCTCGAGCAGATGCTCCTCCCCCTCGCCTGACCGACAACGGCGGTTGTCAAAGAAGTGGCAGACACCTCTGGCATCTCTGCGATGGTGGTCGGGCCTCGGGGTGTTCTCGGGGTCCGCGGCGTCGCCGGGAAGGCTCGACTTCTGGCTGCCCGCCCCGGGGTGTGGCTCTCTTCTGGTGGGTGCCTCCCGGCGACGTCCTCGGGGCGGTGGTGACGCTCAATAGAGGGCTGGGACTCGTCCCCAGAGATGCTTGCGCTCCGCCGGCCCACGCGGTGGTCGCGGCCTGGAGGTGGGCGGTGTTCGTCGGGATCGATACGCACAAGGACACGCTGGCGGTCGCGGTCTGCGACCCGGGTGGTGTGCTGGCCCGGTGGCTCGAGGTTGCCAACGACGTGGCCGGGTTCACCCGGCTGGACAGGGCGTTGGCCGCGATCGCGGTCTCGCGGGTCGGGATCGAGGGGTCGGGGCACTTCGGGCGGGCGGTGGCCGCGCACCTGGCCGCCGGCGGGTATGACGTGCGTGAGGTGCCGACCGCGATGACGGCCCGGGAGCGGTCCGCCCGGCCCGGGCAGGGCAAGACCGACGCGGTGGACGCGTTGGCGATCGCGCGACTGACTGCCCGCGAGGTCGGGTTGCCGCCGGTGCGGTTGAAGGTCGGCCTGGCCGCGGACCTGCGGGCACTGCTGGACTACCGCCAGGACCTGGTCTGGGAGCACCATGCGCTGGCCAACCAGGTCCACGCCGAGCTGGTCGGGCTGGTGCCCGGCTACCACCACGCCCACCCGCACCTGACCACGACGACGCAGGTCAACGCCGTGCTGGCACTGCTGGACGGCGACCAGCGGGTCCGCGCGGACCTGGCCCGCCGACGCCTTGACCGGATCGTCGTCATCCTGGCCGAGACCCGTGCCCTGACCCGCCAGCTCGCCGCACTGGTCACCGGAAGGGCCGAGGCCCTGATGGGGATCTACGGGGTCGGGCCCGTGGTCGCTGCACGGTTCCTGGCCGAGATCGTCAACATCGGCCGCTACCCGACCCGGGACACCTTCGCCTCAGCCAACGGCACCGCGCCCCTGCCCGCCTCGTCCGGACGCACCGTGCGTCACCGGCTCAACCCCGGCGGCAACCGGCAACTGAACACCGCTCTCTACACGATCGCGATCACCCAGATCCGCACCACCACCGAGGGCCGGGCCTACTACGACCGCAAGAGAGCCGAGGGCAAGACCAGCCGCGAGGCCATCCGCTGCCTCAAACGACGCCTGTCCGATCAGGTCTACAAGGCCATGCGCGCCGACGCCGCCACCCTCCAAGCCGCGACGACCAACAGCCCCACCTCGCAACCCACGGCCGCCTGAGGCGGCGGGGACGGCCGGCGCAACAAGGCGCGTCTGACGGCCAACCGGCCAGCTGCGCGGCAGGGCTCCCAGCCTCACACCCCGCTCTTCGCTACAGCACTCGAACCGCCCCCGCCTACCCGACAGGCTACGACCCGACCAAAACGGTGGACATAGAGGCCCACCACGGCCAACACGCCTTCCCGACCGCCCCGTCCGGCAGTAGCCGGACGGGCCGCAATCCCGTGGCCGCTCCAGCCGCCCGCCGCAGTCCTGGTGGCTCCGCCGCACGGACGACTGGAACGGGCGCAACGCCATCCCCAATTCAGCGGAGCGCCCCTCCCCCACGAGCGAGTCCCATCTGGGCGTGCTCGCCACGTTCCCAGGGCAACGAGAGAGCCGTTCGAGGCGCCCGGTCACCTTGCCCGCACAGGCACCTCGTGGCGATACAGTCGGACCCCGAACGCCCGACGCACACTCGGCAGACACGGGAACGGACCCGCGGCCGGATGCCAGGGAGCACGTACGCGGGGGGACCCATGGAACGATCCATCGTTCTCAACGCCTTCCGGCCCTCAGGCCAGATAGACGATCCAGCGCGCTTCGCGGGCCGGCGCAGACAGGTGCTGGCGTTGACGGACGAACTCCTCTCTCACGGGAGCCTCCCGATGATCTACGGCGACCGTGGCATCGGAAAATCCAGCCTTGCGAGCCAGATTGGGCGAATTGCGCAAGGGGATGTTGAACTGCTCGCACACTTCGGCGAGCACGACCGGGCGCTAGCCGAGGAACAGCGCTACCTAGTTCTGCAAGTCACGTGCACCGTGACGACCCGAGGGATCACCGAACTCCTTCAGCTCATGGTCGATGCCATGAGAGATCTCGAGCTCCTGGTGGAACCAGACTCCTCCGACGGATACGGTCGACTCGTCGACAGAACAACGAAGCGAAAGGTGACAGCGAAGTTCGTGGAGGTCGAGTGGGTGAAACGCTATGAGGCCAAGAAGGGCGTATCAGAACGGCCGGACCTCACCCCGATGCAGCGATTCTCAGGACTAGTCGATCACCTCGCATCCGAGTCTGGACAGTCGTTGCTCTTTATCCTCGACGAGTTTGACAAGATCAACGACACGACGGGCATTGCGTCGTTCCTCAAGGAGTCTTCGAGCGAGTTCGTGAAGTTCCTCGTCGTTGGCATCGCCGAGAGCCACACAGAACTTATGTCCGAGCACGAGTCAATCGCGAGACACCTCAGACCCGTGCTCCTGCCAATCATGACACTCGAGGAACTCGACGAGATCATCGAAAGGGCTGAAGCGTCGCTCGCCGCACGCGACGTCGACCTCGCCTTCTCCGCCCGCGCACGCCGCCGACTCGTGGGTATCGCGGGTGGCTACCCATGGTTTGTACACATGATAGGCAAGACCGCGTTGACCACCGCATACGATAATAACCAAGTCATCGCTGACAGTGGGGACGTGGTTGGGGCCGTGCGCGACCTCTCGACAAACCAACTCGCGCAGCCGTTCAACGAGGCCTACACGCGCGCCGTGAAAACATCTCGCCAGCGCGAGCTCGTCCTACGGGTCTTGGCGATGTGGCGCGAACGTGATATTCCGACGCACCGGACCTACGAAGCGTGCCGTCAACTTGGCGTGCGGAGCCCCTCGAACTACCGCGGACAACTGGCTCACGCGTACTATGGGCCGATCATCCGCATCCCTAACATTCCCCAGCAGGGGCCCTGCCAGTTCATTGATCCCATGTTTAAGGTGTACGTCTCGATGCGAGAGCCCGTCACCGATATCAACACGGATCGTATTGCCGAAGCATGTGCGGGCTTCTAGTGCGCAACTCCGACAAGCCCCAGCGGGTCTCCTGGCTCCCGCGGCGCGTCGACGGAACGTTCCCCCCGGGAGGGGTCCCGGTTTGCCGTTCATGTGCGGAGGCACGCCGACATGCTTGAATCAGTTCGGATCGAACGGTTCAAGTCGCTGAGCGACATCACGGTGCCCCTCGGCCGCGTGACCGTGCTCATAGGCCCCAACAACTCTGGGAAGAGTAGCGTCCTCCAAGCGGTCCAGTTTGGCGTGTCGATAGTTCAGAGCACTTTCCTAGACGGCGCGTCGTGGGGTCGCAAGAACTTCGTAAGCAGCACGCTTTCGACCCAACAGCTCGTCTACAGCCCCTTGCGCGATGTCCACGCACTGGCAAGGAACCGGACGCTGAGACAAGCGGCGGACACCGCCATTGCAATCACCTTCTCGAGTGGCGATGAGTCGACGCAAGTTCAGGTGTCCAGAGGGAAGAATCGCAATATTGCCGTTCGAATCGACGGACGTGGCCTAGGCGAACAACTTCGTCAACTCGAGGTCCCATACAGCGCCATCTCACCGGGTCTCGCTGGCATCCCGTCGTCTGAGGAGTTCAGGAGCCCAGGAATGGTGCGGCGTGCCGCCGCGCGCGGTGATGCGAACATTGTCTTGCGAAATGTGCTCTGGCTCCTCAAGCAGGACGTAGCTTCATGGCAATCCTTCGAGCGCCATCTCAACGCCGTCTTCCACGACGTCCGGGTTGACGTCGCCTTTGATCCGGACAACGACGAGACTATCACCGCAACTGTCGCTCGAAACGGCCTTAGGCTGCCCATCGACTCATCGGGAACGGGAGTTCTGCAGGCGATTCAAGTCCTTGCCTACGTTGGCCTCTACCGGCCACGCCTGCTAATCTTGGACGAACCCGATTCGCATCTTCATCCAGACAACCAGCGGAAACTCGCGCGCTACCTCGCACAGGTCGCGGAGGCCGAGGACTTCCAGGTCCTACTCGCAACGCATTCACGACATCTGCTCGACGAGATGCACGCGCTCGGCGCCGAGGTCCATTGGCTCAGCAGCGGCGCCCTCAGGAGCGGCACGTTCGACACAGCCGAGGCGCTCCTCGACCTGGGTGCGCTCGACGCCGGCGACCGCCTTCGAGGGGGTACTACACGCGCGGTGGTGCTCACGGAAGACGCAAGGCCCGACGTGCTTCGTGCGATCCTCGAGTCATCGGGATGGGCCGATGATTCGTATCAACTGTGGAGCTACGCCGGTTGCACAGCGATTGGTGCGGCACGAGCACTTGGCGCCTTCATCCGTTCGGAGGCCCCCGGGGTGCTTGTGGTCGTTCATCTCGATCGGGACTACATGGACGAGGACGAGGTCGCGGACAAGACGCGCGCGCTTGAGGAGACTGGCCTTCACCCGTTCGTTACGGCCGGCACCGACATCGAGAGCCACCTCCTCGGGCTCGACCACTTGCTTAGCGTGTTCCCAGAGATTCCTCCGGCGGATCTGAGCGACAAGCTCGATCGTGCGACCGCGGCGACGATGGAGTACTCGGTCAAGTGCCTCATCAACCATCGCGTCGAGCGCAACAACGCCAGGCGGAAGCGAGACGGCGAGGACGCGCCGAGCGCAGGCGCCGTTGCGATTGAGGCTCCCAAGCTGTATTCGGAGGACGTCGCGCGCTGGCGCCACGGCAAGAAGACGCTCAGGGTCCTTCGCAGCCTGATACAGGCTGAGGACGGGACCAACCGCAAGATCGAGGTCGCGTCGTCGGGCCTCCGTGTCGAAGCCTTGGCGCAGTTGGCCGCAGTGGCTGAGCGCGGATCCGCATCTGAGGCGGATCAACTCAACGACGATGGGGTCGTGGGAGGAGACTCGGCCCCCGTGCCCTAGCCGATGACCGGAGGCGGGAGCGGGTCACTATTCCAAGATCACTCCCGCCCGTTGACGCCGTCAACGACCCCCACCGATCCGCCCGCGATCCCCGTCAACACCCCTTCGCATCCCCGCAGGTCACGCGCCTCCACCAACGGCTCCACAAGGCTCCCAACTGGTTCGATTCCCGCCACCTCCACCTGTTGGGTCCCGTCGGATGCCGTTGCGTCCGGCGGGACCCGCATGTTGACGCCGTCAGTCCCGTTGCGACCGTCACCGCTCGTTGCGCTCGGAGAGGCAGTGATGTCATGCAAAGAGGGGATAGGATCCCCCGTATGCATGACGTTGACCACGACCGGCTGTATGACGTCGCGGAGAGCCAGGCCGGGTACTTCACTGCTGGCCAGGCGATCGAGGCGGGCATGGACCGCAGCACGCTGCGCCACCACGCTCGCCCTGGCGGGCGATACGAACGCGTGGGCCGCGGCATCTACCGCCTGCGCCACTTCCCCACCAGTCCGCTCGAACATGTCGTCGCGGCCTGGCTACCGCTGCGCCCTGCCCACGCGGTCGTCTCCCACGAGAGCGCCCTCGAGCTCTATGACCTTGCCGACGTCATCCCCGACGCCGTGCACGTCTCGCTACCGCGCTCCCAGCGCGGCCAACGCCCGCGGGCCGGCGTCCGGCTGCACACCCTCGCCAGGCCGCTGGAGGCCGGGGAGATCCGCGACGTGGCGGGCATCGCGGCAACCACTCCCGAGCGGACCATCGTCGACTGCGCGGAGACCGGCACCCAGCCCGAGCAGGTCGAGCTCGCGATCCGCCAGGCACTGCAGCGAAGCCTGACGACACCGCGCCGGCTCACCGACGCCGCGGCCGCGCGATCGTCCCGGACACGTGAGCTGATCCAGACCGCCACCACGGAGGCCCAGGCGTGAGGTACGACACCCCCGCGGCGTTCCGGCGTGCGCTCGAGGACCGCCTGAAGGCACTGACCACTGGCGACCCGTCGCGCCTCCCCCGACTCCGCAAGCGCATCGTCTTCGATCGGCTGCTCGCGCGCCTCCTCGTCGCGGCGCCAGGCGCATGGGTCCTCAAGGGCGGATTCGCACTCGACCTACGCCTCGCCGACCGCGCCCGTTCCACGAAGGACGTGGACCTCGCCTGGCACGACGACGGAGACCATCTCCTCGACACACTCCTCGACGCCGCCGCCGTCGACCTCGACGACCACTTCGTGTTCAGCCTCGAACGCTCCGAGGCCACCCCGGGCCTGCTGGGTGGCACACACCGATTCCGCGTCACCGCGTCTCTGGCGGGGAGGCCGTTCGAGTCGTTCATCCTCGACGTGGGCACCGACGGCGGCCCGGCGGGCGACGAGGACCGGGTCACCACTCCAGACCTGCTCGCCTTCGCCGGCATCCCACCGGTGAGCGTCCCAGCGCTTCCCCTGGCGACCCAGGTCGCCGAGAAGCTGCACGCCTACACCCGCACCTACGAGGGCGGGCGGCCCAGCACCCGCACCAAGGACGTCGTGGACCTTGCGCTCATCGCTTCCACGTTTGCGATCGATGCCCGAGCACTGCGCGCGGACATCGACGCCGTGTTTGCACGACGCGCCACCCACGAGCCGCCGACCTCGCTCCCCGTTCCCCCTGCCGAGTGGCGCGGCAGCTACCGACGCCTTGCGATCACGGTCGGCCTCGATCCCGACGTTGACCATGGCCACGCTGTGGCCGCCGCAATGCTCGACCCCGTTCTCGAAGGCCGGCTCGCAGACGGAACGTGGGATCCCGACGCGTGCGCGTGGACGAAGATCTGACCCTCGTTGACGGCGTCAACGACATGGCGCCGATCGGCACCGACCCGCCGCCAGCCGGCGACGCATCACCGCAGGTCAGCGTTCCGGACCAACGGGCCCCAACAGGTGCCAGCGCCTTCGATTCCCGCCACCTCGGCCCAGGGATCCCGTGCGGTGCCGGAGCGTCCGGCAGAGTCCGGCCGCGAGCCGCCAGCGGCCATTGGCCACCCGTTCGGTGTTCGGGTATTCCCGAACACCGAACACCGCGCTGCCAGGCGCACCGGAGCAGTGATGGCGCTCACGTCGCTCCTGGCGCAAGCCGCGAGATCGCAACGACGTCGGTGGTCATCCGCATAGTGAAGTCAGCGTCCTCGGCCAAGGGCTCAACCACCCAGACCGCGGGGAAGCCGACCCTGATCTCGGCAACGAGAGAGGTGCCACCATCGTCCGAGACACTCATGCGCCCGACGGAGAGAACCCGCACGGACTCGCCGTCGCGTCGAAGGTCCGCGCTTGGCCAAGCGCCGTCCACCGGGCGACTGTGGGCCGAGCGCGGCGTCCGGACGAAGGTGACGCCGCCCTCCCCGTCGACGCTCACGCGGTAGCAGCTCCTGCTGGCCGTCTCGATCAGCCAACGACCCGCCCCCGCCTCTGCGAGGTCAAGGACCTCGCGGGTCTCGCCTTGCCGGGCGGCTCGCCCGGCAGCTTCATGATCGGTCATGCCCTCATGATCACGCTGTCCACTGACACGGCCGGCGTCCGCGTCTCGGCTCTCGCCACCTCTGGCGGCCGATCCCGATCATTCGCATAAGCCGATGATATAGTCGCGTTATGCGAACTCCGGCACCTGCGTTGGCGCCGTTCCTGCGGTCGGACACCCAGGGCGAGATTCTCGCCCTGCTGCTGCTCGACCCAACCGAGGCACACAGCATCGCCGACGTCGCGCGCGCGGTGGACGCACCGCCGTCAGTCGTGCACAAGGAGATCGGCCGACTCGTCGAGGCCGGCGTCCTGGTCGACACCCGACAGGGCCGTTCCCGGCTCGTCCGGGCAAACCCTGACTACCGTTTGCTGCGTCCGCTCACCGAACTGATCAACGGCACCTACGGGCCCGCGCCGATCCTGACTCGCGCGCTCGCCCAGGTGCACGGCATCGACATCGCCTACATCTACGGATCGTGGGCCGCCCGCCACGAGGGCGTGACCGGAGCCCACCCGCGCGACATCGACGTGCTCGTGATCGGCAACCCGTCGCGGCCCGCGCTCAACGAGGCGGCGAACGCTGCCGAGGAGGCGCTCCACACCACGGTCACCATCACCAAGGTTTCCCCCGAGGCATGGGCCGCGAGTGACGACCCGTTCCTGACCACGGTCCGCTCACGGCCTCTGACCCGGCTCGACATCGGCACGGAGGCGACGACGTGATCGCACGATGGGAGCAAGGCCGGGCCACGATCGACGCGTTGATCGCCGAGCGGCGCCTCGAGCGGGTCACACCGAGCCGCGACCTCGCCGACGCGTTGCTCGACCAGGCGCACCGCCACCTCGAGACCGCAGCAGCCAGCGTCGAGACGGACCCCACCGGGAGCTTCCAGCTCGGCTACGACGCGGCTCGGAAGGCCCTCGCCGCGATCCTGGCCAACCAGGGGCTGCGCTCACGCGGCGACGGAGCCCACGCGGTACTGCTGACTGCCGCACTCGCCCAGCTCGATCCACCGATGGGCCGCGACCTGCGCCACTTCGACTGGCTCCGCCGGACGCGCAACTCCGCCGAGTACCCGATCGCGGAGACTCCACCTATCACCGCGACCGACGCAGGTGATGCCCTTCCGCTCGCGAAGGCAGTCGTCGCGATCGCCGAACGAGTCATCCCGAACATGCCGGTGTACTGACCGACACCTCGACCTGGCCGCTCACAGCGTCAACAGCGGGCACCTGCCGCCGTCGAGCGATCCCCGGGCTCGTCGGCCAGTAAGTCTGCAGATAGTAACCTTTCAAGGTTACTATCTGCAGAGTGAAAGGCCGAGGCGACATCGCCCGTCTGGCTGCACGAGCCCCGTTGCGGACGCTCGTCGTGGCAGACCTCGCTGGCCTCTACGCACATCCGCGCAAGGAGATCCGCGAGTTCCAGCAGGCAGGAGTGCTGCACCGGCTCGCCCGGGGCATCTACTGCGCGGTGCCCCTCGACGCTGACCCGGTCAGCTGGCGGCCGACCCTCGAAGCCGCGACGGCCGCCGTCGCCACCGCGCTCTACGGCGCGCGAGTTCCGGTGCTCACCGGACTCACGGCTGCTCGCGCACTCAGGGCGCGGCCACGAGCGATCGGCAGCGGGTACGTCGCCGTGCCCACCTACCGGCGCCCGATACCGCTCTCCGACCGTGAGGCCACCGTCCACTTCGCGGAGCGCGACGTCGCCGCGCTCGACGCGGTCCTGGTCCAGACGGACCTCGGGCCTGCGCTTGCCACGACGCCCGAGCAGACGGTCCTCGACCTTGCCAAGGGCGACCCGCGCGGCGAGGACCTCGACGCGCAGCAGGCCATCGACGCCCTGTGGCCGCAGTGTGACCGGGCGACGCTCGAGCAGATCGCCGGCCGGCAGCGGATGCGCGCCACCCTGCGGCGGGTGGCGGAGGGACGATGACCAGCCAGCGCGACGAGTGGGCCGCCGTCGGCGATCGGTTCGGCGCCGACCTCGAGCAGGTCCGGCGCGACCATCTGATCTCCCACGTGCTGGCCGCGATCGCGACGGACGTCCCGACCGACGACGTCACGTTCTTCGGCGGCACGGCCCTCTCACGCACCCACCTCGCGGACGCGCGACTGAGCGAGGACATCGACCTCGTGGCTCTCGCGCCGCGCAGCCAGGTGGCGGCCGCGATCGAGGCCGCCGTCCGCTCACGGCCGCCGGCTTCGGCGCCGCGAAGCTCACCACCTGGATGGAGCGACGCGCACCGCGCGACCTCTACGACCTCTGGGCTCTGGCCGAGCGCGGGCACATCGACGCGGAGGCCGTCGAGGTGTTCGTCCGATCCGGGCCGACCGGCCGACCGCCGGCAGGCTGGGTCTTCGACGCGGCGCCCGACGAGGGTGCCTGGCGCCGCGCGCTCGGCCACCAGACTCGGCTCCGAGTCACCGCCGAAGCGGCACTCGGCGCCACCCGCGACGCGTGGATGAACGCAGTCCAAGGCGGGTGACTCGACGGCAATGCGCCAGACGAGTCCCGCCCCTCTTCGACGATCGCCGTTGTCGCTCACTGGAACTGCGTCCGCCGTACCGCCCCACTGAACCGGGGAGGCAGAGGGGTCCGCCGGCTGCAGCGGCCGACCGATCAGCGTTCCCGCGGGCCGGCCTGCGGCGGCACGGCCCAGGCCTCCGGGGCCCAAGTGCCCTGTCAGGCGGGAGCCCTGCGGCGCACACTGGAACGAGGTCACGTGTCCTCTGATCCCGTGGTGGGAGAGCCCCACCACGTCGGACAGACAGGAGACGGAGATGTCCGAGGAGGTCATCGAGGAGGAGCGGACGCCCACCCGCGGTGTGATCTCGCCCTACGCCATCAGCAGGACGTGCCGGCCGACGCTGGACACGTCGCAGCTCGCGCTCAAGTCCGTGGACACCACGGAGAGCATCTTCAGCCGCCGCCTCATCAGGCTCGTGGACGACCGGTTGACGCTCCCGACCATCGCGACCGGGATGGAGCAGCTCGGCGCCGACCGGGTGCCATGGACCCTGGGGATGGTCTACAAGTACCGGCAGGACAGCCGACCGACCGGCTACGGACTGGGCGACCTCATCTACACCCTCTCGTTGCTGCCCAACGAGGAGGTGACCATGGAGATCAAGACCTGGGAGACCGACAAGCGGCTCGAGGAGGCTGAGACCGGGATCGACGCGAAGAACACCTCCGACGTGAAGTCCACGACCTCGTCGTCGTCGGAGGTCACCGACAAGGTGGCGACCAAGGAGCACACCTACGTCGACGCCTCGGCCGGGTACAGCGGATTCGGCTTCAACGCCAGCGTCAAGGCCGGCTGGTCGCAGGACACCGACACCATGAACCAGCAGATCGCCAAGAGCGGTCGGGAGCGCATGGAGCAGGCCACCAGCGAGCAGCGGTCGCAGCGCAAGGTCAAGATGGCGCTGTCCCGGGAGAGCGGGTCGGAGTCCAAGACCACCCGCAAGATCACGAACATCAACCAGGCGCACACCCTCAACGCCAACTTCTACGAGGTGCTGCGCGAGCACACCGTCTCGCTGAGCATGTACGACGTCGTCTACGTCCTGCTGGGTGGCCGGGTGCTGATCAACCAGCCGGCCCGCGGACCGGAGAGCTCCCCGGTGACCTTCCCCTCGGAGTCGGGCAGCGGAGACATGAGCTGGGGCGAGCTGATCGCCGGTGTGCGGGGCGCGGACTGGATCGCGGCGTTCACCGCGCGGTGGGGCATCAGCCCGCTGGCGGTGCTGCGCGCCGCGTGGGTGACCGACCTCGAGGACGGGGCGCTAGGTGCGCCGCACTGGTCGGTGCAGACCGACGCCGCCAAGAAGGCGCGTCGGGAGTTCCGAGACACCGTCCTGGCGCACACCCAGCCGGCCGGCTGGGTCGAGTCCGACGAGGAGGGCTCGTTCCGCTGGTGCTACGAGGTGGTCTCGGGGCACGAGTACGAGCTGCTCGACTACGTCTACGGCAAGGCCGGCACGCTGACCGAGAGGGCCCTGGCCGAGCTCACCGCCCAGCTGATGGCCATGCTCGGGGAGGCGCGCGCACACCTCGGGCCCGTGCAGGAGCAGGGGCGGCCCGCGCAGTACACGGTCACCAGCCCGACCCAGGGGGTGTATGCGGACCTGTCGCTGGGGGTGTGCTCGGGTGCGGAGGACTACATCGAGGTCAACCGGCAGTTCGACCTGGAGAAGAAGGACCTCGAGATCGCGCTCCTCAAGGCGAAGCTGGAGAACGCGTTGCTGACCAACGCGCTGGTCGGCAAGGCCTCGGCGCAGAAGCTCGAGGTGGTCACCGACACGACCGGCGACGTCGACCTGTCGATCGACGTCGGGCCGCTCGGCGGCTCGGACGCCTCCGTCGCCGTCACCTCGGCGGAGGAGACATGAGCGAGCCGTATCCGCAGGGGTATCCCTCGTCGGTGCCCGCAACGCCGTCGGGTCGCTACCCGTCGGCCTACCCCGGGGCGCCACCGCGGTCCTACCCCGGCCCGGACGGTAGGCCCGCCGACGCTGTCCGGGTCTGGGCCTACCACCTGGGGATCTGGCGACCGGGCAACGGGTACGCCCACGCGGTGCCGGTCTCCAGCTTCGACCACCTGGTGACGAGCCTCACCAGCCTGGGACTGACCGGGAAGGTGTCCCGCCTGGTGATCCTGGCGCACGGCGACGCCGGCGGCCGCTTCGTGCTGCCGCCGTCGTCGGTCGGAGAGCCCGCAGCGCTCACCACGGCCACCCTGCCGCACTACTCGACCCAGCTCACGGGGCTCGCGGCGCTCCTCGTACCGAAGGGCGGCGAACTCGTGCTGATGAGCTGCATCACCGGTCGCGGCGCCGACGGCGCCGCGCTGCTGGCCCAGCTGTCCGGTCGGCTGACCGGCACCAGAGTCATCGGCTTCACCACCGTGATCTGGTTCTCGTTGCACGGCAGCACGGCCGGCCAGGTCAAGGACACCGGCGAGACCTCGCGGCTGCTCGTCCGCGGCAAGGAGGCCGCCTACCGAGGGCATCCTGACCTGGACATCGCCTCGCCGCACGCCAAAGTGGCCTTCGGAGGGGCGGTGACCAGCCGGCGCATCCCCGGCGACGACGCGGTGGTCACCGCGGCACCTGCGGCGGAGCCGGCCTGGCTCAACAAGAAGCTCTGGCAGCTGCGCTGCGACCCCGGTGCCTACATGAGCCTGAAGCGCTCGCTGGAGAAGCAGGGCAGGTACTACTACGAGTCGCCGGAGGACACCGAGGGCTGCACGAAGGCAGCCGGCAGCGGTCCCTGACGGCCGCGGCAAGCTCCCGCGACGCCCGAGGCCCGCTCCCGGGACCCGCCCGTCTCGAGCGCGGTCGGGCCTGGTGCACGACGGGCCACGCGCGCGGGTCCGTCCCGGGAGCGGTGCCCTCGCCCCGGTGGCGAACCTGACGCTCGGCGTCACGATTCAAGAGCGATTGAACCAATCTAGATCGAACTGATAGGTCTCGGGCCTATCGGCGGCGACCCCGACGGGCTCCTGCGGATCGTCTACGCCCGCGACTCGCGCCGGGTGGTCGGCGTGCACGTCCTCGTCGAGGGCGCCGCCGACCTGATGGGCGAGGCTGCGCTCGCCGTCAGGCTCGGCACGACGGTCGACGAGCTCGCCGAGGCGATCCACCCGCACCCGACCCTGACCGAGGCCCTCGGTCTTGCCGCGCTCGCGGCCCGCGGCTGACCGCTGCCGTCAGTACTCGGCGCGGTCCTCGAACGCCAACCAGGCGTCCATCGGGGCCTCAGCGCCGGGGATCCGGTGCTCGACCACCGCCATCGGCCAGGTCGAGCGGTCCCGCGCGAGCAGCTCGTAGAAGGCACGGTCGTCGAACCCCGCACGGGCGGCGTCGTCGCGGTTCGCGGCGAACACGATCCGGGCCACCCGAGCCCACAGCGCCGCGGCCAGGCAGAGCGGGCACGGCTCGCACGAGCTGAACAGCTCGACGCCGGCGAGCGAGTAGGACCCCGAGCGGCGGCACGCGTCGCGGATCGCGACCACCTCGGCATGCGCAGTGGGATCGCCGTCGAGCGTGACCCGGTTCCGCCCCTCACCGATCACGACCCCGTCGCGCACCACGACCGCCCCGAACGGCCCACCGCCCGAGGCCACGCTCCGGACCGCGAGGTCGACTGCCTGTGTCAGGAACCGCGCATCGCTGCTGGACGCCGGCGCGTCGGTCATGAGTCCGAGTATCGGCGCGCCGTGCGCTCCGCCACAACGGCCCCGCCGGACGCGAGCCAGGCGAAGAACTCGTCGGCCGGGAACACCGGCTTGTCCAGCTCCTTGGCCTTGCGGGCCTTCCCGGACTGGGTGCCCACCTCGGCGACCACCAGCACGTCACACCGGGTCTTGCTGACCGAACCGACCGGGACGAGGCCCCGCGCCTCAGCAGCGGCGCAGATCTCCTCTCGCGACCACACGTGACCCGTGGCGTCGACCGCCGTGCCCGTGAAGCACACCCGCGCCCCGCGGCACAGCACGTCGGAGATCGGCCGCCCGTTCGCGCCGGTCGCCGCCGTGATCGCCTCCACGACCTCGATCCCGAGCGTCTCCTCCAGGACGCCGAGCCGGGTGAGCAGCTCCCCGGGAAGCCCGGTGGTTCGCGACGCCGCCGACTCCAGGCGCTCCACGACGACCGCGCGCACGACGTCGGCGACCACCGGATCACCGGGCGAGCTCGCCGCGACCTCCGGCACGCTCCGGCCGAGGAGCACAGCGCTGAGCACCCGGCTGGTGTCCATCAGGGCGGACAGCGTCGGCATCGCGGCACTCGACGGGGGCGTGGCGGCGCCGTCGCGGGTCAGCAGGTACGCCGGCGCATCAGCGTCCTCGCCACCGAGCGCGTCCACGTCGAACGGCGACCCACCCGACGTGTCGAGCTCTCCCCGCTTCGCCAGGGACAACCCGGCCCGTGCCCGTGCCAGAGCCGTGGGCGCGGACATGGCCGCACGATCGGCACCTGTGACCATCGACGTCGGGATCTCGGCACCGATCGGCAGGTGCACGACAGCCCCGAGCCGCTTGAGCTCGAAGTCGATGAGCCCGAGCGTCTCGTCGACGTCCACGCCCACCGGCACGCAGCCGTCCAGCAGCGGAGCGATCGCCGACCACGCCTCAGCCAGTGTCGGAGCGAGGAGGACGTCGTCCACCGTGATGTCGTACGCCGTCCTGGCGTCGTCGAGATCCCGCTGCGGGTTGACCAGCGTGCTCACCGCGGACCCGTCGTCGAAGGCGACAGCGAGCTCGACCGGGCGCGGACGCGACAGGCGCCCCTCCATGCCGACCGTCAGGATGCTGATCGCGCACGTCCGGACGGCGCGGCCCGGCGCCGTCGAGGCCCTCAGGAAGCGCAGGATCCGACGATCGGTCTTCAGATCCTTGGGCAGCACGGGACGGGTCAGCACCAGGCCGTCCAGGGAGGTGCACCGGCTGAGCGCGACGTAGACCTGGCCGTAGTCGAAGGCCCCGCCCCGCAGGTCCACGACCAGCCTGTCCAGCGTCTGCCCCTGGCTCTTGTGGATGGTGATGGCCCAGGCGAGCTTGAGCGGGAGCTGGGTGTAGGTGCCCACGACCTCGCGCCGTAGCGCGCCGGCCTCGACCACGGGGCGCGTCGCCTCCCACGTGAAGGGCTGGACCTCGGCCCTCGCGCCGTCGCGGAACTCGACCTCGACGGCCAGCTCGCCGTCGTCGTGCCGCAGGTCGGTGATCCTGCCGAGCGTTCCGTTGACCCAACGGTCGGCCGAGTCGTTGTTGAGCATCATGATCTGCGCGCCGACCTTGAGCTCGAGCACCTCCTCGACCGGTGGGTCGAACAGCTCAAGGTCGCCCCATCTCGCGGCGCGGTGGACGGCCACCTCGCCCGGAAGGCGCTCGAGACGCTGCCGGTTGCGCGCGGACACCACGCGGTTGGTAGGTGCCAGCGTCAGCCAGAACTCGTCGTCCGGTGGCTCGAACTCCGGGTCGGTTCGCGAGTTCAGCTCCGCCCGCGCCCGCTCGACCAGGACCCCCTCCCGCACCGCGTTGAGCAGGCCGGTCAGGCGCTGGTCGCCCAGCTGGCGGAACACCGTCGTCAGCGCCACGGTCGGGAAGTCCGCGGGCGAGAACCTGTCCGCCGAGAAGAAGTACGGCGTCGGGTACCTGGTCTCGAAGAACTCCCGCTCGCCGTCGGTGACCACGGGCGGCAGCTGGAACAGGTCGCCGACCAGCACCAGCTGCACACCGCCGAACGGCGTGCCCGGCCTGGGGCCGAAGCGTTCGAGCGCGGCGACGAGCATGTCGAACAGGTCGGCCCGCACCATCGACGCCTCGTCGAGGATCAGCGTGTCCAGCGAAGCGAGCACCGAGGTGAACCGACCCGGACGGTACCCGCCACCCACCACCTCGGCGAGGCTCGTCGTCGTCCCGAAGCTGAACAGCCGGTGGATCGTGTACCCGTCGACGTTGAGCGCGGCGATGCCGGTGGGTGCCGCCACGATCACGCGACGGTCCGTCAGTGACATGAAGTGGCGGATCAGCGTCGACTTGCCGGTCCCGGCCTTCCCGGTCAGGAACAGGTTGCGACCCTGGTCGAGGGTGTCGAGGGCCTGCCTGAACTCATCGGTCAGGATGATCGACGGATGCGACACCGGGCCCCCTTGCGTGACGTGGCGAAGGACTCCCCAAGAATGTCGAGGACACCCCGACCCCCGCTCGGCTAGCCTCGCACGGCGCGCCGTTCCCGGGGCGGAGGGCCAGTGCGGTCCACCGCTTCCCACTCGGCGGCGCAGTGCTCTACAGAAGCGGACTCCCGGTTCCCGGGGCCGGCGGTGCAACTCCGCAACCGGCCGTCGGGCCGGCGCAGACCGGCCGGTCACCCTTGCGGCTCACGCCCCGGTGCCCGACCCGCGCCGGCCCGGCGGTCGCACCCGATCTCACAGTGAGGAAGGACCATGGCCCGCGTCACCGTCCAGGAGTTCCAGCGCGGCGTGCTGCACCAGTCCGGCGCGGCCCCGGTCGTGCTCGGACCGGGACGGCACCGGTACCGCAAGCGCCGCAGCGCGCTCGCGGTCGTCGACCTGCGCCCGGCGCTCCTGAAGGTCACCGGCCAGGAGGTCCTCACGTCCGACGGCGTCGGCGTGCGCGCGGCCGTCGTGGTCCGCTACGCCGTGGTCGATGCGCTCCGCTGGGTGCTGTCCGGCGACGCGACGACCACACCGGCGGAGCGGCTCTACCTGGCCGCCCAGCTGGCGATCCGCGACGCCGTCGCGACGCGCTCCGCCGAGGACCTGCTCACCGCCCGCGCGGAGGTGGGGGCGAACCTCGTCGAGCGTGTCCGGGACGAGGCGGGCGCCGTCGGCACGGAGGTCCAGGCCGTCGAGCTGCGCGACCTGTCCTTCCCGGGCGAGCTGCGCCGGTCGTTCGCGCAGGTCGCGCTCGCCCGCCAGGAGGCCGCGGCCGCCCTGGAGCGCGCGCGAGGCGAGACCGCGACCCTGCGGTCGCTGGCCAACGCCGCACGCACCCTGGACGGCAACCCGGCCCTGCGCGAGCTGCGCGCACTGCTCGCCGTCGAGCGCACCGGCGGAACGCTCGTGCTCAACGGCGGCGGCACGGCCGGCGGGTCGCCCACACCCGCGTGACGAGGTGGGTGGCTCCTACCGGGAGTCACCCACCCCCTCGTGGCCGCGCTCGCTACCGTTGGCCGGTGACTGCCCAGGAAGCCTTCACAGCCCTCGTCAGCGGGCACATCGCACCCGAGCTCCGTTCGCGCGGGTGGCGCGGTTCTCTGGGCAAGTGGCTCCGACCGCACCCGTCGCAGTGGGTGATGCTCGGCATCACCCGATGGGCGAAGCACTCCTCGGCCGAGCAGGTGGCCTTCACGATCGACCTGCTCGTCGTCTCCAAGGACGAGTGGGACGCCGAGAACGTACCCGCCGGGCGACGTGCTGACCGGCCGACGCCGGCGGTCTCGCATCCCGTCGGATGGGGATCGCGCCTTCACATGGTCGCCGGCCAGCACGGAGGCGCGGTGCCCGACCACTGGATCGTCCGGCCCGGCAGCGACCTCCCCGCGCTGGCCAGCGAAGTGCTCGCCGCGCTCACCACGTATGGCCTCCCCGAGATCGAGCATCGGCTTGCAGGTGGTCTACGACCCGGCGGACCCGTCGCGCGCGTTGCTGGCCGACGACCTCAGCTACTTCGCCGAGGTCTCACTCGAGGGCGGGCTCGGCGTCGCCGCGCTCGCCGCCATGCCGGCTGTCCTCACTACCGCGGTGTGGCTCATCCGCCGGCGACCGCCCTGGTGGCGGCTCGTCGACGAGCGCTGGATCGCGATGCCCTAGGGCCTCCGGGCCGAGCTCCTGCACCCGCCACACCACCGCGAGCGCATCGGTGGGCCCGGGTTCGATCCGGTCGACGGTGAAGCCCTCGCGCTCGTAGAACGCCCCGGCACGCGCATTGCCGGCGAACTGCTCGATGAAGACGCGCTCCGTCCCGGCCGGCAGCTGCCGGACGAGTCCCGCGATCAGCAGCGGGCCGATCCCCCGGCCGCGGTGGTCGGGGTGGACGTAGAGCTTGTAGATCACGTGGTCGGCTCCGTTGCGGCCGCGCTGCGCGACGCCGACGAGCTCGCCGCCGTCCTCGGCGACGACCACCTGCCCCGCGGCGACCCCGGCGGCGATGTAGGTCTCGTTCCACCAGCGACGGACCTGCTGGTCAGCGGGACCGTCTCCGATGAGCGGCGCGTAGTGCGACCGGATGTGCGCTTCGCCGAACCGGCAGATCGCCGCCACGTCCGGCGCGACGGCGTCGCGGATCACCGGCTCCGGGTTCCGAACCACGGCACCTCCTCTCGGGCGGCCGGTCAGCTCGCCGGACTGTCCGTGGCCGCGGTTATCGTCCGCGTGAGCTCGCTCGCGAACACTACGGAGGTTTGCCGTGACCGACACGACCTGCCACATGTCGATCTCGTTGGACGGCTTCGTCGCAGGGCCGGACCAGAGCCGTGAGAACCCGCTGGGCAGGCGGGGTCAGGAGCTGCACGGCTGGCACATCGGCGACCCGCGGGCCACCGACGCCGACCGGGCTGCGAACGAGTGGCTCATGCGCCCCCGGGGCGCCTACGTCATGGGACGGAACATGTTCGGCCCGATCCGTGGGGCGTGGGACGAGGACTGGTCGGGCTGGTGGGGCTCCGAGCCGCCGTACCACGCGCCGGTGTTCGTGCTGACCCACCACCGCCGCGCCCCGCTCGAGCTCGACGGCGGGACGACGTTCCACTTCATCACCGACGGCTTCGACGCGGCCTACTCCGCGGCGCGTGAGGCCGCCGGGGACGCCGGGGTGGACATCGCCGGCGGGGCCTCGACCGTCCGCCAGGCGCTGATCGCCGGGGTGGTCGACGAGCTCACCCTCGACATCGCACCCGTCCTGCTGGGTGCGGGCGAGCGCCTCTTCGACGGCGTCGGGACGTTCGGCTTCGAGCCCGTCGAGGTGCTGAGCTCACCGCTGGCCACCCACGTCCGGTATCGCCGCGCCGGCCGAGTCGACAGCTGAGGAGCAGCGCTGCCAGGGAGATGGGTCCACGCCCACGGACCCGTCCCGGGAGCGGGCCGTCGTCCGGTGGGCGAACCTCACCTTCGGCGTTACTATTCAAGCGCAATTGAACCAATCTAGATTGAACTGACGAGGCTCGGGATTATCGGCGCCGATGCGCGCGCCCGCGCTGCCCTGGCCGGGCTTGCCACCCTCGCGGCGGCGAACCCACGAGCGGCATCGTCGACGGCGCGTCGTCACCGCGGCCCGTGAGGCCCGGGAAGGAACGCATGATGGCAACGGATGAGCACGTCGACGTGCTGGTGATCGGCGGCGGCCCGGGCGGCACCCCGGCGGCCATGGCGCTGGCCCGCGCCGGCAAGCACGTGCTCCTGGTCGAGGCCGGTCGTGGCCTCGGCGGCACCTGTCTGTTCGAGGGCTGCATCCCCTCGAAGATCTTCCGCGAGACGGCCGCACGGCGGCACGAGATCCTCCGCGCTCGCGACTTCGGACTGCGGCTGGAGACCCCCGACCCGCCCGAGATCGACTGGACCGCGGTCCAGAGCCGCCGGGAGCGGATCCTGTCCGGTCGGGCACAAGGCGCCTTGGCCCACACCAGGGCGCTGCCCTCGCTCGACGTGGTCTTCGGCCGGGCTCGACTGACCGGCCCCCGCTCCGCGCTCGTCGAGACCCCCGAGCGGCGGCGCGCCGTGACGTTCGACCGGGCGATCCTGGCCACCGGCTCGGTGCCGGCCTCCCTGCCGATCCCGGGCGCGGACCTGCCCGGCGTCATCGACTCCACGCAGCTGATCGAGATCGACGCCGTCCCGCGCTCGATGACGCTGATCGGGGCCGGGCCGATCGGCGTCGAGATGGCGCAGATCTTCGCGATGCTCGGCACCCGCGTGACCGTGCTCGAGGTCGCCGATCGGATCCTTGGCCCCGTCGACGCCGTCCTCGCCGAGCGGCTGGAGGGGCATCTGGTCCGCGACGGGATCGAGGTCCACACCTCGGCGACGGTGGACTCGATCACGGGCGAGCCCGGTCACCTCGTGACCACCTTCTCCGTCGGCGGCAACCGCAAGTCGGCCGAGACCGAGGTCGTGGCGATCGTCGCCGGCCGGCGCCCGAACACCGTGGGCCTCGGCCTGGAGACGACCGCGATCCGCGGCGGGCGTCACGGGCTCGTCGTCGACGCCACCCTGCAGACCGCAGAGCCCGGCATCTACGCCACCGGTGACCTCGTCGGCGACCCGATGTTCGCGCACTGGGCCACGGCACAGGCCCTGGCGGTGGCGCGTCACCTGCTCGGGGCGCCCGCCGAGTTCCCCCGGCCGGAGCACAACAGCGCGGTGATCTTCTCCTACCCCGAGATCGGCATGGTGGGACTGACCGAGGAGGCCGCGCGGGCGAGCGGCATGGAGGTCGGCGTGGCCGAGTACGACTACGCGGCCGACGCCCGCGCTCAGATCGGCGGCGACCCCGACGGGCTCCTGCGGATCGTCTACGCCCGCGACTCGCGCCGGGTGGTCGGCGTGCACGTCCTCGTCGAGGGCGCCGCCGACCTGATGGGCGAGGCTGCGCTCGCCGTCAGGCTGGGCACGACGGTCGACGAGCTGGCCGAGGCGATCCACCCGCACCCGACCCTGACGGAGGCCTTCGGCGTTGCCGCACTCGCGGCCCGCGGCTGAGCGACGGCACGCACCCGTCTACTCCTGGGCCACCTCGACCACCAGCATCGCCTTGCCCTGGGCGAACCGCTCCAGCCGCGCGCGGCTCGCCCAGGGCGAGACACCTTCGACCATCATGATCAGCCGGATCATCACCGGACGCCGCCGGCGCCGGAGCTCGAGCAGGTCCGCGATCTCCCCCGCCTCCACGACGGCGCGGGCCAGCCCGTGCAGGGTGCGGTCCCCCACCTGGAGCGTCACGTGCGGGTCGGCGACGGCGTTGCGGAACCAGTCGGCCTGCGCGCCCCTGGCCGACGCGACGACGTAGGCCCCGTCGACCCGCTCGAACTGGAGCGGTGTGACGCGCGGCAGGCCGCTGCGGCGACCGGTCGTGGTGAGCAGCAGGACCGTCCCCCGCGGACCGCGCCCGGACGCGATGAGAGCCTCGATCCGCCGGTTCAGCCGACCCATGCCGCGCCACATCGCCGGCGCCCGCGTACCCATCGCAGGTCCCCTCCCGTCGGCGGGTCGCCCGAATCCCAGCCCGGCGGCCGGCCCGCCCGCCCATGCTCTCGTGCGGCCGGCGCGGCGCCAGGGGCGAACGTCCTCACGAGTGGCGGTCCACGCCGGGGTGCACGCCCCTGACCGCCGCTGCCGCGTCATCGCCCGGGACGCGACAGCGCGCCGACGAGCGACCATCTACCCATCGCTGCGTCCACCTGAGACGATCTGCGCGGCGTCGAGCGACGGGACGGGGGCTGCGATGGCGTGGGACCAGGTGCGGGGTCTGATGTCCGTCGGCGCTTCCTCGCTCGGCACGATGGCGGCGACGGTGACGATCGCGAGGGGCGCCGCTTCGGCCTTCGCACGGCTGTCGCACCGACAGGCCGAGGCTCGCGCCGGGCGCGCTGCCTTCGGCCTCGACCGCCCCCACGCCCGCGTGTATCGGCACGACTCGGTCCACTCGCTGTACGCGCAGAGCCCCCTGCTCCATCCCGACAACCTCAGCGCGCTCGGGACGCTCGGCGGCTACGACTACCTCCGGGCCGCGCGCGCGGGCTCGGTCATGGTCGAGGACACCGCCGTCGGCCCGCTCGACGGCGACCTGTACCTGATCGGCGCCCCAACCTCGGAGGGCCTCTCCCGGGCCGTCTTCGGCTACTTCCCCGACTCCGAGGGCCCGGACTCGCTGTCGATCGACAACCCGCCGCTCGAGCTGCCTTTCCGGTGGGTGCTCTCCCTCTCGTCGGTCGACCCGACGCACACCGCCGCGCGGTTCGTCGCCGGCAAGGGCCGCGTCGAGCGGGTCAACTGCCGCATCGCGGGTCCCGAGGGCCCCTTCGTGCCCGACGTGGGCGACGACGGGTTCCTCACCTCCGACTACCTGCTCGTGACCCGGCTGCGCAACTACCTGTCGACGCGACTCGACAGGTACGTCACGAGCGTCGCCGGCCTCCACGGCACCGGGACGCGGGCGATCGAGCTGCTGCTGCGTGACACGACGGCACTCAGGCGGCTGGGGCGCGCGCTCCCCGGTCCCGACGCGAGCTACCAGGCCCTCTTCAGGGTCTCCGACATCAGCCACGTACCGGGTGGCACGCGCGCGAGGTCGATCGACTTCGTCACGGCGGTCCCCCTGCCCGTCACGGACGAAGACTGGCAGGACGCGCACGACCGGGCCATGGCGAACCTCAAGCGGGCCTACGACGCCGGACCGGACCTCTGAGCGCCCACGTCGGCATCGAACGCAGGGGTCACCGCGAGATCCGCTGTGGCGGGTTCGCCCCGATCCGCCACCCGCCTGCGTCCTGGCCGGCCACGTGTCGAGGCCGCCGGAGTCGCCCCCGACCGAGGTGCCGCATCAGCCCGGTGCGGTACCCGGTGGAACCCGCCACACAGCCGGCGGCCGCCGCGCACGCTGGCCGGGCATGCCCGGGCCGGGGCCTCCTCCGGGCGCGCGCCCGTGTGCCACCCGTCAGACGCCGAGCAGCTCCAACAACCTCCGACGTGCCTGCCCGTCACCGCCCTTGCGGGTCGCTACGGAGTCGACCACCCGCCCCGGCGGCCCGGACATCACCAGCACCCGGTCGGCCAGCAGCACGGCCTCGTCCACGTCGTGCGTCACGAGGACGACCGCGCTTCCTCGCGTGCTCGTGCCCACCAGGTCGAGGTCGCTCAGCCAGCTGTTCATCCGGCGCCGGGTCAGCGCGTCAAGACCGGAGAACGGCTCGTCGAGCAGCAGCAGGCGCCGGTCGGCGAGCACGGTGCGCAGCAGGGCGAGCCGCCGCCTCATCCCGCCGGACAGCTCATGCGGCCATCGGCGCTCGGCCCCGGCCAGTCCGAACCTCTCGAACAGCTCGGCTGCGCGGACCTCCGACGCCGCGACGTCCCGGCCGGCGATCCGCGCACCGAGGAGGGCGTTGGACCATGCCCGCCGCCAGGGCAGCAGGCCGTCACGTTGCGGCATCCATGCCACGTCCCGCCGCCCGCCGCCGGTCGCCACGTCGATCCGCGCTCCGCCCGACGCCACGAGCGAGGGTGGCAGCAGACCGGCCATGGCGCGCAGCAGCGTCGACTTGCCGCACCCCGACGGTCCGACCACCGCGACGAACTCGCCCGCCCGCACCGACAGGGCGACGTCGTCGAGGATCGTCGGACCCGTCCCACCACGGACGCCCACGGTCAACCGGTCCGCCTCGGCCAGGACGCCGCCGCGCCTGTCGTGCCGGTCAGTGCCGGGGAAGGTAGTCATTCGTCCACGCCGCATCCGTGTCGAAACCGTCGTCGAGGAGGCCGTTGGCCTCGAGGAAGCCGACGAACCCGTCCCAGGTCGCCGGGGTCTGCCGCCCCCAGGCCGCGGCGTCGTCGGCGTAGCGGGTGGAGAGGTAGTCGGCGCTCGCCCGCACCAACGTCTCGTCGAGCTCCGGCGCCGCCGCGAGCAGCGCGTCCGCAGCGGCCGAAGGGTCGTCCATCGCCGCCCGGTACCCGCGGGTCAGCACGTCGAGGAACGTCCGGACCATCGCTGGCTCCGCGGCCAGCGTCGACGCCGACGTCGCGAGCAGGGGCGTGTACCAGTCCGGGATGCAGTCGGTGTAGTCGGCGAAGGGCAGCGTGCCGACGTCCATGCCGTCGATGTCGCGCAGACGGATCGCATCCCACGCGTCGAAGACCCAGGCGTAGTCGAACTGGTGCTCGCTGAGACCGATCCGGAAGTCGTCGCTGGCCAACGGCGCCGTGGACATCTCCGGCCCGCCGCCGTCGCAGGCGATGAGCTGCGAGATCAGCGCCTTCTCCAGGTCCGAGCCGTAGGTGCCGTAGACCTTGTCCGCGAGGTCCCGGGGGCGGGTGATGCCCGACGACCTCTCGAAGATCAGGCTGGACGTGTTGTGCTCGACGATCGCCGCGACGGACACGGCGTCCACGCCCTCCGCGCGCGCCGGCACCAGGGACTCGGCGACGGAGTAGGCGAAGTCCGCGTGGCCGGTGGCGAGCAGCTGGAGGCCGGACGTCTCCCCTGGCTCGATGATCTGCACATCGAGACCGGCATCGGCGAACCAGCCGTTCGCCTCCGCGAGGTAGAGCCCGCCGTGGTTGGTGTTGGGCGTCCAGTCGAGCACGACGGTCACCGGCTGCAGGCCGGTGGCCTGGCCGCCGGCGGCCGTGGCCGGGCTGCAGCCGGCCAGGAACGCCACTGCCACCGTCGTGGCAGCCATGGCCGTGAGAGGGAAACGGGTCGAGGTCATGGGATCTCCGAGGTCAGGTGTCGAGAACTGGCAGGTGTCGAAGCGGCACGCGGCCGCCAGGGAGTCGCCGCCCGCTCGATCAGCCCGACGGCACCGACGAGCAGCGCCGTGAGCAACGCCACGGCGATCACGCCGACGAGGATCTGGTCGACCGCGTAGGCCTTGCGAGAGCGCTGGATGAACACGCCGAGCCCGGACTGGCCGGCGAGGTACTCGGCCACCACGGCGGCGCCGACGGTGTACGTGGCGGCCACCCGAAGCCCGGCCACCGCCCCGGTCACTGCGCCCGGCAGCCGGACGATCACCAGCTGGTCTCGGGCGTGCCCACCCAGGCCTGCCACGACGTCGAGGAGGTCGGTGTCGGCCGAGCGCATCGCTGACGTGGCCGACACGAACACCGGGAAGAAGACCGTCAGCGCAACGAGCAGCACCTTGGGCAGCAGGCCGAAGCCCGCCCACAGGATCAGCAACGGCGCCAGGACCACCGTCGGCACCGTCTGCGTGAGCAGCACGAGCGGCTCCAGCGCGTCGCCGACCCGTGGCCGGAGCACCACCCCGAGCGCGAGGAGGGTCCCGGCCACCGCACCGAGCAGAAGGCCGAGCACGGCCTCGGCGAGCGTCGTCGCCACATGGGCAGGCAGCACGTCTGCCGTCCGGACCGCCGCCTGCGCCACCCGTGACGGCGCCGGCAGCACGAACGGCGCGAGGTCGAGCGCCCGGACGGCCGCCTCCCACACGAGGAGCAGCGCGAGGACCGACGTCACGGGAAGGAGCACGCGGCGCGTGACGCCGTAGGCGAGGGCGTCCACGGCTCAGGCACGGAACTTCGCGACGAGGTCCTCGATGCCCGGGCCCGAGTCGTCGGCGCCCTCGGACACCTTGACGACGCTCGACGTGCCCCGCGCACCCGCTGCGAGCGCGGCCTCGTGAACCTGGCGCAGCAGCGGCCAGAGCTGGTCGGGCGGCCCTTCGACGACCGTGCCCATCGCGTGCACCTCGTAGGCGAGGCCCGACGCCTGGATCACCGCGATCGCGGCATCGACATGGGCGAACGGGGCATCGGGAACCCCAGCAGGGCGGGGCGAGACCTGGATCTCAGCGAGCATCGAGTCCTCCGGACGTCAGACCGGGGGTCAACCGCACGACAGGAGGCCAGGTCGACGACGAGACCGGGAAGAACCCAGGGCCACGGACCCCGAAGGCACCGAACGTCGGCCACGATGCGTCCCTACGCTGGCATTACCCAGGTCAGGTTCACGGGTCGACGGCGCCGGACATCAGTCCTGGCCGTCCTCTCAGCTCGACTGGCTCGAGCTCCCCGGCATGGCAGCCCCAACCCTAGGGCACCGAACGACCTCGATCGAGCCGCAGCCGAGCAGTCGCGTCGGGTGTCTCCTCGGGGTGCTCCGCGCTGCACCGGGCAGTGAGCCAGAGCTCGAGCTCGGCAGCGGGGACGGGGCGGGAGATGTAGTAGCCCTGGGCCTGGTCGCAGCCGAGGCGCTTGAGCTGGTCGCAGGCGGCCCGGGACTCGACGCCTTCGGCGACCATCCGCAGGCCCAGGCTGTGGGCCAGGGCGATCGCGGCAGCGACCAGGGCCGCGGCGCGGGCGTCGTCGGCCATGGCGAAGGTGAAGGAGCGGTCGAGCTTCAGCTCGTCGATAGGCAGGTCGCGCAGGTAGGACAGCGAGCTGTAGCCCGTGCCGAAGTCGTCGACCGAGATCTCGATCCCGATGTCTCGGAAGCGGGCGAGGGCGCCCTTCGCCCGCTCGATGTCGACCATCAGGAACTCCTCGGTGAGCTCCAGCCGGATGCCGCTGGGCGCGAGCCCCCGGGCGGCCAGCATCGCGGTGACCTGCTCGAAGAGGGTCTCGTCGCTCAACGCGCTGGGCGAGATGTTCACGGCCGCGGAGATCTCCCAGCCCTGTTCCCCCCACGCCGCCACCTGGTCGAGGGCGTGGGCCACCACCTTGCGGGTCAGGGCCGGCATCAGCCCGGATCCCTCGATGACGTCGATGAAGGCGTCGGGGTAGACCAGTCCGCGGGTCGGGTGGTCCCACCGCACGAGGGCCTCGACGTCGTGGACCTCGCCGCTGGCCAGGTCGACCTTGGGCTGGTAGTAGACGACGAACTGGTCGAGGTCGAGCCCGTTGCGCAGCTCCTGCACCAGCTTCAACCGCGCCGCGACCTCGGCCGGGTCGGCCTCGGAGTAGTGCTTGGCGAGGTAGAGGGCGTCGTCGGCTTCGGTGAGGATCGCGCGCTGACCCTTGCCGGGGGCCGCGAGGGCGTAGCCGACGCTCCCGCTGATCCGTAGCTCGACGCCCCCGCGGACGATCGGCTCGAGCAGCGCCGACCGGATCCCTGCGACCACGGCCTCGGTCGCCGAAGCGTGGCGCAGCAGCACGGCGAACTCGTCGCCGCCCATGCGGCACACCACGCTCTCGGAGCCCGAGACCTCCTGCAGCCGTCCGGCCACCGCACGCAGCACGTCGTCCCCCGCGGCGTGGCCGTAGCCGTCGTTGATCTCCTTGAAGCGGTCGAGATCGACCATGAGCAGGGCGAAGTCGGGATTCGGCCGGCGCAGCTCCGCCTTCAGCTCCTGAGCCAGCAGGGAACGATTCCCCAGGCCGGTGAGCGCGTCGTGCAGCGCCTTGCGCTCTCCCTCGAGGGCGCGAGCCTTGAACTGCGCCTGCTGGCTGAGGATCACTGCCCAGCACAGCGCGATCGCCAGGATCGCGGACGCCAGGGCCCCCGGGGCGAGCATCCACAGCTGTCGGACCAGCGCCTGCTGTTCGGCCGCTGCGTCGGCGGCGTTCCGCGCGCCACGCGCGACCGCGCCGTCCACGACGTTCTGCATGGCGTCGAGCGCGGGACCGACCGCGACGACGAGCGCCCCCGCGGAGGGATCCTCACCGGTCTGCCACAACGAGGACTCCACGAGTCGCTCGTAGCGGGTGTTGAGGATGAGCAGGTAGTCCGCGGTGCCGCTGTCGCGCGGCGTGCCCAGCTCGTAGACCTTGGCCACGGTGGTGTCGAGATCAGCGATCGTCGCCACGAGGCGCGACCTGGACTCCTCGCTGGGCTCGCGCCGATAGGCGGCCTCCGCGAAGGCCTCGGTCGCGATGGCCCGCTGCACGCCCTGGTAGGCGTTGAGGGTCGCGATCGCGTCGTCCACGGCCTGCGCGCGCGCCGAGACCCCGGCGACGGCCACCAGCACGCCGGCCATCAACCCGCCGAGGACGACGACCAGCACGACCGTGCCGATCACCGCAGCCCGCCCGTGCATGTCCTCTCCTTCGGGGACGACCGCCGGGTGACGCCGCGCCCGGGCCGCGACCCCCCTTCCACGGACGATGACAGCGGCGCGGAGGACGGTCAAGGCTGCTGGAGGCGAGGTTGCGGGTGATCCTCGACCCAGGTCGCAGGAGCGTGCCGCCGAACGGGTGAAGCCGGTGGGCGCTACCGGCTGATCGCTTGAACGGACGACCGCCGGACGGCTGAACTGGCACGCGCGTCGCGGCACCCGCGGCGGCGAGCGCGGGTACCGTCGGAGGAGTCGGAAGGTCCTGAGGCCCGAGGGTCCGCCATGAGCAGCAGCGCAGCCCCGCGGCCGGCGTTCACGCGCATGGCGTCGCCGCTCGCCGCCGTCGCGCTGCTCTCGGCGATCGCGCTGGCCGGCTGTGGCCCGGCCACCCCAGGGACGGCAGGTTCGCCAGGGGCGATCCAGCTGACGGTGTGGGCGGACACCAGCCCGGACTCGGCCGAGGGGCGCCTCAGGGTTGCGCAGGTCGAGAGCTTCGAGGCGACTCACCCCGGCATCTCGGTGGACCTGAAGCAGGTCATCGACCCGCAGGACGACTACAACGACTCACTCGAGGCCGCGATCGCCACGGGCACTCTGCCCGACGTCCTCGGCCTCGACGGGCCGAACATCGCCGCGTACGCCTACCAGGGCGCCCTCACTCCGCTCGACGACTTCCTCGACCCACAGGTCCGGGACCGGATGCTGCCCTCGCTCGTCGCACAGGGCACCTGGAACGGTCACCTGTGGGCGATCGGCGCGTTCGACTCCGGTCTGGCGATGTGGGGCGACCGCAGCAAGCTCGAGGCCGCCGGAGTGCGGATACCGCGGGGCATCGACGACGCCTGGACCGCCGACGACATGGCCGCAGCACTGTCCGCCCTCGCCGAGCAGGACCCGGATGGCAAGGTGCTCGACATCGGCAAGAACACCGACACCAGCGAGTGGCTCACGTACGGCTTCGCACCGCTGCTCTACTCCGCGGGGGCCGGCCTCCTCGACCCGGTCACCGGCCGGGCGACCGGGGCCCTGGACGGCCCTTCCGCGGTCCGGGCGCTGCAGACCCTGCAGGACTGGACGGCGTACACCGAACCCCCCACCGCGGACGCGAAGGCGTTCACCGAGCGACGGGTGGCGCTGTCCATCGTCGGCCACTGGGCCTACCCCGACTACAGCGCAGCTCTCGGACCTGACCTGGTGCTGCTGCCGCTGCCCGACCTCGGCAACGGGACCAAGTCCGGCCAGGGCTCGTGGGCCTGGGCGGTCGGCGCCGGCACCGAGCACCCCGCCGAGGCGACCGCCCTGGTCGACTGGTTCACCAACGACACGAACGCCGCTGAGACCGCGGCGGTGAACGGCGCCGTGCCGGGCACCCACGCCGCACTCGCGGCTTCCGACAGGTACGGCGCCGGCGGGCCGCTCGAGCTCTACGCCGACCAGCTCGAGCGCTCCTGCGGGTCGGGTCCCGTCACCACAGCGTGCGTCACGGTCCCGCGCCCGGTGACCCCGGCCTATCCCACGATCACCGCTGCCTTCTCGACCGCGGTCCTGGCGATCCTGCAGGGCGCTGACCCCCAGACGGAGCTGGCGACGGCGGCCGCCACCATCGACGAGACGATCGACCTCAACTCCGGCTACACCCGGACGTCCACCGCGCCCTGACGGCGCGACTCGTGTCGCGCCCATCCGCCAGCAGCACCGATCAGCCGAGCGGTGCGAACCCGAGCTCGAGCACCATGGCGATCAGACGGGACTGCCCCTGGCCGGTGAGGTGGAACTGGTCGGCCGCGTCGGTCACCGCACCGTTCATCTCCGCCAGGCGGAGCGCGCGACGTCGAGGGTGCCGGCGGCCTGGAACGTCGGGTCGAGGAACTGCCAGACGTCCGTCACGTGGGTTGGCGTTCATCGAATCCGCCCCTCTCGGAGGGTGCACGAGCCGCCCTCGTCCACCTGGACGTGCGGATCGGCGGCCGGGTCGGGGTCAGTCGGCCGGCCCGATCTCGCCGACGAGCTGCCACGGACCGTCCGCGCCGTCGACGATGCGCAGCCTGTACCGGAGCCCGGCGTAGTCACCCTCGCCACGCAGGACGCCGTCGAGGTTGTGCACGTGGATCGGCGAGTCCGAGGACCAGGTCGTCGTCCCGGTGAAGGTGCCCTGCCACGAGCCGCCGTCGTTGGTGACGGACCGCGTGCCCCAGCACTCCCCGACGACACTCCAGCCTGCGGCGGTGGCGGACTCGGTCATGTCGCAGCTGAGGACCGCCTCCCCGGGCCCCGTGGCGCGCGCGTCGGACGTGTCGTCGTAGACGGTGTAGGCCGCGTCGCGCAGCGTGGGGCAGTCGAAGCCCGACAGCGGCAACGGATCGCCCGAGCACACCGCGTCCCGGGTCTGGTTGAGGACCTCCGTGCCGGTCACCTGCACCACCTGGGCCACCGGCACGCTCGAGCTGCCGCATCCGGCCAGGGCGAGCACACCACCGGCCACCAGGAGCGCCCCTGACGCCATGCCCGACCCGATCCGCGTCATGACACCCACCTGCCTCCCCGATCCGTCTCGGGCCCCAAGGCCCGCCTGCTGCCCCAACCGGCTCCTCGCGTGGGCCAGGTAGCGCTCGACCGCGCCCTCGTGCCGCTGTCCCACACCCCCACCAGGTAGACGCGCGACGGGGCAGGTCGGTTGGGGGCGAGGCGCGACCGGCCGGGCTCACGCCGGACGCACGGCGCGTCCCGGGCCTCTCACAGGCCGATGCCGGTTCCGCCCACGCGAGTGTGGATAGGCTCGCCTAACCACCGAGCGCTTGCCCGAGGAGGACGACACGGTGCGGACCCTTCTAGCAACCCTGGCTCTCGGCCTCGTCGCCAGCCTGCCGGCGAGCGCGCCCGACGGATCGATCGAGGACGTCATCGACCGTGAGATGGCTGCATCCGGCGTGCCTGGCGTGGCCTACGCCGTCGTCGCCGACGGCGAAGTCACCTCTGCCGGCGCGCGAGGTGTGGTCAGGGCCGGTGGCGACACCGAGGTCACGCCGGACACGCCGTTCGTGATCGGTTCGATCTCCAAGAGCTTCACCGCGCTGGCGGTCATGCAGCTGGTCGAGGCCGGCGAGGTCGATGTCGACGCCGAGGTCTCGCGGTACCTCGACGTCTTCTCGGGCAAGCCGGGGGCTGCCATCACGATCCGGCAGCTGCTCAGCCACACCAGCGGCTTCTCGACGCTGCAGGGCAACTCCTCGCACACAGGCGCCACCACCGGCCAGGACGACCTGCGCACCCGGGTCGACGGGATCGCTGAGCTGACTCCGGCCTACGCACCCGGCGTCAGGTGGGAGTACTCCAACACCAACTACCTGGTCCTCGGCCGCCTGGTCGAGGTCGTCAGCGGGCAGGACTACCAGGCGTACATCGCGGCGAACGTCCTCGAGCCGATCGGGATGACGAACAGCTTCGTGTCCGACGGCGAGATCCACGACACCATGGCGACCGGGCACACCCCGTGGTTCTGGACCAAACGGCCGCTGGCCGAGAACTCGACCGACCGCGGTGGAGCGCCGGCGGGCGGGGTCGTCGCGAGCGCCAACGACCTGGCGCGCTACCTGCAGGTGATGATGAACGGCCAGGACGACGTGCTGAGCGCCGAGGGCAAGGCGCAGATGATGCGTCCGGCGAGCGCCGCCTCGCCGTACTACGGCTTCGGCTGGTACCTGGACCCGCGTGACGCGAGGGTGTGGCACTCCGGGTCGACGCCCGGCGTGGGGACGCTCGCGACGATGATCCCCGCCGGGAACAAGGCGGTCGTCGTGCTGGTCAACGGCGGGAGCGGACTCGGCTTCGGAGAGACGGCCCAGCTCGCCAACGCCATCACCGCCACGGCGTTGGGGCTCGATTACGGCGGCGAGGGCTCCCGACTGTCCCAGAAGGCCCTGTTCCTCGGTCTGGTGCTCCTACCGATCTTCTACCTGCTCAGCATGGCCTGGGCCTGGCGGTTCCGTTCCGCGATCCGCGCCAAGTCACGCGCGGGCTTCTCCGGCCTGTTCAGCCTGTGGTTCCCGCTGCTCACCACGCTCGCCGCGGGGTGGTTCATCCTCTTCGTGGTGCCGACCATGTTCGGCGCACCGATCCGCACGATCGGGCTGTTCGCGCCCGATCTCGGCCTGGCGCTGGTCGCCACCGCGGTGACCGGTGTGCTGTGGTCCGTGTTCAGGCTCGGCGTGGCCTACACCGGTCGGTCCGCGGCGGATCCGGCGCCGGCCGATCACGAGGGGCTCGCCGAGGCGGCGCGCACCTGAGGACGCGCACCTGACGTGGTGCACCGCGTCCCTGGTCAGCCCGCCCCGCCCGGCGCGGCGTCCTCGATCGCCTTGACCAGCCGGGCACGCTCCTTGTCGATCCACTGCTTGCCCGTGTACGCCTGCGCGAAGGTTTCGGCGAACTCGACCGGGTCGTCCCCGACGATGATGCGCACCGGCGTGCCGTCTGCCGCGGCGCGCTCCCACAGGTCGGCGAAGTCGCCCATCATCGTCAGGGCCGTCTCGCCGTCGACGACGCCGCCGTAGTACACGAAGTACCGCTGGAACGCCTTGGCCACGGTGCCGTACGGCTCGGGCAGGGCGTCGATGCGGGCTTTGTTCTGCCGGTAGCGCCTCTTCTGGTCCAGCGACCCCGTGAACAGCTCGATCCACTTCGCGGCCATGTCACGCCCCTCCCTCGTGGAGCCGGTCGATGCGTTCGGCGAGGAAGCTCCACGTCCGCCAGAACTCCTCGAGCTGCTCCCGCCCCGCGTCGTTGAGCGAGTAGACCTTGCGCGGCGGCCCCTTCTCCGACGGGACCTTCTCCACGTCCACCAGGCCGCGCTGCTCGACCCTGACCAGCAGCGCGTAGACGGTGCCCTCGGCGATGTCGGCGAAGCCTTGCTCGCGCAGTGACGCGGTGATCTCGTAGCCGTAGGCCGGGCGGGCCGACACGATCGCCAGGACGATGCCTTCCAGCGTGCCCTTGAGCATCTCGGTCATCTGCTTGCCCAAGGTCGGCTCCCAACTACTCAGCCTCACTGAGTACTGGGACAACCGTAGCGTGGAAGGGCCGCCCCACACCTGGGCATGGCACAGCGCGCGTCCAGCATGCAAGACGGCTGCATCTGTCGGGGCCACCGCCCCCGTACCAGCCACGAGGTCCGGAACAGGCCGGGCCCACGTGCACGACGGAGAGTCCCATGCTGAAGAAGATCGCGATCGTCACCGCCGCCGTCGCCCTGGGGGCAGGTCTCGGGGCCGCGCCGGCCGCCGCCGCACCGGCCAACGAGGGCGCGGCGTGCGTCCAGGCCGGCATCGGAACGCTCAAGGACCTCGGCCTCCTCCAGGCCGCAGCCCAGAAGAAGATCGACTACTCGACGCTGGCGGATCCCACGAGCGGCCCCATCTTCGCGGACCTGCCGGAGGGCAGCTACCTCTCGCTCGGCCAGGTGGTCAAGCTGCACAAGACCAACCCCGACCTCTTCGCCTGGTGCCGCTGACCGCGTGACCCAGCCCGACCGCGCCGCGGTCTCGCGGAGCTCCCGCCCGCGAGACCGCGGGGCGAGCGGTGACCAGTGCTCCGAACTGGAGGGTGGCCTCGAAGGTCCAGGGCACGGTCCCCGAGCGGTGCTCGATCCCAGATCAGTCGGCCGGGCCAGGGGCCACCTCGAGCTCGGCGATCAGCCCCACGCGCCGCCGCACCAGCCACAACCCGTACCCCGCCGCGAGCGCGCCCAGCGCCACGTTGACAGCGCCGTTGGCCAGCAGGTCGGCCGTCGCGACGCGGGTGTCCTCCGTCGGGGCAGCAGCCTGGACGGCGTTGGCCAGGTCCATCAGGAAGTGGACGACGATCACCGGCCAGATGGTGCCGGTGGCCAGCACGACGGCCCCGAACCCGATGCCGACCCCGACCGTCATGAGCACCTGCGCCCCGACGGTGATCGGGGGGCTGTCGTTCGCGAGGTTGACCAGGTGCATCAACCCGAACAGCACCGCGGACCCGAACAGCGCAGGTCGCAGCCCCCGCGCGAGCAGCACCCGCAGCACCACCCCGCGGAACACGCCCTCCTCGCCGAACGCGACGGTCGCCACGCCGAAGACCCCGAGCGCGACCTTCCAGCCGGGCCGGTCGGCGAGGCCCGCCCCGAAGACCGCGGGCAACGCCGGCAGCACGAGCAGCGGCAGCGCCGGTCCCACCCGCTTCCAGGTGGGTGCGGTGAGGAAGCCGGCCGGGCGCCACAGCCCCCAGACGCTGAGGATCACGACCGCGACGACGACCCGGGTCAGGTCGATGCCGAGCACCACGACCCAGCCCGCGGTCGGCTCCCCCAGGGCCGAGGGCAGCGCCAGCCACAGCGCCAGGCTCGCCACGTAGACGGCCGAGGCGAGGACGGCGGCCCCGGCCGGGTGGCGGGCGGGCAGGACACGCCAGGTGGGAGCGACGGCGACGGGCGAGCCGGGCGGGACGGTCATGGGTCTCCTCGGGTGCCGGCCGGCTGCTGCGACCGCGTCCTGATCCTCGCCACACCGCACGGCCGGATCGGGGACCATCGGCCCCCGCGCCCTACCCCGCACCCGCCCCTCCCAGCTGACCGCGCCGCCGTGTCAGGTACGCGACCTCGCCGGTGTTGCCGGCGAGGTCGATCGCGCGGTCGTACGCCTCGCGCGCCTCCCGCCCGCGCCCGAGCCGGCGCAGCAGCTCCGCCCGGGTCGCGTGGAAGGCGTGGTACCCGTCCAGCGGGAGCCGGTCGACCAGCGCCAGCGCCACCTCGGGCCCGTCCAGCTCCGCGACGGCGACCGCCCGGTTGAGCGCGACCACCGGCGACGGGTCGAGGCGCACCAACCGGTCGTAGAGCGCCACCACCTGCGCCCAGTCGGTGTCCCGCACGTCGCGGGCGTCGGTGTGCACGGCGTTGATCGCGGCGAGCAGCTGGTACCGGCCCGGCGACGGGCCCCCTGCCGCGACGGCCGCGAGGCGCTCGCGCACCAGGCGGTGGCCCTCGTCGATCAGGTCGCGGTCCCACGCGCCGCGGTCCTGCTCGTCCAGGGTGACCAGCTCGCCGGTCGCCGAGACTCGCGCCGGGCGACGCGCCTCGGTGAGCAGCATGAGCGCCAGCAGCCCGGTCACCTCGCCCCGCCCGACGCGATCGTCGTCGACCAGCTCGCGCACCAGGCGGGTCAGCCGGATCGCCTCGCCGGTGAGGTCCGCACGGACCGGGTCCGTCCCGGCCCCGGTGGCCAGGTAACCCTCGTTGAACACCAGGAACAGCACCGTGAGCACACCGTCGAGGCGTGCCGGGAGGTCGTCAGCCGTGGGGACCCGGTACGGGATGTGCGCGGCCCTGATCTTGGCCTTGGCACGGGTGATGCGTTGTCCCATGGTCGCCTCCTGCACCAGGAAGGCGCGGGCGATCTCGGGCACCGTCAGCCCACCGACCATCCGCAGCGTCAGGGCTATCCGGGCGTCGGGAGCGAGCGCGGGGTGGCAGCAGGTGAAGACCAGTCGGAGCCGGTCGTCGTCGATCACGCCCGGCGGTTCCGCCGGGCCGTCGTCGGCCAGCATCCGGGCCTCCCGCTGCTTGGCGTCACGGCTCGACTCCCGGCGCAGGCGGTCGATCGCCTTGCGGGTGGCGGTGGTGGTCAGCCACGCGCCCGGGTTGGGCGGCACACCGTCGCGGGGCCAGCGTTCGACGGCCGTCGCGAAGGCCTCGGCGGCGGCGTCCTCGGCGGTGTCGAGGTCGCCGAACCGCCGGGCCAGGGCGGCGACCACCCGGGCCCACTCCTCGCGGTGGACCCGGGTGATCGCCTCCGCGACGCTCACGCGTCGAGCATCGCCTTGATGGACTGCTCGGTGTGGAACGGGCGCACTTCGACCTTGCCGCGGCAGGCCTTCGAGCCCTCGGCGGCGAGCCGCAGCGCGACATCCAGGTCGGGGGCCTCAATGACCCAGAAACCGCCGAGGTGCTCCTTCGCCTCCAGGTACGGGCCGTCGGTGTACACCGGCTCGTCGCCCTGGCCGTCGACGACCGTGGCGGTGGTCGCCTGCTCGAGCCCGTCGGCGAACACGAAGTAGCCCTCGGCGACGAGCTTGTCGTTGAAGGCGCCGGTGTCCGCGAACGCCTGGAGCATGGACTCCTTGTCGGGGTAGTCGCCGAACTGGTTGCGCTCGGTGGGTCCGTAGACGGACAGCAGGTACTTGGGCATGTCAGGTCTCCTTCATCTGTCGGCGGGGCTCAGCGTCCGAGGAACTCGTCCACCATCGGGTCGGGCAGGAACTCACGGACCTCCTGCGCGCACCGGCAGGCGACCGCGACCTTCTTGGCCCACGCGACGGCATCGTCCCGGGAGGGGACGTCGACGACCATGACGCCGCCGACCATCTCCTTGGTCTCGGGGTACGGGCCGTCGGTCACGGTCCCGTCGACGCCGACCAGCGTGGTCGGGTCGTCGTCCCCGATCCCGCCGGTGAAGACGAGTGCCCCCGCGTCGAAGGCCTCGCGGGCCACCGAACGGGCCGCCTTGGCCACGTCGGGCAGGTCCTCCTCGGGGAACTGCATCCACCCGCGGTCGAACGAGATCAGGTATCGCGCCACGTCTGCTCCTCGGTCCGGCGGCCCGGATGGCCGCCTCTCACCCGTGCAACGAACGGGTCGGCCCGGATCCGACAACCGTCGAGACATTTCTTCCAGACGTTCCGCCAACGCGCGCGGCAACACGTGTGCCACGCCCGCGCTCCCGACAGCGAGGACCAGCGCTAGGCGGAGTCGCCCGTGCCGGGCCGGCGCCGCACGATGTCGATGACCGCGAGGGTCACGCCCGCACCGATCAGGCTGTAGCCGATCACGCGGTTCTCGCCGAACACCACGGCTGACACGACGAGGGCCATCCCGAGACCCGTCAACGGGCTCAGCCGGGAGGGCGGCGCCTGCCTCGCTCGCAGTACGACGAGCCCGATGACCGCCAGTGCAGCGACGGCCACGACGAGGTAGAGGACGACCGGAGCGGCCATCGCGATCGCTTCCTTCTGCTCACGCAGCCCGTTCGGGCCGCACCTGGGGCCAAGGACGATTGACAGGACATTCTGACACGGGGAGGCTGGATGCACGGCTCCCTCGCGGAGGGTCCGATGAGTGCAGGTGTCCGGTCGCTCGAGCCGCCGGTCGACGGCTCCCGGGCCGGGCTGCGGCCGTTCGCCGTCGGCGTCGACGTGGTCGACGTGGCGCGGCCGCCTTCCGCACGACCAGACACACGCCGTCGCGGTGGTCGTGGCGGCCGGGAGCGGTGATCCGAGATGACCCCCACCCAGATCCACAAGACGCCGGCCGACTGGCGGGTCCCCCCGCTGCTGCCGCCCGACCCCGCACCGTTCAGCTGGGACGAGGCGCGCACCTGGGTCGACGGCCTGCCCGGCGGCGCCGGGCTGAACATCGCCCACGAGGCCGTGGACCGGCACGCCGCCGGCCCGCGCCGCGACCACGTCGCGCTGCGCTGGCTCGGGCGGCACGGCGAGCGCGTGGACCTCACGTACGCCGAGCTGCGCCGCCGCACCAACCGCTTCGCCAACGTGCTCGGCACCCTCGGCCTGACCCGGGGCGACGTGGTGTTCGTGCTCAGCGGGCGGGTGCCGGACCTGTACGTCGCGGTGCTCGGCACGCTCAAGGCGGGCTGTGTGGCCAGCCCGCTGTTCTCCGCCTTCGGCCCGGAGCCGGTGCGCCAGCGCATCGAGATCGGCCAGGGCAAGGCCCTCGTCACCACCAAGGCCGCCTATGCGCGCAAGGTCGAGGGCCTGCGCGGCCGGCTGCCCTCTCTGGACCACGTGCTGCTGGTCGACGTCCCCGCTGACGCCGAGACCCCCGACGGCACGCTCAGCCTGGCCGCCTTGATGGCCGAGGCGTCAGACGAGTACGCCGTCGCCGACACCGACCCGGAGACGCCCGCGCTGCTGCACTTCACCAGCGGCACCACCGGCACCCCGAAGGGTGCCGTGCACGTGCACGAGGCGGTCGTGATGCACGAGGCGACCGCCCGGTTCGCCCTGGACCTGCACCCCGACGACGTGTTCTGGTGCACCGCCGACCCCGGCTGGGTGACCGGCACGTCCTACGGCATCATCGCGCCCCTGTCCCGTGGGGTGACGAGCATCGTCGACGAGGCCGACTTCGACGCCGACCGCTGGTACGCGATCCTCCGCGACGAGAGGGTGACGGTCTGGTACACCGCACCGACCGCGGTCCGGCGGCTGATGCGCGCCAGTGGTGGCCGGATCGAGGGGCTCGACGCGCTGCGGTTCGTGGCCAGCGTGGGCGAGCCGCTCAACCCCGAGGCGGTCAGCTGGGGCCTGGAGGCCCTCGGGCTGCCCATCCACGACACGTGGTGGCAGACCGAGACCGGCGGGATCATGATCGCCAACACGGTCGCCTCCGACATCCGCCCCGGGTCGATGGGGCACCCGCTGCCCGGCGTCGAGATCGCCGTGCTGCGCCGCGGCCCCGCCGGGGTGGTCGTCACCGACGGCGAGGTCGAGCAGGTGGGCCCGGACGTCGAGGGCGAGCTCGCCCTCAAGCCCGGCTGGCCGTCGATGTTCCGCACCTACCTGGGCCAGCCGGAGCGCTACGCGGCGTGCTTCAAGGGCGGCTGGTACTGCACCGGTGACCTGGTCACCCGCGACACGGACGGCTACGTGTGGTTCCTGGGCCGGGCGGACGACGTGATCAAGTCCTCCGGCCACCTGATCGGCCCGTTCGAGGTCGAGTCGGCGCTGCTCGAGCACCCGGCGGTCGCCGAGGCCGGCGTGATCGGCCTGCCCGACCCGATGGCCGGCGAGATCGTCAAGGCGTTCGTCGTCCTCGCTCGCGGGGTGCTGCCCGAGGTCGAGCTGCAGCGCGAGCTGATCGGGTTCGGCCGCAAGCGGCTGGGCGCCGCGGTGGCGCCACGCGAGCTCACCTTCGTCAGCGACCTGCCGCACACCCGCAGCGGCAAGATCATGCGCCGCCTGCTGCGCGCCCGGGAGCTGGGCCTGCCGATCGGCGACCTTTCCACCCTGGAGGGAGAGGAGCCGACATGACCACCCTCGACCTGAGCCTGGACCTGGACCGCGACGAGGCGCTGCGCCTGCTCACCCAGATGGTGCGGATCCGGCGCTTCGAGGAGCGCTGCGTCGAGCTGTACAGCGCCGAGAAGATCCGCGGCTTCCTGCACCTGTACATCGGCGAGGAGGCGGTCGCGACGGGCGTCATGGGCGCGCTGCGGCCGACCGACGCCGTGGTGGCCACCTACCGCGAGCACGGCCACGCGCTGGCCCGCGGCGTCAGCGCCCGGTCGATCATGGCCGAGATGTTCGGCGTCGTGGAGGGCTGCTCGCGCGGCCGCGGCGGGTCGATGCACCTGTTCGACGCCGAGCAGCGCTTCTACGGCGGCAACGCCATCGTGGCCGGTGGGCTGCCGCTCGCGGTCGGGCTCGGTCTGGCGGACGCGATGAGCGGGCGCGACGCGGTCACGGCGTGCTTCTTCGGCGAGGGGGCGGTCGCCGAGGGCGAGTTCCACGAGGCGATGAACCTCGCGGCGCTGTGGTCGCTGCCGGTGGTGTTCTGCTGCGAGAACAACCTCTACGCGATGGGCACCGCGCTCGCACGGTCGGAGTCCCAGACCGACCTCGCCCTCAAGGCTTCGACCTACCAGGCGACCTCCTGGGCGGTGGACGGCATGGACGTGGTCGCCTGCGCCGCCGCGGGGCGGCGCGCCGTGGACATCGCGCGCTCGGGCGGCGGCCCGGTGTTCCTCGAGCTGCGCACCTACCGGTTCCGCGCGCACTCGATGTACGACCCCGAGCTCTACCGCAGCAAGGAGGAGGTCGAGCGCTGGCGCGAGCGCGACCCGATCGAGACGTTCGCGACCCGGGCCGAGGAGGCCCACCTGCTCGACGCGAGCGACCGGGAGCAGATCGAGACCGACGTCGCCGCCGAGATCGACGACGCGGTCGCCTTCGCCGAGGCAGGGACGCTCGAGCCGGTCGAGGACCTCACCCGCGACGTGTACCGGAGGGCCGTGCGATGACCGCGACGACGAAGGGACGCAAGACCACCGCCGCGGACGCCGCACCCGCGACCGTGACCATGACGTTCCGCGAGGCCTACCGCGAGGCGCTGCGCGACGCGCTGCACCGGGACCCCACCGCGTTCCTCATGGGCGAGGACGTCGGCCGGTACGGCGGCTGCTTCGGGGTGAGCCGGGGCCTGTTGGAGGAGTTCGGGCCCGAGCGGGTGCGCGACACCCCGCTGTCGGAGTCCGGCTTCACCGGGGCCGGGATCGGGGCCGCGCTGGGCGGCATGCACCCGATCGTCGAGGTGATGACCGTCAACTTCAGCCTGCTCGCGCTGGACCAGATCGTGAACAACGCGGCGACGATGCTGCACATGTCCGGCGGGCAGCTCAACGTGCCCCTGGTGATCCGGATGACCACCGGAGCCGGTCGCCAGCTGGCCGCGCAGCACTCGCACAGCCTGGAGGGCTGGTACGCACACATCCCGGGCATCCGGGTGCTCGCACCGGCGACGCTGGCCGACGCACGCGGCATGCTCTGGACCGCCCTGCAGGACCCCGACCCGGTGCTGATCTTCGAGAACGGCGCGATGTACGGGGTCTCCGGGGAGCTCGCCGCCGACGCCGGCCCGGTCGAGATCGACCACGCGGCCGTCCGCCGCGAGGGCACCGACGTGACGGTCGTCGCCTACGGCGGGACCCTGCCGCGCGCGATGGACGCCGCCGAGGAGCTCGCTGCTGACGGGATCTCCGCCGAGGTGGTCGACCTGCGCACCCTGCGCCCGCTGGACGACGCGACGATCATCGCCTCGGTCGGCCACACCCACCGGGCGGTCGTGGTCGACGAGGGCTGGCGCAGCGGTGGACTGTCCGCCGAGGTGGTAGCCCGGATCGTCGAGGGCGCCTTCTACGAGCTCGACGCACCGGTCGTGCGGGTCTGCGGCGCCGAGGTGCCCATCCCCTACGCCCGGCACCTCGAGCAGGCCGCGGTGCCGCAGGTGGACGACGTGGTGCGTGCCACCCGGGAGCTGATGGGTCATGGCTGAGTTCAGGATGCCGTCGCTGGGTGCCGACATGGACGAGGGCACCCTGGTCAGCTGGTTGGTCGGCGTGGGCGACCACGTCGAGCGAGGCCAGGTGGTCGCCGAGGTGGACACCGAGAAGTCCGTGATCGAGGTGGAGACCTTCGACACCGGCACCGTCACCGAGCTGCTGGTGCAGGAGGGCGAGAGGGTGCCGGTGGGCACCCCGCTCGCGGTCATCGCGGAGGTGGCCGAGGCGGCCGGACCGGTCCCACGCCGGACGGCGACCCGCACGCGTCCGGCTGCGAAGGCGAGCACGAAGCCCGCGCCGAAGGCAGGCACGAAGCCGGCCGCCAAGCCGAGGACCAAGCCCGCGGCGACGCCGGCCGCCCCGGCGATGGCAGCCGCGCGGGGCACCGCTCGCGTCGCGGCCTCTCCCCTGGCCCGCCGTCACGCGGCTGCGCTCGGGGTGGACCTGTCCACCGTGGCGGGCACCGGCCCGGGCGGCGCCGTGACGACCAGCGACGTCGAGGCCGCCGCGCACGCCACGGCGCTCGCCACGAGCCCGAGCGCCGCACCGGCCCGGACCGCGGAGCCCGAGCACACCGCGGCCGTCGTCGACGAGCCCGCCCCCGTGGCCCCGGTGGTCCCACGCAGCGGAGCCGAGCGCCAGGCCTCGATGCGGCACGCCGTCGCCGAGGCGATGGCCAGGTCCAAGCGGGAGATCCCGCACTACTACCTGGCCGCCGACGTCGACATGGCCCGCGCGACCCACTGGCTCGAGGCGCACAACGCGTCGGTGCCGGTGACCGAGCGTGTGCTGGTCGCCGCGCTCCAGCTCAAGGCGACGGCGTCGGCCCTGCGCGCGGTACCGGAGCTCAACGGGCACTGGGTCGACGGCGCGCACCGCCCGGCCGAGCACGTGCACCTGGGTGTGGCGATCGCGCTGCGGGGCGGCGGGCTCGTGGCCCCGGCGATCCACGACGCCGACCAGTTGACCGTGCCCGAGGTCATGGCCGCGCTGCACGACCTGGTCGCGCGGGTGCGGGCCGGCAAGGTCCGGTCCTCGGAGTACGCCGACCCGACGGCCACCGTGACCAACCTCGGCGACCAGGGCGTCGACGTGGCGTACCCGGTGATCAACCCGCCCCAGCTCGCGATGGTCGGCTTCGGGCGGGTCCGCGACCGCCCGTGGGCCGTCGACGGGATGCTCACCGTGCGACCCGTGCTCACCGCCACGCTCGCGGCCGACCACCGAGCGACCGACGGGCGCCGCGGCGCGACCTTCCTGGCCGCGCTCGACGACCTGCTCCAGCGACCCGACGACCTGTGAGGAGCTGCCATGGACGACGCGGAGCTGCGGGACACGGTGCTGAAGGTGCTGGGCCAGGTGGCGCCCGAGGTGGACCTGGACGACGTCGAGCCCTCGGAGGACCTGCGCGAGCAGTTCGACCTGGACTCGATGGACATCCTCGACCTCGCCATCGGGCTGTACCAGGCCACCGGCATCGAGGTGCCCGAGCAGGACTACGCCCAGGTGGTCACGGTGGACGGCGCGGTCGAGTACCTCGCCACGCACGCCGTGCACTGAGCCCGGCCGGCGCGACCCTCGGAGCCGGCGCGCCTAGGCTCGTGCCGTGACCTCCGACTCCGCAGCCATGCGGTCCGCCGCCGCGATCACCTGGGTGCCGCTCATCGTCATCGGGGTGCTCGTCGCGGCCTGCGGCGGTCTGCTGCTCGCCGCGCCCGGAGCGACCGTCACGATGCTGACCGTCGTCGTCGCCCTGTGGCTGGTGGTCACCGGGATCGGCCGCCTGGGTCTGGGGCTGGCGATGGCGGTCTGGCCCGCCGGGCGGCGCGCGCTCACCGCGCTCACCGGGGCGCTCCTGGCCGTCGCGGGCGTGGCGGCACTGGTCGACATCTCGGGGTCCAAGACCATCCTCGGCTGGGCCATCGGGATCGGGCTCCTGATCGGCGCCGCCGGCGACGCCGCGGTGCTCTTCTCGGGCCGCGCGCAGCGCAGCCGGGCCGCGCTCGTGGTGCTCTCCCTCGCTCAGCTCGTGCTGGGCGTGGTGTTCCTGCTCGAACCCGCAGCCGGTCTGGCGGGCATCGCGATCGCGCTCGGCGCCACCCTGGTCGCGGTGGGCGTCGTCGCCGTGATCGGCGGCCTGGTCGTGCGCGGCCGGGTCAACAGGTTCGTGGACCGGATGACGGGGCCTGGCGGTGGCGCGGGTGCCGACGGGTCGGGCCCGGAAGTGATCGAGGGCAGGATCCTGTGAGCCGGCCGAGCCGGCGCGCCTGAGGGCCCGCGCGCCGGTCACCCGCAGCCCCGGCGCCCGGTCAGAGCAGCCCCACCTGGAGGGCGTACGCCACAGCCCCGGTGCGCGAGGTCTGGTCGAGCTTGGTGAGGATGTTCGCGACGTGACGGTGCACGGTGTGCTCGCTGAGGACCAGCGACGCCGCGATCTCCGGGTTGCTCATCCCGCGCGACACGAGCCGTAGCACCTCGCGCTCGCGGGGCGAGAGCGGGCCGCTGTTGGTGCCCGCGGCGTCGGCGAGCCGGCGAGCGCGGGCAAGGTCCTCCGCGGCGGAGAGCTCCTCGAACACCTCCGTCGCGGACGCGAGGTGGTGCCGGGCCGCTGCCCGGTCACCTGTCGCCAGGAACGCCTCGGCGAGCGCGAGCCGGGTGTGGGCCTCGTCGAACCGCAGGTTCGCCGCGCTGAACCTCCGCACCGCCTCGGTCAGCAGCGGCACGGCGGCATCCGGTGGCGCCAGCGCGGCCTCGGCCGCCGACGCGGTCGCCATCAGCGAGTCGGTGCCGGTGAGCTCCGCGGTCCGGCGCAGCTCGGCCGCGAAGTCACGCGCCGCCTCGTCCTCGCCGGCGGCCTGGGCGACGAGGACGGCGGCGAGCAGCACGTCGGCCCGCGCCAACCGGGTCTGGCGGGGCAGGCGCTCCATGAGGCCTCGGATCGTGGCCCACGCGCCCGCCGGGTCGCCCCCGGCCAGCTGCATCCGGGCACGGCCCGCGATGGCCGCCGGGTGGAACTCGGCCTGCGTGAACAGGCCCTCGGCCTCGTCGAGCCGCCCCTGGCGGCGACGCAGCTCGCCCAGCTGCACCACTGCCTCGAGCCGCGAGGCCCGGCGCGACGACGAGAGCCGGTCGAGCACCGTCACCAGCTCGCGCTCGGCCTCCGGCCACGCGCCTCGCGCCACCTGGACCGACGCGTACTGGATGCGGCACACGTTGAACAGGGGGGCGAGGTCGCGCTCGGTGCAGATGGCCTCCACCCGGCGGCACCAGTCCGCCGCCCGCGTCGCATCCTTGGTCTGGTTGCAGGCCACGATGAGCCAGCAGCAGACCTTCCCCATCCACATCGGGTCCGGCACGTCACCCGAGGTCGCCGCCGCCACCGAGGCGTCCAGCCGCGCCATGCCCTCCTCGACGTCCCCGGCGTACGTCATGGCGAGGCCCTGCAGCGCCAGGCCGACGACCTCGAGGTCTCCCAGACCGAGGCGTCTCGCGACGGCTACCGCCCGCTCCCCCGCCGCCAACGCTCGGGTCGGGTCGTGGCCGACCTCGATGGCGAGCTCCGCCTCCCGCACCGCATGCCAGCCGTGCTCGGGCTGCTCGTCGAGCTCGGCGAGGAGCGAGCCCGCACGGCCCCACCATCCCAGGGCGACGGACTCGCCATGGCCGAACAGCAGCGAGTCCCACGCCAGGGCGGTCGCGGCCCGCGCCGCCCCGAGCGGGTCGCCGAGCTCGCGGTACCGGCGGTACGCCGCCTCGCGCGCGCCCACGCAGGTGTCGGCGTCGTCGAGCCACCAGGCGACCTGGGCCAGCCCCTCGTGGGCGCGGGGGTCGTCGGACTCCTGGGCGACGGCCCGGAAGGCGTCCCGGGCCAGGTGCCACGCGCCTGCGTCGAGTGCCGTCAGCGCCGACTCCAAGGAGGCCATTCCTCAGTATGGCGACGCCGGGCCGGGCGGGCTCCCCGAGGGCTCCCGTCCGGCCGGCACGGCGAGGTGGACGTCAGGCGCTCACGCCCGCCGCGAGGGCCTTGACGTCGGCCGTGGTGAGCGGGTTGCCGGCGATCCCCCAGCTGCCGCTGCGGACCTCCTCGACCACGCACCACGTCACCGGGCGCATGTTCTCGCCCTCGATGCTCACCATCGCGTCGGTGAGGGTCCGGACGATCTGCTGCTTCTGGTCCTCGGTGAAGACGTCCTCGATGACCTTGACCTGGATGAACGGCATCTCGAGCTCCTCGTGCCCGTGGCCCCGCCGAGTGCGGGGCGTCTGGGTCAACCCTCGGCTCCGGGCGCCGGTCCGCGCGTCGGCAGGACCGGCCATCTTCGCCGGGCGGCCGCTGGCCCGAACGGGCCATCGGGGCGCCCGGGTGTCGGTCCCCCTGATGCCATCGAAAACGTTCTCCACTATCGTCGGCGCACCAGAGCGACGGCGCTCGCGAGGGCGTCGGCGCCGCGTGACGACGGGTCGAGCCGGCCCCCTGCGAAGGAGATCGCCATGTCCAGCGACCAGCTCACGTTCGACAACCCCGTCGAGCGCCACGCCCACATCAAGCCGCACGCCTCGTGGCAGCCGCTGCCCGGCCTCGACGCCGAGCTCGACCCCAAGGCCGACCACGGCGAGACCACCTACCGCGGGACGGGCCGTCTGCCGGGTCGCAAGGCGCTCATCACCGGCGGCGACTCCGGCATCGGTGCGGCGGTGGCCATCGCCTTCGCCCGCGAGGGGGCCGACGTCGCGCTGTCCTACCTCCCGGAGGAGCAGGTGGACGCCGATGCCATCGCCGAGCACGTCCGCGCCGCGGGCCGGACCTGCGTGCTGCTGCCCGGCGACATCCGCGACCGAGAGGTCTGCCGCAGTCTCGTGGCCGATGCGGTGGCAGGCCTCGGCGGGCTCGACATCCTGGTCAACAACGCCGCTCACCAGGTGTACCACCAGACCTTCGACGAGCTCGACGAGGCGGACCTGGACCGCACCATCCGGACCAACCTGTACGCGATGAACTGGATCACCCGCGACGCCCTGCCGCACCTGCCGCCGGGGTCGACCATCATCAACAGCACGTCGGTGCAGGGCTACAACCCGTCGCCGATGATCATCAACTACGCGTCGACCAAGTTCGCCATCATCGGCTTCACCAAGGCGCTGGCCGCCGACCTCGCACCCCGGGGCATCCGCGTCAACGCCGTCGCGCCCGGGCCGGTGTGGACACCGCTGCAGGTCTCCGACGGGCAGCCCGCCGAGAAGCTGGACGGCTTCGGTGAGTCGTCATGGCTCGGCCGCACGAGCCAGCCGGTGGAGCAGGCGCCCGCCTACGTGTTCCTCGCCTCGCCGGAGTCCAGCTTCGTCGTGGGCGAGGTCATCAACGTCAACGGCGGGGCCAACGTGCCCTGACGCTCACCGGCCAGGGCGGTGAGCCGGTGGGCAGCGCTCACACGGCCCGGGGCGCAGCGTCCGTTCCCCCGGTCTACCGTGACCAGGTGGCGGACAACGAGGTGATGGACTTCGAGGGCCGGCCGGCACAGCCGCGGGTGCCGCACGGCGTCTTCGACGCGGGCAGCGAGCCGGACCCGCTGTACACACTGGCCAACGAGCGCACCTACCTCGCCTGGCTGCGCCTGGCCCTGACCCTGCTCGCCGCCGCGGTGGCGGTCGACCGGCTCTACCAGGACCACCCCGGCGGTGCGAGCGAAGGCCTGGCCCTCGGCCTGGTCGTCCTCGCCGTGGCGACCTGCGCCCTCGGGGTGCGGCGCTGGTGGTCGACCGAGCGCGCGCTGCGGCTGCGACGCCCCCTGCCGGGCTTCGGGGTGCCCCTGCTGGGCCTGCTCGCCGTGCTCCTCGTCGGCGCGGGCGTCTGGCTGCTCGTCGCGACCCCCACGGGCTGACCGGCATGGCCGCCCCGCCCCCCGGACGTGTCTGGGGACGCCAGCAGCCTTTCGAGCGCCAGCACCTGCAGCGCGCGATCACCCTGATCGGTCTCGGCACGCTCTCCACGGCGCTCGTGGCCCTGCTGGCCGGCGCGCACCCGGCCCGCGCGCTCGGCAGCGCCCTGGTGAGCGTCGGGCTGATCTGCGCCCTGGCGGCTGCATCCCGGCACCGCTATGTGCGCGAGTCACGGGTGGGCTTCGCGGTCCTCGCGTCCCGCGACGGCCGGTTCGTGCTCGGCTCGGCGCTGGTCTTCCTGGCCGTGTCCGGGCTCGCCGTCGTCGTCGTGCTCGCGTGACGGGCTCAGGACCCCGGCGCGTACTTGAACGACAGCTGGAGCCGCACGCGGTAGACCAGGCCGCCGTCGTCCCCGACCACGATGTCCTGCTTGGCCACCTCCGCGACCCGCAGGTCGCGGAGCGAGCCCGCCGCGGTGTGGATGGCCTCGGCCGCCGCCTCCTCCCACGAGGTGCTGCTCGTCCCGATGACGTCGATCACTCGGTACACGCTCATGCGGACCCCCGTCGCTCCGTTGCGGACCTCCCCATGGTGACCCCGTGCGGCCGCCGCGGCCACAGGAGGCGGACCGCTAGGCGATCCGACGCCGGTAGGCGAGCATCGCCAGCCCGTACGCGACCACCAGGATCCCGGCGCACCACGCCAGCGCGACCCAGATCGCCCCGCCGACCGGCTGCTGGGCGAACAGCGCGCGGATCGCATCCACGATCGACGTCACCGGTTGGTGCTCGGCGAAGGCGCGCACCGGGGCCGGCATCGTGTCGGTGGGGACGAACGCCGAGCTGAGGAAGGGCAGGAAGATCAGCGGGTAGGCGAACGCGCTCGCGCCGTCGACCGTCTTCGCGGACAGGCCCGCGATCACCGCGAGCCAGGTCAGGGCGAGCGTGAACAGGACGAGGATCCCGGCGACCGCGAGCCACGCCGCGAGCCCGGCCTGCGAGCGGAACCCCATGAGCACGGCGACCCCGACGACCACCGCGAGCGAGACGAGGTTCGCGACCAGCGAGGTCAGCACGTGCGCCCAGAGCACCGACGGCCGGGCGATCGGCATGGACTGGAACCGCTCGAAGATCCCGTCCTTGAGGTCCAGGAACAGCCGGAACGCGGTGTAGGAGATGCCCGACGCGATCGTGATGAGCAGGATCCCGGGCAGCAGGTAGTCCACGTACGGCTGTGACCCCGCCCGGATCGCGCCGCCGAACACGTAGACGAACAGCAGCAGCATCGCGATCGGCATGATCGCCGTCGTGATGATGGTGTCCGGGCTGCGCAGCACGTGGCGCAGGGACCGCCCCAGCAGGACGGTGGTGTCGCGGAAGGTTCGCGTGGTCATCGCGGGGCCCCTACTCGTCCGCGCCGGCACCGAGGCCGGCTGATGTGTCACCCACGAGGGCGAGGAAGACGTCCTCGAGGGTCGGCTGCTTCTCGACGTACTCGACGGTGGCCGGCGGGAGCAGCGCCTTGAGCTCGGCGAGCGTGCCGTCGACGAGGATGCGCCCCCCGTGCAGGACGGCGATCCGGTCGGCCAGCTGCTCCGCCTCGTCCAGGTACTGCGTGGTGAGCAGGACCGACGTGCCGGCGGCGGCGAGCTCACGCACGGCCTGCCACACCTCGAGACGCGCCTGGGGGTCGAGCCCGGTGGTCGGCTCGTCGAGCACGATCACCGGCGGCTCGCCGACCAGGCTCATGGCGAGGTCCAGCCGTCGCCGCATGCCGCCGGAGTACTCCGACACCCGCCGCCCGCCGGCGTCGGTGAGCGAGAACCGCTCGAGCATCGCGTCCGCGACCGCGCCCGGGTCGCCCAGGTGCCGCAGTCGCGCGACCAGCACCAGGTTCTCCCGCCCGGTGAGGATCTCGTCGACGGCCGCGAACTGGCCGGTGAGGCTGAGGGACGCGCGCACGTCGGCGGCCTGGGCACCGACGTCGAAGCCGTTGACGCTCGCGCTGCCGCCATCGGCGCGCAGCAGGGTGGCCAGGATGCGCACGACGGTGGTCTTGCCGGCGCCGTTGGAGCCCAGCAGGGCCACGATGCTCCCCCGCGCCACGTCGAGGTCGACGCCACGCAGGACCTCGAGGTCCTTGAACGACTTGGTCAGGCCGCGGACCCGGATCGCGGGCGCCTGGTCGGCGGTGGTCGTCTTGTCCCCGATCACCTTCGAGGTGAGCCTCGAGACGTGCACGGTCATCTCCCTTGGTCGTGAAGTCGTTCGCTCCGGTCAGCGAGGAAGCCCCGGCTCGGTCATCTGCCTGCTCACGGCCCGCCTCCCGCACTACTCACTGTCGCTGACTACCGGTAGATAGTAACACTGAGTAGTGCCTACGGGAACGTCCACGAGAACCTGGCGACCGCCGCGAACGCACCCCGCACGGCCACCTGCTCGGGTATGCTGTCGTAATTAGTACACCTTCCTCACAAATTGGGCCCGTCCATCGATCGACGGCTCCGTGAGCGCTCCGGGGGAGGTCAGGGGGAACGACGGGCGCAAGCGCCCGACCAGCGCTCCCGGCGGGGTCCGCCGCCGGGTACCTGCCGATCAGGGGGTGATCAGGGCAGACGCCACGGCCGCAGGGGGCCGTTTCGACGTGATCAGGGCTCGACGCCCGGGCACCGGCACCGCTGCCGGCGCCGGACCACACAGAGAACGAGGACCGATGAGAAGGATTCGTGCAGCACTCGGCGTGATCGCGCTCGCGATCACCGCGATCGTCCCGGTCGCCGGCGCGCTCGACGCGCAGGCCCGAAGCACCGTGCCGATGGCCGTGACCACCTGTGCAGGTGAGGCGTGGAACGCCGCCACCGTGTACACCGGCGGGACGGTCGTCACGCACGTGGGACACAGCTGGTCGGCGGGCTGGTGGACGCTCGGCGAGGAGCCCGGCACCACCGGTGAGTGGGGCGTGTGGCGGGACCTGGGCACCTGCTCCGACACCGGTACGCCCGATCCCACCACCTGCGCGGCCGTGGCATGGGACGCCGCAGCCGTCTACACCGGCGGTGCACTCGTGACCTACGCCGACCACACGTGGCGGGCCAGATGGTGGACCCAGGGCGAGGCGCCCAGCACCGCCGGCTCCGGCGTCTGGGAGGACCAGGGCGCCTGCTCCGGCGCCGACCCGACCGACCCGCCGGACCCCACCGACCCGCCGGATCCCACGGAGCTGCCCACACCGGGTGACGGCACCGGACGGGTCGTCGGCTACTTCACCGAGTGGGGCATCTACGCCCGCAACTACACGGTCAAGAACATCGAGACCTCGGGCTCGGCCGACCAGCTCACCCACATCGTGTACGCGTTCGGCAACGTCCAGAACGGCCAGTGCACCATCGGCGACTCCTACGCCGACTACGACAAGGCCTTCACCGCCGACCAGAGCGTCGACGGCGTCGCGGACGCCTGGGACGGCTCGCTGCGCGGCAACTTCAACCAGCTGCGCAAGCTCAAGGCCATGCACCCCGGCCTGAAGGTGCTGTGGTCGTTCGGCGGCTGGACCTGGTCGAACGGCTTCACCCAGGCCGCGGCGAACCCGCAGGCCTTCGCGCAGTCCTGCCGCAACCTCGTCGAGGACCCACGCTGGGCCGACGTGTTCGACGGGATCGACATCGACTGGGAGTACCCGAACAGCTGTGGCGCCTCGTGCGACACCAGCGGCCGTGAGGCCTACCCGAACCTGATGCGTGCCCTGCGCGAGGAGTTCGGCTCGGACCTCGTCACGTCTGCGATCACGGCGGACGGCACCGCAGGCGGCAAGATCGACGCCGCTGACTACGCCGGCGCGGCGCCGTACGTCGACTTCTTCATGCCGATGACGTACGACTACAACGGTGCGTTCAACGCCACCGGACCGACGGGACCGCACTCGCCGCTCACCTCGTACGCCAACGAGCCGATCGCGGGCTTCAACTCGACGGCGACGATCGACAAGCTGACGTCCATCGGCATCCCGTCGGACAAGCTGCTCCTGGGCATCGGGTTCTACGGGCGCGGCTGGACCGGCGTGACCCAGGCGGCCGCCGGGGGCAGTGCGACGGGCCCGGCTCCGGGCACCTACGAGGCCGGCATCGAGGACTACAAGGTCCTCAAGAACACCTGCCCGCCCACCGGGACCGTCGGCGGCACCGCCTACGCGTTCTGCAACGGGCAGTGGTGGAGCTACGACACCCCGTCGACCATCGGCGGGAAGATGAGCTTCGCCAACCAGCGGGGCCTCGGCGGGGCGTTCTTCTGGGAGCTCTCCGGCGACACCTCGAACGGTGAGCTGATCAGCGCGATCAGCACCGGTCTGGGCTGACCCACGACGCCTGCGACCCGGCCGGCTCCGCACGGGGTCGGCCGGGTCGCGTACCGGGCACGGCGTGCGCCGCCCCAGCCTTCCGTCCCTACTCGTGTGATCAAGGCATGCCTAGCATCGGGACGTGGCCGAGGACGGCGTCCTGCTCGCTGAGCTGGTTCGGATCAACGACACGTTGATCTGGTCCCGCGACCGGATGGACTCGCTCATCGACGCCGCCGCGATCATCGGTCGGATCACCGGCGCACGGCTGCACCCGGTGTGCCTGCTCAACGCCGTCGGCGACCGGCTCGTGATGGTCGCCAGCCCCGAACAGCTCGCCGAGATCGGCGAGGAGTGGGCCACGCTCGCACCGCCGAGCCGCTACATCCGCCCGCCGTGGATCACGCCCAGGGAGTGGCCCGTCGCGGTCGCTGACCACCTCCACGACGAGGGCTGGACGTCGCTGCCGGACGGCTACCGGGACTGGCTCGGCGAGCACGCGATCGTCGTGTCGGTGCACGCGGACGGCCGTCACCTCGGCGCCGTGCTGCTGTCCTTCGACGAGCCGTACGAGCTCACGCCCGCCCGCAGCGCGTTCCTCGCCGCAGCCGGCCGGATCCTGGGCAACGCCGTGTACCGCTGGGAGGTCACCGGCCGCGAGCGCGAGCTCGGCGCGCTCGAGGAGCGCCGCCGACTGTCCGCCGAGCTGCACGTCGACCTGTCCCAGCAGGTCGCGCTGCTCGGCCTCAAGGCCGACGTGGCCGAGATGGACCTCAAGGACGGCGACCACCATCAGCTCGCGTCCGACCTCCACGAGCTCAAGCAGCTGACCACCGTCCTCAAGCACTCCCTGCGCCACCAGATGCTCGGCCTGCGCGCGGACGCCGCGGAGATCGGGCTGGTCCGGCAGGTCAGGGCGCTGACGGACAGCTTCCGGGAGCAGTACGAGGGCTCGGTCGAGCTCGAGCTCACCACCGGCCTCAAGGACGACACCGTCCCGCTGCCGATCGCCGCCCAGCTGGTCCGGGTGCTCCAAGAGGCACTGGCGAACGTCCGGCTGCACGCGGATGCCTCGACCGTCGTGGTGCGCCTGGTGGTCTCCAACGTGCTGGTGCGCCTGGAGGTCGAGGACGACGGCAACGGGTTCGACCCGAGCTCGCTGCCCGACTCGCGCCTCGGGCTCCGGATCATGGCCGAGCGGATGGACCAGGTCGACGGCGACCTGTGGCTCGGCCCGCGCCCGGGCGGCGGCACGCTGGTGGTCGCCGAGGCACCGGTCCGCCACACCGACTTCCTCACCGCCCCCGCGGGGGTGCCGACGTGACCCGAACCCCGATCACGGTGCTCGTGGTCGACGACCACGCGCTGTTCCGGGACGGCCTGTGCTCGCTGCTCCAGCGCTGGCCGGAGTTCCAGGTCGTGGGGTGCGCCGCCGACGGCGAGGAGGCCGTCCGGCTGTGCACCGAGCGCCACCCGCGGCTGGTCCTGATGGACGTGCGGATGGAGCCGATGGGCGGCGTCGAGGCGACGAGGGCGATCGCCGCGGTCGAGCCGCAGACCTGCGTCGCCATGCTGACGGTCTCCGAGCTGGGGCACGACGTCTACCAGGCGTTGCGCAACGGCGCGCACGGCTACCTGTCCAAGAACGAGTCCGCGGACCGGCTGCACGAGGCGCTGCTCAGCCTGGTCGCCGGCGAGACGGTGCTCTCCCCCACGATCGCCGCCAAGGTGCTCACCGAGCTGAGCTCACCGGGCCACACCTCGCCGGCCGGCTCGCTCGGCGCACCCCGGCTGTCCCTGCGCGAACGTCAGGTCCTCGGGCTCCTCGTCGAGGGCCTGTCCAACGCCGAGATCGGCCACGCCCTGCACCTGAGCGAGGGCACCGTGAAGAAGTACCTCGGCACGACCATGATCAAGCTGCACGCCCGCAACCGCGTCCAGGTCGCCGTGCTCGGCCTGCGCAAGGGCTTCGCCGAGTAGGTCCTGGGTCCCGCCGGAAGTGGCCGATCGGCCACCGGACCGGGCGGATCGGGTCTACGTGCCCACACCTGCCGACGGCTTGGCTGAGAGCCGGGACGACGGGGACCCGCCGTCCGCTCACTGAGCTGTCGGGTCGCTCCGATCGGGGCCGCCCGAGGAAGGAGCAGGCGTGAACCACGACGCGTTCGACTTCACCGGGAAGGTGGCGCTGGTCACCGGTGGCCGCTCGGGCATGGGCCAGGCCGCCGCGGTGGCGTTCGCCCGCAACGGCGCGAAGGTCGTCGTCAACGGCCGCACCGGCGCCGACGAGACCCTGCTGCGCATCAGGGAGCTCGGCGGCGAGGCGACCTTCGTGCGCGGCGACGTCGCCTCCCCCGAGGACGTCCAGAACCTGGTGCGGACCGTCGTCGACACCTACGGCCGCCTCGACATCGCGTTCAACAACGCCGGCGTGGTGCCCGCGACGGCGCCGCTGACCGAGCAGAGCATCGAGGAGTTCGACCGGGTCATCGGCGCGGACCTGCGCGGCGTCTACCTGTGCATGCAGGCGGAGATCCCGGCGATGCTCGCCTCCGGGGGCGGGTCGATCATCAACAACGGCTCGGTGGTCAGCCTGGTGGCCGACCCCGGCATGGCCCCGTACGTCGCGGCCAAGCACGGCGTGGCCGGCCTGACCAAGGCTGCGGCGCTGGAGTACGCCAAGCAGGGCATCCGGATCAACGCGATCGCACCGGCGTTCGTGGCCACCGAGATGACCCAGTTCTGGCTGGACGACCCGGAGATGGCCGAGGTGGTCAAGTCCTTCAACGCCCAGGGCCGGGTCGCCACGCCGGACGAGATCACCGGCCTGGTGATGCTGCTCGCGTCGGACATGGGCTCGTTCATGACCGGCGGGATCTACCCGCTCGACGCCGGCCAGACCGCGCACTGAGCCCCGCCACCACCCCACAGACGAGCACGACAACCAACGGAGAGAACATCGTGAGTGACACCTCGCTCCCCATCGACGCCGAGTACGACGTCGTCGTCATCGGCTCCGGCGCGTCCGGCAAGTCCGCGGCGCTCGCCGCGGCCCAGGGCGGCCTGACGGTCGCCATCCTGGAGAAGCTGCCCGAGACCGGCGGGACCTCGGTGTACGCCGAGGGCACCGCCGCCTTCGAGTCCAGCGAGCAGAAGGCTCGCGGCGTACCCGACGCCCCCGGCGCGCACTTCCCCACCAAGGAGGAGGGCTTCCGCCGGTACACCGACTACAGCCACCACCGCGCCAACCCGGACGTGGTCCGGGTGCAGGTGGAGAACACCGCCGAGACCATCGACCTGTACACGTCGTTGGGCATCACCTACACGGACGTGTCGATCTACGCCTACGACCAGCCGTACGAGCTGTACACCTTCCACCGCCCCGAGGGCCTGGGCGCCCGGTGCCAGGAGGTCCTGCTCACGGCCGTCGAGGACGCGGGTGTCGAGATCTTCACCTCCACGCCGGCCAAGCGGCTGGTGATCGAGGACGGCGCGATCACCGGCGTGGTCGCCGAGGACTCCGACGGCAAGACGCTGCGGATCGCGGCGAAGGCCGTCGTGCTCGCCTCGGGCGGGTTCGGCAACAACCCGGACCTGGTCGCGAAGTACTCGTGGTTCCCGCGCACCGCGCACGCCATGTACCAGTGCGTGCCGACGGCCAACACCGGCGACGGGCTCGCCATGGCGCTCCAGGCCGGCGCGGACACCGAGGCGCTCGGCACCGTGATGATCGCCGCGTGCGCGCGGGAGAAGATGCTGACCTCGCACTCCTCGGGCGCCGGGTCTCAGCCCGTGCTGTGGGTCAACAAGACCGCTCGCCGGTTCGCCAGCGAGGAGGTCGCGATGAGCTTCGCGGACTCCGGGAACACCATGGCGAAGCAGCCGGACGCGACCGTCTACGCGATCATCGACCAGGCGACCGTCACCCACCTGATGGTCGAGGGCTCGGACATCGGCCTGGGCGACTTCATCCCGTTCCACGCCAAGCTCGACCACCTGCAGGCCGAGCTGGACGAGGACGTCGCGATCGGCCGGGCCTGGAAGGCCGACACGATCGACGACCTCGCCCGCGAGGTCGGGCTCGACCCCGAGGTGCTCACCGCAACCGTCGAGGAGTACAACACGGCCTGCGACAAGGGCGAGGACCCGCTGTTCTTCAAGCCCGCGCGCTTCCTGCGGCCGGTGAGCACGGCGCCGTTCTACGCCATCAACATGGCGGCGAGCGTGCTGGTGTCGTGCGGCGGGATCCGGGTCAACGGGAACCTGCAGGTGGTCGACCGCGACTACACGCCGATCCCCGGCCTGTACGCGGTGGGCATGGAGGCGTCCGGGCTGTTCGGCGACACGTACAACCTCGACGTGCCCGGCACGGCGAACGGCTTCTCCCACGCCTCGGGCCGGGTCGCCGGACGCCACGTCGTGGCCACCCTCAAGGGCTGAGCGACAGGTCGAGGAGAGGAGACCCCGATGCCCGCTCAGGTTCGACGCATGCCGCTGTGGCTCGCCGTCGGCATCACCGTGGTGGTCGCCCTGCCCTTCGGGCTGCTGCTCAAGGGCTTCAACCTCGTGCTCTGGATCGCGTTCACCGTCTGGGGTGTGTACCTCGCCATGGGCGGCACCCCGCAGGCCGCGAAGCGACTCCTGCCGGCCTACGCCGGCGGCGCGGCCTCAGGCGCCCTGGTGCACATGTTCGCCCTGGCGCTGTCCTCGTGGATCACGACGCCCCGGTGGACCTTCGACAACGGTGCGCTCATCGTGCCGGTGACGCTCGCCTACTTCGTCGGGTTCTGCGTGGTCGTGTGGTGGATGAGGTTCTCCGAGCTCGTCCAGACCTCGTCCCTGGCGTACTTCACGGGGATCGCCCTGACGCTCGGCGCGGTCTTCACCGGGATGGGCGACACCGGCTACGTCGGGCACAGCCCGAACCAGTACGTCTACGTCATCGGCGCGCTGATCGTGTCCGTGCTGTCGAGCGTGCTGGGCTGCGCGATCGCGGCGCTCAGCGTGTGGCTCAACGGCGTCCGGCAGCCCGCACCCGAGGCAGCCGCGGCGCCGGTCGGCACCGCCGAGGCCCAACCGGCCTGACGGCGGCGGAGCGGGTGGGGGCGGCGGTCGTTCGGTCCGACCGCCGCCCCCACACCGTCAGCCCGGCGCTCAGGCCTTGACCAGCGGCCGCAGGGCCTCGCAGGCCATCGCCACGGCGCCAGGGACGTGCCCGTTGGTGACCATGTTGAACACGAAGCCGTCGATCCCGGCGTCGAGCACGCGGGTCTTGACCTGCTCGGCGACGTCCTCGGGCGCGCCGATGAACAGCCGGTCGGTGGCGGCCCGGCGGGTCTCCTCGTCCGCCGTGTCGAGGTCGACGCCCCGGGACGCGAGCAGCTCCTTGCCCATCCGGCGCGCCGCGTCGCCGTCCTCGTCGACGATGACGAAGCCGAGGAAGCTGGTCTCCAGGGTCGAGCGGTCCCGGCCCTCCTCCTCGCACCGCTGCGCGAGCGCGTCGAGCTTGCGGGGCACGTCCGACGCGTTGCAGATGATGTTGAGGTGGTCGGCGTGGCGGGCCGCGTAGTGGAACGTCTTCTTCTCGCCGGCCCCGCCGATCAGCAGCGGCAGGTCGTCGCGCAGGCGCGGCTCGTTCATCGCCTGCTCGGCCCGGTACCACTCGCCGGAGAACGTGGGGCGCTCGCCGCGGAGCATCGGCAGCACGATCGCCAGCGACTCCTCCAGGCGGTGGAACCGGTCGGTGAACGTGCCGAACTCGAAGCCCAGCTGCTGGTGCTCCAGCTCGAACCAGCCCGCGCCCAGGCCCAGCACCGCGCGGCCGCCGCTGACCACGTCGAGCGTGGTGACGACCTTCGCCAGCAGCGTCGGGTTCCGGTAGGTGTTGCCGGTCACCAACGTCGAGAGCTGCACCCGCTCGGTGGCCGTGGCCAGCGCACCGAGGAGCGTGTAGGCCTCGAGCATCGGCTCGTCCGGCCGGCCGATGCCGGGCAGCTGGTAGAAGTGGTCCATCACGAAGACCGCATCCGCGCCGGCCGCCTCCGCCTCACGCGCCTGACGGACCACCGTGGGCATGATCTCGGCCGGGTTGCGGCCCGGGTAGGTGAAGTTCGGGATCTGGTAGCCGAGTCGGATGCTCATGCCTGCGAGGCTAGGACGGCCGGTCCGGTGACGCCCGGTGGGCGTCGCGCGCTCATCGGTACGGCGACGAGGCCAAGGGGCGGATCCGCGCCTCGGTGACGCCGGCGCGCGCGAGCTCCTCGAGCAGCACCCGGATCTCGGCCCGCGCCATCCGCGGGTAGGGGTTGCCCTCGACGTCCAGCCAGAAGCCGAGCGCACCATCGGACTCCTCCAGCGCGCTGACGTAGGGCGGCGTGACGATCTCCACGTCGCGGCCTTCGTCCTCCGCCGCTTCGAGCTCCTCCCACGTCCACTCCGACCCGTCGGAGTCGATCAGGAGGAAGCGCTCGGCGGCGGCCTCGAGCGCGGCGCGGAGCCGAACCGTGTCCTCGCTCACGACCTCGACGCTGGTGTCGAGGATGTGCACCATGCCGTCGGTCCAGACCACGGGCGCGAAGGTGTCGGGAGCGCATGAGACCGGGCCTTCGGCGGGGCACTCCGTGGCCAGGGCGTCGGCCCACACCTCAGCGGCACGGGCACGGCGCGCCGGTATCTGGTCCTCGTACGGCAACCGCCAGTAGTAGTCGGCGACCAGAGCCTCGGCGCGGCCCCAGGCCTCATCCCCCGTCGCCTCACCGCCCGACGGCTCGACCGGGTCCGGCTCGGCCTGGTCCGTCGGCTCTGCGGTCTGCACGGTGGGGTCCTGGGTGCGCGGCTGCACGCTCGGCGTGCTCGGGCTCGCCGACGGGCCGTGGGGCCAGGCCGTCACGCGCCCGCCGCCCGACGGAGCGGTCGACGCCGGGGCGCCTGGGCCCGCACAACCCGCGAGGAGGACCGCGCACAGGCAGGTGAGCACCACATGCCTGCGACGGGCCCGCGGCACACCGCTCCCCGCCACCCGCCACCCCCTGCTGCCGACGCACGCCAAGGGTAGTGGCACCCGTTCAGAGGTGAGCGGGACGGACGGCCGACTCCGAGGCTCAGGCCTGCGAGCGCAGAACGGCCCGTCGTCGTCGCCCTCGGGCCCGTCGCGCGCGTAGCCTGGCGAACGCCAGCCGTCACCCGTCGAGGTCCGCCATGCACGTGCTCGTCGCTCACGCCAGTCGCCACGGGTCGACGACCGAGGTCGCCGCGCGCATCGCCGAACGCCTGCGGGAGCTGGGCCACGACGCCACGCTGCGCACCGCCAGGGACCGGGCGCCGCTCGACGGGCACGACCTGGTCGTGGTCGGCGGCTCGCTCTACACGGGCCGCTGGCACGCCGACGCGCAACGCTTCCTGCGGCGCCACCGCGGCGATCTCGGCCGCGTCCCGGTCGCCGTCTTCGCGATGGGTCCCCGGCGCGACGACCCTGACGCGTGGACCGCCGCGCGTGACCAGCTCGAGAGCGCCCTGGCCAAGCTCGCCTGGCTGGATCCCGCGGCGATCGCGGTGTTCGGCGGCAAGGACCCGAAGCCCAAGCACGGCGTGGTGCGCGACCTGCGCGACTGGGCCGCCGTCGACGCGTGGGCGGAGTCACTGGTCGGAGGCGGTCCGACGACCCGTTGAACCGGACAGCAGGTCGCGCCAGCGTTCGCGACGGGCCACGAGGCGTTCGTACCGCGCCTCGGCGCGCTCGGCCTTGCGGCCCCGGTAGCGCCGCCTGGCCCAGAACGACGAGGGCTTGGCCAGGCGCAGCGCGCCGACGAGCGCGATGCCGGGCAGCGGGAGGCCGATGAGCCCCATGAGGATCTTCCCCTTGAGCAGGCACACCACCGTGGTCGCGACGTGCACGACGATCACCGTCGCCGTCACGCCCCACCCGTCGCGCGCGACGTCGTCGGAACCGAGGCCCACCGGCGACGTCCCAGCGAGCAGTGCCACACCGACCACGACGGCGATGAGCACGGCGTCGATCGACTTGCGACCCTCGGCCGACCAGTAGACGTCCTCGAGGTGCAGCCACAGCGCGAACTCGTCCAGCGCGAGCGCGGCGCCCGCGCCGAACAGCAGCGCCAGCACCTCCATCCACGGCGACCCCGGCCTGAACCGGAGCTCCAGAAGGCCCACCAGTAGCACCAGGAGGATCCCCCACACCTGGTGGTGGACGTGCACGCCACCGATGTGCACGTCCTTGATCGCCGACGCCTTCGCCTCGCCCGCCGGGGCGCGCGCGTTGCGGCGCCGGATCGTGACGGTGATCCACCGGGTGATCCCGAACGTCACCACGAAGCCCACGAGGAGCCAGATCGTCGCCGCACGGCCGCCCTCGACCAGGGCGGCGTACCAGCCGCTCATGACGGCCCCGTGCTGCGTCGCGACCTCACCGTCGCCTCCCCCCGGTCGAGAGGCGACCAGGGTCGCAGCGCTCGCCGGTGTTCGCCAGGGCACCCGTCCTGCCGTGGCTGACGGCCGGCTACCCGGCGGCGAGCTCCGCGGCGATCTCGCGTGCCCACGCGTCGATCGCGTCCCAGTCCCGGAAGTCGCCGGACGGGATCGCGCCGCGCGCGGCGGCCGGCATCCGCGCGGCCATCTTCTCGGCGAGCCCGATGGGCGGGGCGTCCTTGTCGTACGCGCCGAAGAACACCTGCTCGCCGCGGGACCCGAGCGTGGCCGGGAGCTGCTCGAACTCCTTGGGGCGCGAGGCGACCAGGACGTCGTTGCCCTTCGCGTCGACCACGTCGGTGCCGGTCGGGCCGCTGGAGAACAGCCACACCGGCCGGGCGGCGAGCTCGGAGCGGTGGCGCTTGGCGAACGCGGTGGCCGGCTTGAGCCAGTGGTACATGTACGCGGCCGCGCCCAGCACGACCGCGTCGTAGGGCCCGACGTCGGCGACCTCGTCCACCGGGCGCGCCTCGGCGGGGGCGCCCTCGGCGGTCAGGGTCTCGGCGATCCGCTCGGCGATGCCGGCGGTCGCTCCGTGGCGGGTGGCGTAGGCGACCAGGACGGTCATGATCCCTCCCCGGGTGTGCCTCCAGGGTCCCGACCGGGCGGCACCGGCGTCGAGGGCGGAACGTCCCGACCGGGCGTTCAGCGCCTGCGGTCGCGCGGCAGCTCGCTCGGCCCGACGTGCTGGTGCAGCCAGTCCACCAGCGGTTGCGCCGCAGCGTAGAACTCCTCCAGGTGCTCGCGGACAGCGGGCGTGGCCAGCCAGTCCGGGGCACCCCACGAGTGCCAGGCCGCCAGACCCTTGAACCGCAGCAGCTCCACGCGGGGGTGGTCGCGCGGGTAGCCGCGCGGCGCGGTCGCCAGCCGCCCCTGCGCCATCACCTGGTACGGCATGGCGTCGACGATCCCCGCGAGCGTGCCTCCCCGGGCGTCGTCGTCCACGGCGGCGCGATACCGGGCCAGCTGGTCGCGGGCCATCTCCCACATCCCGGCGCCGGCGGCCAGCCCGTCGGCGCTGAGCTGCACGTAGCGGTCATCGCCCACCCGCGCGCCGATGTGCGTCTTGTACGGGGACTTGTCCGCGCTGAACCGCACGTCGCGGTAGGGCCGGAACGCCCGGCCCTCACCCCAGTCCGGCCCGATCTCGGCGAGCAGCGCCTCCATCGGGCCGCGGACGGCGTCGTCGTAGGTCGCCCTGTTGGCCTGCCAGTAGGCCTTGGTGTTGTCCGCCTCGAGGCCCTCGAAGAACGCGAGCGCCTCGTCCCCGAAGCCCTGGAACGTCATCCGGCGAGGATAGGCCGCGGGGCCGACAGCGCCACGTCTCAACCCCGCCCCCGCCCTGCCGATTGGTCCGTCGAGCTTCGGCAGAGGCGGACGAGATGGAGCACGACCTGGACGAGCGGGAACCGGCCGACGCGGTCGAGGGTGTCCCCCGCGGCGTCTTCGTGCGCGCCGCGTCCGCGGCCGAGGCGTCCCGTCGGACGTCCGCCGACGTGCCGACCCCGAGCCGGGGACCCGGGCCGGCACCGGACGCGCCCTCCCCCGCCCCGCCCGGGCGCACGAGCTTCCCCCGACTGATCGGCCTGACCATCTTCGGCCTGGTCGCGATCGCCGCCGTCACCCTGCTGCTCGCGGCGAGCATGATCGGCCCGCCGGTGGGCATCGCGCCCGCAGAGGGCCTCTTCCTCGGGGTCTGGAACGTGCTGTACGCGACCGAGGCGCCGACCCCTCGCGTCGCCCTGGCCGCCGTCGCGCTCGCCGTCCTGCTCGCCGCCGCGGTCGCGGCGCTCGAGCTGCGGATCTCCAACCGGTCGCGGCGTTCGACCGACACCCGGACCGACCCGCTGGCCCCGAAGATCGTGATGGCCGCCACCGCCGACACCTTCGCCGGCCCCGTGACCGTCACCGTCCTGGTCCCCGCGCACAACGAGGAGGTGTCGCTGCCCGGCACCCTCGCCTCCCTGGTCGGCCAGTCGCACCGACCCGAGCGGATCGTGGTCGTCGCCGACAACTGCACGGACCGGACCGTCGAGGTCGCCCGCTCCGCCGGGGTCGAGGTGGTTGAGACCGTGGGCAACACCCGCAAGAAGGCCGGTGCGCTCAACCAGGTCCTGCGTGACCTGCTCCCCCACCAGGGCGACAACGACGCCGTGATGGTCATGGACGCCGACACCCGCCTGGACGACGGGTTCCTCGAGACGGCCGTGCGACGGCTCACCGCGGACCGCGCCCTGATGGCGATCGGTGGCCTGTTCTACGGCGAGGAGGGGGCCGGGCTGCTGGGCCAGTTCCAGCGCAACGAGTACAGCCGCTACAGCCGCGACATCCGTCGGCGGCGAGGGCGGGTCTTCGTGCTCACCGGCACCGCGTCGCTGTTCCGCCCGGCGGCGCTGCGGGCCGTGGCCGGGGCGCGCGGATCATCCCTGCCCGGCGTGCACGGCGACGTGTACGACACCGCCGCGCTGACCGAGGACAACGAGCTCACGATCGCCCTGAAGTCGCTCGGCGCGCTGATGATCTCCCCGAGCGAGTGCACCGTGGTGACCGAGATGATGCCGACCTGGCGTGCTCTGTGGAACCAGCGGCTGCGCTGGCAGCGCGGCGCCCTGGAGAACCTCGGCGCGTACGGCCTGACCCCCAAGACGTTCCGGTACTGGGCCCAGCAGCTGGGCATCGGCTACGGGGTGGTCGCGCTCGCGTCCTACTTCCTGCTCCTCGCCGTGACGGCGCTCGCCGTGGACTCCTGGATCTGGTTCCCGTTCTGGATGGGCCTCGGTGTGCTGTTCTCGGTCGAGCGGGTGGTCACCGCGTGGGACGGCGGGTGGCGAGCGCGCCTCGTGGCAGCGGCGCTGATCCCCGAGCTGGTGTACGCGACCTTCCTCGACGTGGTCTACGTCAAGGGTGTGCTCGACATCCTGCTGGGCAGGCAGGCCGGCTGGGGGCACGTGGTCCGCACGCCCGTGGAGCAGACCACGCCGGACGCCGGCACGCCGGTGGAGGTCGGACTATGACGCTCGCCCAGACCCTGGCCGACGGTGCGCTGCGCACCGGGATGCTGCTGCCCGAGTCGGTCATCCACGCCGACGCCTTCAAGGTGCTCGCGACCTTCGTCGCGCTCAACACCCTGATGTACGCGACGCTCGCGGTGGTCAAGATCCTGCCGAGGGCCCATCGGCCCGCCTGGCTCGCCGACCGCAACCGCCGCGCCCAGGACCGCAGCATCTACGCCGGCCGGACCGGCCGGGAGCCCTGACCGAGGTTCAGTCCGGCTGCCGGCCCGAGCGCAGCTGCTTGACGATCGACCGCTGCTTCTTGGCCGCCAGACGGCGCTCCTTCGAGCCACGGGTCGCACGGGTCGCCCGACGCTGCCGGGCCGGCGGCGCGATCCCGGAGGCGACCAGGGCGGCCAGCCTGCGCTCCGCCGCCGCGCGGTTGCGCAGCTGCTCGCGGTGCTCGGACGCCGTCACCGTGAGGACCCCACCCACCAGCCGGGTCCCGAGTCGCTCGACGAGCCGCTCGCGCTGCACCGCGGTGAGCACTGCGGAGGAGGCGACATCCCAGGACAGCTCGACCCGCGAGTCCGTCGTGTTCACGCCCTGCCCCCCGGGGCCGGAGGATCGGCTGAACCGGACCGTCAGCTCGGCTCTGGGGATGACGAGCGACGGCCCGACCGCGATGCCGCTGTCCATGCCCCGATCGTCCCACGGCGCCTGCCTGGGGCCCACGCGGTCGCCGCTAGCATCGCCGGGTGACGACGAGCCGACCGGCCACCGCGACGCTCGTCGTCCCGGCGGTCCTGGTCTCCGCCCTGGTCGGTGCGCTCATCGCCGCGCAGGGCCGGTTCAACGGCGACCTCGCGGTCGCGGGCGCCGGCACGCTGACGGCGGGCTGGCTGTCGTACCTGGGCACGCTCGTGACGATCGCGGTCGTGGTCCTGGTGCGGGGCCGGGCCGCGCGTACCGCGGTGGTGCTGCGCGATCGCGGCCGCTGGTGGTGGTACGCGATCGGGCTGTGCGGGATCCCCATCGTGCTGGTGTCTGCGTACGGCATCCCGATCGTCGGCCTCGCGGTCGCCTCGGTGGCGTCGGTCGCCGGCCAGACGGTCGCCGGGCTCGCGCTGGACGCCCGCGGGGTGGGGCTGCCCGGGCGGCTGCCGATGACCGGTCGGCGCACGCTCGCCGCGGCGACCGCGATCGCCGGGTTGGCCCTGGCGATGGTCGCCGGGTCGGGCGACGCGGGCGTCGGGGGCGGGCAGTCCGCGCTGATCGGGGTGCTGTTCTTCGTGGCGGGGGCGACGCTCGCCGGGCAGAACGCGGGCAACGGCGCCGTGGCGCAGGCCTCGGGTGACCCGACCATCGCCGGTCTGGCCTCGGCGACCGGCGGGACGGTGGCGATCTCGCTGCTGGTCGGGGTCGCGGCGATGACCGGTGGTCTCGCCGGGGTCGCGCTGCCCGACGCGCCGGGCGACTGGTACCTGTACCTCGGCGGCCCGCTGGGCGCCGGGATCGTCGTCGCGGCCGCCTGGGCGGTGCGCCACCTGGGCACGTTCGCCCTCACCCTCACCGTGGTCGGCGGTCAGCTGGTCACGGCCATGGTGGTGGACGTGAGCCGCGGTCTCGGCACGCCGTGGACCACCGTCGCGTCGGTGCTGGCGATCGTGGCGGCCACCGCACTGGGCGTCAGTCGGAGGGCTCCAGCAGCAGCCTGATCCAGGTGTCGGCCAGGTGCGCGCCGAACCGCTCGGGGCTCCAGCCCCGCCGGGTCAGCACCGTGAAGTACTCCGCGCTGTTCATCGACCAGACCACGTCCGCGACGTGCCGGTCGTCGAGGTCGTCACGCAGCTGGCCCGTGCTGCGCAGGTCCGCCGCGAACAGCAGCATGTTGCCCGCGCGCCGTTCGTCCAGGTCCGCCCAGGCCCGTGCGCACCCGGGGTCGGTGGCGCCGGCCTCCCGCAGGGCCTCCTGGAGCGGGGCGACGACGGGCAGCAGGTGGGCGAGGGCGTCGGCGTAGATCCGGATCTTCGCGGCGGCGGTGGGTGCCTCGCGGATGCGCCGGACGTAGCCGCGCTGCTCGGCCGGCAGCGGGTCGTCGGAGTCGGCGAGCACCATGTCGATCACGGCGCGGATCAGCTCCGGCTTGCGGCCGACGCTCGCGTACACCGTGTCCACGGCGACCCCGGCCGCCTCGGCGATGCGGGCGACCGGGCACGCGTAGCCCTCGGCGGTGAACAGGTCCCGAGCAGCGGTCAGCACGGCCGTGCGGGTCGAGGCGGCCTGGGCCGCCCGGCTCGGCGACCGGTAGCGACGTCTTGTGCCTGAGGACGACATGGGCCTATCTTAGGTTAATCCGAAGCCGATTCGGGCGAATTCGGGATCGTGTCCCGAGGAGGAACGATGGTCACGGAGCGGATCGACACCGCCGTCATCGGCGGCGGGCAGGCTGGTCTGGCCATCGGGTACCACCTCGCGGCGCGCGACGTGCCGTTCGTGGTCCTGGACGCCCAGGACCGCATCGGCGACGCGTGGCGACACCGCTGGGACTCCCTGCGGCTGTTCACGCCCGCGCGGTTCAGCGGGCTCCCCGGCAGCCCCTACCCCGGCTCGCCGTGGGACTTCCCGCACCACGCGGCGTTCGCCGACTACCTCGAGGGCTACGCCGCCGAGCACTCCCTGCCGGTGCGCACCGGGACCAGGGTCCGCCGGCTCGGCAGGGACGGCGAGCGCTTCGTCCTCGAGACCACGTCCGGTCCCCTGCTCGCGGACCGGGTGGTGCTCGCCGCGGGCTTCGACGCCCGGCCGCGGGTACCGGCGTTCGCCGCGGACCTCGACGAGTCGGTCACCCAGCTGCACTCGGCCGACTACCGCAACGCCGGACAGCTGCCTCCGGGCGACGTCCTGGTGGTCGGGGCCGGCAACTCCGGGGCCGACATCGCGCTCGAGCTCGCCCGCACGCACCGGGTGGTGCTCGCCGGGCGGCACCCGGGGCAGATCCCGTTCCGCATCGAGAGCCGGACGTCGCGCCTGCCGAGCCTCATGGTCTTCACGGCCTTCTCGCGCGTGCTCACGGTGCGCACCCCGATCGGTCGGCGCGCACGGTCACGCGTGCAGGCCCACAGCGGGCCGCTGATCCGGGTCAAGACCCGCGACCTCGCCGACGCCGGGGTGGAGCGCACGGCCCGGATCGCGGGCGTCCGCGACGGGCAACCGCTCACCCAGGACGGGCGGCGGCTCGACGTCGCGTCGGTGGTGTGGTGCACCGGGTTCGACCCCGACCTGTCATGGGTCGACCTGCCCGGGATCGGGGCCGACGGCCTGGTCCCGAACGACCGCGGCGTGGTTCTGGACGTGCCCGGGCTGTACGTGCTGGGCCAGCTGTTCCAGTACTCGCTCGCCTCGTCGATGGTCCACGGCGTCGGCAGGGACGCGGCCCACCTCGCCGAGCACATCGACCGCGCCCGACGCGCCGCCCCGCACCGCGACCTGCCTCCCGGGCCCCTGCCGCGCGACCCGGAGCTCACCGCACCCTGAACCGCTCGCGCGGGAATCACCTTGGGTGCGGCCGCCCGCCGCGCCAGACTCTCCCCCCGTGGGTCATGTCGACGTCGCCGGGGTGCGCTACGAGCTCCCCGACGGACGCGTGCTCCTCGACGACGTGTCGTTCCGGGTGGGCGACGGCGCCAAGGTGGCCCTCGTCGGGGCGAACGGCGCCGGCAAGACCACCCTGCTGAGGATCGTCACCGGCGAGGTCGCGCCCCACGCGGGTGCGGTGACCCGCTCCGGCGGCCTGGGCACCATGCGCCAGCTCGTGGGCCACGGGGGCGACGACGAGACGGTGGCCGACCTGCTGCTCTCCCTCGCCCCCGAGCGCGTCCGGGCCGCCCAGGCCGCGGTCGACGAGCTCGAGCTGGCGCTCATGGAGACCGAGGACGAGACGACCCAGCTCCGCTACGCGTCGGCGCTCGCCGAGTACGCCGAGGCCGGCGGTTACGACCTCGAGGTGGTCTGGGACGTGTGCACCACCGCCGCGATGGGCGTGCCGTTCGAACGGGCGAAGCACCGGGCGCTGGGCACGCTGAGCGGCGGCGAGCAGAAGCGCCTCGCCCTGGAGTACCTGCTGCGCGGCCCCGACCAGGTGCTGCTGCTCGACGAGCCGGACAACTACCTCGACGTGCCGGGCAAGACCTGGCTCGAGGAGCGGATCCGCGAGTCGGCCAAGACGATCCTGTTCGTCTCGCACGACCGCGAGCTGCTGGCGAACACCGCGACCCGCGTGGTCACCGTCGAGCTCGGCGCGGCGGGCAACCAGGTGTGGACGCACGCGGGCGGGTTCGCGACGTACCACGAGGCGCGCGAGGACCGGTTCGCGCGGCTGGACGAGCTGCGTCGGCGCTGGGACGAGGAGCGCGCCAAGCTGCGGGACCTGGTCGCGATGTACAAGCAGAAGGCCGCGTACAACGACGCCATGTCCAGCCGCTACCAGGCGGCGCAGACCCGCCTGCGCAAGTTCGAGGAGGCCGGCCCGCCCACCGAGCAGCCCCGCGAGCAGCGGGTCCGGATGCGCCTGGGCGGCGGGCGCACCGGCAAGCGTGCGGTGGTGTGCGAGGGCCTCGAGCTCACCGGCCTGATGCGGCCGTTCGACCTCGAGGTCTGGTACGGCGAGCGGGTCGCGGTGCTCGGCTCGAACGGCTCGGGCAAGTCGCACTTCCTGCGGCTGCTGGCCGCCGGCGGCACCGACCCGGAGCGCGAGCACCTGCCGGTGGGCGACGTCGCGCCGGGCCCGGTCCGGCACGCCGGGCGGGCGAGGCTGGGCGCGCGCGTCCGCCCAGGCTGGTTCGTCCAGACCCACGACCACCCCGAGCTGGTGGGCCGGACGTTGCTGGAGGTCCTGCACCGCGGTGACGAGCACCGGACGGGCCTGCCGCGCGAGCAGGCGGCGCGCGTGCTCGACCGCTACGAGCTGGCCCGCTCGGGCGAGCAGCGGTTCGAGACCCTGTCCGGCGGCCAGCAGGCGCGGTTCCAGATCCTGCTGCTCGAGCTGTCCGGCGCCACGCTCCTGCTGCTCGACGAGCCGACCGACAACCTCGACCTGCAGAGCGCCGAGGCGCTCGACGATGGTCTCGCGGCCTTCGAGGGCACAGTGCTGGCCGTCACCCACGACCGCTGGTTCGCGCGCGGGTTCGACCGGTTCCTGGTGTTCGGGGCGGATGGCGCGGTGGTCGAGTCGCCGGAGCCGGTGTGGCACGAGGGCCGGGTGCGCCGGGACCGGTGACCGCGAGGACGCCGGCCACGGCGATCGGCGACGGGCCGGGTGCCGTGCGGCACCCGGCCCGTCGTCGTCTCAGGCTGCGGTGAGCAGGGACGCGGCGTCGCGCGTCAGGTCCCCGGCCGCCCTGGCCAGCGTCTGCGACGACGGCACCACGACGCTCGGGGTGCCGGCACCACGGCCGGTCGCCTCGAGCACGGAGCCGTCCGGGTCGGCGACGACGTACGCGCCGTCGGTGAGCAGACCGAGGTGCCACGTGCTGTCGCCGGCGAGCACCATCCGCACGGACTGGGCGGCCACGCCGTGGCGTGCAGCCCAGGCGGAGTCGCCCACCCGCTCGGCGGTCATGGTGAGCAGGGTGGTCGCCGCGGACGACAGGTCGTCGAGGTCGATCACCCAGCAACGCTCAGGCGTCGCCTGGTAGAACACCGCGGCGCTGCCACCGGAGGCGTGCGGCTGGACGTGGAGCACCAGGCCACCGGCGAGCGCGACCTGGATCTCGACGACGGCGTCCACGACGGACGGCGCCGGCGGCCGCTCGGCGGGCAGGGTGCGGATGCGGGCGTGGCCCGCGATCCGCAGCGCGCGGAGCGCGGTGAGGGTCTCACCGGCCGCGGCGAGGGCGCGGCGGTGGGCACGGTCGGTGTGGGCGGTGGCCCAGTCGTCGCCGTCGATCGTGAGGACGGGAAGGGTGGTGCCGGCGCCCCGGAGGGCGTCGAGCTCGGTCCGTCGGTTCGTGAAGGCGTGCATGGGCATACCTCTTCCAAGGTTGCGTCATCGGGGGTGTGCCAGGACTGCTGGCGGATCGCCAGTTCGGCTGGCACCACCAGCGTAGGCCGCCGACGCCCGGATGTCCACAATTCATGGGATGACTCGCCCGCGAGGTGGCACCCCAGCCTCCGCCGGCCCGGCCGGACGGGCGACACTCCCCTGATGACGGCGTGAGGTTCCGGAGCTACTGTCGGGGCACGGCAGGTCTTCAAAGGGGAAGCGCTATGCCACACGACAAGCCGAACATCCTCGTCCTGTGGGGCGACGACATCGGGATCACCAACCTGAGCTGCTACTCGGACGGTCTGATGGGCTACCGGACGCCCAACATCGACCGGGTCGCCACCGAGGGCGCACGGTTCACCGACTACTACGGCGAGCAGAGCTGCACCGCCGGCCGAGCGGCGTTCATCACCGGCCAGAACCCGTACCGCACCGGCCTGACCAAGGTCGGCATGCCGGGGGCGGACCTCGGCCTGCGGGACGAGGACCCCACCATCGCGACAGCGCTCAAGGAGCTCGGGTACGCGACCGGGCAGTTCGGCAAGAACCACTTCGGGGACCGCGACGAGTTCCTGCCGACCGAGCACGGCTTCGACGAGTTCTTCGGCAACCTCTACCACCTCAACGCCGAGGAGGAGCCCGAGGATGCCGACTACCCGGACCCGGAGGAGTTCCCGAACTTCCGCGACCGCTTCGGGCCGCGCGGCGTCATCCACAGCTGGGCGGACGGGCGCGTCGAGGACACCGGTCCGCTGACCAAGAAGCGCATGGAGACGATCGACGACGAGATCATCGACCCCGCGCAGCGCTTCATCCGTGACGCCGTCGACGCCGAGCAGCCGTTCTTCCTGTGGTTCAACACCACCGGGATGCACTTCCGCACCCACATCGCGGAGGAGATCCGCGGCCAGGCCGGTCGGTGGCAGTCCGAGTACCACGACGCGATGGTCGAGCACGACAAGCGGATCGGCCGGATGCTCGACCTGCTCGACGAGCTGGGCATCGCCGACGACACGATCGTGCTCTACAGCACCGACAACGGCCCGCACATGAACACCTGGCCGGACGGCGGCATGACGCCGTTCCGCAACGAGAAGAACTCCAACTGGGAGGGCGCGTACCGGGTCCCGTCCCTGGTCAGGTGGCCGGGGAAGATCGCGCCGGGGACCGTGCTCAACGGCATCGTCAGCCACAACGACTGGTTCGTGACGCTGCTGGCCGCGGCGGGCGAGCCCGACATCGCCGCGAAGCTCAGGGCCGGGCACGAGCTGGCCGGGACGCGCTACAAGGTCCACCTCGACGGCTTCAACCAGCTGCCGTACCTCACCGGTGAGGTGGACAGCAGCCCGCGCCGGTACTTCTTCTACGTGTCCGACGACGGGGACCTCACAGCACTGCGGTTCGACAACTGGAAGCTCGTGTTCCTCGAGCAGCGTGCGAAGGGGACGCTCCAGGTCTGGGCCGAGCCGTTCACCGAGCTCAGGGTGCCCAAGATCTTCAACCTCCGCACCGACCCGTTCGAGCGGGCCGACGTCACCTCGAACTCCTACTGGGACTGGGTGCTCTCGCGGGCCTACCTGGTGGTGCCCGCGCAGGCGTTCGTCGCCGAGATGGCGGCGACCCTCGGCGAGTTCCCGTCCCGCCAGGAGCCGTCGAGCTTCACGATCGGGAAGATGCTGGAGAAGCTCAAGGCCGGCATGCCGAGCTCGTGACCGTCCCGGGCACCGGGCGACACCGGTCGGACGGCTCGCCCGAGGTGGACCTGCTGCACGACGACGCCGAGCGCGAGCTCGCCTACCGCAGCGAGGCGGTGTCGTCCGGCTCCGCCGAGCCGGTCACCGAGGCGGCGACCCGCCTCGGCTGGACGACGGTGAGCATGCGGGACGACTGGGCGACGATCTTCCCCGAGGCCTGACCGGCACCGACGACCGCCTGCGCCCCGCCGTCAGGAGATCACCTCAGCTCCAGGTAGCCCGCGCGTTCGCACGCCTCGACCATGCGCCTGACGTCGTCGTAGCTCTGCGGTCCCACGGCGACGAAGCGATCGATCACGCCCCGAGCCAGGGCCCGCCCGGTCGCGGGGTCCAGGTGCATCGACACCAGGGCGTCCTGGATCCGCGAGCGCAGGGCCGGGTCGATCCTCCTGCTGACGGCGACCGGCTGGATGGTCGACGGCCCGAGGGCCTCCAGCACGCGCAGCCGCGCCGCCAGCTCGGGGTGGTCGCGCAGCTCGACCTCCAGCACCTGCGAGTCGATGGCCGATGCGTCGACCTCGCCCTCGGCGACGAGCCGGATCGCGGCCTCGTGGAGGCCCGCCTCGACGACCTCGCCGAAGAAGCCGCCCGTGAGCCCCCGCTCGACCATCGTGTACCGCGTGATCCCGTAGCCGGACTGCGACAGCCGCTCGTTGTACGCCCACGAGCGGCCCCGCAGGTCGGCGAACGACCGGACAGGGCTGTCCCGTCGGACGATCACGTCCGAGTAGTAGATCGGCCGACCGCCGTAGCGGGCCCCGGCGAGCACCGGTGCGGCCACGGGGATCGCCAGGTCGACGCCCTCCCGCTCGAACATGACGTAGGGCAGGCTGCACACGAAGCAGACGTCGTCGACGTCCGCGCGGCAGGACTCGTAGTCCGTCTCGACGACGAGCTCGGTGGAGCACTCCAGGACCTCGCCGACCCGGTCCGTGATGGCCTGGTAGACGTCCAGCATGTCGGGCGCGAGGTAGGTGCCGAAACGCAGGTCGGCCATCGGCGTCACCTCCGGGAGCGGCCGCGCTCAGCCTTGCTCGGCTGCCCGCGCGCCCGTCGCACGACGACCCCGTTCGGTGACCGGACGGCGAGGGATGCCGACCTCCGGCGGCTCCGGCCCCGGACCGGAGCCGGGCCGTGCGCCGCGTCGCGCCGTCTCCTGGTTCCAGTCGTCGACGAGCTGCTGCCCACCCCGGGCGAGGATCTCCATCACGTCGGTGGCCGGGTGCCCGCGCCGCATCAGCCCGAGCATGATCTTCATGGGCACGTCCACGTGGTGGAAGAAGTCCTTGAACCCGGCGCACAGGTAGTTCAGGCCCGGCTCGCCGTCCGGCGTCGTCAGGAACCGGTTCTTCGGGCACTCGCCGTGACATGCGAACCGGACGTCGCACTCGCGGCAGTAGGCCGGCAGCGAGTCGCGCTCGTCCTGGCCGAACGCGTGCTGGCGCCGGCTGGAGACCAGGTCGTCGATGGAGGTCTCGCCGATGTTGCCCACCAGGTACTCCGGGTCGACGAAGTGGTCGCACGAGTACAGGTCGCCGTTGTGCTCGAGCGCCATGCCGAGCCCGCACGTCTCGTCGAAGACGCACATCCCCGAGCTGCCCAACCCCGCCCAGTTGCGGGCCGCGGCCTCGAAGGTCTGCACGAACACCCGGCCGACGTCGTGCTGCACCCACTCGTCGAACACGGTGGTGAGGAAGGTGCCGAACTGCTCGGGCCCGACCGACCGCGACGAGGCGTGCAGGCCGCGCAGGTCGGCCGGTGCACCGTGCTCGTCGACCCGCTCGACCACCGGGATGAACTGCATCCACGCGGTGCCCACCTCGTCCCGCAGGAACCGGTAGACCTCCAGCGGGTGGTCGCCGTTGACCCGGTTCACCGTGGTCAGGACGTTGTGCTCGACGCGGTGCTTCTGGAGCAGCCGCAGCCCCCGCATCACCTGGTCGAACGTCCCCCGGCCGGCCTTGTTGACCCGGAACGCGTCGTGCAGCTCCCGCGGGCCGTCGATGCTGATCCCCACGAGGTACTCGTGCTCGGCGAGGAACGCGCACCACTCGTCGTCGAGCAGGGTCCCGTTGGTCTGGATCGTGTTGAGGAACGTCATCCCGGGGCGGCGGTAGCGGTCCTCGAGCGCGACGACCTTCCGGAAGAAGTCCAGGCCCATCAGCGTCGGCTCGCCGCCCTGCCAGGCCACGGTGACCTGCGGGGTCCGGTGCTGGTCGATCAGCGAGCGGAGGTAGGTGTCGAGCACCTCGTCCGACATCCGGAACGTGTCGCCCTCGTACAGCTGCTCCTTGTCCAGGAAGAAGCAGTAGCTGCACCCGAGGTTGCAGATCGCTCCGGTGGGCTTGGCCAGGACATGGACGCTCGGCGGCGACCAGGCGCGCTCGCCGCCGTCCCCGCCGGACGGGCGGACCGTGGGCGTGGGCAGCGGCGTGCGGGAGTCCGTCACGATGCCGACCCCCGCGCCGCGGCCATGCCAGCGATGCTAACCCGCGGTGTTCAGGGCGCCGCGGAGAGCGCCCTCGGCGTCAGCTCCCTGGGCGGGCCCGCAGGTACTGGTCGGGCCAGTAGACGTCGGCGCCGAGCTCGGCGGCCGCGCGCTGCGCAAAGCTCGGGTCGCGAAGCAGCTCGCGGCCCAGGAACACCGCGTCCGCGCGGCCGCTGGCGACGATCTGCTCGGCCTGCTCGGGCTCGGTGATGAGCCCCACGGCCGCGACGGGCAGCCCGGAGACCTCCTTGATCCGGGTGGCGAGCGGCACCTGGTACCCGGGGCTCGGGCTGATCTGCTGCTCGGGCGAGTTGCCGCCGCTGGACACGTCGACCAGGTCGACGCCGTGGTCCGCGAGCGTCCGCGCCACGCGGGCCGTCTCGTCGAGGTCCAGGCCGCCGTCCGCCCAGTCCGTCGCGCTGACCCGCACCAGGAGCGGCCGGTCGTCCGGCCACACGGCGCGCACGGCGTCGACCACGTCAAGCAGCAGGCGGCTGCGGCCGGCGAGGTCACCGCCCCAGGCGTCGGTGCGCAGGTTGGTCAGCGGGGACAGGAACTGGTGCAGCAGGTAGCCGTGCGCGGCGTGCACCTCGGCCACCTCGAAGCCGGCGTCCAGCGAACGACGCGCCGCGTCGGCCCATGCCTGAGGGAGGGCGCGGAGCTCGTCGGCGGTGAGCTCGCGCGGCGCCGGCCAGTCCGCGTAGCCCACGGCCGACGCGCCGACGGTGGGCCACCCGCCCTCCTCGACGGGCGCGTAGCCGCGGCCCCGCCATGGCGCCCGGGTCGACGCCTTCCGCCCGGCGTGGGCCAGCTGGATCGCCGGCACGGCGCCCTGCGACCGGAGGAAGTCGGTGATCCGCCGGTAGTCGGCAGCCTGCTCGTCGTTCCAGATCCCGGCGTCCTGCGGGGAGATCCGACCCTCGGGCACCACGGCCGTCGCCTCGCTCATCACGAGCCCGGCACCGCCCCGTGCGAAGGAGCCCAGGTGGACCAGGTGCCAGTCCGTCGGGCGGCCGTCGACGGACGAGTACTGGCACATGGGCGAGACCCACACCCTGTTCCGGATCGTCGTGCCACGCAGGGTCAGGGGCGAGAAGAGGGTGCTCACGACGGTCGCAACCCGCGGCGGCCCCGTGATGTTCCGCGGGCGCCGGAGCCGCCCCGATGCCCGCGCCGGGGGACGGCGATACGGTCGGGCCAGGACAGTCGACGCACCGAGGTGTCGCATGCAGCCCGACCTCACGCCACGAGGGCACGTGGTGCTCGCCGACGCGGACAGCCGCTCGTTCGCCTCGCTCCGCCGCCGGCCCACCACCCGCGCCGAGCGCTACGCGATCGGGCGCGGGCTCCGCAAGACCGTGCCACGGTCCTCGCTCGGCGAGTGGGCCCCGCCGGTCGGTCGCCCGGACCCGATCACCCTGGTCATGGAGTCGCACGAGGGCCGGCTCGACCGGCTGATCCCGGTGCGCGTGGGCCGCATGGTGGCCTCGCCGTACGGGTTCCTGCGCGGCACGGCGATCGTCATGGCCGACGACGTCGCCCACCTGCCCGCGACCGGCATCACCCCGGTGGTGTGCGGGGACTCGCACCTGGGCAACTTCGGGTTCTACGCGTCGCCGGAGCGTGACCTCGTCATCGACCTCAACGACTTCGACGAGGCGCACCCGGGCGCCTGGGAGTGGGACCTGCGCCGACTGGTCGCGAGCATCTGGGTCGCCGGGCGGCAGAACGGCGCGACCGAGGACGACTGCCGCGACGCCGTGCTGTCCTGCGCGCGCTCCTACCGCGAGGAGATCCGGCACCTCGCCGACCTCCCGCTGATGCTGCGCTCGTTCGAGCGGCTCGACGCGGACCGGCTGCACGCCCACGCCACGCAGGACACCCTCGTCGCCGAGATCGACCGGGCCGCCGCGCGGGCCCGCACCCGGACCAGCGACCGCGCGCTGCCACGCTTCACGCAGGAGACCGACGGCGAGCGCCACATCGTCGAGGAGCCGCCCCTCATCACGCGCGTCGACGGCCCGGCCGCGGAGCAGATCGCCGAGGCCCTCGACGACTACCTGGAGACGCTCGCCCCGCACTGGCGGCGCGTGCTCGGCGGCTACACGCTGCTCGACGTGGCGCACAAGGTGGTCGGCGTCGGCTCGGTGGGGCTGCGCGCGTACGTGGCCCTGCTCGAGGGCTCCAGCCCGGAGGACGTCGTGTTCCTCCAGCTCAAGCAGGCCAGGCGGTCGGTGCTGGCCAAGTACGTGCACGGCGACAGCGCCTGGCACGCGCACCAGGGCCAGCGGGTGGTCGAGTACCAGCAGGCGCTGCAGACCGTCTCCGACCCGCTGCTCGGCTGGACGACGGTGGACGGGCGCCAGTACTACGTGCGGCAGTTCCGCAACATGAAGGGCACGGTCGCGCTGGACTCGATCGACGCCGCGGCCCTCACCGACTACGCGGGGATCGTGGGCCACCTGCTGGCCAAGGGGCACGCCAGGACCAGCGGCGCCTCGATGATCGCGGGCTACCTCGGGCGGTCGGACAAGGTGGACCGGGCGATGGCCCGCTTCGCGCGCAGCTACGCCGACCAGACCGAGGCCGACCACGCGGAGCTGGTCCGGGCGGTCGACCGCGGCGTCCTGCCGATCGAGAGCGGCGTGTGACCGGGGACGAGCGGCTGCGCGACCTCGCGCGGCTGCGCCGGGTGCGGGACCGGATCGACCGCGAGTACGCCCAGCCGCTCGACGTCGAGGCGCTCGCGCGGGGCGAGCACATGTCGGCCGGGCACCTGAGCCGGGAGTTCCGGCGCGCGTTCGGCGAGACGCCGTACAGCTACCTCATGACCCGCCGGATCGAGCGCGCGATGGCCTTGCTGCGCCGCGGCGACCTGAGCGTGACCGAGGTGTGCTTCGCGGTCGGCTGCCAGTCGCTGGGCACGTTCTCGACACGGTTCTCCGAGCTGGTCGGGATCCCGCCGAGCGTCTACCGCCGGCGCGCCTCGGACGCCACGGCCGGGCTGCCGACCTGCGTCACCAAGCAGGTCACCCGACCGGTCAGGAATCGAGAAGCACTCCTCACCGACCACGCCTAGCGTGACGGCCATGGACCTCACCATCCACTCCAGCTTCCTGCCGCACACCGACCCGGAGGCCTCGATGGCCTTCTACCGGGACGTCCTGGGGTTCGAGGTGCGCCTCGACGTCGGTCAGGGCGAGATGCGCTGGATCACCGTCGGGCCGCCCGACCAGCCCGACACGGCGATCGTGCTGCACCCGCCGGGCGTCACGCCCGGCCTCACCGACGACGAGCGCCGCACGCTGGTCGAGCTCGTGACCAAGGGCAGCTACTTCGGCGTCAACCTAGCGAGCCACGACCTCGACGGCGCTTTCGCCGCGATCGAGGCGAGCGGCGCCGAGGTGGTCCAGGAGCCGACCGACCAGCCCTACGGCCTGCGTGACTGCGCGGTTCGCGACCCCGCGGGCAACATGATCCGGATCCAGCAGCTGCCGTAGCCGGGCGCGTGTCGGACGCCGGGAATACGCTCCGGCGATGGCTGTCACCCGCAGGACCACCGCGCACCTGTTCTGCTCCGTGAACGGGGTGGTCGAGAACCCGAACCTGCTCCAGTTCGACGCGTTCGGGCCCGAGGAGGGCGCGATGATGACCGCGGCGATCGCCCCGGTCACCGACGTGGTCATCGGACGCAAGCTCTGGCACGAGTGGTCCGAGTACTGGCCAGGCAAGGAAGACCCGTTCGGCGCGTTCATCAACCCGGTGCGCAAGCACGTCATCTCGAGCACGCTCTCCGGCGAGCTGGGGTGGAACAGCACCCTGGTCGAGGCCGACCCGGTGCAGTACGTCCGCGACCTGCGCGCGCAGGAGGGCGGCGAGATCAGCGTCGTCGGCGGCGTGGAGACGGTCCGGTCGCTCTTCTTGGCCGGCGTGGTCGACGCGCTCACCCTGACGATGCACGCCGTGGCGACGCCCGAGGGACGCCGGCTGTTCGACGAGTCGGTGCCGCTCACCCGGCTCCGCCTGCTCGAGGGTCGCACCACCTCGACGGGGAACGCCGTGCTCACCTACGGCTTGCTCTGACCACGCGGCCAAGGCGGCGGGAACCCACCCGTCGCCCCGGCCGTTCGACTCCCGCCCGCCGGACCACCGCCCGGCCGGCCCCGGACCGAGGGAGACCGATGCCCGCGACGCCCGACAGCCACGACACGATCCGCGTGCACGGAGCGCGGGAGAACAACCTCAAGGACGTCAGCGTCGAGCTCCCCAAGCGGCGCCTGACCGTGTTCACCGGGGTCTCCGGCTCCGGCAAGAGCTCGCTGGTGTTCGACACGATCGCCGCGGAGTCGCGGCGGATGATCGACGAGACCTACCCGGCCTTCGTGCAAGGCTTCATGCCGACCCTCGCGCGGCCGGACGTCGACCTGCTCGAGGGGCTGACCACCGCGATCATCGTCGACCAGGAGCGGATGGGCGCCAACGTCCGCTCGACAGTCGGCACCGTGACCGACGCGAATGCCATGCTGCGGATCCTGTTCAGCCGGCTCGGCGACCCGCACATCGGCTCGCCGCAGGCGTACTCGTTCAACATCCCCTCCGTGCAGGCCACCGGGACCATGACGGTGCAGCGCGGCGGGAGGTCGGCGCGGCCGTCGGACGACGGGGCGGGGCAGACCCAGACCCGCTCGTTCTCGGTGCTGGGCGGCATGTGCCCACGGTGCGAGGGCACGGGCGCGGTCTCCGACATCGCGATCGACCAGCTGGTCGACGAGTCGCGCTCGCTGGACCAGGGCGCGATCACGGTGCCCGGGTACACACCCGACGGCTGGTACGTGCGCGTCTTCGGCGCTGTCGTGCCCACCGACGTGCCGGTGCGTGACTTCACCGCAGAGCAGCGCGAGGAGTTCCTCTACGGCGAGCCGCGCAAGGTGCGGATGGAGAGCATCAACCTCACCTTCGAGGGCCTGGTCCCCAAGATCCAGAAGTCGATGCTCTCCAAGGACGTCGCAAGCATGCAGCCGCACATCCGGGCGTTCGTCGAGCGCGCCGTGGTGTTCCAGGCCTGCCCCGAGTGCGACGGGACGCGGCTCGCGGCACCGGCCCGGTCCTCGAAGGTCCGCGGCCTGTCGATCGCGGACGCCTGCGCGATGCAGATCACCGACCTGGCGACGTGGGTGCGCGGGCTCGACGAGCCGGGCATCGCACCCCTGCTGCGCAGCCTCGGGCACCTGCTCGACTCGTTCGTCGAGATCGGGCTCGGGTACCTGAGCCTGGACCGGCCGTCCGGCACGCTCTCAGGCGGCGAGGCGCAGCGGACCAAGATGATCCGGCACCTCGGGTCGTCGCTCACCGACGTGACCTACGTGTTCGACGAGCCCACCATCGGCCTGCACCCGCACGACATCGCGCGGATGAACACGCTGCTGCTGCGGCTGCGCGACAAGGGCAACACGGTGCTGGTCGTCGAGCACAAGCCGGAGGCCATCGCGATCGCCGACCACGTGGTCGACCTCGGGCCGGGGGCGGGCTCGGCCGGCGGCGAGGTGGTGTACCAGGGCGATCTGACGGGGCTGCGGGCGTCGGGGACGCTCACCGGGCGGCACCTGGACGACAGGGCGCGTCTCAAGGAGACGGTGCGGACTCGGACCGGCGTCATCGAGGTCCGCGGGGCGAGCACGCACAACCTGGTGGGAGTCGACGTGGACGTGCCCACCGGCGTGCTCGTGGTGGTCACGGGTGTCGCCGGTTCGGGGAAGAGCTCACTGATCCACGGGTCCGTGTCGCCGCTGCCCGGGGTGGTGAGCATCGACCAGACGGCGATCCGCGGCTCGCGCCGGTCGAGTCCCGCGACCTACACCGGCCTGCTCGACCCGATCCGCAAGGCGTTCGCCAAGGCGAACGGGGTCAAGCCCGCGCTGTTCAGCGCGAACTCCGAGGGCGCGTGCCCGGTCTGCAAGGGCGCGGGGGTCATCGTCACGGAGCTGGGGTTCATGGAGACGGTCGAGAGCCCCTGCGAGGAGTGCGAGGGGCGCGGGTTCGACGCCGGCGTGCTCGGGTACCTGCTCGGTGGGAAGAACATCAGCGAGGTGCTCGCGATGCCGGTGACCGAGGCCGAGGAGTTCTTCGGTTCGGGCGAGGCGAAGGTGCCGGGCGCACACGCGGTGCTGTCCCGGCTCACCGACGTCGGGCTGGGCTACCTCACGATCGGCCAGCCGCTGACCACCCTCTCCGGCGGCGAGCGCCAGCGGCTCAAGCTCGCGGTGCACATGGGCGACAAGGGCGACGTCATCGTGCTCGACGAACCCACGAGCGGCCTGCACCTGGCCGACGTCGAGGCGCTGCTCGGACTGCTCGACCGGCTCGTGGACGCCGGGCGCACGGTGATCGTCATCGAGCACCACCAGGCGGTGATGGCGCACGCGGACTGGATCATCGACCTCGGCCCCGGCGCGGGGCACGACGGCGGGCGCGTGGTGTTCGAGGGGACGCCGGCCGCGCTCGTCGCGGCACGGGCGGGGCTGACCGGGGAGCACCTGGCGAGGTACGTCGCGGGGTGAGCCCGGTCGGCGCGGGAGTTCGGCGCCACCGCGGCGCAGGCTCGTCGCGTCGTTCGACCCCGCGGCGATGGAGGGCACCGTCGAGGCCCAGCGACGCGAGCGCTTCCTCGTGCTGTCGCGTCAGCCGGACGGGACGCTCCTCAAGGGGCGGCTCGACCACCTGTCGGCCGAGGTGCTGCGGACCGCGATCGACGCGGTCGGCCAGGCGCCCGACGACGAGCGCACCAAGGCCCAGGCGGACGCCGACGCCCTCGTCGCGCTGGCCGAGCGGGCGACCTCCGGCACCGCCGGGATCCGGGCGCGCCGCGCCTCCGAGCGCGGGCAGCTGCTCCCCGACCCGGCGCAGGACGCCGCGGACGCGCGGGTCTCGGGGGTCTCGAACCGACCGACCGTGTCGGTGCTGGTCCCCGCCGAGACGTTCGCCGAGCTCCATGCCGCGCAGCAGCGCCGTGAGGCCGGGGACACCGACGGATGGCACCCCGTCGAGCCCGCGACGCTCGAGGACGGCACGCCGCTCGCGATGTCGCAGCTCGCGCGGGTGCTGTGCGACAGCGAGGTGGGTCGGATCGTCATGACCGCGGAGGGCGTGCCGCTGGACCTGGGCCGGACCGAGCGGCTCTACACCGGCCAGCAGCGCCGAGCCGTGATCGTCCGGGATCGCCAGTGCGCATGGAACGGGTGCGACGTCCCCGCGGCGTACTGCGAGGTGCACCACATCCGCTGGTGGGATCGAGATCGAGGACCGATCTCGATCGAGAACGGGATCCTGCTCTGCTCCCACTACCATCACGTCGTGCACCAGCTGGACCTCGCGATCGTTCGGCTCGGCCGTGCGCCGACGCGCGGCCTGACGGGGCTGACGGGCACCCGGGCCGGCCAGGACGGGCCCGTCAGGCTCGCGACGATCGCGGTGCTGCACTCCGGTGCGCGGCTACCGGCCCGGGGTGAACACGAAGCCGTCCATCACGTCACCGAACGGAGCCCACGCCACGGTGTAGCGCATCTGCATCCCGGCCAGCTCGCCGAACCCCTGACCCACGCCCCGGCCGGTCCACACGGCCGCGTCACCGGTGAAGGTCCCGGTCCAGTGGGTGGTGAACCCGCCGTCGAAGGCGTCGGGGAGCTGGGTGCTGGTCCCCCACATCGTCCCGGTCATCGTCACCGGGTCGAGGTTGTAGTTGATCACCACGGTGACGTCGCCGGCGAGGTACGGGCTGTCACTGACCACCCGCATCTGCCAGACCGAGCCGCGGACGTGGATCTTCCCGGCGCCGTCGACGGTAGTGGTGCCGTCCACCGCGGAGACCAGGTGGTCCTCGGTCGTGAACGGAAGGTGCGTCACCCTGGCCGACGCCGGTGCGGCGACCACCAGCCCCGCCCGAGCGGACCGCACGTCCCGCCGCCCGCGGCCGCCTCCACACACGTAGACGCGCGAGGCGATCGACCGGTTGGGGTGGCCCCGCCGCGCGTGCCGAGCGCCGCATCGGTACGTTGAGCCCACCAGCCCCCAACGGCGGAGGCGCCAGCGATGGACAACCTGTCATCCCTGCTCGAGACCAGCGCGGCTCGCTACCCGGAACGCGACGCGATCGTCCTCGGCGACACCCACCTCACGTACGCGGCGGTGAACGCCGCGGCGAACCAGGTCGCGAACCTGCTCGTCTCGCGGGGCGTGGCGCCCGGCGACAAGGTCGCGCTCAGCTGCCCGAACCTGCCGTACTTCACGATCGTGTACTTCGGCATCCTCAAGGCAGGCGCCGCGGTGGTGCCGCTCAACGTGCTGCTCAAGGCGCGCGAGGTCGCGTACCACCTCACCGACTCCGAGGCGAAGGCCTACTTCTGCTTCCAGGGCACGCCTGAGCTGCCGATCGGCGCCGAGGGGTTCGGCGGGTTCGGGCAGGTCGATGCGTGCGAGCACTTCTTCATGATCACCGCCGACCCGGCCGCGGCTTCCCCGATCGACGGCACCGAGACGCTCGGCCGGGCCCTGGCGGGACAGCCTCCTACCTTCGACACGGTGGCGGTCGACGAGGACGACACCGCGGTGATCCTGTACACGTCCGGCACCACCGGCCAGCCCAAGGGCGCCGAGCTGCGGCACCGCAACATGCGCGACAACGCGCTGATCGGCGAGGCCCTGTTCGACGCGGACGCGGAGAGGCCGGACACGTACCTGTGCGTGCTGCCGTTGTTCCACTCCTTCGGGCAGACGGTGATCCAGAACGGCGCGTTCGCCTACGGCGGCACCGTGGTGATGCTCCCGCGGTTCGCGCCGGGTCCGGCGCTCGACCTCATCGCCGAGCACGGCGTGACGTTCTTCGCCGGGGTGCCCACGATGTACTGGGCCCTGCTCGGGGCGCTGGACGACTCCGTCGACGTCGCGGCGATCGCCCGCCGGCTGCGGGTCGCCGTCTCCGGCGGCGCAGCCCTGCCCGTCGAGGTCCACCAGAACTTCGAGAAGCGGTTCGGCGTCACGATCCTCGAGGGCTACGGCCTGTCCGAGACCTCGCCCGTCGCCAGCTTCAGCGTGTTCGGTGAACCGGCCAGACCGGGTTCGATCGGGGTGCCCATCCCCGGCGTGGAGATGGCCCTCGTCCAGCCGGGCGGGTGGGACGAGGTCCCCGACTCCCCCGAGGCGGTCGGGGAGATCGTGATCCGCGGCCACAACGTCATGAAGGGCTACTACCGCCGGCCCGAGGCGACCGCCGAGGTCATGCACGACGGCTGGTTCCGCACCGGCGACCTCGCCCGGCGCGAGGACGGCTGGTACTACATCGTCGACCGGTCGAAGGACATGATCATCCGCGGCGGGTTCAACGTGTACCCGCGCGAGATCGAGGAGGTCCTCATCACCCATCCCGCCGTGTCGCTCGCGGCGGTGGTCGGGGTGCCGGACGAGCAGCACGGCGAGGAGATCAAGGCGTTCGTCATCCTGGAGAAGGGCGCGTCGCTCCAGCCCGAGGAGCTGATCGCCTGGGCCAAGGAGCAGATGGCCGCGTACAAGTACCCGCGGCTCGTCCAGGTCGTCGACTCCTTCCCCACGACGGCGACCGGGAAGATCCTCAAGCGCAAGCTGGTCTGACCGCCGCGACGCGGACGCCCGCGCAGGTCGGTAACGATCGCCCTCAGTGCCACCACAACGTTCTCGCGCCGTGAGACGTTGTGTGATCAGGAGCGCGAGGGGGTGAAGGCATGGGCTGGCGAACGGTGCTCGAGGAAGTGATCCGCGACCGTCGGTCCGACCTCGTCGGCTACGCCTCGCTGTACGCGCCCGACCGCGCCGGTGCCGAGGACCTCGTGCAGGACGCCCTCGTGCGGGTCTTCGCCCGGACGAGGAGCCTGCGGACCGTCCCGGCCGCCGAGCAGTACGTACGGCGGGCGATCCGCACGGCCTTCCTCGACCGCGCCCGCAAGGATCGGACCTGGCGGGCCAACGAGCACCTCCTGGTCCATCCCGTCGCCGCCGACGGGCCCGAGCGTTCGGTGCCGGCCGTGCTGGACGTCCGCGCCGCGCTGACCCGGCTGAGCCCGCGTGAACGTGCGTGCGTCATCCTCCGGTTCTACGACGACCTCACGGTCGCGGAGATCGCTGCCGAGATCGGTGTCGGCACGGGCTCGGTCAAGCGCTACCTCAGCGACGGCACGGCGAAGCTCCGCTCGGCCCTCCCGGCCGACGTGGACACGTCCGACCACGACGACCGCGGGACGGGAGTGGTCGTCACGATCTCCCAGACCGCCGCAAGGAGAGCCGGATGAGCGAGCACCTGCGTGATGTCCTGGCCGCACTCGTCGATCGGGAGGCCCGCGCGACCAAGGCCCCGACCGACCTCGAGCACGAGGTAGCCCAGGTCCGCCGCGTCGTCGCACGCCGACGAGCCGTGCGTGCCACGGTCGTCTCGGCGCTCACCGCGACGGTGGTCCTCGGCGTCGCCGCCGGAGCGATGTCGTTGGCCTCACGTGCACCCGAGGTGCCTCCGGCGCTCCCGTCGACCGACGCTCCCCCGACGACCCCGACATCCACGCCGACCACCTCACCGACTCCGTCGGCGACCCAGGTCCCGAGCGCCACCCCGACCGAGACCACCGGCTCGACGCCGGACGCCGCCGAGCCTTCGGCCCCCGAGTCGGCGCTGCCGTTCTCGGTCGTCCAGCTCGCCGCCGGCACCGACGGGGTCACCATCGCCGACCGCCTGCGTCTACGGTCCCAGCCACAGGTCGGCGCCGCGTCCACGGAGCTCGGCTACCTGCCGACCGGGACGACCTTCCGCGTCGTCGAGGGTCCAGTGCAGGGCTCGGGCTACTGGTGGTACCGCATCACCGACCTCCCGGCGAGCGCCGGCGTCGTCGCCCAGCAGGGCTGGGTCGCCGCGTCGGACCTGGACGGCACGCCGTGGATCGCCGCCGCGCCGTCATCGACCTGCCCGGACGCCGGCTTCGACGTGAGCGAGCCCACTGCCACCTCCCTCGCCGAGCTGAAGGCCGGCGTCACGGGCACCTGGGTGGGCTGTGTCATCACGCCCTGGGTGTCGCCGTACGAGGTCACGTTCACGTTCCGCGCCGACGGCACGTACTCGAGCACCGCGTTGTCCATGCCCGACGGCATCGTCGAGCCGGCGCTCTACTACGGGCTCGACGGTGACGCCCCGGGCAAGACCTACGCGCTCAAGGATCTCCTGGACGACTCCACCGGCGTGGGGCAGATCGACGTGGTCTTCGACGTCGGCACCGTCGTTCGTGGCGACCTGCGCAACGTCCGGCTCATGGGCGACCGGCTGGAGTTCGAGTTCTTCCACCGGTCCACCTACGGCCCGCTCGTCTACCAGCTCACCCGCACCGGGCCCGCGACGACCGGCTGACCCCGGACCATCCCACGCCCTGGCGGACGGCCATCGGTGGGTGCCGACGCGGTGGCGCCGGCCTCAGCCCACGGGCTCGATCCAGCCGACGATGTCGTACCCGCGGTTGTCGCCGTCCATGCGGCCCGCGAAGCTGTAGGTGAGCTGCAGGCCCTCGAACGCGCCCTCGCCGACGTAGTGCAGCACGCCCATCTGGATGGAGTCGCCGGGTAGCGCCGGGAGGTTCCCGTCCAGGTCCATGGCGCCGCTGCCGGTGCCACGCCACACGCCACCCTCGGTGGTCAGGACGGCGCTCTGCGTGGTCCACCTGGCGCTGGCCGACGGGCCGTAGAACCTCGCGTCGACGGTGACGGCCTCGGTCCCCGAGACCCGGGGGTCGGACAGTGTCAGGTCGCAGGTGAACGACATGACCTGCCGGGGCACACCGTCGACCTTCGTGACGTTCACCAGCCCGAGCGTGCACACCGAGTGGCCGGTCACCGACGTCACCTGCGCCCCGGGCAGCGCCGAGGTCGCGGCGGGCGGCACCGGTGGCGCGCCACGCTGCACCGCCGCGGAGCTGACCACGACACCGACGACCAGAGCGGCCGCCACGCCTGCCAGGGCGACCTCGCGCCGCCGCCGCGCCCGGCGCACCCGGGCGGCCAGCTCCGAGACCCACGTCGCATCCGACCGGTGAACCCGCTCGGCGCTGCGGGACATGTCGCGGAGCTCCGCGACGAACCGCTCGCTCATCGAGCCCTCCCCTCGGCCAGCCCGCCGCGGGTGAGCCGCACGGGCACGACGTCGTCCGGCGACTCGGCGAGCCGGTCGCCGAGCTTGGCGCGGGCGTCGGCGAGGTAGCGCTTCACGGCGCCCTCGCTGAGCCGCAACGCCTCGGCGACCTCGCGGACCGAACGGTCGTCGTAGTAGCGCAGGATCACGCAGGCGCGCTCGCGCGGGGACAGTGCGCCGAGCGCCCGCTGCAGGTCGACGTGCTCGCTGGCGAGCGTGTCGGGAGGCGGGTCGGCCTGCGCGGCGAGCCGTGGCCGCGCCGCCAGGAACGTGCCTCGCCTGCGGTAGCCGTCACGGACGCCGTTGAGCACGCACTGGCGCAGGTACGCCGCCACGTGCTCCGGGTCGCGTCGGCCGGTGAAACGCGCGAAAGCCCGCACGAAGGCGTCCTGCACGACGTCCTGCGCGGTCGCCAGGTCCCCGGTGAGCAGGTAGGCGTAGCCCACCAGCGCCGGGCCGTGCTCGCGGGCCGCCGCCTCGACCACGTCGGATGTGCCCATGACGCCCCCTCGCGCCGCTCCTTCCAAGGTAGACGCGCGAGTGCGCACTGCGGTTGGGGTTCGAGGGGAGACCGTGTGGAACGGGACGCTGGGCGAGCGCAGCCGGAGACAGGTGCCTAGTGTCGATGAACGTGCACGAGAGTCGGGTCCTCGACCGCCGCACGCTCACCCGAGCGACCGGTACGAGCGCCGGTCGCGCGCACCCGGGCGTCCACGCCGCCGCGCCCGGCCGCGCACGACGCGGCCTGCGTGTCGCCCTCGGCGTCGTCGCGGGCGCCGTCCTGCTCACGGTCGCTGCCGTGGCGGTGCTGTGGCCCGTGACGCCGGCCGTCTCGGACGCGGGCGGCCGGGTGCACGCGATCCTCGCCGCGCACGGCGCCGATGCCCTGACCGGACTGCCCGAACCGGACCGGGTCGGGCAGGCGCTGATCGCCACCGAGGACTCCCGCTTCCGCTCGACCCCCGGCGTCGACCCGGTCGCGGTCGCCCGGGTGGTCTGGGCGACGGTGCGCGGGGCCGGCGACGTCGGCGGGGCAGGGCTCGCCCAGCAGCTGGCCAAGAACCTCTACCACCCGGGCGGGTCGGCGATCTGGCGTGAGGTCCAGCAGGTCGAGCTCGCGTTCAAGCTCGAGCACGCCTACTCGAAGGACGACATCCTGCGGATGTACCTGTCCGCCGTGTACTTCGGGCACGGCTACTACGGCGTGACGCAGGCCGCCCACGGGTACTTCGGCGTCGAACCGTCGCAGCTCACCTGGGGGCAGGCCGCCCTGCTCGCCGGGCTCGTGCAGGCGCCCAGCGCGGACGACCCGATCGCCCATCCGCAGCGTGCGGCGGCCCGCGAGCAGCACGTCCTGCGGCGCCTGGTGGCGACCGGCGTCCTCGGCACGGCTCAGGCCGAGGCGATCGCCGCCCGGGGCCTGCAGCTCTCCGCCTAGCGGGCGTCCTCGACGAGCACCGTCGTCGTGGGCCCGGTGCCGGCGCGCGGCCAGAAGCCGACCCCACCGGCCACCTCGAACGGCGCGACGAGCCGGTCGACCGGGTGCCACGTGCCGTCGGGCGTGACCATCCACTGGCGAGGCGTCGCGTAGACGCTCGACCCGTCCAGAGCGGCTCCCACCACCAGGGTCCGGTCCCCCAGGGGCTGAAGTGCCTGCACCCCGAGGTAGGCGAACCCGTCGGTGGGCCCCTGCCCGAACCGCTGCCACGCCGACCCGTCGGCAGAGCGCTCCAGGTACGGGAGCGGCGGCCACAGGCACCACCCGGCGGCGAGCGCGCCGGTCGGGGTGCCCGCCACATCGGTGAGGGGGCAACCGTCCCGGTCGGGAAGGGCGGCGTGCTGCCACTCGAGGCCGTCCTGGGACACCCACGCCCTGCCGTCGACGTCGCCCTGCGCACCCGCGGGCGGACCCAGGTACGCGCCCACCGCGACGAGGTCTCGGCCCACGGTCTCCAGGTCGGTGATCACCGCACCGTCGAACACCCGCGCCGGGTCGTCGCCGAGCGCCGGCCTGGTGCGGTCGCCGGCGCCGAGCCTGGTCCAGGTGTCGCCGTCGGTGGTGGTCCAGAGGGTGGCGACGGTCAGGGACGTGCCCGTCGTGCGCGTGGTCACCGCCACGACGCGATCGTCCAGCACGCCGACGGCTGGGACCTGCACCACCCACCCGGCCTCGCCGGGGTCGAGCTCGACCCCGGTCCAGGTCTCCCCGCCGTCCGTCGACCTCAGCAGCGGACCCCGGTAGTACGTGGTGTCGGTGGCCTGCTCGGTGGGTCCGGGCACGCCCGCCGCGAAGAGGCCGTACGGGGTGCTCACCACCTCGTGGAGGCAGTAGGCCGCCGGCGCGTCGACGGTCGCCCGCCGCCACTGCCCGTCGGCGGTGCCGAACCAGATCGGCGGCGCGGGGACCGCAGCGCCCGGGTCGGCCACCTGCACACCCGCCCCCGGGTCGCACCCGACCGCGACGACCTTCCCGTCCACGGCGACCGAGTCGGTGACCGTCGCCTCCCCGAAGATCGCAGGGTCGACGCCCGCGTCGTGCCAGCCCTCCAGGATCCCGCTCGTCTGCACCTCGGACGGGGCCGGTGCCGGCCGGACCGGCGGGACGGGTGCCGTGCGGTGAGCCAGGGCAGAGCCCGTGACGAGCGCGCCGGCGAGCAGCGCCGCGGCCGCGCCCGCCGCCGCCGCACCACGCACCCGGCGCACGCGACGCACCCGGGCGCCGGCCTCGGCCGCCCAGCCCTCGACCCGGTCGACGTGCCGCTCGGCGGCGACCTGTGACATCTCGCGCATCCCGGCGCGCAGACGCTCACTCATCAGCTCCTCCTCGCGGCGGGGCCCGCCGGTCGCACCGGCCAGGTCTCCTCCGGTTCGTCGGCCAGCAGCTCACCGAGCCGTGACCTTGCGTCCGACAGGTACCGCTTGACCGCCCCCTCGCTGAGCTGCAGCGCCTCGGCGACCTCACGCACCGGCAGGTCCTCGAAGTGCCGCAGCACCACGCACGCACGCTCCCGCGGCGACAGCGCCGCGAGCGCCCGCTGGACGTCGACGTGCTCGACCGCGACGGTGTCCTGGTTCGGGCCGACCGCCCCGGCGAGCCGCGCCCGGGCGCCCAGGAACGTGCGCCGCCGGCGGTACCCGTCCCGGACGCCGTTGAGGATCGCCTGACGCACGTAGGCCTCGGCGTGCTGCGCGTCGTGGCCGGCCCGCATCCGGACGAACGTGTGGACCAACGCGTCCTGCACCACGTCCTGGGCCGTGGCCAGGTCGCCGGTGAGCAGGTAGGCGTACCCGACCAGGGCAGGCCCCCGCTCGCGTGCGAGCGTCTCGACGGCGTCCTGCCGGCTCATGGCGCCTCCCCCCTCAGGGCAGCTCAACCCGAAGCCGTGGCCGGACCGATCTCGCCGGTCACCGCCCACGGGCCGTTGCCCCCGTTGACCACGTGCGAGTCGTAGCGCAGACCCTGGTAGTCACCGGTACCGAGGAAGGTCATGTCGACGTCGTGCAGGTGGATCGGCGCGTCCGAGGTCCACCTGCTGACCGCCGTGCACGTCCCCTCCCACGTGCCACCGTCGTTGGTGATCACGTTGGTGCACCGGCAGTCGGCCACCACGGCCCAACCGCCGTCCCCGGTGGCGGACTCGGTGACGTCGCAGTCCACGACGATGCGGGTGAGCCCGCTGACCCGCGGGTCCGACATCGCGCTCTCGGCCGCGAACACCTCGCCGCGCTGCGTCGCGCACGGGTGCCCGGACAGCGGCAGCGGGCCGCCGTCACACTCAGGTTCCTGGGTCTGGTGCAGCTCGGTCGTGCCGGTCACCGCCACGACGGCTGCGGTGTCCGCCTCGGCCGCGGCCTCGGGTGCCGCGCCGCCCGCGCACGCCGCCAGGAGCAGCACACCGCCGACTGCCGCGAGCGCTCCCCGTCCCGGTCCCCGCACCTGGTGCCCCATCGCACCCACCCCTTCGGCCGCTCCCGCGGACCGGGGAGCCCAGCCCCTGGCGCTCCGGCCCCGGCGGATCCCGGCGACACCGAGCGGCACCGCCGTCATCGACCCAGACGCCGCAGGGGCGCGATCGGTTGGGGTCAGGTGCGCCCGAGGCGCTCACACCACCATGGGGATACCGGTCTCCCGCTCGCTCACGGCCCACAACGTCGCGATCGCCGCGTCCGCGCCGGGCCGCAGCACCGGGAGCCGCACGGCGGGGCCGTTGTTGACCAAGCGGGGCCCGTAGAGCTCGCCGCCGTTCGCCGTCGGGTCCGTCGCCGCACGCAGCTGGGGCAGCGCACCCTGGGCCGGGGGCATGCCGGTCGCGGCCGCCAGCCACTGCCAGAACCGCCCGGAGCGCCCCGTACCGCCCTCCCGGACCGTGCGCACCTGAAGGTCGGTGCGGGACAGCCCGGGGTGGGCGATCAGCGACTGCGCCGGTCGGCCGGCCCGGCGCAGCTCACGGTCGAGTCCGAGGCCGAAGTGGTAGTTCGCCAGCTTCGACTGCCCGTACGCCCCCCACGGCGTGTACCGGCCGTGCAGGTGCGGGTTCGCCGGGTCGAGCGGGCGGCCCATGTGGTGGGCGGTGGACGTGACGGTGACCACCCGGGCGCGCGGGGCGGCCAGCAGGGCGGGCATCAGCAGCGCGGTCAGCGCCCAGTGACCCAGGTGGTTGACGCCGAGCTGGAGCTCGAAACCGTCGGCGGTCCGGCGCTCCGGGGTGGCCATCACCCCTGCGTTGTTGATCAGGATGTCCAGCCGCGGGTGCTCGGCCAGCACCTGCTCGATGGCGGCACGGACGGAGGCGAGCGAGGCGAGGTCGAGGTCCACCGGCTCCAGCAGGGCGCCCGGCGTCTCGCGCCGGATCTCCTCGACGGCCGCGGACGTCTTCACCCGGTCGCGCGCCGCCATCACGACGGTCGCGCCCTTGGCCGCGAGCGCCCTCGCGGTCTCCAGGCCGAGGCCGCCGTTGGCACCGGTGATCACGACGGTGCGGCCCGTCTGGTCGGGGATCGAGTCGCGGGTGTAGGCCATCACTTCTCCTCGGGGCGGCGGTCGAGGTCACGCCCCGCCGCGCGCCTGGCGGATCTGGCCCAGCGAGCGCTCGAGCATCGCGGGGTTGGTGATCCGCAGCCGCCGTTCCTCCGCCGCGGTGAGGTCCAGCTGCGCAGCGGCGGTGTGGCGCGCGGCGACGAAGGCCTGGCGGGTGCGCCAGGCGAGCGGGATCGCGACGACCAGGACGATCGCGAGCCGGACGGGGGCGCTGAGCAGGCCGGCGAACCCACCGACGAGGGCCAGCACCACCACCACGGTCATCGCCAGGGCGAAGACGAGGTAGGCCTCCAGGAACGCGACCAGGCGCCTGGCGAACTCCTCCGGGCCGGGCTCCGGCAGCCTGCCGGACCAGGTCTCGCGCACCCTGGCTGCCTGCTCCTGCCGCATCCGTTCGAACATCTGGGCTCCCTCCCACCGCGCACCCTACGGGGACGGCGGACGCCACCGTGCCTAGAGTCGGGCCATGACCGAGGAATGGGACGCGAGACGACGGGTCTTCGCCGAGGCCGCTGCGTGGTTCGTGGCGACGGCGGCACTGGTCGACGGGCGGTGGGACGAGCCCGGGCTCGGCGAGTGGGACGTGCGCGCGCTGGTCGGCCACACCAGTCGGTCGCTGCTCACCGTCGAGTCCTACCTCGCGGTGCCGGCGGCGAGCGCCGAGCTGGACTCCCCCACCGCGTACTACCGCGCCACCCGGGCGATCGCGGCCGGGCCGGGGGTCGCCGAGCGGGGCCGCGCCGCGGGCGCCGCGCTCGGCGAGGACCCCGCGGCCGCGGTGGCCGCCATCGCGGCCCGTGTGCTCCCGCTGGTCGACGGCAAGGACGGCGACGAGCTGCTGACCACCGCGGGCGGCGGGATGCGGCTGTCCGACTACCTGCCCACCCGCTCGTTCGAGCTCACCGTCCACACGCTGGACCTGGCATCGGCGCTCGGCCTCGCCGGGACGCCGCCCGCCGAGCCGGCCGGCGAGGCCCTGCGGCTGGTCGCCGACCTCGCCGTCGTCGGCGGGCTCGCGGGCGAGCTGCTGCTCGCGGCGACCGGCCGCGGCGCGCTGCCCGCGGGCTTCAGCGTGCTCTGAGGGTGGGCCAGCAGTAGCCCAGGCCCCACACGGTGACCAGGCGGACGGGCCGCGTCGGGTCGGCCTCGACCTTCCTGCGCAGCCGCCGCACGTGCACGGTCACCGTCGAGGGGTCGCCGAACGACCAGCCCCAGACCTCGCGCAGCAGGTCCCCGCGCGACCACACCTCGTCCGGGTGTGCCACCAGGAAGTGCAGCAGGTCGAACTCCCGGGCCGTGAGGGTCAGCGGACGCCCTGCGAGCCTCGCCTCGTGGCGCGTGGCGTCGACCACCAGGTCGCGGTCGGCGACCACCTCGTGCTCGGGCGGCGGGCTCCCGGCCCGCCGCAGCAGCGGCAGGTCGAGGACCACCAGGTCGGCCGGCTCCCGGCCCTGGACGACCGCCGCCTGCTCCCCGTGGGCGGCTTCGGCCACCCGGTGACCTCCGGCCCTCAGGGTTGCGGCCACGACCTTGCGCACCGCTGCGTCGTCGTCGACCACCAGGATGTCCGCCACGTCAGCTCCGCTCGTCCGCGCGGCCCCGCGACCACGGGCCGCACCCCTGTGTTCGCAGGGGTGCGGCCCGTCGGATGGGCGGGAGCGGTCAGCTCGCCGCGATGCCCTCCATCCCGGTGGTGGTGAACGCGGGCAGGCCGGTGACGGTCTGGATGCGGCTGAGCGCACCGTCGTGGGCGACGGCGTACACGCCGAGCGTGCCGTCCACCGCTTCCTGCACGTACAGGAACCGGCCGTCACGCGACGCGGCCAGGTCGATCGGACCGGCACCCGTGGTGGCTGCGACGGCCTGGGTCAGCACCGCGGCGTGCCGGGCCGGGGCGCGCCAGGCCGACAGCGTCGCGGACCCGGCGTTCGCGCCGTAGAGCGTCCCGCCGACCTCGATGTTCCAGCACAGCGCGGCGCCGCCGCCGCTGGCCGAGGACCCGAGCAGCCGCAGCGCGCCGCTGCGGGACACGGCGTACGTGCTCGTCGCCCCGGTGCCGGCCTCCGTGACCTGGACCAGGCCGTGGCGGTCGACCACGAAGGAGAACGGCACGGCGCCCGCGGACGCGGTCGACGTGGGCGTGGCGGACGGCCGTCCGTGGCGGTCGAGCCGGAAGGTGAGCAGCTCGTTGTGGCTCTTGGTGGTCACGATGAGCGTGCGGCCGTCGGCGCTGAAGCCGACCTGTGCCGGGGAGTCGATGAACACCGGCGGGTTCGCGCCGCCCAGGCCGAGGCTGCGGGTCGAACCGGGGATGGGCGTCAACGCGCCGTGGCGGATCGTGAAGCCGGAGATGCTGCCGTCGCCGCCGGCGTTCAGCACGTACACGAGGTCTCCGTGCACAGCCACGCTGGACGGGAACTGCCCACCGGACGGCACCGTGGTCGCGGGCCCGAGCCTCGCGCCGCGCACGGCGAACGAGGTCACCGAGTCGCTGCCGGCGTTGACCGCGAGCAGCAGGTGGTGGCGCTGGTCGAGCACCAGGCCGCCCTGGGAGGCCAGGGCGTCCAGCGGGGCGCCGACCTGGGTGCCTCCCAGACCGCCGGTCGGGTAGGTCGCGTCATAGGTGAGGGTGCCGTCCGCGGCCCGGGAGTACGCGGCGATCTCGTTGCCGGTCTCACCGTTGAGCTGGACGAACACCGCACCGGGCGAGCCGTGGCTCTCGTGCGCGGACGCCGGGGCGGCGAAGGAGAGCACCGCCGCGGCCGCCGCAGCACCCGCCAGGGCGGCGAGCCTGCGGCCTCGGGACAAGGATGGGTAGGAGCGCATGTCGGTCTCCAATGAGAGCGGATGGGCCTCGCGGCCTCGGGCACTCCCTATTCGCGCCACGCTCGGCGGCGATCAAGATCGACGACCTTACGGTTCCGTGACGTGCGCCAGGGACCTCCGCCCCGGGTGGCGGGGCCTACCGGGTTGAGACGATGGTCCCCGTGAGAACCCACCTGGACTGCTACCCCTGCTTCGTGCGCCAGGCGGTCGCCGCGGCGCGCCTGGCCGGCGCGGACGCCGTCGCGCAGCAGCACGCCGTACGGAGCGCGCTCGAGCTGCTCGGCGAGGTCGACGGCGGCCTCGAGCCCCCGCGGATCGCCGACCAGGTGCACCGCGTGCTGCGCGCCGAGCTCGGCGACGGGGACCCGTACCTCGCGTACAAGGAGGCCTCCACGAGCGCGGCGCTCGAGCTGTACCCGTGGCTGACCGAGCGCGTCACCACGGCGCCCGACCCCCTCGCAGCCGCCGTCCGGGTCGCGATCGCCGGGAACATCATCGACGCCGGACCGACCGACGACGTGCCCACCGTCGCAGACCTGTGGGCGGCCACGCAGCGCGTGCTGGCCGCGCCCCTGGCCATCGACCACCTGGCGGCACTGCGCGCCGAGCTCGAGCGCGCGCCGTGGGTGCTCTACCTGGCCGACAACGCCGGCGAGACGGTGTTCGACCGGGTCCTGATCGAGACCCTGCGGCTGCCGGTGACCTACGCGGTGAAGTCGGGTCCGACCCTCAACGACGCGACGCGCACCGACGCGTTCGCCGCCGGGCTGGGCACCACCGCGCGGGTCATGGAGATCGGCTGCGACGCGCCGGGCGTCAGCCTGGACATGTGCTCATCGGAGTTCCGGCGGGTGTTCGCCTCCGCCCCGCTCGTGCTGGCCAAGGGCCAGGCGAACTACGAGTCGCTCAGCGACGCGGGCCCGCGGGTGTTCAGCCTGCTCCAGGTCAAGTGCCCGGTGATCGCCGCGGACATCGGTGCACCGGTGGGCGGGGTGGTGGTCCGGCGCGCGGTACCGGCGCCCGAGCTCGTCGAGGTCTGAGGGCCCGTCTCACTTCTCACGTCGGCGGACGTCGCAATACGGTGACCCGGAGGTCGCACGCGTCCTGACGGGCGACCACCCTCCCGGACGGACGCCCGCATGACCCGCCTGCCACTCGTGGTCCAGGAGCCCACGCCGCCGCGCACGCCACTGGTCGCTCGGGCGTCGGCATCGCTGCGCGGCTTCCTGCGCAGCGAGTCGGGCACGGCGGCGCTGGCGCTCGCCGGCGTCCTCGTCGCGGTCTGCTGGGCGAACTCGCCGTGGTCGGGCGCGTACCACGACGTGCTCGCGACACGGGTCGCCCTGACCGTGGGCGACACCACCCTGGGCATGAGCGTGCACGGCTGGGTCAACGACGGGCTGATGACCCTGTTCTTCTTCGTGGTGGGGCTCGAGGTGCGGCGTGAGCTCGCCCTCGGTGAGCTCACCGACCGGCGCCGGATCGTGGTGCCGCTGGTCGCCGGGGTGCTCGGCGCCACCGTGCCGGCCCTGCTCTACCTCGCGGTCAACGGTCGCAGCCCCGAGGCGGTGGGGTGGGGCGCGGTGATCGGGACCGACACCGCGTTCGTGCTCGGCGCCCTCGCGATCGTCGGCCCGCGGCTGTCGACGCAGCTGCGTCTGTTCCTGCTCACCATGAGCGTGATCGACGACATCATCGCGGTCAGCGTGATCGGCATCGCCTACAGCGGTCACATCGACCTGCGGGCGCTCGCGCTGGCAGTGGTGTTCCTGGCGGCGCTCGGCGGGCTCGCACGGGCCGGGGTCTGGCAGGGCGCGCCGTACCTGGTGGTGCTCGGCGCGCTCTGGGCGGCGACCGTGGCATCCGGGCTGCACACCTCGATCGCCGGCATGCTCGCCGGGCTGCTGGTCTCCGCGGCGGCGCCCCGACGCGACGCCGTGGAGGGCGCAGCGCGTCTGGTGCGCGCGTTCCGCCAGTCCCCGATGGCGAGCGTGGGGCGGTCCGCCCAGCGCGGGATCGTGCGCGCGGTGCCGGTGAACGAGCGCCTCCAGGGGCTGCTGCAGCCGTGGGCGAGCTACCTGGTGGTGCCGGTGTTCGCGCTCGCCAACGCGGGCGTCGAGCTGCGCGGCGGCGCCCTGGCCGACGCCGTGGCCTCACCGGTGACCTGGGGGGTGGTGCTCGGGCTCGTGGTGGGCAAGCTGGTCGGGATCACCACGGGCACCGCGCTGGCGGTGCGCCTGGGCCTGGGCCGGCTGCCGCGTGGTGTGGGCCCCGGCAGCGTGGTGGGCGGCGCGGCGCTCTCGGGCATCGGGTTCACCATCTCGCTGCTGGTGGTGGGCCTCGCGTTCGACGACCCCCGGGTGCGCGACGACGCCGCCATCGGCGTGCTGGCCGCCGGCGTCCTGGCCACGGCCCTTGGCGCGCTCGCGTTCCGGCTCGCCGCCGTGCTGCTCGGCGAGCGCAGCGCCGACCTCCCGCGCGAGCTCGCCGCCGACGTGGACCCGGCCCGCGACCACATCCGGGGCCCGGCCGACGCACGCGTGACGCTCGTGGAGTACCTGGACTTCGAGTGCCCGTTCTGCGCCAAGGCGACCGGCGTGGCCAAGGAGCTCCGGCTGCACTTCGGCGACGACCTGCGCCACGTCGTGCGGCACCTGCCCCTTCCTGATGTGCACCCGCACGCCGCGCTCGCAGCCGTCGCCGCCGAGGCAGCGGCCCGGCAGGGCAGGTTCTGGGAGATGCACGACCTGCTGTTCACCCGCCAGGACCGGCTGGGACGCGAGCACCTGGTGGGCTACGCCGGCGAGCTCGGGCTGGACGTCGACGCGTTCGTGGTCGATCTCGACGACCCCACCGTGGCCGACCGGGTACGCGAGGACGTGCTCAGCGCGGAGGCGGGCGGGGCGCGCGGCACCCCGACGTTCTTCGTCGGGCGGGTGCGCCACGAGGGTCCGCACGACGCGGCATCCCTCATCGCGGCACTGGAGCGGCAGGGCGTCGCCCACGGCACCACGGCGCCCTAGGACGAGTGTCGGCGGGGGGACGTACCGTCACCATCTCGGCCGCCGACAGCGGCGGCCCCGGGCAAGGAGCGGACCATGGCACACGGCGACATCACGCACATCGAGATCCCGGTCAGCGACATGAAGGCGGCGTCCTCGTTCTACGGCGCCGTGTTCGGCTGGCAGATCGCCGAGGCACCGGGCTTCGAGGGCTACCCCATGTGGCAGGCGCCCAACAAGATCAGCGGCGGCGGGCTGGTCGCGCGCACCGAGCAGAGCACCAACCCGCGCAGCTACGTCGAGGTCGACTCGATCGACGAGACCGTCGCGAAGGTCGTCGAGCTCGGCGGCACCGTCACGCACGAGAAGACCGCGATCGACGCCGCGAGCTGGTGGGCGGCCGTGGTCGACCCGGACGGCAACGAGATCGGCCTGTTCGAGGGCGCGCCCGCCACCGCCTGACCCGATCCGGGCCGGGACCACGGCGTGGCGCACCGTGTGGCGCGCGACACTGGTCGCCGGGGGTGTGTCCCGTGAGCGTCGTCACCGTCGAAGGCCTGCGCAAGACGTACGGGGACCTGGTCGCGGTCCGCGACATCGACCTGGCCGTCGAGGTCGGCGAGGTGTTCGGCATCCTCGGACCCAACGGGGCGGGCAAGACCACGACCGTCGAGTGCGTCGCGGGCCTCCGGGCACCCGACGCCGGCCGGATCGAGGTGCTCGGCCTGGACCCTGCGACCGACAGCGACCGGCTCCACGAGCAGGTCGGGGTCCAGCAGCAGCAGGGCGCACTCCCACCCAAGCTGCGGGTCGGCGAGGCCCTCAAGCTGTACGCCGGGTTCTACCGGGATGCCGAGGACCCTCGCCGCCTCGCCGCGACCCTCGGGCTGACGGACAGGTGGGACGCGCCGTACCGGGTCCTGTCCGGCGGGCAGAGGCAGCGCGTGTCGATCGCCCTCGCCCTGGTGGGCAGGCCACGGCTGGCGATCCTCGACGAGCTCACGACCGGGCTCGACCCGGCCGCCCGCCGGGAGACCTGGGGTCTGATCCGCTCGATGCGTGACCAGGGCGTCACCGTCGTCCTCGTCACGCACTCGATGGAGGAGGCCGGGGAGCTGTGCGACCGGGTCGCGCTCATCGACCACGGCCGCGTGGTCGCCGCGGGCACGCCCGCCCGGCTCGCGCACGAGCACGGCGGGGGCACCCGGATGTCCTTCCGGCCCACCGGGACCATCGAGGACGCGTTGCTGACCGGCCTCCCGTCGGTGCGCCGCGTGGTGCGCGACGGGGACCGGCTCGCGGTGACCGGCGACCCGGAGGCGGTCGTGGACGTCGTCCTCGCCCTCGACCGGGTCGGCGTGCGGCCCGCGGACCTCGAGGTCGCCTCCGGGACCCTCGACGACGCCTTCCTCGCGCTCACCGGACACCGGTTCCACGAGGCCGAGGACGGTGGGCCGCGATGAGCGCCACCGGCACCGTCGCGCGCCACCGCGGGGCGTTCCGGCGCCTGCTCGCGGTCGAGGCCAGGCTGGCGTGGCGCGAGCCCGTGGCGCTGGTGTGGGGGGTCGGGCTCCCGGTGGTGCTCGTGCTGATCTTCGGCAACATCTCGGCGTTCCGCGAGGTCCTCCCGGGCAGCGGGGGTCTCACCGTCCTGGACGCCTACCTCCCGGTGCTCGTGATGGTCGTGCTCGCCATGCTCGGCCTGGTGGGGCTGCCGGTGCCGCTGGCGACCTATCGCGAGCTGGGCGTCCTGCGGCGCATGTCGACGACACCCGTGCACCCGTCCTGGGTGCTCGGCGCGCAGCTCGTGGTCAACCTCGCGATGGCGGCGGTCGCCGTGACCCTCGTGCTCGGTATGGGCATGGCACTCGGCGCACAGCTGCCCAGCCAGGCGCTCGGGTTCGCGCTGGCGCTGGTCCTGGCCACGGCGACGCTCTTCACGCTGGGGCTGTGCGTCGCCGCCATGGCACGCACGGCGCGGGCCGCCGCTGCGGTGGGCAACGCGCTGTTCTTCCCGCTGGCCTTCTTCGGGGGGCTCTGGCTGCCGCAACCGGTGATGCCCGAGGTGCTCCAGCGGATCAGCGGCTACACCCCCACGGGTGCCGCGGTGCAGGCGATGACGAGCACCGTCCAGGGTTCGTTCCCGTCGCTCGCGTCACTGCTGGTGATGGGCGGGTACGCGGTGGTGTTCGCCGTGGTCGCGGTCCGCACGTTCCGGTGGGAGTAGCGGCCGGGTCCGCCGTCGGGAGTGGCAGTCCGGCTCGCCGTCGGGGGTGGCAGGCCGGTCCGCCGTCGGGAGTAGCGGCCCGGCTCTCCGTCGGGGGTGGCAGCCCGGCTCGACCCGTGGTGAACAATCGTTTACTATGGTGAACATGCATTCACCCCACGGAGCCGGGCCGGCCGACGACCGGACCGCGCGGGCACGGATCCGTGACGAGGCCCTGCGGCTCTTCGCCGAGCGAGGCGCGGACGGCGTCCCGCTGCGCGACGTGGCCAGCGCCGCGGGCGTCTCCGCCGCACTCGTCGTCAAGCACTACGGCTCCAAGGACGGCCTGCGCGACGCCGTGGACGAGCACGTCGCGGCCGTCTTCGAGGCGATGCTGGCCGAGGTCGCCCTGTCCCCACGGCCCGAACCGGCCGAGCTCCGCTCGCTCGCCGAGACGGTCGCCGGCCACCTCCCCCCTGGCTCGGCGGTGACGGACTACCTCGGGCGGATGCTCGTCGACGGCGGGCCGTCCGGCACCGCCCTGTTCCGCAGGCTGTACGACGTCGCGGTCGCGACGCTCGACGCGATGGTCACGGCAGGCCTGGCAGAACCCGGCGCGGACCCGCGCGTGCGGGCCGCCGTCCTGCTCACCAACGACCTCGGCGCCCTGATCCTGCGCCGCCACGTCGCAGACGTGCTCGGCCTGGACCCGTTGTCCCCCGAGGGCACCGCCCGCTGGGGCGCGGAGATCCTGACGATCTACGCGACCGGTCTCGGCGGGCGAGCGCCCGAGCCACGTCCCGACGAACCGAAGGGTCGACCATGACCACACCCGTCTCCCCACGCATCGCGAGGCTCGGCGGCCGCGTCCTGCGAACCCGCTGGCTGGTGCGCGCACCGATCGGGCTCTACCGCGCCCGGCTCGGCGCCCTCATGGGCTCGCGCATGCTCATGCTCGAGCACACCGGACGGACCAGCGGCGCCACCCGGTACGTGGTCCTCGAGGTGTTCGGCCACCCGGACGCCTCGACCTACCTGATCGTGTCCGGCTTCGGCGAGCGGGCGCAGTGGTTCCGTAACCTCGAGGCCGACCCGCACGCGCGGGTGTGGGTGGGCAGCCGACGTCCCGTCCCGGCGCTCGCCGAACGTCTCGACGACGCCGCGGCGGACGCGGCGCTCGACGACTACACGCGTCGGTACGCCAAGGGGTGGGCCAAGCTGCGGCCCGTCGTCGAGAACACCCTGGGCCGGCCGCTCGAGCGCGGCAGGGACATCCCGATCGTCGCGCTGCACCTGCAGCCCAGGTAGGCCCGAGGCGAGCCCGCGACCCACGGCGCAGGACGCGCCCGCGCCCCGTCAGGACTCGGCCAGTCGCTCCTTGACCAGCGCGACCGCGCGCCCCACGTTCAGCGTCCATCCGACGCCGAACAGCTGCGGCCCGAACAGGTGCTCGCCCTCGGGGTTCCACCAGCGTTCCTTGGCGCGCTCGAGCGTCGGCACGCGGAACTCGTAGGGCACGAACCCGGCGATCGTGCCGTGCCAGGTTCGCTCCTCGGGCGGCATCCGCAGCTCCTTGACCACCGCGGCGATCGCCAGGCCCATCGCCACGAGCTGGAGCAGACCGGGCCGCTTGGCACCGCCGCCCTTCGCGTTCTTCGAACCCATCTCGACCTCCCTCGTCGACACCACCATCCTGGCCCCGCCCGGCCGCGCGCACGAGGGGTTTGGCGCGCCGCGGCCCAGGGCTGCGGGCTCCCGGTAGCGTTCGGGCAGCACGGCCGACCGGACGGGAGGTGGGGCGCTCGATGACCGACGTGCTCTCCACCGTGCGCGCCGGCGGCGAGCCCGAGCCGGACTGGTCCTGGCTGCCCGAGGACACCCCGCCGCCGACGCCGGCCGCGCTCGCCGACGCACGCCGCCAGGCCACCGGGCTGCTGACCGACCGCGGCGTCACCTACGGCACGCTAGACGGCGGCCCATGGCGGCTGGACCCGGTGCCGATGGTGGTCGACGAGGCGTCCTGGTCGGGGCTCGAGGCCGCCGTCGCCCAGCGCTCGGCGGTGCTCGACGCGGTGCTGGCCGACCTGTACGGCCCCCGCACCCTGCTGGCCGACCGCCTCATCCCGCCGGAGCTCGTGCTGGCCGACCCGGGATTCCTGCGCGCCGTCGACGGCCTGGCCGGGCCGGGGCCGCGCCGGCTGGTGCTGCACGCCGTCGACCTGGCGCGTGACCCGTCCGGGGCGTGGCTGGCGCTGTCCGACCGGGCCCAGGCGCCGTCCGGCGCGGCCTACGCGATGGTCGACCGACGGGTGGTCGCCCAGTCGATGGCCCGGGTCTACCGCCGCACCCCGATCCGGCGGATCGGGCCGTTCTTCCACGCGCTGCGACGCGCGCTCGACGCGGCCGCACCGATGGCGCCGGGCAGCTCGGAGAGCCCGCAGACCGTGCTGCTCACCCCCGGGCCGCACTCCGAGACCGCCTTCGACCAGGCGTACCTGGCCACCATGCTCGGCGTGCCGCTGGTCGAGGGCAGCGACCTGGTGGTGCGCGACGGGCGGGTGTGGCTGGAGGGCATGGCCGGCCCCGAGCCGGTCGACGTGATCCTGCGCCGGGTGGACGCGCAGTGGTGCGACCCGCTGGACCTGCGTGCCGACTCCCGGCTGGGCGTGCCGGGGCTGGTGCGCGCCCTGCGGGCCGGGACCGTCGCGGTGGTCAACCCGCTGGGCAGCGGCGTGCTGGAGCACCCGGGCCTGGCGGCGTACCTGCCCAGGGTGGCCCGCACGGTGCTCGGCGAGGACCTCGCGCTGCCCTCGCCCGGCACGTGGTGGTGCGGCGAGCCTGCGTCACGGGCGCACGCGCTCGCCCACCTGGACCGTCTGGTGCTGACGAGCAGCGACCGCACCCACCCGGTGCTGGGCTGGACCCTGGACACCGCCGCGCGCGAGGAGCTGGCCCACCGGATCGCCGCGGAGCCGCTGCGCTGGACCGCCCAGGAGCCGGTGCCCGGCGCGACCACCACCGCCGACCCGACGGGACGGCCCGGCAGGCAGCCCGAAGGCAGGTCCAGCGTGCTGCGCACCTTCGCGGTGGCCGACGACGACGGCTACCAGGTCCTGGCCGGCGGCCTCGCGCTGGTCGCCCCGCCCGGCGCCGAGGTCGTCTCCAGCTCGCGTGGCGCCGTGGCGCGCGACGTGTGGGTGATCTCGGCGGACGTCGAGGCCACGGCCGACCCGTGGGCGACCTCCCCCGAGGAGCTGCTGCCCCGCCGCACGGTCTCGCTGCCGCCCCGCACCGCCGAGAACCTGTTCTGGCTCACCCGGTACGCCGAGCGCGCCGGGGACACCGTGCGTCTGCTGCGCGCAGTCGTGGACCGCTGGTACGACTACGCGCGCCGACCCGGGACCCCCGGCGGGCGGGCGTTGGCGGTGCTGCTCGACGCGGTCGGCGCGCACCACCCGGGCGGCTGGCCGCAGGCCTCCCCCGGCGGGTCGCCGCTCACCGGCGACCGCGAGCGCCGCCTGCTGCGCGCGCTGCTGCTCGACCGCGACGAGCCGGGCACGGTCGCGTGGTCGGTGCGCCACCTCGCCGACTCGGCCGCCGCCGTGCGCGACCAGATGTCCAACGACTTCTGGCTGCCGCTGGCCAGCATGGAACGCGCCCTGGAGGTCGAGGCGGCCGCCGAGCGGGCACCGGGCTCGACCACCGGGCTGCTGCCGGTCCTCGACCGGCTCCTCGAGGCCCTGCTCGCGGTGGCCGGGGTGGCCGGCGAGGGCATGCTGCGCGACCCCGGCTGGTACCTGATGGACGCCGGGCGCCGGCTCGAGCGCTCGATGTACCTGGTCGAGAGCCTGGACGCGACGGTCACCACCGTCCGCCCGGACGACGTCGAGAGCTACGTGCTGGAGTCCCTGCTCATCGCCCACGAGTCGTCGATCACCTACCGTCGGCAGCACTCGCGCAGGCCGGACCTGGCGGGCGTGCTCGACCTGCTCGTCGGCGACGCCCGCAACCCGCGGTCCCTGGTGTTCCAGCTCGACCGGCTGCGCGACGACCTCGCCCACGTCCCGGCCGCGTCGACCGACGCCCGCGACCGGCTCATCCAGGACCTGCTGGACCTGGCCGGTGAGCTCGACCCGCGCCCGGCCGCGGCAGCGGTCGGCGACCGGCGCGAGCACCTCGCCGAGATCCTCGAGTCCCTGCGGTGGCGGCTGGCGGGGCTGGCCGACGAGGTCGCCGCGGCGCACTTCGCCCACCGTCCGGCCGGCCGGGCGATGGGCGACCAGTGGGGGCTGCGATGACCGCGCGGACCTACGAGCTCGTGCACCGCACGGCCTACACCTACGACGAGCCGGTGACCTCGTCCTACGGCCGGGCGGTGCTGCTGCCGCGCGAGCTGCCCGAGCAGCACGTCCACCGCCGCGTGCTCGAGGTCGAGCCGGAGCCGGCGGACACCGCCGAGCACGTGGACTACTTCGGCAACACGTCGTCGTACTTCGCGGTGACCGCGCCGCACTCCGAGCTCGTGGTCACCGCGCGCTCGCTGGTCACGGTGGACCGGCCCGCGGACCGGCCGGTCGCAGACCTGCCCCGGGCGACCTGGGAGGACGTCGCGCGGGCGGTGCGGCCTGGCGGCACGGCCGAGACCGCCGACGGCGCCGGCGGCGCGAGCGACGCGCTGGTCGTGCTGCGCGAGGCGCTGCTCCCCTCGCACCACGCGGCCTTCACCGACCCCGTCCGCGCCTGGTCGGCGCCGTCGTTCGCACCCGGCCGTCCGCTGGTCGAGGTGCTGGCCGACCTCACCCGCCGGGTGCACGAGGAGATGAGGTACCTGCCCGGCTCGACCACGGTCACCAGCACGCACGACGAGGTGCTCGCGCAGCGTGCGGGGGTCTGCCAGGACTTCGCGCACCTGACGATCGCGGCGCTGCGCCTGCACGGCGTGCCCGCCCGGTACGTCAGCGGGTACCTGGAGACCCAGCCACCGCCGGGGCAGGAGAAGCTGCTGGGCGCCGACGCGTCGCACGCCTGGGTCGCCGCGTGGCTGCCGGGCGCCGGGTGGGTCGAGGTGGACCCGACCAACGACACCGTCGTCGACTCGCGCTACGTCGTGCTGGGCTGGGGCCGGGACTACGCCGACGTGCCTCCGCTGCGCGGCGTGATCTTCACCGAGGCCGCCGAGTCCCGGCTGAGCGTGTCGGTCGACCTCACGCCGGTGGAGCTCACCGACGCCGGCGGCCGAACCAGCCCCGACGCCCCTCGGTGATCGCGCTCGCGTCCGGCGCGTCGGCGTAGGCCGCCCGACCGGGTTGCCGGCCCACGGAGGGCGCGCCGCCCAGCGCTTCCACGACCCGGTCGAGGAACGCGTCGACCTCCGCCTGGTCGTACCCCTCCCGTAACTTGGTGGCCTGGAACCGCTGCCCTGCGACGTCCTGCGCCGTCAACGGGCGAGGTGTCGCCGGGCCGCCCTCGCGGGCTCGCAGGGCGGCGACCACGAGGTCGAGGAAGTCGTCCACCTCGTCCTGGTCGTAGCCCTCGCGGAACTTGGTGGCCTGGAACTTCACGTTGAGCACGTCGTCTGCGGTGAGCACGGCGGCATCGTCGCACCGCGCGGGGGCGGGCGCGCGTCGCCGCGCTGGACGGCGCGCGGCACGGGCTCAGTGCTCGAGCTCGGCCGCGCGGCGCGGCAGCAACGGCACGGCTGCCAGGCACACGGTGCAGATCACGAGCACCACGGCGAGGCTGCGCACCATGGCCTGCGCCTGGCCCAGGTGGGCGGCCGCGAAGAACACCGACGTGACGGCCGCCGAGCCGATGCCGGCGGCGACCTGCTGGATCGCGGACAGCGACCCGCTCGCCGCTCCGGCCTCGTCCGCGGAGACGTCACCGAGTGCCGTCGCGAAGATGCTCGCGAAGCAGGCGCCGGCGCCCATCCCGATGACGAAGGTCGCCACGGCCAGGTGCCACCCGACCTGGTCCAGACCGTGCGCGCTGACCAGTACCAGCAACCCGGCGCCCCCGGCCATCGTGAGGACCAGCCCGCCCAGCACCATGAGGCGTCCCAGGCGCGCCCCGACGGCCATCGAGATGCCGGACGCCACGATGATCCCGGCGGTCAGCGGCAGCAGGTTCACCGCGGCACGCCCGGGCGAGTAGTCGAGCCCGAGCTGGAGGAACAGCGAGATCACGTACATAAGGCCGGTGAACGCCGCGAAGATCAGCAGCCCCGCGACCAGGCCCGAGGTGAAGCTCCGCTTGGCCAGCAGGCTCGGGGCGACGAGCGGATCAGGACTCGTCGCCTGGCGCCGCACGAACCCCGCGAACAGCGCCGCGCCGGCGCCGAGCGCGACCACCGGCCCCGCCGACCAGCCGCCGTCGGACGCCTCGATCAGCCCGAAGAGCAGGCCGAACACCGAGGCCGCCAGGAGCACGGCGGCCGTCAGGTCGATCCGCACGTCCGGGTCGCCCGGCAAGCGCGGCACGTACCGCGATCCGAGGGCCAGCCCGACGCCGCCCAGCACGAGGTTGACCAGGAACACCGGACGCCAGCCGAGCCCGAACAGGTCGGCGTCGATGAGGAACCCGCCCAGCAGTGGCCCGCCGACCCCGAAGATGCCCAGCATCGGGCCGAACGCCGAGAACGCGACCCGCAGGGCGGACGGCGAGAAGCTGCGCGTCATGATCGCCATGCCCTGCGGGATGAGCATCGCGCCGGCCGCGCCCTGGAGCACCCTGGCCACGAGGATCATGGCCGGGCTCACCGCGAAGCCCGCCATGGCCGAGGCCGCGAGGAAGGCCGCCATGGCACCGAGGAACACCCGCCGCTGGCCGAGCCGGTCCCCGAGCCGCCCACCCACCACCAGCAGGGAGCCCAGGCTGAGCGAGTACGCCGCCCCGAGCCACTTCACGAGCCCGGGGCCGCCGCCGAGCTCCGCCGCTATCGAGGGCGCGGCGACGTTGGTGACCGTCGAGTCGATCAGGTCCAGGCCGTCCGCGATCAGCACGGCGACGAGGGTCAGCCAGGCCGCGGCGGTCATGGCGTCGCGGGCCGGGGACGCGGCGCCGGGCGTGGCCGCGTCGGATGGGGGCGCGGTGAGCGTCGTCGGGCCGCCGGGCGCGGTGGGGCCGCCGGGGGCGGCGTGCGCGCCGGGAGCGGTGAGGTCGTCGGCCATGGGGCCTCCTCGAGGGTAGGTCGCCCCGCAGGACGAACATGTTCGGTACGAACGCGATCGTAGCGAACACGTTGGGTACGAACAAGTTCGTCACTCGCTACCATGGGGGCGTGGACCAGACCCGCCCGCGCAGCCGCCGGGAACGCCCCGCCAAGGCACCGCTGTCCCGCGAGGCGGTGGTCGACGCCGCCCTGGCGGTGCTGGAGACCGACGGGATCGCCCGGCTGACCATGCGCCGGCTGGCCGCCGACCTGGACACCGGCCCGGCCTCGCTGTACGTCTACGTCCGCTCGACGACCGAGGTGCACGCGCTGCTCATCGATCGCCTGCTCGCCGGGCTGGACCTGGGCTGGGACGGCGAGACCGACTGGCGCGAGCGACTCCGCGGACTGCTGGTCGACTACATCGTGCTGCTCATGCGACACCCGGGGCTCGCCGCCTCGGCCCAGGTGACCTGGCCCGACGGCCCGCACTACCTCGACCTCGTCGAGCTCGTGCTGCGACTGCTCACCGCGGGCGGGGTGCCCGCCGAGCGTGCGGCCTGGGGCGTCGACGCCCTGCTCCAGCAGGCCACCGCGATGGCCGTCGAGTACCACAGCCGAGGCGAGCCGGACGCCGACCAGGACGTCGCCGGGCTCGAGGCCGCCTTCGCGACCGCCGACGCCGAGCGTCACCCGGTCCTGACCGGCCTCGGCGCCGCGCAGCTGATCTCGGGCGACGAGCAGGCGCGACGCGACTGGGCCCTCACGGCGCTCATCAACGGGGTCGCGGGCACGCCCAGGCCGGGCGAGTAGCCTCCCTCCGGCACGCGCCACCAGCAGGGCGCACGCGACCAGCACTGCCGGAAGGACGACACGGGTGGCACACGAGCACGATCGGCGTGAGCGCGCCGTCACGCCCGAGCAGTGGGACGCCCGCTACGCCGAGCGCGACCAGGTGTGGAGCGGCGCGCCGAACGGCACCCTGGTCGCCGAGCTCGACGGGCGGGCGACGGGGCGGGCGCTGGATGTGGGCTGCGGCGAGGGAGCCGACGCGATCTGGCTCGCCGGCCGCGGCTGGCAGGTGACCGCGACGGACATCTCCGCCGTGGCGCTGGACCGTGCTGGCCGCGCCGCGCTGGCCGCGGAGGTCGAGGTGGACTGGCGCCTGGCGGACATCGCCGACGGCGCGCCCGAGCCCGGCGGGTTCGACCTCGTGACCACCCACTACCCCGCGCTGCGCCTGACCGACGACGCAGCTGCGATCCGCGGCCTGCTCGATGCGGTCGCTCCCGGAGGGACGCTGCTGGTGGTCGGTCATGCCCCGTCCCAGGAGGCTGCCGACCACGGCTGGGACCCCGAGGGCTGGGTCCAGCCAGAGGACGTGGCGCAGCACCTGACCGACGGGTGGGTGGTCGAGACGCTGGAGACCCGGCCGCGTCCGGGCACGCCGGCGACCTCGCACCACAGCCACGACGTCGTGCTGCGAGCGCGGCGCAGCGCCTGACCGGTCAGGACCAACGGCTCTCGCGCCGGGCCCCGCGGTGCGGGACCACGGACGCATGGCGGAGGCACCTGACGAGCTCGTCGCCTCGCTCGAGGCGGAGATGCGCGGGCTGAGCGAGGACTGGGCCGTGGACCACGCGCGCCGGCTGCTCGAGCTGGCCGCCCGGGTGGGCCCCGACGTCGCGCACGACCACCGGGTTCTGACGTTGGCGGCCTGGACCCACGACTGGGGCGCCTTCGCCCACCACGCTGTGCCCGGCACGGAGCACGCCGTGCGGTCCGCCGCGGTCGTCGAGGCGAGACTGGACGGCTGGGGGTTGGACGGCGCGGCCCGGGCCGCCCTCCTCGAGGCGATCTCCCACCACGACTACCGCGACGTCCGCCCGGTCCGCAGCCCGGAGGCGCTGCTGCTGCGCGAGGCAGACATGCTCGACATGCTCGGCGTGGTCGGCATGGCTCGCGACTTCGCCTGGGGCCCACGGGAGCTGGCGGTGTGCCGCGAGCGGATCCGACACCGGCTCGACACCATCCCGGGCCGGCTGACACTCCCGATCGCGCGGGAGCTCGGCCGTCGCCGGGCCGGGCGGATGGCCACCGCCCTCGCCTGGTTCGACGCCGAGCTCGACAGCCTGGACTGAACCTCAGGGCGTCCGCCACCAGGTGCCGCCGGGCGCCGGCCGAAAGCCGATCCGGCGGTAGAACTCCTGACCCGAGCCCACGTACGCCTCGCCCGCACCCCGGTCCCGGCACCGCGCCGCAGCCTCGAGCACGGCGGCCCGCCCGCACCCGAGCCCGCGGTGGGCCGGGTCGGTGCACACGGGTTCGACCAACGCGTAGCCCGCGCCCGGCCACAGCCAGGTGCCGCAGAACGCCGCGTAGTCGCCACCGGGCGCCTGCACGAGCACCTGGAGCTCGGGCACCTGGCCCGGCGCCTGCGTGCTGCTGCGACGCCAGTCGAGCTCGGACCAGTCGGGCTCGCCAGAGTGGTCGAAGCCGCGGTGCATGAGGCGGTGGAACGCCCGCAGGTCCCACGGCTCCTCCAGACCCCGGACGCGGAAGCCCGGCGGCAGGGCGTATCCGAGGTCGCCGGCCAGGTCGAGCACCGCGTTCGGCTCGCCCGCGTCGGCCCGTACCAGGCCGCGAGACGCGACGAGCCGGGCGAGCTCCGCATCGTCGTCGGGCACCATGACGCGCACGGCGCCGTCGACGGCGAGGTGCTCGACGGCATGGTCCACCATCGCCGGCAGCAGGTCGCGGCGATCCGGGTCGACCACGAGCCATGCCTCGCCGGGACCCGACTCGAAGGTGGCGAGCCCGACCACGCGGCCGTCGGCGTCCTCCCAGACTCCGATCCGGTCCAGCGCGCCGACGTCCAGGAACGGAAGCGTGAACTGCCACTCCCACCTGCCCCACAGGAAGCCGGGTGTGCGCACCCGGTCGGCGTTGATGCGGACCAGGAACTCGCGTACGAGGAAGAAGTCGGCCGAGTACCCCGGCTCGGTGCTGAACGCTCGCATCCCGCCTCCGCGCGGCCGGTGGCGCCACGACATCGAGGACGCCGGGCCCACTCTCGCGCGGGTGCGCACGGTCGGTCGTGGGTCCTACGGCTCATGCCGCGAGCGCGTCGTCTGGCGGAGCATTCGCACAGGCCAGCGTGGTGCTGGCGGCTGGACACGTGGAGTCCCCATGACCGCACGCCGGAGCCTGGTGCGCCCGCTCGTCGTCGCCCTCGGCGTCGCCGCCACGCTCGAGGCGCTGGCCTATCGGCTCGGCCGGACCTACGGCTCGACGCCGGCCGAACGTACCCTCGCCCTTCCCGGGGACGAGATCGTCCGGGCGCCGACCGCGGTGACCGACCACGCGATCACGATCGACGCCGGGCCCGAGTACGTCTGGCCCTGGCTGGTGCAGATGGGCTGGGGCCGCGCCGGCTGGTACACCGCGCGCTGGGTGGACCTGCTGCTGTTCCCCGCCAACGGGCCCAGCGCCGAGGAGCTGGTCCCCGAGCTCCAGCACATCGAGCTCGGCACGTTCATCCCCGACGGCCCGCCCGAGACCGAGTGCGGCCTGATCGTCGAGGGTCTGGAACCGGAACGCGCGCTGATCCTGCACTCCACGACGCACCTGCCGCTGAGCTGGCGCAAGCGGGCCGCGGCCGACTGGTCGTGGGCGTTCGTGCTGACACCGCTCGCCGAGGGGCGCACCCGGTTCCACTTCCGCTCGCGGTGGACGACCCGGCCGTGGTGGCTCACCGCCGGGGTGGCGCTGACCATCGTGCCGGCCGATCTGGTGATGTCCCGCGACATGCTGCGGGGCGTCAAGGCCCGCTCCGAGCGGCTGGCGGAGCAGGAGCGCGGCAGGATGAGCACATGATCGTCGTGACGAGCAACGATGTCCCCGGCTACCGCATCACCGCCGTGCTGGGTGAGGTGATGGGGCTCACGGTCCGGGCGCTGAACATCGGCACCAGCTTCACCGCGGGCCTGCGCTCGATCGGCGGCGGGGAGATCACCGAGTACACGCGGATCATGTACGAGAGCCGGCAGGAGGTCATGCACCGCATGGTCACCGAGGCCGAGCGCCGCGGAGCCAACGCGATCTGCATGATGCGGTTCGACGCGGGGTCGGTGAACCAGTTCTCCGAGGTCTGCGCGTACGGCACCGCGGTGATCGTCGAGCCCATCCCGGCGGGCGAGCCGGGGTCGACGCCGCAGTCCGCGCAGGCCGCGGCGGGGGTGCCCGCGCCGGGCACGGAGTGACGCCTGCCGTGGTGCCCCACACCGTGCACGACGGGCTCGCCGTGTACGCCGCCGGGGACGGGCCGCCGGTGCTTCTCGTGCCCGGGCCGCACCGCTTCCAGCGGCCGGGCACGCCATCCGCCGACGCGCTGATCGCCGGGCTCACGGCCCTGGGGCGCCGGGTGATCACCTACGACCCGCCGGGTTCGGGGGCCTCGACCCGGCCGGCCGACGTGGGCATGGCGGAGATGCACACGTGCAACGACGAGGCGCTCGCGGTGCTCGGGGTGACCGGCCCGGTCGACGCCGTCGGGCACTCGATGGCCGGCCTGGTGCTGCTCGCCTACGCGCTGGACCGCCCGGACCGTGTGGCACGCCTGGTTCTGGTCGGCACCGGCACGGGAGGGCGGGCGTACCTCACCGCGCCCGGGGCGCTGTGGAACCGCACGCACCCCGACTTCGCGGGGATGGCGGCTCTCGGCTCGTTGCACACCGTGCTGCCGTGCCGCGCGACCGAGGTGCTGCTGAACCGCTACATCGCGCGGCGTTCCTACCTGGACCGGTCCGCGGCGCCGGTCGGCCGAGTGCGCGCCTCGGACTGGTGGCACCGTCGGGAGGGTCGGGCGAGCTGGCACTGGCGGGCCCGTCGGATGGACTACGGCCCGCGGCTCGGCGAGCTGGCTGTGCCGACGCTCGTGGCCTGCGGGCGCCACGACCCGCAGTACCCGGTGTCCTGCTCGGAGGAGCTCGCCGCCGGCATCGCCGACGCGCAGCTGATCCTGTTCGAGCGGAGCGGACACTTCCCCTTCCTCGAGGAGCCCGAGGCGTTCTGGGAGTGCATCGGGACGTTCCTGGGTGGCGGTCAGACGTCCTCGACCCGGAACACCGGGTAGTACGGGGCGACGGCGTCGAGCTCTGCCGGCGTCGCGTCGAGGTCGACGCCGAGGTAGAAGCCGGCCTGCTGGGCCGCCGACCGCTCCCCGCCGCGCTCGCGCGCGGTGTCCAGGTAGGCCCGCAGGACCGCGGCCCGCTGGGCCACCGGCACCTCGTGCAGCACGACGTCGCGCCGCCGGCCGCGGCGCAGGCTCGCACGGCCGTGCGCGGCACGCACGTTGCGGACCCACTGGGACTCCCCGGCGAGGGCGACCAGGTGGTCGGCGCCGGCGGACGGGACGGTGAGGATGGGCAGGCGACGGAGCTTGCCGGACGTGCGTCCGCGCACCGCCAGCGTGACGGCGCCCCGCGGCGCCAGCCCCAGCGAGGTGAGCGCGACGCCGATCCCGTCCAGGCGCAGGTACCACGCCGTCGGCCGGCGGTAGGTGGTCCGGGCCGAGTAGGTCTGCGGGTCCACGACGCTCACCGGGCCGGCAGCGGCACGAGGACGACGGTGGCTGCGACGAGCGCCACGGCACCAACGGGCAGGAACCGGTGCGCGACGGCGACCAGGGCCGGGGCGTGGTCCAGGGCGCTCAGCAGGCCGCCGGTGGCGATCGCCGCGATCAGCAGCAGACCGGCGACCACTGCGACCGCCCACCCCCCGGCGGGCAGCCCGGCGTCCAGGTGCGCCGCACGCACCCGGATCACGAGCGCGGCGATGACGACCAGCGCCGCGAGCTTGTGGACGGTCAGCAGGGCAGTGCCGTAGGTGGGTGCGGTCCGCGACAGCAGCAGGCCGGTGAGGGCCATCACGGCGAACGCGGCGACGAGGGCGGGGACGCCCGAGATCTGGGTGGACATGGTCTCTCCTTCGACGTCACGACCATAGGGCGGCGGATGCCACATGTCAACGTCTGCCATTTTATAGATACCGCCACGTTGCAGTGTCTGTCGCTAGACGGGTAGGGTCGACGCATGGACGCCGACGCCGGGACCTTCCGCGACCGCAAGCGGGAGCGCACCCGCGAACAGCTCATCGCCGCCGCGTACGAGCTGTTCGCCGAGCGCGGGTACGACGCGGTGACCGTCGGCGAGATCGCCGAACGCGCCTGGGTGTCCGAGCGGACGTTCTTCCGCTACTTCCCCGCCAAGGAGGACGTGCTCTGGCCGGACAGCGCCGGGCAGCTGGCCACGTTCAGCGGCGCGATCGTGGCGCGCCCCGCACCCGAGCGCCCGCTCGAGGCCGTGCAGAACGCGATGCTCGAGCTCGGCCGGGTGATGGGCATGGACCCCGCCCCGGCCCTGCTCCGGGCCCGGATCGTGGCCCAGACCCCGGCGCTCGTCGCGCGCGACCTGCTGGAGTACTCCCGGTGGGAGGCCGCCGTCCGCGACGCGATCCGCGAGCGCACCGGCGCCCCGGACGCCGACCTGGCACCCGCGATGACCGCCGTCGTGGCGGGCGGTGCGCTGCGGGTCGCGTTCGACCGTTGGGTGGCCGATGGCGCCGCCGGCGACCTCGTCGCGATGATCGAGGGTGCGTTCACCGCCGTCGAGGCGGCCATCCGCCCCTGACCGACCGCGCCCGGAGCCTGCCCCGGCCCGCGTCGGCAGCATCCGGATCTGCCGACGTGCGCTCGGTGAGGTGCGCCTCGCCGGCGCGGTCCCGGCGCCCCACGCGGCGAAGAGGCGCCCAGACACAGATCCGTGCGGGGGCATCCACGATGCGGTCGCCGGTGTGCACCTGCGACACCGTTCGCCGCGCCGGCCGCCGCACAGCCCCGCCCCCACCGCCATCGACAACGCCCCCTGAGCAGCCCACGCGGATCAGGTGACGGAAGGTGCAGCAGTGACAGGTGCGCCGCCTCACCCGCCTCAACCACCACTCCCGTCACATGAACCGCGCCGGCTGCTCACGCTCCGCACATGGCGCAGATGGTGCGACTGCGAACTCGCTCGCCACAGCGGACCGCAGCGGGACAGACTCGTCCGATGGCACCGGAGCTGCCCGCCCGCTGGACCCGCGCACAGCGGTACCCGGACATGTGGCTCGACCCGTCGGAGGACCCCCGGGAGAGGGAGCGCCCGCTGGTCACCGAGCGGGACGTCCTCGTGGAGTACCTGCGGCGCTACCGGCTCACGCTCGAGCTGAAGTGCGCGGACCTGGATGCCGAACAGCTCGCCCGACGGTCGGTGCCACCCTCCACCCTGTCCCTGCTGGGCCTGGTCAGGCACCTGTCGGAGGTGGAACGAGGCTGGTTCCGGCGCACGATGGCCGGCCTCGACGCGCCGCCGCGCTACTACTCGAAGGACGACCCCGACGGTGACTTCGACAACGCGACGGCCGACCCGGAGCTGGTGGAGCCGGCGTGGCAGGCCTGGCGCGAGGAGGTCGAGTTCGCCGAGGCCTACGTCGCCGACCACGACCTGGACCACCAGGGCGTGACCGGGGTACGGCTGCGCGAGGTCGTCGTGCACCTCATCGAGGAGTACGCCCGCCACGCCGGGCACGCGGACCTGCTCCGGGAGCGCATCGACGGCCGGGTCGGCCAGTAGCGCCGCAGTCGCCGCGACGGGCGCTGGTTGGCCGGGCGGACAGGCCGGTCAGGCCGCCGGGAGCTCGCGGGGCTCGGCGACCACGTCGACCAGGGCCCCGTTGCGCCACACGGTGATCTCCACCGGCCGGCCGATCGCCGCCTCGACCATCAGGGCCTGGATCTGGGTGGTGGTCGCGATCTCCCGTCCGCCGATCGCCACCACCACGTCGCCGCGTCGCAGCCCGGCGTGCGCGGCCGGGCTCGCCGCGACCACCTGGGCGACCGAGACCCCGGTCGGCCGCCCGATCCGGGCCGCGAGCTCGGCGGGCAGCCGGATGGGCGCACCCGCGATGCCCAGCCACGCCCGGCGCACCCGCCCCCGCTCGATGAGCGTGTCGACGATCTGCCGGGTGGTCGCGTTGATCGGCACCGCGAGCCCCACGCCGACGCCCGCGACGGCGGTGTTCACCCCGACCATCCGCCCTGCGCTGTCGGCGAGCACTCCCCCGCTGTTGCCCGGGTTGAGCGCCGCGTCGGTCTGGATCACCTCGTCGATCACCCGGCCGGCCCGCGTCGGCAGCGACCGGCCCAGGGCGGAGACGATGCCCGCCGTGACGCTGCCGGACAGCCCGAGCGGGTTGCCCAGCGCCACGACCAGCTGACCGACCCGCAGCGTCGCCGCGTCCCCGAGCACCACCGGTGCCGGGACGTCGCCGCGCGCGAGCAGCACCGCGAGGTCGGACAGCGGGTCCCGTCCCACCACGTCCGCGGTGGTCTGGGAGCCGTCCGAGAAGCCCGCCGTCGCCTGCTCGGCGCCCTCGACGACGTGCGCACTCGTGAGCAGGTAGCCGTCGGAGGTCAGGACGCTCGCGCTGCCGGACCCGCCGCCACGCGGGCCGCGCACCTGCAGGCTCGCGACCCCGGGCAGCACCGCCTCGGCGACGCGCACCACCGCCGCGGAGTAGGCGTCCAGGAGCTCCGCGTCGTCGGCAGGCCGGGGTTCGGGCACACCCCATGGAACGCTCGGGCGCGGGGAGTCCGCCAGCACGTTCACCCAGGGCGCAGCGACGCCCGCGCGGGCGGCTTGCTACGGCGCGGCATGCTCCGCGTGCCGCGTGCCGCGTGCCGCGTGCCGTTGGCCGTGCGCCGCGCACCGTTGGCCGTTGGGCGGCGCACCTTGAGGACCTTGGGCCCGTCCGGCGGCGCGAGCGTTGGGCTGCCATGGGAGGCATGCGTCGCGTCCTCGCGGGCATCGGCATCGGCGCCGCTGCCCTCGTCGTGGTCCTGGTGGTGCTCGCCGCGCTCGGGGTGGGCGGCTCGCTGAAGTTCGCGGTGGCGCACACCGAGCACGTCGAGGGGGACGTCGCGCTGCCTGCTCTGCACGTCGACGGCGCGCACCTGACCGGCCCGCAGGGCGACGTCCTGCTGCACGGTGTGATGATCCGCGACCCGTACCTGCTCGCGCAGGACGGCGAGCTGGACGCCGCGCTGTTCACCGAGATCGCTGCGACCGGCGCGACGGTGGTGCGAATCCCCGTGCACCCGCGCTGGTGGCTCGAGGACGACGAGTACCTGTGGCGCTACCTGGGGCCGGCGGTGCGGTGGGCCGGCGAGGCGGGGCTGTACGCGATCGTCGACTGGCACTCGATCGGGAACGTGCGCACCGGCACGGCGCCGCACGACCCGGAGACCTACGCCCACACGTGGGACCTGACGGTGGACTTCTGGTCGAGCGTCGCCGCCTTCGTCGCACCCGCCCCGCACGTGCTGCTCGAGGTGTTCAACGAGCCGGAGGGGATCTCCGCCGACGACTGGCGCGCAGCAGCCGGCGAGCTCGTGACCACGATCCGCGACGCGGGCGCCGCCCAGCCCGTGATCGTCGGCGGCGTGGACTACGCACGCGACCTGTCCTGGGTCGCCGACGACCCGGTCGACGACGACCAGGTGGTCTACGCCTCGCACATCTACCCTGCGCACTCCGCGACGGGATGGGACCGGTGGTTCGGCGACGTCGCTCAGACGTACCCGGTGATGGTGACCGAGTGGGGGTTCACCGACCTCGAGTCTGCCGAGGGCGACGGCTACCTGGTGGGCAGCGCTGACGGGTACGGTCGGCGGCTCGCCGACTACGCGGCCGCCCACGACGTCGGCTGGGTGGCCTGCTGGTGGGACGACACGTGGCGCCCCGCGATGCTCGGACCGGACGGGCCCACCGAGTGGGGCCGGTTCGTCCTGGGCCTGCTCGGCTCGAGCGCGCGACGCGGCGGCCGCGCGTCGGTGGGCGCCGCTAGCGTGACCACGGTGGAGTACGAGTTCACCGCGACGCTGTACCGGTGGGAGTCCCGCCAGGCGGACACCTGGGTGTTCGTCAACCTGCCCGAGGCCCTGGCCGACGAGATCCTCGAGGCCGGCGAGCAGGTCTCCCGGGGGTTCGGGTCGCTCCGCGTGGAGGTCCGGGTCGGGGCGACGGTGTGGCGCACCTCGATCTTCCCGTCGACGGGCGCGGGCACGTTCGTGCTGCCGCTGAAGAAGGCCGTGCGCAAGGCCCAGGGGCTCGAGGTGGGCGACGAGGCGCGGGTCCACCTGCGCCTCGTCGACGTGTGACTACTCGCCCACCTGGCCGTCGAACGCCTCGCGCAGCAGGTCGGCGTGACCGTTGTGCCGCGCGTACTCCTCGATCATGTGCGTGACGATCCAGCGCAGGCTCGGGGCGTGACCGTCGTCGAACACGCAGGTGGACAGCCGTCCCATGCCGCCCTCGGCCAGGGCCGCCTCGGCGAGGGTGCGGGACTTCTCCACGGCCGCCTGCCACAGCGCGCGCAGCTCCTCGGGGCTGTCGCCGGCGGCCGAGTGCCATTCCCAGTCCGGGTCGACGCTCCAGTCGATCTCGTCCCACGGGGGAAGGACCGGGTTGTCGTGGAGCACCTGGGAGAACCACCAGTCCTCGACCCAGGCCATGTGCTTGAGCAGCCCGCCGAGCGTCATCGCGGTCGGGTGCAGCCGCGCCGCGAGGCCGTCGGCGCCCAGGCCGCGTGTCTTCCACTCCAGCGTGGCGCGCTGGTAGTCGAGGAACCCGAGGAGCGTCGACGCCTCGTCGCCGGCGGTGGGGGGTTCGTGCCGGCCGTGCTCGTCGATGAGCGGTGCGTCGGTCATGGACCCGAAAGGTAGCGGTCCCGAGCCCGGTCGAGGTGGGCATTCCGGGCGATTCGGGCACCCGCGTGCTGGGCTTCGGCCGAGGTTTCACACCACTGGGTGAACGGTTCAGCCCTCCGCGAGCGCCACGAGGCGGTCGTGCACCCGGGCCATCTCGGGGTCGGCGAGGCGGGGGTCGTCCGGGGTGCGGCCGGCCAGGACGTCGTCGAGGTAGCGACGGTCGGCGTCGAGGCGCGCGAGCGGCTCGTACGTCGGCGTGCCGTGGCCGGGGACCAGCACCGTGGCGTGCGCGACGTGCGGGGCCAGCACGTCCAGGCCCGCGAGGTACGCGGGCAGGTCGTCCGGGTCGAACGGGAGCGGCAGCTCGACATCGCTGAGCATGTCGCCCACCAGCAGGACGCCACGGGCGGGCAGCCGGACGGCGACGTGGCCGGGGGCGTGCGCGTCGTGGGTGATCAGCTCGACGGGATCGGGATCGGGATCGGGGCCGGGGCCGGGGTCCGTCGCGGTCCCGACGTCGTCGGGCGTGTCGGGCGTGTCGGGCGGAGCGAAGGGCGCCGGGACGGGGATGACAGACCCGACCTCCTCGGTGCCTGGCAACGGCGTCACGCGGCCGAACAGGGCGAGCACGTCCGCCGGGTACGCCGCACCATCGGCCGGCTGGTCGGCGAGCAGGGCGGCGCGCAGCGCGTCGCGGTGGGCGGCGACCACGTCGACGGCACGCGCCGAGGCCCAGCGCGGCACGTCGCCGAAGCTCGGGTGCCACAGCAGGTGGTCGTGGTGCGGGTGGGTGCTCACCCCGGCGGTGACGCGGATCCCGAGGGCGTCGAGGTCGTCGGCGAGCGAGGCCAGCTCGTCGGGCCGCCACGCCGGGTCGACGAGCACACCGCACCGGTCACGCACCACCAGGGTCGTGGTCGTACGCATCACGCGGCTGGTCGCGACCAGCACGCCCGGGGCGACGGGCACCAGCGGCGACGAGCTCACGGTGCGACCGTAGCGGTGCCGGTACGCGGGCGAGCCGACGGTGGGCGGCGCGCGCCCGGGCGGCCGTCAGGCGCATCAGCAGGGCGTCGCGGCGCAGAGCGCGGTCGTCGTCCATCAGGTCGCCAGCCGTCGGACCACGGGCAGCCCGGACCGCGTGGTGAGCCAGCCCAGCGCCATCGCGGACAGCGGGACCACGGCGACGATCGCGAGGATCGTCGGCCAGGGGATCACCAGCGCCCAGGTCGTGTCCGGCACGGCAGCCTGCCGCATCGCGACGAGCCCCCAGGCGAGCGCCAGCCCTGTGACGACACCGAGCCAGCCACCGAGCGCCGCGATCACCCCGGCCTGGCCGGCCGCGAACCGCCGACGCGTGCGGGGTGGCGCGCCCACGGCGGCGAGCGTCGCGAGGTCCGGCACCGCGTCCGCGGCGGCGAGCGCGACGGCGATCCCGGTGGTCCCGACGGCCGCCAGGGCCGCCGCGCCGACCAGGACGAGCAGGACCAGGTCCGGGCCGGTGAACGGGTTGCCGCGCTCGACGGTGAGGTGGGCCGAGCTCCCCAGACGGTCGCCCAGCACCGCATCGGCGGTGTCGAGCTCGGCCTGGTCCGGCATCCGTGAGGTCGGGGCGACGAGGCCGACGTCCGCCGTGGCGAGACCGAGGTCCCCGGCAGCCTCCGGTGACAGGACCACGCCGCTCGCGATGGCGGGCAGGTCGACCACTGTCGCGGGCACCCGGGCGGTGGTGGTGGTCGGCGCAGCGGCACCCGCGGACACCGCCGCCTGGAGGTGGGCGGTCCCGTCGGGCCAGAGCAGGGTCGGCGACGTGACGACCACCCGGCCGGCGGCGAGCGCCCTGGCGGCGGCCGCGGAGCCGTCGAGCCCCATGGCCGCGACGGCCGAACCGTCGTCCACGAGCGTCGCGCCGCCGGCGACCGGGTCGGACCACGTGATCATGCCGCCTCGTCGGTCCTCGCAGCGCGGGTCCCGGCTCGCCTGGGCCCGCTCTGCGGCCGTGGCCGGCCGGTTCAGCGACGCGAGCGGGCACAGCTGCGCCGGGTCGTTCAGCACGTCGACCTGGACCCAGTCGTCGGCCGCCCGCGCCGGTGCGACGACACGCACCACCTCGACGTCGGTCACCGGCAGCGTCGCGCGCAGCACCTGCTCGCCGTCCGCGACGGCGGAGGTGAGGTCCTCGTTCGCCGAGGGCGCCGGGAGCTGAACCATGACGGTGCCGACGCCCGCACTCGGCGTGTAGGCACGGGCGTTCACGGCCTCGCCGGAGGCCTGGTACACCGCGGCCGCGGTGACCCCCGCCAGCGCGGCGAGCACCGCGGCGACCGCGGGGGCGGTGCGCGAACGGTGTCGCGCGGCGTCGCGCAGCGCCAGGCGACCCGAGACACCCAGGTACGGTGCCAGCCGCGCAGCAGCAGACACCAGGGCCCCGGAGGCGGCCACCACCCCGAGCTCGAGCACCACCAGCGACCCGACGACGACCACCAGCCGCCCCGAGGCGGCCCCGCCGAGCGCGCCCACCACGCCTGCGAGCACCAGGAGTCCGCCCAGGAGCGGGACGCCGCGTGCGGGACGGGCCTCGGCCCGCCGACCGCCAAGTGCCGCGACCACGTCGATCCGGGACGCCTGACGCGCCGGGAACCACGCCGCCAGACCCGCGACGAGCACGCCGGCGGCCGCGAAGGCGATCGGCCAGAGCCACTCGACCCGCAGGTCGGGCAGCTCGAACGGGTTCCCCCACCAGTGGATGCCCTGCCGTATCGCCGCGGCCGCGCCGACGCCTGCCGCGACCGCTACCGCGGAAGCGCCCAGCCCGGTGAGCACCCCACCGAGCACCAGCGTACGACGCACCGTCGTGCGATCGGCACCGATCGCTGCCAGGAGTGCGACCTGGCGCTGGGACCGCTTCGCCGCGACCGCGAACGCCGGGCCGATGATCAGCACCGCCTCGACGAGGATGAGCAGGCCGACGGCGACGGTCATCGCGATCGTCGACGACGCGGGCCCCTGCCTCGGCCCAGCGGCGAACGGGACCGCTGAGCGCGGCGGCGGGTCGGCGAGCACCGCGCGGCTCGTTACGGCGGAGCCGATCCCGTTGACCGCGAGCACGTCGGCCCACGTCACCGGTTCAGGGCCGAGCACGTACCACTCGACGCTGGCGGTCGACCCGGGACCGGGCGTGGCCGTGTCGGGCGGAGCGATCCCCCCGGGTCCGGTGACCACCTCCGTGCTCGACGGAGATCGGGCGAGGATCCCGGTGACCGTCACCTCCCGCGGCGACATCCCGACCGGGGCCAGCGTCAGCCGGTCGCCCACCCCGACACCGAGGTCGCGGGCCCGTCGTTCGACGAGCGCGAGCCCGGACGCGTCCGTGGGCAGCGCACCCTCGACCGTGTCGAGCAGCCCGGAGAGGTCCCGGTCCGGCAGAGCCGTGACGGCGGCACCCGCCTGGCGGCGGTCGGCACCCTCGAGGGCGGCGGTGCCGGTCACCGTCCTGGCGAGCACGTCACCGTCGGGTAGCAGGGCCCGGAGCCGACGTTCGAAGTCCCCGAGGGGGGCGGCGTCCGACGTCGCGACACCGCCGGTGGACTCCCCGCGCACGTCCTGCTCGACCCGCGCGCCGCCCGGGCTGCGGATGAGGGCCTGCACGTCGCCGTCGCCGAGGGTCCACCGCACGTAGGTCGCGTCGGAGGGGTTGGCCGAGGCGATCAGCACCGATCCCGCGGTCCCGAGCAGCACCGGCAGCCCGACGAGCGCCGCGACCAGGGCGGTACGGCCGCGCGCACGCCGGGCGTCACGTCGGGCGACCCGGGCGGCGACCCGCCAGCGCACCCAGGCGCGGCCGGTCACCGGTCGTCCGCGGCGAGGCCGGCGGCGAGCAACGACTCAGGTCCGGGCGGGCTGCCGGTGCCGTCCACCACCACGCCGTCGCGCAGGAACACCGTCCGGTCCGCCCACGCGGCGAAGCGGGCCTCGTGGGTGACGAGCAGTCCCCCGGCGCCCGCGTCGACCCTGGCCCGCAGGACGCGCATCACGTCCTCACCCGTGACCGAGTCCAGTGCGCCGGTGGGCTCGTCGGCGAGCACCAGGCGGCGCGGACCGACGAGCGCTCGCGCGATCGCGACGCGCTGCTGCTGGCCGCCGGACAGCTCGTCCGGGAACCGGTCGGCGACGTCCTCGATGCCGACCTCGGCCATCGCCGCCAGCGCCTCGTGGCGCGCGGGCCGCGGCGACACGCCGTCCAGCTCCCGGGGCAGCGAGACGTTCTCCGCCGCGGTGAGCGCAGGGATGAGGTTGAAGTCCTGGAACACGTAGCCCACGGCGCGCCGGCGCAGGCGGGCACGATCGTGCAGGTCGAGGGTGCCGAGGTCGGAGCCGGCGAGCGTGACCTCGCCCTCGGTCGCCGTGTCCAGCCCGCCGGCGAGGTTGAGCAGGGTCGACTTGCCCGAGCCGGACGGGCCCATCACGGCGACCAGCTCGCCCAGCCGGACGTCGAGGTCCACACCTCGGAGCGCGTGCACCGCGGTCGGGCCCTCGCCGTGGGTGCGGTGGACGCCGCGCAGGGTGAGCAGGAGGGGGCCCAGAGGGGCGGTCATCGGGCGCTCCAGGCGTCGCCCGCTCCGGTGGGGGCGGCCGGGGTGGCCCCGGCGCCGGACGGGCCGGCGGGTCCGGTGGACGGCGGCGGCGCGGCGTCGGCCCCCTGCGCCGACGCCGTGCGCCCCGCACCGGACGGCGTGCCGTCCGGTCGTTGCTCCGCCGCGGCCCGCGCGACCCGGGTCTCGACGTGGTCGAGCCAGCGGACCTCCGCCTCGGTGGCGAACACCAGGTGGTCGAGCACCAGCGACCACGCGAGCTCGTCGGAGCCGCCATGGGCCGACGCGGGCGGGGGCGCGGTCGCCCTGACGGGCTCGGCGGGCTCGGCGTCCGCGCCGCGGGCGGCAGGGGCGGTGCGCTCGGTCGCGGCGGCGGGTCGGCCGCCCATCTTGAGCCGGGTGTAGTCGTGCAGCGCGCGCATCGTCTCGGTGCGCTGGGCCTGGACCACCGCCTGGACGTCGACGCCTCGTGCGGTCACGGCGAGGGCGAGCTTGATGGCGAGCTCGTCCCGTGCGGGGGCGCCGCGCTCGACCGGGCGGCTCCACCAGGCGCTCGCCTCGGCCGCGCCCGCGGCGGTGGCCCGGAAGCGCTCGGGCTCGGCCGCGCCCTGGTGCGGGACCTTCTCCACCAGCCCGTCGCGCTCGAGGCGCTGGAGGGTGGTGAACACCTGGCCGATGTTGACCGGCCACGCTCCCCCGGTGCGGGCCTCGAACTCGGCCTTGAGCTGGGAGACGTGCATGCCCTGCTCGGCGAGCAGGACGAGGATCCCCTGGCGGACTGACATGATGGCCCCCTGCGGCTTACTCGGTAAGTTGCGACCGATGGTGGGAAGGTTACTCGGTAAGCAGGCGGAGTCAAGAACCACGGTTCCTCGGGCGAGCCGGGTTGCCAACAGAGGGCCTGCGAGCCTGTGGAAAGACGCGGCGCGCGCCGGGCTGTGGATATGTTTTCGCAGGTCAGAGCCTTGATCTGGTCCACGAGCGACGCTATGATCGAACGCGTGTTCGACCGATCTGTCTCCACCGCCGACCCCTCCACCGGGGCCCCGGCGGTGCTGGGTTCGCTCGACGCGCTGGCCGAGCGCGGTGCGGAGCTGGCGTCGGCCGGCGGCGGCTACGAGCGGTGGAGCGGACGAGACCGCGGCCGGGCCCTGCGTGCGCTGGACAGGCTCGCCGGGGCGCTGGCGACGGTCCGCGCGGAGCTCCTGGTGGCGGAGCGGGCCGCCAGGACGTCGGTGCGCCCCGGCGACCGGGACTTCGAGTCGGCGCGAGCCCGCGCGACGCGGACCGGCCTCGGCGAGGCGCGACGGGAGGTCCGGCAGGCTGAGGCGCTGGTCGCGCTGCCGGCTGTCGCCCAGGCGGTTCGCGACGGCGTCGTGCCGCTCCCCCACGTCGACGCGCTCGCCCGTGCGAGCGTGCACGCCGGCGACGAGGCCCGCGCGGCACTGGCGAGCGCCGAGGTCCAGGATCGCCTGGTCGGGCTCGCGCGGCACCAGACGGTCAAGGAGTTCACCGCGTCGGTCGCCCGGATCGTGGCCGAGCACGAGCCCGATGCCGTCGAGCGCAGTGCGGCCGCGCAACGGCGCGCGAGGTTCTTCGTGATGTCCCACCAGCCGGAGGGCACCTTCCTGCGCGGTCGGCTCGACCACCTGGCCGCCGAGTCGCTGCGGGTGGCCATCGCGGCGGTCGGCATGGCACCGGACAAGGAGCGCGACAAGCCCCAGGCCGATGCCGACGCGCTCGTCGCGCTGGCCGAGCGCGCGACGGCCGGGATGGCCGGGGTCCGTGCCCGCCGGAGCGACCCGAACGGCCTGCCGCTGCCCGACGGGGGGCAGGACGCCGCGGACGCGCGGATCTCGGGCGTCGCCAACCGCCCGAGCGTGTCCGTGCTCGTCCCGGCGGAGACGTTCGTCGAGCTGCGCGAGACCCAGCGCCGTCGCGAGGCGGGCGAGGCCGAGGCGTTCGCCCCGGTGCCGCCGGCCATGCTCGAGAGCGGCATGCCGGTGGCGATGTCGCAGCTCGCCCGGATGCTGTGCGACTGCGAGGTCGGCCGGATCGTGATGTCCGCCGACGGCCTTCCGATGGACCTGGGTCGCACGCAGCGGCTGTACACCGGGGCGCAGCGCCGCGCGGTGATCGTGCGCGACCGGGCCTGCGCCTGGCAGGGGTGCGACGTGCCCGCGGCGTACTGCGAGGTCCACCACATCCGCTGGTGGGACCGCGACCTCGGGCCGACCTCCGTCGAGAACGGTGTGCTGCTGTGCAGCCACCACCACCAGTCGGTCCATGCGCTCGACCTCTCGATCCGTCGACGGAGCGGGCCCGTGCGCTACGAGTTCACGACGCGCGACGGGCGGGTGATCAGTGGGCCACCGGGTGGGGCACCGCCGGGTGGAGCGCCACCGGGTGGGGCACCGCCAGGTGGAGCACCACCGGGTGGAGCACCGCCAGGTGGAGCACCACCGG
>JAHLLI010000029.1 GCA_020444245.1 Actinomycetales bacterium
CTCCCGCCGAGGAGACCCCGGTTGCTGAGGCTCCCGCCGAGGAGACCCCGGTTGCCGAAGCTCCCGCCGAGGAGACCCCGGTTGCCGAAGCTCCCGCCGAGGAGACCCCGATTGCTGAGGCTCCCGCTGCTGAGGCTCCCGCCGAGGCTCCTGCTGCTGAGGCGCCTGCCGCCGACGCGCCCGCTGCCGACGAGGCCGCCCCGGCCAAGGCCACCGAGGCCACCGAGAGCTGACCGACCTACAGACAGGAAAGAACCCACTCATGGCGAACTACACCGCCGCTGACATCAAGGCCCTGCGCGAGCGCACGGGTGCGGGCATGCTCGACGTCAAGAAGGCGCTCGACGAGGCCGACGGCGACGCCGAGAAGGCTCTCGAGATCATCCGGGTCAAGGGCCTCAAGGGCGTCGCCAAGCGCGAGGGTCGGGCCGCGTCCGACGGCCTGGTCGCCGCGCACGTCGCCGACGACGCGTCCGGCCAGACCGGCGTGCTCATCGAGCTCAACTGCGAGACCGACTTCGTCACCAAGAACGCGAGCTTCATCGAGCTCGCCGACAAGGTGCTCGCCGCTGCGGTCGCCGCGGGCGCCGCCGACGCCGAGGCCGCGCTCGCCGCGCCGCTCGACGGCGGCACGGTGGCCGCCGCGATCACCGACACGGCCGCGACCATCGGCGAGAAGCTCGTGCTGCGCCGGGTCGCGCGCGTCAGCGCCCCGGCCGTCGAGATCTACCTGCACAAGGTCAACAAGGACCTGCCCCCGCAGGTCGGCGTCCTGGTCGGCACCGACGCCGCTGGCGCTGCGGTCGCGCACGACGTCGCGATGCACATCGCGGCGTACTCGCCCACGTACCTCGCACGTGAGGACGTCCCGGCCGAGACCATCGCCGACGAGCGTCGGATCGCCGAGGAGACCGCGCGCAACGAGGGCAAGCCCGAGGCCGCGCTGAGCAAGATCGTCGACGGCCGGATGAACGGGTACTTCAAGGAGAACGTGCTGCTGGACCAGGCGTTCGCCAAGGACCCCAAGACCACTGTCGGCAAGGTGGTCGCGGGCTCCGGTGGCACTGTGACCGGCTTCGCCCGGTTCCGCGTCGGGGCCTGAGCCCCGCCAGGTGGCGGTCCCCGTCCGACGGGGGCCGCCACCGCCGTGTCCGGATGGGCGCGGCCGACCGGTGACGGTGTGGGACCCTTGCCCCCGAGGGCCGGGCGAGCGACGAGGAGGGCCGCGGGTGAGCGACGAACCGAGCAGGCGGGTGCTGCTGAAGCTGTCCGGCGAGACGTTCGGCGGCGGCGGGGTCGGGGTGGACCCGATCGTGGTGCGCAGGGTCGCCGAGGAGATCGCGGCAGCGGTCCGCGATGGCGTGCAGGTCGCGATCGTCGTCGGCGGGGGCAACTTCTTCCGCGGCGCCGAGCTCGCGCAGGCCGGCATGGACCGGGCCCGGGCGGACTACATGGGCATGCTCGGCACCGTGATGAACTGCCTCGCGCTGCAGGACTTCCTGGTGCAGGCAGGCGTCGACACCCGGGTGCAGACCGCGATCACCATGGGGCAGGTCGCCGAGCCGTACATCCCGCTGCGGGCCATCCGGCACATGGAGAAGGGCCGTGTGGTGGTCTTCGGTGCAGGCGCCGGCATGCCGTTCTTCTCCACCGACACCGTCTCCGTCCAGCGCGCGCTGGAGACCCACTGCGACGAGGTCCTGATGGCCAAGAACGGGGTCGACGGGGTCTACACCGCCGATCCGCGCACCGACGCGTCGGCACGGTTCCTCGCCCACGTCACGTTCACCCAGGCGATCGTCGAGGACCTGGGCGTGATGGACACCACTGCGCTGTCGCTGTGCCGCGACAACAAGATCGTCATGCGGGTGTTCGGGATGGGCGACGCGGGTAACGTCACCCGCGCGCTGCGTGGTGAGAAGATCGGGACGTTGCTCACCGCCGCCGAGCCGGACGGGGAGCTGACCAGGGCGTGACCACGACGAAGGAGCAACGGTGATCGACGAGACCCTCCTCGAGGCCGAGGAGAAGATGGACAAGGCCGTCGAGGTGGCGAAGGAGGAGTTCGCCGCCATCCGCACCGGCCGCGCGAACCCGGGGATGTTCACCAAGCTGCTGGTCGACTACTACGGCTCGCCGACGCCCATGCAGCAGCTCGCCTCCTTCTCCACCCCTGAGGCGCGCACCATCCTGATCTCCCCGTTCGACATGTCGGCGATGCAGAACATCGAGCGGGCGATCCGTGACTCCGACCTCGGCGTGAACCCGACCGACGACGGCAAGATCATCCGCGTCGTGCTGCCGGAGCTCACCACCGAGCGCCGCAAGGAGTACGTCAAGCTCGCCAAGCACAAGGCCGAGGAGGGCCGGGTGTCGGTCCGCAACATCCGGCGGCACGCCAAGGACACCCTCGACCACCTGGCGCGGGACGGCGAGGCGGGTGAGGACGACGTCGCCCGTGCCGAGAAGGAGCTCGAGGCGCTGACCAAGAAGCACGTCGACCTCATCGACCAGCTGCTCGCCCACAAGGAGAGCGAGCTTCTCGAGGTCTGATGACCGAGACCGCCGGGACGAGTGTCGCTGCCCCTGCCTCCGCCCGGGCGGGCCGCGACGTGCCGATCGCCATCGGGGTGGGCCTCGGCCTGCTCGCGCTCGCCGGCGGCGCGCTCGTGTGGCGGAGGGAGGCCTTCATCGGCCTGGCGGCGCTCGCGTGCGGCGCGGCCCTGTGGGAGCTCGCGCACGCGTTCCGGCGTCGGAACATCGAGCTGCCCCTGGTGCCGATGCTGGTCGGTGCGGTCGGCATCCTGGTGTCCGCCTACACCTCGGGCGCCGAGGCCCTGCTCGTCGCGTTCATGCTCACCGCCGGGGGCGTGGTGATCTGGCGGGTCCTGGACGGCAGCGGTCCGGCGGCCCTGCGCGACGCGTCGGCCGCGACGTTCGCCCTGGCCTACGTGCCGTTCCTGGCGGGCTTCGTCATGCTCATGCTCGCCGCACCGGACGGGCAGTGGCGGGTCGGGCTGTTCGTGCTCCTGTCGGTGGCCAACGACACCGGCGGGTTCCTGTTCGGGGTGCTCTTCGGGCGCCACCCGATGGCACCCAGCGTGAGCCCGAAGAAGTCCTGGGAGGGCCTGGCGGGGTCGCTGGTGCTGGCCTGCGGCGTCGGTGGCGTGGGCGTGTGGTGGGCGTTCGGCGGCGCGTGGCAGGTGGGTGTGCTGCTCGGCGCGGCGGCGGTCGCGACCTCGACGCTGGGCGACCTTGCCGAGTCGCTCCTCAAGCGCGACCTCGAGCTCAAGGACATGGGCCGGCTGCTGCCCGGGCACGGCGGCGTGATGGACCGGCTCGACTCGCTGCTGCTCAGTGCCCCGCTGGTCTACATCCTGCTGCTGGTGCTCGTCCCGCAGGCGGTCCGATGAGCCTGCCGCTGACCTTCACCGCACCGCGGCGCGGCAAGCCCCCGCGCCACCTGGCCGACCTCAGCCCCGAGGAGGCCGCCGAGGCCGTGGCGGCGCTCGGCGAGCCTGCGTTCCGGGCGCGCCAGCTCGGCACCCACTACTTCCGCCACCTGGAGGCGGACCCGGCCACGATGACCGACCTGCCGGCGTCGAGCCGTGACCGGATGGCCGAGGCGCTGCTGCCGCCGCTGCTGTCGCCGGTCAGGGCGCTGACCGCCGACCAGGGGGCGACGGTCAAGACGTTGTGGCGCCTGCACGACGGGGTCAAGGTCGAGTCCGTGCTGATGCGCTACCCGGACCGGGCGACGCTGTGCGTGTCGAGCCAGGCCGGGTGCGGGATGGCGTGCCCGTTCTGCGCGACCGGCCAGCAGGGCCTGACCCGGAACCTGTCCGCCGGGGAGATCGTCGAGCAGGTCCGCCAGGCAGCGCGGGCGCTGGACCGAGGCGAGGTCGCCGGGGGACCGGGGCGGCTGACCAACCTGGTGTTCATGGGCATGGGCGAGCCGCTGGCCAACTACAAGGCCGTGCTCGCCGCGGTGCGACGGTTCGTCCAGCCCCCGCCCGACGGGTTCGGCGTCTCGGCCCGCAACGTCACGGTGTCGACCGTCGGGCTCGTCCCGGCGATCGACAAGCTGGCCGGCGAGGGCCTGCCGGTGACCCTGGCGCTGTCCCTGCACGCCCCGGACGACGACCTGCGCGGGGAGCTGGTCCCGATCAACACCCGGTGGAGCGTCGACGAGGCGCTGGACGCCGCTCGCCGCTACTTCGAGACCACCAAGCGGCGGGTCAGCATCGAGTACGCGCTCATCAGGGACATGAACGACCACGCGTGGCGCGCCGACCTGCTGGCCCGCAAGCTCAACGACCGGGGTCGGGGCTGGGTGCACGTCAACCCGATCCCGCTGAACCCCACGCCCGGCTCCATCTGGACCGCGAGCGACCCGGCCGTCGAGGCCGAGTTCGTCGCCCGGCTCCGGATGGCCGGCATCCCCACGACGATCCGGGACACCCGGGGAAGCGACATCGACGGCGCCTGTGGGCAGCTCGCAGCGGAGGAGGCCTCATGACAGGGATGTTCCGGACCGCCGGACGGATGCGGACCGGGTACGACCCGGACCAGGTGGACGAGTTCTTCACGCACGCCCGCCGGGTCTACGAGGGCGAGGTCGCCGAACCGCTGTCCGGGTACGACGTGCGCAGGGTCGCGTTCGACCTCGTCCGCGGCGGGTATCGACCCGCGGCGGTCGACGCCGCGCTCGACCGGTTGGAGCGGGCGTTCGTCTCCCGGCAGCGCGCCGAGTTCGTCGGTACCCACGGTCAGCAGGCGTGGCTCGAGCACCTGGCCGGGCAGGCCCGCACCCTGTACGGGCGCCTCGCGCGGCCGGACGGGGAACGCTTCGCCCGCGCCAAGCGCGGGGAGGAGTCCTACGACATCGACGAGGTCGACGACGTCTGCCACCGGCTGATCGACTACTTCGACCAGGGCAGGGCGCTCGCCTCGGAGGAGCTGCGCCAGGTGACGTTCGCCCGCCGCCGCGGGCCGAGCGGCTACGCGGAGGGCGCGGTCGACGCCTTCCTGGACCGCGCTGTCGAGGTGTTGCTCGGAGTCGAGTGAGCGGCGCCGGCGGCGCGCCCGTGCCGCTGCGTGCCGACTGCTCGAGCTGCGCGGCCCTGTGCTGCGTCGTCCCGGCCTTCGTACGCTCGGCCCAGTTCGCGATCACCAAGCCGGCCGGCGTCCCGTGCCCGCACCTGGACTCCTACCGGTGCGCGATCCACGCGGACCTGCGCGTGCGCGGGTTCGCCGGCTGCGTCGCCTATGACTGCTTCGGTGCCGGCCAACGCGTCACGGCCGTCGTGCTCGCCGGCCGGGACTGGCGGCGGGACCGCCGCGCGCTCGACGAGGTCGTCGAGGCCCTCCCGTGGGCCAGGCGCTGGCACGAGGTCGCGTGGTACCTCCACGAGGCGGCCCGGCTGCCGGCCACCGCCGTGCTGCACGAGGCACTCGTCGGCGCTCGGGACGCCGCCCTGGAGCTCGCGGTGCTCGGCCCGCGCGAGCCGAAGGCCGTCGACGCCGACGTCCAGCGCGCCGACATGGACCAGCTGCTGCGCCGCGCCTCGGACCTGGCCAGGGCGGCGCACCCGGAGCGTCGCGAGCTGCGGGGGGCCTCGCTCGTCGCGGCACGACTCATCGGCGTCGACCTCACCGGGGCGAACCTGCGCGGCGCGATCCTGCTGGGTGCCGACCTGCGGCGCGCGACGTTGGCCGACGCGGACCTGACCGGCGCGGACCTGCGTGGTGCCGACCTGCGCGAGGCGGACCTGCGCGGCGCGCTCTTCCTCACCCAGGCGCAGCTGGAGACCGCGATCGGCGACGGTCGCACCCGCCTACCGGAGGGGATGCGACGACCGGGCCACTGGACCTCGAACGACGGCGGTGGCGCCGGTCACGGCTGACCCGCGCCGGTCACCTCAGGTGCGGGCGTCCGGCTCGCCGTCGGCTCCGTGCTCGTCGTCGGCGCCGGGCTCAGGCCCGGGCGCCGGCTCGGGCTCCGGCTCGCCGTCCACCGGTGGGTTCCCCTCCGCGGGGATCTCGTCGTGCAGGAGCAGCTCCTGGACCTGGAGGAGCCGACGCTCCAGGTGCGCCACGTCGTAGAGCTCGACGTCGCTGGTCTCGCCCGCGGTCTGCACCACGAGCGTCCCGCAACCGAGCATCCGGTCCAGCAGCGTGCGCCGGTAGGACACCGACTGGACGCGGTCGACCGGGATCTCGCGACCCTCCCGGGAGAACACGCCCCGGCGGCTGATCAGCCGCCGGGTGGTCAGGGTGTCGGTCGAGGCGAACCAGGCCAGGAACGGCCAGAGCCCGAACCAGAGCGCGAGCACGGTCGCGAGGATCACGATGGTCCAGCGCTGCCAGGCCTGGGTCGCCGGGTCCGGCACCAGCCTGAGCAGGGCGAAGTTCACGGCCGCGACGGCGAGCAGCACCACGATCACCGGCCCGACCATGGCCTTCCAGTGGGAGTGCGCGCGGAAGATGACCTTCTCGCCGCGGGCGAGCATCGAGTCCTTGACCATGGCGCCGATCCTTGCACCCTCGCCACCGCGCCCGCCACGGACAGGGCAGCCCGCGGCTGGCAGGATGCCGTCGTGACCCCCCGCACCGTGACCCTGCTCGGCTCGACAGGCTCGATCGGCACCCAGGCCCTGGACGTCGTGGCCCGCCACCCCGAGCGGTTCCGGGTGGTCGGGCTCGCCGCCGGGGGCTCCGACCCCGACCAGGTGGCCCGGCAGGTGCTGGCCACCGGCGCCGAGGTGGTGGCCGTCGCCGACCCGGTCGCGGCCTCGGCAGTACACGCCTCGGTGCAGGCCAGGGCCGCCGCCCGGGGAGCACCTGCCCCCGACGTCGAGGTGATCGCCGGTCCGGAGGCGGCGCGGCGCGTCGCGGGGATGGGCGCGGACGTCGTGCTCAACGGCATCACCGGGTCGGTGGGTCTGGGGCCCACCCTCGCCGCGCTGCGCGCCGGCTCCACGCTCGCGCTCGCCAACAAGGAGTCCCTGGTGGTCGGCGGGCGGCTGGTGCGGGGCGCCCAGGTGCGCGCGGACCAGATCGTCCCGGTGGACTCCGAGCACTCCGCGATCGCCCAGTGCCTGCGCGGCGGGGAGCGAACCGAGGTCCGCCGGCTCGTGCTCACCGCGTCCGGCGGTCCCTTCCGCGGCCGGAGCCGCGACGAGGTGAAGGCGGTCACCGCCGAGCAGGCCCTGGCGCACCCGACCTGGTCGATGGGTCCGGTGGTGACGGTGAACTCCGCCACGCTGGTCAACAAGGGCCTGGAGCTGATCGAGGCCCACCTGCTGTTCGACGTCCCGGTGGACGACATCACCGTCGTGGTGCACCCGCAGTCGGTGGTCCACTCGATGGTCGAGTTCGTCGACGGCTCCACGATCGCCCAGGCCTCGCCGCCCGACATGCGGCTACCGATCGCGCTCGGCCTGTCGTGGCCCGATCGCCTGGACCCCGTGGCCGCGCCGTGCGACTGGACGCAGGCGACCAGCTGGACGTTCGAGCCGCTCGACGAGGACGTGTTCGTGGCGGTCCGCCTCGCCCGTCAGGCGCTCGCCGCCTCGGCGACCCACCCCGCGGTCTACAACGCGGCCAACGAGCAGGGTGTGGCGGCCTTCCTGGCGGGTCGGATCGGCTTCCTGGACATCGTGGACACCGTCGCGCGGGTGCTCGACGAGCACGAGGGGACGGCGCCGGACGCGCTGACCCTGGACGCGGTGCTGTCCGCGGAGCGCTGGGCCAGGCAGCGCGCCGACGCGCTCCTGGCCCTTCGCTGAGCGATGGAACTCTGAGCCGTCCTGCGCGTTTCCAGGTGGGCGGGGGATGATGTCCCCGGAGAGGAGCGTGCCGGATGCCGTTCTGGGTGGGCCTGGTGGTCCTGGTGGCGGGGCTGCTGGTCTCGATCGCGCTGCACGAGGTGGGGCACATGGTGCCTGCCAAGCGCTTCGGGGTCCGGGTCAGCCAGTACATGGTGGGCTTCGGGCCCACGCTCTGGTCACGGGTGCGCGGCGAGACCGAGTACGGCATCAAGGGGATCCCGCTCGGGGGGTACGTCCGGCTGGTCGGCATGTACCCGCCCAAGGACGCCCTCGGCAAGCCCCCGCGCGCCGGGCGGTTCGCCGAGCTCATCGACGCGGCCCGGCAGGCCAGCGCGGAGGAGATCCGGCCCGGTGAGGACCACCGGGCGTTCTACCGCCTCTCGGCGCCCAAGAAGATCGTCGTGATGCTCGGCGGCCCGATGATGAACCTGGTGATCGCCGGAGTCCTGCTCACCGTCGTGCTGTCGGGGATCGGCCTGTCGACGGGGGCCGGGACCACCACCGTCGCCGTCGTCGGGCAGTGCGTCACTCCTCAGCCCACCGACGCGTGCACGGCGTCAGACCCACCCACTCCTGCGGCGCAGGCCGGTCTGCAGGCGGGGGACCGGATCGTGTCGTGGGGGCCGCGGCAGATCTCGTCCTGGGCCGACGTGCAGGCCGCGATCAAGGCGGTGCCCGGCGAGAACATCCCCGTCGTCGTCGAGCGTGACGGGAAGCAGATCACGCTGACGGTGAGCCCCGTCACGGCGAACCGGCCGGTCTTCGACGCGAACGGCACGGCCCAGACGGACGCCAACGGCGACCTCGTCGTCGAGCCGACCCGCTACGTGGGCTTCAGCCCCACCAACGCCATCGTGCGCGAGCCGATCACGGCGGTCCCGGCGGCTCTCGGCGGCGCCGTCGGACAGACCGTGGGGATCGTGGCGAACCTGCCGGGGAAGCTGATCGACGTGACCAAGGCCGCCCTGGGCATGCAGGCGCGTGACCCGTCGTCCGTGGTCGGGGTGGTCGGGGTGGCACGGCTCGCCGGGGAGATCGGCGAGGCGCCGATCTCCGACTCGCAGCGGATGGCCGGTTGGCTGTCCATCCTGGCGTCGCTGAACATCGCCCTGTTCGTGTTCAACCTCATCCCGTTGGTCCCGCTCGACGGCGGGCACGTCGCCGGCGCGGTGTGGGAGGGGTTGCGGCGGGCGTGGGCCCGCCGTCGCGGCCTGCCCAGACCGGCACCGTCCGACGTGGCGCGGATGGTCCCGGTCGCCTACGGGGTCTTCGCGGTCCTCGTGGTGATGAGCGTGGTGCTCGTGGTCGCCGACCTGGTGGCGCCGGTCACGATCTGACGCGACCCCGCCGCCGGGAGCGGGACGGCTGCGCCGCCCACTGCTGGGCCACCGCGTGCACCCGGGTGGGATCGCCGGACAGCGCCCAGGGCCACACGTCGAGGTGCTCGCGGGTGTGCCGCAGGTGCGGGCGGGCGGTCTCGCGGTCCTGGCTGAGCCAGGCGACGTAGGCCAGCGTGTTGTGCGCCCGTTCCCGGTTGACCGGTGACGGCCCGCCCGGGCCGCCTTGCCAGCGCGCGACCGCACGCTCGATCTCGGCCCGCACCGCGGCGGACCGCAGGTAGGCGGTGGCCTGCGCCTGCGAGCGCTCGGCGAGCGTGAGGTAGTGCTCGAGGTGCGCGGTGACGACGAGGAGCGCCAGCGCGTTGCCGGGCGGTGCGGCGGCGCTCGCCGCTCTGGCGTGGCGGAACATGTCCTCGGTGCTGCCGTGCCACTTGAGCGATCGGTACTGCAGCTCGGCCTCGTGCCCGCCCTGGTGGTGCGGGGCGAGGGCGTACAGCTTGTCGGTGCGCGCCTCGAGCTCGGCCACGCCGACCTGCTGGCCGCGAGCCATCTCGACCAGCACCGCGCGTGGGGTGGGGTCGCCAGGGTCGTTGTCGATCGCCTCGCGGGTGATCTCCTCGGCTTCCTGCAGGGCTGCCAGGAACGCGAGCTGGTTGCGCGGCTCCCAGTCGGGCCCGCGCAGCTCCCAGGCGCGTCGCACCGCGAGCATCGCGGAGACCGCGAGGGCGTTCGGGTCGGTGGGGCGGGCACGCAGCCACTCGTCGAGCCAGCGGCTGCGGCGTAGACCGTGCACGGCGAGCTGGACGACTCGCGCGTAGCGCACGTCGTGGTCGACGGAGGCGGCCAGGAGGCGCGCGACGGGTTGCCACTGGCCGTGGTTGGCCGCCGCGCGCGCTGCCACCAGGTCCATGTCGTCGAGCGCGCCGTCCGGCACCACGTGCGCGGTGAGCAGCGGCTCGGCGACCGTGAGGGGGTCGCGGGCCACGACGCGCAGGGCGACCTGTGACGCGCGGGGCGCGGTGAGCGCGACGAGGCCCGCCACGGTCAGGCAGGTCAGCGTCCAGGCGAGCGCGGCGGAGCCGTGCAGGACTCCGGTGGCCGCCAGGTGCACGGCGGCGCCGAGCCCGACGAGACCGCCCAGGTAGGCCGCGAGCAGGCCGTGCGCGCGCCCGCCGGCAGGGCTGGACCACCACGGCGCGTCCTCGCGCAGGCCGAGGGCGGGCGCCAGACGGGTGCTCGCGACGGTCAGCACGGTCAACCCCGTCACGAGCAGCACGCCGCCCCCGATGAGCGTGTAGCCCGCGGGCGTGCTGAGGTTCACTCACGTGATGGTTCTATGTCCCTCTTCCGGGGGATAGGACCGACTGGTCCGGATGGGTGATGCCGCCGTGCCCAGGGGCGGATTTCACCCGTTCGGATGGGTCCTTGGGCTCTCCCGCGCCCGTTCGGGGCCGTTCGGGCGCCGTGCTGCCGCGCGGCGGGGTAGGGGCGATACTGGGTCGGTGAGCACCCCAATCTCCCTCGGCATGCCTCAGGCTCCCGCCCCCGTGCTGGCCCCGCGCCGCCCCACGCGCAAGATCCGGGTCGGCTCGGTCGAGGTCGGTGGCGACGCGCCGGTCAGCGTCCAGTCCATGTGCACCACCCCGACCACGGACATCAACGCGACCCTGCAGCAGATCGCCGAGCTGACCGCCGCCGGCTGCGACATCGTGCGCGTCGCCGTGCCCACCCAGGACGACGCGGACGCGCTGCCGGTGATCGCGCGCAAGTCGCAGATCCCGGTGATCGCCGACATCCACTTCCAGCCGCGCTACGTGTTCGCGGCGATCGACGCGGGGTGCGCCGCCGTGCGGGTCAACCCGGGCAACATCCGCAAGTTCGACGACCAGGTCAAGGAGATCGCCCAGGCTGCGCGCGACGCCGGGGTCTCCCTGCGGATCGGCGTCAACGCCGGCTCCCTGGACAAGAGGCTCCTGGAGAAGTACGGCAAGCCGACCGCCGAGGCGCTCGTGGAGTCCGCGGTCTGGGAGGCCTCGCTGTTCGAGGAGCACGACTTCCACGACTTCAAGATCTCGGTCAAGCACCACGACCCGGTGGTGATGGTTCGCGCCTACGAGCTGCTCTCCGAGCGCGGGGACTGGCCGTTGCACCTCGGCGTCACCGAGGCAGGGCCGGCGTTCCAGGGCACCATCAAGTCCGCGACCGCGTTCGGCGCGCTGCTGAGCAAGGGGATCGGCGACACGATCCGGGTCTCGCTGTCCGCGCCGCCGGTCGAGGAGGTCAAGGTCGGCATCCAGATCCTGCAGTCGCTCAACCTGCGTCCGCGCAAGCTCGAGATCGTCTCGTGCCCGTCGTGCGGGCGCGCCCAGGTGGACGTCTACGAGCTCGCCGAGAAGGTGACGGCCGGGCTCGAGGGGCTGACCGTCCCGCTGCGCGTGGCGGTGATGGGCTGCGTCGTCAACGGCCCGGGGGAGGCCCGCGAGGCGGACCTGGGCGTCGCGTCCGGCAACGGCAAGGGGCAGATCTTCGTCAAGGGCGAGGTGGTCGCCACGGTGCCGGAGTCGAGGATCGTCGAGACGCTCATCGACCAGGCGATGCGGATCGCCGAGACGATGGAGCCGGTCGACGGCGAGAGCCCGGTGGTCAGTGTCAGCTGAGGTGCCGCGGATCGCGCTTCCTCGGCGGGGCCCGGCGCCCCTGCAGGCCCGGTGGTGCACAATCGCCGCATGACCGGCTGGCGGATCGAGTCACCGACTCGGCGCTCGACGGGGCACGTCGACCTCGCCGACGCTGCGCGGTTGTGCGCGCAGGACCCGGTCGGCTCGGTGCTCGCCGCCGCAAGGATCGAGGCGGCCCGGGCGGGCCGCGGCCGGAGCGGCGCTCCCCAGCTGTGGGGGGTCGAGCGCCACGGCGAGCTCGTGGCGCTCGCCTGGGCCGGCGCGAACCTGGTCCCCGTGGTCAGGCCGGGCGACGAGGAGTCGCTCGACGTCCTCGCCGAGATCGCGCTGGCCCAGGGGCGGCGTTGCTCGTCGCTGGTCGGGCCCGCCGAGCCCGTCCTGGGCCTGTGGCGCCGGCTGGCGCGCGACTGGGGGCCCGCCCGTGAGGTGCGTGCTGACCAGCCGTCACTGATGATCGACGGCCCGCCTGCGGTGGCGCCGGACCCCCTCGTCCGCCTCGGCCGTCCGGCCGACCTGCCCGTGCTCGTCCCGGCATGCGTCGCGATGTTCACCGAGGAGGTCGGATACTCCCCGCTCGAGGGCAGCCCCGGCTCGTACGAGGCGCGGGTCCGCGGCCTGGTGTCCGAGGGACGGTCCTACCTGCGCTCACAGCTCGGACCGCACGGCGTCGAGGTGCTGTTCAAGGCCGAGCTGGGGGCGGTGAGCTCGCAGGTGGCGCAGATCCAGGGGGTCTGGGTGCCGCCGGAGCGCCGGGGTGAGGGCCTGGCCACGGCCGGGATGGCCGCGGTGGTGGCCGCGACGGTGGGCCGGGTCGCGCCGCAGGTCTCCCTGTACGTCAACGACTACAACGCCCCGGCGCTGCGGGTGTACGAGAAGGTCGGCTTCCGCCGCGTCGGCACCTACGCCACGGTGCTCTTCTGACCGCCCCGCGGGGCGGGGTCAGCGCAGGAGGCGGGACATGCGGCGGTCGGCCAACGGCTTGCCGCCGGTCTGGCACGTCGCGCAGTACTGGAGCGACGAGTCGGCGAAGCTCACCTCTCGCACCACGTCGCCGCACACCGGGCAGGTCTCGCCGGTGCGGCCGTGCACCTGCATCCCGCGCCGCTTGGCGTCCTTGAGCTCGGCGGCCGGCTTGCCGTCCGCCTCGGCGACCGCACCGCCCAGCACCTCGAGGATCACGCCGTGCAGGCGCTCGACCTCCTCGGGAGCGAGCCGCTGGGAGAGGGCGAACGGACTCATCCGAGCGGCGTGCAGGATCTCGTCGGAGTAGGCGTTGCCGATCCCCGCGATCTGGTGCTGGTCGCGCAGCAGACCCTTGACCTGCTGGTTGCGCGCTGCGGCGAGCTCGGCCAGGCGCGCCACGGTGAACTGTGCGTCCAAGGGGTCGACGCCGAGCGACGCGACCATCGCCACGTCGGCGGGATCGCGCACCACGTGCACCGCGAGGCGCTTGCGGGTGCCCTGCTCGGTGAGGTCGAACCCGGACCCGTCGTCGAACCTCACGCGCAGGGCGATCGGGGAACGTCCCGGGCGCACGGGTGTGGCCGGCAGCGCCTCCGACCAGCGCAGCCAGCCGGCGCGCGACAGGTGGAACACCAGGTGCGGCCCGGTGGTCACCAGGTCGAGCCACTTGCCGTGCCGGTCGACACCCACGACCTCCTCGCCGACGAGCGCGTCGGGGGCCGGGTCGAACGTCTTGAGCGCGCTGATCGCGCCCACCGACACGGCCGCGACCCGCCGACCGGACAACCGGCGGGTCAGGAACCGCGCGAGGCCTTCGACCTCGGGAAGCTCGGGCACCGCCCCATCGTGCCGCCCCTGGCGCGGCCGGGGAAGGGGAGCCGAGGAGCCGCGACCGCCCGCCCGGGGGCGCCGTCCGCGGCCACTAGGCTGGCCGCCATGCTGCTGCGGATGTCGACCTTGTTCGTGCGCACCCTTCGGGAGGACCCGGCCGACGCCGAGGTGCCGAGCCACAGGCTGCTGGTCCGAGCCGGCTACATCCGCCGTGCCGCGCCCGGCATCTACTCCTGGTTGCCGCTCGGCCTGCGGGTGCTGGCGAAGGTCGAGCAGGTGGTGCGCGAGGAGATGGACGCCATCGGCGCCCAGGAGGTGCACTTCCCGGCGCTGCTGCCGCGCGAGCCCTATGAGCGCACCGGCCGGTGGACCGAGTACGGCCCCAACCTCTTCCGCCTGCACGACCGGCGCGAGAACGACTACCTGCTCGCGCCGACCCACGAGGAGATGTTCACCCTCCTGGTCAAGGACCTGTACTCGTCGTACAAGGACCTGCCGCTGGCCCTCTACCAGATCCAGACCAAGTACCGCGACGAGGCCCGGCCGCGTGCCGGGCTGCTGCGCGGGCGCGAGTTCATCATGAAGGACGCGTACTCCTTCGATGTGGACGACGCCGGCCTGGACGCGGCCTACCTGCGCCAGCGCGAGGCCTACCAGCGGGTGTTCACCCGGCTCGGCCTGGACTACGTGATCGTCGCGGCGATGTCGGGCGCCATGGGTGGTTCGCGCAGCGAGGAGTTCCTCATGCCGACGCCGGTCGGTGAGGACACCTTCGTGCGCTCGGCCGGCGGGTATGCGGCGAACGTCGAGGCCGTCACCACGCCGGTGCCCGACGCGATCGGCTACGACGACGCGCCTGCCGCCCATGTCGAGGACACCCCGGACACCCCGACCATCGACACCCTCGTGGCGCTCGCCAACGAGCGGTTCGCCCGCCCGGACCGGGACTGGACCGCCGCCGACACCCTGAAGAACGTCGTGGTCGCGGTGGTCGAGCCGGACGGCGCCCGGGACCTGCTCGTGGTCGGCGTGCCGGGCGACCGCGAGGTCGACATGACCCGGCTCGAGGCGGCGCTGGCACCGGCCGCCGTGGAGGCCGCCGGCGAGGCCGACTTCGCCGCGCACCCGGAGCTGGTCAAGGGCTACATCGGCCCGGCCGCCCTCGGCCGCGCCAACACCGGGCGCCAGGACGCGATCCGCTACCTCCTGGACCCCCGGGTGGTCCCGGGCACGCGCTGGATCACCGGCGCCAACGAGCCGGGGCGCCACGTGTTCGACCTGGTCGCCGGGCGCGACTTCGTGGCGGACGGCACGATCGAGGCGGCCGAGGTGCGGGCCGGTGACCCCGCCCCGGACGGCTCGGGTCCGCTCGAGCTGGCCCGTGGCATCGAGATCGGGCACATCTTCGCCCTCGGACGCAAGTACGCCGAGGCGCTCGGCCTGACCGTGCTGGACGAGAACGGCAAGGCCGTCACCGTCACGATGGGTTCCTACGGGATCGGCGTGTCCCGGGCCGTCGCCGCGCTCGCCGAGACCAACCACGACGACGCGGGCCTGGCCTGGCCGGCCGGCGTGGCACCGGCGCACGTCTACCTGGTCGCCGCGGGCAAGGACGAGGCGGTGCGCGCCGAGTGCGAGGAGCTCGCCGCGGACCTGCACGGCCAGGGCGTCGAGGTGATCTACGACGACCGCAACGAGCGGCCGGGCGTCAAGTTCGCCGACGCGGAGCTGATCGGGGTGCCGATCATCGTCACGGTCGGCCGGAGCCTGGCCGAGGGCGTCGTCGAGGTTCGGCTGCGGCGGCCGGCGGACGCGGGTCTGCCGGCGGGGGAGCGCCCGCCCGTGGAGCGGGTGCCGGTGCAGGACGCGGCCGTGCGGATCGGTGGGCTGGTCGCGAGCCTCGTGGAGGGCTGACTCGGGCGAAGCGGGGCCGGCTCAGGCCGCGTCCGGCATGCCCGGCAGCGCGGGCACCGTCCCGGTGAGGTGCGCCGAGTGCTGCGCGGCAGCGGCGAACGCGTCGATCAGCGGCATCCGAGCACCAGGTGCGGCCGCGACAACCAGGTCCAGCCACAGTGTGGCGAGCTCGTCCTCCAGGCCGGCCAGGGCCGAGAGCCGGTCCGCGGGGTCGGCTTCGGGATCGAGCACGGCCTCGGGCAGGTCGTAGGACGCGCGCCTGGGGTCGAGCCCGGTGCCGGCGACCTCCGTCACGGCCGCCCAGGTCGCCGCGCGGGCGCGGTGCTCGGCGGCGATCGCCGCGGCCTCGGTGCGGGCGGTCCCGGACGACCGTGCTGCGGTGACCTCCCACGCGAGTCCCAGGGCGTCCTCGGACGCGATCGCGGGTCCGAGAGCGACGGCCGACAGCCCGACCGGGATCTGCTCGGGGTCCACCGGTGCGGCCGTCGCCGGGACGTCGGCCCCCTCGGCGAGCGCCAGCCGGGCGGCCGCGAGCCGTCGTTCGACCCCGATGGCGGCGAAGAGCCGGGCCAACCGCCCGTCGGAGACCGTCGCGGCGTCGGCCAGTGCGGAGGAGGACTCCTCGGCGAGCACGTCGAGCAGCGGCTCGGGGTCCGGCGCGGGCGTCGGTGTGCCGGTCGGTGCGGGGCTCGTGGTCGTCGACTCCGGGAACGGCACCCAGACCCCGCCGAGCGCGTCGAGCTGGGTGCGGGCCGCCGATCGCACGTCGACGATCGCAGCCTTCGCCCCGTCCGTCGTGGCATCGGCGTCGTCGGCTGCCGTGACCACCCTCGCGGCGCCGATCGCCTGGCGTTGGCGGGCCTGCTCGACCGCGTCGGCGCTCGGCGTGACCGGCGGGCCGGACTCGACCCGCAGGGCGGCGCAGCCGGTCAGGGGCCCGACGGCGAGTCCTGCGGCGAGCGCGAGCGCGACGACACGCGCCGGACGTGGGCGGGGTGCCGTGGGCGTGGAGGGGCTGGTGTCCATCGCGGGTGATCCTGCCACGTGCCGCATGGTCGGCCGGGTGCCGGTGGACTGGTTACGCTGGTTGCCGACAAGTCAACAGGGTCGTCCAGGTAGGCCCGACACGACCCGCGGGAGGCACCATGGCTCCGGAGAGCCCGGCGGCGCAACGCGTCCGTGCGGCCGTCGAGCCGGCGGTGGCAGGCGTGGGCCTGCTGCTGGAGCAGGTGGTGGTGACGGCCGCCGGCCGTCGAAGCGTGGTCCGCGTCGTCGTGGACCTGCCCGACGGGCCGGGCGGCGTCGACTCGGAGGCGCTCACCGAGGCGTCCCGGGCGATCTCCGCCGCGCTGGACGAGGCTGACCCGGTGCGCGGCAGCTACGTGCTGGAGGTCTCGACCCCCGGGACCGACCGCCCGCTCACCGAGGCCAGGCACTTCCGGCGCGCCGTGACGCGTCTGGTGCGCCTGGCCCTCGTGGACGGGTCCACCCGCTCGGGGCGGCTGGTGGACGCGGGAGAGGTGCTCGTCCTCGAAGGGCCGGACGGCGCGCGGACGACGGTGCCGCGCGACGAGGTGGCCCGCGGCGTCGTCGGGGTCGAGCTGGCCCGCTCGCAGGACGAGGAGGGAGACCTCTGATGGACATCGACATGACGGCCCTGCGGCTGGTCGAGCACGAGCGCGGGATCAGCCTGGACACCCTGGTCGGGGCCATCGAGCAGGCCCTGCTCTCGGCCTACCACCGGACCGGCGACGCCTACGAGCGGGCGCGGGTCGAGGTGGACCGGCGCACCGGGCACGTCACCGTCTGGGCCCGCGAGCGACTGGCGCCGGAGGAGCCGGACGGCGCCGAGGGCGACGAGCCGCAGTGGTCGGAGGAGTTCGACCACACCCCTGAGGGATTCGGCCGGGTCGCCACGTCGACCGCGCGCCAGGTGATCGTCCAGCGGTTGCGCGACGTCGAGGACGAGCAGGTGCTGGGCACCTTCAAGAGCGCCAAGGGCGAGCTGCTCGCGGGAGTGGTCCAGCAGGGTCGCGACCCCCGCGTCGTGCTGGTCGAGGTGCGCGGGACCGAGGCCGTGCTGCCGCACCACGAGCAGGTGCCCACCGAGAAGTACCTGCACGGCGAGCGGCTGCGCGCCTACGTGCTGGACGTCTCGCGCGGTCCCAAGGGGCCGTCGATCACGATGTCGCGCACGCACCCGGGTCTGGTCCAGAAGCTGTTCGAGCTCGAGGTCCCCGAGGTCGCCGACGGCTCGGTGCAGATCACCGCGATCGCGCGGGAGGCGGGGCACCGGACCAAGATCGCGGTGCGTTCCACGGTGCCGGGCCTGAATGCGAAGGGCGCCTGCATCGGTCCGATGGGGGCCCGGGTCCGCGCCGTGATGGCCGAGCTGCGTGGCGAGAAGATCGACATCGTCGACCACAGCGACGACCCTGCGACCTTCGTCGCCAACGCGCTCTCGCCGGCACGGGTCAGCTCGGTCACCGTCGTCGACCCGACGGCGCGTGCCGCCCGTGTCGTGGTGCCCGACTACCAGCTCTCGCTCGCGATCGGCAAGGAGGGCCAGAACGCCCGGCTGGCCGCGAAGCTCACCGGCTGGCGGATCGACATCCGGTCCGACGCGGAGGCTGCTCCGGGGTCCGCGCCGACGGGCGACGACGGGGCGCCGGACGTGCCGGCTCACGGTTCGTGACCCGGCACGCTAGACTCGGTGCCGCTGGGCCGAGGGCCCGGCTCCCCGAGCGCTCGGGCGGCGGCACGTCCGTCGCAGGTCGTGGTGCGGCCTCGAGCGGGCCGGACACCGGCCCGATCCGACAGTGCGTGGGGTGCCGGGAGCGAGGTCCACGTTCCGCCCTGGTCCGCGTGGTCGGGGTCGACGAGGACGGCACGATGCGTGCCGTGGTCGATCCGGGTCGCTCGATGCCGGGGCGGGGCGCGTGGTTGCACGCCGATCTGCACTGCCTGGAGCTCGCCGAGAGACGCCGGGCACTGCCTCGTGCTCTGCGTATGCCGACGCTCGACGTGTCGGACGTGCGCCGGGCGTTCGGCGCCGGCCATGGCGATCCGTCGTTCACCGAGATGGGAAGCGGGCTGGAAGCCGATGGGCACCCGATGAGTACCCGGCGATGAGCATCAAGCACTAACGACGGTCCGTCTTCTGTGTCGGGCGGGCCGAGACAGGAGAGTTGTGGCAAAGGCCCGCGTCTACGAGCTCGCCAAGGAGCTCGGCGTCGAGAGCAAGGCCCTGATGGCCAAGCTGAACGAACTCGGTGAGTTCGTCCGCTCGGCATCGTCGACGATCGAACCTCCGGTCGTGCGCAAGCTGCGCGACCTGTACCCGCCCGCGCCCCCGGCGGACGCCGCACCGGCGAAGCCCGCCAAGAAGGCTCCGGCGAAGCCCGCCGCGCAGGCGCCGGCCGAGGCCGCCCCGGTCGAGGCCCCGGCCCCGGCTGCGCCTGCCGCACCCGCCGCGCCCGCGGCCGAGACCCCGGC
>JAHLLI010000013.1 GCA_020444245.1 Actinomycetales bacterium
ATCACGACCCGACTCCCACCCCCGCGTCGCGAACGGACGGTTGTAGGACAGCTTGAACGCGCGGGGCTCGGCCGGCGTCTCCCCCGCGAAGCTGCCGGAGGCATAGCCCTGGTAGAAGCTCGACCCGCCGAAGATGTTGTAGGCCTGCCACGTGGTGTCAGACGTCTGGAACACCACGTCGGAGTGCGAGGAGTCATCGCGCACCACGAACGTGATCTGACTCGCGCCGACGCTGTCCTCGAGCAGCGCGATGTACACGCCCGAGACCGCGTCCGACGGGACCGCCCACGAGGCCGACACCGCCCAGTTCCCGCAGTCGTAGAGTCCGGTGGGCTCGTCGTTGATGCACGCCGGCTGGGACTGGGGCAGGCTCGCCGACGGCGTCACCGACGCGATGTGCCGTGCGCCGAGGCCTCCGTACCAACCCGTGCGGTAGATGTCGATCGAGTACGCCGACGCATCCGTGTTGATCTTGAAGTCGATGGTCTGCCCCGGCTGCACCGACATCTGGGTCGCGAACCCCTGGATCGTCGGATCACCCGCAGCGGTGATGTCCCACACCGACGGGTCGGTCCCCGGCTTGGAGTTCTCGCACTCGATCGGGTTCGACCCCGGCCCGCACGGATCAGCCGCCGACGCCGGCGCCGGAACCGCGACCAACCCGCCCACCACCACAGCGGCCGCCGCCACACCCACCACACCACGCCACACACGACGACCGAGCTGAACCATGCCGAACTCCTCGAGCTGCGGGCCGCGGGGATGCCAGACCGGCGATCGGCCCGCCCCAACGATGACAGATCGGACAAATCGCCACACCGGCTTCGGGGGTGAATTCCTCCTTTCGGGCGCCCCGGAACACCCGATGGGAGGGCCCGGCGTGCACCGCGCGACCATTCGGTCGACCGCCTGCCAGAATGCACCGGTCCACCATGCGCGCCCGAGGAGTCGCCAGATGTCCGCAACGACGCCCGACCACGTCCCGCCGCAGATCGCCCCCACGGCGGACGTCGACGACCGCGCGACGATCGGCGGCGGGACCCGCGTCTGGCACCTCGCCCAGGTTCGCGAGGATGCACAGGTCGGGGCCGAGTGCATCGTCGGCCGCGGCGCCTACATCGGCCCGGGCGTGCGGGTGGGTGACCGCTGCAAGATCCAGAACCACGCCCTGGTGTACGAGCCGGCGGTGCTGGAGGACGGTGTCTTCGTCGGCCCGGCGGTGGTGTTCACCAACGACCACTTCCCGCGGGCCGTCAACCCGGACGGCACGTTGAAGTCCGCCGACGACTGGCACGCCGTGGGCGTCACGGTGCGGACCGGGGCCTCGATCGGCGCCCGGGCCGTGTGCGTGGCCCCGGTGACGGTCGGTCGCTGGGCCCTGGTCGCGGCGGGCTCGGTGGTCACCCGGGACGTCCCGGACTTCGCCCTCGTGGCCGGCGTCCCGGCGCGGGTGCGCGGCTGGGTGGGACGCGCCGGCAGCCCACTGGTGGCCGACGGCGAGGGCAGGTGGCGGTGCGAGACGACGGGCGACCGGTTCGTCGAGGTCGACGGCGTGCTGCGCCTCGCCGACGACGGGCGGTGACCGAGCTCGGGCGGACGGCACCGGACATGGCGGTGGCCCGGGCCTCGAAGGCCCGGGCCACCCCGACGCACCAGCGCTGCTAGTACGCGCCCGATCCCGCGAAGACGGCCCTGGCCGTCTTCCAGAGGATCAGCAGGTCCATCGTCACCGACCAGTTGTCGACGTACCGCAGGTCGAGCCGGACGGACTCCTCCCAGCTGAGGTCGGATCGCCCCGAGACCTGCCACAGGCCGGTCAGACCGGGCCGCACCCGCAGGCGGCGCCGGACCGGGTCGGCGTACTTGGCGACCTCCTCGCCGAGCGGCGGACGTGGCCCGACCAGCGACATGTCCCCGCGGAACACGTTGAAGAGCTGGGGCAGCTCGTCCAGTGAGTAGCGCCGCAGGAACCGGCCGACCGGGGTGACCCTGGGGTCGTTGCGCATCTTGAACAGCACGCCGTTCCCGTCGCTCTGCTCGGCGAGCTGCCCACGACGCTTGTCGGCGTCGATGTACATGCTCCGCAGCTTCCACATCCGGAACCGTGCGCCGTCGACGCCCACCCGGGTCTGGCTGTAGAAGGCCGGGCCGGGCGACGTGAGCCGCACGGCCAGCGCCGAGACCAGGATCAACGGGGAGGCCATGAGCAGCAGCCCGGCACCCACGAACCGGTCCATCAGCGTCTTGGCGACCAGCCGGCGGCGAGGGGCCGCGACCTCGACCTCGAGCAGCGAGAGCCCCGCGGCCGGGCGCAGCGTGATGCGCGGCCCGGTGACCTCGACGAGGTCGGGGACGACCACGAGCTGCGCCCCCACCCGGTCCAGCGCCCACGAGAGCCGACGCAACGCCTCGCCGGACAGCGTCGGTCCCGCCACGACGACCACGTCGATCGCGCGGTCCGCGACGACCTGCGCGGCGTCGGCCACGGCTCCGACGACGGGGTGGCCGAGGATCTCGGACGGGCCGTCCAGGCTGGGCAGGCAGACCGCCTCGACCCGGTAGCCGTGATAGCTCGCTCCGGCGAGCTCTCCGGTGATCCGCGAGACGTCGGCCGCCTCGCCGACCACCAACGTCCGCTTCATCGCGCCGCCCTCGCTGCGCTCCTTGTGGACCAGGTGGCGCAGCACGTAGCGCCCGACGGCCGCGACGACCACGAGCGTCGGGACGCCGGCCAGGACGAGCGGGCGCGGGACGGCGACCTGCGTCACGTACGAGGCACCCATCAGGATCCCGGCACCGACGGTGCCCGCCCGGAGCACGGACTGGAACTCCTCCGGCCCGTCGCCGAGCCGCCGCAGGTCGTAGCCGTTGAACGAGGCCACGAGCGCCACGAAACCCGCCGCGCCGAGCAGCGCCATCGTCACGACCTGCCAGTGCCAGGAGTAGACCGCCACGAGGAAGCCGGTGCCGACCGCGAGGGCGATCACCGAGTCGGCAGCCAGAGCCCGGCGCTGGAGCCGGGGGCCGACCACCGCCCATCGCCGGGCACGTGCATCGGCGTCGTTGTGCGCTGTGGGACGGACCTCCACGGGTTCGGGAGAGGCCCAGGACCGCCGCGGCGCCACGGTGACGCGGCGACGGTCGGACACCAAGGGTTCGAGCTCACGATCAAGGGAGAGCGTCACGGGGGGGACCACCTCTGTGGAGCTGATGACAGCGTGAGGCTACCTCGCATGCGGGGGGCGGAAACATCCCGAATGTCCGATTTCACCCGTTCGGTCGGGACGCCACGCACGCCGTGTCCCAAACGTGACCTGCGGTCCACCTGTGGGACGCCTGAAAGCCTCGCGGGCGCCACCGCAACCCCGGCCGCCACCGCGGAGCACGGCGGGCGGGCGTTCCGGCCGCCGCTCGGGTCACACGTCGGGTGAGTGGAAGCGCTGCTGAGCCGCGGCCAGACCCTGGGCCACGAGCATCTCCACCGCGTCGGCCGCGGCGTCCACGAGCCAGGGCAGCTCCTTCTTCTCGGCGCTCGAGAAGTCCGACAGCACGAAGTCGGCGGGATCCTTGCGACCGGGCGGGCGGCCGATGCCGAGCCGCACCCGCAGGTAGTCCTTGGTGCCGAGCGCCGAGCTGATGCTGCGCAGGCCGTTGTGCCCGCCCTCGCCGCCGCCGGACTTGAGCCGGACCGCGGCGAACGGCAGGTCGAGCTCGTCGTGGATCACGACGAGCCGGTCGGCCGGCACCCGGTGGTAGCGCACCAGCGCCGCCACCGGGCCACCGGAGACGTTCATGTACGAGGTGGGCTGGGCCAGCAGGGCGCGCGGCCCCGGGGCGCCGCCGGGCAGCGTGCCCAGACGCACGTCCGCCACCCGCGCGCGGGAACGGTCGCTCCCGAAGGACACCCCGGCCCGCCGGGCGAGCTCGGTCGTGACCATCTGCCCGACGTTGTGCCGGTTGCCGGCGTAGCCCGGCCCGGGGTTGCCGAGCCCGACCACGAGCCAAGGGTCCGCCATGCCCGTCCCGTCCTCCGCGCCGCGGCGGCGCCACCGCCGCAGAGCGGTGAGCACGCGCTCAGGCCTCGTCGGTGGTCTCCGCCTCGGTGGACTCCGCCGCCTCGCCGGCCGGCAGCTCGATGCCCTCTGCGGCCTCCTCGGTCTCCTCGACCTCGGCGCGCGGCACCGCGATCGTCACGATGCTCGACTCCGGGTCGCCCAGGAAGACGGAGCCCTCGGGCATGACCAGGTCCGCGCCGCGCACCTGGGTGCCCGCCGCCATGCCGTCGATCGAGACCACGACGGCCTCGGGCAGATGGGTCGCCTCGGCCTCGAGGGTGACGGTCTGCGCGTCGACCATGTGGATGGTGCCGGGCTGGGACTCGCCGACGATGTGCACGGCGACCTCGACGGTGACCTTCTCGCCCTTGCGGACCGCGAGCAGGTCGACGTGCTCGATGACCTGGCGCACCGGGTCCCGCTGGACGTCCTTGGCGATGGCCAGCGCCTCGGTGCCCTCGATGTCGAGGGTGAACAGGGCGTTGGAGTGCTTGAGCGCGAGCATCGTCTCGTGGCCCGGCAGCGCGATGTGCTGGGGAGCCACGCCGTGGCCGTACAGCACGGCGGGGATCTGGTCGGCGCGGCGCAGCCGGCGTGCGGCGCCCTTGCCGAACTCGGTGCGGACGGTGGCGGGGAGCTTGGTGTCGGACACGACGAGGACCTTTCGGTGTGGCGGGGGTGACCCGGCTGGCGGTGGGCCTCGGCGCGGGACGGCGGGCGCGCACACCAGGCGCACCGCGTCGATCACGGAGGTCGGTCCGAGAACCGAGGTTCGGCCGACTCGCGTCGTCCGCCCTCCCTCGCCGAGGCAACCGCAGCAGTCTAGCGGCTGACCGGCGCGACGTCGTACGCGTCGCCCCACCCGTGGCGCACCACGAGCTCGACGACGACCTCCTGCTCGCCGCCCTCGAGCGGGACCGACGCGGCGGACATCGCCCGTGCCCGCACCGGCCCGGGGCCCGCCGGACCGGCCTCGCTGACCTCGAACACCGGGCCCAGCGGGCGGCCGGCGAGCTCGGCGAGCTGACGCGCCGCGCCTACCGCGTCGGCGAATGCCGCGGCTCGGGCCTCGACCCGCGCGGCACCCGGGTCCGAGACCTGCCACGAGGTGCTCTCCACGCGCGCCGGCTCGCCACCCGCCACGAGCGCGGCGTCGATGGCCTCCCCCGCGTCGGCCAGGTCCCGCAGCCGGGCCTCGACGACCATGGTCACGGTGGTGCGGGGCAACCGGGTCACGCTGCGCCGCCCCTCGGTGACCTCCTCGCCCCGGTCCGTCCAGCTCGACGTGCTCGTGCGCAGGTCGGTCCGGGCGACGCCCCGCGCGCGCAACGCGTCCACCATCCCTCGCGACGCCCTCGCGGCCGCGTGATGGGCCGCGGCCGCCTGCGGGCCGGTGACCTGGGCTGCCAGGCGCGCCACGACGACGTCGGGCTGCACCGCGACCCGGCCGGTGCCCGTAGTGGTGACCCCGACGGGGTCGGCCATCACGACGCCCCGTCGAACAGCGAGGTCACCGACCCGTCGTCGAAGACCTCGCGGATGGCCCGGGCGATCAGCGGCGCGATGGACAGCACGGTGAGCTGCTCGAAGCCCTTGTCGTCCTCGATCGGCAGGGTGTCCGTGACCACGACCTCGCGTGCCCCGGAGCCCGCCAGGCGCTGCGCCGCGGGCTCGGACAGCACCCCGTGGGTCGCCGCGACGATGACGTCCTTCGCCCCGGCGGCCAGGCACACCCGCACGGCCTCGGCGATGGTGCCGCCGGTGTCGATCAGGTCGTCGGTGAGGATCGCGGTGCGCCCCTCGACGTCGCCGACCACACGGTTGGCGACCGCCCGGTTGGGCCGGGTGATGTCGCGCGTCTTGTGGATGAAGGCCAGCGGGCAGCCACCGAACTTCGCGGCCCACTGCTCGGCGACCCGGATCCGGCCGGCGTCCGGGGAGACCACCGCGACGTTGGACGGGTCCACCCGGGTGCGCACGTAGTCGACCAGCAGCGGCATCGCCCACAGGTGGTCCACCGGGCCGTCGAAGAAGCCCTGGGTCTGGGCGCTGTGCATGTCGACGCTCATCAGGCGGTCCGCGCCGGCGGTCTTGAACAGGTCGGCCACCAGACGGGCCGAGATGGGCTCTCGGCCACGGTGCTTCTTGTCCTGCCGGGAGTAGCCGTAGAACGGCACGATCACCGTGATCGTCTTGGCCGACGCGCGCTTGAGGGCGTCGACCATGATCAGCTGCTCCATGATCCACTGGTTGATCGGCGAGGTGTGGCTCTGCAGCACGAAGGCGTCCGCACCGCGGACGCTCTCGCCGAACCGCACGTAGATCTCGCCGTTGGCGAAGTCGTAGGCCGTGGTGGGCACCAGCTCGACCCCGAGCTCGCGGGCCACGTCGTCGGCCAGCTGTGGGTGCGCCCGTCCGGAGATGAGGACGAGGCGCCGCTCGCCGTCGGTCGAGATGATCCCGGTCATGCCCGAGGCTGCCCTTCGTCCGTGGTCGCGGCCTGGGGGTCGCCCGAGGCGGAGTGGGAGCGCAGCTCGGCGATCGCCTGCGGCGAGAGGGCCGGTGGGTCGTCCGCGTGCTCGCCGAGCGCGAGGCGCGCCGCCTGCGCCGAGGGGCTGTTCTCACGGCGGCGCAGGACCCAGCCGTCGATGGTCCGCTGCGGCGCGGTGTTGAGCCCGAGGGCTCCGGGCGGCACGTCGCGGCGGATCACCGAGCCGGCGCCGGTGTACGCGCCGTCGCCGATCTCGACCGGCGCCACCAGGGCGTTGTCCGACCCGATCCGCACGTGGTCGCCGACCGTCGAGTGGTGCTTGGTGACCCCGTCGTAGTTGACGAAGATCGTGCCCGCGCCGACGTTGGAGTACTCCCCGATCGTGGCGTCGCCCACGTACGACAGGTGCGGGACCTTCGAGTGCGCGCCGATCGTGGCGGCCTTGGTCTCGACGTACGCGCCGATCTTGCCGTCCGCGCCGAGGTCGGTGCCCGGGCGCAGGTAGGAGAACGGCCCGACCACCGCTCCGGCGCCGATCCGCGCGCCGGTGCCGTGGCTGCGCACGACCTGCGCGCCGGCCTCGACGACGACATCACGCAGCGTGGTGTCCGGTCCCACCACCGCACCTGCGGCGACCTGCGTGCTGCCGAGCAGCTGAGTGCCGGGCAGCAGCGTGACATCCGGCTCGAGCTCCACGTCCACGTCCACCCAGGTGGTGGCGGGATCGGCCACGGTCACGCCGGCCAGCATCCACTCGACCAGCATGCGCCGGTTCATCTCGGCGGCCAGCCTGGCCAGCGCCACGCGATCGTTGACCCCCTCGACCAGCATCGGGTCGTCCACGGCCACGGCGCGCACCGCGCCGCCGTCCGCCCTGGCCAGCGCGATGACGTCGGTGAGGTAGACCTCGCCCTGCGCGTTGTCCCGGCCCAGCCGGGCCAGCCCTGCCCGCAGCACGTCCGCGTCGAAGACGTACACCGAGGAGTTGATCTCGTCCACGGCACGCTCGGCCTCGGTGGCGTCGCGGTGCTCGACGATGCGCGCCACGTCACCGGTGCCCGGCTCACGCAGCACGCGGCCGTAGCCGGTGGGGTCCGACACGCGCGTGGTCAGCACGGTCACCGCGTTGCGGTCGGAGACGTGCGCGTCGAGCAGCTCGGCGAGCGTCCCCGCGTCGAGCATCGGCACGTCACCGGCCATCACCACCACCGGACCGAAGACGCGTGCGGGACCGCCCTCGCCCGCCATCGCCGCAGCGGCCGCGGCAGCGGCGTCGAGGGACGACATCGCGCACTGCACCGCGCGGCCCGTCCCGGGGATGTCGTCCTGGTCGGCGATCAGCACCCCCGGCGCGAGCTCGAGCGCGTGCGCCTCGACCTGGTCGCGACCGTGGCGCACCACCACCGCCAGACGCTCGGGCTGGAGCGCCGAGGCAGCGGTGATCGCGTGCCCGAGCATCGAGCGCCCGGCCAGCGTGTGCAGCACCTTGGGTGTGGCCGACCGCATGCGGGTGCCCTCACCCGCAGCGAGGACGACGACGGCGGCGGGGTGGACAGCGGTCACCAGGACTCCCGTCGGTTCACCAGCGAGAACGGCCGCGGCCACTCTACCGTCGGCTCGCGGGCTCCGAGACCGCGGCCCGCTCCCACCTGCTCCGCCCCCAGGACTCGAACCTGGACCGCAAGGCTCCAAAGGCCTGCGTGCTGCCATTACACCAGGGCGGACCGTGCCGCGCGTGCGCCGGGCCAGTCTGCCAGCAGTGCCACGGGCGGCACGGCATGATGGGGCCCGTGAACACCCCAGCCCGGACCCCACGCGCCCGCATGACCGCGGCGCAGCGCCGGGCACAGCTCCTCGACGTGTCACGCCAGCTCTTCGGCGAGAAGGGCTTCGACCAGACCAGCGTGGAGGAGATCGCCGCCCGCGCCGGCGTCTCCAAACCCGTCGTGTACGAGCACTTCGGGGGCAAGGAGGGCATCTACGCGGTGGTGGTGGACCGCGAGATCCAGGCGCTGACCGGGGCTCTGACCGGGGCGCTCGAGGCCGGCGGGCACCCGCAGGTGCTCGTCGAGCGCACCGCGCTCGCGCTGCTGGACTACATCGAGTCCTCCACCGACGGGTTCCGGATCCTGGTGCGCGACTCGCCGGTCACCCAGTCGACCGGCACGTTCTCGAGCCTCATCGGCGACGTCGCCATGCAGGTCGAGCACCTGCTCGCCGACCAGTTCACCCGCCGCGGGCTCGACCCGCGCACCGCCCCGATCTACGCCCAGATGCTGGTCGGCATGGTCGCGCTCACCGGCCAGTACTGGCTCGACGTGCGCAAGCCCAAGAAGGCCGAGGTCGCCGCGCACCTGGTCAACCTCGCCTGGAACGGGCTGTCCGGCCTGCAGCGCAAGCCGGAGCTGCGCGGCACCGCGGGGCCCGGGTCGTGACCGACGAGGTCGACCGGATCATCGACGCGTGGCGGCGCGAGCGCCCGGACCTCGACGTGGCGCCGCTCGCCGTGCTGTCCCGGATCAGCCGGCTGGCCCGGCACCTGGACCTCGCGCGCGGTCGCGCGTTCAGCGGGCACGGCCTGGAGCAGTGGGAGTTCGACGTGCTCTCCGCGCTGCGCAGGGCCGGCGAGCCCTACGAGCTCTCGCCCGGCGTGCTGGTCACCCAGACCCTGGTCACCAGCGGCACCATGACCAACCGGATCGACCGGCTCGAGGCCAGAGGCCTCGTGGTGCGCCGCCCGGCACCCGCCGACCGGCGAGGCGTGCTGGTCCGGCTGACCGAGCCCGGGCGGGCGGCGGTGGACGCCGCGCTGGCCGACCTGCTCGACGTCGAGCGCGCGCTGCTCGCCGCCCTGCCCGAGCCGGACCGTGCCCGCCTCGCGGACCTGCTGCGGGTGCTCGTCGCACCGTTCGACGCCTGAGCTCGGCCCGGCGACCCGCCGTCGGTCACTCCGCGAGCTCGGCGGCCGCGAGCCACTCGTCCTCGAGCCCGGCCCGCTCGGCTTCGGCGGCCCGCAGCTCTGCGCTCAGGCGCTGCAGCGCCTCGTGGTCGGACGCCTGCGCCACCATCGCGTCGTGCAGCCTGCCCACCTCGGCGGCCAGCCGCTCCAGGCGACGCTCGAGGCGCGCGAGGTCCTTGCGCGCCCGACGCACCTCGGCCGGCGCCCGGCTCGGAGCGAGCCGGTCCGTGGTCGCCCCGTCCCCACGGCCCGCGGCCGCCTGGCCCCCGTCCGGGCCGACCGCCCGTGCCACCGCGCGGCGCTCCAGGTACTCCTCGACCCCGCCGGGCAGGTCCCGGAGGGTGCCGTCGCCGAGCAGTGCGACCTGCCGGTCGCAGACCCGCTCGAGCAGGTACCTGTCGTGCGAGACCACCACCAGCGTGCCGGGCCACCCGTCCAGCAGGTCCTCCACGGCGGTCAGGGTGTCGGTGTCCAGGTCGTTGGTGGGCTCGTCCAGCAGCAGCACGTTGGGCTCGCCCACCAGCAGGCGCAGCAGCGCCAGGCGCCGGCGCTCCCCGCCGGACAGGTCGCGCACCGGGGTGTGCGCGCGGTCCCGGGTGAAGCCCAGCCGCTCGACCAGCTGCGCGGCCGTCAGCTCGGCGCCACCGACCGTCGTGCGACGGCGCTCGCGCTCGACCACCTCGACCGCGCGCAGGTCGCCCAGCGTGTCCAGCTCGGCGACGTCCTGCGACAGGGTTGCGACCACGGCGGTCTTGCCCCTCTTCACCCGACCGGCCAGCACCGGCAGCGATCCGTCCAGCACGCGCAGCAGCGAGGTCTTGCCCGCGCCGTTGACCCCGACGACGCCCCACCGCTCCCCCGGGCCCAGCCGCCACGTCACGTCCGCCAGCAGCGGCGGTGCCCCGGGGTAGCCGATGGTCGCGTCCTCGAGGTCCAGCACGTCCTTGCCCTGCCGCGCGGTCGCGAGCCGGGTCAGCTCCAGGGAGTCGCGCGGGGGCGGCTCGTCGGCGATCAGCGCGGCGGCCGCGTCCAGCCGGAACCGTGGCTTGCTGGTCCGCGCCGGTGCGCCGCGGCGCAGCCACGCGAGCTCCTTGCGCAGGGCGTTGGCGCGCCTGGAGGCCGTGACCTGCGCCGACCGCGCCCGCTCGGCCCTGGCCAGCACCCAGGCGGCGTAGCCGCCGTCCAGCGGACTCACCCGTCCGTCACCCACGACCTCCCAGGTCCGGGTGCACACCGCGTCCAGGAACCAGCGGTCGTGCGTCACCACCACCAGGGCCCCGCTGCCGGAGAAGCGCCGCACGAGGTGCTCGGCCAGCCACGCGACCCCCTCGACGTCGAGGTGGTTGGTCGGCTCGTCCAGCAGCAGCACGTCCGGGCGGGCCACCAGGAGTGCCGCGAGCGCGACCCGGCGACGTTGACCGCCGGAGAGCGTCGCGACCGGTGTGGACAGGTCCACGTCGGCCAGCAGGCCGTCGTGCACCTCACGCACCGCCGCGTCCGAGGCCCAGGTGTGCTCCGCCGCCGGGCCGTGCACCAGGTCGAGAACCGTCCCGGTGACGTCGGGGTCGCGCTGGTCGAGCAGCCCCACGGTCAGCCCACCCACGTGCGTGACCCGTCCGGCGTCGGGTGCCTGGCGTCGCGCGACCAGCCGGAGCAACGTCGACTTCCCCGCCCCGTTGGGGCCGAGCACCCCCACCCGGTCACCGTCGTCGAGGCCGAGCGAGACGCCGTCCAGCAGGGTCCGCGTGCCCACCGCCAGACCGACCCCGTCGAGCCCGAGGAGGTGGCTCACAGCACGCGCGCCCCGGCGACCGGCCCCACCGCGGTCAGGGTGTCGTCGGCCTGACCCGCTGCGCGCATCGCCGCCGCGAGCTCCATCGAGTGCCGGCGGCTGCGGGCCAGCGCCGCCACGGTCGGCCCCGAGCCGGTGACCACCACGCCCAGCGCGCCGGCCCGGGCCGCGGCCTCCACGGTGCGGCCCAGCTCCGGGGCCAGCTCCATCGCCGCGGCCTGCAGGTCGTTGCCCAGGCACCGGCCCACGGCGTCGAGGTCCGCCGCCCGCAACGCGGTCAGCAGGTCGCGGTCCGGCTCGGGGTCGGCCAGGCCGGGGTCGGCGAGCTCGTCGAACCTCTCGAAGACCCTGGGGGTGGACAGGCCGGTGCGCCGCGTGGCCAGCGCCCAGTGGTAGCGGCCACGGCTCAGCGCCGGGCTCAGCAGGTCCCCGCGCCTGGTGCCCACGGCGGTGTGCCCGAGCAGGATGAACGGCACGTCGGCCCCGAGCTCGGCGGCGAGCTCCAGGAGCCGGTCGCGGCTCAGGCCGGCGCCCCACAGGGCGTCGCAGGCCAGCAGCGCCGCGGCGCCGTCGGCCGAGCCGCCCGCCATGCCGCCGGCCACCGGCACGCTCTTGCGGACCCGCAGGTGCACGAGGGGCTCCAGGCCCACCTCGTCGGCGAGCAGCCGGGCGGCCCGCCAGGCGAGGTTGGTGTCGTCGACCGGGACGCGCCCGGCGTCGACGCCCTCGACGCTGACCCCGAGGCCCTCCGCCGGGGTCGCGACGACCTCCTCGTAGACCGAGACGGCCTGGAACACGGTGGCCAGCCGGTGGTAGCCGTCGGGTTGCCGAGGACCGACGCCGAGGCTGAGGTTCAGCTTGCCCGGCGCCCGGACGATCACGGCATCGGGCGTGCTCACACGCACCACTCTGGCACGTCGGCCGACGCGCCGCTCACGTGGCCGCCCGCCTGCCGGGCACGACGACGCCGGCCTCGGCCAGCGCCTTCGCGACCGCCGCGAACTGCGTCACGGTGAGCCGTTCGCCACGGGCCGTGGGCTCCACCCCCGCCCGGGTCAGGGCATCGGCCGCCACGGCGCTCGTGCCCGCCACGCCCGCCAGCGCCGCGCGCAGCATCTTGCGACGCTGGGCGAACGCGGTGTCGACGACCGCGAACACCTGCTCGCGGTCCCCGGGCGGCGGGTCGCGGCGTTCGAGCGCGACGAGCGCGGAGTCCACCCGCGGCACCGGCCAGAACGCCGCACGGCCGACGTTGCCGGCCGGGCGTGCGTCCGCGTACCAGGCGGCCTTGACCGACGGGACGCCGTAGGTGCGCGAACCGGGCGGCGCGACCAGCCGGTCGGCCACCTCCGCCTGCACCATCACCAGCGCGCGCTCCAGCGAGCCGAAGCGCTCCAGGAACGCCAGGAGCACCGGCACGGCGACGTTGTACGGCAGGTTGGCCACCAGGGCCGTCGGCGGCGGTCCGGGCAGCTCGGTGACCCGCAGGGCGTCGGCGCCCACCACCGTGAGCCGACCGGCGGCCTCCGGCAGCCGCTCGGCCACCGTCGCGGGCAGCTGCTCGGCCAGCACGGGGTCGATCTCGACCGCGACCACCTCGGCACCGGCTTCGAGCAGGCCCAGGGTCAGCGAGCCGAGACCGGGACCGACCTCGACCACCCGCTCCCCCGGCGTGACCCGGGCCACGCGCACGATCCGGCGCACGGTCCCCGGGTCGACGACGAAGTTCTGCCCGAGCGACTTGGTGGGGCGCACGCCGAGGCGGTCCGCCAGCGCGCGCACCTGGCTCGGGCCGAGCAGGGGGTCGGTCATGGGTGCGAACCTAGCGCCACCGACGCCGCAGGCCCGGCCCGCCGGAGCGGACCGGGCCTGCTGAGCCGTCTCAGCGCAGGCCGAGCTTGGCCGAGCAGGCGGGCCACTGGCCCCAGCCCGACCGGGCCTGCAACGCCTTGGCGCGGGCGGTCTGCTCGGCGGCGGACGCCTGGGTCGGCAGGCCGGAGCCGCCCATCGCTCGCCAGGTGCCCAGCGAGAACTGGTACAGGCCGTAGTAGAGCCCGTTGGAGGAGACGGCCTTCGGGTTGCCGCCGGACTCGCACTTGGCCAGCGCCGCCCACACGTCGCCGCCCACCGAGCTCGACACCGCGGGCGCGGGGCGCGCCTTGGTGCCCACCTCGACGATCGCGGCCACCGGCTCCTTGGTCACCGTGTCGCTGACCGTCGTGCGGGACTCCTCGACACCGTCGACGGTGGTGACGCGGGAGACCACGGTGCGCTCGCCGGCCACGCCGGAGCGGACGGTGCGCTTCTGGCCGGTGTACAGGCCGGAGGTCTTGCGGGTCTGCGTGGCGAAGTCCACGGCAACCACGTCCGTGACGTCCTTCACGACGACGCGCTGGACCTGGACGGTCAGGCGCCCGTCGACCAGGTGCACCTGCACGCGGTCGTCGGCGTGCACCGCCACGCCCGCGACCGCGAGCGCCGCGGACAGGCCGGTGGTCGCGGGCACCGTCGTGGTGGTGCCGTCGGCGACCACGTCGACCGAGCCGCTCGCGGCCAGGCGCACCGGGAGCGCGACGCGTCCCTGGGACCTCGACGGCAGCAGCGCCACGTCCGCGCCCCGGGCCTCGAGCACGCCGAGCGCGTCCGACGCGGACAGCGCCGTCGACCACACCTTGGTGCTCGTGCCGTCGACGCTGACCTCCAGCTGGTGGGCGTGACGCACCACGACGGTCGCGCCGTCGGCCAGCGGGGTGGCGCCGACCGGGGTCAGCGCGTCGTGCGCGTCGAGCTGCACGTCCTGGTCGCCGAGCAGGCCGGAGACCGTGCCGGCGAACGTCGAGACCTGGGTGACGGTGCCGTCGACATCCAGGGTCACCACCTTGTGGGCCTGGGCGACGGCGACGCCGGTGCCGGCCAGCAGGAGCGCGCCGGTCACGGCGAGCACCACGGGCACGCGGCGCCCGCGGCGGGCAGGCGCGTCGGACTCGGGGGTGGCCGCTGGGGCGGCGAGGTCGGGGGCGGTCTGCGCCTGGGCGCGGCGGAGGGAGAAGCGCACGTGGGTCCTGTCGTCGTTGCACCCGGGCACAGGGAGTGGTGCGCGCATGGCGCCCAGCCGGTTGTTCTGGGGGGGCAGGGCCGTCGTGGGCCCCGGGGCTGGTCCGGACTCCCTGATCCGGCCGTCACACCACCGCGCAGGGCGGTGGTCCGTCACCCATGGGATGACATGGTCGACCGTAACCGGATCGTGACCTCCGCTGTCAAGCCGAGGTGTGTCGGACGTGTGCAGATCGCGCGTGGGCACGGCGCGAACCGCCCGAATCGTGTCGGAACTCACGTCTGGGCCGGGCGGACCGGGCCGCCCGACGCGTCAGTACCAGCCGCTCGAGGTGAAGTGCGCCCACGCCCCGCACGGCGTCCCGTAGCGGTTCGCGATGTAGCCCAGGCCCCACGCGATCTGGGTCGCAGGGTTGGTCTGCCAGTCCGAGCCCGCCGAGGCCATCTTCGAGCCGGGCAGGGCCTGCGGGATGCCGTACGCACCGGTCGACTTGTTCTGGGCGTTGACCCGCCAGTTGCTCTCCCGGGTCCACAGCGAGTCCAGGCAGGCGTACTGCTGCTGGTCCCAGCCACGGGCCAGCACCATGTCCAGCCCGATCGCCCGTGCGGTGCCCGGTGCCACCGCCGCGACCTGCGGCAGCTGCTGGGTCCCGACCTTGATCACCCGGTCGACCGGCTGGGCGAGCACCGAGCGGGTGAGCACGGTCCGGCCGATCTCGACACCGTCGACCAGATAGGCCTCGTAGGTCTCCACCTCGCGCCCGTCGGAGCCGGCCGAGGCGACCACCTCAGTGCCCTTGAGGATCGACGAGTCGTTCTTCTTGACCGTCTGGTAGGGCACGGTCACCGTCGCAGAACCGACCCGGATGGTGACCCGCGTGACCATCACCACGAGCCCGTCGACCGCCGCGGCGTCCAGCGGGACCGAGACCAGGTCGTGCTCTCCGAGCACCACACCCGCCTCGCCGAGAACCTCACGCACCGTCGATGCAGTGGTGTGCACGTCCTGCATGGTGCCGTCGATCGCGACCCGGACGTCCTTGGGCGTCGACAGGCGCAGCACGCCGCGGCCCACCGTCTCCGAGCGCGACGCAGAGGCGCGCGAGCTGCGCAGCCCGAGCTCGTCGACCACGTCGCCGACGGTGCGCGCCGTGGTCCACAGCGTGCGTTCCTGACCGTCGACCTCGAGCTGGAGCTCACGGGTGTGCGCGACCACGATCGTCGCGCCACCGTCGACCGGCTGGTCGACGGACGGGATCACCACGTCCTTGGCGCCGACCTCGATCTGCTGGGCCGCGAGCACGTCACCGACGGTGCGGCCGAAGACCGTCACCGTCCGGGCCTTGCCGTCGACCTCGACGACGACCTGCTTGTGCAGGGCCGCGAACCCCGTGGTCCCCGCGACCACGAGCGCCAGCACGCCCGCCTGGGCGGCCAGGCGGTACCGGCCGGGCAGCCGGCGTGGCTGTCGCGTACTCGCCTCGGGCACTCGGGATCCGATCGTGAGGGTGCAGGACCTCACGACGGTAACGGAATGGACACGGCCGCGGTAGTCGGTCGAGGCCGCCGGTTCGTCCTGCGCCCCGGCGAACCGGGGCGAAACGGGCACCTCTACCGCCCTGAGCAGGACTTTCACCCCACCGAGAGCGATCACCAGGGCCCGTAGAGCTCCTCGCCGGTACGCGAGACGAGATCGCACAGGTCGGCCAGGTCGGTGCCCAGCTCCGCGGCGACCTGGGCGGCGGTGAGGGCCACCAGGTACGGGCCGTTCGGGCGTCCCCGGTACGGGTGCGGCGGCAGGTACGGCGCGTCGGTCTCGAGCAGGATCCGCTCGGGCGGGGTGCGGTGCAGGGCGTCGCGCAGGTCGGCCGAGGCGGGGTAGCCGACCGGCCCGGCGAACGACAGGTACCAGCCGTGCTCGGCGCACACCTCGGCCAGCGCGCCGTCGCCGGAGTAGCAGTGGAAGACGGTCCGCTCGGGCGCCCCGTCGGCGAGGAGCACCTCGACCACCTCGTCGTGCGCGTCCCGGTCGTGGATCTGGAGCACCAGGTCCAGCTCCTTGGCCAGCGCGATGTGCGCGCGGAAGGCCTCGCGCTGCACCGCGCGGCCCTGCTCGCCCGCCCGGAAGTGGTCCAGCCCGGTCTCGCCGATCACGCGCACCCGAGGGTTGGCCGCCGCGACCCTTGCGACCTCGGCGATCGCCTCGTCGAGCGGGACCGCATGGTGCGGGCGGGGGTGGGGTTCGAGGCCGTCGGGGGCCAGCTCGCGGACGCCCGCATGCAGCACCGCCTCGTTGGGGTGGATCGCCAGCCCGCCGAGCACCCGGGCACCGGGCAGCGCCGGGCCGCGCAGCAGCGCATCCGTCCACGCGACCGACGGCAGGTCGCAGCCGATCTGCACGACGCGGTCGACACCGACCTCCGCCGCGCGGACGAGGTGGTCGGCGACGGTCGGCTCGCCGTCCAGCCAACCGTCGCCCGGCCCGTCGCCCGAGCGCTCGCGCCAGCCGAAGCCGTCGGCCACCTCCAGGACGTGGTCGAGGTGGGAGTGATTGTCGACCAGTGGCCGAGGCAGCGGCTCCGGGGCCGGCGGCCAGGACCGGTCGCGGCGCTTGCGACTCATCGCCGGCGGCTCACGCCCCGCCCGAGCCGAGCCGGCCGAGCTCCTCGTCGACCACGGCGGGATCGAGCTTGGTGAACACCGGCGTCGGCTTGCCGACCGGGGTCCCGGGCACCACCGGGCGGGACTCCCACACCGGTGTGGCGGAGTAGTCGCCGGTGATCACCGGGTAGGCGTCCAGCCCCGCGCCGTCGCCGGGGTCGAGCTCGGTGACCTGCTCGATGCGCGGCATCGGCATGAACTCCCCCGTGCCGCCGAGCACCTGGTGCACACGGTTGGCCGAGTGCGGCAGGAACGGCGCGAGCAGGGTGTTGCAGTCCGACACGCACTGGGCGGCCACGTGCAGCACCGTGCCCAGGCGCTCGCGCTGGGACGGGTCCTTCATCTTGTACGGCTCGGTGACCGTCAGGTACTTGTTCACCTCGCCGACCACGCGCATCGCCTCGGCGATCGCGGCCCGCTGCCGGTGCCGGCCGATCAGCCCGCCGACCGCGTCGAACCCGTCCCGCACGGCGGCCAGCACGGCCTCGTCGACCGGCTCGAGCGGGCCGGCCGCAGGGATCTCGCCGAAGCTCTTGGCGATCATCGTCGCGGTGCGGTTGACCAGGTTGCCCCAACCCGCGACCAGCTCGGAGTTGGTGCGCTGGACGAACTCCGCCCAGGTGAAGTCGGCGTCGGACGTCTCCGGGCCGGCCGCGCAGATGAAGTAGCGCAGCGCGTCCGGCTGGTAGCGCGCGAGCATGTCCCCGACCAGGATCACGTGGCCGCGCGAGGTCGACAGCTGCTTGGACTCCATGGTCATGAACTCGCTGGAGACCACCTCGGTGGGCAGGTTCAGCCGGCCGTACTCCCCCGGCTCACCGCCGCGCTCGCCCTCGCCGTTGTACGCCAGGAGCTCGGCCGGCCAGATCTGGGAGTGGAAGACGATGTTGTCCTTGCCCATGAAGTAGTACGACAGCGACTCCGGGTCGTTCCACCACTCGCGCCAGCGCTCCGGGGCGCCGATCCTGCGGGCCCACTCGATGCTGGCCGACAGGTAGCCGATCACCGCGTCGAACCACACGTACAGACGCTTGGTGCGCTGCTCGCGCCAACCGTCGAGCGGGATCGGGATGCCCCAGTCAATGTCCCGGGTCATGGCCCGGGGGCGGATGTCCTCGAGGATGTTCTGGCTGAACTTGATGACGTTCGGCCGCCACAGCCCGGTGGCCTCGCGCTCGTCCAGCCACTCGCCGAGCGCGTCGGCGAGCGCCGGCAGGTCCAGGAAGAAGTGCCGGGTCTCGACGAACTCCGGTGTCTCGCCGTTGATCTTGCTGCGGGGCTCGATCAGGTCGGTCGGGTCCAGCTGGTTGCCGCAGTTGTCGCACTGGTCGCCGCGGGCCTCGGGGTACCGGCAGATCGGGCAGGTGCCCTCGATGTAGCGGTCCGGCAGGGTGCGGCCCGTCGAGGGGCTGATCGCCGCCTGGGTGGTGCGCTCGACCATGTACCCGTTGCCGTGCACCGTGGTGAACAGCTCCTGCACCGTGCGGTAGTGGTTGCCGGTGGTGGTCCGGGTGAACAGGTCGTAGGACAGCCCGAGGTCGACGAGGTCCTTGACGATGATCGCGTTGTTCCGGTCGGCCAGCTCCTTGGCGCTCACACCCTCCTTGTCCGCCTGGACCAGGATCGGCGTGCCGTGCTCGTCGGTGCCGGACACCATGAGCACCTCGTGGCCCGCCATCCGCATGTACCGGGAGAAGACGTCGGAGGGCACGCCGAACCCGGCGACGTGTCCGATGTGGCGTGGGCCGTTGGCGTAGGGCCAGGCGACCGCCGAGAGGATGTGGGCCATGGGCCACGATCCTAGTGAGCGCAGGGACGGTGGCCCGCCGACCGACGGCCCGCCCGAGCCCGCCCGCCGGTTGACGCCCGGCCGGCGCCCCGCCCGGTTGCGCGACCGGGCGGCCCAGCGCGGCACCCCGGCCGGCGGCCCACGCGGCGAGGACTCGCCGGCGCATCAGCCCAGCACGAGCCGTCCATGATGCGGGCGCTCGAGCTGCGGTCGGCTGGGGTTCGCCGCGTGGGCCGCCGCGAGCGCGGCTCCGCAGAAGCGCGCGACCTCCGCGACCACCCGCGCCCGATCGCCCACGACGTCCTCGTACGTGTAGCGCAGCACCACGTAGCCCTGAGCATGCGCGGCGCGGTCGCGGTGACGGTCCTCGCGGTACTGGTCGCGGCCCGAGTGGTACGCGAAGCCGTCGACCTCGACGATCACCCCGTCGACCAGGAAGTCGACCCGGCCGACGCCCGGTACGTGCGCCTGGGACTCGACCGGCAGGCCCGCGTCGAACAACGCCACCCGCAGCAGACTCTCCGGCAGCGAGCCGCTGCGGGCATCGACGAGCCCGAGCATCAGCTCGAGCGACCGGGCTCCACGTCCGGGTTGCCGCGCCCGCACGTCCACCAGCTCGAGGCCTGAGGCGACCGCGGCATCGGCCGCGGCGATCCACTCCGCTCGTGGCAGGCACCGCGCCGCGTGGATCAGGGCCAGCGGGAGCGGGACCACTCCCCTGGGCGGGGCCGCGCCCGCCCAGTGCTGGACCACTCCCGCGGACGATCCGCGCCCGCGCGGCACCGCTACGTGCACCGCCTGAGGCGGTCCGAGGAGCGGTAGACCATGGTGCGCGAGGGCTGACACGCAGGTCAGCGACCCACCGTGGGCCAGCGCCATCGCCTGTGCCGCGGCCGCAGGCAGCGCCACCACTCCCCGGGCCACGCGGACCACCCGCCCGTCGCGAACTGCTGCCGCGAGCCGTGCGCGCTCGGCCGAGGTCCGCGCAACCTCGCCGGACCTTGCGAAACCGCCCCGGGAGCGCATCCTCTCCATGATCATCGGCTGAGCGTTGCTGAGCCGGGGCTGCGCAGCCGCGAATGGTCGGCCCGAGTGGGGATAGAGGCGGATCGCGTAGGCCTGTGCGCGGCGCCCCACGCGGCGCCCCACGCGGCGAGCGACGCCTCGGCCTTGAACGCCCGCGGAGCGCTCCACGATCCGGACGCTGATCTCGCGCCGACGATGCCTTCGCCGCGTGGGGCGCCGCTGGGGCGACGGCGACCGCCGCGCGGCCGGGCGGCTACAGCTCGCCGCTGCGGCGCAGCAGGCGCATCGCGACCCAGCCGATCGGGATCTGCAGCCAGTAGGTGGCGACCCGGAACAGCAGGACGGCGCTGGCCGCGACGCCGGCGTTCACGCCCGCGGCGGAGAGCAGGCCGATGAGCGCGAGCTCGATCCCGCCGAGGCCGCCCGGCGTCGGGACCGCCGAGCCCGCCAGGTTCCCGGCGAAGTAGATGACGGCGACCTGGATGAGCGACAGGTGCACGCCGAACGCCGCGAGCGCCGCGTCGAACGCCAGGACCCAGCCCACCGTGAGGATCGCGTTGCCGATCAGCGCCACGACCACCCGCCCGGGCTCGCCCAGCACGTCGATGAGCCGCGGCCAGACCTGCTCGAGCATCGGCATGATCTTCGACAGCGCCCAGCGGCGCAGCGGCGCGATCAGGCCGAGCACCGCGACCAGCAGCACCGCGGCCGCGATCAGCTCGAGCGTCCCGCCGGTGGGCAGCAACGCGGTCGCCGCAGCCGAGCCGGACGCCACCGACAGCGCGATGAGCAGCACGAGGGTGACCAGGAACTGCGAGATCTGCACCAGGGCGACGGTGGCCACCGCCAGTGAGGCGGTGACCCCGCGGCGCACCATCATCCGCACGTTCAGCGCGCCCGCGCCCAGGTGCGCCGGGGCGGCGAGCGCCAGGAACGCGCCGCCGGCCTGGACGAGCGTGACCCGCCACAGCGGGAGCTTCACCGGGGAGAACGCCTGCACCGTCAGCGCGGCACCAACGAACGTCGCGATGCCCAGACCGAAGGAGACCAGTGACCACCGCCAGTCGCTGCTCTCCACCGCCGCGACCACCTGGTCGACGTTGAACTTCGCGAGGATCACGACCAGCGCGACCACCGGCAGCACCACCGTCAGCAGCGTGCCGAGCGAGAACCGGGTCAGCTTGACCGGCTCCACCTCGGCCTCGCCGAGGTCCTCCGCGAGAGCCTCGCGCAGGCGGCCCAACAGCTCGGTCTCCTCGCGCAGCGCGGCGCGGGTCGCCCGCGGCATGACCACCGGCTGCAGCAGCGGCGCGACGGCGGACAGCTCCTGGGCGGGCAGCACCGTGCGGGCCGCGGCCAGCGCGCGCGGCACCCCGACGACGAGGGCCTGGACCGTGAGCATCTGGGCCTCGTCGATCCGGCGCGTCAGGTCCGGCACCGCGAGGTCGCCGTCGTCCCAGCCCAGCAGCCAGGCGTGCCCTTCGTCGTCGACCCGGACGGTGTCGGCGTCGATCGCGCGGTGCGCGAGGCCGGCCCGGTGCGCGGCCGCCAGCTGGCGCCAGGCGTCCGCCAGCACGTCGTCGCCGTCGGAGCCGGCCAGGCACCGGTCCGGCGCCGGCTCGGAGACCAGCAGCATCGAGTCGCGGGACTGACCGACCGCGAGCAGCAGCGGCGTGCGCACCCCGGCCACCCGCGCCGCGTGCGAGACGACCGCGGCGCGCTCGGCGGCCTGTCGCAGCGACAGCCACGCACGACCCTCGATGCCGCGCAGCCTCAGCGACCGCCACAGCCTCGTGGCGACGCCGAGCACCTGCCGGTCGCCGTCGAGCACCCGCAGCGCGAGCGCTCCGTCGGCGGTCTCGACGAGGTAGCTGCGGGCGCCCTCGCCGGGCCGGCGCACCAGCCGCCGCGGGACTATCCCGACCCGCCGCAGCCCCTCGACCAGCGCCGCGCCGTAGGCCCGCTCGGTCGGCACCCCGGCGACGAGCCGCACGAGGCATCCGGCGAGCCGGCCGAGCAGCACCGCGACCAGCACGCCGGGCAGCGACACCCGGCCGGCCACCAGCTCGACGCCGATGGTCACGCCGACCACGTTCTGCGACCACGCGACGGTGCGGCGCACCGAGCGCGGCCCGGCCACGGTGAGCAGGCCCGCGATGGTCGCCCACTCGAGCGGTATCGACACCGACGTGCCGCCGGGCAGGGTCAGCCCCCGCACCAGCGCCTCGGTGCCGACCCACCCGATCAGGGCGGACGTCGCCGCGGCCAGGACGGCGCCGCCCAGGCCACCGATCACGGCCTCCAGCACGAGCCGGCCCGAGCGCCGCACGGCCAGGTCCAGCAGAACCGTGACGGGCACCGCGACGGCGACGACGCCGGCCAGCACCGCGACCGGCACCACGAGCAGGCGGCCCAGCAGCGCGTCGATGCCCTGGACGTCCTGGGCGACGCCCGAGGTCGTGGCGTGCGCGTACACCGCCAGCAGCAGGACGACGACGATGCCGAGGGCAGCCAGGGCCGCGCCGGCCGCGTCCTCGACGCTGTGCAGCCTCGCGGAGGAGCGGTCGACGACCTGCACCCCGCCCGCCGTCATGGCCTCGGAGTCTAGGTCGATCACGGCACGGCGAGCCGCAGGACGCGGTCGTCACCGGCGCGCGGCGTGCCACGCCCGTCGGTGTTGTTGGTGACGACCCACAGCGCCCCGTCGGGTCCGAGCTCGACGTCGCGCAGCCGGCCGAGCCCGTCCAGCGCGACTCGGGGTTCGCCGACCACGCCGCCCGGCGCCGGGACCTGCCACAGCCGCTCGCCGCGCAGCGCCGCGAGGTAGACCGCGTCGGCGGTCACCACGATGCCGCTGGGCGAGGCGTCGTCGGTCGGCCAGGTCACGACCGGGTCGACCAGGCCCGCGACGTTCCCCACACCCTCGACGGTCGGCCAGCCGTAGTTGGCACCGGGCTCGATGACGTTGAGCTCGTCGGCGGTGTTCTGGCCGAACTCACTGGCGTACATCCGCCCGGACGGGTCCCAGCCCACGCCCTGCACGTTGCGGTGGCCGTAGGACCACATCGGGTTGCCCTCGACCGGGTTGCCCGGAGCGGGGTCCCCGTCCGGCGTCAGGCGCAGGATCTTGCCGGCGAGCGAGCCGGTGTCCTGCGCGAGCGGGCGGTCGCCGGCGTCGCCGGTCGTGACGTACAGGTAGCCGTCCGGCCCGAACGCGAGCCGTCCGCCGTCGTGGAACGAGTTGCGCGGGATGCCGGCGAGCACCACGTCGAGCGGTCCGAGCCTGCCGTCGGCGGAGAGCTCGGCCCGGACCACGCGGTTGTCGGTCGCGGTGGTCCGGTACAGGTAGACGAGATGGTCGGTGTCGAAGCCCGGGGAGACCTCGATGCCGAGCAGCCCCGCCTCACCGTCGGCCGTCGTGTCCGAGGCGAGCTCGTCCGCGCCCGGGCCGCTGACCGTGACGGTGCCGTCCGCGGTGACCATGAGCACCTGCGCCAGGTCGCGCAGGGTGATCAGCACCGCCCCGGACGGCAGGAACGCGAGGTCCCACGGCGCGCTGAGGCCGGTGAGCACATCGGTGGGGGTCGCGGTCGCGGCGGCGAGGTCCGGGCCGGCCGGGTACGGGTCGCCGAGGCCGGGCGTCGGGGGTGCCGATCGGGTCGAGGTCACGCCGGACGTGCTCGTGGCCGTCGTCACGCTCGGCTCGACGGGCTCGGGCGTGCAGGCGGTCAGCGCCAGGCCGGCGCCGGCCGCCACCGCCAGGGTGCCCCGTACCCGTGTGCCCATCTCGTCCCCCTCCGCGCCAGTCTGACCGCAGCGGCCACCGGACGCGAGCGCGACGGATCACCGCCCCGGCCGACCCGCACGCCGGGCTCGAGGTGCCTACGCTGACGACATGCCACGAGCCCTGATCGTCGTCGACGTCCAACCCACCTTCTGCGAGGGCGGCGAGCTGCCGGTGGCGGGCGGCAACGAGGTCGCCCACGCGATCGCCGCCTACGCCGCGGCGCACCGCGACCGCTACGCGCTCGTGGCCACGACCCAGGACTGGCACCTCGACCCTGGGCACCACTTCGCGACCCCGCCCGAGGAGCCCGACTTCGTCGACACCTGGCCCCCGCACGGCCTCGCCGGGACGCCGAACGCCGAGCTGCACCCGGCGTTGGCGTTCCTCTCCGCGGACGTCGCGGTGCGCAAGGGCGCCCACGAGGCGGCGTACTCGGGGTTCGAGGGCACCACGGCCGACGGTCGGGACCTGGCGACCGTGCTCACCGAGGCGGGGGTGACCGACGTGGACGTGGTCGGCATCGCCGAGTCGCACTGCGTCCTGCAGACCACGCTGGACGCGCTGCGCGAGGGCTTCGGTGCGCGAGTGCTCTCCGACCTGACCGTCCCGGTCAGCGAGGAGCTGGGCGTCGCCGCCCGGGAGCAGATGGCCGCGGCGGGGGCGACGCTGGTCCCCTCGACGTCGCTCTGAGCTCGCCCGCGTTCTGCCCTGAGCGGATCGCGGGGCACGCGCGCCGCTCCACATGGCAGCGTCGGCCCATGGACGCCACCGTCATCTCCCTGGCCGAGCGCCGGGCCGCCAGCGGACGCGTGCCGCGCCCGGCCCGCACCGCACCACCGCCGCCGCCGCCGACGGAGCGCGACCACCGGTCGCAGGCACGTGTGTGGCGCCGGTCGATCGGGCACCTGCTGCGCACCGCGCGGCTCGACGCGGCGCTGCGGCTGGTGGACGTCGCCGAGGCGGCAGGGGTCTCGCCGCAGTACCTCTCGGAGGTCGAGCGCGGACGCAAGGAACCCTCGTCGGAGGTGCTCGCGGCGGTCACCGGTGCGCTGGGGATGAGCCTGGTCGACCTTGCCCACGACCTGGCGCGCGAGGTCGCGGCCCCGTCGGGCGGCGTTCGCCTGGCGGCCTGAGCCCGGTCACCGACGGGCCGCGACGGCGGCGCCCCGCCCGCTGACCACGTGGTCCGCCAGTCCGTAGGCGATCGCGGCCTCCGCGGGCAGCACGAGGTCGCGGTCGGTGTCCCGGCGCAACGTCGCGACGTCCTTGCCGGTGTGCACCGCGAGGACCTCCTCGAGCTGCCCGCGCACCCGCACCACCTCGTCGGCGGCGAGGATGAGGTCCGGGATCGCGCCTCGCCCCTGCGTCGAGGGCTGGTGGAGCAGCACCCGGGCGTGCGGGAGGATCCCGCGCCGTCCCGCCGCCCCGCCGGCCAGCAGCACGGCCGCCGGGCCGGCAGCCTGGCCCACGCAGGTCGTGGACACCTCGGGCCGGATGTACTGCATCGCGTCGTAGATCGCGAGCATCGCCGAGGTCGACCCGCCCGGGGAGTTCAGGTACAGGTCGATCGGCGCATCGGGGTCGGCGGACTCCAGGTGCAGCAGCTGGGCGACCACGACGTTGGACACACCGTCGTCGATCTCGGTACCCAGGTACACCACACGTTCGGACAGCAGCCAGCTGAACACGTCGGTGACCCGCTCGACACCGCCGGCGCGACGCTCGGTGACGTAGGGCACGGTGTAGGCGCTCATCGCACCGCTCCGAAGCCCGCGTGGCCGGCGCCGGGCCGCACGTCCGACAGGTCGGTCAGCACATGGTCGACGAAGCCGTACTCCAGGGCCTCGTGCGCGGTGAACCAGCGGTCGCGCAGTGAGTCCTCGGCGACCCGCTCGACCGGCTGCCCGGTATGGGCAGCGATCAGCCCGAGCACCGTGTCGCGGGTGTGGCGCAGGTCGTCGGCCTGGAGCTCGACGTCCACGGCGGTGCCGCCGATGCCCGCCGAGCCCTGGTGCAGCAGCACGCGAGAGTGCTCCAGGGCGTACCGCTTGCCAGGGGTCCCGGCGGAGAGCAGGAACTGCCCGGCGCTGGCCGCCCAGCCCATCGCGAGGGTGCTCACGTCGTTGGGGATCAGGCGCATGACGTCGTGGATCGCGAGCATCGCGGGCACCGAGCCGCCCGGCGAGTTGATCCACAGGCTGATCTCACGGCGGGGGTCCTCGGCGGACAGCAGGAGGAGCTGCGCGCACAGCCGGTTGCCGGCGGCCTCGTCGAGCTCGGTGCCGAGCACGACGATGCGCTGGTGCAGCAGTCGGGTGGCCAGGTCGTCGTCCAGGCCGCGGGGGCGGGGTGTGTCGTCCATACGGCGAGCGTGCCCCGGCTCGGGGCCGGTCAGAGGGCGCCGCTGCCGAGGGCGGATCCGCCGTCGGCGGAGCCTGTGCGGTGACGGGGGCCCCGGGTCCGCCCCCGGTCAGCGCCCCCGGACCGCGAGCGCCGCGGCGTACAGGTCGCGCTTGGCCACCCCGGTCGCCTCGGCGACCTCGGCGACGACGTCTTTGAGCCGCTCGCCCGCGTCGGCACGAGCCAGCACCTCCCCGACCAGGTCCGCGACCCGCGGCGCGTGCGCCGGCGCCCCACCGACCACCACGACGATCTCGCCGCGCGGCTCGGCCTGTCCGGCCCACCCGGCCAAGTCGGCGAGCGGGCCGCGGCGCACCTCCTCGTACGTCTTGGTCAGCTCGCGGCACACGGCTGCGGGACGGTCCGGCCCGAAGGCCGCCGCCATCGCCTCGAGCGTGGCCGCCAGCCGGTGCGGCGCCTCGAACAGCACGAGCGTGCGCCGCTCGTCGGCCAGCGCGGCCAGCACCGCGTCCCGGGCCGCCGGCCGGCGCGGCACGAAGCCCTCGAAGCAGAACCGGTCGGTCGCCAGCCCCGACACCGCCAGCGCGGTGAGCACCGCGCTGGGACCGGGCAGTGCGGTGACCGGCAGACCCGCGTCGACCGCCGCGCGCACGAGCACCAGGCCGGGGTCGGAGACGGTGGGCATGCCCGCGTCCGAGACCACGGCAACGGTGCCCCCGGCCCGGACCACGTCCAGCAGCTCGTCGACCCGGCCGGCCTCGTTGTGCTCGTGGTGGCTGACCACCCGGCCGGCGACCCGGACACCCAACCGACGGGCCAGGTCCGCGAGCCGACGGGTGTCCTCGGCTGCGACCACGTCGGCCTGCTCGAGCAGCTCGCGCAGCCGCGGGGACGCGTCCTGGGCGTTCCCGATCGGGGTCGCTGCCAGGACGACGGGGCTCACGTGGTCAGCGTACGGGCACAGCGCGAAGCCCTTACCCTGAGGCCCGTGCGAGTAGCCGATCTCCGTGCCCACAGGCTGCGCGGCTGGTTGATCGCGGCGGGGGTCACGCTCCTCGCCGCGCTGCTGCGACTGCCCGGCCTGGGCCGTCCCCCGAAGCTGGTCTTCGACGAGACGTACTACGTCAAGGACGCCTGGACCCTGCTGAGGCTCGGCTACCCGGCGGTGTGGCCCAAGGAACCGAACCCCCAGTTCGAGGCGGGCCACGTCGACATCTACTCGACGCAGGCCTCGTACGTGGTGCACCCGCAGGTCGGCAAGTGGTTCATCGCGATCGGCGAGTGGTTCGTCGGCGTCCAGAACCCGGTGGGCTGGCGCATCTCGGCGGCGATCGCGGGCATCCTGCTGGTGCTCGTGGTCACCCGGATCGGCCGGCGCCTGATGCGCTCGGACGTGCTCGGCGCGGTCGCCGGGCTGCTGGTGGCCCTGGACGGGCTGGCGATCGTGCAGTCGCGGACCGGGCTGCTGGACGGCTTCCTCGCGCTGACCGTGGCGGCCGCCTTCGCCGCGCTGCTGATCGACCGTGACCGGACCGCTGAACGCCTCGAACGGCTCGGCCCGCAGGTGCGGTGGGGCCCGTTCGGGCCCCACCTCGGCCTGCGCGGCTGGCGGCTGACCGCCGGCGTGCTGCTCGGCCTGTCGTGCGGGATCAAGTGGTCGGGCATCTGGTTCGTGGCGGCGTTCGGGCTGCTCTCGGTCGGCTGGGACGCGATGGCGCGGCGCCGGGCCGGCGTGCCGCGCTGGGCCGTCGGCACGCTGCTGCGCGACTCGGTGCCGGCCTTCGTCTCGCTCGTGCTGGTGGCCGGCGTGACGTACGTCGCGAGCTGGTTCCGGTGGTTCTCATCCCCGGACTCCTACATGCACAGCTGGGCCGAGCGGCACCCGGGCCAGGGCGTGACGTGGCTGCCCGACACGCTGCGGTCCTGGGTCGAGTACCACGCCCAGATGTGGGACTTCCACACCCACCTGACCACGCCCCACGACTACGCGGCCAAGGCGTTCACGTGGATGATCCAGTGGCGGCCGACGTCGTTCTTCTACGAGACGCCCGAACCCGCCCGGCAGGCGTGCGGCTCGGACCGCTGCTCGCAGGCGATCACGTCGCTGGGCAACCCGCTGATCTGGTGGCTCGGCTGCATCGCGATCGTCGCCGCGATCTACTGGATCGTGAAGCGGCGCGACGCGATCTTCGCCGCGACGCTCACCGGCCTCGCCGCCGGGTGGCTGCCGTGGTTCCTGTTCCCCGAGCGGACCATCTTCACGTTCTACGCGATCGTCATGCTGCCGTTCGTCGCGCTGACCCTGACCTGGGCGGCGGCGCGGTTCCTCGGGTTGCACGAGCCCGAGGCGGGCTTCTTCGACGCACCACGTTGGCGGCAGGTCGCCACCGGAACCGCAGGCGTGCTGATCGTGCTGGTGACGGCGTTCTTCTACCCGATCTGGACGGCCATGGTGGTGCCGTTCTGGTTCTGGCAGCTCCACATGTGGATGCCCAGCTGGGTGTGACCCGGGCGGGCCGGGCCGGGAGCCGTCGGCCGCACCGCGGCCTCCTCCCGAATCCCCACCACACCGTCAGAACGTGAGGAGGGGCCGACCGCTGACGCGGCCGGCCCCTCCTCACGTGGTGGAGCTGAGGGGATTCGAACCCCTGACCTTCTCATTGCGAACGAGACGCGCTACCAACTGCGCCACAGCCCCGAAGTGCGCGGACAGATTACCACCGCGTCGCGACGGGCTCACACCCGGGCCGGAGGTGCGTCACGGGCCCGGCGCTCACCCGTCGACGCTCTCGCGGACCAGCGAGGCGAGGGTGTCCGGCGACATGCCGAGCCCCTTGGCGCGCTCGCCCAGTGCGCGGATCTCGGCGTGCAGGCCGGCGAGGTCCGCGGCGCGGTCGGTCACCACGGCGCCGCGTCCGCGACGCAGGTCGACGAGGCCCTCGTCGCGCAGGTCCTGGTAGGCGCGCAGCACGGTGTGCAGGTTCACGCCCAGCGACTCGGCGACGTCGCGCGCCGCCGGCAGCCGGTTCCCCGGGAGCAGCCGACCCGTCGCCATCTCGGTGCGCACCGAGGCCGCGACCTGCGCGAACAGGGCGACGTCGCTCGCCGGGTCGACCCGGATCAGCACCGCGTGGCCCTCACGCCGCGCCCGCACGGTGCTGTGCCACCAGGCCCTGGAGCACCGAGGCGCCGAGCGCGGCGTCGTCGACCGTGACCACGAACTGGCGGCCGCTGGTCCGCGTGACCCGCAGCGCCTCGCCGTTGCGCAGGATCACGCCGGTGCCGTGCCCGGCGGTGCGGATCCCGTAGCCGCCGAACTCACCGAAGCCGACGGTGTCCCCGGTCCCCGCGGAGACGACGTCGTCCAGCGGCACCCGGAACCGCGGCACGCCGAGGGCCGAGGTCACCGTGAGACCCTCCCGGTCCACCCGCACCGTGAACGAGGCGGTGGACGCGAACGCCAGGAGCACCAGCAACGCCGTGGCCGCGACGATCGGCGCGGCCTCGGGCGAGGTGAACCAGAAGAGCACGGCCAGAGCCGCGTTGAGTGCCGTGACCGCCAGGAGAAGGCCGGACAGCCAGCGCGCCGCGGTGGCCGTCCTCGTCCACATGACGCGCTCGCCGGCGCGGACCGGCATCGGCGCGGCCGCCACCGCCCCGGGCACCACGTGGTGCTGCACCGGCTGGGCGAACCAGCCGAGGACCCCGACCGCGAGCGCGGCGACCAGGCCCACGAGCATCGCCGGCACGATGCTGGGCGCTGACGCGGCATCGCCGAGCCCTCGCTGCACGGCCACCGACCACGTCGAGATCACCGCGGTCATGGTCGCCATGCCCGCCGCGGTCGCAGCGAGGAACCGGAAGGTCGCCCCCTGCGCCCCACGACCGAGCGCCGGGATCGTGACCGCCGCCATGATTCCCGGCAGCAGCAGGCCGGTCGCCGCGGTCATCACGGGGACGACCCACGCCGCGGCGAAGCCGTTCGGGGCTCCCGACGTGCCCCAGTGGACGGCGACCGGGTCGGGTAGCTGTCCCAGCCAGGCGAGCTGGAGCGCCACCGCGACGACGGTGACCAGCACCGGTACCACGAGGGCGACCCACACGGCCCGGACGACGATGCGACGGCGGTCCTCCACGTCCTCAGCTCCTCGATCGGCTGTTATAGAAGAACTATAACAATCGAGGTGCCGTGGGGACACGGCCGGTGTGTGAGCGGGCTACTCCCCGGCGGCGCGACGGCGGGCCAGGATCGCGTCGAGCGCGAGACCGCCGGTGGTGGGGCGCTCCTGCGACTCGTCCCCGGTCGCCGCCGGGACGGGCACCGACGGCTGCGGGCCGGTCAGCGGGCGCGGCTCCGCACGACGCGCCTCGGGCTTGAGCACGTAGGTCGGCGGGGGTACCGGGACCGGGACCCATGCGGCGTCACCGTCGGAGGCGCTCGCCTCGGCGGTCGGCGCGACCGCCTCGCGCGCCGCCGGCACGTCCGCCACGTCTGCCGTCCGCGGCCCGCCGGCGACCACGGGGACCTCGCCGGTGGCGAGCACGCTCTGCGCGGCGGCCCGGGCCGGGCCCACCGGCACCTTCTCCATGATCTCGGTGATCGCCTCGGACGGGTGCACCGCGTGGCCCACCGCGACCGGGGTGCGACGTCCGCGGGGCATCGGGCGCGCGGCCCGTCGGGCAGCGCCGGCGGCCCAGGCCGCATCGGCACGCTGGCCGGCCAGCACCGCGCGCCGCCCGGCCACCAGCACACCTGCGAGCAGCAGGGTGGACGCACCGGCGACCGTGGTCGGGAACGAAGCGGCCGGGACCGCCACCCAGGCGGCGGCCGTGGCGAGCAGGAGGGCGGCGACCAGCCGCCCACGACGACGCGCTCCGGCGGCCCGGCGGGCCAGCGCGCGCGCCCGTGCGGCGTGCTCGTCTGCGGTCAGGCGCGCGGCGTCGGCGCTGACCCGGTCTGCCACGGACTGCGGTCGGTCCATCGCGCGGTCCCCTCCTCGCGGGTGCAGCTGCACCCGGCCTTGCGACGGGACGTGCGTGCCCGCCGACGCGGGGACGGGTTCGGCCACCCGGAGCACCCGCAGGTGCTCCGAGAACCGGTCGTCCACCCTGGCCTCGGCCAGCTGGCGGCGGTGCCGGAGCAGCTGCGGGACCAGGTAGACGATCCACAGACCGGTCACCGCGGCGAGCACGAGCCCGGCCTGCTCCATCCCCACACCCAGACGGTAGGCGAGCAGGTCAGCCGCTCACCGCACCGGGGGCGGCGTGTCGGCACCGCCGCGTCGAGCCCGCCAGCGAGCCATCAGCCCGTCGGGCACCTCCTCGACCGTCACGGCGAACGTCCGGTGGTCGCGCCAGCCGCCCTGGATGTGCAGGAACCGCTCGCGCACGCCCTCCTCGCGCAGGCCCAGCTTGGCCACCACGCGCAGGCTGGCGGCGTTCTCCGGCCGGATCGCGACCTCCAGGCGGTGCAGGCCGACCGGACCGAAGCAGTGGTCGACGGTGAGCGCCACGGCCGTCGGCATGATGCCCCGGCCGGCCACCTCCCGGCTCACCCAGTAGCCGATCGACCCGGACATCGCCGAGCCCCGGGTGATCGCGGACACCGTGAGCTGGCCGACCAGCTCGCCGCGGTACTCGACGGCGAACGGCAACGAGTCACCCCGACGCGCCTGGCGCTGCAGCATCCGCACGTACTGACCGAACGTCGGCGCCGGCCCGCGCGGCGGCACCGGTGCGGTCGCCTCCCACGGGGCGAGCCAGTCGGCGTTCCGGGCCCGCACGTCGAGCCACGCCCGCGCGTCCGAGCGCCGCAACGGCCGGAGCACCACGTCGCCCTCGCGGAGCACCGCCGGCCACCCGGGCGCCATCAGCTCTCCAGCACCAGGCAGGCGAGCGAGTCGCCGGCCCGCACGCGGGTGGTGTCCTCACCGACCACCATCAGCGCGTTCGCCGCCGCGAGCTGGCTCAGCGACACCTTGGACGGGTCGCCGACCGGGTCGACCAGGTACCCGTCGGCCGGCGAGCCGGTCAGTCGCGCCGGCACGAAGTGCCGCAGGCCGGCCGGCGAGAGCAGCGGCCGGGCCACCGCGGCGCGCACCGACGGCCGGTAGACGCCCGTGTGGCCGCCCATCGCGCGCAGCGCGGGCCGCACGAACACCTCGTAGGACACCATCGCCGAGACCGGGTGGCCGGGCAGCGCGAAGATCGGGACGCCCACGCCGCCGGCGCCGAGCCCACCCGGGTGCACCAGGTCGGTCGCCTCGTCGGCGACCTGCACGGTGCCGAAGCCCTGACGGTCGCCCGGCGTCATCGCGACGTGGTCGAAGCGCACCGTGCCCAGCGGCGCCAGCACGTCGGTCACGGTGTCCCACTGCCCCGGGCTGAGCCCACCGGTGATCAGCACCAGGTCCGCCCTGACCAGCTGGTCCGCGATCACCTCGCGCAGGCCACCACGCTCGTCAGGCACCGGGCCCACCCGCACCGCGGACGCACCGGCGTCGCGCGCGGCGGCCACCAGGGCGTGGCCGTTGGCGTCCGGCCGCCGCCCGGGCCCGGCGGCGCGACCCGGCTCCACCAGCTCGTCGCCGACCGTGAGGACCACGACGCGTGGGCGCGGGTGCACCCGCAGCCGGCTGCGCCCCACCGCCGCGGCCACCGACAGGTGCCGCGCACCGAGCCGCGTCCCGGCGGTGAGCACCGTCGACCCGACCGGGACGTCGGCGCCGGCCGGGCGCACGTGGTCACCGGGCTCGGCGCCGCCGCGCAGCACGACGCGGGCGCGACCGCGGTCGGTCCGGTCCAGCGGCACCACCGCGTCCGCACCGGCCGGCACCGGGGCACCGGCCGCGACCAGGGCGGCGGCCCCCGGGACCAGGCGCAGCGGCTCGGGTGCCACGACCTGGACGTCCTCGACCACGGGCAGCACCACCTCGGGCGCCGGGCCCGGCCCGGGCAGGCCGACGTCGGCGGTGCGCACCGCGTACCCGTCGCACGCCGCGACCGCGAAGAGCGGCACGTCATGGCCGGCGACCACGTCCTCGGCGAGCACGCAGCCGGCGGCGTCGGCCAGCACCGCGTCCAGGGCCGGCACCGGGCGGGCGGCGTCCAGCACTGCGGCGAGGTGGTCGGCGACGGTTCTCATGGTGTCGTCACGGCAGCGTCGCGACGTACTCCTTGAGCCAGGCGGTCAGGTCGGGGCCCAGGTCGGGCCGGTCCACCGCGATGCGGACCTGCGCCTTGAGGTAGTCCAGCCGGTCGCCGGTGTCGTAGCGGCGGCCGCGGAACACCACGCCGTGCACCCCGCCGCCGTCCTGCGCGGGCATGGCGGCCAACGTGGACAGCGCGTCGGTGAGCTGGATCTCGCCGCCACGGCCGGGCTCGGTGTGCTCCAGGACCTCGAACACCGCCGGGTGCAGCACGTACCTGCCGATGATCGCCAGGTTGCTCGGCGCGTCGGCGGGGTCGGGCTTCTCGACCATGCCGGTGATCCGCGGCTGGTCGCTCGCCGGGCCGTCGGCCACCACCGCGCAGCCGTACATCGAGGTCTGCTCGCGGGGTACCTCCATGAGCGCGACCACGGAGCCGCCGACCCGCTCCTGCAGGTCCAGCATCGTGGTCAGCAGGGGGTCCCGCGGGTCGATGAGGTCGTCCCCGAGCAGCACCGCGAACGCCTCGCGGCCGACGTGCTGCTTCGCGCACAGCACCGCGTGCCCGAGCCCGCGCGGCTTGCCCTGCCGGACGAAGTGCACGTTGGCCAGGTCGGTGGACGCCCGCACTGCGGCGAGCCGCTCGGTGTCGCCCTTGGCCTCGAGCGCCTGCTCGAGCTCCGGCACCGAGTCGAAGTGGTCCGCCAGCGTCCGCTTCGACCGCCCGGTGATCATGAGCACGTCGTCCAGGCCCGCGGCGACCGCCTCCTCCACGACGTACTGGATGGCGGGCTTGTCGACCACCGGGAGCATCTCCTTGGGCGTCGACTTGGTCGCGGGCAGGAAGCGGGTGCCAAGACCGGCGGCTGGGATCACGGCTTTGCTGATGGCCATGCCCGGCAGGCTAGCCGGAGGTGGGCGCCCCGTCGCCCCCGGCCTGGCGGACGCGCCGCGCGGCTCGTGACCCTCGCCGTCGAGGTTTGCAAGGATGGCCGCATGAGCGCCATCGCCCAGCCCTACCTGCCCTTCGGGTCGGGCGACGAGCTCCCGGTGGTCAAGGAGCAGCTGCGCCGGGCGATCCTCGCCGAGCGCGCCAAGCGCTCACCGCGCGAGCTGGAGCGGGCCGCGCACGACTTCGCCCAGGTGGTCGGTGACCTGCCCGAGCTCCGCGCCGCCCAGACGGTCGCCGCCTACGCCGCGCGCGCGGCCGAGCCGGGCACGACGCCGCTGCTCGACCGGCTGGCCCGCCGGGGCACACGCGTCCTGCTCCCGATGCTCGGCCCGGGGCTGGCGCGCGAGTGGGCTCTGCTGACCAGCACGGACGAGCTCGAGCTCCGCGCGCCGGGACGCCCGCCGGAGCCGCCGGGCCCGGGACTGGAGGCTGACGCGCTCGCCCAGGCGGACGCCGTCGTGGTGCCCGCGCTCGCAGTCGACACCGCCGGGCACCGGTTGGGCCACGGCGGCGGCTGGTACGACCGGGTCCTGGAGCACGTCCGCCCCGGGGTGCCGGTGATCGCGATGGTGTTCGGCGAGGAGATCTACGACGCCGACGAGCGGCCGCTGCCGGTCGAGCCGCACGACCGGCTGGTGAACGCCGTGGTGACCACCACCCGGATGCGCGAGCTGCGCCCCGTGGAGTGAGCGCGGCTGCGCCGGCCCTCGTCGCGGCTACCGCGCCGGCCTCAGGGTGAGGCGCGCCCGGGTCGCCGAGTCGACCGCGTCCCGGCCGAACGGCCAGGCGAACTGGCGACCGTCCACCCACGCGGCGAGCTGGTCGGTGTAGTGGCGTGACCCGGGGTGGCCCGAGGTGCCGGTCGCGTCGACCCACGTGGAGGCGTCCCAGTCGGACAGGTCGCACACCATCCGCATCGAGGGGCCGGACACCGCGTCGTAGGAGCCCGACGCCGCGTCCCAGGCCGTCGCATCCACGATGGAGCTCCCGCCGCCCACCGCGACCGGCGTCGGGTCCACCAGCATCGTGATCGGCCACGGCGCCGAGCCGCCACCGAGCACGGGGTGCTCGAGAGCGACGCGGTGCAGCCGTCCCCACTGCCAGGCGGTCGGGTCCTTGCCCAGCTGCACCGTGAGGCGGAGCCTGGCCTGCGACAGGGCGCGGGACAGGACCTCGTCGCGGCTCTCGACCACGTTCACCGTCGTCCGGTCGTCCCACCACCGGCTGTCGGGCTCAGCGAGCAGGGCCTCGACGACCGCGTACCATCGGTCGCCACCGTCCGGCCACTGGGATTCGGGCAGGTCGTCGTCGAAGGTGTCCGCGAGCAGGGCGGACCACACGGCGGCGACGTAGGCCGCCGCAGCCGAGTCCGCGGTCATCTGCCCGTCCCAGCCCCGCAGCAGGTCGACGGCCTTGCGGGTGAACGCGTCGTCCACCGGCGCCGCGAGCAGCGCGGGCACCAGGGTGTCGACCAGAGCCGTGCGGGTGTCGGTCTGCAGCGCCTGCGTCGAGGCGACGTCGATCGGCGTCCCGGCGGCGATCTGCTCGGTGAGGACCTGCCGGATCCGGGCCGCCCGGAAGCCGTAGTCCCAGTCGTGGGTGAGGAACGGCTCGTCCGCGCCGGAGACCACCTGGTTCGCGGCGACGATGAAACCCTCGGGCGGGTCGAGCTCGGCCGGCAGGTCGGCCGGGTCGACCCAGCCCTGCCAGTCGTACCGCGAGTCCCAGCCCGGCCGGGGCCACGACCCGTCCGAGGGCACCGGGCCGTCGGTGATCACCCGCCGGATCGGGATCCGACCCGGGGCCTGGTAGCCGATGTGGCCGTCGACGGTGGCGAACACGATGTTCTGCGCAGGGACCTCGAACCTCTCGGCCGCGGCGGCGACGTCGGCGGCGTCGGTGGCCGTGTCCATCGCGAACACCGCCTCGGCGGTGCGCCCCGGCTCCAGCCCGGTCCACGACAGCGCCACCGCGGGCGATCCGAACCCGCCCGGCTCGACCGGAGCGCCGACCAGCGGGTCCAGGACGTCCGAGACGATCGGTCCGTGCACCGTGGAGCGGACCTCGAGGTCGATCGGCTCGCCGCCGGCGACCTTGATCGTCTCCGTGCGGCTCTGGATCGCGATCTGCTCGCCGTCGCGCAGGTACGTCTGCGCCGACGTGTCGAGGCGCTCGAGGAAGAAGTCCGAGGTGTCCGCGCCCATGTTGGTCAGGCCCCAGGCCAGCGACCCGTTGTGCCCGATGATCACCCCGGGGAAGCCCGCGAGCGAGAACCCGGTGACGTCGAACGGGCAGGCGGCACCCACGGTGGTGCAGCGCAGCCCGACCTGGGACCAGACCCCGGGCGCCGACAGGTCCAGGTGGGGGTCGTTGGCCAGGATCGGGGCGCCGCTCGCGGTGTGCTCGCCCGACACCGCCCAGGAGTTCGACCCGATCCCGTCGCCCTCGCCGACCAGGTGCGGCACCATCGACAGCGCCTCGTCGGCCAGCCGGGCGGCCTCCGCGGCGCCGGGGCCCAGGTCGATCGTCGGATCGGTGGCCGAGGCCTCGACGTCGCCGCCGACGATCGGGGGGCTGGCCGCGGTCCGGGGGAACAGCTGGTCGGTCATCGCGACGTCGCGCACCGCGGCGTACACCTGCACGCGGGCCAGCTCGTCCCGGTCGTTCGCGCGCAGGTCCCAGGCCATCGCCTTCAGCCAGACCAGCGAGTCCACCGGGTCCCACGGCTCGGGCGTGGACAGGTCGATGCGGGTGCCCAGCACGGTGTACTCGACGGCGATGCTGTCCATGTCGCGGTTCGCGAGGTACGCGTTCACGCCGTCCGCGTAGGCCTGGAGGTACTCGCGCGTCGTGTCGTCGAGCTGGGCCCACTCCGCCGAGGCGACCCGGCGCCAGCCGAGGGTGCGCACCACCTTGTCCGAGTCGATCGCGCGCTCGTCGCCGCCGACCAGCTCCGCGAGCCGGCCCGACGCGACGTGCCGACGCAGGTCCATGAGGAAGAACCGGTCCTGCGCGTCGACGTAGCCCTGGGCGCGGAACAGGTCCGCCGGGGTGTCGGCTTCGATGGTCGGGACGCCGCGCGCGTCGCGGAGCACGGACACCTCGGCGTCCAGCCCGAGCAGGGTCGCGGTTCCGCCGTGGCTGGGCAGCGGCCGACGGACCAGCACGAGGCCGACCCCGGCGAGCGCGAGCATCGCGACCACCACGACACCGGCGACCACGGCGAGGACACGGGGCGCACGTCGTCGGGACACGGTGCGAGACTAACGGCGGATCGGACCGACCGGAGGACGACAGTGCCCACCTACTCCTATGCCTGCACCGAGTGCGAGCACCGCTTCGACGCCCAGCAGGCCTTCACCGACGACGCGCTCACGGACTGCCCTCAGTGCGGCGGCCGGCTGCGCAAGCTGTTCGGCAACGTCGGCGTCGTGTTCAAGGGGTCGGGCTTCTACCGCACCGATGCGCGCGACGACGCCAAGCGGTCCGGCGGGGCCACCCGGACGGGCCAGAAGCCGGCGTCCGGCGGGTCGACGTCGGGTTCGTCGTCGGAGGGTTCGTCCTCGGGCACCACGGCCACCGCCGGGTCGGAGGGCTCCTCGTCGTCCGGCGGGTCGGGGTCGAAGGCCCCGGCCGGGTCCTCGGGCGGCCCGGCCTCGTCCGGGTCCTCGGGCGGCAGCGCCCCGGCGGCCGCGGCCGGCTGATCCACAGGCCGCGCCCGGGACACCCCGTCCCCCGCGGCGCCGGTCCGCGAACCCGCCCCACCGTGCGGGCCGCAAGGCTGCCCGCGTGCCCCTGCTGCTGACCTTGCGCGTGTGGGCCTGGCGCGCCAGGCCGCTGCTCGCCCTGGTGCTCCTGGCCCTGCTCGCCCTCGCGGCAGCGCACGCGGTCGCCCCGGACGCGCCGGCGCCCGCCGTGCTGGTGGCCGCCACCGACCTGGCCGCCGGCGACGTGCTGACCGGCGACGACCTGCGCGCCGTGCCGCTCGACCCGGCACCCGTGGGCGCCCCGACCGACCCAGCCGCCGTGGTCGGCCGGGCGCTCGCGGTAGCTGTGCCTGCCGGCCTGCCGCTCGTGCCGGAGCTGTTGGACGGCGAGCGGTTCACACGCGACCCGCCGGCGGGCACCGTCGTGGTCCCGCTCGAGCTCGACGAGGCGGCCGTGCTGGTCGCCGGGGACCGGGTCGACGTCCTGGCGGTGGGGTGCCCCGAGCACCCGGCCGCGCTCGCGCGACGCGCCCTGGTGGTCCAGGCAGCCGAGCCGACGGGCTCCGGTGGGGTCGGGCCGGTCCTGGTCGCGGTGACGCGGGCCGAGGTGAGCGAGATCTCCGAGGTCCGCGCCGTCTGCCAGCTCGGTGCCGCGCTCGTGGAATGATCTTCGGGTCCGTTCACCCGATCGGAGCATCCGCAGGCTCTCGACCCCGACCACCTGGAGGCACCAGTGATCAAGGGTTTCAAGGACTTCATCATGCGCGGCAACGTCGTCGACCTCGCCGTCGCCGTCGTGATCGGCGCGGCGTTCGCCGGTGTCGTGGACTCGATCGTCAACGGCATCATCACGCCGCTGATCGCCGCGATCTTCGGCAGGTCCAGCCTGGCGAACGTGTGGGTGTTCGAGATCAACCACGCCGTCTTCTCGATCGGGCTCGTGCTGCAGGCCGCCCTCAGCTTCCTGGCGGTCGCCGCAGCGATCTACTTCCTCGTCGTCGTGCCGATGAACGCGCTCGCCGCTCGCCGGTCCAGGGGCGAGGAGCCCGCGCCCGCCGCGCCGGCCGAGGACATCGTGCTGCTGACCGAGATCCGCGACCTGCTCAAGAAGTAGGCGCCGCCCCGGCCGGCCTCACCAGTGCGGGGGCTTCTCCCGCAGGATGCGCTCGTCGTCGTCGGCCTCCGGCCGACCGCCCCAGCCGGCCTCGGTGTCGGCGTCGTCCTTGGGTGCACGCGGCTCGGGGCCCTCGGCGCGGGCCGTGCCACCGACGGCCCGCCGATGGCCGCGGCGTCCGCGCGGCCGCGGTGCCGACTCCTCGCCCTGCGGGCCGGTCCCGCGGTCGGGATCAGCCATCACCGTCCGCCCAGTGCCCGCCGGGCCGCTGCGCCCACCACGGCGTCGATCCGGCTGCCGCGGCGCTTGAAGCCCAGCTCGGCGCGCAGGGCGGCGGCGAGCCGGGCCTCGTCGCGCTCGACGTCACCGGTGAGCAACCAGGCCGCGAGGTCGTCGAGCTGGTCGTCGGTGTAGGCCCCGACCGGGAGGCCGGCCGTGACGTCCGGGCGTAGCGGGCGCGGCTCGGACGCGACGATCTCGGGCACCTCGAGCACGCCCTGCTCCGGTGTGCCCGGCTCCGGCGGGGCTTCCTCGGCCGCATCCTGCCCGGTGCCGCCCGGCGCGGGAGCCTGCGGGGCATCGTCCGCCACGGGAGCGACGTCACCGGTCGAGCTCGGGGCGTCGTCGGTCGTCGGGCCGTCGTCCGCCGGCGTTGGCGCGGCGTCACCTGCCGGGGGCGTGCCGGCACCAGACTCGGCCGGCGGCGTCCCGGCCCCGCTCGGCACGGACCGAGGGGCGATCGTGCGCGGCCGAGCGGCCCGTGCCGCGTACGCCTCGACGACGACCTGCGCGATCGCGTCCGCCTCGGCCTGCGGGTCGCCGAACGCTGCGGCAGACCAGACCTGGACGACGCTCCAGCCCAGCCGCTCCAGCCGCTCGGCCACCTGGCGGTCCCGCACCCGCACGCTCGGCTCGCCCAGGTAGGCGTCGTCGTCGGTGAGCACCGCGACGAGCAGCTCGTCGGGCAGGTCCGGGTGCCCGACCGCCAGCGGCACCGTGGGACCGCCGGGGGTGCCGTGCTCGACCGCCACGATCAGCCCGAGGCGCCACAGCCGCTCCGCCAGGTCCAGCACCAGGCGGTCGGAGCCGTCCGGCGCGGCGGGCTCGCCCGCGGCGTCGTCGGGCTCGCCGACCATGGTCAGCAGGTCGCGCAGCAGCTCCGGGCCCGGGGACGTCAGCCGCTCGGGGTCCAGGTCGGAGCCCGCGAAGCTGGACACCACCACCAGGCGACGACGTGCCGCACCCAACGCCTCGAGCAGCCGGGCGTCGCCTCCCGGCTCTCCGAGCCGGCCGAACCGGTGCAGCACCCGCCCGTGCGGGGTGCGCCCGAAGCCCACCGTGAGCAGCACCGTGTCGCGGCGCAACGCCTCGGTGGCGGCCAGGTCCACGACCACGAACGGCTCGCGCGCATCAGGGGCGAAGAACCCGCCGAGCGCCGGGTTCGCACGGACCTCCGCCAGCACGGCCTCGCGCACCCGGTCGGCGTGCTCGGCGGTGAGCGCGACCACCGCGAGGGACTCCGACGGCCGGGTCACCGCGTGCTCGACCACCGTCGCGACCACGTGGTCCACCTCCGCGACGGTCGAGGTGACCGCCCCGTCCCGGCCGGGCATGCCCGTGCCGTCGACCAGGTCCAGGCGGAGCAGCCCGGCGGTGGACGGCAGCGGGGTCGCGGCCACGGCACGGCCGTACCCGTGCTCGGCGAGGAAGCCGGTCAACCGGGGGTGACGTGGGACGGCGTCCGAGCTCAGCGTCACCGTCGGGAGCACCTCGGCCAGCCCGTGCACGGCGCTGCCCGTCGCGCACCGGGTGTCCGCGACCACGACCACCTGACGGGCCCGGGCCAGCGCCCCCACGACGAGCTCGGTGGGCAGGTGGCCGGCCGCGTCGAGGATCAGCAGGTCCTCGGAGCGGGTCGGCGGCAGCACGTGCGGGACGAGCATCGGGCCCACCACGAGGCAGGGGCGCAGGTGCCGGGTGACGTCGGGGTAGCGGTCGACGGCCTGGCGCAGGCTGGTGAAGCGGTCCTCGACGATCTCGCCGAACAGCGCCTGGGCCTGCTCGTCGCAGCGGTGCAGCCGCTGGCGCAGCGCCTCCCGCGAGCCCGCCACGTGCAGCAGCGCGCGGTCGGACAGGTGACGGCGGTCGAGGGTGCGGAACTCCGCGACCAGCCGGGACAGCGACGCGCCGTCGTGGGCCGCCATCGCCGGGTCCTGGCGCAGGATCTCCTCGAACGCGGTGCTCCACCAGGCCAGGTCGAGCTCCGCCCCGACCACACCGGCCGCGACCCGCCGCTCGGCGAGGTCCGCGACGAGGTCGCCCAGCCCGCGCTTGGCCAGGTCGCGCAGCAGCGCAGTGCGCTCCGGCAGCGCAGCGAGCGCGCCGGCGTCGGCGTGCAGGCGGTCGAGCCGCTCGGCGAGCCGGGCCCAGTCGAGCCCGTCGAGGTCGCCCCCGGCGCCGGTCGGCTCGAGCACCCCGGCCAGGGCCGCGAGGTCCTGGGCCACCGCGCGGTGGTCGCGCTCGATGGCCGCGAGGCCCGACGGCAGGCGCGGCCAGCCACCGGCCGGGCAGTGCGCCTGCCAGATCTCCCGCTGGGTGTGCAGCTCGACCAGCGCGGCGTGCAGGTCCGGCACGGGCCGTCCGGGGCGCAGCAGGTCCTTCGCCTGGCGGCGCAGCCGACGCCGCACCCCCGGGGCCATCTCCACACCGCGCTCCGCGCGCCACTGCTTGGTGGCCGTCGCGGCGATCATGTCCGCCGCCGAGCGCTCGAACGCGATGGGCTGGAACACGTCGAGCACCTGGCGCACCCCGCCCAGCATCCGCAGCTGCTCGGTCCACGCGGCCGGGGTCGTCGGCGGGACCAGCCCGGTCGCCTCGGCGACCTCCGCGCTCGTGTCCCGCATCCGCGGCACCGCCTCGCGCAGCCGATCGACCCGGTCCAGAGCGGCGCGCGCACGGTCGGCAGTGGGCAGGTCCGCGCCGAACCACGCGGTGGTCGCAGTGCTCGCGGTGAAGGCGCCGAGACCGGCCACGGTGACCAGGTCGGCCGCGGCCTGCGCCCGCCGTTCGGCGGTGAGCGACTCGGCGACCGGCGCGGTCAGGCGCACCGTGGTCCGCGGGCTGGGTCGCTGGGCGGTGAGACGGGCCAGCGCCTGGAGCGCGTCGTAGGCCGAGCACCCCCACGGCTCGCGGACGGTGTGCAGCGCCTCGACGTAGGCCGCCAGGCGCGACCTGCGGTCCAGCAGCTCGCGGTCCACGATCTCGACCTTCGCGCCGTCCACCAGCACGGGCTCGATCGTCATGGCGCCCAGCAGCCGGCGGGCCACCTCGCCGCGCCAGCCAGAGTCCGGCGCCACGTCCAGCACCAGGTCACCGAGCCCCAGCTCGGCGAGCCGGCCGGTCACGGCGGTCGCTGCCCGCCGGTGCCCGGCGACGTACAGCACGCGGCGCCCGGCGGCCGCCGCGTCCGCGATCACCGCAGCGAGCGTGCCCGGCACGTCGGACCCCGCAGGGGCGTCGACCAGGAGGTGGTGGCCGGCCGCCATCGCGTCGAGCACGTACGCCTGCGTCGGGTCCAGGTCGCCGACGCCGCGCTCCTGGTCCAGCCCGCGGTCCCCGCGCAGTGCCGGCGGGAGCGGGTGGGCGAGCGCGGCGGCAGCGCGCTGGTCACCGCACAGCGCCGCGATCACCTCGTGCCCGGCGAGTGACGGCGCGAGCTGCTCCAGGTCGTCGACCAACATCTGCTCGGGGTGCATGAACGTGCCCACCACGACCCGGTCGGTCAGCTCGAAGTCGTCCAGCACGGCCACGCCGAGCGAGCCCAGCCGCTCGAGGGCCGGGCGCGGGTCGAAGCCCTGGGCGGTGAACGCGCCGCGGGCCAGCGACGTCGGGTCGAGCAGCGCACCCCGGCGGCGCAGTGCCGCCGCGAGCAACGGGTTGATCTCCAGCGACGGCTCGAGGACGAGGTCGTAGTCGGCCTCGCCCCGGCCGTGGGGCGTGACCGACACGGGGCGCAGCAGCACCGGGGCGCGCAGCCGGCGGCGCTCGGCCCCGGGCGTCGCACCCTCGCGGGGCACGGTGTCGTCGTCGACCGACCGCGGGATCGTGTCCCCCACGCCGGACGCGAGCGCATCCAGGGGGTCGGGCTCCGGATCGTCACCGCGGTCGGTCCAGCTGGCCACCCCGATCGCCAGGAAGGCGGTCGCCAGACCGGAGCGCAGGGCGTGGTCCTCGGCGAGCGCGCCGACCGCCCGTGCCCGGCGGCGCGCCTGGGCCAGCGCGGCGCCCTCCCGCACCAGGTTCGACAGCCGGGTGGGCCGGCCCGCGAACAGCTGGGCGATCCCGGACGGGTGGGCCGCGGACAGGTCGAGCTGCGCCTCACCGAGCCGCTCGACATCGGACAACGCGGACTCGCCGGCGGCGTCGAGCAGGGCGTCGCGCCAGCCGCGCACCGCGCCGGCGACCAGGTCGGCGGTCGTCACGGCCGAGACCGGCGAGCTGCGGCCGGAGTCGGCCGCCCCCCGGTCGGAGCGCTGCACGGGCATCACGCCAGCACGCTACGGCGGGGAGGGAGGGTGGCGGGGTCGGCGCGCCGACGGGTGCCCCGACTGGCCGCGGAGCGGGCCACGAACGGGTGCCGCGACGGGCGACCGCGAACGGCTCCGGACATACGACAGTGCGCGCCGCGCAGGGGGCAGGCGACGCGCACTGTCTAGTAACCAGTGTGCTCGCTGCGGCCCTCCTCGTCAAACGCCGTCACCCGTCCGGGTCCCGCGACCGGCGCGGGTCAGGTCCAGTGGCTGGCGCGCCAGTCGATCACCTCGAGCGGCACGATCAGGACGGGTCGGTGCTGGTGGTGGCTGAGGCGCACGGCGAGCGACCCGTCGAGGAACTCGCGCATCCGCGAGCCGGGCCCGGGCGCCTGGGTGCCGACCACGAAGGCGGCGGCGTCCACGGCGCGCGCGAGGTGGGTCAGCGCCCGGTCGGGGCGCCCGGCGAGGTAGCGGAACACCCACGGCACCCCGGCGTCGCCGAGCACCTCGGTGAGGTGGCGCTCGTAGGTCTGCTGGCGCTCCTGCCACCGGTCGTCCATGCCGTCCGGGTCGATCGGCACGTGCAGGACGGTGCCGTCGGCGTACTCCTCGGCGACGTAGCGGCCCTGGTCGACGTAGGCGCAGTAGAGCGTCGACGCCCCGGCCGCCGCGGCCCACATCGCCGCCGTGAGGGCGACCAGCTCGGGCTGGTCGGGCTCGAGGGCGAGGACGAACGGGTGCCCGGCGACCGGCACCATCCGGTCCGGGCTGGGCTGCGGCACGTGGTGCGTCGGCATCGATCGGTCCCTCCCGCGGCCGCCGGCCGCCTCGCCGGGCGGCATCGACGTCTGCGTACCACGACGGGCCGCGCCGCCCGACGTCAGCCTACGGCCGCGCCGCCGCGCCGGCCGCGCCGCGACCCACCGACCTCACACGGGGGTCTCGACCGGCTCCGCCCGCGTGGCCACGCCGGGAGCGGTGTCCGAGAGCGGCCGCGCCTGGATGAACAGCGCGAGCACGGCACCGGCGAGCATGATCGGCACCGCATAGAGGTAGATCGGAGGCAGCGCCGCGGCGAAGGCGTCGGCGATGGCGGACTGCACCGGCGCGGGCAGGCCGGCGAGCACCTCGGGGGTGAGCGAGCTCACCCCGCCCCCGGCGCCGATCGACTGCCCGCCGAGCGGCCCGTCCGCCACCTGGGCGGTCAGACGCGTGACGAAGATCGAACCAAACACCGCGATGCCGAGCGAGGCGCCGATCTGCCGGAAGTAGTTCTGCGCCGATGTCGCGGCACCCAGCACGGCGTGCGGGACGCTGTTCTGCACGATCAGCGTGAGGTTCTGCATCGCGCCTCCGACGCCGAGGCCGAGCACCAGCATGGCCAGGGCGAGCATCCAGTACGAGGTGCCGACGCCGATGCGTGACAGGAGCGCGAGACCGCCGGCCGCGACAGCCGCCCCGACCACCGGGTAGACCCGGTACCGCCCGGTGCGGCTGATCAGCCGACCGGTCACGATGGAGGTGATCAGCATGCCGACGACCATCGGGATCATCATCAGGCCCGACGTCGTGGCGTTCACCTGCTCGACCATCTGCAGGTAGGTCGGCAGGTAGGCGACCGTGGCGAACATGCCGATGCCGATGGTCACGCCGGCCGCGGCCGGGAAGACGAAGTTGCGCTCGCGGAACAGCTCGAGCGGGATGATCGGGTGCTCGGCGCGACGCTCCACCGCCACGAAGACCACGCCCGTCACGACGATCCCCACGGCCAGCAGGAGGATCTGCGGGCTCGCCCAGTCGTAGGTCGTGCCGGCCCAGCTCGTGAGCAGCACGGCAGCGGAGGAGAACAGCGCGAGCAGTCCCGTTCCGGCGTAGTCCAGCCGCGGACGCGCGCCGATCGGCTTGTGCAGGTGCAGGGTCACCAGCACCGTGGCGAACGCCGCGAGCCCGAGCGGCAGGTTGATGTAGAAGACCCACCGCCAGCCGATGTTGTCGGTCAGGTACCCCCCGATCAGGGGCCCGGCGACCGAGGCGAGGCCGAACACGCCGCCCATCAGGCCGGCGTACCGACCGCGCTGCCGGGGCGGGATGATGTCGCCGACGATGGCCTGGGCGCCGATCATCAGCCCGCCGCCACCGATGCCCTGCAGCGCCCGGAACGCGATGAGCTCACCCATGCTCTGGGCGGCACCGGACAGCGCCGACCCGACCAGGAACACCGCGATCGCGAACAGGAAGATCGGCTTGCGGCCGAACAGGTCGCCGATCTTGCCGTAGATCGGCAGGCCGATCGTGCTGGCGAGCAGGTAGGCCGTCACGACCCACGACAGGTGCTCCAGGCCGTTGAGCTCGCCGACGATGGTCGGCAGCGCGGTGGCGACGATCGTCTGGTCCAGCGCCGCGAGCAGCATCGCGAGCATGAGACCGACGAAGGTCCACGCGAACTGCCGCTTGTTGCGGGCGACGTCCTCCGGGTCGGGGAACGCGCCTGCGCCCCGGGTGGGCTGGCTCATGGACGGGCCTCCTTCGGGCGGCGCTCCGCCTCGGACGGATTACTTGACTGAGTCTACTGTTGACTGAGTGCGGTAATCTACCCGAGTGACGGAGGTGCAGACGACGCAGGCCGTGTCCAGGCGGCTGGCGCGCACACTCATCCTGGTCGGCGAGCAGATCAAGGCGTCCTTCGCGGAGTCGGTGGAGTCCCTCGGGCTGCCCGTCCCGCTGGCCCGGACGCTCCTGGCGCTCGGCGCGCCGGAGCCGATGCGCGACCTCGCCGACCACCTGGCGTGCGACCCCTCGCACATCACCGGGATCGCCGACCGGCTCGAGGAGCGCGGCCTCGTCCGCCGGGTGGTCGGGCACGACCGTCGGGTCAAGCTGCTCGAGCTCACCGAGGCCGGCGTCGCCATGCGCGAACGGATCGGCGCGGTGGTAGCGGCGAGCTCGCCTACCGCGCGGCTGGAGCCGCACCGCCGCGAGGAGCTGCTCGCACTGCTCGAGCAGCTGCTCGACCGGCCACCCGAGGACGCGGCACGACCCGCCGCGACGTCCGGGGGCCGCTGAGCCACCCGGACGGAGGCCGCGGCACCGGCACGCGCGATCGGCCGCGCCGGCGCCTCAGCCCCGGGCGGCGGGCTCGCGCAGTGGCCCGAGACGCTCCAGGAACACCGCGGCGGCCGGGCTGGGCGAGGCCGGCACCGCGACGGCCACCTCCCACGGCGGCACGTCGCCCTCGAGCGGCACGGCCACCAGCCGGTCGGGTCGCTTCGCGGCGATCGGCTCGGGCACCACGGCGAGGCCCAGGCCCGCCTCGACCAGGTCGAGCATCGAGTGCACGTCGTTGACCTCGAGCTCGACCCGATGGGTCAGGCCAGCCGCGGCGAACGCCCGGTCGGTCAGCGCGCGCGCCGCCCAGTCGGGGCGGAACCCGACGAAGGTCTCGGCGGCGACGTCGGCGGCACGCACCCCCGAGCGACCGGCCAGCGGGTGGCCCGGCGGGCACAGCAGCACCAGGCGGCGCTCGGCCAGCGGGTGGAGCACCACGCCGGCGGGCACCGTCGAGCACACCGCGAGCACCGCCAGGTCCAGGCGACCGCCGGCCACGTCGGCGAGCAGCGCCGCCGAGCCCGCATAGCCGAGCCGGATCGCGACGCCCGGGTGCTCGGCCCGGAACGCGGCGAGCTCGCGCGGCACGTCGAGCACGCCCAGGCACTGCTCGGAGCCCACCGACAGGGTGCCGCCCACCACGCCCCGCACCGCCTGGACGGCCTCACGCGCCGCCGCCGCGCTGGCCAGGGTCCGGTGCGACTCCTCGAGGAGCGCGGCGCCGGCCGCCGTCAGCTCGACCCGGCGGGTGCTGCGGATGAACAGCGACGCGCCCAGCTCGTCCTCCAGGGCCCGGATCGAGGCGGAGAGCCCCGACTGGGAGATCTGCAGGAGCTCGGCGGCGCGGGTGAAGTGCCGCTCGTTGGCCACCGCGACGAAGTGCTCGAGCTGGCGCAGCTCCACCTGAACTCCCATCGCCCGGATCGATCAGTGTCATCGATCCCACCTGTTGGACCGATTGATCGGCCCGCGTGCATAGTAGCCGCGGCCCGATCCCCGGATGAGAAGAGTCGCCATGCCTGCCCCCACCCCGCTACCCACCACCGCGCTCGGCCGGACCGGGATGGACATCACCCGGGTCGGGTTCGGAGCGTGGGCGATCGGCGGCGGCGGGTGGCGCTACGCCTGGGGCGAGCAGGACGACGCCGCGTCGGTCGCGGCGATCCGGCACGCCGTCGAGCAAGGCGTCACGTGGATCGACACCGCCGGCGCGTACGGCTACGGGCACTCCGAGGAGGTCGTGGCCCGCGCGCTGGCCGACCTGCCCGAGGCCGACCGTCCGTACGTGTTCACCAAGGGCGGTCTGCGACCCGTGGACGGCGACCCGACCCTGGAGCCCCGGCGAGTGGGCGACGCGGCGAGCCTGCGCGGTGAGGTCGAGCAGTCGCTGCGGCTGCTCGGCGTCGAGCGGATCGACCTCTACCAGATGCACTGGCCGGCCGACGACTGCGGCATCGAGGACTACTGGCCGGTGTTCCAGGCCCTGGTCGACGAGGGCAAGGTGCGCGCGATCGGCCTGTCCAACCACACCGTGGCCCAGCTCGACGCGGCCGAGGAGATCGCGCACGTCGGCGCCCTCCAGCCGCCCCTCAACCTGCTGCACCGCGACGCCGCCGGCGACGTCATCCCGTGGGCCGCGGCGCACGGGACCGGCGTGATCGTCTACTCGCCGATGGCCTCCGGCCTGCTGACCGGGGCGTTCACAGCGCAGCGCGCCGCCGCCCTGGGCGACGAGGACTGGCGGTCGCGCAACCCCGACTTCTCCGGCGAGGGGCTGGCGCGGAACCTGGCCCTGGTCGACGCGCTGCGGCCGGTCGCCGAGCGCCACGACGTGGGCGTCGGGCCCGTGGCGGCCGCGTGGACGCTGACCGTGCCGGGCGTGTCCGGCGCGATCGTGGGCGCCCGCTCGCCCGAGCAGGTCGACGGCTGGCTGCCCGCCGCCTCGCTCGAGCTCACCGAGGCAGACCGCGCCGAGATCGCCGCGGCCCTGACCGCCACCGGAGCGGGCGAGGGCCCCGTGCTCTGAACGACCGCGTAGCGGCCCCGGCCGAGCGCACCACCCGAGACGGACCACGCCCCGGGACCCCACTGCGGGTCCCGGGGCGTGCCGTCGTCGCAGGGAGCGCCGGCCAGGCTCAGCCGCGCCGCTGCACCACGTCGGCCGGGCCGAGCCGGTCGGACGAGGTCTTGGCCTGGTGCCAGAACGGGTAGCGCATCGGCTCGCGGCTGACCGCGTCGAGCCGGGCGAGCTCGTCGTCGCTCAGCACCAGGTCCGCTGCGCCGAGGCTGTCCTGGAGCTGCTCGACCGTGCGCGCACCCACGATCAGCGACGTCACCGCCGGCTGCGCGATCGTCCAGGCGAGCGAGACCTGCGCGGCCGAGACGCCGTGGTCCGCGCCGATCGCGACAGCGGTCTCGATGATGTCGTAGAGCCGGTTCTCGTCGGGCACGGGCGGCTCGCCCCACGCCGACAGGTGCCGCGACCCGGCCGGCGGCTCGACCCCGCGGCGGTACTTGCCGGACAGCAGGCCGCCGGCGAGCGGGCTCCACACCAGGATCCCGAGCCCCTGGTCGATCGAGACCGGCACCAGCTCGTCCTCGACGTGGCGGGAGTGCATCGAGTAGTGGATCTGCTGGCTGACGAAGCGCTCGTAGCCGCGCGCGTCGGACACCCCGAGAGCCTTCATGAGCTGCCAGGCCGCGTAGTTCGAGACGCCGATGTAGCGCACCTTGCCGGAGCGGACGAGGTCGTCCAGCGCGGACAGGGTCTCCTCGAGCGGGGTCTGCCCGTCCCACTCGTGGACCTGGTACAGGTCGATGTGGTCGGTGCGCAGGCGGCGCAGGCTCGCCTCGGCCGAGCGCAGCACGTGGTGGCGCGACAGGCCCGCGTCGTTGGGGCCCTCGCCCATCGGCATCCGGCACTTCGTGGCCAGCAGGAAGTCGTCCCGCGACGCGCCGAGGGCCTCGCCGAGCAGCTCCTCGGACATGCCGGACGAGTAGACGTCGGCCGTGTCGACGAGGTTGATCCCGTGGTCGCGGGCCACCGCGAGCTGGTCGCGGACGCCCTCGACCCCGATCTGGCCCACCATGGCCGCCCACCCCGTGCCGCCGTAGCCCATCGTGCCGAGCGTGAAGGTCGAGACGCGCAGACCGGACTTGCCCAGCTGGCGGTACTCCATGGATGTCCTCCCGGGTTCGGGCACGGCGACATCGCCACCGCACCGGTGTACCCCCCCATGCTCCCGGCCCGCGGTCATCGCGTCCAACAGGTGAATCCGATCGCATCCATCGCCCTGGTCGATCGCAGCGCGCCGGTCGCCGCGTGGCACAGTGGGCGCATGGACGCACGCGCGCTGGTGCTGTGCGGCGGCGGTCGCCGCTCGGACCCCTGGCACGACCTCGCGGCCACCGGGCACGCCGTCGCGGGCCTCCTCGGCGAGCTGGGCCTGAGCACCCGGCTGAGCTCGCGCCTGGCCGACGTCGTGGGCGACGGCCGGTTCGACACCGACCTGCTGGTGGTCAACTCCTCCGACGGCGCGCCATCGGCCCCGGGCGACGCGGACGGTGCCGTGCTCGACGCGGCGATCGAGGCGCACGTCGCGGCCGGCCGGCCGATCCTCGGCGTGCACTCGGCGGCGCTGGCGTTCCCCGACGCTCCCGGCTGGGCCGCCGTGCTGGGCGCACGCTGGGTGGACGGCACCTCGATGCACCCCGACCTCGACGCGACCACCGTGCAGACGGGCCCGAGCCCCTCGGGCATCGCCGACCACCTGGGTGACGTGCACGTCACGGACGAGCGCTACAGCTTCCTCGAGCTGGTCGCCCCGGAGCCGCTGAACCCGCACCTCACCCATCGGCACGCCGGGATGGTCCACCCGCTGGCCTGGGCCCGGCGGGTCGGCGAGCGCGACGCACGCGTGGTGTACGACGCGCTCGGCCACGACCTGCGCAGCTACGCCTCGCCGTCGCGCCGGGCGCTGCTCGCGGCCGAGGTCGCCTGGCTGATGGGGCGCTAGGGCCCACGCCGAGCTCGGCAGCACGGTGCGACCCGGTGAGCCAAGACCCACGCGGCCACCGATGCGACCGAGGTGTGAAACGAGGCGCTCCAAGACGCGCGGCCGATGAGCGTGAGGGCCCTTCATCCGCGGAGGTTCCATCACGGAAGGCGCCACGAACCTTCCGCCGTCGCGTCCGGATCTGCCGACGTGCGCGCGGAAGTTCCGTCGCGATGGCGCGATGAACCTTCCGCCGCGCACCCCGAGCTGCCGATGAGGCAGGCCCTCCACGCACCAACGTGGAAACTCCGGCGCGAAAACCGCGCCGGAAGCTCCACGAACGCGTCCGGCGGGGCGTTCCATGCCCTACCTGCCGCTACCCGGACGCGAAAGGGGCTGACGGGCCGACGCGCGCTCATGCCGCGGGCCGCGCGCCGGATCGGCTGTCACGCCTCGGTCGCCTGGGGACGCGTGGCTGGCGGCCGTTCTGCTGCTCCCGCAGGCTCGATCGCCGGTCACGCGGCGCCGGCGCACCGCCGGGGCCCGCGCTGAGCGTTGGCGCTCAGCCCGCCGACGCCCGCGGCATCGCCCGCAGAGGCGCCCCCTCCGGCGGGTGGCGGTCCACCAGCCGCACCTGGGCCAGCAGCAGCCGCAGCGCCTCGGCGCCGGCCTCGGCGGGCCGGTCGGAGACCAGGGTGAGCGGTGAGCGCACCGGCGGGCCCTCCGGCAGGCCGGAGCCGCGCCCGGGCGGGGCGACGACGACCACCGGCAGGTCGCGCACCAGGGGGCCGCCGGTCGGCGCGACCAGGATCGCCCCGTCGATCAGGTGACCGCGCAGGCGCGCCAGGGTGCGCCGCTCCCACGTCCAGGCGTTGGCGGTGCCGTCACCGACCGCGACGAGCGTCCCGTAGCCGGTCCCGGCCGCGGCGGCCGAGACACCCTTGAGCACCTCGCCCGCCCAGGCGTCCAGCCCCGCCGTGACCACGCCGACCACACCGCTGCCGCCGCCGCGCATGCGCTGGGCGATCATGCTCGGCTCGTACCCGAGGCCCTCGACCGCGGCCAGCACGCGCTCCGCCGTCGCGACGGCGACCCCGGGCCGCTGGTTGATCACCTTGGAGACGGTGGCGATCGACACCCCTGCCAGCCGGGCGACGTCGTGGATGGTCGGCGGTCCCATCGGGCTCAGCCCCCGCCGCGCGCGTCGGCGGCCGGGCGCACGTCCACCGTCACCCACCGCGGGTCGGCGACCGTGATCCGGTGCGGGGCGCCGACCAGGTCGACGGCGGCCTGCGTCTCACGCTCGGCGCACGACGGCCCGACCCACAGCTCGACCGCACCCGGCTCGACGGCGCGCACCAGGTCGCGGCCGCTGAACGCCAGCCGGGTGGTCGGCACCGAGAAGCCCACCGTGGCCTGCTCACCGGGCTCGAGGACGACGCGCGCGTAGCCCAGCAGCTGGGCCACCGGCCGGGTGATCGACGCGACCGGATCGTGCGCGTAGAGCTGGACGACGTCGGCCCCGGCGCGGGCGCCGGTGTTGGTCACCCGCACGGTGACGTCGACCGTCCCGTCGGTGGGGACCTGTGCGGCCCGCACGCTCAGGTCGCTGTGGGTGAACGTCGTGTACGACAGCCCGAACCCGAAGGGGCGTGCCGGCTCGTTGTCCAGGTCGGACACCGACGACGGCCCGCCGAGCGGCGGGTGCAGGTAGGAGTACGGCTGGGACCCGGCCGAGCGCGGCATGCTCACCGGCAGCCGGCCCGACGGGTTGACCCGGCCGCTGAGCACCCCGGCGACGGCGGCGGCGCCCTCCTCGCCGGGGAAGAACGCCTGGACCACCGCTGCGCACCGATCGAGCGCCCAGTCCAGCGCGTACGGGCGGCCGGTGACGGCCACCAGCACCACCGGGGTGCCGGTCGCCAGCACGCGCTCGACGAGCTCGCGCTGCACGCCTGGCAGCTCGAGCGAGTCGGCGTCGCAGCCCTCCCCCGACGTCCCCCGGCCGAACAGGCCGGCGCGGTCGCCCACCACGACCACGGCGACGTCCGCCGCCGCCGCGGCCCGCTCGGCGGCCTCGAAGCCGGACCGGTCCGGGTCGTCGACACCGCAGCCCTCGACGTGCTCGACGTGCAGGCCCGGGAGCTCGGCGCTCAGCGCCTGGAGCACCGTGGGCACCTCGAGGCCGAGCGGCACGTCGGGGAACTGGTCCAGCACGTGGTTGGCGAACGAGTAGCAGCCGAACACCGCGGTGGGGCGGTGCGCGTTCGGCCCGATCACGGCGACCCGGCCGGCGCGGGCCAGCGGGAGCGCGCCGTCGTTGGCCAGCAGGATCACGGCCTCCTCGGCGAGCCGGGCCGCGAGCGCGCGGTGCTCGGCCGGGTCGAGGCTGCCCGGGTCGGGCGCCTCGCCCTCGAACGTCTCGTCCAGCAGCCCGAGCGCGGCCTTCTGCCGCAGCACGCGGGTGACGGCGCGGTCCACGAGCTCGACCGGGACGGCTCCAGCACGCACCGCCGCCGCCAGCGGCCCGAGGTAGGCGTTGCCGGTGGGCAGCTCGACGTCCACGCCCGCACGCAGCGCCTGCCCGGCCGCGTCGGCGAGGTCGGCGGCCACGCCGTGCAGCGAGGCCAGGAACGCGATGCCGAAGTAGTCGGCGACCACGACGCCGTCGAAGCCCCACCGGTCGCGCAGCACGCCGGTGAGCAGGCCGGGGTCGGCCGCTACCGGCAGGCCGTCGATCTCGGCGTAGGAGTGCATGACCGAGCCGACCCCGGCGTCCAGCACCGCCATCTCGAACGGCACGAGGAGGACGTCGGCGACCTCACGCGGGCCGGCGTGCACGGGGGCGAGGTTGCGGCCGGCACGCGAGTTCGAGTAGCCGACGAAGTGCTTGAGCGTGGCCACGATCCCCGCGGACTGCAGGCCGCGCACGTAACTGCTCGCGACCGTGCCGACCACGTACGGGTCCTCGGCGATGCACTCCTCGACCCGGCCCCACCGGGCGTCGCGCACCACGTCGAGCACCGGTGCCAGCCCCTGGTGCACGCCGAGGGAGGCCATCGTCGTGCCGATCGCGTGGCCCATCTCCTGGACCAGCGCGGGGTCGAACGACGCGCCCCAGGACAGCGGCGCGGGGAAGGTGGTGGCCTGCCACGCCGCGAGGCCGGTGAGGCACTCCTCATGGACCAGCGCGGGGATGCCCGGCCTGGTGTGCTCGACCAGCCAGCGCTGCCGCTCGCGCAGCAGCCGTGCGGCAGCGTACGGCTCGACCGGTGCCGTGCCGTAGAACCGTGTGATCTGGCCGATGCCGTGCCGGGCGAACTCCTCGAACGACACCGGCTCGTCGAGCATCGCGTCCTGCATCGGCGCGACCTCGAAGCCGTCGCCCGAGTCGACCCACATGCCGACGAGCTGGGCGAGCTTCTCCTCCAGGGTCAGGCTCGCCACCAGGTCGGCCACCCGGGCACCCTCGGCGCCGGCCTCGACCCGGTCCCCGGTGGCGGTCATCGGACCGCGCCCGCGATCCGGTCGTGACCTGCCGGCCTCGTCGTCGGCGTACGCATGGGAGCCTCTCTCTCGATCGGTCGCAGGCGTGCGTGGCCGGCCCCCATGCGCCGCGCCGTCTCGACGGGTGGTCGAAAGTTTCTCCGGAACTTTCGTTATGCCTTACGATAGGGCCGCAGGCAGAGAGCGTCAACGGCAGACGAACTGGAGGAGCCGCCATGGCGAGCAGGGGCGTCACGATCGCGGAGATCGCGGCGGCGGCCGGGGTCTCCGTCCCCACCGTGTCTCGGGTGCTCAACGGGCGCAAGGGTGTCTCCGCCGAGACCCGGCGCACCATCGAGACGCTGCTCGAGGAGCGCGGCTACGAGCGGCGCGGGCGACCGGCGCACGGGAGCGGCCTCATCGACTTCGTGATCTCCAGCCTCGAGACGCAGTGGGCCACCACCCTGCTGCGCGGGGCCCAGGCCGAGGCCTCCCGGCAGGGGGCCGACCTGGTGGTCACCACCACCGACGGCCGGCCGATCGGCACCCCCGACTGGGTCGAGCACCTGGCCGCGCGCGGGTCCGACGGGATCGTGCTGGTGGTCTCCGAGCTGCTGCCCGCCGGGCGCGAGCAGCTCGAGCGCCTGCACGTCCCGGTCGTGCTGGTCGACCCGGTCGGCACCGGGGCACAGCCGTTCGCCACCGTGGCCGCGACCGACTGGGCAGGTGGCCGCGACGCGGCCGACCACCTGCTGAACCTCGGCCATCGGCGGATCGGCTTCATCACCGGCCCCATCCAGCAGGTCTGCCACCGCGACCGGCTGGACGGCTACCAGGCCGCTCTGCGGCGCAACGGCGTCCGCCTGGACCCCGACCTGGTGCGCCACGGCGACTCCCTGGTCGGCGGCGGGCACCGCCTGGGCGCCGAGCTGCTGGCCCTGCCGGACCCGCCGACCGCGATCATCTCCGGCTCCGACGAGCAGGCCTACGGCGTGTACCTCGCGGCCCGCGACCGCGGCCTGCGGATCCCCGAGGACCTGTCGGTGGTCGGCAACGACGACGTCGAGCTGTGCCAGTGGATCTCCCCGCAGCTCACCACCGTGCGCCAGCCCCTGGCCGCCATGGCACGCGAGGCCACCCGCATGGTCATCGAGCTCTCCCGCGGCGGCGTACGGCCGAACCCCCGCGTGGAGCTGGCCACCTCGGTGGTGGTGCGCGCGTCGACCGCCCCGCCCCGCGCCGTCGGTGCCGCGGCCGGCGCCGTCGAGGCGTCGGCGTGACCGGCCCTGCGGTCCGCGGCGCGGACGGCGACCTGCTCCCCTGGCTGCGGCCTCTCGGGCGCACCGGACTGACCGTGTCCGCCGTGACCGCGGGCGGCAGCCCGCTGGGCAGCATGCCCGGGCTGTACGGCCACGAGGTCAGCACCGCCCAGGGCACGGACACGGTGACCGCCGTGCTGCGCAGCGAGATCCGCACGATCGACACCTCCAACGGCTACTCCGACGGAGAGTCCGAGCGTCGGATCGGGGCAGCGATCGCGGCCTTCGGGGGGCTGCCGGCGGACATGACCGTGATCACCAAGGTCGACGCCAGGGGCCGCGACTACTCCGGCGACCGGGTTCGGGCGTCGGTCGACGAGTCCCGAGCCCGGCTCGGCCTGGACCACCTGCCGCTGGTGCACCTGCACGACCCGGAGTTCCACGACTTCGACGAACTCACCGCCCCTGGCGGCGCGGTCGACGCGCTCGTCGGGCTCAAGGAGTCCGGCGCGGTCGGGGCGATCGGCCTGGCCGGCGGGCGCGTGCAGGAGATCGCCCGCTACCTCGCGCTCGGCGTGTTCGACGCGCTGCTGGTGCACAACCGCTGGACGCTGCTGGACCGCAGCGCCAGCGACCTGCTCGCCCGGGCCGAGGAGCGGGGTCTCGGCCTGATCAACGCGGCGGTCTACGGCGGGGGCATGCTCGCCGCACCCACCGTGGCGCCCGGCGCGACGTACGGGTACCGGCCGGCACCGCCGGAGATCCTCGACGCGGTCGAGCGGATGCGCGCGGTCTGCGCCCGGCACGGCACGGACCTGGCGACCGCCGCGCTGCAGCACTCGCTGCGCGACCCGCGGTTCGCCACCACGGTGGTCGGGATGAGCCGGCCGAGCCGGGTCGCGAGCACGCTCGCCGCCGCCTCCGCCACGGTGCCCGAGGCGCTGTGGGACGAGCTCGAGGCCCTGCTCCCGCCGCGCCACGTCTGGCTCGACGCCCCCTTCGACTGACCCACCGGGTCGACGACGACCACCCCGAGCCTGGAAGGAACGCCCATGCAGACCGCGTCCGCCCACGTCCCAGCCGACGTCCGCCACCGCACCGCCGCCGCGACGGTGACCCTGTCCGCCCCCGACGGCACCCCGCTCGCGGGCCGGGACGTCCGCGTGGAGCAGGTCCGGCACGCCTTCGGCTTCGGCAACATCGGATTCGACTTCATCGAGCTGGCCAACGGCGAGACGACCGACGGCGCGCGGGTGTTCGGCGGTGCGCGCACCGAGCAGGCCGCGCACCTCGCCGAGCACTGGTTCGACCTGTACAACATGGCGACGCTGCCGTTCTACTGGCGCAGCTTCGAGCCCGAGCGCGGGCGCCCCGACACCCGGCGGCTGCACCGCACCGCGCAGTGGTTCGGCGAGCACGGCGTCACGGTCAAGGGCCACCCGCTGCTGTGGCACACGCTGGCCCCGCAGTGGCTGCTCGACGTGCCGGCGGACGAGGTCGAGTCCGTGGTCCGGGCGCGGATCCGCCGCGAGGTCACCGACTTCGCCGACGTGGTGGACATGTGGGACGCGATCAACGAGGCGGTGATCATGCCGGTGTTCACCGCCGAGGTGAACGCGATCACCCCGCTCGCCCAACGCCTGGGCCGGGTGGAGACCGTCCGGCTCGCGTTCGACACCGCCCGGGAGGCGGGTGCGACCACGCTGGTCCTCAACGACTTCAACATGTCCCCGCAGTACGAGCGGCTGATCGCCGAGTGCCTGGACGCCGGCGTGCAGATCGACGCGATCGGGCTGCAGAGCCACATGCACCAGGGCTGGTGGGGGGTCGACAAGACCCTGGACGTCCTCGAGCGGTTCTCCCGGTTCGGGCTGCCGCTGCAGTTCAGCGAGACCACCCTGGTCTCCGGGCACCTCATGCCACCCGAGATCGTCGACCTCAACGACTACCAGGTCGACAGCTGGCCGTCGACGCCCGACGGCGAGGAGCGCCAGGCCCGAGAGATGGCCACGCACTACACCACGCTCGTCGAGCACCCGGCGGTGCAGGCGATCACCTACTGGGGCCTGTCCGACGACGGGTCGTGGCTCGGCGCGCCGTCCGGCCTGGTGCGCGCGGACGGCACGCCCAAGCCCTCGTACGACGCGCTGCACGACCTGATCAAGGGCGCGTGGTGGCTGGCGCCGACCACGGTGGTCAGCGACGAGGCCGGGCGCGTCGGGGTCGAGGGCTTCCGCGGCACGTACCGCCTCACCGTCGACGGCCGCAGCGCGACGGTAGATCTGACCGCGCCCGGGGAACTCGCGGTCACCCCGTCCTGAGCTCGGCGGCACGCGCGGCCCGCTCATCCAAACCCGCGTCGGCTCCGCTGCGACCTAGGTGCGACAGGCGTGCCCGCGGCGTGCGCGGTCCTGGCCGATGTTCGCTCGGTGAGGCGCGCCTCGCCGACGCGGTCCCGGCGCCCCACGCGGCGAGGAGGCGCTCAGACACCGATCCGTGCTGGGCCGTCCACGTCGCGGACGCCGACCAGGGCTGCCGACACCCTTCGCCGCGTCGGGCGCCGCCACAGCTCGGTGCCGACCACCGCCGGCGGCGTCGGCGAGCACCCTCCGGGTGCCGCGCACTCATGGCCGCACACCGCGCGCTTCCTCGAGCGCTGGTCCCCGACGGCTGCGGCCCACCGTTGAAGCGTTGGCCTCGCCATGTGAGGCCAACGCTTCAACACGCTGCCGATCCCGGCCCGGCTGACGGCGCTCAGCCGCGACGGGCCAGCGCGGCGGCGAAGGACGGCACCAGGGGCACCGTCGGCATGAGGGCCGCCTGGTAGGCGTGGTAGACGTCGGGCTTGCCCGGCCAGACCGTGCCCGCGGGCTGGTTCTGCGGGTCGAGCTCGTGGTGCCACGAGCCGTGCTCGTGGTCGACCAGGTACTCCTCGGCGTAGGCCCACCAGCCTGCGGCGTCGTCGGCGTACCGCTGCTCGCCGGTGAGGCGGTGCAGCGCGACGGCGGTGTTCAGCGCCTCGGCCAGCACCCAGTGCATCCGCTCGCGCACCACCGGGGTGCCGTCCCAGTCGGTGGTGTAGACGAAGCCGTCGGCACCGTCGGCGGCCCAGCCGTCGGCCACCGCGCGGTCGTAGAGCGCCGCAGCGGCCTCGGCCAACCCCGCGACCCGGCCGCCGCCCAGCGACGCGTCGACCGCCAGCAGCAGCCGCGCCCATTCCAGCCCGTGGCCCACCGTCGCGCCGTACGGGCGGAACGGGTGCGCCGGCTGGTCGCGGTGGTGCTCGAGCATCGGGGTCCAGTGCGCGTCGAAGTGCTCCGGGATCCGCCAGTCGTTGCCGCGTGCCCAGGCGACGACGTGCGCGGCGATCCGCCCGGCCCGCTCGTGCCACACCGGGTCACCGGTGACGTCGCCGGCGGCCAGGTAGGCCTCGACGGTGTGCATGTTCGCGTTGACCCCGCGGTAGGTGTCCAGGGTCGCCCAGGCCCGGTCCCACTCCTCGACCGACAGGCCGGTCTGCTCGTCCCAGAACCGGGTACCCGCCACGTCGAGGGCCTCGGCGAGCAGTTCGTCCGCGCCGACGGCGCCGGCCACCACCGCGGACGAGGCCGCGAGCACCACGAACGCGTGACCGTAGGCCTGCTTCGTGGTCACCTCGGGGCCGTCCGGGCCGACCGCCGCGAACCAGCCGCCGCGCTCGTCGTCGTGGAGCGGACCGCGCAGCGCCGCGACCCCGTGATCCACCAGGGCGCGCAGCGCCGCCGCGTCGGGCCCACCCGGGGCCGGCGGCTCGCCCGCGAGCACACCGAGCGCCGCGACGTGCGTCATCCGGCAGGTGATCCACAGCTCCACCGGCCGCGTGAGGTCGACGACGCCGCGCTCGTCGAGCCAGCCGAAGCCCTCCGGCCGCGCCGCGCCCGCCATGAATCGCAGCAGGTCCGCGCGCTGCGCCGCCAGGTAGGCCTCATCGCCCGGTGTCGTGGTGCTCATCGTCCGCCCTCTCCTCCATGGAACCGGTCTACCCCATCAAGGCTGCTCACGAGCCCGGCCCACCTGCCGATGAGGTGCTCGACAGCACGCGACCGGCGCGAGGGCGCGCATGCGGCGATGAGAGGACCGGCCGGCCATGACGGTAGTCGACGACCGGGCTCCGGCGGCCGAACCCGCCGAGTCACCGGACGCCGACACGCTCGTCGGCGAGCTCGAGGCGCTGCTGCACACGAACCTCGCCGGTTGCCTGGACGCCGCCGAGCGCGCCGCGCGAGAGTCCGCCGAGCGCGAGGACCGCCTCGCCGAGATGGTGGCGCATCACTACGTCGCGACGGCGCGACGGCTCCGGGGCGACGACGCTGGTGCGCTCGCCGCCTGCGACCGCACCGCATCGATCGCGGCCGAGCTCGAGAACCCCGTCTGGCAGGCGCGATCCCTGGAGTGCCGGGGCCTGGTGCACCACGCCGTCGACGACGACGAGCAGGCGATCGACCTGCTGCGGGAGGCCGTCGAGCTGTGCCGCCGGGCCGGCGACGACGCCGCCACGGCGGAGGCGCTCACCGTGCTCGGCCGCACCTACGCCGCCTACCCTCCGTTCGCCGCCCGCGCCGCCGGCGCCCTGGCCGAGGCCCGCCGGCTCTCCGCCACCGCGCGCGACCCGGACGGTGCGGCCGCGGCGCAGGTGGCCCTGGCGATGACCTACGTGACCACCAGCAAGCAGATCGCCCGGACCAACGCCAGGGGCGCGGTCGCGGCCGCGCGCCGCGCGCTGGCCGCTGCGCGGCTCGCCGTCGAGGAGGCCGATGCCGCCGGCCTCAGCGGCCTGGCCGTGGACGCCCGGCTCGCCGTGGCCACGTCCCTCGCCGCGATCGGCGACGACGCCGCGCTCGGCACGACTCTGGACTCGCTCGCCGCGATGCTCGGGCGCTTCCCTTCCCCGACCCAGCAGCTGGCCCTGCACCACCTGCGCGCGACCTGGCTGTCGCGTCGCGGCCTGCTGGCCGAGGCCAGCGCCGAGGCCGAGCACGGCCTGGCCGTCGCCGTGCCCAGCGAACGGCTCGCCGACCGCGTGGAGCTGCTCGAGATCCTGGCGGTCACGCTCGAGGCCGCGGGTGACCTCGGGGCTGCCCTGGACGTGTGGCACCGCCATCGCGACCTGTCCGCCGAGCGCCTGGAGAGCCTCGCCGAACGACGGAGCACCCTGCTCGCAGCCCGGCTCGACGCCGACGAGGCGCTCGCCACGGCCGACCGGGAGCGCCGCAGGGCGCGCGAGCTCGAGGAGCGCAACGCGAAGCTCACCTGGGAGGCGGGCCACGACGCGCTGACCAGGCTCGCGAACCGACGGTCGCTGGAGGCCACCGTCGCCGCGCACTGCGTGTCGCAGGGGCCGCTCTCGGTGTGTCTCATCGACGTCGACCACTTCAAGCGGGTGAACGACGAGTGCTCGCACGCGACCGGCGACCGCGTGCTCGAGCGCCTGGGCAGCACCCTCGCGGCGGTGGTCCGCTCCGGTGACCTGGCCGCACGGTACGGCGGCGAGGAGTTCGCCCTGGTGCTGCCCGGCGCGGACCGTCAGACGGCGGCAGCGGTGGCCGAGCGGGTCCGAGCAAGGGTCGAGGCGCTCACCTGGCCCGTCGCCGTGCCCGACGGGCGCGTCACCGTGAGCGTCGGCACCGCGACGGCAGACGGCCCCACGTCGTTCGAGGACCTCTTCACCGCTGCCGACGCCGCGATGTACCGTGCCAAGCGCGGCGGCCGCAACCGGGTCGAGAGCGCCTGACCATGACGAGCCCACCGGAGGACACCGCCGCCCTCGACGCGGAGCTCGACCGCGTGCTCACCGCGCGCGACCTCGGCGTCGTGTTCCAGCCGCTCGTCTCGCTGCGTACCGACGAGGTGGTCGGCCTCGAGGCGCTCGCCCGCGGCCCGGCCGGGTCCGCGCTCGAGCACCCCCGTGAGCTGTTCGCAGCCGCCCGACGCCTCGGGCGGGTGGGCGAGCTCGACTGGGCCTGCCGCGCGACCGCCTTCGAGGCGTTCGCGGCTGCCGACCTCCCGCCGTCGATGTCGCTGTTCGTCAACATCGAGCCGGAGGCCCTGGCAACGCCCTGCCCGCCCGACCTCGTGGAGCAGATCGCCCGCGCCGAGTCCCTGCTGCGAGTGTTCGTCGAGGTCAACGACCGCGCGTTGGCCACCGATCCGGCCGGCCTGATCCGGACCGTGGACCGGGCCCGCGCGTCGGGCTGGGGTGTCGCACTGGACGACGTCGGCTCGGGAGAGGCCTCCCTGGCCGTCCTGCCGCTGGTCGGCGCCGACCTGGTCAAGCTCGACCTGCGCCTGCTCCAGGAGTGCGAGCCCCAGGAGGCCGCGTCGATCACGCTCGGCGCGCTGCGCCTGGTGGAGTCCACCCACGCCGCGCTGCTGGTCGAGGGCATCGAGACCGCCGAGGACCTGAGCTGGGCCACGGCGCTCGGCGCGACGTACGGCCAGGGGTACCGCATCGGTGCCCCGGGACCGCTCGCCGAGTCGTACCCGATGCCACGCGCCGCGGTCCCGCTGCGCGGCCACCGGACGGACGAGGACGAGGACTGCGCGCCCTCCCACCACCTCGCCGACCGCCCCACGACCACGATGAGCCCCGAGCTCGTGGACGACGTCGCACGGATGGTCTACCGTGCGGCGCTCGCCCCGGGTGCCGCACCCGTCGTGCTCGCCAGCCGAGGCGCCACCCGCCAGGACGCCGCACTCGACACCGGCGGCTACCCGAGCCCGCAGACGACGCCGCTGCTGGTCGTGCTGTTCGACGTCGACGGGGACCAGCCCGAGCTCCCGGGCGTGCGTCAGGTGTCGGTGGCACCGCACGAGGCGCTCGCGAGCGAGACGTTCCTCGTGGTGCTCCGGGACGCCGAGGCCGTCGCGATGGCCGCGTGGCCCTCGGACGAGCGCGGACTGGTGGACGTCGCCCTGAGCCAGGACGCCACGGTGGTCCACGAGATCGCGCGGCACCTGATCAGCCGCATCCCGTCGTCCCCGGGCGTGTACGAGGAGACCGACGCCGAGGAACCCGAACCCGCGGACGACGCCGAACCCGCTCGGTCCGGGTGGCGCCACCGGCTGCGCCGTTCCTGAGGCCGCGGGTCAGCCGGCAGGCAGGAGCCGGTCGGCGAGCTCGACCCCGTGGCTGGTCGACTCGGGCCGCCCCGGGCGCAGCCGGAAGGGCTCCGGCGCGCTCGAGGGCGGGTCGGCGCGCAGGTACACCGTCGGGGCGGGCGGCGCGTCGGACCAGCCCAGCGCCAGGTCGGTCAGGTGGGTGACGAGCGCGACTCGCACCCCCGCGTCCAGGAGCGGCTCGAGCACCTGACGGGCGATCTCGGCCCCCTCGCGCTCGTCGGTGCTCGCGAAGGACTCGTTGGCCAGCACGAGGTCCCCGGGGGCGAGGTGGTCGACCAGCGTGGACATCCGCGCCAGCTCCTCTGCGAGCTTGCCTGAGTGCAGGCCTTCGTCCTCGCCGCGCCGGAAGTGGCTGACCACGTGCCGGGCGCGCGGCAGGGCGGCGTGCCGGGCGGCGACCAGCGTGCCCGCCTGGCCCATCAGCTGGGCCTGCCCCAGCGCCCGCAGGAAGGTCGACTTGCCGCCCCGGTTCGCGCCGGTGACCAGGACCAGCCGCGCGTCGCGCGCCTCAAGGTCGTTGCCCACCACGTCGGCGGCCCCGACGAGCGCGAGGGCGACGTCGCGCAGGTCGCCGACCCGCACCAGCACGGCCTCGCCCCCGACGGCGATGTCCGGCACGCACAGGGGCACGCCCGTGGGCGCGAGCCGTTCGGCGAGCGCCAGGGCGCCGACGTAGAACGCCAGCTCGGTGCGCAGGGCGCGGCAGAAGTCCAGGACGTGCTCGGCCGCCTCGCCCACCGCGTCCGCGACGGACACCAGGCCCCGGTCCCTCAGCTCGGCCAGCGCCCGGGCGCCCGCCTCGTCCCGCTCGGGGACGCGGTAGACCAGCTCGCCGGGGTGCGGGGTCGCGAGCCGCGCGATCCAGCTCCGGTGGTCCTCGGCGGGGAGGACGAGGGCATGCCCCACGCCCTGCAGGCCCGGCCCGAGCCCGGCGCGCATCACCGTCGTCGGGTCGGCGAGCAGCCTCAGGTGCTCACCCGCGGAGTCGAAGAACGCCTCGTCCAGCTCGGCGGCCAGGGTCGCGGCCAGCGCACCGAGACCGGTGGAGCTCCACCCGTCCCGCTGCTCGACGGTCCGGTCGCGCATGTCGCGCAGCACGGGCAGGCACAGCTCGAGAATCTGGCGGGAGCGTCGCAGCCGGTGGGCCGGGGTCCTCAGGAAGCTGCCGTGCACCCTCCGGGCGGCGTCGAGCAGGGCGCCCAGGTCCGCGTACAGGCCGCGCACCACCCGCGGGGTGCGCAGGCAGTCGGCCAGCACGTCGTGGCGGTGGCGCACCACCGGGACCGGTGGCGCCGGTGCGAGCAGCACGGCGCGGGCGACGGCACGCACCAGGCGGTCGCCGTCCGCCATCGCGTCCAGCACCGGGTCGAGCCCGAGGTCGGCCACCAGGTCGGCCGCCCACGGCGGCTCGGTGGCGTCCAGGTCCAGGTCGGCGCCGGGGTCGAGCAGGTGCGGCCTCACCGGTCGCGCCTCGCGTCGTGGATCCGCTCGAGCACCTGGTCGCGGGTCAGGCCGTACCGCGCGGCCAGGGCGATCGCGTAGGCCCGGCCGTCGGCCGGCGCACGGACCACCCGGAAGGTGCGCACCGCCGGGTCGTCGGGGTCGACGGTGCTGGTCATCGAGACCACGGCGGGGTCGAGCCGGGCGAGCTCGTCGAGGAACGTCACGTACACGCCCAGCGACCCCGCGGCCAGGACCCGGCGGAGCACGCGCTCGCCCAGGACCGCGGCGTCGCGCGGCGCGGTCGAGCTGAACAGCTCGTTGGCGATCACCACGCTGCGCGCGGTGCAGGCGTCCAGGGCCCGCGCGGTGCGCAGCAGGTCGTCCTCGAGGGCGGAGCGCCGGTCGGCGACGTCCTCCTGGCGGCCGAAGACGGTCCGGACCGTGTCCGGCACCGCCAGCCGGACGCGACCGCCGGGCACCTCGAGGCCGAGCGCCGCGAGGACGTGCAGCTGACCGACCGTCCGGGCGAGCGTCGTCTTGCCGCCCTGGTTGGGCCCGGTGACCACGACCACGCGCTCCCCCGGGTCCAGCGTGAGGTCGTTGCGGACCACCCGGTCGCCCGCGGCGACCAGCCGGTCGGCCAGCGCCAGGTCGTACGTGCCGCGCGCGTCCACCCGGCCCGAGGTGTCCAGCACCGGCCGGCACAACGGGAGCCCGGCGGCCCGCAGCGGCGCGACGAGCGCGCGGTAGGCCAGGAACGACCGCACCTCGTCGTCGAACCGCTCGAGCACGGGGTCCGGCACCAGGTCCGTCGCGGCGAAAGCGGCCAGACGCCCGAACAGCTCGGGGTGCAGCGCCGCCACCCGGTCGATCACCGCCTCCTCCACGTGGCTGAGCCACGCCGAGCCGCCGACCTCGGCCGGGTGCGCGTCCGGCTCGCGCTGTCGGAAGCGCTCGAAGGTCTCGGCGATCGGCGCCGTGGCGTCACGCTGCCCGGCGTCCGCGGACACCCCCACCCGGTCGCCGGCCACCCGGAGCACGTACCGAAGGTCCGCGAGCTCCGCGGTGAGCGCCTCGGCGCGCGCCCGCCGGCCCCGCTCGGCCGGGTCGGCCAGGCGCTGCTCGAGGTGGGCGCGCACCGCCAGCAGCCCCGCGGAGCCGGGCGCGGCCGCCCTCAGGGCCGCCGCGAGCCGCTCGACGGCCCGGCCGCGCACGGTGACGGCGGCCAGCACCCACGCGTGCTGCTGCGGCGGGTGGCGGACCTGGGCGGCGAACGCCAGCTGCGAGCGGGACCGGTCGGCGTCCGCGGTGAACCGGATCACGGCGTCGGCGATCGCAGGCCGTTCGAGATCGGCGGTCACGTCCTGCCGGTGGGTCACGGTGGCCCGGTCGGTGGGGACCCGCCGCCACACGCGAGCCAGCCGGGCCCGGTCGGACCCCTCGGGAGCGCCGTCCACCAGCGTGGCCAGCCCGAGGTCGTGCCAGGTGTCGTCGTCCAGGTCCCAGGCGAGCTCGGGGCCGCGCGGCCACAGCAGGCTCGCGGTGCCGTCGTCGGTCGCGGGGTCCCGGGCCGGTGCGCGCTGGTCGGTGAGGGTCATGCAGGCTCCTGTCGTCGACAGGAGCCATCAGCCGGGAAGCAGTTCGGGCACCGTGGCCCGGGCGGGTTCCATCGCCTCCCGTCAGCGTAGCCGCGGCGGGCCGGCGCGCAACGCGTCCGGCCCGCCGCGGTCCGGGCGCCGGGCCCGGCGCGATCCTCAGCCCAGCCCGTAGGGCAGGTCGGTCGCCGCGTCGATCTCCATGAGGCGGTTGTACTTGGCGACGCGCTCGCCGCGCGCCGGCGCGCCGGTCTTGAGCTGGCCGCACCCGGTGGCCACCGCGAGGTCGGCGATGAAGGAGTCCTCGGTCTCGCCGGAGCGGTGCGACACCATCTGGGTGTAGCCCGCCTCGCGGCACAGCCGCATGGCCTCGAGGGTCTCGGTGACCGAGCCGATCTGGTTGAGCTTGATGAGCGCGGAGTTGCCGACCTTGCGCTCGATCGCCTCGGCGATGATCGCCGGGTTGGTGACGAAGATGTCGTCGCCGACCAGTTGCGTGGACGCCCCCATCCGCTCGGTGAGCGCGGCCCAGCCCTCCCAGTCGCCCTCGGCCAGCCCGTCCTCGATGGACCACACCGGGTACTTCTCGACCATCGCGGCGTACCGCTCGGCCATGTCGGCGCTGGACAGCGCCTCGCCGGCGACGTGGTACGCGCCGTCGCGGTAGAACTCGCTCGCAGCGGGGTCGAGCGCGATCGCGACGCCCGAGCGACCGGTCGGGTAGCCCGCCTTCTCGATCGCCCGGACGAGCAGCGCGAGCACCTCCTCCGGCTGGGCCACCTCCGGGGCGAAGCCGCCCTCGTCGCCCAGGCCGGTGGCGAGCCCGGCCTCCGACAGCAGCCCGCGCAGGGCCCGGTACACGTCAGCGCCGGCGCGGACGGCCTCGGTCAGCGTCGGTGCGCCGACCGGCGCGACCATGAACTCCTGGAAGTCCAGCGCGTTCGCCGCGTGCGCGCCCCCGTTGAGCACGTTGAAGTGCGGCACCGGGAGGCGCGGTGCGACACCGTCGGGCCGCAGGTACTCGTACAGCGGGGCGCCGCCCGCCGCCGCCCTGGCCACCGCCATCGACACGCCGACGATCGCGTTCGCGCCCAGCCGCGCCTTGTTGGGCGTGCCGTCCGCCTCGACCATCGCGGCGTCCAGCTCGGCGAGGGAGGCCCACCGCCTGGACCGTGCGAGGTCGGCGAGCTCGCCGTTGACGTTGCCCACCGCGGTCAGCACGCCCTTGCCGGCGTAGCGGGCCTTGTCGCCGTCGCGCAGCTCGACGGCCTCACGCGAGCCGGTCGAGGCTCCGGAGGGCACGCCGGCCGTGGCGGTGACGCCGGTGTCGAGCGTGACGTCGACGCGCAGCGTCGGGTTGCCCCGCGAGTCCAGGATCTCCAGCGCCCGCAGCGCGGTGACGGCGAAGGCCGTGTCCGACACACCCATGACAGCTCCTCCCTGACGCCGGCCCACCGTGGGTCGCGCGCATACGACGTCGGTCGGGGCGCCGAGCGGGGAAGGTCACGGCGACCTCCGGCCGCTCGGGCCGGGACCAGGGACTGTTGGCGGCACCTGCGCCGCGGTTGCGGCGAGCCCCACCGCCGTGACTCGTCCACCGTAGTCCCGGCGGCCGGGCCCGGCAGCGGTGTTGGCCCCTCAGGAGTGGCAGCCTCGGCAGCACCACCTCCGTGCGGCGCGCGATCATGGGGCGGTGAACCCGCGCTGCGAGGAGTTCGAGCTCGACCCCGGGCTCGTCCACCTCAACCACGCCTCGTTCGGTGTGCCCACCCGTGCCGCGCTGCACCGCGTCGAGGCGCGGCGGCGGGCCATCGAGCGCGACACCGCCACCGCCCTGGGATCCGCGCTCGTCGCCGGGCTGCGCGAGCAGGCCGATGGCCTCGCGCGCGAGATCGGCGCGGGCGCGGGCTCGACTGCCCTCACGGCCGGCTCCACCGAGGCGAACGCGGCCCTGGCCACGTCGCTGCCGCTCGCACCGGGCGACCACGTGCTGCTGCTCGACGTGGAGTACCCGTCGGTGATCCGGGCCTGGGCGGTGGCCTGCGAGCGCGCCGGCGCGACGCTCGACCTCGTCCGGCTCCCCCTGCCCGCGACCCGCGACGGGGCGGTCGCGGCCGTCGGCGCCGCCCACCCGGCCACCACCGTCGTCGTGCTCAGCGCGATCACGTCCGCCACCGCGACCGCCCTGCCCGTGGCGGAGGTGGCAGCGCTGTGCCGGGGCCGCGGGGCGGCGCTCGTGGTCGACGCCGCACACGTCGTGGGCCATGTGCCGCTAGACGTCGCGACGCTCGGCGCCGACGCGGTCTTCGGCTCGGTGCACAAGTGGCTGCCCGTGCCGCGCCCGGTCGGGTTCCTGTGGCTCGCCCCGCCCCTGCGGCCGGTGGTGCGGCCGGCGGCCGTGTCCCTCACCTGGGACAGCGACGACCTGGTCGAGCGGTTCGCCTGGCGCGGCACCTGGGACCCGGCACCCGCGCTGGGCCTGTCAGACGCGCTCGCCGAGTGGCGCGGGTGGCGGAGCGCCGGTGAGCTGGACGACGCGGCAGCGGTCGCCGCCCACCTCGACGAGGGACTGACCGCGATCGGCCTGCGCCAGACGGCCGAGGCGCGGTTGCGCCCGCCGCGGCTGCGGGCCTTCCTCGCCGACGGCGTCGACCTCGACGACCTGCGGCGCGCCCTGGACGGCGCCGGCGTCCGGGCCTGGACCGGGCGGGCCCCCGACGGAACGACGACGCTACGGCTCGCGACCCACGTCTACAGCGAGGCCGCCGAGCTCGAGCCGCTGTCCGCGGCCGTCCGCGCAGCGCTCAGGACGTGAGCCCGAGCCACTCGGCGATGATCGGACCCGCGACGTCGGCGCCGTAGACCGACCCGTGGTCCACGCCGGACAGGTACGCCGTCGAGACGTCGTGACCGCCGTCCTCGAGCTGCCGGGCGAACGCCGTGCTCGACGACACCGGGACCGTCGAGTCGCTCTCGCCGTGGACGAGCAGCACCGGCAGGTCGGGGCGCTCGTCCGCGAATGCCGTGGGGTCGCCGGGTGCCCAGTCGGCCGGGTCGGGAAGGTCCGGGCCGAACAGGTTGGTCGCGATGCCGGCCGCCGCGACCACGTCGTACGGCCCGGCCAGCCCCACGACCCGGTCGGCGGCGACGGCGTCGTCCGGGCACCCGTCGGCGAACGTCGTGCCGGTCAGCCCGACGAGGGCCGCCAGCTGCGCGCCCGCCGAGTGGCCGACGAGCACGACCTCGCCGACCTCGACCCCGGCGTCGCGGACCAGTGCGACGGTGCGCGCCATGGCGCAGGCCACGTCCTGCGCCGGCGTCGGGAAGTAGGCCTGCTCGGCGGCGGTCCGGTAGGTCGTCGTGGCCACCACCGCACCGCGTGCCGCCAGCCACTCGGCGAGCGGCACCAGGCCCGTGGGATCGGCGGAAGCCCACCCGCCGCCGGGGACCAGCACCACGACGGTCGCCGGGGCGTCCGCGGTGTCGAGCCCGTAGAGCTCCGGCTGAGGTGGGGTCCACGGGGCCTGGGGAGCGGTCGACGTGCCCGCCGTTCCGGGGCCGCTCGCCGGCGCCGGCGCCGCGCAGGCGGCCGACGCCGCCACCCAGGCAGCCAGCACGGCTGCGGCCACGAACCGACGGACCATGCCCCCCATGCTCCTCCCGACGCGTCGTGCGCACGGCAGGTTTCGCGGGTCGCGCGCCCGAGGGCACGCCTGGTGCCCGAACCCGCCCCGGGAGGGCGGCTCGGTCAGGCGGCGGCCAGGCCAGCCAGCAGGCGGTCGAGCGCCGCACCGTGCAGCGACGCGAAGTCGGCGTCGAAACCGCGCAGGTGGGTCCGTTCGAGCGTCGCCATGCCGTGCACCGTGGCCCAGACCGTGTAGGCGATCGCCTCGGCGTCGAGCGCACCCGTGGCGAGGGCGCCGGTCTCGATCGCCGCGCGGACCGCGTCGAGCAGGACGGTGTACGGCGACCCCTCGCCCGGTTCGGCCTCGACCGAGCGCCGGCGGCTGGGCAGCTCGCCCATCGCGATCCGGAACAGCGTCGGCTGCTCCTCGGCGAAGGCCAGGTAGGCCAGGCCGAGCTCGCGCAGCCGGTCCAGCGGCGGCCCTGCGGGCGCGACCCGTTCCATCCGCGCGCGCAGGCCGTCCATCGCCTCGGCCCCGAGCGCGTCGACCAGCGCTGCCTTGCCGTCGACGTACCGGTACAGCGCGCCGACCGTGTAGTCGACCCGCTCGGCCAGCTCTCGCATGGACCAGCCGTCCAGCCCGGACTGCTCGATCAGCTCGAGAGCGGTGTCCAGGATCGCCCGCCGGTTGCGGTCGTGGCGTCGCTGGCCGGATGCGCTCATCGACCCTCCTTGTAAACATCGTTCACTACGTGAATACTGTTCACACTACCCCAGGAGGTGCCCATGTCCGCTCTCGACACCCTTGCCGCGGCGATGCGCAGGCTCGCCCACCCGCGCGTGCTCGCCGTGGCCGGCACGGTCTACGTCGCCTTCGCCGCCGCGTTCTTCGCGACATCCCTGCCGTTCGCGATCCCGCGCGTGACCGAGCTGTGCGGCGCGCCACCGCCCGACCTGCGATTCTTCACGTCCGCCGCAGGCGTCCAGGAGTTCCTGTCGGGCTGCGGCCCCGCGGGACGCCTGGGCTACCAGCACCTCCAGCAGGCCGACCTGCTGTACCCCGCGGCGTTCGCCCTGGTCGCGGCGAGCGCGCTGGCCATGCTGCTGGTCCGGGTCACCCGGCCCGGCAGCCGATGGCTCGCCCTGGCGGCGCTGCCCCTGCTCGGCAGCGCGTTCGACTACCTGGAGAACGCGTCCGCCTGGGTCGCGCTCGCCCGCTTCCCCGGCAGCGCCGGGCCGGCGTCGAGCCTGCTGGGCATGGCGTCGGCCGCGAAGAACGTGGCGAGCTGGGCCGCGATGGCCCTCCTGGTCGGACTGCTCGTCGCGGTCCCCGTGCTGGTCGGGCGCCGGGCGCTCGCACGTCGCAGGTCGGCCGGCACTCAGAGCGCAGCGAGCGAGGCGAACGTGCCCGCAAGGCTCGGGTAGAGCCCGCGGTAGACCTCGAACAGCCGACCGTAGGTCTCGGCGACCGCGGGGTCGGGCGCCACCATCTGCCCGGGCGGCGGCGCGGCGGCCACGCGCCCGGGATGCCCGGCGAGCCACGCGTGGGCGAGCAGACCCGCGCCCGCCGCGCTCACCTCGCCGGCGGAGCACACCTCGACCGGTCGTTGCGTGACCCCCGTGACGATCCCGACCCACAGGTCGCTCCGCGCGCCCCCGCCCACGGCCCGGATGGTCCGCACCTGCTGCCCGGTGGCCCGCTCGAGGTTCTCCAGGTGCAGGCGCAGCTCGAGCGCGACACCCTCGAGCACCGAGCGGTACGCGTGGGCCCTGGTGTGGCGACCATGCCAGCCGATCGTCGCGCCACGGGCGCTGGGGTCCCAGTACGGCGTCTGCGCGGCGTTCCAGTACGGCAGCGTGAGCAGTCCCTCGCTGCCGGGCGGCACCTGCGCCGCGGCGTCCTCGAACCAGGCCAGCGACGCTGCGTCATCCAGCGCAGGGTCCCCGAGCTCACGCCGGCACCACCCTGCGAGGTAGGCCGCGGCGTTGAGCACGGTCTCCAGGGTGAAGCTGTCCGGCGCCATGCCGGCCAGGGTCCGGAACGCCGGGTCGGCCAGGTACGCATCCGCCCGCACGCCCAGCACCATCGAGGTGCCCAGGTTGAGGTAGGCCGTCCCGGGCTCGTCGGCCCGCAGCGCCAGCCCTGCCGACTGGCCGTCGCCGAGCCCGGCGACCAGCGGCACCGGGCCTGCCAGGCCGAGCTCGGTGGCCGCGGTCGGCGTGATCGAGCCGATCAGCTCGCCGGTCGGCACCAGCTCGGGCAGCTGCCCGAGGCGCACGCCGGCGAGTCGCGCGAGCTCCGACGACCACGTCCCGCTCGCCAGGTCCACCAGCCCCAGGGTGTCGGCTGCTGCCAGCGAGGTCGCCCACCGGCCGGTCAGCCGCCAGGCGAGGTACGCCTGCACGTCCCCGACCCGGTCGGCCCGTGCCAGCACGTCGGGCTCGTGCCGGGACAGCCACGCGAGCTTGTACAGCGCCGGGGTCGTGTCCGGCGGCTTGCCGGACAGCCGGTGGACCTCGGCGGTCCCGAGCTCGGCGATCTCCGCCCCCGCGCGACCGTCCACCCACAGGATCGCCGGACGCAGCGGAGCGCCGTCCGACCCCAGGCACACGAACGACTCGCGCTGGTGGGTCACACACACCGCCCCGACCCGGGAGGCATCGACCTGCTCGACGGCGCCGGCGATGGCGCCGCGCGCCGCGGCCCACCACTCACCCGCATCCTGCTCGTGCCACGCCGGGTGCGGCTGCGAGGTGGCGAGCGGCCTCGCGGCCTCCCCGTGGGACACCCCCTGCGCATCGAGCACGACCGCCTTGGCAGCCGTCGTGGACAGGTCGAGCGCGACCACCAGGTCGCCGGCACCGCTGGTCATCGCACTCCTCGTCGAGTCATCGAGCATCGTCGGCCGTCTCGCATGCCCAGCGTGCCATGCGCGCGCCGGCGCGCGCTGGCGAGTCCTCAAACCCGCCCCCGTATCGCCGATATCATCGATGATCACCCGCTTCTTCAGGATGCGACATGGCCGCGCAAAGACGTGCGACGCGATGGCAGCTCCCGGTGCTCACCGGCAGCGCCACCGCGGACGTCCTGCTGTACAGCGCCGTCATCGGCACGGTCGTCGGGCTGGCCTTCCCCTACGTCCTGGTCGCCACCGGGTTCGCCCCGAACGTCGCGATGTCCGGCCGGATCCGGCTGCTGTGCATCGTCGCAGGGTTGCTCGTCGCGGCCGCCAACGCCCTGCTCGCGCGGCTGGTGATCGGTAGCCGCCTCACCCGTCTCGCGCGCGCCATGCGGACCGTCCGGACCTCGATCGAGCACTCGGTGGTCTCGGGCAGCGTCGAGCTGTGCCACGACGGGTGCCACGTCGCCGTGGACTCCGCCGACGCGATCGGTGCCGTCGCCTCCGACTTCAACGCCCTGGTCGACGCCGTCGGCCGCGCCCATGGCGCGCAGCGGGACCTCGCCGCCGTCGCGCGCGCCGTCACCAGCGGGCTGGACGCCGACGACCTGTGCCGCACCGGGCTCGCGGAGCTGCGCGCGCGGTCCGCCGTCACCGGCGCGGCCCTGGTGGTCTCGACCGACGGGGACCGGCGCGTCTTCACCGACGGGTCGGTCCCCGCCGAGCTGCTCAACGCCTGCGACGGCTACCTGAACGGCTCGGACGCGGCCCGCCGGGCGGAGGTGGACGTGGCGCGGCTCGGCTGGTGCTGCACCCCCCTCACCACGCATGAGGCGCCGCTCGGCGTGCTGGTGCTCCCCGACCGCTCGGACGACGCCGGCCGCCGCCGCCTGGTCGAGGTCTTCGCGGCGACCCTCGCGTTGTCGCTGTCCAACGCCCTCGCCCACGAGCGGCTGGCCGCGCAGTCCAGGGTCGACGAGCTGACCGGCCTGCTGAACCGGCGTGCCGGGCTGCAGGCGCTCGCCGAGCACCTCGGCCGCGGCCGCGAAGGGCCCGCACGGGTCGCCGTCGCGATGATCGACCTGGACCACTTCAAGACGGTCAACGACACCCACGGCCACCTGGTCGGCGACCGGCTCCTCGCCCACGTCGCGTCGATCTGCCGCCGTGCGCTGCGGGCCGACGACGTGCTGCTCCGCTACGGCGGCGAGGAGTTCGTCGCCGTGCTGCCCGGTCAGGACGCCCGCGCCGCCGGCGCTGCCGCCGAGCGACTCCGGGCGACCGTGGACCGCACACCGTTGCGGCTGCGGGACGGGACCACCGTGCACGTCACCGTGAGCGTCGGCGTCGCCGTCCCGATCCCCGGAACGGTCAGCGACCCGATCGGCAGCCTCCTGCACGAGGCCGACGCGGCGCTCTACCGGGCCAAGGCGGCCGGGCGCGACCGCGTCGAGGTCGCGCCGGCCCCCACCGCCGACGTCGTCGACGCGGTCTGAGCCGGTCCGGTAGCCGGATCAGATCTCGGCGGGCGAGCTCTTCACCGTCTCGGCCGGATCGGTGACGACCACGTCGCCGAGCACCTCGTCGATGCGCCGCATGAGCTCGGCCGGGATCGTCACGCCCGAGGCCTTGACGTTCTCGGCGACCTGCTCCGGGCGCGACGCGCCGATGATCGCGGCCGCGACGTTCTCGTTCTGGAGCACCCAGGCGATCGCCAGCTGGGCCATCGACAGGCCGAGCTCGTCCGCCACCGGCCGCAGGTCCTGCACGCGGCGCAGCACCTCGGTGTCGGACAGGAACCGACCGATCATCTGCGCGCCGCCCTTGTCGTCCGTGGCGCGCGAGCCCGCCGGCGGCGGGGCGTCCGGCAGGTACTTGGCGGTGAGCACGCCCTGGGCGATCGGCGACCAGACCACCTGGGACAGCCCGAGCTCCGCGGACGTCGGCACGACCTCGCCCTCGATGACGCGCCACAGCATCGAGTACTGCGGCTGGTTAGACACCAGGGGTACGTGCAGCTCGTCGGCGAGCGCCTTGCCGGCACGGATCTGGTCGGCGGTCCACTCGCTGACGCCGATGTAGAGCGCCTTGCCCTGGCGGACCACGTCGGCGAACGCCTGCATGGTCTCCTCCAGCGGCGTCGCGTGGTCGAACCGGTGCGCCTGGTAGAGGTCCACGTAGTCGGTCCGGAGCCGCTCCAGCGACCCGTCGATGGACTCCAGGATGTGCTTGCGGGACAGGCCGCGGTCGTTGGCGCCCCTGGGGCCGGTGGGCCAGAACACCTTGGTGAAGATCTCCAGGCTCGCCCGCCGCTCGCCGGCGAGCGCCTCGCCGAGCACGCTCTCCGCGCGGGTGTTGGCGTACACGTCGGCGGTGTCGAACGTGGTGATCCCGGCGTCGAGCGCCGCGCGGACGCACGCCGTGGCGGTCTCGTTCTCGACCTGCGACCCGTGGGTCAGCCAGTTCCCGTAGGTGATCTCGGTGATCTTCAGGCCCGATCGGCCCAGACGTCGGTAGGCAACCATGGCGTCCACCCTAGGCCGCCGATCGGAACGTTTCGACCCGAGCCACACGGCTCCTCCCGGCCGTCCGGAGGCGGCCGGCACGCACCCGGACGCCCGGGCAGGTCAGCCGACGACCAGGTCCCAGGCCATCTTCGCGGCGACGAGCCACAGCACGATCGCGACGAGCCGCTTGAGCTGGCCGCTCGTGACCCTCGTCACCATCAGCCTCGACCCCACCGACGAGCCGGCCGCAGCGGCGACGACGCTGACGGCGATCAGCCTCCCGTCGAGGTCGCCGAGCGAGACCCGGCCGGCGAACCCCGACAGCGAGGAGAACACCACCGCGAATGCGGTCGTCCCGGCGGCCTCCTTCGGGTCCAGGCCCATGGTGTTCAGGGACGGCAGGATGACGTTGCCGCCACCGACGCCGAGCAGCCCGCCGAGGAAACCCGCCCCACCGCCGACCGCGGTCCCGGCGGCGATCCGCGCGACCCGGCCGGGCTCCCGGGTCGCCTCCGGGCGCCGGTAGAACAGCATCATCGCCCCGGCGAAGACCAGGAACGCCGCGAGCAGCCACAGCAGCACGGCGGTGTCCACGTGCGGGGCCACGCGGGCGCCGACCGGTGCCGCGACCACCGCCGCGACGGTGAGCGGGATCCCGAGGGCGAGGTTGACCAGCCTGGCCCGCCAGTAGGTGACGGTGGCGAAGGACAGGCTCACCGCGTTGAGCAGCAGCGCCGTGGACGCGGCGACCGGCAGCGGGATGCCGAGCCAGTAGAGCAACGGCACGAACAGGAACGCCGCACCGAGCCCGACCATCGCCATCACCCCGGACAGGACGACCGGCTCGACCGTCCCGACGATCAGCACGTCGTCGGCGGGCGCGTCCCACACGAGGTCGACCAGCTCCCACTGCTCGGCCTCGGGGATCTCGCTGGCCGGGACCCCGGCGCCGCGCTTGCGCATGAAGGCAGAGTCGCGGACCTGCGGCTGCAGGGCGGGCTTGTAGGCGACCTTGACGCGCAGGTCGGAGGCGGTGTCGATCAGGGTCAGGGCCAGCGTGCCCTTGCCGGACTTCGCGATGTTGCCCTTGCCGAACGTGCACCCGTTGGTGACCTGGACACCGTCCGCGAAGCACATCGCCCCGTGGTGGTCGCCGATGTCGACCACGGCGTGCAGCGACTTCCCGCCGCTGGCGCTGAGCCCCAGGGCATCCAGCGCCGCCTGGGCCACCCGCACCCCGGCGGTGCTGGCCCAGCAACGGTGCCCGTGGAGCGCGAGCAGCCGGTCGAGCAGCTCGGTACTCATGACAGGTTCCTTCCGGTGAGCGAGTGAGGCCTCGGGGTGGCCGGTCAGCGCCGCCAGATCTGACCCGAGCGCATCGAGGCGACCGTGCGGGTCGCCGCGACCGCCCACGCGGTGAGCAGGCCGAGGTACAGCAGGGCCCCGAACGCGTCGACAGCCGGCAGGGACCAGGCGCGAGCCAGGGTGAGGGTGGCCACGGTGAACGCGCCCAGCGGGAAGACGAACCCCCACCAGCCGAGGTGGAACGGCACCGGGCCGGTGCGCAGGTAGCGCACGAGCAGCGCGACGACGATCGCCAGCCACCACAGGCCGAAACCCCCAGATCGCGGTCGCGAAGACCAGGCTCACCGTCGTGACGACGGGGGCGTTGTCGGCGAACACGACCTGCCCGGCCCGTGCCAGGTTCATCGGCACCAGCGCGCTGACCCCGATCGGGCCGAGCGCGATCCACAGCGACGGCGCCAGCTGGGCCGGCGGCAGCGGATGCAGCACCAGCCGGTCGTGCAGCATGCCGAGCACCAGCAGGAACAGCATGAAGCCGAGGCCGAGGAACGCGTACCCGGCGAACAGCAGCAGCCGCGCGGCATCGGCGCTCACGTGCGGCATCAGCGGGGTCAGGGCCATCGGCACGATCACCGTCACCACCGGCGGGATGAACCACCCGCCGTTGACCGCACCCGCCGGGGCGTCACCGGTGAACAGCGCGTAGCCGAACGCGACACCGAACAGCAGCGCCAACGTCGTACCCACCACGGCGAGCACCGCGATCACCACGGTGACCGCGCCGGCCGGCATCAGCCGCTCCCCCAGCGCGGCCGTCATCACCGCGAGCACCAGGATCGCGCCCGGCAAGGTCGCGTGCAGCCCACCCAGCACCGGGTGGCGCAGGTCGGCCACACAGGCACGCGTGTGCCGCGCCCACCGCAGCAGGTAGGCGACGAGCAGCACCGCCCCGATCGCGTACGCGGCGACCGCCAGCACCCCACCCACCGCGTGCCCGACGGGGGCCAGGGCTGACACCCCGCCCGGGTCGGCGTCGGTGGCCACCGCGAGGATCGCCGTGCCCATCACCGCCGCCAACCACCCCGGGTGCAGGTCGCGCAGCCGCGACGACGCAGCTCGTGGCTGCGCCTGGTCATCGACGGGTGGACGGCTCAGATCAACGTGCTCGGACACTGACTGCCTCGACTCTCTGCGATGGATGGACCGTTCGATCTCCGCCCGTGCCGACCCGGCACGAACGACGGCGCTCCGGTGGGTGGGGGCTCACGGCGTCGCCGCCGTGAGGAGGGCCCGCTGCTCCGCGGGCCTGGGGCACCCGGGCCCCAGAACCTTGAACACCATGGCCGTCTCAGCCGGCCACGATCTGGACGACCTTGACCGCGGTCATCACCACGATGAGGATCCCGAACGCCCGCTTGAGCGTGGCGCCGGACACGAACCGGCTGGTCAACCGTGCGCCGACGAAGGCTCCGACCGCGCCGACGGTCACCAGGGCCGCGGCCAGGCCCAGGTCGACATCCGCGGTGCCCAGGTGCGGCACGAGTGCGGTGAACGAGGGCAGCGTGACCGCGACCGCGGTGATCGCGGCAGCGACCTTGGGGGCGTAGCCCACCAGGATCAGCGCCGGCATCAGCAGGAAGCCCGGGCCGATGCCGAGCATCCCCGCCAGGACCGCGATCGGCACCGTCAGCCCGACCGCGACCCCCAGCTTCGGACTGATGTCGGGGTCTTCGTCGGGGGTCGGACGGAACATCCGCCAGGCCAGGTACACCACCGCCGCCAGGTACAGCGCCCACAACCACGCCGGAGGTGTGAACTGGGCCAGCCACGAACCCACAGGGGCACACACCGACGCCACCGCGGCCAGCAGGAGCGCGGGCCGCCACGCGACCAGGCTGCTGCGAGCGAAGCCGGCCGCCGCGAACATCGCCGTGACCCCGTTGAGGAACAGGCTCAGCGGCTGGACCTGGTGCACCAGGTCCGGCAGGAAGAACCCGAGGAAGGGCACCGCGGCGAACGCGACACCCAGCCCGAGCATGCCCGAGGCGAGGGAGAGCAGCAGCAGGCCGACGACGAGCACGACGACGGTCGCGGTGTCCATGGCAGGTCCTCACACGCAAGGTGTCCGGCGGGGCGCGGCGCGCCGCCGCAGGCGCACCGGGTCAGCTCGCCGAGGCCACCAGCGGCGCGAGGAGCTCGGCGACCTGGCGCCGGGTCGGCACCCGGCCGGAGAGCAGCACCTGGTCGTCGACCACCAGGCCGGGGGTGCGCATGATCCCGTAGGACGCGATGTCGGCGTACTCGGTGACCTTCTCGAACTCCGCGTCCAGGCCCAGCTCGGCGACGGCCTCGCGGGTCACGCGCTCGAGGTTGACGCAGTTCGCGCAGCCGGAGCCCAGGATCTTGATGTTCACTTCTGCTTCCTTTCGGTGGCGGTCACGCCAGGACGGCGTTGAACAGGTAGCCGACGGCGAGGATCCCGGCGGCGACGACGGCGATGAACGTGGCGATGAGGCGGGGCTTGAGCACCCGGCGCAGCAGGATCATCTCGGGCAGCGAGAGCGCGACGACGGCCATCATGAAGGCCAGCAGGGTGCCCATCGGCAGGCCCTTGTCGTGCAGCGCCTCGACCAGCGGCAGGATCCCGGCGGCGTTGGAGTACAGCGGCACACCGAGGAGCACCGCGACCGGCACGGCGAACGGGTTGCCCGCACCGGCGTACCTGGTGAACAGGTCCTCCGGGGCCCACCCGTGGATCGCCGCGCCGAGCCCGATCCCGACCAGCAGGTACGGCCAGATCTTGCGCAGGATCGAGACGACCTCCTCGCGGCCCATCTGGAACCGGTCCGCCCAGGTCAGCCCGATCGTGGAGTCGATCACCTGGCCCCGCAGCCGGGTCTCGAACACGAACGGCTCGACCCAGCGCTCGGCGTGCACCCTGCCCAGCACCATGCCGCCGACGATCGCGACCACCAGGCCGGCTCCGACGTACAGCAGCGTCGGGCCGATCCCGAACAGGCCGAGCAGCAGGGCGATCGCGACCTCGTTGACCATCGGTGACGCGATGAGGAAGCTCATCGTCACGCCGATCGGCACGCCGGCCGCGACGAAGCCGATGAACGCCGGCACCGCCGAGCACGAGCAGAACGGCGTCACGACGCCGAGCCCGGCGGCCATGACGTTGCCGACGCCCTCGCGCTTGCCGCCCAGCAGGGCGCGGGTGCGCTCGACGGACATGAACGAGCGCAGCACCGTGACCACGAAGATGATCCCGGTGAGCAGGAGGCCGATCTTCACCGAGTCGTAGAAGAAGAAGTGCACCCCGGAGCCGAGCCGGGAGTCCGGGTCCAGGCCGGCGACGTCGAACACCAGCCAGTCCCACAGGTGCACGTTGAGCTCGTAGGCCGCGACCCACACCGCGGCGGCCGCGGCCAGTCCGACCCAACGCCTGGTGGCGCTGCCGGCGCCGACCCGCTCGGCAAGGCTCACGAGGCCGCCGCCCGCCGGATCAGGGCGGCGGTGGGCAGGGCGGCCGCGAGGCGCTCGTGCGCGTCGGGGGCCAGCGTGTAGTCCACCCAGCGCCCGCGCCGGGCCGTGGTGACCAGGCCCGCGTCGCGCAGGACCTTGAGGTGGTAGCTGAGCAGGTTCGACGCGACCGGCACCAGCGCCCGCAGGTCGCACACGCACCGTGTCCCGTCGCCGAGCCGGTCGAGCACCGCCCAGCGCACCGGGTCCGAGACCGCGGCGAGCAGCTCGAGGGACGCCTCCTGCGTCGCCGCGCGCCGCTCAGGGCTCACTTCAAACCTGATTGATTCAGCCACCCTTGAACTATAGGTCCTCGGCGCGCGGACGTGTCGAGGACCTACGTCACGCGGCGACCGGCACCTGCGCAGCGGCCTCGCCGGCCGGGCGCCCGGCGTCGTCCCGCAGACCCTTCAGCGTCATCCAGAGCCCGAGCGAGAGCTCCCAGACGAAGATCGGCGCGACGGCCAGGGCCGACCAGGTCGACGTCTGCTCGTTCGCACCGAAGATCGAGGCGGCCACCGCAGTCAGGTGCAGCGGCGCCCCGACGAGCCCCAGCAGTGGGATCGCCCGCGGGACCAGGCGCGAGGTGTACATCAGCGAGCCGAGCAGGAGGGCGTTGATCCCCGCCATGAGGCCCGGCCCCAGCAGGAAGGTCCAGTCGCGGACGGCGACCAGCGACTGCGCGACGGCGAGCCGGGCGCCGGCATCGCCGGCCACCCCGTCCCCACCGGCCTGGCGCAGGGTGACGACCGCGAGCAGGCTCACCACCCCGACCACGATGATCGCCGCCTCCATCAGCCGCGAGGCCACGAACCCGAGCGCCCTGGCCTCGCCGCGCCTGCGGATCACGGGGAACAGCACGACGGCGGTCCCGATGCAGGCGGCCGCGTTCACCAGGTCGAGCACCGCTCCCCAGGTGACCTCGACGTCCGCACCCGGACCCACCACGTACCCGGGGTCCTCCAGCACGGGAGCGAGCAGCAGCAGGGCGGGGATCGACGAGACGAACGTGACCAGGTAGAGCAGGCCGGCGACCAGGCCGGCGCGGCGGTGGGGCTGCATGGCGACTCCTCGTCCGGAGGTGTACGACGTACACCGGAGGCGTCGACGCTAAGGTGTACGATGTACGCTTGTCAAGGAGTCCCACCGCCGGGAGGCCACGATGCCCGGGCCGACCGGCCGACGTCCGCGGCTCAACCGCGACCGGGTGCTGCACGCCGCGGTGGCACTCGCCGACGAGGTCGGGCTCGAGGCATTGAGCATGCGCCGCCTCGCGGCGGAGCTCGACGTGGTCCCCATGGCGTTGTACAAGCACGTCGCGGACAAGGAGGCGCTGCTCGACGGCATGGTCGACGTCGTGGTCGGCGAGATCGAGCCACCTGCCCCCGGCGTCGAGTGGCGCGACGCCGTGCGCGGGCGCGTGCTGTCCGCCCGTCGCGCCCTGCTGCGCCACCCCTGGGCGCGGCGAGCGCTGGAGACCCGCACCACCCGGACGGCGGCGGTGCTCGACCAGATGGACGCGACGGCCGCCGCCTTCCTGACCGGTGGGTTCTCGGCGGAGCTGACCCACCACGTCATGCACGCACTCGGCAGCCGGATGTGGGGCTTCACCCAGGAGCTGTTCGACGACCCCGCCGCCCAGGGGCCCGCCGCCCCGCCGGACCCCGCGACGATGCGCGCCATGGCCGAGCGGTACCCGCACATCGCCGCGATCGCGCTCACGACGACCCACGAGGACGGCACCGTCGTCGGACGCGGCTGCGACGACCAGGCGGAGTTCGAGTTCGCGCTCGACCTCATGCTCGACGGCTTCGCCCGGCTGCACGAGCAGGGTTGGCGGCCCCCGCAGCCCGCGGTCTGAGCGACGTCGCGGGGCGCGCGCGGCCGGGCCGGTCTAGCGTGGTCGGCGCTCCGCGAGCACCCGACCAGGAGAATCCCGTGAAGCCCACGTACCGCCTCGACTCCCGCCCGGTGGCCGACCCGCGTGCCGTCGTGGTCGGCGACCACTACCGGATCACCGTGCTCACCGAAGGGCTGGTGCGCCTCGAGCACTCCCCCGACGGCCGGTTCGAGGACCGCGCGTCCACGTTCGCGATCAACCGCGCGCTGCCGGTGCCGGAGTTCACCGTGCACGACCGCGGCGACCACCTCGAGGTCGTCACGTCGCGGTTCCGCCTCACCTACGACAAGGGCCCGTTCACCACCAGCGGCCTGAGCCTGGCGGTCGGCGGCGGGGTGAGCAGCTACCACTCGGTCTGGCGGTACGGCACCGAGCCCACCGACCTCGGCGGCACCGCCCGGACCCTGGACGAGGCCGACGGCGCCATCCCGCTCGAGCCCGGCGTGGCGTCCCGCACCGGGTACGCCGTGATCGACGACTCGACGTCCTTCTGCTTCGACGACGAGGGCTGGGTCGCACCCCGCCCGCCCGGACGCCAGGACCTGTACGTGTTCGCCTACGGCCACGACTACCCCGAGGCGGTCCGGGCCCTGTACGCGGTCTCCGGCCCCACGCCCGTCCTGCCGCGCTGGGCGCTGGGCAACTGGTGGAGCCGGTACTACGCCTACACCGCGGACGAGTACCTCGCCCTGATGACCCGGTTCCGCGCCGAGGGGCTGCCGTTCTCGGTCGCGGTGATCGACATGGACTGGCACGTGGTCGACGTGGACCCGGTCCACGGCAGCGGCTGGACCGGCTACACCTGGAACCGGGACCTGTTCCCCGACCCCGAGTCGTTGCTGGCCTGGCTGCACGAGCAGGGCCTGCGGGTGACCCTCAACGTCCACCCGGCCGACGGCGTGCGGTCCTACGAGGACGCCTACCCGGCGATGGCCGCGGCGCTGGGCCTCGACCCGTCCAGCGGCGAGCCGATCTCGTTCGACGTCACCGACCGGGAGTTCCTCACCGCCTACTTCGAGGTGCTGCACCGCGACCTCGAGGCCCAGGGCGTGGACTTCTGGTGGCTGGACTGGCAGTCCGGGCCGCACTCCCGGGTCGCCGGCATCGACCCGCTGTGGATGCTCAACCACTTCCACTACCTGGACAACGCGCGCGGCGGCCGCCGGGCGCTGACCTTCTCGCGCTACGCCGGGCCGGGCAGCCACCGCTACCCCGTCGGGTTCTCCGGCGACACCGTGATCTCCTGGGCGTCGCTCGCCTTCCAGCCGCACTTCACCGCGACCGCGAGCAACATCGGCTACGGCTGGTGGAGCCACGACATCGGCGGGCACTTCTTCGGCACGAAGGACGACGAGCTCGCCACCCGGTGGCTCCAGCTCGGCACGTTCTCCCCCCTGCTGCGCCTGCACTCCGGCTCCAACGAGTTCACCACCAAAGAGCCGTGGTCCTTCGAGCCGGAGGCTGCTGCGGTGATGACCGCGTTCCTGAGGCTGCGCCACCGACTGGTCCCCTACCTGCACGCCATGAACCACCGGGCCGCGGCGGGCACCCCGCTCGTGCTGCCGATGTACCACGGCTGGCCCGAGGTCGAGCAGGCCTACCGGGTACCGAACCAGTACCTGTTCGGCACCGAGCTGATGGTCGCGGCGATCACCGAGCCGGCCGACCGCCGCACGCGTCTGGGCCGGGTGGCCGCCTGGCTGCCGCCGGGCACCTGGGTGGACCTGCTCACCGACCTGGTCTACGACGGCGACCGCGAGATCCACCTGCACCGCGACCTGACGGCCGTCCCGGTGCTGGCACCGGCCGGCGCGATCGTGCCGCTGGACGGCGCCGAGATCCCCGGCAACGACCCGGTGAACCCCGAGCACCTGGAGGTCCTGGTGGTGGTGGGCGCCGACGGGGCGTTCACGCTCGTCGAGGACGACGGCTCACGCGACGGCACCACGTCCCGCACCCGGTTGGCCTTCGACCAGGCGTCCGGCACGTTCACCGTCACCCCACCCGACGGACCGACCGACCACCTCCCGGCGACCCGCGCCTGGACGGTCACGTTCCCCGCCGTGGGCGACGGCAGCCCCAGCGTGACGATCGACGGCTCAGCGGCCGTCGCCGAGGTGCGTCACGAGGGCACCCGCCTGCGGGTCCGCGTCGACGACGTCCCCGTCGCAGCACCGCTCACCGTGTCTCTGGGGGCCGAGCCCCGGGTGAGCCCCAACGACGTGCACGGCCGGCTGTTCGCCCTGCTGGACCGCGCTCAGATCGAGTACGAGCTCAAGAGCAGGGTGCTCGAGGCCGCCACCCGGGACCGGCCGCTCGCCCTACGCGCCGCGGAGGTGATGGCCCTGGAGCTCGAACCCGCCCTGGCGAGCGCGGTCGCGGAGGTCCTCCTCGCGCAGGCCGGGTAGCGGGCCGACCCCGCGCCGGCGGTCAGCCCGCACCACTCGCGGTGGACAGGTGCAGCCCCAGGTCGGGCTCCGGGCCCGGGCGGGCGAACAGGTAGCCCTGCGCCAGGTCGCACCCGCTCCTGCGGAGCGCCTCGAGGTGGCCGACCTGCTCGACGCCCTCCCCGATGACCGCGAGACCGAACGCGTGCCCGGCGTCCACGACCAGCCGGACCAGTGCGGCGGAGGCCGGGTCCTCGGCCGCGACCAGGCTCCGGTCGATCTTGAGGGAGTCCGCCGCCAGGTGCTGGAGCTGCGCGATCGAGGTGTACCCGGTGCCGAAGTCGTCGATGCTGACCGCGACGCCGAGCGCACGCAGCTCGCGCAGGCGCGCGACCACGGACGGCTGGTCCACGAGCACGGTCTCGGTGATCTCCAGGACGAGGCGCCGGGCGTCCAGGCCAGACCCCGCGAGGGCTGACACGACGTCCGACACGACGTCAGGGTCGGCCAGGTGCCGCGCGGACAGGTTCACGGCCACCGCGACACCCGCGCCGGGCCCGCCCCAGGAGGCTGCCCGGGCGGTCGCCTCCTGCAGCACCCAGCGGTCCAGGTCGCAGATCAAGCACGACATCTCAGCCGTGGGGATGAACTCGTCCGGTGGGACCAGGCCGTGGCCGGGGCGTTCCCAGCGCAGCAGCGCCTCGACGCACACGACGGCACCGGAGACGACGTCGACGATCGGCTGGTAGTGGACGAGGAACTCGCCACGGTCCAGACCGGCGCGGATCGCCTGCTCGAGCTCGACCCGGGCACGGTGCTCGCGCCGCAGCTGGTCGTCGAATATCTCGACGCGGCCGCGGCCCCTGGCCTTCGCCCGGTACGCCGCGGCGTCGGCCTCGTGCAGCAGCACGCCGGCGTCCGCTCCGGGGCCCCGGGCGACGGCCACCCCGATGCTCGCGCCCACGACGACCTCCCGCGTGCCCACGGCGACGGGCCTGCGCAGCGCCGCGAGCATCCGTTCGGCGAGGTCGACGAGCGACTCCTCGTCGGCAGGCCCCTCGACGAGCACCACGAACTCGTCGCCGCCCAGCCGGCCGACCGTGTCCCCGGCCCGGGCCCGCTCCCGCATGCGGCGTGCCGCCTCGCGGAGCACCTCGTCGCCGGCCGCGTGCCCGTGCGTGTCGTTGACCGCCTTGAAGTCGTCGAGGTCGATGAACAGCAGCCCGACCAACGCCCCGGACCGGCCCGCCCGGCTCAGCGCGAGCTCGATGAGCTCCACCGCGTGCGCCCGGTTGGCCAGCTCGGTCAGCGAGTCGTGAGCCGCCTGGTGGGCCAGGTGGCTGCGGGCGAGGTCGCGCGCCGCGGCGGCCGCCTCGATCTCGCGAGCGGACAGGTACATCCGCGCGGCGACGAGGCCGAACAGCACGACCGAGCAGCCGGTCACCGGCCATGCGTCGAGCCTGCCGCCCAGCACCAGCTCGACCGCGAGCGCTCCCGGCGCGACGAGGACCGCGAGCGTCAGGGCGGCGAGCCGCCGCCCTGTGAGCGCCCGCGGCTCCGCGCCGGGCTCGGCGATCGCCGTCATCGAGGGGTGCAGCGCAGCCGCGCCCCACAGCACGTAGGAGGCCAGCCAGAGCAGGTCCAGGCCACCGCCGTCGTAGCCCGAGGTCGAGTCCAGCACCGTGAAGGTGGTGTCGACCACCAGGAGCAGCGCGACGGCGGTCGAGAGCAGCCAGAAGGCAGCACTCCGTGCACCGGGTCCCACCAGGAGCCGGACGAGGAACGCCAGCAGGACGATGTCGGCCAGCGGGTACGCCGTCGCGATGAGCCGCGAGACCAGCGCCTCGTCGGTCGCCTCGGCCAGCGGCGCTGCGATCGTCAGCCACGACAACAGCCCGAGGGCGACGGTGATGAGCGCGCTGTCGACCAGCCCGGCCAGGTCGCGCCCGCGGCGGCGGGCCCTGACCAGGACCGCCAGCCCCACCACGATCAGCCCGTAGCCGGCGAGGTAGTACACGTCCGCCAGCGACGGGAACGGCGACACGCCCAGGACGTCCTCGTACCAGGAGTAGACCGTGTCGGCCACGACCCAGGACAGCTGCCCCGCCGCCATCCAGAGCCAGGCCGCCGCTCGCCTCGGCCGGTGGCGTCGGACCCCGACGACGATCGCCAGCACCGCGGACATGCCCACCACGAGGTATGCGACGTCCCGTGGCAGACCCTCCGGCAGCGTGAGGTACCCGGCGATGACGACCACGCCACCCACCAGGTACGCGCGCAAGATCCGGTCCACACCGTGACATCGGCCGCCGCTCGGCGGGCGTGAGCGGTGCGCGCGACGTCCCGGAACCGTCGGGAGACCCCGAGCCGGCTAGACCTGGCTCATCCCGCCGTCCACGACCAGCTCGGCGCCCGCGACGAAGCTGGACTCGTCGCTGGCCAGGAACGTCACGGCGGCCGCGATCTCCTCCGGCCGCCCGATCCGGCCCACCGGGATCTGCGCCGCGACCTGCGCGATGACGTCGGTGTCGCCGGCGAAGAAGTCCGAGAAGCCCTGCGTGCTCGTCGGACCGGGGCTGACCGCGTTGGCCCGGATCCGCCGGTCGCGCAGCTCCGCGGTCAGGGTGCGCGCGAGCGACCGGACGGCGGCCTTGGTCGCGTTGTACACTGCGTGCCCGGGGCCACCGTTGTGCGCCGCGATCGACGCGGTGAGCACGATCGTCCCCCCGTCGCGCATCAGCGGGACCACCGCTCGCGCGGTGAGGAACGCGCCGCGGAAGTTGAGGTTCGCGACCGCGTCGAACGCCTCCGGCGTCATGTCGACGATCGCCGTCGCGGGCACGTCCCGTCCGGCGTTCACGACGAGCACGTCCACGGGGCTGCCGATCGCCCGCAGACGCTCGGCGAGCGCATCGAGGTCGGCGACCTCCCCCGCGTCTCCGCGGACCCCGCTGACCCGCGGACCCAGTGCCTTCACCGTCTCGTCGAGCTCGCCCTGGAAGGGCGACGTCACGACGACGTCGGCACCCTCGGCGACGAACCGCGCCGCCACGGCCCGCCCGATCCCGGCCGTGCCCGCGGTCACCACCGCGAGCCTGCCCTCCAGCAGCCCCATCACGTCTCCTCCGGGTAGTGCACGCCGATCTGCCGGCGCGCCTCGTCCAGCACCTCGAGCACACCGACCGCGGCCGGCGGCAGCGCCGGGCTCTCCACCGGGCCCTCGGCCGGACTGCCTCCGCGCTTGAAAGTTCCGTGCGCAAGTTTCGTGTCGCTATCCTAGGCATCGTGGCGGGCGTGGTCAACGGTCGCCGAACGCGTTCGGGAGCGGGTGGGACGTGGCAGACAGGTCCGTCACGATCGCCGAGATCGCCGCGGAGGCCGGGGTCTCGGTGCCGACGGTGTCCAAGGTGCTCAACGGCCGCAAGGGGGTCTCGCCGGCCACCCGCAGCCACGTCGAGCAGCTGCTCGCCGAGCACGGCTACCAGCGCCGGCGCCGTACCGCGCAGCGCACCGGCCTGATCGACTTCGTGATCTCGAGCCTGGACACGCAGTGGGCCGCGGCCCTGCTCCGCGGCGCCCAGCGCGAGGCGGCCCGACTGGGCGTGGACCTCGTGGTGACCACGACGGACGGCCGCCCGGTGGGCACCCCGGACTGGCTCGACCATCTCGCCGAGCGTGGCTCGGACGGCGTCGTGCTGATCGTGTCCCGCCTGCTGCCCGCGGCCCGCGAGGAGCTGGCCCGACTGCACATGCCGGTGGTCCTGGTCGACCCGGTCGGCTCCGGCGACCCGTCGGTGGCGACGGTCGCAGCGACCGACTGGGCGGGGGCCCGCGACGCGACCGACCACCTCATCGCCCTCGGGCACCGGCGGATCGCGATGATCACCGGGCCGATCGACCAGTCCTGCCACCTCGATCGCCTCGACGGCTACCGCGCCGCCCTGCAGCGCGCGGGCCTGCCGTTCGACGAGGCACTCGTGCGGTACGGCGACTCGCTCGTCGGCGGCGGCCTGACCCACGGCCTCGACCTGCTCGCCGCCGACCGACCGCCGACCGCCATCATCAGCGGCTCGGACGAGCAGGCCTACGGCGTCTACCAGGCTGCCAGGCGCTCCGGGCTGCGGCTGCCGGAGGACCTCTCGGTGGTCGGCTTCGACGACGTCGAGCTGTGCCAGTGGGTCACCCCTCAGCTCACCACCGTGCGCCAGCCGCTGGCGGCGATGGCCCGCGAGGCGACCCGCATGGTGGTCGACCTCTCCCGCGACGCCTCGACGCCGGCGCGCAGGGTGGAGCTCGCCACCTCCGTCGTGGTCCGCGAGTCCACCGCCACCCCCCGCGACTGACCCTCCCGCGGGCCGGTCCGAGCCCGTCGGCACGACGCCGCCGCCGGCCGCTGGGGCCCGAGCGCGCCACCGAGGCGAGACCACATCGTTATCGATCGCCCTTGCCCCGGGAGAGACGTGCGGCTAGCGTAACGATCGTCGAAAGTGAAAGCGAAACTTTCGCCGATGCCGCTCGACGAGGACGGCACCGAACGCGAGCCGCGCCGGCCCGGACGGGACCAGTCCTCCGCACCACCCGCGGGTCAGCCGCACGACAGGTCTCGATGACGAGAACAGAGAGGGCTCACCACATGTCGCTACGAACGAGAGCAGGAAGGACCAGGACCGTCGCGGTCGCCACCGCGGCGGCGCTCGGCATGGTCGCACTGGCGGCTTGCGCCGACACCTCCGGGGGCGGCACGTCCGCGTCCTCGGACGGCGGCAGCGCCGAGATGGCGACATCCGGCGAGATCGTCTGGTGGGGGTACACCCCCGGGTCCCCCGTCAACGAGCAGTACATCGCCGCGTTCAACGAGGACTACCCGGACATCAAGGTGACCTGGAAGCAGACCTCGATCGACGACTACGACGCCGCGATCCGCCCGGCACTGGGCAACAACACCGGCCTGGACGTCTACCAGATGTCCGCGGGCTCGGCGAACGGCGGCGTCGCCGTCTTCGGCGGCAGCGCGATCGACCTGACCCCCGCCGTGGAGCAGGCGCTCGGCTCGGACTGGAAGGACAAGCTCTCCTCGACCGGCGTCGACGCGCTGACGGTGGACGGCCAGCTCAAGGCGCTCGCCGCCGGAGCGGTCTTCTCCGGCACGGTCTGGATCAACCAGGACCTGTTCGACGAGTACGGGCTCTCGGCCCCCACCGACTGGGACTCCTGGAAGAACGTCTGCCAGACGTTCGAGGCCAACGGCGTCACCTGCTTCGTGCAGGGCGCGGGCCAGGGCGCGTTCAACATCGACACCGTCCACGCGATCGCGGACAACGTCTCGCCCGGCACGTTCGTCCAGGCCACCCGCGGCGAGGTGCCGTGGACCGACGCCAGCCTGGTCGAGGCCTTCACCCTGTGGAAGAAGCTGTTCGACGAGGGCATCATGCAGCCCGGCGCGCTCGGGACCATGCAGTACCCCGAGGCCAACAACGACTTCATGTCACAGAAGGCCGCCATGGTCATGATGGGCACCTGGTACTCGCAGTACCTGATCCCGGACGTCATGCGGTCCGCGATGGAGGCCGCCGGCTCGACCGACGACCCGTTCACGATGCTCCCGATCGACTTCCCGGACATCGCGGGCACCGGCAACACCGGCAGCCTGTTCGGTGACGTCGACTACGGCCAGGGCGTGAGCGCGAACTCGGCCAACCAGGGCGCGGCGACCACGTTCGCCGTCTGGCTGGGCACGTCGGAGAAGGGCCAGCAGGTCATCGCCGACAGCCTCAACCTCATCCCGGCCCTGAAGTCGGTCACCCCGAACTGGGACAACGTCGAGCTCGTCAACGCCGACGCCCAGGCGGAGCCGATGAAGAGCCTGGTCCAGCGGGCCTCCGCGGTCACCGACGCCCCGCGGTTCGCCACCATCAACGCCGACATGAACCAGGCGCTCATGGACGCGTTGGCCAAGGTCGCAGCCGGTGACGCCACACCGGAGCAGGCGACCGCCGAGCTGCAGCAGGCGCAGGACAGCGTCGGCTGAGCGAGGCAGGTGGGGCGCAGCCACCGGTGGCTGCGCCCCACTCCCCGCCGTGACGAAGGGCATCTGATGACGACGAAGTCGACGACGGCCGCCGGGCCGGTCCGCACGCGGCTGTCCCGGGGTCCTTCTCCCAGCACCCGGGGCAGGAACCGCCTGAACGGTCTGCCGTGGATCCTGCCGGCCTTCATCTTCGTGGCCGGGCTCATCTACTACTCGGTGGGCTACACGGTCTACATCTCGACCCTGGACTGGGACGGGCTGTCCCCCACCGCGATCGCGGTCGGGCTGGGCAACTACGCCGACATGCTGGCCGACCCGGTGTTCTGGGCCTCGCTGCGCCACACGGCCGTGTTCTGGGTGGTCACGTTCGTGGTCCAGACGTTCCTGGGCTTCACGCTCGCCGCGATCATGCACTCGCGGGTCAAGCTCGCCACGCTGCACAAGGTGATCATCTTCATCCCGACCGTGCTCGCACCAGCGACCATGGCACCCGTCTTCCGGCTGTTCTTCGCCGACGACGGGATGATCAACAACATCCTGCGGGGGGTCGGGCTCGACTCGCTGGCCCACCCGTGGCTCGCAGACGCGAGCACCGCACTCACCGTGATCATGATGATCACGATCTGGCAGTGGACCGGGCTGTGGTTCATCCTCTACTACGCCGCGATGAGCCAGATCGAGCCCGAGATCATCGAGGCCGCGCGGCTGGACCGGGCCGGCAACATCCGGACCCTGTGGTCCATCGTCTGGCCGGCCTGCCGCGGCACCACGGTGTCGCTGGCGATGCTCAGCTTCATCGGCGCGCTCAAGACGTTCGACGTGCCCTACCTGGTGACCACCGGCGGCCCGTACCACTCCACGGAGTTCCTGGGCACGTACATCTACCGGCAGGGCATCCGCCAGGCGCACATCGGCTACGCGGCCTCGATCTCGATCGTCCTGCTCGTGCTGGCGATCGTGGGCGCCATCATCATCGGCCGCGCCAACCGCAGGAAGGCGGGCGAGTGATGTTCGAGGTCCGACACCGCAGCTCGCGGATCCTGCTCCAGCTCCTGCTGGCCCTGCTGACCCTGCCGTTCCTGCTGCCCCTGGTCGAGATGGTCAAGGGCGCGTTCGCCGGGCTCGGCTTCCAGAACTTCGTCGTCGTGTGGCAGACCGGCGTGGTCCCGACGTTCTTCAAGAACTCGATCCTGCTGTCGCTGTCGGTCATCGCCCTGGTGTACGTGGGCGCGATGACCGCTGCGTTCGGCTTCTCCAAGCTGCGCGTCCGCGGCAAGGAGGTCTACTTCTGGCTGATGATCGTGGCGCTCACGCTGCCCGAGGTCATCCTGCTGTCACCGTTGTTCGTCACGTTCACCAAGCTGCAGATGTACGACACGCTGTTCGCGGTGATCCTGCCGCTGACGGCGCTGCAGCTGCCGTTCGCGATCCTGCTCGCCCGCAACTTCTACGACGGCGTGCCGACCGAGCTGATGGACGCCGGTCGGATCGACGGCGCGAACGTCCCCCAGCTGTTCTGGCACGTGGTGCTGCCGCTGACCAAGCCGATCGCCTCGGCGATCGTCGTGCTCACGCTGATCAACGCGTGGAACAGCTACCTGCTCCCCCTGGTGTTCCTCCAGGACCGCTCCAACCAGGTGGTGACGCTGCTGCCCCAGTTCTTCATCGGCCAGTACTCCAACGACCAGACGAAGATCCTGGCCGCCGCGGTGATGACCGCGATCCCCACGATCCTCGCCTACGTCCTCATGCAGAAGAACTTCGAGCGCGGCCTGTCCGCCGGCGCCCTCAAGTAAGGAGACGTCCATGCCCACCGTCCAAGTCGACCTGCGTCGCGAGCTGTTCGCCGAGAAGGGCACCGCCATCTCGCAGGCGATCCACGAAGGGCTCATCGAGGGCCTCGACATGCAGTCCGACGACCTGTTCCAGGTGTTCCGGCCGCACGACGAGGGCGAGATCGTGTTCTCTCCCACCTTCGGGGGGGCCGACCGCCGCGACCTGGTGTGGATGAGGATCACGATGGTCCACATGTTCCCGCCGGACGCCAAGCAGCGGATGTACGCCGCCCTGGTCAAGCACCTGGAGGCGGCCGGCCTGCGTCACGAGGACCTGCTGGTCTCCGTGGTCGAGGTCGGGTTCGACGACTGGTACGCCGGCGGACCGGTGGGTGAGTGAGATGGCGACGATGAGCGACTACTTCAGCGTGCTGTTCGTCGGTGGCACCGGCGCGATCAGCAACTCGTGCGTCAAGGAGGCCGTGGCCCAGGGCATGACCGTCACGGTGCTCAACCGCGGCCGGTCCTCGCGGCTGCGCCCCCTGCCCGAGTCCGTCGAGGTGCTGCACGGCGACATCACCGACCCGGCGAGCGTCGAGGCGGCGCTCGGCGACCGGCACTTCGACGCCGTGGTGAACTTCCTGTGCTACGGCGCGCAGGACGCCGCGCAGAACGTCGCGCTGTTCTCCGGGCGCACCGCGCACTACGTGCACATCTCCTCGGCATCGGTGTACCACCGGCCGCTGCCGAAGGGGCCGGTCAGCGAGTCGACCTACGCGCACAACCCGGAGCACGCCTACATGCGTGACAAGGTCGAGGCGGAGAAAACCTTCCTCGCCGCCTTCGCCGAGCAGGGCTTCCCGGTGACCATCGTCCGGCCGGCGCACACCTACGACGAGGCGATCGCCCCGCTGGCCGGCGGCTGGGCCGTGATCGACCGGATCGAGCGCGGCGACCCGGTGGTGGTGCACGGCGACGGCACGTCGCTGTGGACCTACACCCACGCGGCCGACCTGGCCGTCGGGCTGGTCGGGCTGCTGGGGCGGCCGAGCGCGTTCGGCGAGGCGTTCCACATCACCAGCGACGACGTCCTGAGCTGGAACCAGATCTACCTCGCGATCGGCCACGCGATGGGGGTCGAGCCGAAGATCCTGCACCTCCCGACGGACCTCATCATGCTGGCCGAGCCGGACTGGTTCTGGTCCGGCCTGCTGGACGGCGACCTGTCGCACAGCGAGGTCTACGACACCACCAAGATCCGCAGCTACGTGCCCGGGTTCCGCCCGACGCGGTCGTTCGAGCGCGAGATCTACAAGATCCTCGCGTGGCGCAAGGCCCACCCCGACCTCGCCAAGGGCGATCCGGCCGAGGACGCCGTCTACACCCGGCTGGCCGAGCGGTACGAGCAGGCCAGGGCCGTCTTCGCGGCGCACTGATGCCGACCGTCACCCGGCTGCGCGCCGAGCACGTCACCGACGGCCTCGTGGCCGTCGCGACGCCCCGGTTGTCCTGGCAGGTGGTCACCGACCACCCCGGCTGGGTGCAGACCGCGTCCCAGGTGCGGGTGCGCGCGGCCGGTGACGGCGAGGCGACGGGCCACGGCCTCCCGGCCTGGCGCGAGGCCGCCAGGGTCGAGGGCGACGACCAGGTGCTCGTGGCCTGGCCGTTCGACCCGCTCGCCTCGCGCGAACGGGTCGACGTGGCCGTGCGCGTCTGGGGCCCGGACGGCGCGAGCGACTGGTCGGCTCCGCTGCGCGTGGAGGCGGGCCTGCTCGCCCGCGAGGACTGGTCGGCCCGGCTCGTGCAGCCACCGCGCACCGGGGACGACGCCTGCGCCTACCTGCGGCGCGAGTTCGACGCCGAGCAGGTGGTGCGCGCCCGGCTGTACGCGACCTCCCAGGGCGTCCACGAGTGCCGGCTCAACGGCGTGCCGGTGGGCCCGGACCGCCTCGCCCCGGGCTGGACCAGCTACCGCCACCGGCTGCGCTACCAGGTGCACGACGTGACGGAGCTGGTGCGCACCGGTGCGAACGCCCTGGCGGTGCGGCTGGCCGACGGCTGGTTCGCCGGGCGGCTCGGGTGGTGGCGCGGCGGGCTGCGGCACCTGTACGGCGCGCGCACGGGCGTCGTGGTGCAGCTCGAGCTCACCCACGCGGACGGCACGGTGCGCACCGTGACCAGCGACGGCGCGTGGCGGGCCGGCCATGGCGGCATCACCGCCACGTCGTTCTACGACGGCGAGACGTACGTGGCCGACGACGAGCCGGCCGGCTGGGAGCTGCCGGGCTTCGACGACGCGGCGTGGGCCGCGGTGGACGTCGCCGAGCTGCCTGACGCCCAGCTCGTCGGCCCCCAGCTCCCGGCGATCCGGGTGGTCGCCTCGATGCCGGTGCGCGCGTGGCTCACCAGCCCGTCGGGCGTCACGATCGCGGACTTCGGCCAGGTGCTCACCGGGCACGTGCGGCTGCGGCTGCGCGGCGCACCGGGCAGCGTGGTGACGGTGCGGTTCGCGGAGGTGCTCGACGCGGGTGAGCTCGCGCTGCGACCCCAGCGCACCGCGGCGAACACCGACCGCGTGACGCTCGGCTCGTCCGGCGAGCTGGACTGGGAGCCGACGTTCACGTTCCGCTCGTTCCGGTACGCCGCGATCGACGACCCGGGCGTCGTCGTGGTGCGCGACGAGGTAGCCGGGCGGATGGTGCGCAACGACCTGGCGCGCACCGGATGGTTCGAGTGCTCGGACCCCGAGCTGGACCGGCTGCACGAGAACGCCGTGTGGGGCATCGCCGACAACATGCTCGACGTGCCCACCGACTGCATGCTGCGCGACGAGCGTCTCGGCTGGATCGGCGACGCCGCGCACGTCGCGCGGGCCGCGGCGTACCTGTACGACACGGCGGGCTTCCACGACTCGTGGCTCGAGGACCTGGCCCTCGACCAGCGGCCCAACGGCAGCCCGACGATGGTGGTCCCCGCGATCGAGCTCGTGCCGTTCCCCGGCGACTACCCGGTCGCGGCGTTCGGCGACGCCGCGTGCATGGCGCCCGCCGCGGTGTACGAGCGGTTCGGGGACGTGGGCATGCTGCGCCGTCAGCTGCCGTCGATGGCGGCCTGGGCGCGGTGCGTGGCGGCGGAGACGCTCGCGGGCTTCCCCACCCCGGGGTTCCAGTTCGGGGACTGGCTCGACCCGACCGCGCCGCCGGACAACCCCGAGAACGGCCTCACCGAGTACGACGTCGTGATGGCGTTCGGTGCGGTGCGATCCGTGGCGCTCGCGCTGGAGGCGGCCAGGACCGTGGGCGACGACGCCGTCGAGCGCGAGCTGGCCGCGCTGCACACCGAGCTCCTGGCGTACGTCGACCGGGTGTACGTCACCGGCGAGGGGCTGGTCGCAGGCGACTCGCAGACCGCCTACGCCCTCGCGCTGCACGTCGGGGCGCTGCCGGCGGCCAAGCGTGCCGCGGCGTTCGAGCGCCTCGTGCTGCTGCTGCGCCGGCGCGGGATGCTCCAGGCCGGCTACCCCGGCACGTTCGCCCTCATGGACGTGCTGGTCGACGAGGGCCGGGCCGACCTCGCCTACCGGCTGCTCGACCACACCGGCGTGCCGTCGTGGCGGTACGCGGTACGGCTGGGCGCGACGACGTTCTGGGAGCGCTGGGACTCGCTGCTCGCCGACGGGTCGCTCAACCCGGGCGACATGCTCTCCTTCAACCACCCGGTGTTCGCGTCCATCACCGACTGGATGCACCGCGTGATCGGCGGCCTGGCTCCCGCGGCGCCCGGCTACCGGCGGCTGCGGGTGGCCCCGCTCCCCGGCGGCGGCCTGACCTGGGCGCGGACCGCGCACGAGACGCCGTACGGCCGGGCCGAGGTCGCCTGGCGGCTGACCGACGAGTTCCGCCTCGACGTGACGGTGCCGGCGGGGGCATCGGCCGACGTGCTCCTGCCCGGCGACGACACGGTGCACACCGTCGGCTCGGGCGCCCATACCTTCACCTGCCCGGCGGCGCAGGTGCCCCGGGACACCGACACCGGGCCGTGGGGGGCGCACGCGCACGTGTGAGCCCGGACCGCGGCGAGGACTCGCGCCCGGGGTGTCAGTCCGCTCCGAACCAGGCCCGCAGGTCGAAGTGCAGGCCGGCCGGCACGCGCTCGTCGGTGGCGCGCACGATCGCGTCGACGCCGGCGAAGTCGCGCGGGTCCAGGGTGATGAAGCAGCCCCGGCGTCCGACGATCTCACGCGTCCTGCCGTCGACCCCGACTCCGACGATCTCGTCGATGCGGATCGTGTGCACGTCCCCGTCCTCGTCGCGGTACTCCACCACGTCGTCGTCGTAGCCGAGCGCCGCTCCCTTGGGCGCCTTCGAGCGAAGCCGGCGGCGCAGCGGGGTCGTGGTCATCGCACGGGACGTGGTGCAGCTGAGCCCGTCCGGAAGCGGAGTGTCGACCTCGACACCGCGCGGGACGAGCAGCAGCGCTCCGGCGGCCGCCTCACGCACCTCGGCCGCGACCGTCGTCAGGTCCACCGCGAGGATCACCGGGCGCGCGTCCGCGAACGACCGCGGGGCGAGACCGCACAGCAGCCGCTCGGCGTTGTGCTCGAGGTCCGCGAGCTCGTCACCGTCGTCCGCGGCGAGGTCCCACAGCTCCAGCATCTCGTCCCGCTCCTGCTCCGAGAGCCCGACCTCGGCCCGGTACGCGAGCTCGCGCGCCATCGCCTCCGCCACCTCCTTCGCGCTGCCCGGGGAGATCTGGGCCGCCAGCTGGACGACCACGCTCCCTGCGCCGGGGAGCCGCATGACCTCGGGGACGATCCCGTAGACGTGGCCCTGGGCGTGCCTGAGCTCCTCCTCCAGGCGCCGCGCCATCGCGCCGGCGAGCACACCGACCACCGGGCCCTCGGGCATCACGAACGACAGCACCGGATCGGCGACGTCGAACGAGACCACGCCGGGGCGACTGATGTCGGCGAACGTCCGCGACGGGACGTCCCCATCGGGCAAGGTCAGGTCGAGGCCGTCGGGCATCGGCCCGACCACGGTGAGCACGGCGTTGTCCCGCACGAACCAGCGGCGGGCGTGGTCGGCGACGACCTGCTCGTCCGTGGCGAGCGGGCCGGACCCCCAGAACATCGCCAGGCCCGGGCCCTCGTGGCCGTAGCGGCACTTGAGCATCGCGTCGTGCGGCCCGTAGCCGGGGCCACCCGCCTCCGCCCGGAGCACCTTGGCCTCGTGGGAGAGACGGTCGAGCGGGAGCGAACGGATCCCGGCGGCCACCTCGTTCAGGAAGGTCCCCACCTGCTCGGGTCGGCCGATGGCCCAGAACGCCGTCCTGTGCATCACCACCGTGGCATTGGCCTCGAAGGTCCCACGCGTGGTGCCGTTCATGATCAGATGCTCGATGGCGTGCGTCACGCCGCGGGTGGCGAAGGTCTCGTCGGCCCAGCCGGCACCCACGTACAGACTCGCCTTGGTCAGCCCCTGCTTGTCGATGTGGAGGGTCCGGACCCCGCAGGTCTCGCCGATCATGGTGGGCAACGCTTCCGTCATGGCGCCCACGGTAGGGGCTGTCGGCGCGCCGGACGGAGCGCATTCACCCGGAAGCACGCCGATGGCGCATGCGGGTCGCCCGAATCGGCACCCGCGGCCTGGAAGGGTGTGGCCATGGCGGACGTGTGGGTGGTCGGTTCGGTCAACGAGGACCTCGTGGTGCACGCCGAGCGCGCGCCCGGACCGGGCGAGACGGTGCTCGGCACGGGTCTGTCCCGCGGGCCGGGCGGCAAGGGGGCCAACCAGGCCGTCGCCGCCGCCCGGGCGGGTGCGCGGACCCGGATCGTCGCAGCGATCGGCGCGGACGACGCCGGGGCCCGTCAGCGGGCCGCCCTCGAGGCGGCCGGCGTGCTCGGCGACCGCCTGCTCGTCGTGGCCGGCCAGCCCACCGGCACCGCGCTGATCACCGTGGACGGGCGGGGGGAGAACACGATCGTCGTGGTCCCGGGGGCGAACGCGACGCTCGACGCACACGGGGTCGTCGCGGCGCTGAAGGGCCTGCGACCCGGGGACGTCGTCCTGGCCCAGGGCGAGATCGCCCCGGCGGCCATCGAGGCCGCCGCGCAGGCAGCGTCTGCCGTCGGCGCCGTGACGGTGCTCAACCTCGCCCCGGTCGTCCCCGTCGACCTGAGCCGGGCGAGGGTCGACGTGCTCGTGGTGAACGAGCACGAGGCGGCGCTCCTCGACCCCGGCGACCGACCGGTCGCCGAGCGGGCGGGACGGCTCGCCGCGACGGGCGGGGGCACCGTCGTGGTCACGCAGGGCGCACAGGGCGCGTTGCTCGCCGACGCGCACGGCGCGCAGCACCTGCCGGCCTACCCGCCCGACCGGGTGGCGGACACCACTGGCGCGGGCGACGCGTTCTGCGGAGCCATGGCCGCGGCCCTGGCCGACGGGCTCGCGGTGGCCGACGCCGTGCGGTGGGGCATGGCCGCGGGGTCGTTGGCCGTGCGAGCCGTGGGAGCACAGGGCGCGGACACCGGCCGCGCCGCCATCCGCAGGGTTCTCGGGGACGACGCGGCGATCCGCTGAGGCGGCCCTGCGCCCCGACGATCAGGCCTCCTGCGGGCCCAGCTCTTCCGCACGTAACGCCTGTCCGCGGGACCTCGCGACCGCGGCCGCCCACGCCTGTCGGGCCGGCCGCGCGTCGGTGCCGCTCGGCTCGACGAGGTGCCCGGGGTCCTCGGCCCAGGCCCCCGCGCCGATCGAGCGGGCACCGAGCAGTGCCGCGCCGAGCGCCGACGCCTCGGGAGAGTCGGCGACGCGCACGGGCCGGGCCAGCAGGTCGGCCTGGCGCTGCATGAGCAGCGTGCTGGCCGTCGCGCCGCCGTCCGCGCGCAGCACGTCGATGCGGGCGGACCCGTCGGCCTCGATCGCCTCGACCACGTCGGCGACCTGGTGGGCGACCGCGTCCAGCGCCGCGCGCGCCAGGTGCTCGCGGCGCGTGCCACCCGTCACGCCGGTGAGCACACCGGACGCCGACCGGTCCCAGTACGGCGCCCCGAGACCGGAGAACGCCGGCACGAACGACACGCCACCGGCGTCGTCGACCTTCTCGGCGAGCGCCGTCAGGTAGGCGCCACCCGACACCCCGGCGGGCGCACCGAGCGTCGCGGCCATCCAGTCCAGCGCCGAGCCGCTGGCAACGATGTTCCCCTCGCGGGCGTACGTGACGGCGTCGGTCTGCCACGCGACGGTCGTGGCGATCCCGTCCGGCGCGCCCAGGGTCGCCGTCGGGGTCATCACGGACGAGCCCGTGCCGTAGGTGGCCTTGCCGGTGCCGGGCTCGGTGCAGCCGTGCCGGTACAGCGCGGCGTGCGAGTCGGCGAGCACGGCCAGCACCGGGACCCCGGGCGGCAGGGCCCCCTCGCCGAGGGTGGTGCCGAACCCGGCCGCCGACGCGCGCACCTGCGGCAGGGTGGCCGCCGGCACACCGAACAGGTCGAGCAGCTCGGGGTCCCACCTCAGGGTCGCCAGGTCGAGCAGCAGGGTCCGCGAGGCGTTGCCCACCTCGGTGAGGTGCTCGCCGGTCAGCCGTCGCACCAGCCACGCGTCGACCGTCCCGAGCGCGACGTCCGACGGGTTCGCGCCGCCGGAGGTCGCGGTCTCGAGCGCCGCGCGCATCTTGGGTGCGGAGAACATCGGGTCCAGGGACAGGCCGGTCCGGTTCCGCACGAGCTCGCCCGCGCCCGGCCGCGCCTCGGCGAGCGCCGCGCACCGGTCGGCGGTCCGCGCGTCCTGCCAGCCGAGCACCGGGCCCAGCGGTCGCCCTGTCCGCCTGCTCCAGCAGACCACGGACTCACGCTGGTTCGACACCGTGACCCCGAGGAGCCAGGCGTCCGGCCGACGGCCCAGGCACTCGTCGACCGCCTCGAGGGTCGCCGACCAGAGCTGCTCGGCGTCCTGCTCCACCCAGCCGGGCGCCGGGAACGCGATACCCACCGGCCGGGACGCCGCGGCGAGCAGGTCGCCGGTCTCGGGGTCGACCAGCAGGGCCTTGGTGTTCGTCGTGCCCTGGTCGATCGCCAGGAGCACGCCGACCCGGCGCCCGACCCCGTCCTTCATCGGCCCAGCAGGTCGCGGGCCGCCGCGGCGATCCCCGCCGCGGTGATCCCGAAGTGCTCCAGCAGCCACTGCACCGACCCGGTGGGCGCGAACGTGTCAGGCACCCCGACGAACCGCATCGGGGCGGGCTGGCGGGTGACCAGCAGCTCGGCCACCGCCCCGCCGAGGCCCGAGGTGAGCGCCTCCTCGACCGTCACGATCCCGGCGGTCTCGCGCGCGGCCGCGACCAGGGCGGCCTCGTCGAGCGGCTTGACGGTGGGCATCGACAGCACCCGCGCGTCGACCCCCTCGGCGGCCAGCACGTCGGCGGCATCCAGGGCACGCGAGACCGCGATGCCGGTCGCGACCAGGGTGACGTCGGCACCCTCGCGCAGGGTCACGGCCTTGCCCGGCTCGAACCGGTATCCCTCGGGGACCACGTCGGGCACGCCCATCCGGGCGACCCGGACGAACACCGGTCCGTCGTGGGCGGCGGCCCAGCGCAGGACCTGCGCGGTCTCGGCCGGGTCGCACGGCGCCGCGACGGTCAGCCCGGGGATGGTCCGCAGCCACGCGAGGTCCTCGATCGAGTGGTGCGTCGGGCCGAGCTCGCCGTAGGCCATGCCGGGGCTCTGCCCGACGAGCACCATGTGGTGCTGGGAGTAGGCCGCGTCGACCTTGACCTGCTCCATGGCGCGCGCGGTGAGGAAGCACGACGCCGCGGAGACGAACGGCACCTTGCCGCCGTTGGCAAGGCCGGCCCCGACCCCGACCATGTCCTGCTCGGCGATGCCGACGTTGACCAACCGGTCCGGGAACCGCTCGGCGAACGGGCCCAGCTTCGACGAGCCCACCGAGTCGTTGACCACGGCGACCACCCGGTCATCGGCCTCGGCCAGCTCCACGAGGGTGGCGACCCAGGCGTCGCGGCAGTCGTGCAGCACCCGCTCCGAGGCGCCTGCGTCGATCGTGGCGGTCATCGGTTCTCCAGCTCGGCGAGCGCCTGGGCCACCTGCTCGGCGGACGGCACCTTGTGGTGCCAGGCGACGTTGTCGGACATGAACGAGATCGGGTGTCCCTTGTCGGTGTGCGCGATCACCGCCGTGGGCCGGCCGGAGGCGGCCGGCACGTCCGCGAACGCGTCGAGCAGTGCCCCGTGGTCGTGCCCGTCCACCTCGACGACGTCCATCCCGAAGGCGGCCAGCTTGTCGGCCAGCGGCTCGAGATCGTTGGTGTCCGCGACCCTGGCGCCCTGCTGGAGCCGGTTGCGGTCCACGATCACGCACAGGTGGGACAGCCGGTGGTTGCCGGCCGTCATGAGGGCCTCCCAGTTGGAGCCCTCCTGCAGCTCCCCGTCGCCCACCACGACGAACGTCCGGCGGGCCGACCCGTCGAGCTTGCCCGCGAACGCGGTGCCGACCGCGATCGGCAGCCCGTGCCCGAGCGGCCCCGTGGACGCCTCGACCGCGGCGATCTTGGTCCGCGCGGGGTGGCCGTTGAGCTGGGACATCGGCTGCATGAACGTGCCGAGCTGCTCGGGCGGCAGGAAGCCCGCCATCGCCAGCGTCGTGTACAGCGCCGCGGCCGCATGCCCCTTGGACAGGATGAACCGGTCACGGTCCGGGTCGCCGAGCTGGTCGGGCGACACGTTCATCGCCGCGAGGTACAAGGTGACCAGGATGTCGATCACCGAGAACTCGCCGCCGATGTGGCCGAGCCCGGCCGCCCGCACCATCTGGATGTCCCGGCGGCGCACCAGCCGCGCTGCCTCGGTGAGGTGGGCGACCACCTGGGCGCGCGGCGCCTCGCCCGGCGCCCGGCCGAGCACGGTGAACGCGTCGTCCGGGACCGCCTCGGGGCGGACGTCCGGGACGAGGTCCTCGTCGACCGTCACTCGCCCTCCCCGATGGTGCCGAACAGCGCGTCCTGGACCACCTTCTGGGCGCCGAGCGCGTCCTGGCGGGCCTGGGCGGCCCGGAGCGCGTCGACGTCCAGGACGTCCAGGGCGCGGTACACGTGCTTGAGGAACCGGATGGACAGCTTGGCGGTCTCGACGGTGTCCTCCCGGAAGGGGAACTGGTCGAGCTGCCACACGCCCTCCCAGCCGTTCTCGCGCAGCGTGTAGAAGTACTCGAACAGCTCGACCGGGTGGACGGTGCCGACCATCATGTCGTCGTCCCAGCCGCGCAGGTTGTCGTTGACGTCCATGCCCCACAGCAACCCGTGGTCGATGAGCAGCTGGGCGGCCGCGGCGGGCGACTCCCCGCCGTACAGGGCGTGCCCGAAGTCCAGCAGCACGCCGACGTTGTCCACGCCCATCGCCTTGATGCCCAGCGCGGTCTTGGCCGCCGAGTCCCAGAACATCTTGTTGCGCGGCTCGCGCGGCTTGTACTCGATGACGATCTTGATGTCGCTGTTCGCCTGCGCCACTTCGCGCATGCCGTCCACGGCCAGACGCCACTGCTCGCCGTGGTTGACCTGGAACGGGTAGTCCCAGCCGTCCTGCCCCGGCCAGACCTTCAGGTAGCGCGCCCCCAGGGCGCGCACGACGTCGGCCGCCTCGTTCAGGAACGCGATCGCCTCGGCGCGCACCGCCGGGTCGGGGTTGGTGAAGGCACCCTTGGAGTACTTGCGCATGTAGATCTCGGGGGTGACCCCGATGGCCTCGAGGCCGTTCTCGGCCAGCGCGGCCTTCACCTGGTCGACCGTCACACCGTCGGTGAACGGGTAGTTGACGTCGACGAAGGACAGCTCGCCGACGCTGCCCGCCAGCGCGATCTGCTCCAGCGTCGTCGTGGGCGGGGCGTAGCCGTCCGTGGCGTAGCGGTCCAGGTAGCTGGCGAAGTGCCACAGGCCGGCACCGAACGGCGGGTAGGTCGTCATGGTGTGTCTCTCCTCACTCGGATGGCCCGACGCTCAGCCCTTGACGGCCCCGGCGAACGCGCCCTGGACGAAGTAGCGCTGGAACATCAGGTAGACGATGAGCACGGGGACGGCCGACATGATGATGAAGGCGTTGAGCGCCCCGTAGTCGGTCGCGTGCTGGGTGTTGAAGCTCTGCACCGCGAGCGGGATGGTCCAGTTGGCCTGGCTCTGGAGCAGCGTGGTCGCCATGGCGTACTCGTTCCACGTGGCGACGAAGTCGAGGATGAACAGCGCGGCGAGGGCGGGACGCGCCAGCGGCAGGCAGATCTGCCAGAAGATCCGGAACGTCGAGGCGCCGTCGATCCGCGCCGACTCCTCGAGCTCGTCCGGGATCGCGCGGAAGAACCCGTAGAGCATGAAGATCTGGTACGGGATGCCGAACGCGAGGTACGGCAGGATCAGGCCCCACCGCGAGTCGAGCAGGTTCAGCGAGTACATGGTGTTGAACAGCGGCCCGAGGCCGATCTGGATCGGCACCATCGAGCCGACCGCGAACAGCGCCAGGACCAGCTTGTGGCGCCGGAACCGCAGCCTGCCCAGGGCGAACGCCGCCGCGGCCGAGAGCAGCAGGCCCAGCGGCACCTTGATCACCGAGATCATCAGGGAGTTGCCTCCCGTGACCCAGAGGTTCCCGGTGTCCACCGCGTCGGCGTAGTTGCCCCACTCCCACACGGTCGGCAGGTTCCAGGTGGGCAGCTGCGAGACGTCCGCCTTGGACTTGACCGAGGTGAGGAACATGAAGACGAACGGGGTGGCCCAGATCAGCGCGGAGACTGCGAGCGCGATCCACAGCCCGACGCCGGGCCAGTCGCGCGGCTTGCGGCGCCGTGGCGCCGGTGGCACCCGCCGGGCGACGGCGGCCGGAGCGGCGACGGTGGCCATCAGTGGTCCTCTCCGCGCAGCGCCCAGGCCAGGTAGGGCACGACGAGCGCGAGCGAGATGATCAGCAGCACGGTCGCGACAGCGCTGCCCTGACCGAAGGTGTGGTTCTGGAACGACTGCGTCCACGACCACAGCGCCAGGACCTGCGTGGACTGCGCCGGGCCGCCCCCGGTCATGCCGACCACCAGGTCGAACACCTTCAGCGAGTTGATGATGGTCAGGATGACCACGACGACGAACGTGGGGCGCAGGGCCGGCAACGTCACGTTGCGGAAGATCTGCAGGCCGTGCGCGCCGTCGATCCTGGCGGCCTCGACCAGCTCGACGGGCACCTGCTGCAGGCCCGCGAGGAACAGCACCATGTTGAACCCGACCGACTGCCAGATCGCGGCGACGAACACCGAGTACAGCGCGATCTTGGGGTCACCGAGCCACTGGTGGGTCCAGGACTCCAGCCCGATCGCCTTGAGCCCCTGGTTCACGGCACCGAGCGTCGGGTTGTAGATCCAGCGCCACATCGCCGCGACCGTGATCGACGCGAACACCGCCGGGAGGTAGAAGACGGACCGGAACAGGTTGCGGCCCAGCAGCTTGCGGTTCAGCCCCAGCGCGAGCAGCAGGCTGAGCATCATCGGGATGGCCAGTGAGAGCACCACCCAGATGAGCGAGTTCTTGAACGCGGTCCAGAACACCGGGTCGGCGGTGAACGCGCGGACGTAGTTGCGCAGCCCGACCCACACCTGGGGCTCGGTGCGGAACCCGGACCAGTCGTAGAACGACAGCCGGACCGCGTCGATCATCGGGTAGACCAGGAAGTACCCGTACAGCAGCCCGGCCGGAACGAGGTACGGCAGCGCCCGGACGAACGGCGAGCGCTTCGCCCGGGGCCGGGGCGGGTCCGCGCGTCGCGCGTCGCGCCGGGCGACCGGTGGGGTGGTGGTGGTCATGGGTTCTCCCGCTGGGGCCGGGGGCGTGACGGGCGGGAACACCGCCACGCCCCCGGGGCCGGATCAGCTGTTCGCGTCGATGAACTTCTGGAACTCCGCACCGGCGTCGGCAGGAGCGATGTCACCGGTCAGGACGGAGTTCTGGATGCGCCAGTACTCGGTCGTCTGGTCCAGGGACAGGTTCTGGTCGTTGTTGATGTACAGACCCGTGGCGGCCTTGAAGATCGGCGGCCACAGCTCGTGGAGCGGGTTGCCGGTCGCCGGGGCGACGTCGACGTTCGGCGACATGGCGGCCCACGCCCCCACGACCTTCTCCTGCTCGGCGGTCGAGGTGATGAAGTCCAGGAACTTCGCGGCCTCGTCCGGGTGCTTGGACGTCGCGTTGACGTAGTAGGCCTCGCCGAAACCGTAGAGCCGGCCGGTGCCGGTCGGGAAGGCGAAGATGCCGATGTCGTCCGGGTTCACGCCGTTGTCGGTGAGGTTGGCGTCGAACCAGGTGCCCTCGAGGGCCATCGCGGCCTGACCGGTGTAGAAGAGCTGGCTGGAGTCGTCGTTGCTGATCCCCATGAAGCCCTGGTTGATGTACTTCTCGCCCCAGGTCTTCAGCGCCGTGAAGGCGTCGGTGACGCAGGGCTCGGAGTCCCAGCCCTTCTGAGTCGTGTTGAGCGCGTCGGCGACCGTGGACCCGCACTCGGTCTCGATGAGCGAGTCGAGCAGGCGCATGACGTGCCAGTTCACCGTGCCGCCGAACTGGATCGGGGTGATCCCGGCGGCCACGAGCTTGTCCGCGTCGGCGACCAGCTCGTCGTAGCTCGTCGGGGTACCGGTGATGCCGGCCTTGGCGAAGAGCGTCTTGTTGTAGTAGATCGCCTCGCCCTGGAGGGTCCACGGGATGCCGTCGTGCTGGCCGTACTGGGTGATGCCGGCGAGCGCGGCGTCGCTGAACCGGTCGCTCCAGCCGTACTGGTCGTAGTACTTCGTCAGGTCCAGGCTCATGCCGGCGTTGACCAGCTCGCCGCCGAGGCCCGGGCCCTCCCAGTACCAGTAGATGTCTGGGCCGGCGTCGGTCCCGGCGACCTGCCGCAGCGCGGTCTTGTGGTCGTCGACGGAGCGCTCCTCGTACTTCACGGTGATGTCGGGGTTGGCGGCCTCGAAGTCGGAGACCAGGGTCTCCAGGCCCGCCTTCTGGGAGTCCTCCTGGGTGGGGAGCCAGAGCGTGAGGTCGACCTTCTCGCCCGAGCTGCCCGATCCGCTCGAGCCGGCGTCGCTGGTGCCGCCCGAGCCGCAGCCGGTGACCAGCGCGAGGGCTGCCGTCGCCGAGATCGCCACAGCGGCTGACCGTGTGTACCGCATCCTTGCCTCCATCTCGTCGGTCCGGCCACTGCGCCGGACCCGGGTGATGCCGTGTCGGGTGCTCCGACGACGGGTGTCAGCCCTCGCCGCGCCAGCGCGCGAAGGCCTCGAGCTTGCCGAACATGTCCTCGAACATCAGCCGGACGTCGAGCCGGGTGTAGACCCGGATCGGCCGCCCGCCGACGCCCGGCACGTACGCGCCGGAGCCGTCCAGGCGCGGGCACGCCACCACGACGTGGTCGCTGGAGGACGTGTCGGGCTGGAAGTGGCTCTGCAGGGCGGTGAGCAGGACCAGCGGGGAGTCGCCGAGCGCGTACGTCTCGCTGAACCCGTGCCCGGCGTCCCACATCCGCCGAGCGACGGACCTGACCGCCTCGAGCAGGTGGCGACCGAGCGCGCCCCGCGTGCCGACCCTGGCGCGCAGCTCGATGTCCGAGACCAGGCACTGGCGGTACATGTTGCGTGGCACCAGCCACAGCGGCAGGTCGGAGTCGTCGAACACGACCTGGCCGGCGGTCAGGTCGATGTTCAGGTTGTACTCGGGGTTGTCCACGCCGGGTGGCTCCTCGACCGTCCCGGGGAGCTCGGGGCCACCGATCCAGACGACGGTCAGCCGCCGGGCGATCGCGGGCTCGAGCAGCCAGGCGCTCGCCGTCTCGGTGAGCCCACCGCCGACGCACAGGTACAGGGGCCGCGGATCGTCGCGCATCGCCTCGGCGACGATCGCGCGTGCGGCGGGGCTGTCCTGGGGCGTGGTGCGGTCGACGAGCCCGTGCTCGGCGCCGGGCCAGACCAGGCCGTCGCCGTCCAGCCCCATCACCGCGAACAGCTCGCGCAGGCGATCAGCGGCGTGTGCGGCGCTCTCGGGTCCCGGGTCGAACGGGTCACCGGGGGCGAGGTGGGAGGCGACGATGCCGCGGATCTCCACGGCCGGCGACATCAGGTGGTGGACCACCTGGAAGAGGTCGTCCGGGTCGCCTGCGAAGTCGTTGTCGACGATGACCCGCACCCCGGCCGGGGCGAGGTCCTCGCCGCCGAGCCACGGGAAGGTCCCCGGCGCCCATGTCGGATGTGCCACTGCCACCCTCACGATCGTTCGAATTTCTATTCGTACATGAATCTGCAACGTAGGTTAACGATAACCCATGGCGCCGCGCAAGGGACCCGGCAACGCGCCTTGGCTACGATTCGGTCACGGTCAGCAAGCAGCGAGGAGGCGCCGTGCCCGGCACCAGCCCGACACCGCGGGCCCGCGCGAGCATGGCCGACGTCGGACGGCTCGCCGAGGTCTCGGCGCAGACCGTCTCGCGCTACTTCTCCGGCCGTGGCTACGTGAGCGACGCGACACGGGCGCGTATCGAGGCCGCGGTCGCCGAGCTCGACTTCCGGCCCAACCTCAACGCGCGAAGCCTGCGCTCGGGCCGCTCCCACACGATCGGCGTCCTCGCGGTCGGGCCGATCAACTACGGCACCGCCGAGATCCTGTCCGGGCTCACCAGCCGCGCCCAGGCCACCTCATACGCGATGGCCATCGCCCAGCTCGACCTCGACATGGCCGATCCGGCGAGCCGGGCGCAGATCCGGCGGGCGCTGGACGGTCTGCTGTCCGCGACCGTGGACGGCGTCGTGGTCATGACGCCGTACCTGGGTCTCGAGGACCTGTTGGAGGGCCGCCTGGAGTCGGTACCGGCCGTGACCGTGTCCGGACGACCGCGCCAGGAGCAGGACTCGGTCACGGTGGACTCCCACGCCGCCGGCGTGCTGGGCACCCGCCACCTGGTCGACCTGGGCCACACCCGGATCCTGCACCTGGCCGGGCCGACCGACCGGAACGAGGCCAACGACCGCGAGCAGGGCTACCGCGAGGTCCTGGCCGAGGCCGGGCTCGAACCCCTGCCCCTCGTGCGGGGCGACTGGTCCGCGGCGTCCGGCCACGTCGCGGCGATGGCCGTCGCCCCCGGGACCTTCACGGCGGTCGCCGCCGGGAACGACCAGATGGCCCTCGGCTTCCTGGCCGGGATGCGCGAGCGCGGTCTCGGGTGCCCCCGCGACTTCTCGATCGTCGGGGTGGACGACATGCCCGACGCGCGCTACTTCGCGCCCGCCCTGTCCACCGTGGAGATGGACTTCGCCCGGCTCGGCAGGGTCGCGATCGACATGCTTCGCCAACGGATCGACTCCGGCGAGCACGTGCCGCGCACCCGGCTCGAGCCCAGGCTCGTCGTCCGGGACTCGACCGCGCCACCCGGCTGACCGGGGCGTCTAGCTCTCGCCCTCGAGCAGGCGCTCGGCCTCCTCTGCGTCCGTGATCAGCACGTTCACCCAGCCACCCAGGAGGGCGGCCCGGATCGCGGAGTGCTTGCGCGCCCCACCGGCGACCCCGACCCGTCGCGGGATCTGCAGCAGCTGCTCGTAGGAGATCCCGACCACCCGGGCATCGATGTCGGAGCGCACGGGCTCGCCGGCGGCGTCGAAGAACCGCTGGCAGATGTCGCCGACGGCGCCCGCCTCGCGCAGCAGCCGCTGGTCGGACTCCGGCAGCGCGTTGCCGCTCTCCTGGAGCAGCGGCGACGGCTCGAGCGACCCGATGCCGACCAGGACCATGGTGAGCCTGGCCCACAGATCCATCACCTCGCCGATCGCCGGGTCCGCCATGAGCGCGGCCCGGGCCGACGCGCTGCCGAGCAGGCCCGGAGCGGGCAGGAACACCGGCGCGGCCCCGGTCGCCGCCGCGAGCTGGCCCAGCAGTCGGGTGGCCTGCATCTGGACACGGTGCTCCCCTACGCCGCCGACCAGCTGGACCACCGCGTCGGCGACCTGCGAGCGCGCCGCGCGCATGCGCTCCACGGTGGCCAGCAGGGTCGCCGACCAGGACGCGATGCCGATCGTGTCCCCGCCGGTCAAGGTGGTCTCCAGGTGCACCGCCGTCGCCGCCCCGAGGGCGGCGACCACGTCACGTTCGGAACCCGAGACGTCGACCACCACGGCCTCGCCGAGGCCGTACCGCGCCTCGAGCTCCTCCTCGATGTCGGTGTGCACCCCGGGCGGCAGCGACACGGTGGTGCGCACGACGCCGATCTCCTCGGCACGCTTGAGCAGGCGGGAGACCCGCGGCTGGGAGATGTGCAGCTCGGCCGCGATCTCGCCCTGACGCATCCCCCGCTCGTGGTAGAGCCGCGCGACCTTGACCATGAGGCGCAGCAGGTCGTCCGACCGCGCGAATGCGGGCGGGCCCGGCGGTTCAGCGCGCACGTTCCCTCACCCCTGCTCCCGTGACCGCGCCGGACGGGGACCGCGCGGGATAGCATTTCGATTCGTTGCTGAATCTATCGGACGAACGGCGTCGCGTCGCGGACTGCGAGCTCCGACCGCGCGACCCGCCCCGCACCGCCGCGAGAAGGAGTGCGCCCATGGCGTCGCACGAGACCACGACCCCCGTCGCCGACCTCACCCTGGAGGAGAAGGCAGCACTGGTCAGCGGACGCGACTTCTGGCGGACGGCGCAGCTGGAAGGCCACGGGCTCGGCTCGATCATGCTCACCGACGGCCCCCACGGCCTGCGGAAGCAGGTGGCCGACCCCGACCGGATCGGCCTGGAAGCAGCGGTCCCTGCGACGTGCTTCCCGACCGCCGCGACGTTGGGTTCGACCTGGGACGTCGACCTGGTGCGCCGGGTCGGCGAGGCGCTCGGCGCGCAGACCCGCGCGAACCAGGTGTCGGTGCTGCTGGGCCCGGGCGTGAACATCAAGCGGTCGCCGCTGTGCGGACGCAACTTCGAGTACGTCTCGGAGGACCCGTACCTGTCCGGGCGGATCGGCGCGGGTCTGGTCGCCGGCATCCAGTCGGCCGGTGTGGGGGCCTCGCTCAAGCACTTCGCGGCCAACAACCAGGAGACCGACCGGATGCGGGTGTCGGCGGAGGTGGACGAGCGCACGCTGCGCGAGATCTACCTGCCGGCCTTCGAGCACGTCGTGACGACCACCCAGCCGTGGACCGTGATGTGCTCGTACAACCGGATCAACGGCGTGCACGCCTCACGGGACCCGTGGCTGCTGACCACCGTGCTGCGCGAGGAGTGGGGCCTCGAGGGCCTGGTGGTCTCCGACTGGGGCGCCGTGGTCGACGCCCCCGACTCGGTCGCCGCCGGCCTGGACCTGGAGATGCCCGGCACCGCCGGCCGGTCGGCTGCGGCGATCGTCGCGGCGGTCCGCAGCGGCCGGCTGGCCGAGGCGGACCTCGACACCGCCGCCACACGCGTCCTGGCCCTGGTGGCACGCGCGCAACCGGCGCTCGCCGAGCCCGGGACCGCCGACCTCGACGCGCACCACGTGCTCGCCCGGGAGGCCGCAGCCGCGGGCAGCGTCCTGCTGGCGAACACACCCGTGGACGGGGCGCCGCTCCTGCCGCTGGCCCCAGGCGCCCGGCTCGCCGTGGTGGGCGAGCTCGCACGGAGCCCCCGCTACCAGGGCGCCGGCTCGTCGCAGGTCACGCCGACGCAGGTGGACGACCTGCTCACCGCGCTCGGCGAGCGCCTCGGGGCGCACGTGCCGTTCGCGCCGGGGTACACCGTCGACGGCGGCGACGCCGACGCCGCGCTGCGCGAGGACGCGGCCCGGGTGGCCTCCGGAGCGGACGTCGTCGTGGTGTTCCTGGGGCTGCCCGCCGCGGCCGAGTCCGAGGGCTTCGACCGGACCCACCTCGACCTGCCCGCGAACCAGGTCGCCGCCCTGGAGGCGGTGGCCGCCGCGAACCCGCGGGTCGTCGTGGTGCTGGCCAACGGTGGCGTCGTGACGATGCCGTGGGCGCACCACGCGCCGGCGATCCTGGAGACCTGGCTGGGTGGGCAGGCCGCCGGCTCGGCGATCGCCGACGTGCTGCTCGGCCTGCGCGAGCCCGGCGGGCGCCTCGCCGAGACCATCCCGCACCGCCTGGTGGACACCCCGTCGTTCGGCGCCTTTCCCGGCGATCCCGGCCGGCCGGGGACAGTCCGGTACGGCGAGGGCGTGCTGGTCGGGTACCGGTGGTACGACACCCGCGAGATGGATGTGGCGTTCCCGTTCGGCCACGGGCTGGGCTACACGAGGTTCGAGTTCGCCTCTCCCACCGCGACGGTCACCGGCGCGGGGCGCGACGTCGAGGTACGGGTGGCCGTGCGGGTCACCAACACCGGCACGCGGACGGGCAGCGAGGTCGTCCAGGTGTACGTCGCCGACCCCGAGTCGCAGGTGACGCGCCCCACGCGCGAGCTGAAGGGCTTCGCCAAGGTCCGGCTCGAGCCGGGCGAGTCCCGGGAGGTCACCGTCACGCTCGGCGCACGGGACCTGTCGTACTGGCACCCGGGCCTGCGCCGCTGGGTGGTCGAGGGCGGCGCATTCCGGATCGAGGTCGGGGCCAGCTCGCGCGACCTCCGCGGCAGCGTCGAGGTCCAGGTCGACGGGGAGCCGCTGTGGCTGCCGCTCGACGAGGACTCCACGCTCGGCGAGTGGCGGGTGCACCCGGTGGGTGGCCCGCTGGTCGAGCGCGCGCTGGCCGCCGGCCCCGCCGTGGACGCGGGCCTGGCCGCCATGATCGACGAGATGCCGATGCGGCTGCTCGCGTCCTTCGGGATCGGCGGGTTCGACCCGCAGTCCCTGGCGGCGCTCGTGGCCGAGGCGCAGGCGGCTGGCTAGGCCGGCTGGAACAGCAGGTAGGGCAGCTCGACCGTCGGGACGAACCCGAGCCGGGTGGCCAGCCGGAACGACGCCTCGTTGCCGCGCCGGCACGACCAGACCGGGGTCGTGCCGCGCGCGAGCAGGTCGTCGATCATCGCCGCGGCCACGGCCGCGCCGAGCCCACGACCGCGGAGCTCCCGCCGGGTCTCGATGCCGATCTCGAGGCCGTCGCAGTACGGGAACGAGGCGAAGGCCATCGCACCGACCACGCCGTCGCGCCGCGCGCACCAGCCCCCGCCGTGGGCGAGGAACTGCTCGGCGTCGCGCCAGAAGGCGGACGGCGCGACGCCGGCGTCGAAGGCGAAGTCCTCGCCCCGCGCCGGTTCGAGCACCCACCCCTCACCGACCGCGAACCCCGACCGCTGCCGCGCGAAGCGCTGTGGGTCGAAGGCGAAGTTGGCCCGCACCTCCTCGGCCACCTCCGCGCCGGGCACGGACCGGCGCAACGCCTCGGCCCACGGCAGCGCGGCCCAGCGCGGGTCGACCTGGAGCCACTCGGGCTCCGGTGCCGCGATCCGCGTCGCGACGTGCGCCACGACCTCGTCGAAGGCGTCGCCGAGGCGGTCGCCCCAGATCAGCGACATGCCGTAGTGGTGGCGCGCGTATGCTGCACCGCTGCCGAAGGACGGGGAGGTCCACACCTCGCCGTCGACGACGCCGTCGAGCACTGCGCGCACGAAGCCGACGTTGGCGCCGACGGCGGTCAGCGACGCGAGGAGCTGGGAGTCCGCCCGTGCGGCGAGGTCTGCCATGGCGCCCATTCTGGTCCGGGCGCGTGCCGCGGCACGCATGCCACGACGCCGGAATACCGTGAACCCGTGAGCACCCCACCCCCGGCGGACCAGGGCCCGACCCGACCGGGTGCGCCGCCCCGCGGCCTGACCCCGTTCGTCGTCGTCATCGGGATCGCCGTCCTCGTGGTGACCGTGACGATGCTCGCGCGCCGGGACGGCGGGACACCTGCCCCGGAGCCGTCCGCCACGACCACGTCGATCGGCCCCGGCCAGGTCCGCGGCCCGGTGGCGATCGACTCGGCGGTCACCGACGGCACCACGCTGTGGCTTCAGGTGGCCAGCTGCCACGGCGACCCTGGGGTCTCGGTGCTCGAGGAGACCGGCTCCCAGGTGCGGGTGCAGGTCACCTCGACGGTCACCGACCCCGGCGACGCCTGCCTGGACGACGTCACCGTCGACCTGTCCGCGCCGTTCGGCGACCGCAGGCTGTTCGACCTGCGCGACGGCGCGGACCGGGCGCGCGAGGTACCCGTCACGACGGGCCCGATCCCCTAGGTCCCGTCGCGCCCCGAGGCGACATCCGCGAGCGCCAGGGCGTACTCCGGGCGCACCCCGACGGTGCGGACCTCCTGGAGCACGTGGTCGCGCACCCCCAGGTCCGCGAGCAGACGGCGCAGCCCGGCCACGTCGGCGTCGTCGAGGACTGTCGGGTCCACGGTGGTGCGCACCTGGACATCGACGCCCGAGTCGAGCACGAGTCGCAGCGACTCCAGGGCCGGGCGGGCGCTGTGGGCCGTACCGGTGACCGCGTCGTAGCGCGCCGGCGGCGCCTTGACGTCCAGACCGACCCAGTCCACCAGGGGCAACAGCTCGGCCAGCCGCCGCGGGTAGGCGCCGCCGGTGTGCAGCCCGACGCCGAAGCCGGCGGCCCGGACCTCCCGCATCGCGTCCGCGAGGGCGCGCTGGCGGGTGGGCTCGCCGCCGGAGAACACCACGCCATCGAGCAGCCCGCGACGGCCGGCGAGCAGGGCGCGCACGCCCGACCAGGCCACCTGCCCGGGGGCCCGGGGGTCGCAGATCGCGTGGTTGTGGCAGTACCCGCACCGCCACGGGCAGCCCTGGAGGAACAGGGTGGCGGTCAGCCGGTCCGGCCAGTCGCACGTCGACAGGGGCGCGAGCCCCGCGATCACGAGGTCGTCGGCGGTGGTGCCGGCCGGACGCCCCGCACTCGGGACGCCCGGCGGCACCGTCGCCTCAGGCCGAGGCACCGGCGAGCGCCTCCGCCGCCGGCCCGCCGTGCGCGCGTGCCTCGAGGTAGGGCACCCGTTCGGCGTGCTCGCCGCGCTTGCCGACGTTGAACGAGCTCACCGGGCGGTGGTAGCCCATCACCCGCGTCCACACCTCGCAGGCCACGGGGGCCGCGGCCGGGTCGGCCTGCGCGCACCGGGGGCAGGTCGCGTGCTCGCCCGCGAGGTAACCGTGGCGCGGGCAGATCGAGAACGTCGGGGTCACCGTGAGGTAGGGCAGGCGGTGGTTCTCGAGCGCACGCCGCACCAGGGCCCGGCAGGCCGCCGCGCTCGACACCCGCTCGGACAGGTACAGGTGCAGCACGGTGCCGCCGGTGTACCGGGTCTGGAGCTCGTCCTGGCGGGCCAGCGCCTCGAACGGGTCGTCGGTGAACCCGACCGGGAGCTGGGAGGAGTTCGTGTAGTACGGGTTCTCCTCGGTGCCGGCCTGGAGGATCCCGGGGAACCGGCGCCGGTCCTCCTTGGCGAACCGGTAGGTGGTGCCCTCCGCCGGGGTGGCCTCGAGGTTGTACAGGTGGCCGGTGGCCTCCTGGAACTCGACCATCCGGGCGCGCACGTGGTCCAGCAGGCGCAGCGCCACGGCGTGGCCGGCGTCGGTGGTGAGGTCGTGCTCGTCGCCGGTGAGGTTGCGGATCATCTCGTTGATCCCGTTGACCCCGATCGTCGAGAAGTGGTTGTGCAGGCCGCGGCCGAGGTACCGCTTGGTGTACGGGTACAGGCCCTCGTCGATGAGCCGGCCCACCACCTTGCGCTTGATCTCGAGCGAGTCCCTGGCCAGCGCGAGCAGCCGGTCCAGCTCGGCGAGCAGGCCCGCCTCGTCGCCGCGGTGCAGGTACCCCAGGCGCGCGCAGTTGATCGTCACCACCCCGATCGACCCGGTCTGCTCGGCCGAGCCGAACAGGCCGTTGCCGCGCTTGAGCAGCTCGCGCAGGTCCAGCTGGAGCCGGCAGCACATGGACCGCACCTGACCCGGCTCGAGATCGGAGCTGAGGAAGTTCTGGAAGTACGGCAGCCCGTACTTCGCGGTCATCTCGAACAGCAGCTCGGCGTTGGGCGACTCCCACGGGAAGTCGGGGGTGATGTTGTACGTCGGGATCGGGAACGTGAACACCCGCCCCGACGCGTCCCCGGTGGTCATGACGTCGATGTAGGCGCGGTTGATGAGGTCCATCTCGGCGCCGAGCTCGCCGTAGGTGAAGTCCTGCTCCACGCCCCCGATGACCGGCGCCTGGTCGCGCAGGTCGGCCGGGCAGGTCCAGTCGAACGTGAGGTTGGTGAACGGGGTCTGGGTGCCCCAGCGCGAGGGGACGTTGAGGTTGTAGACCAGCTCCTGGACGCCCTGGCGGACCTCGGCGTAGCCGAGCCCGTCGAGCCGCACGAAGGGCGCCATGTAGGTGTCGAACGAGCTGAACGCCTGCGCCCCGGCCCATTCGTTCTGCATGGTCCCGAGGAAGTTCACGATCTGCCCGACGGCCGACGAGAAGTGCTTGGGCGGGCCCGCCTCGACCTTCCCCGGGACCCCGTTGAGGCCCTCGGTCAGCAGGGTCCGCAGCGACCACCCGGCGCAGTAGCCGGCGAGCATGTCGAGGTCGTGGAGGTGCAGCGCGCCGTCCCGGTGCGCGTGGCCGACCTCGGGCGGGTACACGTGGCTCAGCCAGTAGTTGGCGGTGACCTTGCCCGCGGTGTTGAGGATCAGCCCGCCGAGCGAGTAGCCCTGGTTGGCGTTCGCGTTGACCCGCCAGTCGCTGCGGTCCAGGTACTCGTTGATCGAGGACTCGACCTCCACGACGGTGCGGGCGTCCTCGCGCAGCCGGGCGTGCTGGGACCGGTAGGCGATGTAGGCCCTCGCGGTGCCGGTGTGCCCGGCGTCCAGGAGCGCCTGCTCGACCAGGTCCTGCACGTGCTCGACGTGCGGGTAGCTCGCGCCCTCGGCGGCCAGCCGGGCGAGCACCCGTTCTGCCACCGGCGCTGCGTAGGCCTCGGCGTGCTCGACGTCGGTCGCGCCGGTGGCGAGCCCGGCGCGGGCGATCGCCGACGTGATGAGTTCGGCACGCAGCGGCACGGCCGCCCCGTTGCGCTTGATGACCCCGGTGGGGACCTGATCCATGTGATGCGCGTCCTTCCTGCCGCCCGAGACCCGACATCTAGTAGCCGGAGCGGAGCGCGCTACTAGATGTGGGGATCGTCGGGCCGTCGAGACCGCACGGCACGGACGAAGGTCCCAGCCCGGGTGGCCTCCCCGCACGGCGAAGAGACGCAACTCCCGGCGTGTCGCTCCGGGGCGCCGTGTCCACAACATGTGGGACCAGCGACCCGGTGCGTCACTACATCTTGCGGTATGGCCGAGGACTCGGGGCGGGCCCTACCACCAGCCCTGCCGCCGGGCCCACGCCAGCAGCAGCCCCGACGTCGCGGGCGCGTCCATGGCCGGGCGATCGGGGCGACGCGCGCCGCCGCGCGATCGGTCAGGATCGGAGAAGTGCCGCGGGGCCGGACCCACCTAGCCTGAGGGCGACGCGGCACGGCTCGTGCCCGCGGGACCGCCGAACGGGAGGGCGACCATGGCCGACGACGGCTGGACCGACGAGGAACGCGCCGCGATGAAGGAGCACGCCGCCGAGCTCCGTGCGGCGGGCAAGAAGGGCGCCAAGAAGGCCGACGAGCTCCAGGCGACGCTCGACAAGATCGCCGCGATGACCCCGCAGGACCGGGTGCTGGCCGAGCACGTGCACGCGGTCGTGACGGAGCACGCCCCCGGGCTGTCGGCCAAAACGTGGTACGGGATGCCCGCGTACGCGAACGCCGACGGCAAGATCGTGGTCTTCTTCCAGGACGCCGCCAAGTTCAAGTACCGGTACGCGACCCTCGGCTTCCAGGAGCACGCGAACCTCGACGACGGCGACATGTGGCCGGTCTCGTACGCCCTGACGGCGTGGAGCCCGGAGGTCGAGGAGCGGGTCGTGTCCCTCGTGCGGGCCGCCGTGTCCTGAGTCACACACCGTCCGCCGGTGCCCCTCGCGGCTCAATGCCAGGGGCAACCTGCCGATACTCCCTCGGTGAGACCGACCAGCGGCGACGCGCTGGCGCGCGCCCTGGGCCGCGCCCGCGGCGAACGGCGCTGGGCGGACCACGTCGCCATGGCCGCGCTGTTCACCGCCGCGGTGCTGGTGGGCCGCGCAACCCGGATGGACGAGACCGGACTGGCACTGATCTGGCCGGCCGCGGGCATCGGCGTGCTGTGGGTGGCCCGGGCGCGCGGCCACCGGCAGTCGGTCGTCGCCACCGGGCTGCTGGCGGTGCTCGCGGGTGTGCTCAACGGCGTGACGGGGGCCGGCCCCGTGGTCGGCGCCGCTCTCGGCGTCGCGAATGCGCTCCAGGCGGTGGTGTGGTGCCGGGTGACCTGCGCCGTGCAGCGCCGGCTCGGTCGCGAGCCGCTGCGGATCCGTGGTCCCGCGGACCTGATCGCAGGCGCGTTCGCGGCCCTGGTCGCCTCGGCGCTCGGTGCGCTGGTCGCCGCGGTCGCGCTCGGCGCCGCCGACCAGGCCTCGTTGGCCCCGGTGATCGGCCAGTGGATCGCGCGGAACTCGATCGGGATCCTCGTCGTGGGCGCCCCGGCACTGGTGCTCGCCGACCCCGACCGCTCCAGGCTCCGCGCCCGAAGGCCGCGACAGCGGGCCGAGGCTGCCGGCGCCGTGGTGGCCGCGGCGGCCGTGTACGTGGCGTTCTTCGCCACGGTGAGCTCGCCGGCGGCGGCCTTCCTGCTTCTTCCGGTGGGCATCGTCGTGGCCGAGCGCTACGGCGCCGACACCGGCGGGGTGTACTCGCTGGTCTCCGGCACTGTGGTCGTGTGGTGCACGCTGCTCGGCCTGGGCCCGCTCGCGGTGCCCAACCCGCACGAGGCGGCGTTCCTCGCCCAGGCCCTGGTGGGCGTCTCCTGCGCCATCACGCTCTCGCTCGCGCTCCGCAACGACGAGCGACACGCCGCGCGGGCGGCCGCCGAGGAGGCGCAGCGCCAGACCCAGCACCAGGCCAACCTGCTCAACACCATCGTCGAGACGACCCCGCACGCGATCGTGGTCTACGGCCGGGACGGCTCGACCGTCCACAGCAACGCCGCGGCCCAGCGGCTGCTGGGCGACGCCCCGGACGACCGATGGGCCCGGAGGTTCGATCAGCTCGCCCCGGACGGCTCGTTGCGCCCGGTCGCCGACTCGCTGCTCGCAGGGGCCCTCGGCGGCGAGGAGCAGGCGGAGGTCGAGCTCGTCGAGCGCGCCACCGCCGACCCCCGCTACCTCGCCGCCTCGGCCACGTCCGTGCGAGACGTCGACGCCGCGACCGGCGGCGGGGCGATCCTCACCGTGCGGGACGTGACCCGGGCACGACGGACCGAGCGGGAGGTCCGCGAGGCGAGGGACCGGCTGTCCAACCTCATGGACGCCGCCTCGCTGCAGATCATCATCGGCGCCGACGACACCGGGACGATCACCGTGTTCAACCGCGGTGCGGCACAGATCCTGGGCCACCTCGCGGACGCGATGATCGGCCGGCCGCTCGCGGACCTGTGGGAGCCTGCGGAGCTTGCGGACCTCGCGCGCGAGATCGACGCGCCGCCCGAGGGCGCGCTGCCCGAGCTCGCCCGGCGTGGGCTGAGCGCGCCCCGCCGCTGGACGCTGGTTCGCGCGGACGGGACACGTCTGATCGCGGAGATGACGATCTCGGCGACCAGCGACGGCAGCGGCCTGGTGTGCATCGCGAAGGACGTCAGCGAGCAGGTCGCGGCCGAGGCCCGCCTGGCCGACTCCGAGCAGCGCTTCCGACTCGCCTTCGGCACCGCACCCATCACCATGCTGATCCTGGACACGGCCGCGCGCAGCGCCGCGATCCTCGAGGCGAACGCGACCGCGACGACGTTCACCGGTCACCCGGCCGACCGGCTCCGCGAGCACACGCTGCACGACCTCGTGCACCCGGAGGACCGCGGCACGTCCCGGCGCTGGTTCGCCCGCCTCCTGCGCGACTCCGAGGCTCAGGCACCAGCCGAGCTGCGGTTCGTCGGCGCCGACGGTGAGACGCGCTGGGGCGTCACCTCCGCGCGGCTGGTCGAGTTCGCGCTCCCGGGCGGGAGCCCGTCCGCGTACGTGCTGTGCATCGTGGAGGACATCACCGCGCGGCGCAGGGCGGAGGCAGCGCTGCTGCGCCAGAGCCTGCACGACCCCCTCACCGGGCTGCCGAACCGTGCGCTGCTGCGCGACCGGCTGGTCGAGGCGACCGCGACGGGCGGGGTCGCGGGCCTGCTCTTCTGCGATCTCGACGGCTTCAAGGAGGTCAACGACACCTTCGGCCACCCCGCGGGCGACGCCGCGCTCAAGGCGATCGCGGGTCGGCTCGACATGCGCGTGCGGCCCGTCGACACCCTCGCGCGGGTCGGTGGCGACGAGTTCGCCGTCGTCTGCCCCGGGATCTCGACGCTCGCCGAGCTGCGGAAGGTCGGGTCCCGCCTGCTCGAGGCCTTCGAGCTCCCGATCGCGGAAGACGGCGCCGACTCCTTCCCCGTGGGGATGAGCATCGGCATGGTGCTCGTCAGGCCCGGCACGGACATCGAGACCGCCCTGGCTCGCGCCGACGCGGCGATGTACGAGGCCAAGCGAGCCGGGCGCAACACGATCCGCGCCTATCGCGACCAGGGCGCGAGCGAGGGCACCGCGAGCCTGCTCCGCGACCTTCGCGCCGCGTTGCGCGACGAGCAGTTCACGCTCCACGCGCAACCGATCGTCGCCCTCGACTCCGGCGCCGTGACCGCCGTGGAGATGCTGCTGCGCTGGCGGCACCCCGAGCGGGGCCTCACCGCCCCCGGGGACTTCCTGCCGACCCTCGAGTCGAGCACCCTCATGGTGCCGGTCGGCCGATGGGTACTGCGCGAGGCGTGTCGCGCCGCAGCCACCTGGCACCGAGCGCACGGCGCGAAGGCTCCCGAGGTCCACGTGAACATCGCCGCCGACCAGCTCGAGCAGCCCGACTTCGTCGAGGAGGTGCTCGCCGCGCTCGACGAGAGCGACCTGCCCCCCGGCAAGCTCGTGCTCGAGATCACCGAGACCAAGATGCCGCGCCTCGAGCGCGTCCACCTGCTCGGGCTCGACGAGCTCCGTCAGCGCGGCGTGCGGCTCGCCATGGACGACGTCGGCACCGGGTACGCCGGGCTCGCGCAGTTCACCGAGCTACCTCTGGACCTGGTCAAGCTCGACCAGAGGTTCGTCGCTCAGCTCGGCGACGACCCGCGGTGCGACGCGGTCATGCGCGCCGTGCTCGGCCTGAGCGAGGCCCTCGGGCTGGAGGCGATCGCCGAGGGCGTCGAGACGCAGGCCCAGGCTGCGATCCTGCGGGCGGCGGGCTACCGCACGGCCCAGGGCTTCCTGTTCGGCAGGCCCGCGCCGGTGACCGATGCGCTGCCGACCGTGGCACCGCTGGAGACCCGCGCGGCGGGTTGAGCGGCGAGTGGGGGCGCGTCAGGCGTGCGGCGCCACCCGGAGTCGCACAGGAGAGGACCATCCATGACGAGTACGCCTCCTACCTCGACGGGCTCGACGCCACCGGGCTGCACCAGTGGCTCGAGGACGCCGACCTGCCGGGCGCGGACGCCTTCAGGGCCGGCTCCACGGTCTCGCTACCGGCGCCGGAGTGGGCCACCGCGCTCGGTGAGCTCGAGACTCTCACCGCGAACGGCTCGGACCCCGGCCTCCTGACCCCCGAGGCGACCACCGCGAGTCCGGCCCCGGTGCCCGCCCCCGGGCGAGCAACCAAGTGCCTCGGCCGCAACCGGGTGGTCACCGCCGGTGACGACCCGGATCGCGCCACCGCCGACGCCTGAGGCGGGCTACCTCAGCGCTGCGACCGCCGCGTCGAACTCGGCGACGGCGCGTGCAGTCGCCTCGTGCGTGAACAGGTCCCGCGCCACGGCGACGCCCACGGTGGCGGCGTCGACACCGGCCGCCGCCAGGTCGCCGACGACCTCGACCGACCGGACGCTCGCAGCCAGGACCCGCGTGCCGGAGCCCTCCAACGCTGCCGTCATCCTGCGGGCCTCGGCGAGCGAGTCGCGCCCGGCGTCGGACATCCGTCCGAGGTACGGGGCGATCCACCGCGCTCCGGCGGCCTGCGCGAGCACTGCCTGGGTCGTGTCGTAGACCGCCGTGACGAGGGTCGGGACGCCGTCGTCGGACAGCCGGCGCACCGCGGTGAGGCCGTCCCTGGTCGCAGCCACCTTCACCACGACCGTGTCGCCCAGCGCGCGCAGCGCACGGGCGTCGTCGAGGATCGCGGCGACGTCGCGCGCGGTGCGGGCCTGCACGAACACCTCGCCGGTCAGGGTCTGCAGGGTGCGGACCAGGTCGGGGACCTCGTCGAGCCGCACCCCTGCGCGCTGCAGGATCAGCGGGTTGGTCGTCACCCCGCGGAACAGGCCCGTCGCGAGCAGGGGCTCGAGGTCCGCAAGGGACGCCGAGTCGAGGTAGAGGTCCATCTCACTCCTCATCGGTGGTGCGCTCGGGGGCCTGGAGCGGCTCGGCGAGGGCCTCGTAGGTCGCCCACACCTGCGCCGGCACGGCGGCGCGCGGCTCGGTGACGTCCGTGACGCGCGGGGCCCACGCGTCCCGGACGGTCGTGACGTCGGCGCGCGCGAGCACCGCAGCGGCCTGGACCGCCGCGCCGCGAGCGGTCGCCTCGGCCACGGCCCGGCGCTCGACGGGCCGACCCGTCGCGTCGGCGAGCACCTGGCGGTAGGCCGCCGACCTGGCGCCGCCGCCGGTGACCACGACGGCGCCGCCGGCCGCGACCCGGGCTCGCTCGATGGCGCGCAGCCCGCGCACGAGCCCGAGCACGACCCCTTCGACCGCGGCGAGGGCGACCTCCTCCCGGCCGACGTCGCTGCGCAGGGCCCCGAGGGAACCGCGCGCCCGGGGCCGCTCCGGCGAGCGCTCGCCGTCGAGGTAGGCCACGAGCACGGCGCGGTCGTCACGCAGCGGGGCGGCGAGGGCGAGGCGGGACAGCTCGCCGTGGTCGACGCCGAGCAGCCGCGCGAAGGTGTCGGTGACCTTGGTCGCGTTCAGGGTGCACACCAGCGGGAGCCACCCGCCCGCAGCGTCGGCGACCCCGTCGACCCATCCGGTGGTGTCGAACACCGGGGTGGCGCTGGTGGTCATGACCACGCCCGAGGTACCGAGGCTGTAGAGCACGTCCCCGGTGCCCAGGCCGATGCCGAGCGCACCGACGTGCTGGTCCCCGCCGCCGGGGCCGACGACGCATTCCGGCCGCAGCCCGAGGTCACGGGCGAGGGTGCCGACCGCCGGACCGGCCGCCTCGGAGGGCTCGAGCACCTGCGGGAGCGCCGAGGACCAGTCGTGCGACCCCACCATGGCGTCCAGGTGCCCGCCGACGAGCCACCGCGACTCGTGAGCGGCGTAGTAGCCGGTGCCCGAGGCCTCGGACCGATCGGTGGTGTAGCGGCCCGTGAGCAGGTGTGTGAGGTAGTCGTGCGGCAGGAGCACGTGGGCGAGCGCGTCCAGGTGGTGCGGCTCGTGCTCGGCGACCCAGGCGAGCTTGGTGATGGTGAAGGCCGCCGTCGGCACCGAGCCGACCGCCCGCACCCAACCCTCGACACCCCGCGCGGCGACCAGCCTGGCCGCCTGCACCGCCGAGGTGGTGTCGTTCCAGAGCTTGGCCGGGCGCAGGACGCGATCGTCCCGATCGAGCATCACCAGCCCGTGCGCCTGGGCACCGACGCTGATCGCGTCGAGGTCCGCCGTCGTGATCCCTGCTTCGGTCACCGCCGCGGCCAGCGCTACCTCGAGCGCCGCACGCCAGGCGTCCGGGTGCTGCTCGCTCACCGGGGGCGAGGTCGGCGGGTGAGGCGCTCGCCCGGAGCCGAGCACCCGCCCGGTCTCCGCGTCGTGCAGCGTCACCGTGCACGACTGGGTCGAGGAGTCGACGCCGGCGACGACGCCCATCACACCTCCCGGTCGGGTCCCAGGGACGCGAGCGCCTCGGGCAGGCCGTCGATCTGGCCGACGGCCCCGGCCGGATGGGTGAACAGCACCTGGTCCCAGCCGTAGCCTCGCAGTCGCATGAGGACGTACGCCAACGCGTCGCCCCAGACCGCGGCCATCAGGGTCGATCCCATCGCGATCACGCCGCCGGGGTCCACCTCGTCGTCCGCGTCGAGCACCACCGAGACGTCGGCGAGGCGCGCCAGGGTCGACTCGGCGTTGGCGGTCAGCGCGACCACCGGGACGCCGCGCTGCCGGACTCGCGCGGACAGGTCGTTGAGCTCGCCGGACTCGCCGCCGCGCGAGATCGTGATGAGCACGTCTCCGGCGACCACCGCCCCCATCGTCCCGTGCAGGGCGTCCATGCCCGGCAGGAAGAGCGACGGCGTGCCGCACACCGAAAGCAGGTGGGCCATCCGGCGCGCGACGGCGCCGTTGGTGCCCGATCCGGTGACGAAGACCTTGCCGGTGCACGACCGTAGCAACGTGACGACCTCGAGGAAGGTGTCGTCGATCCGGTCGGCGACGCCGGTCACGCCGCTGCCTTCCCGCCGGATCGCCTCGCGCGCGGCCGCGAGCACCTCCGAGCCGGGCTGGTCCATGTCGTCTCCTCTCACGCTGCGGCCCAGGCGGACCGTCGAAGCTCGGTGGGGGTGCGCGCCTCGGGTGGCACGAGCTCGCCGGTGCACCGGCCGTGGGACATCACGACGATGTCGTCGGCGACCTCGCAGATCTCGTCCTCCTCGGACGAGACGACCACGACCGTGAGGCCCTCGTCCCGGGCCAGCGCCCGGATGATGCGGTGGATCTCGGCCTTGACGCCCAGGTCCACGCCCTTGGTGGGTTCGTCGAGCAGCAGGACCCGGGGGTGCTGGCTGACCGCACGGGCCAGCAGCACCTTCTGCTGGTTGCCGCCCGACAGGCCCTGGATCGGGCCGTGCACGTCGCCGCGGATGCGCATCTGGGTGAGCACGGCGTCCGCCGCTGCGGCCATCACCTTCTTGCGCAGGAACCCGGCGCGCGTGTACCGGCCGAGCACGGGAAGCGCGACGTTGTCCTGCGAGCTCAGCATCGGGACGATCCCGTCGTGCTTGCGCTCCTCGGTCAGGTAGACCACGCCCTGGCGCGCCGCCGCTCCGGTCGAGCGGGGCCGGTAGGCGTCCTGGTCGAGGCGGATCTCGCCGTGGCCGACGGGTTGCAGCCCGACCAGGGTGCGCAGGAGCTCGGTGCGCCCCGACCCGACCAGACCGTAGATGCCGAGCACGCGGCCGGGCCGGGCTTCGAGGGTGACGTCCTCGATCCCTGCGGCGCCCAGGTGCCGGACACTCAGGTGCCGGCCGGCGCGGGGGGCGTCGGCGGGCTCGGACCCGGTGTCGACCCGTACGGGCGCAGCGTGGTCGTCCTCGCCGGCGATCGCCGCGACGACCTCCTCACGGCTCACCGCGTCGACCCTGGCGTCGATGCGCACCCGCCCGTCGACCAGGGCGATGATGCGCGAGCACACCGCGTAGAGCTCGTCGAGCTTGTGGTCCACGAACACGATGCCCAGGCCGCGCTCGGCGGCCAGGCCCCGCACGGTGTCCAGGAACCGCTCGACCTGGGCGCCCTCGAGACTCGTCGTCGGCTCGTCGAGCAGCAGGTAGCGGGCGTTGCGGTGGGTGGCGATCGCCACCTCGAGCAGCTGCCGGGCGGCGACCGGGTAGTCCCCCAGCCGCCGGTCGACGTCGACGTCCAGGCCGAAGGACGTCGTGAGCTCTCGCGCCTGCCGACGCATCCCGTCCTTGTCGAGCACGCCGCGGCGCAGACGCTCGTCGCCGAGGAACGCGTTCTGGGCCACGGTGAGGTTCTGCAGGAGTGCGAGCTCCTGGTAGACGGTGGCGATGCCCGCCGCGATGGCGTCCGACGGACTCTCCAGCTGGTGGCGGCGCCCGTCCACGCTGATGACCCCGGCGTCCGGCTTGGTGGCACCGGAGATCACCTTGAGCAAGGTCGACTTGCCGGCACCGTTGTGCCCGACCAGTCCGACGATCTCGCCCGGTGCGACGTCGATCGAGACGCCGTGCAGCACCGTGACGCCCGCGTAGCTCTTGACGACGCCACGCGCGCTCAGGGCCTGCGCGGGCGCCTCGATCGACGTCGCAGCCATGTCAGCCGACCTCGCCCGGACCGGGCGTCTCGCCGGACACGAACTCCTTGAGCGGCTCGAGCAGCTCGGCCTCGGGGGTGCCGCCGTCCAGCCAGGCGCGGATCTCCTCGACGACCTTGGTGCCGTAGACGTACGGCTCCTGGGCCACGCAGCCGGGATACTGCTCGGTGAGGGTGGTCTCCGCGGCGCAGAACCCGTAGACCTTGACGTCCGAGCCGGGCTCGAGCGCCTGGAGGGCACCGTAGGCGGCCGGGCCGGTCGACGCCCAGATCACGTTGATGTCCGGATTGCCGGACAGCATCTCGGTGGTCGCCTTCAGGGAGTCGTCGGGCTTCACGTTGCCGTCCACCGACGCCACGACCTCGGCATTCGGGTTGGCCGAGATGGTGTCCTCGAAGCCCTGGTCACGGATGACCGTCGGGGTCTCGTCGGGCTCGGTGACGAAGCCGATCTTCAGCTCGGCGTCCTCACCGAGGTCCGCGAGCACCATCTTCGCGCCCTGCACCCCACCGGTGTAGTTGTCCGCGGCGAGGTACTGCACGATCGTGGCACTCTGCGCCGTGAGCGCATCGGGGTCGATGCCCACGTTCACGGTGAAGACCGGGATGCCTGCGTCGTTCGCGGCCTTGACGATCGCGGCACCCGGCTCGGACTTGACCGCGTTGAGAGCCAGCGCGCACGGGTCCTTCTGCAGCATGGTCTGGACCTGCGAGAGCTGGGTCGCGTCGTCGTCGTCGGCGATCTGGACCTCGACCGTCATGCCGTTCGCGGCGGCGGCCTCCTCGAAGCCCGACTTCATCGCCACGTAGTAGGGGTTGGTCAGGTTCGGCAGCGCGACCGCGATGAACGGCTCCTCGGCGTCACAGGCAGCCGGGCGCGGGATCTCGCCGGAGGCGCCGGCCGACGAGCCGTCGCCGGCCGGCGCGGCGCTGCCGGTGCCGGTGTCGACCGCGCCGGAGCACGCCCCGAGCACGACCGTGGCGGCGAGCGCGGAGGCCACCAGACCGGTGGTCCTGCGTAGCTTCATTGCTTCTCCTCAGGGTTGTGAGTTCCCACTCACCCGGCGGGGCGGGCGGGGGTCTGGTCCTGCGGCCGGGGTTCTGGCACCCCGGCGGCAGACGTCGTGGCGGTCGCCCCGGGACGCGAGCCGGAGAACGTCCGGCGCAGCATGCTTCCGAGCGACGCTGACCGGCGGTAGGTGTCGATGATCACGCCGGTGAGGATGATCAGACCGATGACCAGAGGCTGCCAGTAGCTCTCCACACCGAGCACGTTCATGCCGTTGGAGACCTCGGCGACGAGCACGGCACCGAGCAGGGCGCCGGGCAGGGAGCCGATGCCGCCGAACAGGCTCACTCCCCCGACCACCGCAGCGGCGATGGAGTAGAAGAGCTCGTTGCCGGACCCGGCAGAGGGATACCCGACCATCAGCCGGCTCGTGACGATCAAGCCGCCCATGCCTGCGCACATGCCGCTGATGGCGTACACCAGTACGCGCACCCGGCCGATGCGGACGCCGGACAACCGCGCGGTCTCCGCGTTGCCGCCGACGGCGTAGACGTGCACGCCGGTGGGTGTCATCCGCAGCAGGACCGTGAGGGCCACGGCGAACACGACGACGAGCACCACGGGCATCGGTACCCCGTAGAGCCGACCGCGTCCGACGATCGCGAACATCGGGTCGGCGACGATGACCGAGTTCGCACCGGTCAGGATCAGCGGGATGCTCGCCGCGACGCCGAACGTCGCGAAGGTCACGATGAAGGGCGGAAGACCGACGTAGTGCACGAGCGAGCCGTTGATCGTCCCGACCAGCAGGCCGATCGCGAGCGCGGCGAGGCAGGCCACCCACCAGGGCGCTCCGGCTCGCATCGTGAGTGCGGCGATCATGCCGGTGAGCGCGACGTTCGACCCGGCGGACAGGTCGATACCGCCGGTGAGCAGCACGAAGGCCTGTCCCATCGCGAGGAAGGCGATCACCGAGCCGTTCAGCAGCAGCAGCTGGGCGTTGTCGAACGTGCGGAAGGTCGGCGACATGAGGCTGAACACCGCGCCGACGAGCACGATGACCCCGATGATGCCGAGCTCCTCGGGGATCCGGCGTCGTGCCATGTTCCGCCTCCTTGCCTCGCTCATTTGAGCGCGGTTACCGCTCATCTGGTGATGACACTACCGCAACGGTCGCGGATTCCTCGGACTTCGCATCACAGATGAGTAACAGATTCGGGATATAGTGCTCAAATGAGCGATCCGCACAGGGAGCCGATGACGGCCGACGAGCACGCCATGCTGGTGCGCGCGGCCCGGATGTACTACGTCGACGACGCATCCAAGGTGGAGATCGCCGAGACCCTGGGCGTCTCCCGCTTCAAGGTCGCCCGACTGCTGGAGCAGGCTCGCGAGCGCGGCGTCGTTACGATCACCGTGCACGACGCCGGGACCCTCGTGCCCGAGCTTGCAGCCTCCGTGGCGACCCACCTGGGCCTGCGCCGCGCCGTGGTGGTCGAGGCTGCCGGCGGTGAGGCCGACGTACGCACCGAGGTCGGCCTTGCGGCCGCGCACCTGCTCGGCGAGACCCTGCACGAGGGTGAGGTGGTTGGCCTGGCCTGGGGCCGCACGCTGACCGCCATGAGCGCCGCGATGCCGCCGCTGCCGCGCGTGGACGTGGTCCAGCTCACCGGAGCCGTCGGCGCCGACCTCGACGAGTCCCCCGTCGAGGTCGTCCGTCGGGTCGCCCTGCGCAGCGGTGGCAGCGCGCGGCCGATCTTCGCCCCGCTGGTCGTGGACGACCCACGCACGGCCGACGCGCTGCGGCGCCAGCCGGACGTCGCGGCCGCGCTGCGGATGTTCGACGACGTCACCACGGCGATCCTCGCGGTGGGCTCCTGGGACCCGCCGGTGTCCCAGCTGCTCGACGCGCTACCACCCGGGGATGCCGCAGCGCTGCGCGAGGAGGGCGTGCGGGCCGAGGTCGCCACGATCCTCATCGGAGACGGCGGGGAGGTCCTCGCCACGCAGTTCGCCCGGCGCTGCATCACGATCCGTGCCGACCAGCTCCGTCGCATCCCACGCGTGATCGCGGTCGCTGGCGGCCTCGCCAAGGCCAAGGCCACCATGGCCGTGGCACGCTCCGGACTGCTCACCGAGCTCGTCACCGACCGGTCGCTCGCCGAGGCCGTCCTCGAGATGCCTCCGGTCACCACCGCGCGTCCCGAGGCATGACGGTGCGTCTGGCCGGCTCGCTCTGGTCCGTCCCCGCCGACCGTGTCGACGACGAGGCCCGTCGTCTCGCCCAGGCAGGTCTTCGCCGCTGGCACTGGGACGTCTCCGACGGCGGCTTCGCCACGCCCGGTGGGTTCGAGCCTCGGGACGCGGCCCACGTCGGGGCGCTCACGGGCCTGCCGGGCGAGGCCCACCTCATGGTCGAGCGCCCCCTCGAGCACCTCGGGCCTTGGCTCGAGGTGTGCGACACGGTCGCCGTCCACGTCGAGTCGCAGGGCTGGGTGGGGGCCGTCGAACGGATCCGCGCGGCCGGTCGCGACGCGGCCGTGGCGATCAGCCCCGGGACGCCGCTCGACGTGCTGGCCGACCTGCCTGCGCAGGTCGGGATCCTGGTGATGTCCGTGGTCCCAGGTCGCGCCGGATCCGGCTTCCTGCCCGCGACCTACGACCGGCTCGCCCACCTCGCGGGCCGCACGCTCCTGGGAGTCGACGGGTCGGTCGACCTCGAGCGGGGGCACAGGTGCGTGCGCCACGGAGCCACCTGGCTCGTGAGCGGCACGGCCCTGACCGCCGCCGGGGACCCCGCCGACTGGATCACCACCGTGTGCGCACCGACGCCGGCCCTCGGTACTGCGCGCGCCCCGCGCCCCCGACGAGGATGATGTCCTGCGGCGCGAGCGGACCCGACCAGCTCGAAGGTCGCCCCAGCTCATGCGGACATGGGCGGCCTCGGCAAGGCGATCCCCGGGCCGATGGCCGGCTTCGTCCAGCTCCACCAGGCGGCAGGCGCCGACGGCGCCCTGAACGCCACGACCAAGGACCTCATCGCCCTCGGCATCGCTGTGACCGTCCGATGCGAGAGCTGCATCGCCTGCCACGTGCAGGACTCGCTGACCGCGGGCGCCACCCGCGCCGAGATCGAGGAGACCTTGGGGGTCGCGGTGCTGATGGGCGGCGGACCGTCCGTCGTCCACGCCTGCCTCGAAGCCCTCGACGAGCTCGCCTCGACCGGGGCCGCGCTCACAGCCGCGGGTCGACCGGCTCGGACTCCAGGGCGAGCACCGCGAACACCGCCTCGTGGACCCGCCAGACGGGCTCGCCGGCGGCGAACCGGCGTAGCGCCTCGAGGCCCAGGGCGTACTCGCGCAGCGCGAGGCCGCGCTTGCGGCCGAGGTGGCGCTGGCGGAGCCGTTCGAGGTTGGCCGGCTCGGTGTAGTCCGGCCCGTAGATGATCCGCAGGTACTCCCGGCCGCGGACCTTGATGCCGGGTTGGAGCACCCCGCGCCTGCCGCGCACCAGGTTGGCGAGCGGCTTGACCACCATGCCCTCGCCGCCGGACGCGGTGAGCTCGGCCCACCACGCCACGCCTCCGGCGACCGAGACGTCGTCGGTCAGGTCGACCACGAGGCGCCGGGTCGACTGCAGGTGCCCGGTGCCGTCGGCCGCGACGAGCGCGTCGGCGACCTCGAGGTGCCAGAGGTGGTCACGGTCCTCGAACGTCGTCCCGGCGTCCGCGCCCGCGGCCAGCACCTGGAACGGCGCCAGGCGCACACCGTCGAGGCCGTCGGTGGGCCAGACGTACCTGCGGTAGGCGGCCGCGAACCCCTCGGCGTTGGCCGCCCGGGAGCGGGTGCGGGCGAGCAGGTCGTCGACCGGCAGCCCGGCGCCGGTGGCGGCCTCCAGGGCCGCGACGGCTGCGGGCAGCGCAGACCGGGCCGCGGCGCCGACGCTCGCGTACTGGCTGCGCAGCAGGTCCTCGGCCTTGACCGACCACGGCATCAGCTCGCAGTCCAGCAGCAGCCAGCCCGCCGGGTCGCCGTCCCCGCCTTCCGCGTCGCCGCTGCCACCCAGGCCCTCCCACAGCCCGGCCGCGGTCGCCGCGTCGCGCACGACGGCCAGCAGGGCCTCGGTGCGCGACGGGTCGAAGAACGGCCGCCCGGTGCGGGTGTACACCACGCCGGTGGTGCCCGCGGGCATGCCGAAGCGCGCCGCGGCGACCCGCGGGTCGCGGCACACCAGGACGACGGCGCGCGAGCCCATGTGCTTCTCCTCGCACACCACGCGGTCCACGCCGTCGGAGCGGTAGGCGTCGAACGCCTGGGCGGGGTGCTCGAGCAGGTCGCCACCCGGCGCCGTCGCGCACGGGCTCATCGTCGGCGGCAGGTAGACCAGCCAGCGCGGGTCGACCGCGAACCGGCTCATCACCTCCAGCGCGCCCGCGGCGTTCTCCTCGGCGACGGTCACCCGACCGGCCAGCGTGGTCTCGACGACGCGCTTGCCGAGCACGTCGGTGATGTCCAGCACGTCGGGGTCCCGCCGACCGCCGGCGCCCGACTGCGCCCCCGGTGGGACGTCACCCTCCTGGCCGGCGGCGGGGAACGGCCGGGCCGGCTCGTACCAGACGCGCCGCGCCGTGACCTGGACGATCTCCTTCTCCGGGTAGCGCAGCGCGGTCAGGTGCCCGCCGAACACGCACCCGGTGTCCAGGCACATGGTGTTGTTGACCCACACCGGCTCGGGCACCGGGGTGTGGCCGTAGAGCACCGTCGCCCGGCCGCGGTAGTCGTCGGCCCACGGGTAGCGCACCGGCAGGCCGTACTCGTCGGTCTCCCCGGTGGTCTCGCCGTACAGCGCGAACGAGCGCACCCGCCCCGACGCCCGGTTGTGGAACGCCTCCTTCAGCCCCGCGTGCGCGACCACCAGGTTCCCGTCGTCCAGCACCAGGTGCGCCACCAGGCCGTCGGCGAACTCGCGCACCGCGGCTCGGAACTCCGGTGGCTCGGCGTCGAGCTGGGCCAGGGTCTCGGCCAGGCCGTGGGAGACCTGGACGCCCCGCCCGTCCAGGGCACGCACCAGCTTGTTCTCGTGGTTGCCTGGGACCGCGAGGGCGTGGCCCGCGGCGACCATGCCCATCACCAGGCGCAGCACGCCGGGGCTGTCCGGGCCGCGGTCCACCAGGTCGCCGAGGAACACCGCGCGGCGTCCCTCGGGGTGCGCGGCGTCCACCGGGCGGCCCGCGTCGTCGCGCACCAGGGTGTAGCCGAGGCGGTCGAGCAGCGCCTCGAGCTCGCCGCGGCAGCCGTGCACGTCGCCGATCACGTCGAACGGGCCGTGCTGCTCGCGCAGGTCGCTGCGCAGCGGGACGCGCTCGATCACCGCGGCCTCGACCTCGTCGACGCCGCGCAGCACGTGCACGGTGCGGAACCCCTCGCGGGACAGCCCGCGCAGGGACTTGCGCAGCTGGTCGCGCTGGCGGCGCACGACGTGGTCGCCGAAGTCGCGGTCGCCGCGGGCCCGGTTGCGCGCCAGGCACACGTCCTCGGGGACGTCCAGGACGATCGCGACGGGCAGCGCGTCGTGCGAGCGCGCGAGGTCCACCAGGGACTTGCGTGCGGACTGCTGCACGTTGGTGGCGTCCACCACGGTCAGCAGACCGGCGTCCAGGCGGTGACCGGCGATGTGGTGCAGCACGTCGAACGCCGCGGCGGTGGCTGCCTGGTCGTTCGGGTCGTTCGCCACCAGACCGCGGCAGAAGTCCGAGCTCAACGTCTCGAACTCGCCGAACTGGCGCGCGGCGAACGTCGACTTGCCGGACCCGGAGACCCCGATCAGGACGACCAGGGACAGCGCCGGCACGGGCAGCACGCGCGGGTCGCTCATCGCGCCACCTCCGCGCGGAAGACGGCCATCTGGGTCGGCGGGCCGACCTCGGGGTCGACGGCGCCCACCGGGCGCAGCTCGACGGTGTACCCGAAGCGGCCGGCTGCCGCCTGCGCCCAGGCCGCGAACTCCTCGCGGGTCCACTCGAAGCGGTGGTCGCGGTGACGCATCGCGCCCGCCGCCAGGGTCGGGTAGCGGACGTTGTGCTCGGCGTTCGGCGTGGTCACCACCACGGTCGCGGGCGCCGCCGTGCCCAGCACCGCACGCTCGAGCGCTGCGAGCCGCGGCGGGTCGAGGTGCTCGACCACCTCGGTCAGCACGGCAGCGTCGAACCCGGCGACCCGTGCGTCGGTGTAGGTCACCGAGGACTGGATCAGGTCGATCCGCGAGCGCAGCCGGTCCGGCAGCGTGTCCAGGTGCAGCCGCCGGGCCGCGGAGGTCAGGGCCCGCGGCGAGACGTCCACCCCGAGCAGACGCTCGAAGCCCTCGGCGAGCAGCAGGGACAGCAGCTCGCCCTCGCCGCAGCCCAGGTCCACCACGCTGCGTGCGCCCACCTCGCGCAGCGCCGCGAGCACGGCCTCGCGGCGCAGCCGGGCCAGCGGGACCGACCTGGGCTCCTCCTGCGCGATCGCGTCGTCGAGCTCCTCCGGGGTGGCGTCGTCCACCTCCGCCAGCCGTGCGATCGCCGACGCCGCCAGCGTCGTGCGGTGTGCCAGATAGCGCCGGGCGATCTCCTCGCGCGCCGGGTGCCCGGCCAGCCACGCACCCCCGGCCCGGACCAGCTTGTCCACCTCGTCGGATCCGACCCAGTAGTGCTTCGCCGCGTCGAGCGTGGGCAGCAGCACGTACAGGTGGGACAGGGCGTCGGCCAGCCGCATCGTGCCGGTCAGCCGCAGGTCGACGTAGCGCGAGTCGCCCCACGCGGGGATCTCGGGGTCGAGCGGGATCGGAGTCGCGTCGACCTGCCAGCCCAGCGGCCCGAACAGCCGCTCGGCGACCTCCCCGCCACCGCGGCACGGCACTGCAGGCGCGTGCACCTCCAGCGGCCACGTCCGGTCCACCAGCTCGGGCCGCGCCTCGCACCGCCCGGCGAGCGCGGTGCGGAACACCCGTCCGAGTGCGACCGCGAGCATCGAGGACGCGGCGTACGGCCGGTCGTTGACGTACTGGGCCAGGCTGAAGCCCGCGTCCCGCTGCCCCTTGCCGCGCACCAGCGCCACCGGGTCGACCTCGAGCAGCAGTGCCACCGTGCACCGCTCGTCGGTCGCCTCGGGATAGAACACGTGCGCGACCCCGAACGACTGCTCGAACTCCTGGACCCGGCCGGGGTGCTTGTGCAGCAGGTAGCCGAGATCGCTCGCGCCCTCGGCGTCGGTGGTCATGGTCAGCAGCACCGGGTCATCCTCGCACCGGGTGCGCGGGCCTCCGGCGCACTTTTCGCGGACGCGTCCGAGGTCAGGTCGTCTGCGCTACGGGTGGTGTGCGCCCCGGCCACCCTCGACGACACCCGAGGCGAGCCCGCGGATCCGCGCGACCTCGTCGGCAGGCAGCTCGAGGGACTCCAGGAGCTGCTGGTGCAGACCCCCGTCGGCCTGCTCCGCGGCGGCGTGCCAGGCCTCCTGGCGATCGGCACCGATCCCCGCACCGTCCAGCAGCTCGGTGAGCGACGCCTTGTCGAGCGACCAGGTCCGGTCGCCCTCGCGGCCCGCGGCGAGCGCGCTGAGGATGGTCCGCTGACGGCCACGCAGGACCTCGATCTGATCGGCGAGCTCGGTGAGCCCGATCGCCAACGCTGCGACGAGCTGGGGAGTGTCGGAGTCCACCGCCCGCGGGATCTCCGCCAGGGGCAGCCCCGCCCGCCGCAGCCCGCAGATCGTGGCCAGCCGCGCGACGTCGGCCGCGTCGTAGATCCGGTACCCGGCTGCGGTGCGCCTCGACGGCCGCAGCAGCCCGAGCCGGTCGTAGTACAGCAACGTGGTCCGCGAGAGGCCGAACCGGGCGGCGAGCCGCCCGACCGTCACCCCGTCGCGGTCGGGGTCGGGTCGAGCGCCAGGAGGCTGCCCGTGCTCAGGTAGTGGTTCAGCTGCGCCTCGCGGAGCCGCCACATCCGTCGCTGGTCCTCGGCCGTCCAGCCGAGGACCTCCCGAACCCCGTCCTGACCGAGCGCGGTCGCCGTGCTGCGCAGCGCCGCCGACGTCGTCCGCGGACCGCTGGCGGTCAGCACGAACGACAGGGTCCGGACGGTCAGCCCCGGGAGCACGATCGTGTAGTCGATCCGGGTCGGCGGCTCGTACCGCGTGGTGATCCATGTCTCGCCCCGCTCCCGGGTGAAGATGCAGCCCAGCTCGGCCACACCGCTGACGCTGTGGACCATCGTGCACGACCAGTCCGGGATCCAGTCGTACTCCCGGACGGGGCACAGCAGGCCGAACACCTCCCGAGGCGTGCCGGCGAGAGTGAGCTCGAGGTCGACGACGAGGCGCGACGGTGCGGTGGTGTCCATGCCGCAACGGTCGACCGTGCACCCGTAGACAGGTCAACCCGGCAGGCGCCTCGGCAACGGCTGCGCGGCCTTCACACAGGCTTCATCACCGACGCACTCCCGTTCTCATCCGGGCCCGCGAGGCTCGTACCACTGAGCTCGACGACAACCATGGAGGACAGAACGATGAGGCTGCGAACCAAGATCGGCGCCGGTGTGGCCGGCAGCGCGATCGTGATCGCTGCGGCACTGGGCACGGCGGGTGCCGCGTCCGCGGCCACCACGGACGGCGACATCTCGACGCCGTCGTGGTGCGACGGCACCGGCGCGGGCGGGGGCATGCGCGGCTGGTCGAACGACGGCACCGCGGGGCGCTTCGGCGTCAGCGCCGTCGCCGACTACCTCGCCGACAAGCTCGGCGTCTCGGCGGACGACGTGTCCGCGGCGCTGGTGGCCTACCACGCCGACAACCCCGTGACCGAGCGCGGCCGCGACCTGTCCGACGCGGACCTGGCCGAGCGCCGGGCCGCCGAAGCCACGTACCTGGCCGACGCGCTCGACGTGGACGTCGCCAAGGTGACCGCGGCGCTGGAGTCGTTCGCCACCGATCGACAGGCCGAGCGCACCGCGGCGCTGGAGGACATGCTGGCCGAGCGCGTCGACGCGGGCACGCTGACCCAGTCCGAGGCCGACGCGATCCTCGCCGCCCACGTGGCCGGCGACCCGATCGGCCTGGGCGGGCAGGGCATGGGCGGGCGCGGCATGGGCCCGGGCGGGCACGGCGGCGGCCACGGCCGCATGGCGCCCTGACCTGATCACATCGAGGGGCCCTCGCCGACACCGGCGGGGGCCCTTCGGCGTCGCGCGACCGTACGGGTCCCTCAGCCGAAGCCCGCTCCGCCGGCGGCGGCCGGCACCGGCTCGCGGCGCCTCACCGACCGCGCCCACCACCACGTCCCCGCCAGCCCGAGCACGACCGCCACCGCCTCGGACACCGCCGCGAGCCAGACCGCGGCGCCCTGCCACTGCTCGTGCACGCCGAAGAACCCGACCGTCGTGGACAGCACGAACGCCCCAAGCGTGGCGGCGCCGAACGCCGCGGACGCGAGCAGCGGGAGCCAGTGGTCCCAGGCCTGGAGGACCACCCCGAGCGCCAGGCCGGCGACCGCGTTGACCAGGAACGCGGGTCCGACCACCGACAGCGCCGACATGCCCTGCGCCCAGAGCACGAGGTGGACCACGCCGGAGAGCATCACCGACGCCGACGTCAGGGACCGGATCACAGGGAGAGCAGCCATCCCAACCTCCTCACGGGCACCGGCGACCCTCGTCGGCGCCCTCGGGAGGACTACGTCGAGACGCGCGCGACGGTTCACCCGGTCGGCACGGGCGCGAACCCGGGCGCCATCGCATCCTTCGCTGCCCGCTCCTTTCGCTGCCCCCTCCCGCGCACCACCTCCCGCGCTCGTCTCGGACCGCTCCCCGCACCCTGCGGTGAACCGATCGGCCCGCCGGCCCGTATCACCGTCGACCGAGACGTCGACACAGGAGGATCGCGATGGACCAGGCACGAGGGACCCGACCCCGGCTCAGGACCCGGCACTGGGCGGTGGCAGGCGTGGCACTGCTCGCCCTGAGCGGGTGCGCGGCCCAGGCCGCCTCGGACGCGGGGGCACCGTCCGCGAGCACGGCCACCACCGAGTCCTCGTCGGACGGCGCCGGCTCCCCGGCCGAGGCCGGCTCGGGCACAGCCGTCCAGGTGGGCTCGACCTCGCTCGGAGACGTCCTGGTCGACCAGGCGGGGATGACGCTGTACATGTTCGACAAGGACACCCAGGGCGGTCCCAGCACCTGCTACGACCAGTGCGCCTCGGCCTGGCCGCCCCTGCTCACCGATGGCGCGCCCGCCGCCGGGACCGGCGCCGACGACGGCAAGCTCGGCACGGTCGAGCGCACCGACGGCGCCACCCAGGTGACGTACGACGGCTGGCCCCTGTACTACTGGGCGCAGGACGCCAAGCCGGGCGACGTGAACGGCCAGGGCGTCAACGACGTGTGGTGGGTCCTCGACGCCGACGGCACGCCGATCCACGGGTGACGACGCGGTGCGCGGAGGTGGCGGCATGGCGACGAGCACCGCTGACGTGCTCGTCGCCCTGCACGCCGAGCACGGACGGGGCCTGTGGGGGTACGTCCTGCGCCTGACCGGCGGTGACCGGGCCCGCGCCGAGGACGTCGTCCAGGAGACCCTGATCCGCGCCTGGCGCCACCCCGAGGTGCTGACCCGGCCGCCCGGGGCCGTGCGGTCCTGGCTGTTCACCGTGTCCCGACGCCTGGTGATCGACCAGTGGCGCGCGGGCCGCGAGATCAGCACCGACGAGCCGCCCGAGACCGGGGCCGGGCCGGAGACCTGGACCGACGAGGTGCTCGACGGCTGGATCGTCGCGGACGCGCTCGCCCGCCTCACGCCGGAGCACCGGCAGGTCGTGGTGCTCTGCTACTTCCGCGGCCTGTCGGTCGCGGAGGCGGCCCGCATCCTCGGCATCCCGGACGGCACGGTGAAGTCGCGCACCCACTACGCGCTGCGCGCCCTGCGCCTGGCCCTGGAGGAGAAGGGAGTGACCCGGTGACCGACCCCTGGCGCATCGACGCCGAGGCCTACGTGCTGGGCGCGCTCGACGAGCCTGAGCGCAGCGCCTTCGAGCAGCACCTGCGCGAGTGCGCGGACTGCCGCGCCGCCGTCGAGGAGGTGGGCTCCCTGCCCGCGCTGCTGGACCTGGTGCCACCCGACCTGGTCGACCGCATCGCCGACGCCGACCCGCTCACCGCGGCCGTGCCCGGCCCGCCCGTCGCGCCGGTCCCCGAGTCCGTCCTCGCCGGGGCGCTCTGGGCGGCCCGGCGCCGCGAAGTGCGCCGACGGCGGCGCCTGGCCGGGGCGGGAGCGCTCGCGGCGGCCGCCGCGGTCGTGCTCGCTCTGGTGCTCCCCGCCTCGCCCGTGGCGCTCACCGGGCACCGCGACGCCGGTGGGCAGGTCGTGGCCATGCAGGCCGTCGAGCCGTCCCCGGTCACCGCGTCGGTCGCGTTCGAGCAGGTCGCCTGGGGCACGAGGATCGAGCTGACCTGCACCTATGCCGACGACGCCGCGGCCGGCGCGAGCGGTGGGCAGCCGAGCGGCTACCAGGCCACCGCGACCTACGCCCTCGTGGTCGTGGGCAACGACCGCTCGACCCAGCAGGTCGCGACCTGGGCGGCCGTGCCGGGCCGCACCATCACGGTGCCTGCTGCGACCGACCTGCCGGTCTCGGCGATCGACTCCATCGAGCTCGTTGCGGCCGACGGCACGGCACTGCTCAGGGCCAGCCCCTGATCCGGGCCCGGGGAGACGATCCCCGGGCCGGCCTCGTGCGTGGTGAGCGCGTCAGTCCTCGACGGTCACGCCGCGCCAGAACGCGACCCGGCCGGCGATCTGGCCGGCGGCGGGCAACGGCTCGGGGTACGACCAGGCGACGTCCGTGCCACGCCGACTGCCGTCGTCCACCGACCAGTACCGCGCCTGGCCCTTCCACCCGCAGGTCGAGCGGTGGTCGGAGGCCTCCAGGAGCTCCCAGCGCACCGAGTCCGCCGGGAAGTAGTGGTTGCCCTCCACGACGACGGTGTCGTCGGTCTCGGCGATGACGGTGCCGTTCCACAGTGCGCGCATCCCGGTGTCCTCTCGTGGTCGGCGTCTCTGCCTGGACCAACCCCGCAGACCGCGAGGAACTTCCACGCGACGGCGTCGATCGGAGCGCGGTCCGGGCATCGGTCACCTCCAGCGCGTGAGGATTGGCAATAGATACCTAGGCATATATCTTGAGCGCATGGAGGACGTCGTCGCCGAGCTCGGACACCTCACCCTCGGCAGCCGACTGCGCCGAGTCGGGGAGCGCGTGCAGGGAGCCACGCAGGAGTGGCTGCGCGCCCGGAGTATCGACGTGCCCGCGGCCCAGCTGCCGGCGCTCGCGGCGGTCGGCCGGCTCGGCCCGTTGACCGTCGGCGAGCTGGCGCAGGCGCTGCGCCTCACGCAGCCCGGCGTGACCCGCACCGTGGCACGGCTCGTCGGCGCCGGGTTGGTGGCGGTCGCCGCCGACGGCGCGGACGCGCGCGTTCGCCGGGTCGCGCTCACGCCCACCGGGAGCGAGCTGCTCACCCGGTGCGAGGCAGAGCTCTGGCCCCGGGTGGACGCGGCGGTCGCGGCGGTGTGCGCCGGGTTGGACGGACCGCTGCTGGCGCAGCTCACCGAGCTGGAGCGCGCCGTCCAGGACGGCGCGCTGGCCCGGTCGCTCGAGGATGGCCTTCCGGACCGGGCACTCGAGGATGACCTGCCGGACGGGTCACTCGAGGAGGGCCTTCCGGACGGGTCACTCGAGGAGGGCCTTCCGGCGCGGGCAGTCGACGGGGCCGGCCGTGGCTGAGCACCCGCTCGACCGCCCGGTGTGGGCCTCGCTGACCGGCGGCCACGCTCGGCTCGCCGTCGGCACGGGGCCGGCGAGACGCTACGACCCCGAGGTCAACGTGTTCGCCGGAACCCGCGACGAGAGCCCCGAGTCGCTCGAGGCGCTCGGCGCACTCGTCGGACCGGGAGAGCAGGTGGTCCTGCTCCAGGTGCCGCGGCCGAGCGTCCCTCACGGATTGGTCGTGCGCCGTGAGGCCCTCGGCGTACAGCTGGTCGCCCTGGATCCGGTGGTACCCGAGCCCGGCGACGACGAGCGCGTGGTTGACCTCGGCCCGGACGACGCCGCGGACATGGTGGCCCTGGCGGCACTCACCGAGCCCGGGCCGTTCCTGGCCGGAACGCACCGGATGGGCCGGTTCGTCGGCATCCGCGAGCGCGGGTGCCTCGTCGCCATGGCCGGCGAGCGGATGCGCCCACCCGGCTTCGTCGAGGTCAGCGGCGTGTGCACGCACCCCGACGTGCAGGGCCGCGGTTACGCCCGGCGGCTGTCCCGGCTGGTGGCGGCGAGGGCTGCGGCCGAGGGGTCCACGGCGTTCCTGCACGCCTGGGCCACGAACGTCGCGGCGCTCGCGCTGTACGAGTCGCTCGGGTTCGTCCGACGTACCGAGGTCGAGGTGGCCGTGATCGGCCGCGACTGAGGGACACCCCGGTCGACCCTGCGCGCTCGACACTGCGCTAAGAGACCTGGACCACGACCTTGCCGAGGACCTTGCCGGCGCCGACGAGAGCGATGGCGTCGGGAACCTCCTCGAGGGTGACGGTGCGGTCGATGTGGATCCGGATATCCCCCGCGATGCACAGCGCGGCCAACGACTCGACGTGGGTGGGCCACGCGTTCACCGCGAGGACGCCGATCGAACGACCCGACAGACGCCCGACCACCGAGCCGACCGTGAGCACGCGCAGCAGCGCGCGTACCGGTCCTCCGACGCACCGGTACGTCCCGCCGTGGGCCAGTGCCCGGCGGTAGGCGAACACCGACCGGCCGGCGACGAGGTCCAGGATCAGGTCGTACGGCTCGGTCTGCCTGGTGAAGTCGTCCCGCCGGTAGTCGATCACCTCATCCGCGCCCACCGACCGCATGAACCCCTGCTTGGCGGCGTTGTCGACACCGGTGACATGGGCGCCCAGCCGCTTGGCCAGCTGGATCGCGAACGAGCCCGATCCTCCGCCGGCGCCGTTGATGAGGACCCTGCTACCTGGGAGGGCATGACGCGTGCCCTGCCAGGCGATCGCCCCGGCCTGCGGGAGGGTGGACGCCTCGGCGAAGGTGAGCTGGGGCGGCTTGTGGGCCAGCGCGGCCTCAGGCGCGACCGCGTACTGGGCGAAACCACCCTTGAGCACGAGGTTGTCGCCGTACACCTCGTCCCCGGGGCGGAACCGGGTCACACCTGGCCCGACCGCGTCGACCACTCCGGCGATGTCCGACCCGAGCGTCCGGCGCGCGGGGGTGCGCAACCCGCCCAACCGCGCGTACGCGGGTGATCCGCGCAGGGACTCCCAGTCGCTGAGGTTGATCGACGTCGCCACGACCTGCACCCGCACCTGGCCGCGGCCGGGGCTGGGCACCGGGACGTCCTCGACGCGCAGGACGTCAGGGGCCCCGTAGCGGTCGTAGACCACGGCTTTCACGGCCACCGCCCGGCGCGTGTGGTCACGCCCGCCAAGTCTGCAGCGCGACGAGCGCCGATGCGGAACCGCGTCATGCGCGAGCTCGGTCCAGCCCGTCCAGGAGCAGCCCGAGCGTGAACTCGAACTCGGCCTGGGTGTCACAGGTGCTGAGGGACCCTTCCGTGCCGTGGATGTCCGGGGTGGCCAGCGCGGCCAGGTGGGGCATCGTCTCGGTCATGGCCTGCATCTGGTCGACGGTCATCGTCGGCGCGGAGCCGTCGGCCGGCTCGAAGAGCTCCTGGGTGAACCCGAGGACCATGCTGCCCAGGGCGTGGATCGCGCGGTGCGCGAGCTCGTACGTGAAGCCGGCGTCCACGAGCGTCCCGACCAGCTGCTCGTAGATCGCGTAGGTGACCGTCGGCGCCTCCGGGAGCGACATGATCACCTGCGGCGCCCAGGGGTGGCGCAGCATCACGGAGCGCGCGAGGAGGCACCGTCCCAGGACCAGCTCGCGCCAGCCCGTCGCACCGGGGGGGTCTGCGGCCGTGGCCGCGACGACCTCGCCGATGACCTGCTCGGCGAGGCCGGCCACCAGGGCGCCCTTGCTCTCCACGTAGTAGTAGAGCGACATCGCCTCGCAGTCGAGCGCCTCGCCGATCCGCCGCATCGTGACCGCGCTGATGCCGTACGCGTCCGCGAGCCCGACGGCCGCGACCAGGATGCGCTCACGACTGAGCGGCTGCCTCACGGTGGCGGGGATCACAGGTCGCTCCTTCCGGGATCGCGAGTCGCTCCTGTCGGCGGTGTGCATCGCGGGTCACTCGCTCCGACCCTTGTGCGATCTTACGTCGTATGATTACCTTACAACATAAGAACTCGCCGCACGACGACCCGACTGGGAGAGACCATGGCCATGACCGCACCGCAGACCGTGTCCGAGACGATCACGCGCCGCGACCCGCGCACGGTGCTGCCTGTGCTGTGGGTGTTCGCGGTCCTCAACTACCTGTACTGCGACGTCCTCGGGCTCATGCACGCGCCTGACCTGCAGGGCTTCCTCAACGGAGAGGTGGGCGGGATGTCGATCACCACGGGCTTCCTGCTGGGGGCCGGGGTGCTGATGGAGATCCCGATCGCGATGGTGCTCGTCTCACGCCTCGCGCCGCGCCGGGCGGCCCGCCCCGCCAGCATCGTCGCCGGCGCCCTGATGACCGTCGTCCAGCTGGGCTCGCTCGGCTTCGGCAGCGACGTGACGCCGCACTACCTCTTCTTCTCCGCCGTCGAGGTCACGGCCACCATCGCCGTCGTCGTTGTCGCCTGGTCGTGGCGGTCCGAGGTAGTCGCAGACAAGGGATCGCTCGTCAGCGCTTCGTGAGAGGTCGGCGGCAGGTCGCCGGGCCGGTCAACCCGTGTCCACACCCTGTGCGCCTGGGCAGATTCGTACTGCCGACACCCGCTTTAGGAGTTCGATCTTGGGCTGTGGGCAACGCGCTGACCTGCGGAAATACATGCGGGTAGTTCGTGTGGGGACCCCGTTCCAGAGGGCGCGCTGACCACGCGCTGACCACAGCTCGCTCGCACGGTGCCATTTGGAGCCCCCCGCGCCCCGTACGCTCGAGGTCCTCCTGGCACCGTGGCCGAAACCGTCGCGGATGATGCGGGTGCGGCACACGGCAGGCTCGATGTTCACGTCGACCTCCCGGCAGCAGGGGTCAGCGCGCAGGTTGATCAGACCGGCGAAGGCGGACCCTCGCTTGCCAGCCCGGCGTCTGCCAACCTTGGGCTTGTGACTGACACTTGGGAGGCGCGCTTCCGAGCGGCCTTCGGCGGGCAGCGTCCAGAGTTGCTCGACGGGGACGCGTCCAGGTTCGCCTTCGCGATTCAAGAGGTGCACCTCAAGGGCGGCAGCTCCTTCAACGTCGAGCCGGGCGGCGTGACGGCCATCGTCGGAGCGAACAACGCCGGGAAGTCAACAATCCTGCGCGAAATCAACGAGATGCTTGCGCATCGCCCCGGTCATCCCGAACTTGAGCGGCTGTCCCTGGACACGTTGAAGCTGCTGCGCGACGGCAACCCGGGCGATGTCGTAGCGTGGGTGGGCGACCACTCGAGTTTTGTGACGAACCCGGGTCAGGCCGGCTTCCAGCGCCTGAACACAGGCGTCGAGCAGCCGCTAGTACTCACCCAAGCCTGGACCAGGTCAGCGCCCGAGCTCGGGGCCCTCGCGCCATTTGTCTGTTTCTACGGCAACGCACAGGGACGCTTCTCCGTCGGCGGCTCAGCCGAAATGCGCGACGCTTCGGACAGTCCTGCTACTCATCCTGTGCACTATCTGCAGGATGACCGGACGCTTCTCGATGAAGTAAGTACAATCACCCAGAAGATCTTCCGGGAGCCCCTTACACTCGACCCCCTCGGTCGGACGATCCGACTAAGAGTCGGAAAAGTTGACTTGCCGGTGCCTCCCATCGACAACATTCCCGCCGACTACCGGCAGGCATTGGCGGCACTGCGCCCCCTCGATGAGCAGGGCGACGGGATGCGGAGCCTCCTTGGCCAACTCCTTCCCCTGGTGAGCGCCACGTTCCCCGTGGTGCTCCTCGACGAGCCCGAGGCGTTCTTGCATCCTCCTCAGGCCTATGCACTGGGCGTCGAACTGGGCAGACTCGCCCATGAGCGACGAATGCAGGTCATCCTCGCCACTCATGACCGCAACCTCCTCTCGGGCCTCCTGTCCACCGCTGCAAGCACGTCAGTCGTCCGCTTGACGCGAGAAGCCGGGCCGGCTGAGGCGCACCAACTGAACGCCGACGACTTGCAGCTGCTCTGGACCGATCCCGTTCTCAAGTACACGAACGTCCTCGACGGCCTCTTCCATCGGCTCGTCGTACTGGCCGAGGCGGAGTCAGACTGCGGCTATCTCGCCGCTGCCTTAGGTTGCCCAGACCGCCCACCGGAAACAACAATTGCGACCAATGAGGTGCTCTTCGTTCCCACCGGCGGCAAGGATGGGATGGCCAAGGTCGCCACCGCGCTAAAGGCGGTTCGAGTGCCGGTAGTGGCAGCGCCGGACCTCGATGTGATCGCCGATGAGGCGAAGCTCAGTAGCCTCGTAGACGCTGTGGGTGGTGGCGGCTGGACGCCCGACCTCAGCGATTTGTGGAGGGCCGCAACTGCCGACTTGACTGCACCGCGGCAGGCTGCGCGGGTCGATGACGTCTTGGAGGCGGTTGAGGCGGTCCTGGATCCACACCGTGGCGAGGACTACTCGGTCGAGCATCGCGAGAAGGTCAAGGCCCAACTTCGTGCGAGCGCCTCGCCGTGGGAAGCGGTCAAGGCTCACGGCATGAGTGCGTTCCGCAAGCAGGCCCGCGTTTCAGCCGAGGCTCTTGTGAAGGAGCTCCAGAAGCGTCGAGTGGTCGTCGTGCAGGACGGGGAGTTGGAGTGCCTCGCTCCCACGATCGCGGTCCGCAAGGGTCCTGGCTGGCTCCAAGCAGCCCTTGCAGCAAACGAACAGTGCAACCCCGCTACGCAGGCGCACATCGACCGCATTCTGGCTGCTGGTGCGCACCTCCCACCTGGGGCGAGCAACTCGTGAGCGCGGCCTCCCCGACCTAGCCGGCCTCCGGACTGCTTCGCAGGGGAGCGACCGCGTCCGCATTGGTGGGCCTCTATGTGCAAGGGCCTGGGCGGGGGCCAGGTGCCGGTCATAGCCTGGCGGTAGGCGGGGGCGGTCTGATCGCCGAGCGAAGAGCCTGGTGTGAGGCTGGGGGCCCCGTCACGCAGCTGGCCCTCGGGGCCCCTGACTCGTGCCACCGGGGTGTGTCAGCGGGGTGAGTGATCCAGGGCGTCGAGGATCTGTTGGGCGGCTGATGTGAGGGGGTCGGCGGCGATGTGGTCGTGGCCGGCGAGGCGGACGGTGATCTCCTGGAGCGGGCGCAGGGTGTGGATGATCTTCTTGATGCTCAGTCCGGTGGCGTCTTGGAGATAGCGGGCCACGGCCAGGGCGGCGAGCACGACGGTCAGGTGGGCCTCGATCGCGTCGCGGGTGTGGTGAAAGATCGGCCGGGCTGCGAGGTCGGTCTTGGACATCCGGAACGACTGCTCGACGTGCCACAGGTCGTGGTAGGCGCCGATCACCTCGGTGGCGGGCATCACGGTGGCTGCGATGTTGGTGACGTAGCCCTTGAGCCCGGTCAGGCGCCTGGCGCGGGCCAGGGCGGTCTCGTCGAGGCCGCGTGCTCCGCCGGCGGTGGTGACGAACCTGGGAGTGCGGGCGGTGGTGGCCCCGGCGACCACGTCGCGGGCGCGGTTCTCCTGGGCGGTCAGGGTGCGGTTGTCGCGCACGTAGCGTCGCCGGGAGAACGCCCAGATCGCGCGCCACGAGCCGGTGTGGATGGCCGGGTCCCAGACCGGTTCGGCCCGCAGGCGCGGGTCGTTGTCGGTGTTGGCGCCGGTCTTGGGGGTCAGGGTGTCGATCAGCTGCCCGTCGTCGAAGACCTCTCCGTGCCAGCCGAAGTGGGAGGCCAGGTCGATCGGGGCCTTGGTGACCCGGGAGCCGACGATGAAGGAGAACCCCGCCTGGTCCAGCTCGGTCAGGTTGCCCGCGGACAGCCCGGCGTCGGCGACCACGACCATGTCGGCGATGGCGTGACGGGCGGCGAACGCGGTGATGATCGGGACGATCGTGTGCTTCTCGGCCTTGTTGCCCTCGAAGCAGCCGATCTCCAACGGGAACCCGGCCCGATCCACGAGCAGCCCGACCACGATCTGTGGGTCGACGCGGCGTTCCTTGGAGTAGCCGACCTTGCGCAGGTCGTCTTCGTGCTCGGCCTCGAAGTAGAGCGTCGTGACGTCGTAGAGCACCAGGGAGATGTCACCGCTGGTGGCGGCGTGCGCGAAGCACGCACCGGCGAGCTGGTCGCGGTAGCCGCCGGCGGCGGCCCGGCCCAGGGACCGGAACATCGTGCGCAGCGACGCGTGCGCGACCCCGAGCTCGTCCAGGACCCGCAGCGAGTCGGCCTTGGACGTCGGCTCGACCACCCGGGCCAAGACCAGCTGGGCGAACGCCTCGTCCCCGATCGTGTCGAACCCGAGCGCGGAGTAGGCGCCGGTGAGCACCTCCCACAACACTGCCGACGACTTGGCCATGATCACCCCCGGGCGCCCCCGGCCGGCGTCGGCTTCGATGCCGAGGTCCAGCTCGTCTTGCCCGGGCCGCACCCGCGCCCGGGCCAAGTCCATCAACACCGCCAGCTCGGCCCCGTCATGAGCCGTCCCGATGTGCTCGAGCACCACATCGCGGCCCGCACGCCGCTCGGCGATCTGCACCTTCGTGGCCCCTGCACGTCCGGGGACCTTCCGCACGAACACCACCCGCCGACACTACCCAGCCCCGGGGTGTGTCAATCAGCAACCCGGCAGCACGCTGAACTGCACAAACACACCCGCATCAACGCCCCCAGCCCGAAGTGGCACGAGTCAGGTCTGATCGCCGAGCGAAGAGCCTGGTGTGAGGCTGGGGGCCCCGTCACGCAGCTGGCCCTCGGGGCCGTCAGACGTGCCTCCTTGCGCCGGCCGTCCCCGCCGCCTCAGGCCGCTCGAGCCGGTGCCGGAGTTGGCGCTGTGGCGACGTCTCGGGCGTCGGCGGCGTCGACTCGCATGGCCTTGTAGACATGGTCCGTCAGCTGTCGTTTGAGACAGCGGATCGCTCCCTTGGCGGTCTTGCCCTCGGCCCTCTTGCGGTCGTAGTAGGCCCTGCCCGCGGTGGCTGGGGTGCGGGCCTGGGTGATCGCCATGATGTAGAACGCGCGGTTCAGCCGGCGGTTGCCGCCGCGGTTGAGCCGGTGCCGGACCGTGCGCCCCCGAGGATGCGGCGAGTGGCGCGGTGCCGTTGGCGGAGGTGAACGTGTCCCGGGTCGGGTTGCGGTCGGCGTGGCAGCGGAGCGCATGCATCTCTCGGGACGAGTCGCAGCCCTCTATCGAGCGTCACCGCCACCCGGCGAACGTCACCGGGAGGCAACCACTACACAGAGCCACACCCACCGGCGGGCAGCAAGAGGAAGAGCCATCCCGGCAGCGCCGCGGACCCGGGAACCAGCGCGGGACCCCGCGAGCATCCCAGAGATGCAAGAGGAGTAGGGGGTACGGCGGTCGCCGTTCGGTCGGTGGGATGAGAATGGTGGGGCCGTCCGGCGACGTCGAGAGACTCTGGTGCGGTCGAGCCCGCAGAAGAGTTCGACGCGGGGGCTCGGGGTGTGTCGCATTGTTGCCGTCGAGCACGCGGGTCTGTCTCCGATCACGTGAGCCCCTCCGGGCGACGCCCCTGGTGTCGAGCTCTCGGAGGTGATCGCGGTGGACGTGCTGGTCGAGCGGGTCGCTGGTCTGGACATCGGCAAGAAGATCGTCGTGGTCTGCGTGCGCACGCCCGGGCCCACGGGCAAGCGGGTCTCCGAGACACGGACGTTCCCGACGATGACGCGGTCGCTTCGGGTGATGGCCGACTGGCTGGTCGGGTGCGGGGTGACGCTGGCGGCGATGGAGTCGACCTCGACGTACTGGAAGCCGGTGTTCTACTGCCTGGAGGAGCAGATGACGACCTGGCTGCTCAACGCCGCCCACATCAAGGCGGTGCCGGGCCGCAAGACCGATGTGCGGGACGCGGAGTGGATCGCCCAGCTGCTCGAGCACGGCCTGGTCGCCCCCTCGTTCGTGCCCGAGGCCCCGATCCGCCGGTTGCGGAACCTGACCCGCTACCGGATGCAGCTCCAAGGTGACCGCACCCGCGACGCGGATCGGTTGGAGAAGCTCCTGGAGGACGCCTCGATCAAGATCTCCGCAGTCGCCTCGAACATCGCCGGGGTCTCAGCCCGGGCGATGATGGCGGCGCTGGTCGCCGGCGAACGCGACCCGGCGGTGATGGCCGACCTGGCACGCTCGAAGCTGCGGCGCAAGATCCCGGACCTGACCGAGGCCCTCACCGGCCACTTTGACGACCACCACGCCCTGATCGTGGGCCAGCTGCTGGCCCGGATCGCCGCGACCGAGCAGGCCATCGCCGACCTGGACGCCCACCTCGATCAAGCCATGTCACCGTGGGCGCACGAGATCGATCTGCTGTGCACCATCCCCGGCGTCGGCAAGCTGGTCGCCTGGACGTTCATCGCCGAGACCGGCGGGGACATGTCCCGGTTCGCCGGCCCCGGGAACCTGGCGTCCTGGGCCGGCGTCGCCCCCGGCATGCACGAGTCCGCCGGGCGGCGCCACCCCGTCGGCGCCCGCCCGGGCAACCGGTTCTTGACGCGATGCTCGTCGAGGCCGCCCAGTCCGCCTCCCGCACCAAGGGCACCTACCTCGCGGCCCAGTTCGCCCACCTGGCCTCCCGGCGCGGGGGCAACCGCGCCCGGGTCGCCGTCGCGCACTCGATCCTGGTCGCCGCCTACTGGATGCTCGTCCGCGACGAGCCCTACACCGACCTCGGCTCGACCTGGCTCACCGACCGCGGCGCCGAACAGGCCCGCACCCGACGCCTGATCCAGCAGCTCGAAGCCCTCGGCCACACCGTCGTCCTCGACCCCGCCGCCTGACACCACGAACAACGATCCGGGCTACGCCCGGAGCTGCCGCGCGCCCGCTTCAGTTCATTCACGGGTCAGTCAACGTGTGAGCTGGTCAGCGGTACACGGCCAAGATGTCGAGCATGACGGCTGGCCCGTAGAGGTAGTCGTCTTCCTTGCCAGGGGCGGGCGGCGTCCTCTCGGCCAGGCGACGCTTCTCCCTGGACAGCAGGTCCATGCCGGGGAACGCGAGGTACGGCTTCCACTGCCCTTCCCGAAGGATCCGGGCAACCTTCCCAACCACGCGAGCTCGGCCCTCAAGGTCACCGAGTTCGACCGGTCCGGACAGGTGGCCTGCCACCTTCCAGTCCGTTGAGTCATCCTCACCGACGATCAGCACCTTCGACGACTGCATCCCACGAAGCATCGTCCCCATCGCCTCAAGCTCGTCGTCGGCGGGGATGGTCCCCGTCTCGAGCCCGAGAGCTCTCGCCGCCGGCAACATGGCTCGCATCGTGTCAAGGAGGGGGGCGGCCCCTCCGGCCTGGGAGATCATCTTCGCGGCGTTGGGCACGAAGACATCGCACTCCCAGGAGACCATTGCTCCGACCCCGGCACCAGCAAGGTCGGCGTCCGGATCCATGACCTCAATCCACCCGAGACGCTCGGCGTCCTCGTCAGCCGCTGCCAGTAGCCGCTTGAACTGGGCGCTCTCAGTGTCGACAAGAGCCTTCTCGACCTCTTCCTCGTGGGAGCGGCTGCCTTTGGCGCTCGCAACCTTGAGGTCGCCGCCACCCTCAAACGAACCGCCGTGGCTGGACCGCGTAGTCGACGCCTGCACGGAGCCGCCCTCAAGGCTGCTGACGTACTGACCGAGCGCTGTGCGGTCGAGGTAAAGGAACCTGATCAACATCTCGCCACGGTACGACGGCGTGACCGCGAGCGGGAGATGCCCGCGGCCCGTAGTTCCCGCTCGCCTGGCCGACGGCACGCAGCCCGGCCCGCCCGAAGATGCCTCACCGGGAGGCGCCGCGCCAACGAAGTGGCAGAGCGACCTCGTGTTGGTAGGCCCGCTGGCACACCTCTCCCTGAGCGCCGTTGCGGCGGCAGGTGCGCATCTTCTCCCCCGCTGCCGCACACCTGCAGGTAGCGACGGTGCCGCGAGGGGAGGTGGTGCGGGTGATGTCGATGCACAAGCTGACGGCTGGGGATGGGTACGCGTACCTGACCCGGCACGTTGCCGCGGGCGACGCGGGCCTCGTGGCCGGGGCGTCGCTGACCGCGTACTACGAGCAGACCGGCAACCCGGCCGGCCGCTGGTACGGCGAAGGACTCGCCGGGCTCGGTGACGCCACGCGGCGCCTCCGAGCGGGCGAGGTCGTGACCGAGGCGGCGATGACGGCCGTGTTCCGCGATGGCGTCGACCCGCTCACCGATGACGCGCTCGGGCGTCCCTATGGCTCCTTCGATGACGGGAAGCGTCACGCGGTTGTCGGGTTCGACCTCACGTTCACCGCGCCGAAGTCGGTGTCGGTGCTGTGGGCGCTCACCGATGACGCGACGCGAAGCATCGTCTACGACGCGCACCGGGCGGCGCTGACGTCATCGCTGGACTTCGTCGAGCAACGCGTCATCCGCACCCGCATCGGCGACGCCGGGCGTCATCAGGTCCGCACCCGCGGCATGGTCGCCGCGGCGTTCGACCACTGGGACACCCGGGCCGGGGACCCGAACCTGCACACCCACGTCGTCATCGCCAACAAGGTCCAAGGCCCCGACGGCGGATGGCGCAGCTGGACGGGCGCACCGTGCACGCCGCGGTCGTCACCGTCTCCGAGCTGTATGACGCGCTGCTCGCGGACGAGCTGACGCGGCGGCTGCCGGTGGAGTGGTCGGTGCGCGACCGCGGTCCGCGCCGCAACCCGGCGTTCGAGGTCGACGGGATCGGCGAGGACCTGCTCCGGCACTTCTCGACCCGGGCCGAGGCGATCCACTGCGCCGAGCAGGAGTGGCTCGCCGAGTTCCAGACCACCCACGGCCGGGCGCCGACCCGCGTTGAGACGACGCGTGCCCGGCAGCACCTGACCCGCGCGACGCGGCCACCGAAGATCGTCCGGCCGCTGGCCGAGCTTCTGGCGGACTGTGCGAACCGTGCCCGCGCGCTCACCGGGCTCGAGCCGCGCGATCTGGCTGCTCGGGCACTGGCCGGCGCCTACGGGCGGCCGTTGCACGCGCACGATGTCGGACCGGAGGTTCGGGCGGCGATGGTCGCCCAGGTGCTCGATGATGTCTCGACGCGGCGGTCGGTGTGGACGACGTGGAACCTCGGCGCCGCCTCCGTGCGCGCATCGAAGCTGCTGCGGATGGCCACGCCCGCCGAGCGACGCGCACTGCTCAACGCGATCACGACCGACGCCGCGGCGGCGTGCGTGCACCTAGACGACAACCGCGACCCGACCACCCGCCGCGTCGGGGAGTCGCTGTTCACCTCGACCGAGCTGCTCGGCGCGGAGAAGGTGCTCCTCGACGCGGCCGAGACCATCGGCGCACCGCACCGACCGGCGGAGATGCTCGGCGTCATCCAGCTGCGCACCGAGCACCACCTCGGCGCGCTCGCCCCGGACCAGCGCGCGGCGGCGGAGGCCGTCATCACCTCCGGCCGCCTCCTCGACGTGCTCGTCGGGCCGGCCGGGTCGGGCAAGACCACCACCCTCGCCGCGCTGACCTCGTTCTGGCGGCACGGCATCGGAACCGTCGTAGGGCTGGCGCCGTCAGCCACTGCCGCCCGGGCACTTGCTGAGTCGCTCGGGGTGCCGTGCGAGACGACCGCCAAGTGGCTGCACGAGTCCACCGGCGACGGCGCCACCGCACGCGCACTCCGCTACGCCGACGCCGTCACCCGCAAGGCCAGCCGCGACTACCGGGAGCAGCGCGCGGCCAACGAGGAGCACTGGCGGCTGCGCGCCGAGCAGGACCAGTGGCGGTTCTCCCCCGGCCAACTCGTCATCGTCGACGAAGCCTCCCTCGCCGACACCCGAACCCTGGCCGCGATCGTCGAGCAGGCCCGCGCGGCGACCGCGAAGGTGCTGCTCGTCGGGGACCACCTGCAGCGCGGGTCGGTCGACGCCGGCGGCGCGTTCGGCCTGCTCGCCCGGCGTGGACCCACCGCAGAGCTCACCAGCCTCTGGCGGTTCGCCCGTCCGTGGGAGGCCCGGGCCAGCCTCGAACTCCGACGCGCCCACCCCGAAGCGCTCGACGCCTACGAGGCACACGGCGCCATCACGGCTGGCGGGCACGACGCGATGCTCGACGCCGCCATCGACGCCGTCACCACCGCCAGTGAGCGGGGCCGGGTAGCGGTGCTGCAGGCGGTCGACAATCGGACCGTCCGCGAGCTCAACGCCCGCATCCGCGCCGACTGCATCACCACCGGCCGCGTCGCCCAGACCGGAGTGAGCCTGCACGACGGGCTAACGGCCGGCGTCGGCGACCGGATCGTCACCCGCCGCAACCACCGCCGCCTGGCCACCGCCGACGGGTTCGTCCGCAACGGCGCCCTCTGGGACGTCACAGCAGTTCTGCCCGACGGATCCCTCCGCGCCCGCCCCGCCAACCACGCCGAGGCGACCGCTGTCCGCCTGCCCGGCGAGTACATCGCCGAGCACGTCGAACTCGGCTACGCGACGACCATCGCCCGCACCCAGGGCATGACTGTCGACGAGACGCACACGATCGCCACGCCCGGCATGGGCCGCGAAGACCTGTACGTCGCGATGAGCCGCGGCCGCCACACCAACCGCGCATACGTCGTCGTCGACCAAGACGACCCGGAGTGCCTGCCCGGCCACGCGCCGTCGTCGGGCCGCGCGGTGCTCGAGCAGATCCTCGCCACCAGCCACGCCGAGCCCAGCGCGACCGAGACCTGGGCGGCGCACCACCCCGGCCAGGCCGCGCCCGTCGTGCCGCCCGCGCGTCCACAGCAACCGTGGAACCCGTGGCCTCCACAGCCCGCGCCGCATCCCTTGACCGCGCCGCCGCCGCCGTCCGCCGATGGACCGGTGCTCGGTCGCTGACCACCGCCACACCCAACCCAACAGAAGGAGAAGGTCATGACCACCACCGCACAGCACACCGCCCCCGCCACCCCGGCCCGGCAGTACTACCGCGTCAAGGACGCGGCGCGGGTGCTCGGGGTGCCGCCCCGGACGCTGTACCACCTGGTCGAGCACGAGCAGATCCCGTTCCGGCGGCTGGGCACGGTGATCCTGCTCCCGGCGGCCTAGGTCGAGCGCGAGCCGACGATGCCGGTGAAGCGGCGCTGATGTCCGTCACCAGGCGGGCGCACCCGACGGGCAAGGTGACCTGGCGCGCGAAGGTGTTCTTCGAGGGCCGGGTCATCGCGCAGCGGTCGTTCGGGCGCCGGGTCGATGCCAAGCGCTGGGAGGCGGACCAGCTCGCGAAGCTGGACGCCGGCTCGTGGATCGACCCGGCGCGCGGGCGGATGACGTTCGCGGCGCTGGCCGAGGAGTGGCAGGCCTCGCGCGGTCACCTGGCGGTACGCAGCCAGGAGACCACGCGGTTCCTGCTGGACAAGTACGTCATCCCGGAGATCGGCGCCTACCCGATCTCCGGGATCTCGGCCGCCGACGTCGAACGGGTGATGTCCGCGCTCACGGCGCGCGGGCTGGCGACGGCGACGCGGCGCCGGGCACTGTCGATGATGCGGCTGGTGTTCGACTACGCGATCCGCGACCGGCGGCTGAGCGTGAACGTGGCGCGGATGGTGCCACTGCCGCGCGGGGGAACCAAGCGAGAGCCGCACTGGCTGCGGCCCGAGCAGCTCGGCCGGCTGGTCATGGCGGTCCCGCCGCTGTGCCAGCCGGTGGTGCTGTTCCTCGGGACCACGGGGTGCCGCTTCTCGGAGATGGCGGCGCTGCGGGTCGACGACGTCGTGCAGACCCCGCACGGGCTCGGCGTGCGGGTGCACCGGGCGGCGACCCAGTCCAAGCGGACGAGCGGGGCGGTGTTCGGGCCGACGAAGACGCATCAGAGCCGGACGGTGCCGGTGCCGGCGGCGTTGGACGAGTACGTGCGGACGCGGGTCGCCTTCACCGCGCCGGGCGGGTACCTGTTCCCGAGTCCCAGCGGGGGCGTGTGGACGAACACGAACTTCCGCGCGCGGTCGGGGTGGATGGAGGCGACCCGGCGGGCGGGTGTGGAGGGGACGACGATCCACGACCTGCGCCACACGGCGGCGTCGCTGCTGATCGCGGCCGGGGCCGACGTGAACCTGAGTTGGGTCAATCGGCTTAGTGCCTTGCGGTGGGGTTCGTGATGGCG